>NZ_BCQP01000073.1 GCF_001552135.1 Actinomadura chibensis NBRC 106107 | reverse complement strand
CGGCGAGCGCGCCCACCCGCGCCGTGTTCGCGCCGGTGACCGCGAGCGTTCCGGGCGGCTCCTCGCGGACGTCGAACCCGGCCCCGGTGAGCAGCGCGGCGAGCCGCCGCGCCTCCGGGGCCCGGACGATCACGCGGCTGCGCGTCGCCTCCTCGACGAACGTCCGGGTCGGGGCCTGGGCGATGAGCCGTCCCGCGCCGATGACGACGACCTCGTCGGCCGTCAGGGCCATCTCGGCGAGCAGGTGGCTGGAGACGAGGACGGTGCGCCCGTCCGCCGCGGCCTGGCGCAGGAACCGGCGGATCCAGTGGATGCCCTCGGGGTCGAGGCCGTTCATCGGCTCGTCCAGCAGCAGCACGCGGGGGGAGCCGAGCAACGCGGTGGCGATGCCCAGCCGCTGCCGCATGCCGAGCGAGAAGCCGCCGACCCGCCGTCCCGCGACCTCCGCGAGCCCGACGGCCTCCAGCAGCTCGTCGGCGCGTCCGGGCGGCGTACGGGTGAGGGCGGCGAGCCACCGCAGATGGGTGCGCGCGGTGAGGTTCGGGCGGACCCAGCCCGCGTCGAGCAGCGCGCCGACCGTGCCGCACGGGTCGGCCAGGTCCCGGTACGGCTTCCCCTCGACCAGGGCCGTCCCGGCGTCGGGCTCGGCCAAGCCGACGATCAGCCGCATCGTCGTGGACTTGCCCGCGCCGTTCGGCCCGAGGAAGCCGGTCACCACCCCCGGCCGCGCCTGGAAGGTCAGGCCGTCGACGACGGTCTTGCGCCCGAAGCGCTTGGTCAGGTTCTCAACACTGATCAACGATCGCACCCCCTCCGGGCTCCGCGGGCTCCACCGGCTTCACAGGAACGTGTCGGCGAGAGCCACCGCCACGGTCGCCGTGGCCGCGACGACCCAGGCCCAGGACTGCGCGCCGAGCTTGAACGAGTAGAACAGGACGCCGACGGCCGCGGGCGTCGCGACGGCCAGCAGGGCGTAGCTCAGGTACCGCGACGGATCACCGTCCAGAAGGCCCCTGAGGAGCGAGGCCGCCAGGGCGGCGACGAGGATCAACGCGCATGCGGCCTCCGAGACGGGCTCGCGCGTCTTCGAGTTCATCGTCATCTCTCCGATTCCGATCCGGTGGTTCCGGCCACGGCCGGAGGCCGGCTCCGCGAGGATCCGGCCTCCGTTCCACCCGTGGACGACGGTCGATCTAGTAGCCCTTGAGCAGCTTGTAGAGGTCCCAGGCGTTCGAGCTCCAGCCGGCGGCCTTCAGCGCCCAACGCACGGGGCGGGGCAGCTTGCTGTACCACTTCTTGAAGGCGCCCCAGCCCTTCTTGGCCGCCTTGACGGCCGACTTGAGCTTCCCGGCCTTCTTCAGGATCTTGATGAGGGTGCCGAGCCCGCCCTTCCGGGCGGCGTCCTGGAGCTGCTGGATCTCCTGCGTGGAGAAGCCGATCTGCCGCATGGCGGCGGTGTCGGCGGCGCTGAACCCGGACGCCGCGGGCTGCTGGACGGCCGTGACCGGCACGGCCGTCCGGGCGGGCTGCGCCGTCGCCGCGCTGGCGGGGCCCGCGATGCCCAGGCCCAGCACGGCGGCCAGGGACACGCCCGCGGCTCGGGTCGCGAGTCGCTGCTTGTTCATGGGGGAACTCCTCCGCGTAGATTCGGCGGCCCATCGCCGCCGCGGGCCGTTCTGACCCGTGGCGGGAGCCCACCAGGGCGGAGTCTTCGCGGCGTCCGGCCGGCGTCGCGCGAGCGTCTCGCGGGCGTCCGCGCCCGCGCCGCGCCGCGTCTTCCGGCCAGTTGGGCCCGCCTCGTCGCGGTGGCATGGAAAAAGTGAATCGCGGCCCCGCGCCCGGCGCTTCCTCCGGCGGGACCCACCTCGCTCGACCGCCCGGTGTGCGGGCGCTCAACCCTGGGGTGGAGGCGCCTCTCCGGGACGCACGAGCCCCGTGTCGTAGGCGAAGATCGTGGCCTGGACGCGGTCGCGCAGGCCGAGCTTGCCGAGGATCGAGTTGACGTGGGTCTTGACCGTGGCGGTGCCGATGCCGAGCGCGGCGCCGATCTCGGTGTTGCTGAGGCCCTTCGCCATCTGCACGAGGACGTCGCGCTCCCGCTGGGTGAGCCGCTCCAGCCGGTCGTCCCCGCCGGACGGCGGGTTGATCGCGCCGGTGGCGAAGGCGTCGACGAGGCGGCGGGTCACGGCGGGCGCGAGCATCGCCTCGCCGCCCGCCACGGTGCGGACGGCGTCCACCAGCTCCTGGGGCTCGCAGTCCTTGAGCAGGAAGCCGGACGCGCCCGCGCGCAGCGCGCCGAACACGTACTCGTCGCGGTGGAAGGTGGTGAGCACCAGCACCCGCGCCGGGGATCCCGCTGCGGCCAGCTCCCGCGACGCGGCGAGGCCGTCGACGCCGGGCATCCGGATGTCCATCAGCACGACGTCGGGCCGGCATTCGGGGACGGCGCGTAGGGCCTCCGCGCCGTCCGCGGCCTGGCCCACGACCTCCATGTCCGGTTCGCCGCCGATGATCGCGGTGAACCCCGCGCGGACGACGGCCTGGTCGTCCACCACCAGCACCCGGATGCTCACGGCGTCCTCCCTCGGGTCACGGCGCCTTCCCCATCGCGCTCCATCGCGTCCAGGAGCCCTCGCATCTCGGTCAGGGCGGCCCGGGCCTGCCCGGTCACCGCGCGGAGGGCGGCGGCCGCGGCGTCGTCCGGGCCGGCCAGGCCCGACTCGGCGGTCGTCACGAGCCGCGCGGTCCGGTCGAGGACGGTCCCGTTCAGCCCGGCCGCGACGCGGATCCGCTCGGCGTGCACGGCCGTGCCCGTCCGCGTGGTGACGGTGTCGATGATCGCGTCCCCCCAGCGCCGGCTCCGCGCCGCGGCGGCGAGGCCCCACGCCCAGGCGGCGAACGTCGCGGGCGCCGCGCACACGACGGCGGTCGCCAGCCCGAACGCGAACGCGACCGGGATCGCGGCGCCCGTCGCGGCCGTCCGGTCGGCGGCCAGCGTGAGGCCGAGCCCGATGCCCCAGGGGAGCGGCGCGGCGAGCGCCGCGGGCCATGTCCGGCGGCCGCCCGGGTGGTAGCACGCGACCGAGTAGACGGCGACGAACAGGGCGGGGCAGCCGAGGCCCAGCGCGCCCAGCGCGTCCGGCGACCACAGCGCGCACGCGGCGGCGAACACGGCCTGCGCCGAGACGACCGCCGCCAGCGCGGCCCGCGGGCGGCGGCGCCGCCACCACAGCGGGACCGCGCCGAGCATGAGCACGGCCGCGGCCAGCGCCGTTCCCGCCGCGGGCGCGCCCTCGACCAGCGGTTCCGGCGGGACGAACGCCAGGACCGGCGACGCCGCGCAGAGGACGACCGCCACGGCGTCCAGGACCTCAGGCCAGCCCCAGCCGATCCGGGAGCCGGTCGTCGTCGGCAGGCGGGCCTCGACCGCCCAGCCGCCCGCGGCGGTCGGTCCGGCGGTGAGCGCGCCGCCCAGTTCGGCCGCCCGGCCGCGCATGCCGCGCACGCCCCGTCCGCCGCCCTGCCCGCCGCCCTGCCCGCCGCCCCGTGTCCGGGCGGCCGCGCCGCCGGGGCGCTCGTTCTCGACGCTCACCCGGACCGCCCCCGGCTCGTAGCGGACGGTCACCCGCACCTCGGCGCCGAACGCGTGCCGCGTCGCGTTGGTGAGCGACTCCTGGACGATCCGGTACGCGACCGCCGTCACCTCGGCGGGCAGCCTGCGGGCGCGCCCCTCCAGCGCCAGGGACACCGGGACGCCCATCCTGGCCAGGCCGTGGCAGAGCCCGGGCAGCAGGTCCCGCAGCCCGCCGCCGTCGGCCCGCGGGCCCCCCAGGTCCGCGAGCGCGCTCAGCGACCCGAGCACCTCGCGGCCGGTCTCGGCGGCGACGGTGAGCGCCTCGCGGACCAGCCCCGGGTCGCCGATCCGGACGGCCGCCCCGGTGTGCACGACGACGGCGCTCAGGTGGTGGCCCGCGACGTCGTGGACCTCCCGCGCGAGGCGCTCGCGCTCCGCCTCCGCCGCCGCGCGGGCCTCCCGGTCGACGTCGGCCAGCCGGGCGCACAGCTCCCGCCGCCGCGCCACGTGCTGCCGCCGGAGCTGGCCGAACGCGGTGATCCCCAGGTAAAGGGCCGCGTTGAGCAGCACGGTGGACAGCGCGTCGCCGGGCCCCGCGGCGGCCGGCAGGTACGCCGCGGACGCGGCGGCGCAGGCGGCGAGGCAGCCGAGGACCGCGGCGCGCGGCCCGCGCAGCACCGCCAGCGAGTACAGGGCGACGCCGTCCGCGGGCCCGCCGATCGCGGTGTCGGCCGCGCCGGACGCGACGAGGCCCAGCGCGGTCAGTGCGACCGCGGCCGCCAGCACCGGCACGGGCGCGACGCGCCGCCACGCCAGCGCCCCGGCCGCGAGGACGATGGTGGTCGCCACCGCCGCCCAGCGGCCCGTCCCGAGGGGATCGCCGCTGCCGTCGGTGAAAAGCCAGGTGAGCGTGATCTGGGAGCCCGCGACGAGGAACGGGACGCCCCAGTCGGCAATGCGCGGCCATTGCCGGGCGTTTTCGTCCGTTCGCACAGGACGACCCTAAGACCTTTCAGCGGGCGCGGGTGATGCTTGGGCGCCGCGCTTCCCCGGTTTCCGGTTCCGGCCGAAAATGTCGGCGCGGGGAAGCAGCGGATGGGGCGACTCGCGCATCTAGTGGGCATGCATGGTGAAGAAGGGATCAGTGAAGACACCGCGCTGGCTTTGCTTCCCTCGTTCCGTTGCTGGGTCGGGGGACGAGAAGTTCGGCTGCCGCACGCATTGTCGTGCCTGATCGTGCTGGTGGCGTTGGAGGACGGCGGGGTCGGCAGGGCGGCGGTCCAATCCAGGCTGTGGCCGGATTCGCCGCCGCGCGAGGCGGGGAAGCGGCTGCGGCAGGCGTTGTGGCGGATCGGGCGGGAGACCGGCGGCCGCGTCCTCGACGTGTCGCCGGCGCACATCAGGCTGGCACCCGGCGTCGAGACGGACCTGCGCAGAGGGGAGCGGTTCGCGCGGCGCCTGTCCCGCGGCGAGGCCGACGCGGGGGGCCGCGCGGAGACGGCGCTGCTCGGCCGGGAACTGCTCGCGGGCTGGACGGACGAGGCCGTCCGCCCGACCCGCGACCGCTGGGACCGGCTGCGGCTGCTGGCGCTGGAGCGCCTGGCCGAGCGGGCGCTGCTGGCCGGGGACGTGCCGGGGGCGATGGAGCTGGCCGAGTCGGCGGCCCGCGTCGACCAGATCGGCGAGGCCCCGCACCGGATCCTCGCGGCGGCCCACCTGGCGCGGGGCGACAACGCGAGCGCGTGGCGCGTGTACGCGCGGTACCGGGATCTGCTCGTCACGGAAATGGGGCTTGAACCCAGCCGCTGGTTCCTTGATCTGGTCGAGGAACTGGTCGAATCCCGGAGGGTGCGCGGAATGGCTCGGCCGAGCCCGGCGGCGAGCTGACCGCGAATGGCCCTTACCGGACGTCAGATCATCGACGTTCCGGTGATTTCCGCTGCGGCGCCGCCTCTACGATCTCCCCGTGGTGACCCCTCGGACCCGTGACCTCGTGGCGCTCTATACAGCGCATAAGGTCGCCCTCATCCGGACGGCCGTCCTTTTGGTCGGGGACGAGGCCACCGCCGAAGACATCGTGCAGGACGTTTTCCTGCGCATGCAGGACAGGGCGCCGCGCCTGGACGACGAGGCGAAACTCCTCGCCTACGTCCGGGCGTCGGTGCTGAACGGCTGCCGCATGGTGCTGCGGCGGCGCAGGATGGTGTGGCGGCAGACGCAGCCGCACGAACCGCCGGTCTGGTCCGCCGAGTCGGCCGTGATCCTCGGCGAGGACCGGCGGGCCGTCCTGCGCGCGCTGCGGGGCCTGCCGCGCCGCCAGCGGGAGGCCGTGGTGCTGCGCTACTACCTCGACCTCAGTGACGAGGAGGTGGCGGCGGCCATGGGCATCAGGCCCGGGACGGTCCGCTCCACGATGGCGAGGGCCCTCGCCTCGCTGGCCCGCGAGCTGGGGGAGGAGGCCCGATGAGCGGCGTCGAGGACCGGCTGCGCGACGCGCTGCGGGCGACCGCCGAGGCCGCGGTGGACGCCGACAGGCCGCGGCCCCTGCCCGAGCGGGGCGCGCGGCGGCCGCTCCGGCGCGCGGCCCCGCTGCGCGCGTGGGTGATCCCGGTCTGCGCCGTGCTCGCCGTCCTCGCCCTGGCGGCCGGGGTCCTCGGGATCAGGAAGGTGATCGAACCGCCGGACCGGCGGCTGCAGCACGTCCCGAAGATGCCGCGGTTCGTGTTCGCCAGCCACCTGTCCGCCGGCGGCCGCCCGTCGCGCGTCGAGGTCCGCGACTCCGGCACCGGCCGGCTCGTGGACGTCGAGACCGCGCCGCGCGGCACGGACTTCCTCGACCTCGCCGCCACCGGCGACGGCCGCACGCTCTTCGTCCTCACGAGACCCGACCGGACCGGGGCGTGCAGCACCGTCGTCCACCGGTTCGGGCTGGACGGCTCCGGCCGGTTCACCGGCCGGACGCAGGTGCCGAACGCCGTCATCGCCGGAACGCCCGGCGACGACGGGGCCCTCGCGGTCACGGCGGACGGGCGCAGGCTCGCCTACGCCGTCGAGTCCTGCGGATCGGACGGGGGCGCGCGGCGGTGGAGCACGGACGGGCGGCTCGGCGTGATCGACGCCGACGGCGGGGCGCGGCGGGAACTGCCGGAGTCCGAGGACGCGGGGGACTCCCATCTCTCCTGGTCCGGCTCGGGCGACCGGCTCTTCTTCGTCCGGTCGCGGTACGTCCGCGGCGCCGGCGGGAAGTCGGCGAGCGTCCAGGAGCTGCGCGCGCTGCCGCTTCGGGGCGCGGTCGGCTCGCCGGTCGCCGCGGCGAGCGTCCGGATCCGCGCCGTCGCCGCGCCGAAGCGCTTCGAGGGCGCGGCGGCGCGTCCCGCCGGGGACCGGGTCCTGCTGTTCGAGGGCACCGAGCGGCTGGTCGGCGCGTCGTCGGAGGACGAGGGCACGCCGAACCCGGCGGGGGAGCGGGTCGTGCTGCTGGAGGTGTCGGCCGCCGGCGGGCGCGCGGTGCGGACGATCCGGCGCCAGGCCGTCTCCTTCGGCGGGCGGAACGTGCTGAAGGCCGACGCGTCGGGCCGCTACCTGATCACCGGGTTCGGCCTGATCGACCTGGAGAGGGGCGGGACGGTGCCGCCGCTCAGAGGCGTCTCGGGCTACTACGACCTCGACTGGTGAAACCGGCCGCAGGAATGGTGAAGGCCCCGCCGGGCCGGGCGGGGCCTCGCGTAAGTCGGTTACGCGCAGTCACTCACGCGAGGGCTCAGAACAGCTTCTTGCCCTTGCCGTAGACGTACTTGCCGGTCTTCTTGCTGCGAGCGCACTCCTGCACCCAGAGGTGGCTGCTGTAGCTCGACTTCGCGCTGATCGACACGGTCGCCGCGCCGTCGTAGTTGTACTGGTTGCCGTTCCGGTCGATGCCGATGATCTTGTGGCGCGACCAGTACTGCTTGTTGCCCTCGGTGAACAGGAACCGCACGCAGGCCGTCCAGCCGTTGCGCTTCCCGTCGCGGAGGTAGCCCTTCACGTAGGTGGAGCCGCCGCTGCGGGAGTAGGTGCCCCACGCGCTGATGTTCGAGTACGAGTTGTACGGGGCCCAGCTCTTGGCCGCCGCCTCGGCGGGGGCGCCCACGGCCGCCATGCCGGCCATCAGGGTGCCGGCGGTCAACGCCACGGCTGCGATTCGCCGCATAGATCCCTCCATGATCAGTTTTACTCAGCGACGGTTAACCTAGCAGGGCCGACAAGATCATCTTTATCGTATTTTTAGGCGTTGACCAGGGAAGGTCGAAATCTTCGATCTTGCGAACCTGGACGCGGTCGAGCGCGTCCAACGGTCCGGGACGTCGTTCGCGGGCGTCCCGGCGGATCCGGTCCCCTGGCCTCGCGGGCAGTATCGGCGCCGTTACGGCGACGCGCGGACCCCGGCGGTGCCACCATGCCTGGCGTGCCTGGCCGTGCCCGGGGGCCCGCGATCCGCGCGGGCGTGCTCCTGCTGACGACCCTCGTCCTCGCGCTGCCCGCGCCCGCCGTCGCGGCGCCGGCACCGGCGCCGATGGAGATCATCCCGACCTACGACGTCGTCCTCACGCTGGGCGGGGACGGGGTGCTGTACGTCCGGGAGACGATCACCTACGACTTCGACCGGAGCGGGCGGCACGGGATCGTCCGGCGGGTGCGGTTCCGGCACGGCGACCGGGTGTACGACGTGCGGGACGTGCGGGCCGGGTCGTCCACGGGCGCGCCGTCCCGGGTCCGCACGACGCGGTTCCTGAACGACGTGCAGATCAGCGTCGGCGACCGGCGCCGCGAGGTGCGCGGCCGCCAGGCGTACGTGATCGAGTACGCCGTGGCCTGGGCCTTCACCCCGCGCGCCGACCACGACGAACTGGTCTGGGACGCGATCGGCACCGGCTGGAACGTCCCGATCGCCAACGCCGCCGTCCGGGTGGAGGCGCCGGTGCCGCTGCGCCGCGCGTCCTGCCGGGCGGGCGCCCCCGGCCGGACGACCCGCTGCCTGCGCGACCGCGACGGCCCCTACGCGGTCGACTTCACGCAGGGCGCGCTCGCCCCGCACGAGGGGATGACGATCAAGGTCCGGCTGCCCAAGCACGCGGTCGCGGTCCAGCCGCCGCGGTACGTCCCGCCGCACTGGACGGGCGGCTGGCCGGGCACCGCGCTGCTCGCGCTGTCGGTCGCGCTCGTGCCGCTGCTGGCGCGCCGTCCGGCGCCCCGCCGGGCGGCCGGGGCGGGGCTCGCCGCGGCCGGGTTCCTGCTGGTCGCGGCGGACGCGGGCGACGACGTCGCGGCGCACGGGGCGTGGGCGTTCTCGCTCGGCGACCGCTGCCTCGCCGGGCTCGGCCTCCTGATCGTCGGCGCGGGGATCCTGTGCGCGGACCGGTCCAGGATGGTGTGAGTCGGGGCGAACGGCCGCGGATGAGGACTACAGTTGGTCGGTCGCGACGTGAACAGATCGTTCCGGCGGTCCGTCTCCATGAGACGGGCCGTCGCAGGTGACGGTCCGCGCGTACGGGGCATCGCAACCGGACAGCGAAGGCGATCGGCGGAGGGAGGCGCTGGAGAGTGCGGGAATACCTGCTCGCCATCCTCGTCGCCGCGCTCGTCTCCTACCTGCTGACCCCCTCGGTGCGCAGGTTCGCGGTGTGGTTCGGGGCGCAGGCCGTGCCGCGCGAGCGCGACGTCCACGTGATCCCGACGCCCCGGCTCGGCGGCCTCGCGATGTTCGGCGGGATGGTGGCCGCGCTGGTGGTGGCGACCGGGCTGCCGGAGATGCGCAAGGTCCTCGCCGACGGCGACATCAACGTGACCAGGGCGTTCCTGCTGTCCGGCGGGCTGATCGTGCTGATCGGCATCGCCGACGACCGCTGGGAGGTGGACGCCCTCACCAAGTTCGCCGGCCAGGTCGCCGCCGCCGGGATCTTCATCATGCAGGGCATCCAGATCTACGCGCTCCCGCTGCCGACCGGGGAGTCGCTCACGCTGCCGCCCGCCTACGGGGTGCCGCTGACCGTCCTCGTCGTGGTCGCGACGATCAACGCCGTCAACTTCATCGACGGGCTGGACGGCCTCGCCGCGGGCGTCGTCGGGATCGCGGCGCTCGGCCTGTTCTCCTACGCCTACCTGCTGTCGCGGGTGAACGGGCTGACCACGCTGTCCTCGGCCACGCTCATCGCCGCGGTGCTGTTCGGGATGTGCGCGGGCTTCCTGCCGCACAACTTCAGCCCGGCCAAGATCTTCATGGGCGACACCGGCTCGATGCTGATCGGGCTGCTGCTCAGCGCGTCCACGATCATGCTGACCGGGCAGTTCGACCCGACGATCCTGACCAACGGGCTGTTCCCGTTCTTCGTCCCGATGCTGCTGGTCCCGGCGGTGGCCGCGATCCCGTTCATCGACATGCTGCTCGCCGTGTGGCGCCGCACCAACCAGGGCCGCTCGCCGTTCGCGCCGGACAAGCAGCACCTGCACCACCGCCTGCTGGAGCTCGGCCACTCCACCCGCCGCGCCGTGCTGATCATGTACCTCTGGGTGGGGCTGCTCGCGTCCGGGCTGATCGGCTTCGCCCTGCTCGACGCCGCCTGGAAGGTCCTCGGCATCACGGTCGCCGTCGCGGTCGTCGCCCTGCTGCTGATGTTCGGCAAGCCGCGCCGCCGGTCCGTCCCGCCGCCGGACGGGGAGCAGCCCGCCCAGCGTCCGGCGATGCGCGTCTGACCAGCGCTGACCGGCGGCCGCGTCCGGGACTGATCGACCTCCCGTTTCGTCCCGGATTTGCCGTGTTTGACCGCGCCTTGTGGCGGTAGGGGTTCGGATCGTCCTCCTCGGTAACCGTGGGCTGGACCCTCGGGCTGGGCTAGGGTCCGGGGGGACGGGTGTGACCCGGAGTAGCGCGTGGGAGCCCGCGCGGCGCATTACCTTCAGGGTAATTGTGGACATTCCGGACGCTTGTGATACCTTTCACGAACAAGAGACGACCACTGAACGTGACCAGCCGGAGCCCTCATGCATACCTCCGACGCCCGGATGCTCCGCGGCGCCGCGATCCCGACCTCGGCCGTCGGGGTGGGCGCCGTACTGATCGGCCTGCTGGCCGCCGGCGCCAAGGGCGCCCTCGCGGCGGCACTGGCCACCGTCGTGGTGATCGCCTTCTTCTCGGTCAGCGCGCTGGCGGTCTCCTGGGCCGGCAAGATCTCCGCGCAGACCATGATGATGGCCGCGCTCGCGAGCTACGTCGTGAAGATCCTCGTCATGATGGTGCTGGTCACCGTGGTGGCGGAGGTGACGATCTGGAACACCACGGTCTTCGGCTGGACGGTGATCGCGCTCGCGATGCTGTGGATCGCCGCCGAGTTCCGGGTGGCCCTCCAGCGCAGGCCCTACATCGACGACCCCCGGACCGCCGCCCCCCGGGCCGACGGATCCGAAGCCCGCGGCAGCCGATCCGGTGAGTCGCGGGACGACGACGCCGCCGAGCCGTCGAACATCTTGGACCGGAGTCCATGATGACCTCGCCACGGACGGTGCGGCGCCCCTTCGGGGACTACTCCAATATGACCACCGCAGGCATGGCCTGCTATCGTCCGGAGCGCGATGAGCGAGCAGAAACGTCGGCCGGAGGACGGCCAACGGGAATTCGCCGACGCCGCCTGGTCCGTGCCCAGCTACCTGCTCTCCGGGATCATCATCTGGGGCGGTCTGGGGTGGCTGCTGGCCGAATTGACGGACCAGACCTGGCTGATCCCGGTCGGCGTGGTCATCGGTGCCGGGCTCGCCATCTACCTGGTCTACCTGAAGTACGGTCGCCACTCCTCCTGAGCGGCGCCGCCGCCGAGGAAGCCTTTGTGACACATCACAACATTGATGAAGGGAACGCCGCGTGAACGCGCTGACGGTCCTCGCCTCCGGAGGGGATAAGTTCGAGGCCCCCGGGACGGAGCTGTTCGACTTCCCGCCCCTCTTCCCCGGCGGCCCCGCCTGGCTCACCAAGCCCGTCTTCTTCTCGGTGTTCGGCGCGCTCGTGGTGTGCGTCGTGTTCTGGATGGCCTTCGCCAAGCCGAAGCTCGTGCCCCGGGGCATGCAGAACGTCGGCGAGGTCGGCTACATGTTCGTCCGCGACCAGATCGCCCGGCCGTTCCTCGGCAAGAACACCGAGCAGTGGATGCCGCTGCTGATGACGCTGTTCTTCGTGATCTGGATCTGGAACATCTTCTCGGTCGTCCCGATCATCCAGTTCCCGATCGCGTCGCACATCGCGTTCCCGGCCGTGCTGGCGATCTTCGTGTACTGCGTCAAGGTGTACCTGGGCTTCAAGCACCAGGGCCCGGTGAAGTACTTCACGAACATGATCCCCAAGGGCCTGCCGCTCCCGGTCTACTTCCTGCTGGTGCCGATCGAGTACCTCTCGACGTTCATCATCGCCCCCTTCACCCACGCCGTCCGGCTCTTCGCCAACATGTTCGCCGGGCACATGATCCTGGCCTTCTTCAGCCTGGTCGGCTTCTGGTTCCTGTTCGAGAAGCCCACGGTCGCAGGGTTCGGCATCGGCATCGTCGGCGTGGTCGTCACCATCCTGCTGACCGCCTTCGAGCTGCTGATCCAGTTCCTGCAGGCGTTCCTGTTCGCGATGCTCGCCGCCATGTACATCCAGAGCGGGCTGCACGCGGAGCACTGAGCCCCAGGGTCGTGCGGCGCCCCCTCGGCGCCGGGCCCGTCCGACAACCTCGTAAGCCAGACCGGCGGAGACTCCGCCGGCCGACAGAAAAGGAAAGAACCCATGACGGGAGCCGTCCTCGCCGCCGGACTCGAAGGCAACGTCACCGCGATCGGCTACGGCCTCGCGGCCATCGGCCCGGGCATCGGCATCGGCATCATCTTCGGCCAGGGCGTGAACGCGATCGCCCGCCAGCCCGAGCTGACCGGCGTGATCCGCACCAACATGATGCTGGGCTTCGTCCTCACCGAGGCGCTCGCCCTGATCGGCCTGGTCGCGCCGTTCATCTTCAAGAGCGTCTGATCACGCTTCCCACCCGAGGAGGGCTGTAGGCATGATCGAAGCAGCTTCCGTCCTTGCGGCGGAGAACAACAACCCTCTGCTTCCGCATCCGTTCGAGCTCGTCGTCGGCATCTTCTCGTTCCTCGTCGTCCTCATCGTGGTCGGCAGGATCCTCGTCCCGCGGCTGCAGCAGACGCTGGAGGAGCGCACCCAGGCCATCGAGGGCGGCCTCGAACGCGCCGAGCAGGCGCAGAAGGAAGCCCAGCAGGTCCTTGACCAGTACAAGGCCCAGCAGAAGGCGGCCGCGGTCGAGGCGTCGAACGAGCGGCGCAAGGCCGAGGAGCAGGGCGCGCAGATCATCGCCCAGGCCAAGGAGCAGGCCCAGGCCGAGGCGCGCCGGATCGTCGAGAACGCCAAGGCGCAGATCGAGGCGGAGCGGCAGCAGGCGCTGCAGTCGCTGCGCGCCGAGATCGGCGCCCTGTCGGTCGAGCTGGCCGGACGCGTCGTGGGCGAGTCCCTGGAGGACAGCGCGCGGCAGAGCCGGGTCGTCGACCGGTTCCTTGAGGAGCTGGAAGAGCGGGCCCGCACGCAGGAGCAGATCACATCATGACCATCACGGGAGCGGTGAGCAGGGCGTCGCTGGCCGAGGCCAGGGAGCGGCTGGAGGCCGTGATCCCCTCCGCCGACCTGGCCCGACTCGGCGGCGACCTGTTCGCGGTGCTGCACCTGATCGACCGCGAGCACGGGCTGCGGCGGGCGGTCTCCGACCCGGCGCGGGACGGGGCCGACAAGGCGCAGCTCGTCCAGATCCTGCTGGAGGGCAAGGTGTCGCCGGCCGCTCTCGGGCTGGTCGCCGACGTCGTCCGGCTGCGCTGGTCGTCCCCCTCGGAGCTGTCGGACGCGGTGGAGGCCCTCGCGGTCACCGCCGAGGCCGCCCGCGCCGAGGCCGACGGGCGCATCGACGACCTGGAGGACGAGCTGTTCCGGTTCTCCCGCGTCGTCGAGGGCGAGCCCGAGCTGCGCGGCGCGCTCGCCGGGCCGTCGCTGCCCGACGACCGCAAGCTCGGCCTGGTCAACGCGCTGCTCGACGGGAAGGTCACCGACGCGACGCTGACGCTGGTCACCGAGCTGGCGCTGCGTCCGCGAGGACGTAGCCTGGAGACGGGGCTCGCCGAGTACGGCAAGCTCGTCGCCCAGCGCAGGCAGCGGCTGGTCGCGCTCGTGCGGACGTCCGCCGAGCTGCCGGAGGCGCAGCGCACGCGGCTCGCCGCGGTGCTCGCCGCGGCCTACGGCCACGAAGTACACCTGAACATCGAGATCGACCCCACGGTGATCGGCGGCCTGTCGATCGAGATCGGGGACGAGATCATCGACGGCACCATCGCCGGACGGCTGGACGACGTCCGCCGGCGGCTCGGCACCGGCTAAGACCGGTAGAGCTGACTCTAGGGAGCAAGAGAGGAATCATGGCGGAGCTGACGATCCGTCCGGACGAGATCCGGAACGCGCTGGAGCGCTTCGTCCAGTCGTACGAGCCCGAGGCCGCCGCGCGCGAAGAGGTCGGCACCGTCGTCGATTCCGGCGACGGTATCGCCCACGTCGAGGGCCTGCCCTCCGCGATGGCGAACGAACTCCTTGAGTTCGAGGACGGTACCCGTGGCCTGGCTCTGAACCTGGACGTGCGCGAGATCGGCGCCGTTGTCCTTGGCGACTTCAGCAAGATCGAGGAGGGCCAGAAGGTCCGCCGGACCGGCGAGGTGCTGTCCGTCCCCGTGGGGGACGGCTTCCTCGGCCGCGTCGTCGACGCGCTGGGCAACCCGCTGGACGGCAAGGGCCCGATCGAATCCACCGAGCGCCGCGCGCTCGAACTGCAGGCCCCCACGGTCGTGCAGCGCCAGTCGGTCAGCGAGCCGCTGCAGACCGGCATCAAGGCCATCGACGCGATGACGCCGATCGGCCGCGGCCAGCGCCAGTTGATCATCGGTGACCGGCAGACGGGCAAGACGACCGTCTGCGTGGACACCATCATCAACCAGAAGGAGAACTGGGAGTCCGGCGACGAGACCAAGCAGGTCCGCTGCATCTACGTCGCGATCGGCCAGAAGGGCTCCACGATCGCCAACGTCCGCCGCTCCCTGGAAGAGGCGGGCGCGCTGGAGTACACCACGATCGTGGCGGCGCCCGCGTCCGAGCCGGCGGGCTTCAAGTACATCGCCCCCTACACCGGGTCGGCGATCGGGCAGCACTGGATGTACCAGGGCAAGCACGTCCTGATCATCTTCGACGACCTGTCGAAGCAGGCCGAGGCCTACCGCGCGGTGTCGCTGCTGCTGCGCCGCCCGCCGGGGCGCGAGGCGTACCCGGGCGACGTGTTCTACCTGCACTCCCGGCTGCTTGAGCGCTGCGCGAAGCTGTCCGACGAGATGGGCGCGGGCTCGATGACGGGCCTGCCGATCATCGAGACCAAGGGCAACGACGTGTCGGCCTACATCCCGACGAACGTCATCTCCATCACCGACGGGCAGTGCTTCCTGGAGACGGACCTGTTCAACCAGGGCGTCCGGCCGGCGATCAACGTCGGCATCTCGGTCTCCCGGGTCGGCGGCGACGCGCAGATCAAGGCGATGAAGCAGGTCGCCGGCACGCTGCGGCTCGCGCTGTCGCAGTTCCGCGACCTGGAGGCGTTCGCCGCGTTCGCGTCCGACCTGGACGCCGCGTCCCGCGCGCAGCTCGACCGCGGCGCCCGCCTCGTGGAGCTGCTGAAGCAGCCGCAGGGCAGCCCGTTCCCGGTCGAGCAAGAGGTCGTGTCCGTGTGGTCGGGCACGTCCGGCGAGCTGGACGACGTCCCGGTCGCCGACGTCCGCCGCTTCGAGCGGGAGTTCCTCGACTACATCGAGCGGGAGGAGAGCGGCCTGCTCACCTCCATCCGGGAGACCGGCAAGCTCTCCGACGACGCCCTGCAGGCCCTGAAGAACGCCATCACGGACTTCAAGAAGGGCTTCCAGACCAGCGAGGGCGAGCTGCTGGCCGAGGAGCCGGTCGAGCCGCTCGCGGACGAGGAAGTCGAGCAGGAGACCATCACCAGGGTCAAGAAGGACTGACGGCGATGGCCCAGATTCGCCAGCTCCGGCAGAAGATCAAGTCGGTCAAGTCGACCGCCAAGATCACTCGTGCCCAGGAGATGATCGCCACCTCGCGGATCGTCAAGGCCCAGCAGGCGGTGGCGGCGTCCAAGCCGTACGCCGACCAGATCACGCAGGCCCTGAGCGCGCTGGTGAGCCATCATGTCGGGATCGACCATCCGCTGCTCCAGGAGCAGCCGGCCGACAACCGCAGCGCGGTCCTGGTCATCACGAGCGATCGCGGGTTCTGCGGCGCCTACAACGCCAACGTGATCCGCGAGGCGGAGGCGCTGATCGCGCGGCTGCGGGAGGAGGGCCGCGAGCCCGTCCCGTACGTCATCGGCAACAAGGGCATCACGTGGTACCGGTTCCGCGGCCGCGAGGTCGCGGAGACCTGGCACGGGTTCACCGACCGTCCGGACTTCGCGAGCGCCGAGCGGATCGGGCGGCGCCTCACCGAGGACTTCCTCAAGACGGACGCGGACGGCGGCGTCGGCGAGATCCACGTCGTCTACACCCAGTTCGTGTCGATGCTGACGCAGGAGGTCCAGGTCAGCAGGCTGCTGCCGCTGGAGATCGAGGAGTCGGCCTCCGAACGCGTGCCGCCCGCCTACGAGTTCGAGCCGTCCGCCGCGGCGGCGCTCGACCTCCTGCTGCCCAACTACGTCGAGAGCCGCATCTTCCACATGCTGCTCCAGTCGGCGGCGTCGTTCCACGCCTCGGTGCGGCGGGCGATGAAGTCGGCTACGGACAACGCCAACGAACTGGTCGGGGTCTACACGCGCCAGATGAACCAGGCGCGGCAGGCCGCGATCACCCAGGAAATCAGCGAGATCGTCGGTGGCGCTGACGCGCTCGCCGAGTCTGGCGGGGAGTGAGAATGACTGCTCAGGTAGAGACGGCGACCGCGACCGGGCGCGTCGCCCGGGTCATCGGCCCGGTCGTCGACGTGGAGTTCCCCGCGGACGCCATCCCGGACATCTACAACGCCCTCACGGTCGAGGCGAACCTCGGCGGCGAGACGCAGACCCTGACCCTGGAGGTCGCCCAGCACCTCGGCGACAACATGGTCCGGGCCATCTCGATGAAGCCGACCGACGGCGTCGTCCGCGGCGGCCCGGTGGTCGACACCGGCGAGTCCATCGCGGTGCCGGTCGGCGACGTCACCAAGGGCCACGTGTGGAACGCCCTCGGCGAGGCGCTGGACGTCCCGACCGCGTCCCTTGAGGTGAACGAGCGCTGGGGGATCCACCGCAAGGCCCCCGCGTTCGACCAGCTGGAGTCGAAGACCGAGATGCTGGAGACCGGCATCAAGGTCATCGACCTGCTGTGCCCGTACGTGAAGGGCGGCAAGATCGGCCTGTTCGGCGGCGCCGGCGTGGGCAAGACGGTCCTCATCCAGGAGATGATCCGCCGTGTCGCCCGCAACTTCGGCGGCACCTCGGTGTTCGCCGGCGTCGGCGAGCGCACCCGCGAGGGCAACGACCTCTGGGTGGAGATGGCGGACGCGAACGTCCTGAAGGACACCGCGCTCGTGTTCGGCCAGATGGACGAGCCGCCGGGCACCCGGCTCCGGGTGGCGCTGTCGGCGCTGACGATGGCGGAGTACTTCCGCGACGTCCAGAACCAGGACGTGCTGCTGTTCATCGACAACATCTTCCGGTTCACCCAGGCGGGCTCGGAGGTGTCGACGCTGCTCGGCCGCATGCCGTCCGCGGTGGGCTACCAGCCGACGCTGGCGGACGAGATGGGCGTGCTGCAGGAGCGGATCACCTCGACGCGCGGCCACTCGATCACCTCGATGCAGGCGATCTACGTGCCCGCCGACGACATCACCGACCCGGCGCCGCACACCACGTTCGCGCACCTGGACGCGACGACCACGCTGTCGCGCGCGATCACGGAGAAGGGCATCTACCCCGCGGTGGACCCGCTCGACTCCACGTCCCGGATCATGGACCCGCAGATCCTCGGCAACGAGCACTACGACGTCGCCCAGGAAGTGATCCGGATCCTGCAGAAGTACAAGGAGCTGCAGGACATCATCGCCATCCTCGGCATCGACGAGCTCTCCGAGGAGGACAAGGTCACCGTCCAGCGGGCGCGGCGCATCGAGCGTTTCCTGTCGCACCCGATGTACGTGGCCGAGCAGTTCACCGGCCAGCCCGGCGAGACGGTCCCGAAGGACGAGACCGTCGCGTCGTTCAAGGCCATCGCGGAGGGCAAGTACGACCACCTGCCCGAGCAGGCGTTCTTCATGTGCGGCGGCATCGAGGACGTCGAGAAGAAGGCCCGGGAGCTGGCGAAGTAGTCCGCTCGGCCCGGGGCCGCCCGCGCGGCGGCCCCGGCCGGGTCGTGGGAGGCCGTGGGAGGAAGCAGACGTGGCAAACCTGAAGGTCGGCCTGGTCTCGCCGGAGCGCGAGATCTGGACCGGCGAGGCCAGGATGGTGGTCGCCCAGACCGTCGAGGGCTCGATGGGCATCCTGCCGGGGCACGCCCCGGTGCTGGGCATCCTCCTCGACGGCAGCGTGGTGAAGATCGAGCCCGCCGACGGCGGCGAGCCGATCTCGGCGATGGTCGGCAGCGGGTTCTTCTCCGTCGCCGCCGACGAGGTGTCGGTGCTGGCCGAGCAGGCCGAGCTGGGCGAGGAGGTCGACGTCCCGGAGGCGCGGCAGGCGCTGGAGGACGCGCTCGCCGCCGAGGACGAGGACGCGACGCGGGAGCGTCGGGCCCGCGCGCGGCTGCGCGCCGCGGGCATCGAGGCCTGATCGAGGTATAGGCGCCCGGCGCGGCGGCACGACGGACGGCGGGGGATTTGGGCGAACACCTGGCACTCGACGCGGGCGGGGTGCTCGCCGCGGTCGTCCTGCTGGCCGCGCTGCTGTTCGTGTCGATGGCGGTGCGCCGCCGGCTGTTCACCCGCGGCGGCGGCGCCGTGGAGTGCTCCCTCCGGGAGCTGTCCCTGGAGGGCGGAGCCCCCGGAGTGTGGCGGCTCGGCATCGGTCGCTACAAGGGCGACGTGCTGCATTGGCACCGCGTGTTCGGATTCCGGACGAGGCCCCGGCAGGTGATCCACCGCCGGGGCCTCGTCGTGTCCAACCGGCGCGACCCGGACCCGGAGGAGGCGGCGGGCCTGCCGCCGGACGTCAGCGTGATCGAGGTCAGGAACGGCGACCTGGTCGTGGAGCTGGCGATGGGCGCGGCGGCGCTGACCGGGTTCCTCGCGTGGCTGGAGGCGGCGCCGCCCGGCCTGCCGGTGGAGCTGCACCCGCCGGAGTGACGCGGGCCGGGAGACGCGGGCGGGCGGCCGCGTCAGGAAGCGGTAAGGCGGCGGTATCGAAACGGCGTGGACGCCGTGCCGCCGCTTGAGGAGATGGGCCCTGACCAGCAGGATCGCTGCTGCCCAGCTCCGTCTCCGACCGCAGGAGTGCATGTGCGCAAGCTGCTCACCGGCGCCGTCGTGGCGTTGCCCGCCGCCGTTCTGCCCGCCGCCCTCGTCCCGGCGGCGTCGCCCGCGTCCGGCGCCGCGCCGGCGCGTCCCGACCTCGCGGCGCTGGTCACGGTCAAGGACGCCGAGGTGCACCTGCGCGCGTTCCAGGAGATCGCCGACTACAACGGCGGGAACCGCGCGGCCGGGACCCCCGGCTACGACGTGTCGGTGAACTACGTGGCCGGACGGCTCCGCAAGGCGGGCCTGACGCCGACGATCCAGAGGTTCTCCTACCCGTACTGGGCGGAGCGGTCGGACCCGGTGCTGGCGCGGACGGCGCCGTCCAGGGCGTCCTACCGGGTGGGCGACGACTTCGTGACGCTCGCGTACTCGGGCGCCGGGGACGTGACCGCGCCGGTGGCGGCCGTCGACCTCCCGGCGCGCGGGGAGGGGACGAGCGGCTGCGAGCAGGACGACTTCCGGGGCTTCCGCAAGGGGTCGATCGCGCTCGTCCAGCGCGGGACGTGCACGTTCGAGACGAAGGCGGACCGGGCGCGGGCGGCGGGCGCGTCCGCCGTCGTGGTGTTCAACGGGCCGGGCGAGCGGGGGCCGGTGCGGGGGACGGTGAACCGGCCGGCGGCGATCCCGGTGGTCGGCCCGAGCCACGCGGTCGGCGTCGCGCTGGCGCGGGCGGCGGCGCGCGGCGGGCTGAGGCTGCGCGTGCGGACCGACGCCGTCCAGGGCAGGCGGACGACGTCGAACGTGATCGCCGACACCGAGCAGGGCCGCCAGGACAACGTGGTGCTGCTCGGCGCGCACCTCGACAGCGTCCCGGCCGGGCCGGGGATCAACGACAACGGCACCGGCGCGGCGGCGCTGCTCGCCGTCGCCGCCAAGATCGAGAAGCTGGGCGAGAGCGGCCTGCGCAACCGGGTCAGGTTCGCGTTCTGGGGCGCCGAGGAGGAGGGCCTGCGCGGCTCGACCCACTACGTGGCGTCGCTGCCGGCGTCCCGCCGCCGCCACATCGCGCTGAATCTGAACTTCGACATGCTCGGCTCGCCGAACGGGGTGCGCGGCGTGTACGACGGGGACGGCTCGACGCGCACCGGCGGCCGCGCGCCCGCCGGGTCGGGCGCCATCGAGCGGATGTTCCGGCAGTACTTCGCCGGGCGCCGCCTCCCGACCGCCGAGAGCGAGTTCAACGGACGGTCCGACTACGGCCCGTTCATCGAGCACGGCATCCCGTCCGGCGGCATCGACACCGGCGCGGACGGGGTGAAGACGGCGGCGGAGGCGAAGGCGTTCGGCGGCCGGGCGGGCCGGGCCTACGACCCGTGCTACCACGCCAAGTGCGACCGGCTGCGGAACGTCGACTCCAAGCTGTTCGACACGGCCCTGGACGGCGTCGCGTACGTCACCCAGCACCTGGCCCGCACGACCGTCGCCGTCAACGGCGGCGCCCGGCTGGGCGCCGCCCGCACGCCGTCGTCCGGCCTGGAGCGGCGCGGCCCCTACCTGGTCCGCTAGGCGGGCGCGACGGTCAGCGCGCCGTCGCCGCTGCGCAGCTGGATGGTGCGCGTGGACCGCGAGTCCTGGTGGACGGCCGGGTCGATCCGCTCGGGCCCGTTGCCGCTGGTCAGCGTGATCGCATAGCCCTCGCCGCGCGGCACCCGGACGCGCACCGGCCCGTTCCCGCTGGTCGCGCGGACGTCCGTGGGCGCGGCGGCGAACCGCAGGTCGATCGGCCCGTCGCTGGTCCGGGCGGTGATCCGGTCGGTGGTGAGGCCGCGCGCGTCGATGCCGCCGTTGGAGGTGCGGACGTCGGCGACGGTCACCCGCCCGGCGATGCTGATGCGCCCGTCGCTGGTCCGCGCGGTCAGCGTGTCGGCGATGAGGCCGGTCGCGGTGATGCGGCCGTTGTCGCTCTGCAGGTCGGCGGTCCCGGTGCGGCCGGAGACCTCGATGGAGCCGTCGTCGGAGCTGAGGTTCACCGACGTCGCGCGCAGGTCGGTGACCTTGAGCGCGCCGTTGTCGGTGTGCAGCTTGACCGTCCCGCCGAGGCCGGACGCGACGATCCTGCCGTCGTCGTTGTCGACCTCCACGGGCGTTCCGCGCGGCACCTGGATCCGGTAGGAGACGCCGCAGCCGGTGCCGCTGAGCCCGACGACGACCTTCGCGCACTTGGACGTCAGCGCCAGCGTCCCGCCCTCCGTCACATGGCGCGGCTCCGGCTTGTTCTTGTCGTTCGACCAGGTCAGCCGCTCCCGCACCTTGATCCCCGGCGAGTCGGATCCGGTGATCTCCACCCGGCTGCCGTTCGACCGGATCTTCAGGGCGGTGACGCCGGCGGGCGCGCTGTAGGTGCGGTCCTCCTGGTGCGCGCCGTAGCTGAGGTTGCCGCAGCCGACCAGCGCCGCCGCGGCCGCCGTCAGCACGGCGGTGAACGTCAGGGTCCTCACGTGGTCACTCCCCGTTGTAGCAGTGCGCCCTCAGGGAACCAGCCTGCACCGCGGGGGGATGCCGTCACCAGGAGGCGAACCGGTCATCCGGGGGTAGGGCTAACCCCACCCCCGGGGCGGCAGCGCGGCGTCAGCGTTCGCCGCCGGGCTTCCACAGGACGTCGCCGTGCTCGGCGTTCGCCACCCGGCACAGGATGAACAGCAGGTCGGACAGGCGGTTGAGGTAGCGGGCGGTGAGCGGGTTCATACCGCCGGCGGGGGCGTCCGGGTCGTCCGCGGCGGCGGCGCCGTGCGCCTCGATCGCCGCCCAGGCGGAGCGTTCGGCGCGGCGGCAGACCGTCCGGGCGACGTGCAGCAGCGCGGCGCCGGGCGTCCCGCCGGGGAGGATGAAGCTGCGCAGCGTCGGCAGCGCCGCGTTGTGCTCGTCGCACGCCGCCTCCAGCCGCTCGACGTAGGACGGCTCGACCCGCAGCGGCGGGTACTGCGGATCGGGGACGACCGGGGCGCACAGGTCGGCGCCCACGTCGAAGAGGTCGTTCTGGACGCGCGCCAGCACCGCCGCGACGTCCGCCGGGAGCGCGCCGAGGGCGATCGCCGCGCCGATCGCGGCGTTGGCCTCCTCGACGTCGGCGTAGGCGGCGAGCCGCGGATCGGTCTTGCGGGTCCGGGACGCGTCGCCGAGCGCGGTGGTGCCGTCGTCGCCGGTCCGGGTGTAGATCTGCGAGAGCACGACGGGGGTGTCCCTGTTCTTCGCCATGGCGATCACACTAGCGCCGGGCGCTGAAGCCCGTTCGGTAGGGTTTCCGGAAATACTCCCGGAGGGCGCCGTGTACGACTACATCATCGTGGGAGCGGGCAGCGCGGGCTGCGTCCTCGCCGCCCGGCTGACCGAGGACCCGTCCGCGAAGGTCCTGCTGCTGGAGGCGGGCCCGCCGGACGACGCCCCCGAGATCCACATCCCGGCGGCGGTGGCCGCGCTGATCAAGGGCCCGTACGACTGGGACTACGCGACCGTCCCGCAGGAGCACGCCGCCGGGCGCAGCGTGTACTGGCCGCGCGGGCGGACGCTCGGCGGCAGCTCGTCCACCAACGCGATGATCTACATCCGGGGCGCCCGGTACGACTACGACACCTGGCGCGACTCGCACGGCTGCGCGGGCTGGGGCTATGAGGACCTGCTGCCCTACTTCCGCCGCGCCGAGGACCAGCAGCGCGGCGACATCCCCTACCACGGCGTCGGCGGCCCGCTCCGCGTCGAGGACCCGCGCTACCGGCACCCGCTGACCCGCGCGTGGGTGCGGTCGGCGAAGGCGTACGGCCTCGCCGCGAACTCCGACTTCAACGGCGCCGAGCAGGACGGCGTCGGCTTCTACCAGGTCACCCACCGGCGGGGGCGGCGCTGGTCGACCGCCGCCGGGTACCTGCACCCGATCGAGCACCGGCCGAACCTCACCGTCGTCACCGACGCGCTCGCCACCCGCGTCGTGATCGAGGGCGGCCGCGCGGTCGGCGTCCGGTACGAGGCGCGCGGCGAGACGATGTCGGCCCGCGCGGGCACCGAGGTGATCCTGTCCGGCGGCGCGGTGAACAGCCCGCAGCTCCTCATGCTCTCCGGCGTCGGCCCCGCCGACCACCTGCGCTCGCTCGGCATCGAGGTCGTCGTCGACTCCCCGGTCGGGCAGGGGCTCCAGGACCACCCGTTCGTGAACGTCATGTTCGCCACGCCCCGCAGCAAGGCCCTCTGGGAGCTGGCCAACGCGCGGACGTTCGCGCTGTACCAGGCGCTCGGACGCGGGCCCTACGCGTCCAACGTCGCCGAGGCGGGCGGGTTCGTCCGGACGGTCGAGGGCCTCCCCGCGCCCGACCTCCAGTACCACGTGCTGCCGACGCCGTTCGTCGACCAGGGGCTCACCGAGTCGTCCGAGCGGGTGCTGTCGGTCCTGGTCACGGCGGTCGCGGTCGCCAGCCGGGGCGCGCTCACGCTGCGCTCGGCCAGCCCGTACGCCAAGCCGCTGATCGACCCGGCCTACCTCGCCGACAAGGCCGACCTGGACATCCTCGTCGCCGGGGTCCGGCAGGCCAGGGAGATCGCCGCGACCGGCCCGCTGGCCGCGCTGACCGGCGGCGAGTGGGCGCCGGGGGAGCAGGTCGACGACGACGAGGCGCTGGTCGCCTACGTCCGCCGCGAGTGCGCCACGCTGTTCCACCCGACGAGCACCTGCGCGATGGGCGGGGACGGCGCCGTCTGCGACCCGGAGCTGCGCGTCCGCGGCGTCGAGGGGCTGCGGGTGGTGGACGCGTCGGTCATGCCGTCCGTCCCGCGCGGCAACACCAACGCGCCGACGATCGCGATCGCCGAGCGCGCCGCCGACCTGATCCGCGGCCGCGCCCCGCTGAAGCCCGCCAACGCGGACAGGTGAACGTCCCCGGAAACGAGTGACGCCCCCGTCCTGGAGGACGGGGGCGCCTGGTCGGCACAGGGCGGCGGGGTCACCGCTTCAGCGCCTTCGCGATGCGGACGCGGCGCGCCTGCTTCGCCTCCTTCCGCAGCACCTGTACTCGGTCCTTGATGATGACGTTGCTGAACTCCGGGCGGATCATCTGCTTCTCCTCGTCGCCGCCGGGCCCTCGTGGCCCGACATGTACAAGGTTCGTCCTAAGGCCCCGCCCCCCACATCGGGACGACGCCTTATCTCAGCGCCTTAGCCCGCCTTAGACGGAGGCGTGGCGTCCTAGGCGGACCGGCCCGCGTCCTAGGCGGGCGGGGCGGGCGCCGTCCTCAGTCCGGGAGGAACACCGCGTGCTTCTTGAGGACGGGGGTGAGGTGCGGGGGCAGGTCGGCGAGCATCGCGAGCTCCTCGGCCGAGGTGAAGCCGCCCGTCTCCCGCCG
Source organism: Actinomadura chibensis NBRC 106107 (assembly GCF_001552135.1). Classification (GTDB taxonomy): domain Bacteria; phylum Actinomycetota; class Actinomycetes; order Streptosporangiales; family Streptosporangiaceae; genus Spirillospora; species Spirillospora chibensis. The sequence goes on along the minus strand of NZ_BCQP01000073.1, from coordinate 37,160 downwards.
GAGCCGCACGATGCGCCTGACGTGCTCCTGCGTCAGACCGGGGACGGTCCTGAGCGCGGGCGCGGGTGCGTGGTTGACGTCGACCACGCCGCCGTCGTCGAAGGACCGTTCCAGGTCGGGCCGGCCGATCCCGAGCTCCACCGCCAGCTCGGGAGTCGCGCGGGCGATCTCGACCGCGCGGGCGCGCAGCCGGCGGCGGCGCTCCGCCTCCTGGACGGCGTGTTCGAGGGTGCCGGGGAGGGCGGGCTCGGGGAACACGCGCGCCTTGAGGGCGAACGCCTGGATCGTGGCGGCCGGGCCCGACAGGAGCAGCGCCAGGATGAACCCGCCGTCGGCCATAAAACTGGTCTCGTCGACGGGCAGGAGCATGGACGCGACGAGGACGAAGTAGAAGACGACCGTCGCCCAGACCCACGCGGATCTCGTGCGTAGCGCCGCGTAACCCATCGTGACGGGCGTGGCCAGCCCCAGGGTGATGGTCGGACTGAGCGCCCACGCGTAGCCGACCACTCTGCGCACGGCACGGTCTTCCGCCATGAACCACCCCTGATCGATGACCATGGTACGCGCGCCGCCGTCGATCCGGCGGCCGTGCCCGCCCGCGTTCAGGGGACCTCGACGAAGCCGAGGTCGCGGTAGAGGCGGCGGGCGCGGTGGTTGCGGCGGGTCACCGCGAGGGTGAGCGTGTCGTGGCCCTGTTCGGCGAGGGCGTGCATGACGGCCTGGACCAGCGCCCGCCCGAGCCCGTGCCCGGCGTGGGAATGGGCGACGAACAGGAACGCCAGGAGCGGGACGTCGCGGTAGAGGGTGACGAGGGCGCCCGCGACGGGACGCCCGCCGTCCCCGGCGACGAAGGACGCGGCGGGCAGGAACGTGCCGTACGCGCCGTCCAGGGTGAGCCGCACCTCGCGCGCCGCGCCGAGGAGGCTGCCGACGTCGGGCTCGTCGGGGGTGCCGCGGTAGGCGTCCCACATCGGGGCGGCGAGCGCGGGGAGGTCGCCGCCCGCGAGCGGCCGGACGCCGGGCGCGGGCGGCGGCGGCGTGCCGAGCGCCGCCTGGAGGCGGCTGCGCACGGGCGTCCCGGAGGTCATGGCGGCGGGGTCAGCGCTTGTAGCGGCGGCCGTGGATCATGCTGATCATGCCGAGCACGCGGGCCATCTCCTTCTCGCTCCGGCCGAACGAGGTGAGGTTCATGGTCGCGAACCGCTGCCGCGTGATCGCCTTCGGCCGGGTGAACTCGCGCAGCCCGTCCGCGCCGTGGATGCGGCCGAAGCCGGACTCGCCGACCCCGCCGAACGGCAGCGCGGCGACCTGCGCGAACGCGGCGAACGCGTTGATCGACGTCATGCCGGAGCGCATCCGGCGGGCGACGTCCATGGCGCGGGAGCGGTCGCCGGAGAAGATCGTCCCGGCGAGGCCGTAGCTGGTGCGGTTGGCCTTCTCGACGGCCTCGTCCAGGTCCTTGACGCGGTGGACGGTGATCGTCGGGCCGAACGTCTCCTCGCACACGGCGGACGCGTCGTCCGGCACGTTCGTCAGGACGACCGGCTCCACGTACGGCTTGCGCACCGACTCCGCGCCGCCGACGACGGCCTTGCCGCCCTTGGCGAGGGCGTCCTTGATGTGGCGTTCGATGACGTCGAGCTGGCCGGGCATCGTGATCGGGCCGTAGGCGGCCTCGCGGTCGAAGCCGGGCCGCAGCCCGGCGGCCTTCTCGGTGAGCTTGCCGAGGAACTTGTCGTAGGCGTCGTCCACGACGTAGATGCGCTCGACGCCGATGCACGTCTGGCCCGCGTTGGACATGGCGCCCCACAGCGCGGCGTCGGCGGCCGCGTCGAGGTCGGCGTCGGAGTCGACGATGCAGGCGTCCTTGCCGCCGCACTCGGCGACGAGCGGGGTGAGGTTCTCCGCGCACGCGGCCATCACGCGCTTCGCGGTGCGGGCCGAGCCGGTGAAGGCGAGCTTGCCGAGGCCGGGCGCGGCGGCGAGCGCCGCGCCGGTCTCGCCGAACCCGGTGACCGTCTGCAGGACGGGGTGCTCGGGCACGACCGCCGCGACCAGCTCCGCGAGGTACTCGCCGACGCCGGGCGTGAACTCCGACGGCTTGAACACGACGGTGTTCCCGGCGGCGAGCGCGTAGGCGATCGACCCCATCGGCGTGAAGACCGGGTAGTTCCACGGGCCGATCACGCCGACGACGCCGACCGGCTGGTACTCCAGCACGCACTTCTGGTTGATCGCCATGATGCCCGGGTAGACGCTGCGCGGCCCGAGGACCTTGCGCGCGTTGCGGGCGGCCCAGTCCAGGTGGGTGATCGCCATGATCGTCTCAAGCTGGGCGTCCTGCACCGGCTTGCCCGTCTCCTGGTGGACGAGCTCGGCCATCCGGCTCAGGTTGCGGGTCAGCGACCCCTTGACGTTCAGCAGCCGGAGCCTGCGCTCCTTCCACCCGAGGGCGCGCCACCAGCCCGCCGCCTCCCGGGCGCGCTCGACCGCCGCCGCCACGGCGGCCGCGTCATGGACGGGGTGCTCGGCGATGACCTCGCCGGTGGCCGGGTTCAGCGACCCGAACGTCTCGGTGTTCTCCGTGGCCACGGACATGCGGGACCTCCCGGGAGGAGCCTGGCGTAAGTGACTGCTTGCGGCGGGGTACTGGCTAGTAAACCACCCTATGCCGCTCAGTTGTTCCACCACCGGAACAGGGAATGCCCGACCTGGATCGGCAGCTCGTCGAGGCCCAGCGCGCCCGTGATGTGGTAGATGAAGGAGAAGAACGCCTCGTTGATCGGTCCGAGCCAGAGCAGCGCGATCAGGATGAGGAACGCGTAGCCGCCGACGGACGCGGCCTGGTCGGCCCAGCGGCGCGGCAGGTACGGCTCGATGATCCCGAAGCCGTCCAGGCCGGGGATCGGGAGCAGGTTCAGCACGGCGGCCGTGACCTGGAGGAACGCCAGGAACGCCACGCCCAGCCAGAAGATCCCGTGGTCCTGGTGCGCGTAGTTCTCATACAGCGCCGCGAGGACGATCGCGAACAGCACGTTCGACAGCGGCCCCGCCGCCGAGATCAGGCTGTGCCGGATCCGGCCGGGGATGACGTGCCGGTCGATCCAGACCGCGCCGCCCGGCAGGCCGATCCCGCCGAGCATGATGAACACGACCGGGATCAGGAAGCTCAGCACCGCGTCGGAGTACTTCAGCGGGTTCAGCGTCAGGTAGCCCTTCGCGACGACGCTGCGGTCGCCCGACCGGTACGCCATGTACGCGTGCCCGAACTCGTGCAGGCACAGCGACAGCATCCACGCCGCGAGGACGAACCCGAACAGCGCGATCCGCGCCTGCTTGGACGGGTTCTCCCCGTACCGCCACGCCATCAGCCCGAACAGGACCGTCGCCGCCACGATCACGAGGAAGACCGGGCTCGGCCGGACCGCCGCTCCGCCGCGCGTCCCGCGCGCAGTACCCGTCATCGTCTCCGGCCCCTCATCGTCTCCGGCCCCTCTCGCCACGCCGCCCGCGCGGGAGCGCCGTCCCGCCTGATCCTCGCCGCCATTCCGGAAGCTACCGTCTCCCCGGAGTCATGGCGCCGCGATGACCGGAACGACATAGGTGCGCAGGAAGCGGCGCAGCCCGTCGTCGTCGCGGCCCCGGTCCATGACGATCAGCGAGGTGATGACGCGGAAGAGGAACTCGACCGTCCCCTCCACGTCGATGTCGGGGCGCAGCGTCCGCTGCCGCTGCGCCCGCTCGAAGTGCGGCCGGACGTAGTCGCAACAAAGCGCGAGCACGTGCTCCGACGCCCCGGCCACGGCCGCCTGCATGTGCCCCGCCGCCTCCGGGACGAGGAAGTGCGCGACCGCCGGCACCTCCCGGACGTACCGGACGGCGTCCAGCGTGCCCTCCACGATCGCGTCCGGCACCGCCCGCTCCCGGCGCAGCCGCTCGGCGAGCCGGTCGAGGAACCGGCGCAGGTCGCGCATGACCACCGCGAGGATCAGCTCCTCGCGGCCGCCGGTGACGCTGCGGTACACGGTCGCGCGGGACAGCTTCGCGGCGGCGGCGATGTCCTCCACGGTGGTCTTGGCCACGCCGCGGCGGCCGAAGCAGTCCGCGGCCGCGTCGATGATCCGCTCGCGTGTCGCGTCGGTGGTGGCGGGGGGCATGCCGCTACGTTACCGGCCGTCGCCTCGTCCGATGTCCGACGTGTCGTGCCTAGTCCAGGGTGTACTCCAGAGTCCACGTGTGCGCGCCGTCGGCGCCGACGGTGATCTGGCCGACGCCGCGGATGCCCGCGAGCTCCCCGCCGCCGGACGTCGGGACGATCAGCCAGCGCAGCCACTGGGTGTCCGGCGTGCCGTCCTCGCTGCCCGCGCTGTGCTGCAGGACGAACGTCCCCTCCCGGCCGTGCAGGATGCCCTCGACGTGCTCGACCCCCACGTAGGCGACGGGCCCGGCGGCGGACTCCACGGTGATCAGTTCGCTGCTGCTCGTCCCCACGAGGTCGCCGTGGAACGTCTTGCCGACGTGGACCCGGGTCAGCTTGGCGCCGCCCCGCTCGTCGAAGGGCTTCCCGGCGTCCCACGCGTCTATCTCGAAACTGCCGCTGGCTTGGAAGGTCATGGGGAAATCCTGGCCCAGGAGGACGACCTCCCGGAACCCCCGCGACGGGTGTCAGAAGAGGGTTCCCTCGTGCTCGATGCCGCGCAGCGCGTCGTAGTCGAGGGTGACGCAGTCGATGCCGCGGTCGGCGGCGAGGACGCGCGCCTGCGGCCTGATCTCCTGCGCCGCGAAGACCCCGCGGACGGGCGCGAGGTGCGGGTCGCGGTTCAGCAGCTCCAGGTAGCGGGTGAGCTGCTCGACGCCGTCGATCTCGCCGCGCCGCTTGATCTCGATGGCGACGGTGGCGCTCGCGGCGTCCCGGCACAGGATGTCGACGGGGCCGATCGCGGTGGGGAACTCGCGGCGGATCATCGTCCAGCCGTCGCCGAGGGTGGTGATGTGCTCGGCCAGCAGCTCCTGGAGGTGCGCCTCGACGCCGTCCTTGCGCAGGCCGGGGTCGACGCCCAGCTCGTGGCTGGTGTCGTGCAGGACCTCCTGGATCGTGAGGATGAGCCGTTCGCCGGACTTGCCGTGGGTGACCGTCCAGCGGGCGACGGCGCCGTCCTCCTCCAACGGCTCCTCGCGCAGCGAGCAGGGCGGGTTCATCCAGTTCAGCGGCTTGTAGGCGCGGTCGTCGGCATGGACGCTGACGCTCCCGTCCGACTTGATGAGGATCAGCCGGGGGGCCATCGGGAGGTGGGCGGTGAGCTTGCCGGCGTAGTCGACGCTGCAGCGGGCGATAACGAGACGCACGCCGACCAACCCTAGTGCGGCCGACCGGCTAAGACGTCCGGGTGCCCGATATAAGGCGTCATGCCGATGTGGGGGAGGGGGCCTTAGGACGAGTCTCTTGGATGTCGGGCCATGCGGTTTGGCCCGGTGGGGGGATCTGGGAGGAACCGTGTACCACCACGACATCATGCGATCGATCAGCCGCGAGCGCGCCCGCGACCTGCGGGCCGAGGCCCGGGCCGCGCGCGACGCGCGGCTGGCGCGGCGGGCCCGCGAGTACTGGGCGGAGCTCGCCGAGCGGACCGCCCGGCCGCCGCGCCGGCGCCGCGCCGCCGGCCGGGACGCCGCGACCGCCCGCTGAGCCGCCCCCGGCCCGTCCGGGGGCGGCCGGGGGCCGAGAAGCGCCCACTCTGGCGGCGGGGCCAGAACCGGGGCACCTAGCGGAATGAAAACCTTTGTCAAGCCTGGAAATCTCCGGGGGCCGTGGTTAGCGTCGAGGGCATCCAGCGTCAGCGAAAGGACTCCCGCAATGTCTCTTGACGTGACCCCGGAACTCCTGGAGGCGGCGAAGCAGGGCGAGGTCGACGACGCGGCGTTCGTCGAGTGCGTGCGGACGTCCCTGCCCTACGCGTGGGACATGATCAGCGGCCTGGTGGCCCGGCTGCACGTGGACGGCGGCGAGTTCGCCGACAACACGACGCCGCCGCCGGACGAGCAGGCCCGCGGCCAACTGCTCAGGGTGCTCGCGAGCGACGCCATGCGCGGCGCGCTGGAGCGCTGGTTCGGCGTGCGGCTGGCCTTCCAGAACTGCCACCGCGTCGCCGTCTTCCCCGACGGCGCGTCCGACACCTACCGCGCGTTCGTGACCGCCCGCGAGCAGATCCTCAACCAGTCCCCGGAGTTGCGCGACTGCTGACCCGCCGTCGCCCGGGGGGCGCGGCGCGCTTCGGCGCGCCGCGCCCTTTCACGCGAGGGCGGCCCGGACCTTCGGCAGGACGTCCGCGCCGAGCCGGGCGATGTTGTCCAGCGTGGCGCCGCGCGACCCGGCGCCCTCGACCAGCAGGATCAGCCGCCGGACGCCGGTGCGCTCGGCGGCCGTGACGAGCGACTCGACGCAGTCGTCCGGCGAGCCGACCGGATGCAGGTCGCACATGCGGCGCGTGTAGCCGACGGGGTCGCGCGGCGGGCGCGGACGGTCGTCGACGGCGACGTAGCCGTCCAGGCCGGGGCCGAGCCAGCGCGGCATCTCCGCCATCAGCGTGCGCACGGCCCGCTCGCGCGTGTCCGCGACCTGGGCGACGTGCGCGGAGACGTGCGGGAGGTCCGGCAGCCCGTGCCGGGCGACGGCGGCGGCCTTCTCCTCCGGCCCGACGTGCATGCCGAGGAGCATCGGCAGCCCGCGCTCGGCGGCCAGCCGCTCCGTCGCGGGCGACGTGCACGCGACCGTCACCGGCGGCGGGACGGCGGCGCGCGGCACGACCGGCACCTCCCGGAACCGGAACTCTTCGCCGGACCAGGCGAGCCGGTCCGACCGCAGCCACGCCAGCAGCAGGTCGAGCGACTCGGCGAAGCCGCGCTCGTAGCGGGGCAGGCCGGTGCCGAACACCTCCAGCTCGCGCCAGGGGCCGCCGCGCCCGACCCCGAGCTGGAACCGGCCGCCGGACAGCAGCGACAGCATCGCCGCCTGCTCGGCCACCGCCACCGGGTGCTGGCTGGACAGGACGCTCACCGCCGTCCCGACCCCGACCCGCGCGGTGACGCCGAGCAGGTGCCCGGCGAGGACGGTCGCCGACGGCACCACCCCGTACGACATGAAATGGTGCTCGGCCAGCCAGACGTCGTCGAACCCGGCGCGCTCGGCGGCGACGGCGGCCTCGACGGTGCGGGCCAGGGCGGCGGCGTCGTCCTGACCGGGGAAACGGGCGGCGAGAAGGAAGATTCCGAGGCGCACGCTCCCCGTCCTACCCGGGATCGAGGGCGCGCCGCCGCTCTGCGAGACTGCCCTCCATGACCGAGAGTTCGTTCAGCAGGGTCGGGGTAGTCGGACTGGGGACGATGGGCGCGGGCATCGCCGAGGTGCTGGCCCGCGGCGGGCTCGCCGTCGTCGGCGTCGAGGTGGACCAGGACGCGCTGGACCGCGGCCGCGGCCACCTGGAGGTCTCCACCGGACGCGCGGTCAGGCGCGGGCGGCTCACCGAGGAGGCGCAGCGCGAGATCCTCGGCCGGACCGTCCTTTCCGTCGACTTCGCCGAGCTGGGCGACTGCGACCTCGTGATCGAGGCCGTCCCGGAGCGGCTCGACCTGAAGCGCCGCGTGTTCGCCGAGCTGGACCGCGTGTGCCGGGACGACGCCGTCCTCGCCACCAACACCTCGTCGCTCTCGGTCACCGACATCGCGGTGAGCACCGGCCGTCCCACCAAGATCGTCGGGGTGCACTTCTTCAACCCGGCGCCGGTGATGAAGCTGGTCGAGGTCATCCGGACCGTGCTCACCGAGCCGGACGCCGTCGCCCGCGTCGCCGGGCTCGTCGAGGCGCTCGGCAAGACGCCCGTGACGGTCGGCGACCGCGCCGGGTTCGTCGCGAACCGGCTGCTGTTCGGCTACCTGAACCAGGCCGTGGCCATGCTGGAGTCCGGGCACGCGACCCGCGACGACATCGACGCCGCGATGACGGCCGGGGCCGGGCTGCCGATGGGCCCGTTCACCCTCATGGACCTGATCGGCCTCGACACCTGCCAGGGCGTGCTCGACGCGATCCACGCCGAGACCCGGGAGCGGCGGCACGCCGCGTCCCCGCTGCTCCGCGAGCTCGTCACGGCCGGGCTGCTGGGCCGCAAGACCGGGCGCGGCTTCTACCCGCACGACGGCACGGCGGCCGACGCGCCCGCGGCGCCGTCCGGGCCGCCGCCGGTCGTCGGCGTCGTCGGCGTCGGCCCGCTCGCGGACGCCGTCGCCGCGCTGTGCGAGCGCGCGGGCGCGCCCGTCCGCGACTCCGCCGCCGACCTCGCGAGCTGCGAGCTCATCGTGGAGGCCGCCGAGGACGCCGAGGCGGGCCGCGCGCTGCTGTCCGCCGCCGCGCGGGCCGCGAAGCCGGGCACGCCGCTCGCCGTCACCTCCACCGGCGGCTCGGTGATCGGGCAGGCGATGGCGGTCGGCCGTCCCGCCGACGTCGTCGGGCTGAGCCTGCCCGACCCGGCGGGGACGCTCGCCGAGATCGCCGTCACCGTCGCCACCGCCCCCGACGTCGCCGACCGGGCGCTGGACGCCGTCCGCCGCCTCGGGCTCACCGCCGTCCGCTGCCGCGACCGCGCCGGGTTCATCGTCGACGCGCTCCGCTTCCCCTACCTGAACGACGCCGCCGCCATGCTCGGCGCCGGATACGCCGACGCCGACTCGATCGACGCGGCGATGACGCTCGGCTGCGGCTACCCGTCCGGCCCGATCGCCGACCTGGACCGCCTCGGCCTCGACCGCGCCGTCACCGTCCTGACCGCCCTCCACACCGAAACCCGCGACCCGTCCCTGGCCCCCGACCCCCTCCTCACCGAACACGCGACCGCAGCCAAGCGGTTGCGCGCTTAGCCCAGGGAGACGACCCCCTGGAACCCCCGTCACGGGCCCATATCCTGGAGGCATGAGCCCCCGCAAGAACCGCCGTGCCGAGTCCGGGCCTTCGCGTGCGGGCGGTGGTGGGGCGTGGGCTCAGGAGACCGAGGACGCGCCGGACGGGGAGTGGGTCGTCCGGTCCGTCTCCGGGTCCGGCGCGGTGAAGGCGTACCGGTGCCCGGGCTGCGACCAGGAGATCCCGCCCGGCGTCGCGCACGTCGTCGCCTGGCGGACCGACGACCGCGGCGGCGATGACCGGCGGCACTGGCACCGCCCCTGCTGGCGGGCCCGCGCCCGGCGCTCGCCGCGCGTCCTGCGCGGCCGGAACGCCCCCCGCTACTGAGCAACCCCCGCGAGCACCCCCGAGGTAAGGAGACCCATGCCGGAGATCAGGGCGGCGACGGTGCTGCCGGCGCGGCGCGAGGAGATCACGCTGCACACCTCCGACGGGCTGGAGCTCGTCGGCGAGCTGGCGCTGCCGCCGGACCGGCCGCCGGCCGCGACGCTCGTCTGCCTGCACCCGCTGCCCACCGCCGAGGGCATGATGGACAGCCACGTCCTGCGCAAGGCGTCCTACCGGCTGCCCGCGCTCGCCGGGCTCGCGGTGCTGCGGTTCAACACGCGCGGGACGACGTCGGCGCGCGGCACCAGCCAGGGCGAGTTCGGCGAGGGCGAGACCGAGCGGTTCGACGTGGCCGCCGCGCTGGAGTACACCGAGTACCACGACCTGCCGCGCCCGTGGCTGCTCGGCTGGTCGTTCGGCACCGAGCTGGCGCTGAAGTGGGGGCGCGACCCGCTGGTGGAGGGCGCGATCCTGCTGTCCCCGCCGCTGCACCGCGCCACCGACGCCGACCTGGACGCGTGGGCCGCCGACGGGCGCCCGGTCCTCGCGCTCGTCCCCGAGTTCGACGACTACCTGCGGCCGGACGAGGCGCGGGAGCGGTTCAAGCGCGTCCCGCAGGCCGAGGTGGTCGCGGTGCCGAACGCCAAGCACCTGTGGGTCGGCGAGCCGTACGTCCGGACCGTCCTGAACGAGATCGTGAAGCGGGTCGCGCCGGACGCGGCCCCGCTCCCCACCGAATGGGACGAAACGGCCGGATAGTCCCACGCGGCCGGTGGCGGCCACCCGCGTCACGCCCGCCCCGGGAGCGGGTACCGATGTGCCTATGACCGTGCGGCTGTACGCGAGGGACATCGGCTCCGGCACGGCGATCGTCCTACTGCACGCGTTCCCGCTCTCCTCGGCGATGTTCCTCGCCCAGCGCGAGGGCCTCGCCCGGCGGTTCCGGGTCGTCACCCCCGACCTGCGCGGCTTCGGCGGCTCCGAGCTGGGCGACGACGAGCCGTCGGTGGACGCGATGGCCGACGACGTCGCGCGGCTGTGCGGGCGGCTCGGCGTCGGGCGGGCGGTGGTCGGCGGGCTGTCCATGGGCGGTCAGGTGGCGCTGGCGCTGTGCCGCCGGCACCCGGACCTCGTCCTCGGGCTGGTGCTCGCTGCCACCCGCGCCGCCGCCGACACCGAGCCGGTCCGCGCGACCCGGCTGCGCCAGGCCGACCTTCTGGAACGTGACGGATCGACCCGCGTCCTGCTGGACGAGGTGCTCCCCACCCTCGTCGGGCCGACCACCCTCCGGCAGCGCGCCCTCGTGTACGGGCGGGTGCGCGGGCTCGTCCAGGCGACGCCGCCGCGGGCCGCCGCGTGGGCGCAGCGCGCCATGGCCGCACGCCCCGACGCGTCCGGGACGCTCCGCGCGCTGCGCGTGCCCGCCCTCGTCATGGTCGGGGACGAGGACGCCCTCGCCACCGAGGCCGAGGCCCGCGCCATGGCGGACGAAACGCCGAACGCCGAACTGCTGGTCGTCCCGCGCGCCGGGCACCTGTGCGCGGTCGAGCAGCCGGACCTGTTCAACCAGGCCGTCGCCGAGTTCGCCGCCGCCCTGGCCCGGACGTCCCGCTGAGCGTGCCCGGCCGCTACAGCGTCTCCTGGCGCGGGATCACGACCTCGCGGACGAGAAGCGAGATCGCCGCCGCCGTCGGGATCGCCAGCAGCGCGCCGACGACGCCGAGGAGCGCCCCGCCGATCAGCGCCGCGACGATCGTCACCGCGGGCTGCACGTCGACCGTCCGCTTCATCACCCTCGGATAGACGAGGTAGTTCTCCACCTGCTGGTAGACGAGGTAGAAGATCACGCAGACGATGAGCTTGGTGACGTCCCCGGTGAGGAACGCGACCAGGCACACCACCACCGCGCCGATGGTCGCGCCGATCAGCGGGATGAGGTCGGTCACCGCGACGATCAGCGCGAGCGCGAGGGCGTACTTCACCCCGAGGACCGACAGGAATACGAACGAGCACACGCCCGCGATGAACGCGATCGTGAACTGCCCGGCGACGTATCCGCCGATGCGGTCGAGTATCTCGTCGCCCAGCAGGGCCACGCGGGCCCTCCGGGACCGCGGCGCGAGCTTGTAGAAGAACGTCTTGATCTGCGGCAGCGAGCTCATGAAGTAGAGCGTCAGGATCAGGATCGTGATCGTCTGGAAGATCCCGTTGACCGCGACGTTGCCGATGCCGGTGGCGATGTCGGTGAGCTGGTTCTGGAAGCCGTCGCTGTTGACCGTCTTCTCGGCACGCTCCAGCAGCCCGTACCGCTTGTCCCACTCGGCGAGGCGGTCGTTGTGCTGGAGCTGGTTGACGTAGTCGGGGATGTTCTCGCGCAGGTTCGTGACCTGCTCGGACACCGGTTTCACCAGCGACGCCACGAACCCGGCGAAGAACAGGATCACGGCCAGGAACACCGCCGCGACCGCCGCGCCGCGCGGCAGCCCGAACCTGCGCAGCCGCTCCACCGCCGGGTTCAGCCCGACCGCGAGGAACATCGCCACCACGATCATCACGATCACGGACTTGGCGTTCGTCGCGGCCCTGACCAGCATCCACGCGGTGATGACGCCGAGCGCCGCGGTGAACCCGAACACGAACGGGTGCGCCCGGCCGAACGGCTGGCCCGGACGCCCGAACGGGAAGCGGTGGTCGACGCCCGCCTCGCGCCTGCGCTGCTCGACGTCGTGCGCCGGGTCGGGCGCGCCGGGGTCGGGCTCCACCTGCTCCGCGGCGTCCGCCGTCGCGGGCAGCCGGACGGGCGTCCCGGTGGACGGGTCGCGCTCCCCGGCCGCGGGCTCCTCGATCTCCTCGGGCCGCAGCGCCCCGCTCGGCGCGACCGCCTCGCCGCCCTCTTCCCCCGCCGCGGCGGGCTCGCCCGGTTCCGCGGCGGGGGCCGCGTCGTCCTCGTCGTCGGCGGGACGGGAGGGGGCGGGCACCGCGCGTCCGGTGGCCGGGCGTCCCGTGCCGGGGGACGCGTCGGGCCGGTCCTCGTGGGGGGTCTCGTCGGGCACGCCGCTTCTCCTCTTCCGTCCGTCCGCGGTGGCCGCGTCGGCCGCCGGGCCGGGCCCCGATCAGCGCCACCACGGGGGTGAGACGTAGGAAAGCCTAGAGGCGTTTCGGCCTCTAGGCTTTCCCGTCGTTCGTCGACCGCGTCACACGGTCAGCCAGGCTGGCTCACTCCTGCCACCAGTCCTCGTCGTCCTCGTCGGACTTCTTGGCCTGGCCCTGCTTGGCGGCGGCCTTCGCGGCGGGCTGCTGCTTCGGCTGGGCCTGCGGCGCCGGGGCCGGCTTCGGCTCGGCCGCCGGGATGGCGGCCTTCTCCGGCGGCGCGGCCAGCTCGGGGTCGGCGCCCATCGTCGGGGCGACGCCGCCGATGAGCTGGCGGAGCTGGTTGAGGTGGCTGGTGATGCTGTCGCGCTGCCGGGTGAGCTCGTCGACCTGGCGCTGCGCCGCCGTCCGGACGCGGTCGGCCTCGGACTTGGTCTCGGCGAGCAGCTGCTCGGCCTGCGACTTCGCCTCGGCGATCACGTTGTCGGAGTTCTTGCGCGCGTTCGCCATGAGCTGCTTGGCGTGCGAGTCGGCCTCGCGCCGGGTCTGCTCGGCCTGCTGGGTGGCCTTCGCCGCGCGCTGCTCGGCCGACGCCGCGCGCTGCTCGGCCTCGGCGACGAGCTTCTGCGTGGCGGCCTGGGCGGCGGCGTGCCGCTCGGCGTCCTGCCGGTCGGCCTCCTCGCGGCGGGCGGCGAGCTGGATCTCGAACTCGGCCTCGGCCTGGGCGCGCTGGGCCTCGCTCTCCTCCAGGATGCGCTGCGCCTGCGCGCGCATCTCGTCGGCCTGCCGCTTGGCCGTGGTGAGGATCTCGTCGCGCTCGCGCTTGGTGGACGCGCGCAGCTGCGCCACCTCGCGCTCGGTGGTGGTGCGCAGCTTCGCGATCTCGCGCTCGGCGCTGGCGCGCTTCTCGGCGACCTCGTGGTCGGCGGTGGCGCGCAGCTTGGCGACCTCGCGCTCGGTCGTGGAGGTCAGCTCGTCGGCCTCGCGGCGGGCGGAGGTGCGCACCTCCTCGGCCTCGCGCTCGGCCGCGCCCCGCATGTCGTCGCCCTCGCGCTGGGCGTTGGCACGCAGTTCGGCGGCGTCGTTCTCGGCGTTGGCGCGCTGCTCGGCGGCGTCGACCTTGGCCGCGGCCTTGATCTCGTTCGCCTCGGACCGGGCGGCCTGGACGAGCTCGGTGGCCTGCTCCTCGGCCAGCCGCAGCAACTGCTCGATCCGGGCGCCGAGGCCCGAGTAGGTGGGGCGTTCCTGTTCCTGCAACTGACGGTGGGCGTCCGACAGCTCCCGCTGCAGGGCCTGCGTCTGCTCGCGGGTCTGCCGGACCTCGTTGTCGAGCGACTTGATGTGCTCGTCGACCTGGTGCCGGTCGTAGCCGCGAAGCACCACGTCGAACTCGCGCGGGGGCGTGTCTTCAAAGAAGTTGCTGAGCTGGGCGTCGATGTCGGACTGCATGTGGCTCAATCCTGATGTGACGGGGCTACGGGTGGTTCCGGGGACCGGTCGATTCCTGGCATGACGGGCTCCGCGACGGGCTCAGTGCCCCAGACGTGCCCTAGACCTCTTCCGGCGAATGAAGCCTACTCCGGACACTGCCGTGTTGGGGGTTCATCTTGACGCGCTGCGTGGTTTGTCCGGTTTGCAATTTTGCCTTCCGGGCCTCCGGTAGCCCAGGTAGGCGCGGTACAAATCCACCAGATGTGTCTGAACGGTCACAGAGGGGCGGTCGCCGCCCCGCCGTCCGCGATCGGGATATCGAACGCGTCACGATCCGGTCGCGCCCGGGCGGCGGCGGCCCTGGAAGATCATGCGGGGTCCGGACGCTTCTGCACGAGCTCCGTCAGGACGCCGTGGCAGTCCTTCGGATGCAAAAAGTTGATCAAGGATCCCATGGATCCGTTGCGCGGCGCGTCGTACAGGACGCGCACCCCCTTGCCCGCGATCCCGGCCGCCTCGTCGGCGACCGTCCCGTCCGTCCCGAACGCGATGTGGTGGACGCCCTCGCCGTTCTTCTCCATCCACTTCGCGACCGCCGAGTCGTCCCGGATCGGCTCGATGAGCTGGAGGTAGCTCGCCGCCCCGTCGCCGGTCTCGTTGATCTTGAGCATGCACTCCCGGACGCCCTGCTCCTCGTTCACCTCGAAGTGCGCGTCGGTGAAGCCGTAGGTCGCCTTGTAGAACTCGACGGTGGCGTCGAGATCACGACAGGCGATGCCGATGTGGTCGATACGGGTCAGCATGGGCTTTCTCCCTACTCACGCGGCCAGGCGGGGGCGAATCGAACCGGTCGAGGTCCCCGTGGGTATCGTGGCAAACGTCGCCGAGCACCATTCTGGAGGCCCCTCATGACCGCCACGTCCGTGATCGTCGCAGGAGCGCGCACCCCCGTCGGGCGGCTGCTCGGCTCGCTGAAGGACTTCTCCGCGGCCGACCTCGGCGCGCACGCGATCAAGGCCGCGCTGGAGCGCGCCGGGGTGTCCGGCGACCAGGTGCAGTACGTGATCCTCGGCCAGGTGCTGCAGGCGGGCGCGGGGCAGATCCCGTCCCGGCAGGCGGCGGTCAAGGCGGGGATCCCGATGAGCGTCCCGTCGATCACGATCAACAAGGTGTGCCTGTCCGGGCTGGACGCGATCGCGCTCGCCGACCAGCTCATCCGCGCGGGCGAGTTCGACATCGTCGTGGCGGGCGGCATGGAGTCGATGACACAGGCCCCGCACCTGCTGCCGAAGTCGCGCGGCGGCTACAAGTACGGCTCGGTCGAGGTACTCGACCACATGGCCCTCGACGCGCTGACCGACGCGTTCGACGGCGTCTCGATGGGCGAGTCGACCGAGCGGTACAACACCAAGCTCGGCATCACCCGCGAGGAGCAGGACGAGTTCTCCGCCCGCTCCCACCAGCGCGCCGCCGCCGCGATCAAGAACGGCGTGTTCGACGAGGAGATCGCTCCCATCGAGATCCCGCAGCGGCGCGGCGAGCCGATCGTGTTCGCGACGGACGAGGGCGTGCGCGGCGACACCACCCCCGAGGTCCTCGCGAAGCTGCGCCCCTCGTTCAGCAGGGACGGGACGATCACCGCCGGCTCGTCCTCGCAGATCTCCGACGGCGCCGCGGCCGTGGTCGTGATGTCCAAGGCCAAGGCAGAGGAGCTCGGGCTGCCGTGGCTGGCGGAGATCGGCGCGCACGGCAACGTCGCCGGGCCCGACAACTCGCTCCAGTCGCAGCCGTCCAACGCGATCAAGCACGCGCTCGGCAAGGCGGGCCTCGGGGTGGACGACCTCGACCTCATCGAGATCAACGAGGCGTTCGCGTCCGTCGGCGTCCAGTCCATGCGCGACCTCGGCGTCGGCCCGGACAAGGTCAACGTCAACGGCGGCGCCATCGCCATCGGGCACCCGGTCGGGATGTCGGGGGCGCGGATCGTCCTGCACCTGGCCTACGAGCTGAAGCGGCGCGGCGGCGGCGTGGGCGCGGCGGGCCTGTGCGGCGGCGGCGGCCAGGGCGACGCGCTCATCCTCCGGGTGCCGTCCAGCTGACCGGCGCTCACTGGGCGCCGAGGCTGACGGTGACGGTCTCGAACCCCAGCGCCTTGAGCATGTTCTCCAGCATCGTCTTCGTGTTGGCGTCGGCGCGTTCGGTCAGGCCGCTCTGCCCGGCCGCCGTCTGGATCTTCTGCGACGCCAGCACGTAGAGCTGCTGCTGGTTGTTCGGGTTGCTGCTGAAGAAGTCGCCGAAGCGGTCGAGCAGGCCGCGCTCGGTCGCGTAGACGTAGCTGTTCTTCGTGTCCAGGTTGGTGGGTTCGAGCTGGGCGCGGGGGAGGGTGATGGCGGCGGACGTCCGGTCCGAGTTCACCTTCACCGCGCCCGCGCCCAGTTTCGAGAAGTCGACGTAGGCGTCGACGGACCCGTTGCCGACGAACAGGGTGCGCTTGCCGCGCAGCGCGCCCGGCAGGAACCTCGCGTCCTTCTCCAGGTCGACCACCACCTGGAAGTTGCCGCTCGCCGCCTCGTACCGGTGCAGGTCGCGGATCGACTTGAGCAGGACGGGCCCGCTCCGGTCCTTCGTGTCCTCGGCGAACGGGTTCAGCCAGCCGGGCAGGCCGCGCAGGATCTGCTGCCCGGCCAGGACCACCGCGACGGTCGCGACGATGATGAGCAGGGGCCCGGCCACCCCGCGCCGCGGCCGGGGGGCATATGACTTCGGGGGCGCGTCTTTCTTCGCGTCCGAGTTCTTCGTCTCGGCGTTCTTCGTCTCGGCGTTCTTCGCTTCGGAGCGAGCCATGTACGGGACTTTCCCGGCATGCCCGTCCCTTACCTAGCGGACCGGTTAGGTCGATGTGAGGCCGTGTGCCCCGCGTGCTCGGCGAGCACGGGGCGGTGCGGCCGCTCCGTCCGGAAGTCGGCCGGGCCCAGCGCGCACGCCCGGTAGGCGGTGAAGTGCCGCCGCAGCCACGCGCGCCGCCCGGCCTCGCTCCAGGACGCGAACCGCCGCGCGGCGCCCGCGTCGGGGACGGCGGGCGGCTCGTCGTCCAGGAGCCAGGCGTCGACGAGGGCCCGGTACTCGTTCGGCGGGGCGGCGCAGGTCGTCCCGTCCTTGAGGCTGTCGCTGATCTGCCGGACGGCCCGCGCCGCGTACCCGCCGGACAGCTCCTCGTCCAGATGGACGGTCGCCACCCCGCCGTTCACCGCGACCGGCACCCACATCGGCCGCTGCTCCAGCGCCGTGAACGCGCCGGGCGTCCCGTTCAGCCGCGCGGCGACGGGGGTGGCCGCCGCGACGAGCCGGGGCAGCGCCTCCCGCAGCGCGGGGTGGACGCACACGGTCAGCGGCCATTCGCGGCACACCGGCTCGGGCGCCACGGGCGTGACCGTCCCGCCGCCGGTGCGGTGCAGCCCGAGCGTCGCGGTGACCGTCGCCGCCAGCGCCACCGCCAGCGGCAGGACGAGCAGGAACCGCCGCGTCGCCCACGTCACGTAGCCGAGGATCAGCGCCGTGGTCAGGCCCGCCGCCCAGGTGACCTGGTCGGCGAGCACCTCCGGGCGCAGCGCGGTGAACAGCGCGATGCGGTCGAACGCCGCCGGGGGGAGCAGGCTCCACCACGACACGCCGGGGACGCGCGCCGCCGCCCACACCGCCGTCAGGCCGAGGACGAAGCCCGCCGTCGCGCGGTGCGGGACGAGCCGTCCCGCCAGGTACCCGGCGACGACGTGCAGGACGAGCGCCCCCGCACCGGCGGCGACACCCATCGGGTGCGCGTGGCCCGCCTCGTCGCGCGCGAACGTGGCGGCGACGACCACCGCCGTCACCGCGCCGTAGGAGACCAGCGCCGCCGCCGCGAGGAGCAGCAGGTCGAACAGCACCCCGGTCGCGGGCGAGCGCGCGGTGAGGTCGCGCAGGTAGTCGAGCGGGCGTTCGCGCACCGCCGTCCACGCGGCCAGCGCCGCCGCGACCGGGCCCAGCAGGCGGACGGCGTTGACCAGGGCGACGACGGTGTTGTCCCAGTAGGCGACCGACGGGCACAGCGACAGCCCGGCCGCCGCCGTCCCGACGACGGTGAGGAGCGGCACCGAGACGAGCAGTGCCGTGCGGCGGGCGTCCAGCCGGAGCACCCGTCCGAGGTCAGACACCGGTGGCGCTCCCGGCGGGCGGCCGCCGCGCGAGGCGCGGCAGCGTCAGCCGCGGGAGGGGCACCTCGGCCAGCGGGCGCCGGACGGCGCGCCGCCGCGGCGCCGCCGGGCGGCGGCCGGACGCGAGGATGGCCTGCGGGACGGCGCCCCGCGGGTCGAGCGCGTCCGCGCCGCGCCGGTCGGCGGCCGACCGGCCGCGCCGCGCGGTGGCCGAGTGCGTGGGCTGCTCGGTGAGCCGCCCGCGGGCGAGGGTGAGGAGCCGGTCGCACCAGCCGGTGAGCGTCTCGGTGGCGTCGGCGGTGACGACCACCGTGGGGGCGAGGGAGCGGAGCACCGGGACGAGTTCCGCCATCGCGGCGGTGAGCGCGTGGCCGCCGGGCCCGGCGGCGCCGGTGGGCCACGGCTCGGCGGCGGCGCACAGCTCGCCGAAGGGGTCGTCGAGGAGCACGACGTCCGGCCCGTGGACGCACGCGGCCGCGAGCCCGGCGCGGAGGCGGACGTCGGGCGGCAGCAGCGCCAGTTCGGTGCGGGCTGCCTCGGTGAGGTCGAGCCGCCGCGCCACCGAGCGCGCGGCGGACACGCTGGTCCGCTTGTAGTAGGCCGCGTACTCGACGAACTCGCCGGCCGTCATGTGGTCCGCCCGGGCGAACCGGGCGGGCAGGTAGCCGATGGCGGCGCGCGCGGCGCGCTGCCCGGCGGCGTTCGTGATGTCGTGTCCGAGAATGTGCAGCGCGCCGGCGTTAGGCCGGCGCAAGGTCGCGAACGTGGCCAGCAGAGTGGATTTACCGGCGCCGGGTGGTCCGGCAAGGCCGACCACGCCTTCGGGCACCCCGAAGGTCACCGGGCGCAGGAGCCACCGGCCCCCGCGGCGGACACCCATTCCTCGGGCCACGATCACGGAGTGCTCCGCGATCACAAGATTCCCCCCATAGCTCGTCATGCGGTCGCGGCGGCCGGTGCGCGTCCGGTGCGCGGGCCCGCCGGTGGCCTCGGTCCCCCAACCCTGCCACTCGGCGTCCGCCGTACCGGGCCTCCGCCTTGGGCGGGCCCGGCGTGCCGGTCGCTTTTGCCGTGCCGCGATGCATCGACAGCGTGACTATAACCGGGCTTGGTGATGGCTGTCAGCAATCTTTTTGCCTTTAACGCCGGTCCGCCTGGATTCTTTGCCGACCGCGCCGAATCGGAGAATTAGAAAAAGGCGGACAATTGCCGAACCGTACCTTTGGGCGGGACGTGCCGGACGTCCGACCGGGCCGGTGACCCCGCCACACGCTCAGCTCCCAGCGGACGGGCGCGCAGGCACGGGCGCTCATGGGGCAGGATGGACCCATGCCTTCTCGGGACTTTTCGTTGCACGGGGCCATCGACCTGGGGGCGCGCCAGGCGGCCGCCAGGAAACAGCAGGAGCGCCGGGCCCAGGGCGGCGGCGCGTCCGCGGGCGCGGGCGGGGCGGCCGGCCAGTACGTCGTGGACGTCACCGACGAGACGTTCAACACCGAGGTGGTGGAGCGGTCGCAGTCCGTCCCCGTCCTGGTGGACTTCTGGGCCGAGTGGTGCGGGCCGTGCAAGCAGCTCGGCCCGATCCTGGAGAAGCTCGCCACCGAGGCGGCCGGGAAATGGATCCTGGCCAAGGTCGACATCGACGCCAACCCGCAACTCGGCGCGTACATGCAGCAGATGGGGGTGCGGGGCATCCCGTTCGTCGCGGCGGTCGTCGCCGGGCAGCTGCTGCCCTTCCTGAACGGCGCGGCGCCCGAGCCGCAGGTGCGCCAGGCCATCGACCAGCTCTTCGAGGCGCTGCGCAAGGAGGGCATCCTGCCGGACGCCCCCGCGGGCGCCGAGCAGGCGGCCGACGCGGCGGGCGGCCCCGCCCTCGACCCGCTCTCCCAGCAGGCGGAGGACGCCCTCCAGAGCGGCGACCTCGACGCCGCCAAGACCGCGTTCGAGCAGCTGATCGCCCGCGACCCGCGCGACGTCCAGGCCAAGCAGGGCCTCGCGGCGGTCGAGCTGAGCCTGCGCGCCCGCGGGCTGGACGCCGAGCGCGTCCTGGGCGAGGCCGCGGAGAAGCCCGGCGACGTCCAGGCGCAGATCGGCGCGTCCGACGTGGAGATGGTCTACGGGCGCGTGGAGCAGGCGTTCGAGCGGCTGCTCAACGCCGTGCGGAGCAGCGCGGGCGACGACCGCGACGCCGCGCGCCGGCACCTGCTGTCGCTGTTCGAGGTCCTGCCACCGGACGACCCGCGCGTCGCGAAGGCGCGCCGCTCCCTCCAGGCCGCGCTGTTC
This sequence comes from Actinomadura chibensis NBRC 106107, assembly GCF_001552135.1. GTDB lineage: Bacteria > Actinomycetota > Actinomycetes > Streptosporangiales > Streptosporangiaceae > Spirillospora > Spirillospora chibensis. The sequence continues at coordinate 16,889 of NZ_BCQP01000073.1, read as the reverse complement.
TGACGGGCTCGCGGCGCGGCGGGGCGGGCGCGGCACGGGCGCAGGACGAGCCGGGACGACCGCGACACCCGACCGCGCCGCGGAGCGTATGCTCGGTTGACGCGGCGGGAGCGGGCTGACCGGGGCGTGCTGAGCCGCGAACGGGGTGTCACCCCTACTAGAGGGAGCAGTTTCGTGGCGAGCGTGCCTAGCGTGTCGTACTCGATCACCGTCCGGCTGGAGGTTCCGGCGGGCGGCCGTGCCGTCAGCCAGATCACCCACGTCGTGGAGAACGCGGGCGGCATCGTGACCGCGCTCGACGTCAACACCGCCGGGCACGAGACGCTGCGCATCGACGTCACGATCGCGACCCGCGACACCCAGCACGCCGAGTCGATCGCGGCGGCGCTGGAGGGCATCGAGGCCGTCAAGATCCACAAGGTCAGCGACCGGACGTTCCTGATGCACCTCGGCGGCAAGATCGAGATGCAGTCGAAGGTGCCGCTGCGCAACCGCGACGAGCTGTCGATGGCCTACACGCCGGGCGTCGCGCGGGTGTCGCTCGCCATCGCCCGCAACCCCGAGGACGTCCGGCGGCTGACGATAAAGCGCAACAGCGTCGCCGTCGTCACCGACGGGTCGGCCGTGCTCGGCCTCGGCAACATCGGCCCGGAGGCCGCGCTGCCGGTGATGGAGGGCAAGGCCGCGCTGTTCAAGCGGTTCGCCGGGATCGACGCCTGGCCGATCTGCCTCGACACCCAGGACACCGACGAGATCGTCCGGACGGTGCAGATCCTCGCGCCCGCGTTCGGCGGCATCAACCTGGAGGACATCTCCGCCCCGCGCTGCTTCGAGGTCGAGGCGCGGCTGCGCGAGCTGCTCGACATCCCGGTGTTCCACGACGACCAGCACGGCACGGCGATCTGCGTGCTGGCCGCGCTGACCAACGCGCTGCGCGTGGTCGGCAAGGACATCGGCGCCGTCCGGATCACGATGGCGGGCGCGGGCGCGGCGGGCAGCGCGATACTGAAGCTGCTGATCCACGCGGGCGCCCGCGACCTGGTCGTGTGCGACTACCGGGGCGCCGTCCACAAGGGCCGCGACGACCTCGACGACTCGCTCCGCTGGATCGCCGAGCACACCAACGCGTCCGGCTACGCGGGCGACCTGCGCGGCGCGGTGAAGGACGCGGACGTGTTCGTCGGCGTGTCCGCGCCCGGCATCCTGAACGGCGACGACATCGCGACGATGAACGACGACGCGATCGTGTTCGCGCTCGCCAACCCCGAGCCCGAGGTGTCCCCGGACGAGGCCCGCGAGCACGCCGCCGTCGTCGCGACCGGCCGCAGCGACTACCCCAACCAGATCAACAACGTGCTGGCGTTCCCGGGCGTCTTCCGCGGGCTGCTGGACGCGCAGGCCGACGGCGTCACCCTGGAGATGCTCGCCGCGGCGGCCACCGCGCTCGCCGAGGTCGTCACGCCGGACGAGCTCGGGCCGAACTACATCGTCCCGAGCGTCTTCCACCCGGACGTGGCCACGCGGGTCGCGGGCGCGGTGCGCGAGGCGGCGGGCGGCCGTCCCCGCACCGAGGCCTAACCCGCGCGGCGCCCGGGGCCGGGCCGGTCAGTTCTTCTTGGCGAACATCTGGTCGCGGCGGCGCGGCCAGATCCCGCCGTACCAGAAGATGATCGCGCCGGTGAGGATGATGCCGACGCCGGTCGCGGCCCGCGCCCAGAGCATGGTGTCCGGGCCGGTGTGCGGCAGGCTGGTCGGCGGCGGGGTCTTGGACGGCGCGGGCGCCGCCCCCGCCTTCTTGCAGTTCGCCTTGAGCGTCCGGGTCTCGATGCGCTTGTTCGCCCAGTTGACCGTGACGCGGGTGGCGCGGTCCTCGCGGAGCTTGACGGCGATCGTCCGGGTGGCCTTCGGGCGGATCTCGCCGGGGATCGCGGCGGTGTCGTCGTTCTTCTCGATCCCGAAGTCCTCGTTCTGGGTGCCGGTGTTCCGGACGGTGACGTTGACCGTCCGCGCCGGGCAGGACACTGTCCCGATGGAGGCCGACACCGGACGCGCCGGATCGCCGGTCGGCGTCCCGGACGGCCTGGTCGCCGTCGAGGTCGGCGAGGTGGTGGCGGACGCGGCCGGCTCCGAGTCCGGAGACACGGCTCTGACCAGGGCCGGAATCGCGATCAGGGCTCCGATCACGAAGAACACGGCGGCGATGACGACCCTGGGCAACTGCATCGCTGTCCTCCCCGGCCCGTAGTTCACACGGGTGGCAGATGATCCTAGATCATTCTTAACCTAGGTTCTTGTGGTGCCGATATCCCCATCGATAGGAATGCGTAACAGGCTAACGAGCGGGGGGACGTGCCGCCGGAGGTCCGCGCAACGCATGATGGAACCCATGGAAGACGGCATCAGGGTAGGGCTGCTGCTGGTGGCGACCCCCCAACTGGAGGACCCGAACTTCAGGCGCAGCGTCGTCCTGCTGGTCGAGCACGACATCGACGGCGGCACGCTCGGGGTCGTCCTCAACCGGCCGACCGAGATACCGGTCGACCGCGTCCTGCCGCCGTGGGCGGAGCTCGTCACCGGGCCCGCGGTGGTCTTCCAGGGCGGCCCGGTCGCGCTGGAGAACGCCCTCGCCCTGGCCCGTCTCCCGGGCGAGGACGAGCCGCTCGGCTGGCGCGCGCTGGACGGCGGCGCCGAGGTCGCGCGGGTCGGCCTCGTCGACCTGGAGGCCCCGCCGGGCCTGCTCGCGGCGGAGCTGCTGCAGCTGCGCGTGTTCGCCGGGTACGCGGGCTGGTCGGCCGGGCAGCTGCGCGCCGAGATCGAGGACGGCTCCTGGTACCTGGTCCCGGCCGAGGCGGGCGACGTCTTCGCGGGCGACCCGAAGCGGCTGTGGCAGCACGTCCTGCGCAGGCAGGGCGGCGACCTGGCGTTCGTCTCCACTTTCCCCGAGGACCCGACGCTGAACTAAGGTGAGCGACGTGAGTACGAAGATCCTGCCCGACGGCGACACCCAGACAGATGTGCGGCCGGACCTCTCGCACGGTGACGGGGACCACGAGCGGTTCGCGCACTACGTGAAGAAGGCGAAGATCACCGAGAGCGCGGTGTCCGGCACGCCGGTGATCGCGCTGTGCGGCAAGGTCTGGGTGCCGAACCGGGACCCGAAGAAGTTCCCCGTCTGCCCGGAGTGCAAGGAGATCTACGAATCCATGCAGCCGGGCCGCGAGGGCGACGAGTGACCTGATCCGGGGCTGATCTGATCGGACCGGCCGCCGCTCGGCGGCCGGCGTTCCGCGCCGGGCGGGGGGCCCGGCGCGCACACTTTCACGGGGGATGAATTGCGGCGGCTCGCCGGGATTTCGTTGTGCGCACTGTTGGTTACGGTGTGTGGTGCTTCAGGTGCGATGGGTGAGAGGACGCGGGTCAGGGCCGTCCCGGCCGCCGCGCGGGGCGACGGGTGCGATCGGGGGAGCGCGGCGGCCCGCCGCGCCCGGCCGGGGGACCGCGCCGATCTTCGCGGCGACGAGTCCGCCGCGCTGCTCGCCGACCTCCGGCGGGCGCTCCTCGGCAGGTTCGGGACGTCGGACGAGCAGCGCCTCGACATGTCGCTGCGCAGGGCGCGGCTGGTCGTGCCGGTGCGGTTCCACGTCGTCCACAGCGGGAGCAGGGGGCGGGTGTCGGGGGCGGTCGTCCGGCGCCAGGTCGCCACGCTGAACGCCGCCTACGGAGGACGGCGGGGCGGCGCCGACACCGGCGTCCGGTTCCGCCTGGCGGGCGCCGACTGGACGAACGCCTCCGACTGGTTCAACGATCCGCAGGAATACGAGTCCCCGATGAAGAAGCGGCTCCGGAGGGGCGGGCGCGGCACCCTCAACGTCTACACCGCCGCCGTCGGAACCGACGTCCTCGGGTTCTCCACGTTCCCGCAGTGGTACCGCAAGCACCCGAGGCTCGACGGCGTCGTCATCGACTACCGCGCGCTGCCGAAGAACGCGGGCGGGCCGTTCGACCGGGGGTACACGGCCGTCCACGAGATCGGGCACTGGCTGGGCCTGCTGCACACGTTCCAGGGCGGCTGCAACCCGCCGGGGGACGGCGTGGCCGACACACCGTACGAGGCCGACCCGGCGGAGGGCTGCCCGACCTACCGCGACACCTGCCCGCAGCGCGGCCGCGACCCGGTGCACAACTTCATGGACTACGGCCACGACACCTGCATGCGCGAGTTCACCGCAGGTCAGGGCCGCCGGATCCGCGCGGCGTGGGCGGTCTACCGGGCCGGGCGGCGCGGCCACCGGCACGCCGATCCGGCCGCGCGGCGGGCGGACCGCGGTGTGGATCTCGGCACACGTGCGCCCGGAGCGGCCCGATCTGTCGGCGGGTCTCGGTAGCCTTCGATGACCGTGAGCACCTTCGCAGCGTCGAGCATGCCTCCCGCCTTCCCCGAGCGGGCCGCCTGGGGGACGGCGTCGTCCCTGCGCGCCTGGCAGCAGCAGGCGCTGGAGGCCTACTTCGGGGCGGACGGGCGGCAGCCCGGCCCGCGTGACTTCCTCACGGTCGCGACGCCCGGCGCCGGGAAGACGACGTTCGCGCTCCGGCTCGCCCGCGAGCTGATGGAGCGCCGCGTCGTCTCGGCGATCACGATCGTGTGCCCGACCGAGCACCTGAAGCGGCAGTGGGCCGAGTCGGCGGCCCGCGTCGGCATCAAGATCAACCCGGAGTACCAGAACGGCGACGGGCCGGTCGGCAAGGACTTCCACGGCATCGCGGTCACCTACGCGACGGTCGCGGCGCGTCCGGCGCTGCACCGCAACCGCACCGAGTCCCGCAAGTCGCTGGTCATCTTCGACGAGGTGCACCACGCGGGCGACGGGCTGTCGTGGGGTGACGCCGTCCGGGAGGCGTTCGAGCCCGCGACGCGGCGGCTCGGGCTGTCGGGCACGCCGTTCCGCACCGACATCAACCCGATCCCGTTCGTCCAGTACGACGAGGGGCCGGACGGCGTCCGCCGCAGCCGCGCCGACTACACCTACGGCTACGGCCCGGCGCTCGCGGACGGCGTCGTCCGGCCGGTGATCTTCCTGGCGTACGCGGGCGAGATGCGCTGGCGCACCCGCGCCGGGGACGAGATCACCGCGACCCTCGGCGAGCCCCTCACCCAGGACCAGACCGCCCAGGCGTGGCGCGCCGCGCTCGACCCGAAGGGCGACTGGATCGGGCAGGTGCTCGCCGCCGCCGACCGCCGCCTCACCGAGCTGCGCCGCGTCATCCCGGACGCGGGCGGCCTCGTCATCGCCACCGACCACGAGACCGCCCGCGCCTACGCCAAGATGCTGCGCGGCGTCACCGGGCAGGCCGCGACGGTCGTGCTGTCGGACGACCCGTCCGCGTCCAAGAAGATCAAGGCGTTCGCCGAGACCGACGACCGGTGGATGGTCGCCGTCCGGATGGTGTCGGAGGGCGTCGACATCCCGCGGCTGTGCGTCGGCGTGTACGCGACGTCCACCAGCACGCCGCTGTTCTTCGCGCAGGCCATCGGGCGCTTCGTCCGCGCCCGCAAGCGCGGCGAGACGGCCTCGGTGTTCCTGCCGTCGGTGCCGACGCTGATGGGGCACGCCGCCGAGATGGAGACCGAGCGCGACCACGTCCTCGACCGGCCCGTCCGCGAGGACGGCCTCGACGACGACCTCCTCGCCGAGGCCAACCGGCAGCAGGACACCCCCGACGCGGTGGGGGAGGAGCTGCCGTTCGAGACGGTCGAGGCGTCCGCGACGTTCGACCGCGTCCTCTACGACGGCGGCGAGTTCGGCATGCACGCCCAGCCCGGCTCGGCCGAGGAGGAGGAGTACCTCGGCATCCCGGGCCTGCTGGAGCCCGAGCAGGTGTCGGCGCTGCTGCGCAAACGGCAGGCCGACCAGCTCGCCAACGAGCGGCGGCGCAAGACCGGCGACCCCCGCGAGGACCGCGCCGACCGCACCGCCGCCGAAGACCTCGCGGCCCTGCGCCGCGAGCTGAACGGCCTGGTCAACGCCTGGAACCACCGCACCGGGCAGCCGCAGGGCGTGATCTACAACGAGCTCCAGCGCACCTGCGGCGGCCCCCCGGTCGCCCAGGCCAGCGCCGCCGACATCCGCAAGCGCATCGCCAAGATCCGCGACTGGGCCGCCAAACGCCGCCACTAGAGGCTCATGTGGTGACCCTCTCAGCGCGGCCTTGACCGCCACCAGGGCGTCGGTCGCGTGGTCGGCCTCACAGATCCAGGAGACCCCTTCCGCTTGCCCGCCGGTCGCTCGTCGTCGGAGCGCCGACGCTGAACGGTTGGTGCGCGGCCTAGAAGAACTCGTCGGTGGGGAGGACGCTTTCGAGTGGCGTGGGAATGGGGAGGTCTTCGCCGAAGGCGACCGAGGCGCTGTGGGTGTATTCGTTGCCTCGCGGCTCGGAGAAGATCGTGGCCTTTCCCTCCAGCCGGTCGATCAACAGGTACAGCGGGATGCCGGCGGCGGCGTACCCCTGGCGCTTGGGCCCCCGGTCGCGTTCTGCCCCCTTGCGGTCTCCCCGCCGGCCGGAAGTGACTTCCACGACCATGACCACGCCGTCAGGCTTGCTGTGCCAGTCGCGCCCAGCGAATGTCCCCTTGGGGGCGGCGATCCCGTCGGGTACGTACTCTCCTTCAGGGCTGATCAGCGTCAGATTGCTGTGCAACCGTAGGTCATGCGTGTCGCGCAGCCAGTCGTAGATCGCCACGACGATGGTCTCGTGCCGCCCGTCGGGGGTCGGCGACACGATGATCTCTCCATCTATGAGTTCGGCCCGGAAGCCGGGCATCACTTCGAGCGCGGCGAACGCCTCGCGCAGGTCTTCACGGACGAACGACGGCTCCTCAGGCATGGCCCCGTCCGGCATCGCCGTCATCGGAGTTCTCCTCGTGGGTTCGACGGTGGTGGCGTCGTATTCCCCAACCTAGCAGCGGCATCGTGGCGTGAGAGGTCGGAGAATTCCCCTCGGCGGAGGCTAAGCGCGCCGGTGCCCGGGGACGAGGTCTAGGGCGGTGAGGATTCGGGTGACCGTTTCTTCTGGGGTGGCGGTCACGGGGAGGATGAGGACGTGCTCGTCTGGGGACGGGCGTTCGAGGGCGGCGAACTGGGTGTCGAGCAGGGCGACGTCGAAGAAGTGGCCCTCGCGGGCGCGCATCCGGGCGGCGATCGTGTCGCGGTCGCCGTCCAGCATGACCATCCGGACGCCGGTGCGCCCGTCCACCAGCAGCTCGCGGTAGCGGCGCTTGAGCGCCGAGCAGCTCACGACGCCGGGACGGCCCGTGGCGAGCCGGTCGTCGATCCACGCGGCGATGGCGCGCAGCCAGGGGAACCGGTCGGCGTCGGTGAGGGGGTGCCCGGAGCGCATCTTCTCGATGGCGGCCTCGGTGTGGAAGACGTCGGCCTCGGCGTAGTCCCAGCCGAGCCGCTCGCCGAGAATCCTGCCGACCGTGGTCTTTCCGCTTCCCGCTACTCCGGCGACGATGATTACTTTGGGGGGCGTCATCGTGGTCAGGTGGCCACTACGGGGGCGCCGGAGAGGGTGACGCCCTCGTCCGCCAGTTCCTCCAGGGCGCGGTCCACGGTGGGCTTGGCCACCCCGGCGGTGAGGTCGAGCAGGACGGTGGTCCGCAGGCCGAGCCGGGCGGCGTCCACGGCGGTCGCGCGGACGCAGTGGTCGGTGGCGATGCCCGCGACGTCGACGGCGTCCACGCCGCGGGCGGCGAGCCAGTCGGCGAGCGGCCGCTCGTCGTCGGAGACGCCCTCGAAGCCGCTGTAGGCGGCGCTCTCCCGGCCCTTGCTGAACACGGCCTCGATGGGCGCCAGGGCGAGGTTCGGGTGGAAGTCGGCGCCCGGCGTCCCGATCACGCAGTGCGGCGGCCAGGTGTCGACGAAGTCGGGCGCGGCGGAGAAGTGGCCGCCGGGGTCGAGGTGGAAGTCGCGGGTCGCGACGATGTGCGCGTAGTCGGACCGGTGCCCGGCGACGTACCCGGAGATCGCGGTGGCGACGTCCGCGCCGCCCGCGACGGCGAGCGAGCCGCCCTCGCAGAAATCGTTCTGGACGTCAACGATGATCAGCGCCTTCTTGCCCATGACCGCTCCCCAGAGGATGAAAAGAGGGCTCACTGGGGACCGTACCCCAGCGGCGCGGATTCCTTCCTGAAGAGCGCGGGTCAGTGGCGCGGGCCGCCGTCGACGAACTCGGTCGGGACGGCGGGCTCGCCCTTGGACAACTGCGTCGCCGTGGGGGGCAGTTCCGCGACGGCGCGGGCGTGGCGCTCCCGGGCGGCGGCGAGCGGCTCGCGCCCGACGACCTCGCCGTCCCGGACGAGCGGCACCTGCAGGACGCGGTCGCGCGGCCCCGCGCCCGGCTCCCCGGTGGAGATCGTCTCGGCGTAGGCGGTGCCGTGCCCGTCCACCCGCCGGACGGCGGTCTTGCGCCCGCCGCGGCTCGGCTTGCCGGTGGACCGCTTCGCGACCGGGCGCATGGGGGCGTCGTCCTCGGGGCCGTCCGCGCGGGCGACGAGCTTGTAGACCAGCGACGCGGTCGGCGCGCCCGAGCCGGTGACCAGGGACGTCCCGACCCCGTACCCGTCGACGGGCGCGGCGGCGAGGGCGGCGATGCCGTACTCGTCCAGGTCGCCGGTCACGACGATGCGGGTGTCGCGGGCGCCGAGCGAGTCGAGCTGGTCGCGGACGCGCCGGGCCACCACGCCGAGGTCGCCGCTGTCGATCCGGACCGCCCCGAGCGACGGCCCGGCCAGCTCCACGGCCGTGCGGACGGCCCGCTCCACGTCGTAGGTGTCCACCAGCAGCGTCGTGCTCTCGCCGAGCGAGGCGAGCTGCGCCTCGAACGCGTGCCGCTCGCTGTCGTGCAGGAGGGTGAAGGCGTGCGCGCTCGTCCCCGCGGTCGGGACGCCGTACCGCCGGCCCGCCTCCAGGTTGGACGTGGTCGCGAACCCCGCGATGTGGGCGGCGCGGGCGGCGGCGACGGCGGCGCGCTCGTGCGTGCGCCGCGACCCCATCTCGATGATCGGGCGCCCCTGCGCCGCCCGCACCATCCGGGACGCGGCCGACGCGATCGCGCAGTCGTGGTTGAGGATCGACAGCGCGAGCGTCTCCAGCAGGACGGCCTCGCCGAACGTCCCCTCCACCACCAGGATCGGCGATTCCGGGAAATAGCAGTCGCCCTCGGCATAGCCCCAGACGTTCCCGGTGAAGCGGTACTTCTCCAGCCACCGCGCGGTCGGCTCGTCGACGATGCCGTTCGCGGACAGGTACTCCAGCTCGTCCGGGTCGAACCGGAACGCGTCGAGGGCGTCGAGGAGGCGTCCCGTCCCGGCGACGACGCCGTACCGGCGCCCGGCGGGCAGGCTGCGCGCGAACACCTCGAAGACGGCGCGGCGGCCGGCCGTCCCGCTGCGCAGCGCCGCCTGGAGCATGGTCAGCTCGTACCGGTCGGTCAGCAGGGCGGTGCCGTCACCAAGGTCCACAAGTGGAACCCTAAGGCCCACTGTGGGCACCATGGTCGTGCAGGCCGTCACACCCGGGGGAGCGCGCATAGCATCGGGTGCGGTGGGCGGACCGACCTGACGAGAGAGGGGGCACGCGGAATGAGCGCCATGAGCGCGCGCGCAACGACCGTCGTGGGCACGACGACCGCGATGGGCACGGCGCCGGCGCCCGTCGAACTGGAGCGGCCGGACGTCGAGGAGGACGTGAGCGCCGACCGTCCCTGGCTGGCCATCGTCTGGAACGACCCGATCAACCTGATGTCGTATGTCACGTACGTGTTCCAGGCCGTGTTCGGGTACGCGAAGCCCAAGGCCGAGAAGCTGATGCTCGACGTCCACCACAAGGGCCGGGCCGTCGTCGCGAACGGCACCCGCGAGGAGATGGAGCGCGACGTCGAGATCCTGCACTCCTACGGCCTGTGGGCGACCGTGAGGCGGGACGACTAGCCGTGAGCAACGTGAAGCGGACCAGGCAGGGCGTCAGGGTCCGGCTGGAGGCCGAGGAGGTCGCGCTCCTGCGCGCCCTCATGGAGCAGCTCCTCGCCCTGCTCGGCGACGCCCCCGGCGCGGACGACGAGCTGGCCTCCCTGGGCATCGCGCGGAACGCCACCACGCCGGACGACCCCGTCCTCGCGCGGCTGTTCCCGGACGCCTACCGCGACGACGGCGAGGCCGCCGAGGAGTTCCGCCGCTACACCGAGATGGGGCTGCGGGACGGCAAGCGCGAGGCGGCCGGGGCCGTGCTCGCCTCCCTTGAGGGCAAGGGCGACGTCCTCCTGGACGAGGAGCAGGCCCAGGCGTGGCTGCGGGCGCTGAACGACGTCCGGCTGGCGCTCGGCACCCGGCTCGACATCACCGAGGAGTGGTACGAGGAGGCCGGGCGGATGACCGCGGACGACCCGCGCGCCCCCATGTTCGCCGCCTACGACTGGCTGACGGTGCTCCAGGAGAACCTGGTCCGCGTCCTCTGGTGAGGGGCCCGCCGGGTAGCCTTCGGGGCATGCTGACGATCGAACGTGCCCTCGTCGACAAGATCATCGCGCACGCCCGCGCGGACCACCCGGACGAGGCATGCGGAATCGTGGCGGGCCCCCAGGGCTCGGACCGCCCGACCCGGTTCATCCCGATGACCAACGCCGAGCGCTCGCCCACCTACCACCGGTTCGACGACCAGGAGTGGTACTGGGTCGACCGGGAGATGGACGACAACGACGAGGAGCCGATCGTCCACTACCACTCCCACACCTCGACCGAGGCGTACCCGTCCCGGACGGACATCGACTACCTGCGGTCGTCGCTGGCGGACCCGCGCATCCACCGGGTGCTCGTCTCCACCCGCGCCCCGGACGAGGTGGAGTTCCGCTCCTACCTCCTGGTCGACGGCGAGGTCGTGGAGGAAGAGGTCGAGATCGTCGAGTCGTACGGCTGACGGCGGCGGGGACGGCGGGGCCGCGCCCGGTAAACTGGGCGGCATGTGGACAACCGGGCGGCTGGCGTGCGGCGTGCGGCGCCGCGCCGGTTCCGCGCCCGTGCCACCCGTGCAGAGCTTCCTGTTCGGGCATTCGCGCGCCGAGGTCGTCTACGACTGTCGCTGACGCGCCGCCGGTTCCGCCCGGCTCCCCGGGAGGACGCCCGGAGCGGCCCCCGGAACCAGCCTTGGAATCATCCCGCCGCCCGCCCGGTTGTGTGCAGGGGGCGGGCCAGCCCCGTACGACGTAGAAGGAGATCACCGCGATGGCGATCGAGGTCCGGATCCCGACGATCCTGCGCAACCTGACCGACGGCGCGAAGGCCGTCGAGGGCAAGGGCGGCACGCTCGACGAGCTGTTCGCCGACCTGGACACCCGGCACGCCGGGCTCCGCGACCGGCTCGTGGACGACAAGGGCCTGCGCAAGTTCGTCAACGTCTACCTGAACGACGAGGACGTCCGCTTCCTCGGCGGCCTGGAGACGGCGGTCGCCGACGGCGACAGCGTCACCATCCTGCCCGCCGTGGCCGGCGGCTGAGCCGGTCTGGACGCCCCCGCATGCGCTTCGACTCGCTGCTGGACTCGCTCGGCCGCACGCCGCTCGTCGGCCTCCCCCGGCTGTCGCCGGGGGGCGACGTCCGGATCTGGGCCAAGCTGGAGGACCGCAACCCCACCGGCTCGGTGAAGGACCGCCCCGCCTTCTTCATGATCGAGAAGGCGGAGAAGGAGGGCCTGCTCACCCCCGGCTGCACGATCCTGGAGCCGACGTCCGGCAACACGGGCATCTCCCTCGCCATGGTCGCCAAGCTGCGCGGCTACGAGATGGTGTGCGTGATGCCGGAGAACACCTCCGCCGAGCGCCGCCAGCTGCTGGAGATGTGGGGGGCGCGGATCATCTTCTCCCCGGCGGCGGGCGGGTCCAACGAGGCCGTCCGGGTCGCGAAGGGGCTGGCGGCGGAGAACCCCGAGTGGGTGATGCTCTACCAGTACGGCAACGAGGCCAACGCCCTCGCGCACTACGAGACGACCGGCCCGGAGATCCTCGCCGACCTGCCGACCGTGACGCACTTCGTCGCCGGGCTCGGCACGACGGGCACGCTCATGGGCGTCGGCCGGTTCCTGCGCGAGCGGGTGCCGGACGTGAAGATCGTCGCGGCCGAGCCCCGGTACGGCGACCTCGTCTACGGGCTGCGCAACATCGACGAGGGCTTCATCCCCGAGCTGTACGACGACTCCGTGCTGACCACGCGCTTCTCGGTGACGTCCGGCGACGCGCTGCGCCGCACCCGCGAGCTGCTGGAGCAGGAGGGCATCTTCGCCGGGATCTCCACCGGCGGCGCCCTGCACGCGGCGATCGGCATGGCGAACAAGGCGGTCAAGGCGGGTGAGCGCGCCGACATCGTGTTCGTCGTCGCGGACGGCGGCTGGAAGTACCTGTCCACCGGCGCCTACGGCGGGACGCTCGAAGAGGCCGAGGCCCGGCTCGAGGGCCAGCTCTGGGCCTGACCCGTCCGGCCGCCGGAGCCGCGCGGTAGAGTGCGTTCTCGAACGTGGTTCTAGAACCGTCGCGGGGGTGTGCAGGGATGACCGGGTTCGGCGAGACGGTGACCGGGTTCGGCGAGGCGACGGCCGTCCAGCGGGTGGGGGACGGCCGGTACGAGGCCGACCTCGACGGCGGCTTCGCCATCGGCGAGGCGCTCAACGGCGGCTACCTGATGGCCGTCCTCGCCCGCGCCGCGATGGACGCGTCCCCGCACGCGCACCCCGTCTCGACCGCCGCGAACTTCCACCGCGTCGCGAAGGCGGGCCCCGCGCGGGTGCTCGTCGAGCCGCGCAAGGCGGGCAGGACGGCCGCGTCCGCGCTGGTCACGCTCGTCCAGGACGACCGTCCCGCGGTGGACGCGCTGATCGTCACCGGCACGCTCGACACCGCCGCCGAGCCCGGCTACACGGGTGACCGGCCCACCGGCCTGCCGCCCCTGGACGGCTGCACCGAGTACCTCCCGCCGGACGGCTCGCGCGGCTTCGCCGACCAGGTCGACATGCGGTTCGACCGGACGACGATGGGCTGGCTGGACGGGCGGCCGAGCGGCCGGCCCGAGGTCCGCGCCTGGTTCCGGCTCCGCGACGGGCACGAGCCGGACGCCTGCTCGCTCGCCCTCGCCGTGGACGCCCTGCCGCCCGTCGCGCTGAACCTCGGCGCCCAGGGCTGGGCCCCGACCGTCGAGCTGACCTGGCACATGCGGGCCGTCCCCGCGCCCGGCTGGCTCGCGCTCCACGGCACCGGGCGGCTCCTCGCGGACGGCTGGTTCGACGAGGAGGTCGAGGTCTGGGACTCGGCCGGACGCCTCGTCGCGCAGAGCAGGCAGCTCGCCCGCGTCCCCCGGGCCTGACCGCGCCTCACCCTTGAACCGGAGCGTCCCTCCGCCGGACGGGGCCGCCGCACGTGCGTGACGGTGTGATGTCGAACGCATGACGCGCCCGTGCACGGCCGTGTCGCCTAGCCTTGTGCACCATGCCGCACGCATCCCGATCGCATTACCCGCCGCTGACCGGCGTCGTCTCGTATGTCGCGGGAGAGCGGGTCACACTGGTGTCAAGCGCCGCCCTGAACAAGGCTCTGACCGCCTGATTCCTCGGGGACACTAAGGAGGAGTGAGCGTGCGGGTCACCGTGATCGGCTGTTCCGGCAGTTTTCCGGGGCCGGACAGCCCCGCGTCCAGTTACCTGATCGAGGCCGAAGACTACGCGCTCGTCCTCGACCTCGGCAACGGCGCGCTCGGGTCCCTGCAGCGCTTTCGCTCCCTCTATGAGATCGACGCCGTGTGCATCTCCCACCTGCACGCCGACCACTGCCTCGACCTCTGCGGATACTGGGTGGCCCGCACCTACCGGCCGAACGGCCCGGCGCCCCGCATCCCCGTCCACGGCCCCGAGGACACCGCCCGGCGGATGGCGCAGGCGTACGACCTCGACCCGGAGCCCGGCATGTCCGGGGCCTTCGACTTCCGGACGCTGCGCCGCGGCCCCTACGAGATCGGCCCGTTCCGCGTGACGACCGCGCTGATGCCGCACCCCGTCGAGGCGTACGCGTTCCGCATCGAGTACGGCGGCCGGACGCTCGCCTACTCCGGCGACACCGGCGCGTCCGAGACGCTGATCGAGCTGGCCCGCGACGCCGACCTGTTCCTCTGCGAGGCGTCCTTCCTGGAGGGCCCCGGCCTCCCGCCGGGGCTGCACCTGACCGGCCGCGAGGCGGGCGAGCACGCCGCCCGCGCGGGCGCGGGACGCCTCGTCCTCACGCATCTCGTGCCGTGGAACGATGCCGACGTGTCGCTCAAGGAGGCCAGGGACAGCGGCTACGACGGGCCCATCGACCTCGCCGAGGTGGGGGCCCGGTACACCCTGTGAACCCCGCTAGGGTGTTGCGCATGCCCCGTCCCGATGATCGCGCCAATGACCAGCTCCGTCCCGTCCGGATCCAGCGCGGATGGCTCGACCACGCGGAGGGGTCGGTGCTCGTCGAGTTCGGCGCGACCCGGGTGCTGTGCGCCGCCTCCGTCCAGGAGTCGGTGCCGCGCTGGCGGCGCGACAGCGGGCTCGGCTGGGTCACCGCCGAGTACGCGATGCTGCCCCGCGCCACCAACACCCGCAACGACCGCGAGTCGGTCCGGGGCCGGATCGGCGGCCGCACCCACGAGATCTCCCGGCTGATCGGACGCTCCGTCCGGGCCTGCGTCGACTTCAAGGCGCTGGGGGAGAACACCGTCCAGCTCGACTGCGACGTCCTGCAGGCCGACGGCGGCACCCGCACCGCCGCGATCACCGGCGCCTACGTGGCGCTCGCCGACGCCGTGTCGTGGATGCGCGGCCGCAAGCTGCTCCGCGGCAACCCGCTGGTCACGTCCGTGGCGGCGGTCAGCGTCGGCGTCGTGGACGGCGAGCCCCGCCTCGACCTCTGCTACGAGGAGGACGGCGCCGCCAACACCGACATGAACGTCGTCTGCACCGGCGACGGCCGGTTCGCCGAGGTGCAGGGCACCGCCGAGCGCGCCCCGTTCGACCGCGCCGAGCTGGACGCCCTGCTCGACCTCGCCGCCGCGGGCTGCGCCGAGCTGACCGGCCTCCAGAACGAGGCCCTTGCCCGATGACGCGGATCGTCCTCGCCACCCACAACAAGGGCAAGGTCGCCGAACTGCACCGCATCCTCGGCCCGCTCGACGTCGTCGGCCTCGACGCGTTCCCCGGCGCCCCCGACGTCGCCGAGACCGAGCTGACGTTCGAGGGCAACGCGCTGCTGAAGGCCCGCGCGATCGCCGCGTTCACCGGGCTGCCCGCCGTCGCCGACGACTCCGGCCTCTGCGTGGACGCGCTGAACGGCATGCCGGGCGTCCTGTCCGCCCGCTGGTCCGGCCGGTTCGGCGCGGCCACCGGCGACCGCGACACCGCCAACCTGCGGCTCGTCCTCGACCAGCTCGCCGACGTCGCCGACGACCGGCGCGGCGCGGCGTTCGTGTGCGCGGCCGTGCTGGTCGTGCCGGGCGGCGTGGAGCACTGCGTCGAGGGCCGGCTGCGCGGCACGGTGATCCGCGAGCCGCGCGGCACCGGCGGATTCGGCTACGACCCGGTCTTCGTCCCGGACGGCGGCACGCGCACCACCGCCGAACTCTCCCCCGAGGAGAAGGACGCCATCAGCCACCGCGGCCGGGCGTTCCGCGCCCTGGCCGAGCTGATCCCGCAGGCGCTGGTCTAGCACTTCACGTGCAGGCGGACGAACGTGCCGTCCCAGCCCGCGCGGAGCTCCATCAGGTCGACCAGGAGGCGGACGGTCCACAGCCCGAAGCCGCGCTGGAGGGCGGAGTCGGGCGGGATGAACCCGGTCAGCGGGCTCGGCCCCGGACGCCAGAAGCCGTTGTCGCCGATCTCGGCGATCAGCGTGCCGCCCTCGCGCCACAGCCACAGCCCGATCGGGGGCGTGCCGTGCTGGAGGGCGTTCGCGGCGACCTCGTTGACCGCGGTGACGAGGTTGCGCGCCGGCTGCCCGGCGAGCCCGCAGCGGTGGGCGTGCTCGCCCACGAACGACCGGAGCTTGTGCAGGTCGTCGCCGTCGATCGGGAGGTAGTCGGCGCCGCGCGGCCGGTCGAACCGGACGCGCCGGTCGCACCTCGACCCGAACGTCTCGGGGTCGACGTACTCCTCGCTCGGGGCGCTGTCGCCGTCCGCGAGCAGCAGCGGGTGGGTGCGGCGCGCCTCCGCGACGACCCGGGGCGGCAGCGTCCGGGTGTCGTAGGGGCACAGCGCGCGCGCCCCCGAGCCCTCGAACACGACGTTGATCAGGGACTCGTAGCGGACCCATTCGAGGAGCTGGCGCTCGTCCCAGCCGTCCCAGACCGGTTCGGCCAGGGCGCGGACGGTGCGCGGCTCGCTCTTCTTCACGATGGCCTGGTAGTCGCGCAGGGTGTGGACGGGATGCCGGTAGAACTCGGCCGAGTCGCGGTACAGGACCGGCGTGCCCGCCGTGCCGAGCACGTCGCGCAGCGCGGACAGGTTGGGTTCGCGGGCGACGGCCACCACGACCTCGTCGCGCTCGAGGCCGGACGCCAGGAACGGGACGGTCACGGCGAGGAACTCGTCGACGTCGCGGTACAGGAAGGCCCTGTGCTCCAGGCTCATCGGGCTCCGCCTCTCCGAAGGACGTCCCCCAAGGTTCCCAGAGCGGGCCCCCGAAAACCCTTGTTTCGCCGACGTCACCGGGGTGCCTCCTCTCCGTCCGCGGCGGTCCGTTCGGCGCCGCGGGTGAGGCCGGGGAGGCGGTGCCAGCCGACCATCTCGATGACGTGCTCCACGTTCGGCGTCAGGTGGTCGAGCACCAGCGGCTC
>NZ_BCQP01000072.1 GCF_001552135.1 Actinomadura chibensis NBRC 106107 | reverse complement strand
TGCCGTTTCCCGAGAGCGAACGCGACTCGGGAAACGGCCCCTCGCGAGCGACGGGGGTTCCAGGGGGTCGCCCCCCTGGGCAAACACAGCCTTATTTGATCTGGTTGTCCACCACGTCCAGTGTCGGGCGGGCGCCCAGGTGCTGCATGGCGCGGGCGGCCAGGCGGCAGCCGGCGGTGAGGGCGTCGGCGGGCTGCTTGCCGTCCAGCCAGGGCGGGAGGAAGCCCGCGACGAACGCGTCGCCCGCGCCGGTGCCGTCGATGATCTTCTCGACGGGTTCGGCGGCGACGGTGACGGGCTCGGGGCGGCCGTTGGTGTACCAGAGGGCGCCGTCCGGGCCGTTCTTGATCACGACCTGCGGGTACCAGGCGGTCAGGACCTTGGCGGCCTGCTCCGGCGTGTCGCGGCCGGTGAGGATCTCGGCCTCCTTGGCGTTGACCACGAGGAGCCGGGCGCCCTGCGTCCATTCGAGGAAGGGCTCGGCGCCCATGCGCTTGAGCGGGGAGGACGAGCCGCCGTCCACCGACACCGACATCTGCGCCTTGCGGGCGAGGTCGAGGGTGTGGATGGCCGCCTTGCGCGACCCCTCGTTGATCAGCGCGTACCCGGACAGGTGCAGGTGCGTGCCCTGCGAGAACAGGTCCTTGCAGCGCTCGATGTCCTCGGGGAGGAGGGCGCCGTTGGCGCCGGGGTCGGAGAGCATGGTGCGGTCGCCCTTGTGGGTGACCATGATCACGCAGGTTCCGGTGGGACGCTCCTGGTCCATGACGAGGCGGGCGTCGACGCCGTACCCCATCAGCTCCATGTCCCGGTTCCGGCCCGCGATGTCGGAGCCGCGGCGTCCGACGAAGGCGGCCTCGGTCCCCTCCACGGCGAGCCAGGCGGCCACGTTGGCACCCGAGCCGCCTCCGTGGATCGTCACCGCGGCCGGCGTGTCGCTACCCTTGGCGAGAGGGAACGCGGCACGCGCCACGGTGTCTGTCATAAGATCGCCGACCACGACCACGCGCGTCATGGAGTCATCACCTCGATCAACACGGCCCGCGCGAGCGGCAATTCTGGGCGTGTGCTCGACCGTAACAGCTATCGAGCCCTGATTAGGTCTCGAACGCGCAGCGAAACCGAGGAAGCCCATTTTTTCGATCGCGGGCCAGGGGGCGCCCGTGCCTTACCCTCGGGTACGTGACCGAGCGTTACCCGGATCAGTGGGAGGCGGACGTCGTCCTCAGCGACGGCGGGACGGCCCATCTGCGCCCCATCCGGAGCGCCGACGCCGCGATTCTCCGCGATTTCTACGCGCGGCTGTCCCCGGAGTCGATCTACTACCGGTTCTTCTCGCCGCGCCCGCACCTGTCGGACCGTGACATCGAACACTTCACCGGTGTCGACCACGACCGGCGGGTCGCGCTGATCGCCACGATCGGCGAGGAGATGGTGGCGGTCGTCCGGTACGACCGGCTCGGCGAGCGGCCGGAGACGGCGGAGGTCGCGTTCCTCGTGGAGGACGCGCACCAGGGCCGCGGGCTCGGCCCGGTCCTGCTGGAGCACATCGCGGCGGCGGCGCGCGAGCGAGGCGTGCGCCGGTTCGTGGCGAGCGTCCTGCCCGACAACCGGCGGATGACCAGGGTCTTCCGGGAGGCGGGGTACCGGGCGGAGCAGCGCTTCGAGGAGGGCGTGATCGAGCTCGTCCTCGACCTGGAGCCGACCGAGACGTCGCTCGAGGTGATGGCCGCGCGGGAGCACCGGGCCGAGTCGCGGTCGATCCAGCGGCTGCTGTTCCCTGGGTCGGTCGCGGTGATCGGGGCGAGCCGGGCCGAGCACAGCGTCGGGCAGACGGTGCTGCGCAACCTGCTGTCCGGGGACTTCAGCGGGCCCGTCTATCCGGTGCATCCGACGGCGGTGGCCGTGGCGGGGGTGCGCGCGTACCCGTCCGTCCTGGAGGTGCCGGACGACGTCGACCTCGCCGTCGTCGCCGTCCGGGCGGACGCCGTCCACGAGGTCGTGGAGCAGTGCGCGAGCAAGGGCGTGCGGGGCCTGGTCGTCGTGTCGTCCGGCTTCGGGGAGATCGGGGACGAGGGCCGCGCCCGGCAGGAGGAGCTGGTGCGCCTCGCCCGCGCCTACGGGATGCGCGTGGTCGGGCCCAACTGCCTGGGCATCGCCAACACCGACCCGGACGTCCGGCTGAACGCGACCCTGGCCCCGACGATGCCGGGACGCGGCCCGGTCGGCTTCTTCTCCCAGTCCGGCGCGCTCGGCATCGCGATCCTGCAGCGGACGGCGGAGCGCGGCCTCGGCCTGTCCACGTTCGTCTCCGCCGGGAACCGGGCGGACGTCTCCGGCAACGACCTCATGCAGTACTGGGAGGAGGACCCGGCGACCAAGGCCGTCCTGCTCTATCTGGAGTCGCTCGGCAACCCGCGCAAGTTCGCGCGGCTGGCGCGCAGGCTCGGCCGCCGCAAGCCGATCGTGGCGGTGAAGAGCGGGCGCAGCACGCAGGGCGTCCCGCTCGGGCACGCGGCGCGGGCGCTGACGCTGCCCGACCACGCGGTCAGCGCGCTGTTCGAGCAGGCGGGCGTGATCCGCGTCGAGGACATCTCCGAGCTGTTCGACGTGGCGCAGGTGCTCGCCTACCAGCCGCTCCCGGCGGGCGACCGCATCGCGATCATCGACAACTCCAACTCGCTGGGGCTGCTCGCGCAGGACGAGGCCGTCGCGCTCGGCCTGGACGTCCGGCCCCGCATCGACCTCGGCCCGCGCGCCGGCGCCGACGAGTACGAGGCCGCGCTCGCCCGGGCGCTGGACGACGACACCGTCGACGCGGTGGTCGCGCTGTTCACGCCCCCGACGATCGGCGGCTACGACGTGCGCGTCCCGGAGAAGATCCTGAGGCTGGCGGCCCGGGGCCGCAAACCGATCGTGGCGACCTACCTCGGAACCGAGGGGATGCCCGCCGACCTGCGCGTCCCCGGCCCGGACGGGACGGCGGCCGAGGGCTCGGTGCCGTCCTACCCCTCGCCGGAGGACGCCGTCCGGGCGCTGGCGTACGTGATCAGGTACGCGCGGTGGCGGCGGCGCCCGCCGGGGCGCATGCCGGTGTTCGACGGGATCGACCGCGAGCGCGCGCGGGAGCTGGTCGCGTCCTGGCTCGGCGGCGACGGCGCGGCGGACGTCGCGCCGGAGCGGGCGGCCGAGCTGCTGTCCTGCTACGGCATCGACGTCGAGGACGGCGCCGACGGCCACGGCGTCCCCACCCGCGTCGTCGTCCGGGAGGACCACTCGTTCGGCGCGGTGATCTCCTTCGGCATCGCCGACGAGACCGCCGCCCTCCTGGACGACCGCGCCCACCGGCTGTCGCCGCTCGCCGACGCGGAGGCGGCGGAGATGGTCCGCGCCATCCGGACGGCGCCGCTCCTGCTCGGCCACCGCGGCGCGGAGCCGGTGAACCTCGCCGCCCTGGAGGAGCTGCTGCTCCGCGCGTCCCGCCTCGGCTACGACCTGCCCGAGGTGGCGCGCCTGGAGCTGAACCCCGTGCTGGCGGACGCGTCCGGCGCCACGGTGCGGGGCGTGGCGCTCAGGCTGGAGCGGCCGCCGGGCCCGCGCCCCGAACTGGGCCCGCGCCGCCTGTCCTGACGGCCTTCTCTCCCTGGCCCGGCGGCCTCGCCTTCCTCGCCGCGCGGCACCGGGGAGTACGGGTCAGGCCGGTGGACCGGGCGGGCTCGGGGACGGCGTCGGCGGGATCGGGTCGGGTTCCGGGCCCGGCGGGACCGGGTCCGGGTCGGGCGTCGGCGGGGTCGGCTCGGGAGCGGGGCCGGGCGGGGTCGGCTCCGGCGGCGGGCCCGGCGGGACCGGCTCGGGCGACGGCCCCGGCGGGACGGGCCGGGGCGGCTGCGGGGACGGCCCCGGCGGTCCGGGCGGCGGCTCCACCGGCGGGACCAGCGGTTCCGGCGCGGGCGCCGGGTCGGGGCCGGGCGGCGGCACCGGCGGCGGCTTGGGCAGCGGCTTCTCGTCCATGCCCGCCCCGTACCCCGCGTGCGGGCGGCTGACCGCGCGTGCGGCGGTCATGTGCGCGTCCGGCCCCGGACAGGGCAGGATGGGCCCATGAGGGAAACCCGAGCGACCGCCGGCGGCCTGCGCACGGCGATCGAGCGCAGCGGCTACTACCCGGACCTGGTCGCGGACGCGGTGGAGTCGGCCGTCGGGGACGAGCCCGTCGTGGCCTACGTCGTCCACCACGAGGCGACGTTCGACCCCGCGATGGAGGTGCGGCGGCACGTGACCGTGCTCGTGCTGTCCGCGAGCCGGCTGCTGGTGTGCCACACCGACGAGCACCCGCCCGGCGACGGCATGGCGCAGCCGCACGCGTCCACCACCACCGAGGCCGTGAAGCTGGAGCGCGTCCAGTCGGTCGCGGTGACCAGGGTCGTCCCGGACCCGGCGTCGTACGTGCCGGGGGTGCCGCCGACCGAGGTGGTCCTGACGATCGGCTGGGGCGCCATCGCCCACATCGACCTTGAGCCCGCGACCTGCGGGGACGAGAACTGCGAGGCCGACCACGGCTACACGGGCAGCGTCACGGCGGACGACCTGTCCCTGCGGGTGAGCGAGGCCGCGGACGGCCGCGACGCCGTGACCCAGGTGCTGGCGTTCGCGGAGGAGCTGTCCGCCGCGACCGCCCGGTGACCGCCGGGACGGCGGGGCCGCCGCCCGTCCCGCGCTACGGGTCGGGCGCGCTCGCCGACCTGCCGCCGTCGGTGCTCGCCTCGCTGGGCGTCCCGGACGCGGTGAACGTGCTGGGCCTCGCCCCGGTGCCGCGCGTCTGCGTGCTGGTCGTCGACGGGCTCGGCTGGGAGCAGCTGCGCGCCCATCCGGCCGAGGCCCCGTTCCTGGCCTCGATGGACGGCGGGCCGATCACGTCCGGCTTCCCGGCGACGACGGTCAGCAGCCTCGGGTCGCTGGCGACGGGCGCGCCGCCCGGCGCGCACGGCCTGCTCGGCGTCCAGGTGGCGATCCCGGGCACCGGCCGCCTCCTCAACTGCCTCCGCTGGCAGGACGACTCCGTCGACCCGACCGAGTTCCAGCCCGTCCCGACCGTGTACGGGCGGGCGGCGGCGGACGGCGTCGCCGTCTCCTACGTCGCGCTCGGCCAGTACCGGGGGACCGGCCTCAGCCGCGCCACCGCCCGCGGGGCCCGCTACCGCGCCGCGAACGGCCTCGGCCAGCTCGTCGGCCGGACAGAGCTGGCGCTGCGCGAGGGCGACCGCTCGTTCGTCACCGTGTACCACGCCGACCTCGACGCGACCGGGCACCGGTTCGGCGCCGGGTCCGCCGACTGGCGGCACCAGCTCCGCTTCGTGGACCTGCTCGCCGAGCGGATCGCGGACGTCCTGCCGCCCGGCTCGGCCCTGCACGTGACCGCCGACCACGGCATGGTCGACCCGGTGGAGCGGGTCGACTTCGACGCCGTCCCCGAGCTGCGCGACGGCGTCGCCCTCCTCGGCGGAGACGCCCGCGCCCGGTACGTCTACAGCGAGCCGGGCGCCCACGACGACGTCCTCGCCGCCTGGACGGCCCTGCTCGGCGACCGGGCGTGGGTCGTCCCGCGCGAGCGGGCGATCGCGGACGGCTGGTTCGGGCCGCTCGGCCCCGGCATGCTCGACCGCGTCGGGGACGTCATCGCCGTCCCGCACGCCGACCTCGCGATCGTCGCGTCCGAGCGCGAGCCGTGGCTGGACCGGATGGTCGGCATGCACGGCTCCCTCGTGGCGGCGGAGCAGCTCGTCCCGCTGCTGACCACGTCCAGGCACTGATGATGTCCAGGCACTGACACTCGGGGGACTTGAGATGAACCAGGAATCGCCCCTCCCGAATCCGGGCGACGCCGGTCAAACTGACGGTGTGCACCCTCTCATCGAAGCGCCCGCGCTCGACCGGCTGCTCCGGCGGCAGACGCCCGTCGTCCTGCTGGACGTCCGGTGGCATCTGGGCGGACCCCCGGGGATCGAGTCGTACCGCAAGGGGCACCTGCCCGGCGCCGTGTTCGTCGACCTGGACCAGGACGTCGCCGGGCCGCCGGGGCCCGGTGGCCGCCATCCGCTGCCCGATCCGGCCGCCTTCGAGTCCGTCATGCGCCGCGCCGGGGTGTCGGGCGACAGCCTCGTCGTGGTCTACGACGACGCCGACTCCACGTCGGCGGCGCGGGTGTGGTGGTCGCTGCGCTATTTCGGGCACGAGCGCGTCCGGGTCCTGGACGGCGGCTACCGCGCCTGGACGGAGGCGGGCCTCCCGGTGAGCACGGCGGAGCCGGAGGCCAAGCCGGGCGACTTCGTCGCGAGCCCGGGGCGGCTGCCCGTCCTGGACGCCGAGGGCGCCGCGGAGCTCGCGACGGCCGGGGTGCTGCTCGACGCCCGCGCCGCCGAGCGGTACCGCGGCGAGCTGGAGCCCGTCGACCCGGTCGCCGGGCACATCCCGGGGGCTCGGAACGCGCCCACGTCCGGCAACGTCGGCGTGGACGGCCGGTTCCTGCCCCCCGAGCTGCTGCGCGAGCGGTTCGCGCAGCTCGGCGCCACGGACGCGCTCGACGTCGGCGCCTACTGCGGCTCCGGCGTGACGGCCGCGCACGAGATCCTCGCGCTGAACCTCGCGGGCATCCCGGCCGCCCTCTACGTGGGCTCCTGGTCGAACTGGGTGACCGACCCGTCCAACCCCATCGCCACCGGCGACTGCTGACCGCCCGCCCCGAACGGTCGCCGCTGGCTGAGCCTGTGCCTGCGGCGGCCGGTCGGCCTCGTGTGGGGTCAGCCTGCGCCCAGGCAGAGGAAGCCCGCCAGCTCCGGGGGACGGGGGAGTGCGGCGAGGGCTCGCGACGGCGGGTCCCCGGCGGACAGGCGGGCGTGGAACGCGGCCATGAAGGCGGGCGTCGCCTCGTCCCGGACGGGCGCGACGCTGGCGATCACGGTCGCGGCGCCGAGCGCGAGCAGGACGCCCGCCATGCCGAGCGCCGCGTCGCCCCCGTCGGCCCGTCCGATGTCGCAGGCGGACAGCACGACGACGCGCGGCGGGACGGACAGCTCGTCCAGGTCGTGGACCATCAGCGGCCCGCCCGCGAGCCGCAGCCGCGAGAACAGGGCGTTGCCCTCGCGGAACTCGCCGTGCGCGGCGACGTGCGCGAGGGCCGCGCCGTCCAGGGCGTCGCGGACGGCCTCGGGACGCGCGTCCGGGCCGTCCAGGACGGTGGCGTGCGGGTGCAGCCGCCGCAGCGCGCCGATCTCCCGCCGCGCGTGCCGGAGCCCGGGGCCCGCGACGAGGACGGTGCGCCCGCCCCCGCGCGACGGTTCGCGGGCGCGCACCCACGCGCACGCGGACGGCACGACCGTGAACGCCCGCCCCTCCAGCGACGGCAGCACCGCCCACGGCAGCCCGTGCAGCGTGCCCGTCGGCGCGACGACCAGCTCGCGGTCGCCGACGACCCGCGCCAGCGGGACGAGCAGCCGCCGGTCGAGGCGCCCGGCCGTGTCGGTGAGGGCGGCGAGGGCGCGCGGGTCGTCCCGCTCGGCGAGGCGCCGGACGGCGTAGCGCAGCAGGCCGGTGTCGCGGACGGCCGGGTCGGCCGCGCCCAGCCGGTGGCGGTGGGCCTGACCGGCGACGACGGTCACCGCGTGCAGCTCGCGGCCGACCGCGACCAGCTCGACGAGCGCCCGGTCGCCGAGCGCGGCGGCGACCGCCGCGAAGCCGGGGGAGTGCCCGCCGGACGCGCCGGACGGGCGGTGCCGCGTCCGCGCGCGGACCGTCGCCTCCAGGGCGGCCATGTCGGCCGGGACCGGGGTTCCGGTCCCGCCGCGCGCCGTGTCGCCGGTCCGCTCGACGCTGAACGCGCGCAGCCTGGCCAGCGCCGCCGCCCGCTCCGGGTCCTTCGGCGGGCGGACCCGGACCGGCCGCGCGATCGCCCGCCGCCGCTCCTCGACCGCGAGCAGCTCCCGCGCCGACCGGGCCAGCGCGAGCCCGAGGTCGGCCAGCTCGGTGACGAGCCCGGTCGCCCGCGCGCGGAGGTCGAGCGCGTCGAGCGCCTCCGCGTACTGCTCCGTCACCCTGAGCCCGGACCGGACGGCGGCCACCGCGCCCGCGTGGTCGGCCCGCGCGGAGCGTTCGAGCGCGACGGCGTGCCAGGCGGCGATCTGGGCGGACGCGGGCCCGCGCGCACGCCCGACCCCGGAGAGCAGGTGCCCGGCCGGACGGCCCAGCGACAGCGCGACCCGCGCGGCGGCGATCCGGGCCTCGTCGGCGGCGTCGGCCCACCCGCCCGCCGCCAGCCGGTCCGCCGTCGCCATGGCCGTGCGCAGCAGCACGCCCGACCGCTCGCCGGACGTCCACCGCGCCTTCACGAGGACGTGCTCGGCGAGCAGCATCCACCCGGTGCGCTCCTGCTCGGCGAACGCGGCGCGGGCGCGTTCGGCGGCGTCGGTGCACCGTTCGGGGTTGCCGTCGGCCAGTTCCGCGTGGGCGAGGAGGAGGAAACCGTCCGCGATGTCGCACGCGTAGCCGTTCGCCGTAGCGGCGTCCAAGGCCGCGTGGAGAAGAGGACGCGCCTCGCCCGGCAGACCCACCGAGATGAGGGTCTCCGCCTGGTCGAACCGGCACTGCGCCAGGCGTTCGCCGGACAGGTGGGCTTCGGCCTCGGCGAAGAGGCGAAGCGCGCGCGGGACGTCCCCACGCCGCGACAACGCGAACGCCAGGTTCCCCTTGGACATCGCCGTCTGGTGCCGCAGCCCGGCGGCCTCGCTGACGGTGACGGCCTCGTCCAGCGCGGCCTCCGCCGCCGCGAAGTCGCCGCGTAGCGCGCAGGCGAGGCCGAGGTTGCCGAGCAGGCCGCCGAGCGTCACCGGGTCGTCCGCCTCGCGGAGGCGGGGCAGGGCCTCCGCGGCCACGTCGTGCGCCTCGTCCAGGCGTCCGGCGCGCGCGAGGGCGCAGGCCCGGTTGGCGGCGAGGCGGTCCGCGTCGGGGCCGTGCAGGTGGGGCGCCGCCTCGTCCGCGTGGGCCAGCGCCTCGCCGATGTCGCCGGCCGCGGTGAGCAGCCCGACGAGACTCATCCTGATCTGCGCCGCCGCGTACCCGTCCGCGAGGGCGAGGGCCCGGCGGAGGTAGGCGAGGCCCTCGTCGAGGAGCCCCAGCTCCTTGGCGGCGAGCCCGGCCGCCCGCAGCACGGCCACGCCGCCACCGTCGCCCTCGCCGCCGCCGTCTTCGAGCAGGGCCCGCGCCCGGCCGAGCGCGGCGGCCGGGTCGGCGGCGGCGAGGCGCAGCAGGGCGCGCTCGTCCGGGCGGGCGCGCGTCACAACCGGACCCAGCTCGTCACGATCGACGTGCCGTCGTCCAGGTGGAACACCAGGCTTGCCAGACCGGCGGGCACGCTCGGCACGCAGAACAGCCCGGCGGGCTCCGCGCGGGCCGTGATCCCGTCCGGCGGGAGCTCCAGGTGCCGGACCCGGACCAGCGCCGCGGACGGCGGGACGATCCGCCCGGTCAGCTCGCGGTTCCCGCCGTGCGCCGCCACCTCCACCTCGACCTCCACCGTCCCGCCGGGGCAGGTGAACGTCAGGACGCGTCCCGCCGTGCCGCGCACCCCGGCCGCCGTCCGCCCGGCCCGGTCGTGCGACAGCTCCGCCAGCGTCGCGGACGGCACGCGCAGCGCGATCGCCGCGCGTGCCGCCGCGAGGACGGCGGCGGGCACCGGGTCGAGCGTCTCGAACGCGCCGCGCACGCCCGCCATCAGCTCGTCGTCGTTCACGGGACGAGCCTCCGCAGCGCGTCCAGGCACCGGGCCCTGGTCGGCCCGACGCTGCCGAGCGGGATGCCGAGCGCGGCGGCGAGCTCGGCGTGGCTGGACGCGACCGCGAACAGCCGCAGCAGCGTCCGGCAGCGCCGCGGCAGCGCCTCCAGGGCCGCGCCGACCAGGCCGAGCCGCTCGCGGCTCAGCGCCACCCGGTCCGGGCCGGGCTCCGGCGCCCGCGGCGCGGGCACGAGCGGCAGGTCGCGGCCGCGCAGCCGGACGAGCCGCAGGCTCTCGTTCCGCGCGGTCGTGGCGAGCCAGCACCCCGTGGCGGCCGGGTCGCGCAACCCGTCGATCCGCTCCACGAGGCGCAGCCAGGTGGTCTGCACCACGTCGCCGGAGTCGGCGTCGTTCAAACCGTGCGAGCGGGCGATCGACCACAGCAGACCGCTGTGGCGCTCCACGAGCCGGGCCCACGCGGCGCCGTCGCCGCCGCGGGCCCGGACCACCAGCTCGTCCGTACCGTCGTTCTTGTGGGCCACCGAAGTCTCCTCCCGAGGCCCCCCGCGCCGTTCACCCTACGACATCGGCGGCTCACTCCGCGTGGACGACTCCGGCCATCTCCGGCGCACCCGCCCCGGCCGTCCCGGGCGCGTCCGCCGCCGCCGTGCCGACGATCACGCCGAGGTCCGGGAGGGAGGGGTGCGCGGACGGGTCGAGCACGCGGTCCGCCGCCGCGACCGCGGACACCCCGTCCGCCGCGGCGACGGCGGCGATCCGGCCCGCGACGACGGGCGCGGCGAACGACGTCCCGCTCCACGTCGCGTACCCCTGGAACAGGTCGGGGTCGAGCCCGCGCACGGGCGGACGCGTCCCGTCGAACCGCACGAACGCGCCCGCCACGTCCACGCCCTGCGCGCACGCGTCCACCCACCAGCCGTGGTTGGAGAACGCGGCCCGGTCGGCGCCGTCCAGCGCCGCGACCGCGACCACGGGCTTCATCGCGGCGGGCCAGAACGGACGGTCGGTCGCCGCGTTCCCGGCGCACGCCACGACGACCGTCCGGCGGCCGAGCGCCGCGATCGCCCGCGCCAGCACCGGGGACGGGCGGTCGTCGTAGGTGTGGCAGCCGAGCGAGACGTTGACCACGTCCACGCCGCCGCGCTCGGCGATCCACGCCAGCGCCCGGATCACGTCGAGCTCGTCGCCGACCCCGTCGCCGCCGATCACCCGGCGGGCCCGCAGCCGCGCCGACGGCGCCTGCCCCAGCACGACGCCCGCGACGAACGTGCCGTGCCCGGCCTGCGCGTCGAGGTCGTAGTCGAGGTCGGCGTCCAGCACCTCGGCCACCTCGTCGCGCTGCTCGCGGAACCAGTCCGCGTCCTCCCACCAGGGGTGCGGCGACAGGCCCGTGTCCAGGACGGCGACCGTCACCTCCCGGCGCGCCGCCGCCCCCGGCCGGGGCGCGGGCACCGGCGCGGCGGGACGCGGCCGGTCCGCGGGACCGCTCCACCACATCGGCTGCCCGACCACGAGGTGGTTCGGCGCCGCGCTCAGCCGCCGCCGCGCGGCGCCCGCCGCGGCGGTGCGGACGCCGTCCGAGCACAGCCGGGACGCGAGCTCGCACACGTCCACCTTCGCCGCCGGGCGCAGCCGCAACCGGGTCACGCCGCGCTCGTCGCGCCGCCCGTCGTGCCAGCGCCGCACCGTCGACTCGGCCGCGGCGGCGTCCGGCCCGGCCACCAGGATCTCGTCCCGCCGGATCAGGGCCGGACGCCCCGGCAGCGGTTCCACCACGACCGCGTCGCGGTGCCGCGCCAGTACCCGCTCCAGCCGTGCCTGCTGATCGAACATCGGTCCTCGCTCTCGTCGCTCGACTCCGGCACTCATCGTGTCGGATCGGGGACCAAGAGTGACCGGAAACGGACATGCGACCACGACCGGACCCGGTCCCGCCGGTTGCCGGGCTTTCCCCACACGGCGGCCCAGCACGCCCTAACCTGTCGTGGAGGCCCGTGAACCCTGTGCATCCTGTCCTCCACCGTTCAACAAACGACGGACTCACGGTGGTGCGACACGTGCCGATGATGCACAATGAGGGACGCGGACGCCGACTTGGGACGTACGAGGCCGTAGGGGAAGACGAGCCTCGGTACAGATCCAGGAGGTCCGGTGACCGCACGTGGCGTTTTCTACGTCCACTCCGCGCCGCCTGCGCTGAGCCCGCACATCGAGTGGGCCGCCGCAGGTGTTCTCGGTGTGCCCGTTTCCCTTGAGTGGACCGATCAGGCGGCCGCACCGGGAACGCTGCGCGCCGAGCTGCATTGGGAGGGGAGGCCGGGCACCGCCGCGGGCATCACCTCCGCGCTACGCGCCTGGAAGCTGGTGCGCTTCGAGGCCACCGAGGACCCGACCCCGGGCACCGACGGCGTCCGCTTCAGCTTCACCCCGTCCCTCGGGGTGTTCACCGGCGTCATCGGGGCCAGCGGGGACATCATGATCCCCGAGGACCGGCTGCGCTCCGTCATGGCGAACGCCGCGGTCGGCAAGATCACCCTGGAGCACGAGCTGGAGCGGCTCCTCGGCACCCCGTGGGACAACGAGCTCGAACCGTTCCGGCGCGCCGGGGACGGCGCGCCCGTCCGCTGGCTGCACGCCGCCGTGTGACGGCCGGGCGTCGGCCCGGCGCCGCCCCGTGGAGCGTGCCCGTCCCGCGGCTCGCGCGCCCCGCCCGGCGAACGTCCGGCGCGGGGCGCCCGCCGCACTGACGGCGCGGCCGCCGAAACACGCGAAACGGCCCGGCGAGGTCTCCCTCGCCGGGCCGTTCGGCGTGCTGTGCGCGCTCGGGTCAGAGGGCGCGTTCGAAGGCGACCGAGACGTTGTGGCCGCCGAACCCGAACGAGTTGTTGAGCGCCGCGGCCGGACCGTCCGGGAGCTTGCGCGGCTCGTCGCGGACGATGTCGAGGTCGACCTCGTCGTCCAGGTCCTCCAGGTTCGCCACGAACGGGACGAGACCCTCCCGCAGCGCCAGGATCGTGAAGATCGACTCCAGCGCGCCCGCGCCGCCGAGCAGGTGCCCGGTCATCGACTTGGTCGCGGTGATGACGGTCTGCCGGGCGACGTCCTCGCCGAGCCCCGCCTTGATGGACGCGAGCTCCGCCACGTCCCCCGCCGGGGTCGAGGTGGCGTGCGCGTTGATGTGGATGATGTCGGCGGGCTCCAGGCCCGCGTCGGCGAGGGCCCGCTGCATCGCCTTGGCCTGCCCGCGCCCGCTCGGGTCCGGCAGGACGATGTCGTAGGCGTCGTTGGAGTACCCGGCCCCGGACGCGTACCCGTTGATCTTCGCGCCGCGCCGCCTGGCGTGCTCCTCCGACTCCAGGATCATGACCGCGGCGCCCTCGCCGAGCACGAACCCGTCGCGGTTCTTGTCGTAGGGCCGGGACGCGCGCGACGGCTCCTCGTTGCGCGTCGACATCGCCCGCATGATCCCGAAGGACGCCATCTGCAGCGGGTGGATGCACGCCTCGGTGCCGCCGCAGACGATCACGTCGGCGCGGCCCGCGCGGATCATGTCGATCGCGTAGCCGACCGCCTCACCGCTGGACGCGCACGCGCTGACCAGGGCGTGCGACCCGGCCGTCGCGCCGAACTCGATGCCGACGTGCCCGGACGCGCCGTTCGGCATCAGCATCGGGACGGTGAACGGCGAGACCCGCGACCAGCCCTTCTCCCGGTACACGTCGTAACTGTTCAGGGCGGTGTGCAGGCCGCCGATGCCGCTGGACAGCACGACGCCGACCCGGTCGAGGTCGACGACGAACCCGCCCTCGACGCCGGCCTTCTCCATGCCCTTCTGCGGCTTGCCGCCGGGGGACGGGGCGAACCCGGCGTCCGCCCACGCCTCGCGCGCGGCGATCAGCGCGATCGCCTGGTTGCGGTCGAGGCGGCGCAGCGCCTGCCGCGGCATCACCTCGTCCGGCGGCACCTTCAGCGTCGCGGCGAAGCGGACCGGCAGGTCCTCGACGCCCTCCCACTCCAGTGTGCGGATCCCGGACTCTCCGGCGAGCAGGGCGGACCAGGTCGACGGCAGGTCTCCACCGAGTGGGGTCGTTGCACCGAGACCCGTCACGACGACTCTGGTCTGGCTCTTGCTCATGTGGATGCTCCTTGCGGGCTGTGAGGGGCGGTCGCAGCTACCCGGACGGCCCGCGGGCCGCCGCCGTGGCGGGGTCCCGCGGGCCGGCGCGTGCCGTCCCCGCGTGCTAGCTCTTGACCGGGGCCTTCTGCAGGTTCTGGACGAAGTCGATGACGTCCTTCACCGTCTTGAGGTTGCGCAGCTCGTCGTCGGGGATCTCGACGCCGAACTGGTCCTGCGCGGCCACCGCGATCTCGACCATCGACAGCGAGTCGATGTCCAGGTCGTCGATGAAGTTCTTCTCCGGGGTCACCTCGGACTTGTCGATGCCGACGATGTCGTCGATGATCTCGGCGAGGCCGGCCAGGATCTGCTGTTCGGTGGCGACTTCTGCCATGGTCTGCGTTTCTCCTTCGGTGGGTTGGTCCAGAGCCTGCGAGCAGGTGTGACGGCCTACGGGATCTGGATGACTTGGGCAGCGTAGGACAGCCCGGCGCCGAACCCGACCAGCAGGGCCGGGGCGCCGGACGGCACGTCGCCGCGTTCGATCATGCGGGACAGGGCGAGCGGGATGGACGCTCCGGACGTGTTGCCGGAGTGGACGATGTCGTCGGCCACGACGGCGTTGTCGGCCTTCACCTTGCGGGCGATGGCCTCGATGATCCGAAGGTTGGCCTGGTGGGGGACGATCGCGGCGAGGTCGGCCGGGCTGATCCCGGCGCGCTCGCACGCCTCGACGGCGACGGGCGCGATGGCGGTGGTCGCCCAGCGGAACACCGCCTGCCCCTCCTGCCGGATGAACGAGTGCCGGTCATCGATGATGATCTTGTCGTACTTGTCGCCGGCGCTGCCCCACACGACCGGGCCGATGCCGGGCGCCTCGCTGGGGGCGACGACCGCGGCGCCCGCGCCGTCCGCGAAGATGATGCAGGTGGAGCGGTCGGTCCAGTCGATCCACTGGGACATCTTCTCCGAGCCGATCACCAGCACGTTGCGGGCGCTTCCGGCGCGGACGGCGGCGCTGGCGGTGCCGAGCGCGTAGCAGAACCCGGCGCACGCGGCGTTCAGGTCGAACGCGCCGGGCGCGTCGATGCCGAGCCGGTGCGCGATCTGCGCGGCGTGCCCCGGCATCGGCGACTCCGCCGAGCACGTGGCGAGGATCACGAGGTCGATGTCGGACGGGGCGAGCCCGCTGCCCGCGAGCGCCTTGCCGCCCGCGTGCACGCCGAGCTCGACGATGCCCTCGTCGTCGCCCGCGATGCGCCGCTCCGCGATGCCGACCCGGCTGCGGATCCACGCGTCGTCGGTCTCGACGGTCTTGGCGAGGTCGTCATTGGTGACGATGCGCGCCGGCCGATAATCCCCGAACGCCAGGATCCGAGCCCCCGGCGCAGCCTCAGGAATCCGAAGCCCCCCCGCTCCGGTCACGACGCACTTCCCTTCCGGGGGGCGACCCCCGGGCCCCCGGAGGCTCGGCGCCGTGATCCTCGCTCCGCTCCGGTCACGACGCCTCCGCCTCGATGAGAGCGCGGGCTTTGTCGAGGTCTGCGGGGGATTTCAGGGCGACCAGTTCGACGCCCTTCAGTTCGCGGCGGGCGAGCCCGGCGAGGGTGCCCGCGGGCGGCAGCTCGATGATGCCGGTGACGCCCAGCTCGGTCATGGTCGCCATGCACGCGTCCCAGCGGACGGGCGCGCTGACCTGGTCGACGAGCCGCTCCACGAACTCGGGGCCGGACGCGACGACGGCGCCGTCGCGGTTCTGCAGCAGCCGCGTCCGCGGGTCGGCGACGGGCGCGCCGGACGCGACGCGGCGGAGCGCGTCGACGGCGGGCGCCATGTGCTCGGTGTGGAACGCCCCCGCCACCGACAGCGGGCGGAGCCGGGCCTTCGCGGGCGGCTCGTCGGCGAACCGGGCGAGCTGCTCCAGCGTCCCGGCGGCGACGACCTGCCCCGCGCCGTTCACGTTCGCGGGGGTGAGCCCGTGCTTGTCGATCGAGGCGAGGACCTCGTCGGGGTCGCCGCCGAGCACGGCGGTCATCCCGGTCTCGGTGACGGCGGCGGCCTCGGCCATCGCGCGTCCCCGCTCCCGGACCAGCACCAACGCCGTCTCGGGGCTCAGCACACCGGCGATCGACGCCGCGGCGAGCTCGCCGACGCTGTGCCCGGCCACCGCGCCGGGGACGGCGCCGTCCCCGTACAGGACGTCGTAGGCCGCCAGCGCGGCGGCGACGAGCAGCGGCTGCGCGACGGCGGTGTCACGGATCTCCTCGGCGTCCGCGACCGTCCCGTAGCGGACCAGGTCGAGCCCGGTGACCGCGGACCACCAGGCCAGGCGATCGGCGACTCCGGGTATCTCTAGCCATGGCTGCAAGAAGCCTGGGGTCTGGGCGCCCTGGCCGGGCGATGCGAGGAGAATCACTCGACCAGCCTGCCGCCAACGCCCCTCCCATCACGATGCCTGACGGCACAACTTTGCCCAGGGCCCTTTGTACGACCCCTACAACCCTGGTCGCCTAGGGGACGACCCCCTAGCCGAGCAGCGACAAGACCCGTGACGTGCGTCTCAGCGAAACCGCCCGGGGACGTGTCAGCGGGATTGGAAGCGTCCCAGAACCAGCGCGATGCGCAGCGTGAACGCGTTGCGCCCGTCGGTCGGGGCGAGGCCGGTGAGTTCGGTGACGCGCCGGAGCCGGTACCGCACCGTGTTCGGGTGGACGAACAGCAGGCGCGCCGTCGCCTCCAGCGACGAGCCTTGTTCGAGGTAGGTGGTCAGCGTGTCGAGCAGCGGGGCGCCCGCGGCGAGCATCGGGTTGTAGACGCTCTCGACCAGGTAGCGGCGCGCCTCGTCGTCGCCGTCGAGGGCGCGCTCGGGGAGCAGCTCGGTCGCCTGGACGGGACGGGGCGCGTCCGGCCACCCGGCGGCGGCGCGGAGCCCGGCGACGGCGGCCTGCGCGGACAGCGTCGAGTCGTAGAGGTCGGGGACCCGCGGCCCGACGACCACCGGCCCGGGCCCGCACTTGGCGGCGATCGGACGGGCCGCGTCCATCGGGTCGGTGTCGCCGCCGACGATGACGATGACCCGGTGCCCTTGGACGCCCGCCAGCACGTCGGCGCGCGCGCGGCGGGCGGCGAGCTGCATCTGGTCGATGGTGACCTCGGGCTCTTCGTCCTCCGGGGTGAACCCGGCGATGACGGTGACGGGCTTGGACGTCCAGCCGAGCGCGGCCGCCCAGGAGTGCATGCCGTCGTCGACCTCCCCTTGGAGGACGGCGTTGACGACGAGGGCCTCCAGCCGCGCGTCCCACGCGGCGCGCGTCTCGGCGGCGCGCGCGTACACCTGCGCGGCGCCGAACGCCACGTCGCGCGTGTAGCGCAGGATCGCCTCGCGGAGCTGGGCCTCGCCACCGGGCGCGGCCAGCTCGTCCAACCGGGTCTCGACCACGTCGATGATGACGCGGACCATGTCGATGGTGTGCTGGAGCTTGATGGCGCGCAGCAGCTCGCGGGGCGCGGTGCCGAACACCTCCCCGGCGATGGCCGGGCGGGTCCGCTCGTTGTTCTTGAACCACTCGACGAACGCGGCGATGCCGGCCTGGGCGACGAGCCCGATCCAGGACCGCTGGTCGGCGGGCATCCGCCGGAACCAGGGGAGCTGTTCCTCCATGCGGGTCAGGGCCGCGGTGCCGAACGTCCCCATCGCCTTCTCCAGGCGCCGGGTCGTCTGCTCGCGGATTTCGGCGTCGTTCGCGGTGTCCACCACCCCAGGGTGCCACCCCCGACGAGGTGAACCGGCCCGAAGCGCGCCCCGCGGTCAGCCGGAGGTGACCTCGCCGGGGCGTCCGAGGGCGATCGCGGCGAGGTTGCGGAGGGACGCGGAGCCCGGTGCGAGGTAGTCGCTGTGCCCGCCGTTCCCGGCGTCGAAGACCCGCGCGCCGAACGAGTCGGACACGGGGTCGGGCCCCAGGCCGAGGCCCAGGAAGCGGACGTGCGGGACGTCCTCCATCCAGTCCGTCGCGCCGCGCCCGGACCAGACCCGCGTGCCGCCCCGGCCGAGTTCGGCGGCGGACCACGCCGTGGTGCCCGGGCTGCCGTACAGAGCGATGTCGGTGACCTGCCGCCACGCCGCGTCCTCGGGGCCGTCCTTCGCGGCGCGGCCGCAGAGCACCGACCCGTAGCTGTGGCAGAGCAACCCGACCCGCGCGGACGGATTGACCCTGTGGACGTCTCGCAGGAACCGCCGCAACCGCACGGCGCCCTCACCGGCCCGCTCATCGGTGATGACGTCCCTGCTGAACGTCCGGGGCGCCGCGTACCCCAGCCAGGCCACCACGGCCAACCCCGACCCCACCGACGTCCGCCCCATCCGCGTGTCGACGGGTTGGGGTTGGAGGGTCTCGGTGTGGAGGGCCTCGGCGCGGAGGGCCTGGGTGTAGACGGCGCGGGCGCCGCCGCTCGGGGTGGACCAGGGTTTGGCGCCTCGGGTGTCGAAGGCGGTGAGCGTGGTGTCGGCGCCGGGGACGAGTACCGCCACGCGCCGCGCGGTGGCGATGTCGCCGATGACCTCGATGGCCCGCCCGTTGCCGCGTGGGTCGAAGTAGAGGAAGCGGCGGCCCGGACGGAGGAACGCGCCGAACGCCCGGACCCGGTCGGCGTCGCCGACGTCGCGGGCCGTGGCCAGGGCGGTCTCGATGGCGTGGCGCTCGGCGGCGTACCGGGTGTCCAGGGTTGAGGGCGCCAGCGGTGGAACGGCGGCGGGCGGGGCGTAGGGGTCGGCGTGGCCGGTTCCCGCGGTGGTGAGCATGACCACCGCGATGGACACGGCGCAGGCCAAGGCTCTGCGGAGCCGCCGGGTACGCGGCGGTGTCGGCGTGCGTGGCGGCATCCTCGCCTTTCTACCATCAGAGCTCGTCGTGCGGCGGCCGCCTCCCCGAAGGCGAACAGCGCCGCCACCCCGGCGACCATCACTCGAGCCACCCCACGACACTCTCCGGGGCGTGTGGGTGGTGGGGGGCTGGTCGGGGAAGTTGGTTGGGCACGGTTACCTCGGGGGGCGGGCCAGGGCTATCAGGGCCAGGTTCTGGAGGGCGCGGGAGCCTGGGGTCAGGTAGCCGCTGTGCGGGCCGGTTCCGGCGTCGAAGGGGAGGGCGCCGAAGCTGGACGAGACCGGGTCGGGGCCGAAGCCGAGCCCGGCCAGGCGGACGTTCGGCACGTAGCGCATCCAGTCGCCCTTGGCGCGGCCCGCCCAGATGCGCGCGGACGTTCCGAGGTCGGCGGCGTGTCGCGCCGTGGTGCCGGGGCTGCCGAACAACGCGATGTCGTCCACCGGCAGGGGCGCGAGGCGTGGGGCGGCCTTGGCGCAGACCACCGAGCCGTAGCTGTGGCAGAGGAGCGCGAACCGGGTGCGCCGGTTCACGCGGTGGACGTCCGCTAAGAGAGCGCGGAGGGTGCGGGCGCCGGATTCGGCGCGTCCGCCGGTCAGGACGGCGGTGCTCCGGGTGGACGGCGAGTCGTACCCCAGCCAGGCGATCACCGCCACCCGCGCGCCCGGGGCGTCCGCGCGGACCTGCCGGTAGAGCGCGCGGCTGCCGCCGCCGACGAACTTGGGGGAGTCGTAATTGGCCAGCGTGGTGTCGGCCCCGGGCACGACGACGGCGACCCGGTCGGCGTGCCGCAGGTCGCCGAGGACCTCGACGGCCCGTCCGTCGCCGCGCGCGTCGAACGACAGGAAGCCGCGGCCGTTCGAGAGGAACGCGGGCAGCACTCGTAGCCGGGTCTTGTCGTGGACGCGCCGTGCGGTCGCCAGCGCGCGGCCGATCTCCCGGTCGGCGGCCTGGTAGCGGGCGTCCAGGGTCGCCGCCGTCAGTTCGGGCGGCGGCGCGGGCGCGCCGTAGACCTCGGCGTGGGCGGTCGCGGCGGTGGTGGAGCCGGTCGCCGCCAGGACCGACAGCACCGCCGCGCCCGTGCGGATCCTGGGCATCCGGGCCGTCCCTCTCGGTGAGTCGAAGCACTGAGAAGGAAGTTAGGAATCCGGCCCCCGAACGCGGATCAACCGCCGGAGCGGTCTTTCGGGATGCGACCCCGGTAGCACCGCTACCACCCCGGTATGGTCCCGCCGCCGACGCCGTCGCTCCGGGGTATCAGTCGCCGGGCCTGACCAGGCCGATCTCGTAGGCGTAGACGATCGCCTGCGGACGGTCCCGGAGTTCGAGCTTCATCAGGATCCGCCCGAAATGGGTCTTGACGGTCTGCTCGGCGACGACGAGCCGTTCGGCGATCTCCCCGTTGGACAGCCCCCGCGCGACCAGCGCGAGGACCTCGGTCTCCCGTCCGGTCAGCTCGTCCAGCCGGGCGCGGGTCGGCGCGCGCGGGCCGCCGAGCCGGGAGAACTCCGCGATCAGCCGCCGGGTGATCGACGGGGACAGCAGCGCGTCGCCCGCCGCGACGACCCGCACCGCGTCCGCCAGTTCGGTCGCGGACGCGTCCTTCAGCAGGAAGCCGCTGGCCCCGGCGCGCAGCGCCGCGTAGACGTAGTCGTCGAGGTCGAAGGTGGTGAGCATGAGGATCTTCGGCGCGTCCTCGGCGGGGTCGGCGAGGATCCGGCGGGTCGCCTCCAGGCCGTCCATCACGGGCATGCGGACGTCCATCAGCACCACGTCGGGGCGCAG
Organism: Actinomadura chibensis NBRC 106107; assembly: GCF_001552135.1. Classification (GTDB taxonomy): domain Bacteria; phylum Actinomycetota; class Actinomycetes; order Streptosporangiales; family Streptosporangiaceae; genus Spirillospora; species Spirillospora chibensis. The sequence continues at coordinate 41,227 of NZ_BCQP01000072.1, read as the reverse complement.
CGCCGCGACCCGCCGCACGCCCTCCTCGCCGTTCACGGCCTCGCCGACGACCTCGATGTCGGGCTGGGCGTTCAGCAGCACGCCGAACCCGCTGCGCACCATCCCCTGGTCGTCGACGATCACGACCCGTACGGTCACGTGGCGTCCCGCGCCGGCACGGGCAGGTTGGCGGTCACGGCGAATCCTCCCTCGGGGGTGTGCCGCGCGGTCAGGGCGCCGCCGAGCGCGGCGGCCCGCTCGCGCATCCCGACGAGGCCGTGGCCGCCGCCCCGGATGCCCGGATCGGGGGACCGGCCGTCGCCGGGCGGTCCGTTGACGACGCCGAGCCACACTACGCCGTCGTCGTGGGTCACCTCGACCAGTACGTGCGAACCGGGCGCGTGCCGCATCGCGTTGCTCAGCGCCTCCTGCAGAATGCGGAACGCGGTGAGCCCGACGCCCGGCGGGAGCCCGGCGAGGTCGCCCTCCACGCGCGTCTCCACCGTCAGCCCGGCGGCCCGCGCGTTGCCGACCAGCTCGCCCAGCCGGTCGAGGCCCGGCTGCGGGGCGGTCTCGGCGCCGTCCTCGCCGCGCAGGACGCCGAGGACGCGGCGCAGCTCGGTCAGCGCGTCGAGCGCGGTCGCGCGGATCTCGGCGAGGTCGCCGCGGGTCTCGGCGGGCAGCGCCTCGACCCGGTAGGGCGCGGCCTCCGCCTGGATCGCGATCATCGACATGTGGTGGGCGACGACGTCGTGCAGCTCGCGCGCGATCCGCTGCCGCTCGGTGAGCACGGCCTCGGCCTCCCGGTGCCGCCGCTCCTCCGCGGCGAGCCGCCGCTCCCGCTCGGCGAGCTGGCGCCGGGACGTCTGCCGGAGCCGGACGGCCGCGCCCACCGCCAGCGGCAGCAGGAGCAGCACCATCGCGTTCGGCGCCGTCTCGGCGTCCTTGATCCACACGCCGCCGAGCGACAGCAGCCCGACGCCGAGCGTGACGTCGCGCGGGCAGCGCACCGCCACCGTGTAGAGCGCGGCGACCCCGGCGATCGCGCCCGCCGGGACGTACGGCATGCCCACCCAGTCGCGGACGTCGACCAGCGCCGTCACCGCGAAGCTCCACCGCCACGCGCCGAGCGGCCAGCGGTCGCGCAGCGCGAGCGGCGCGGCGACCGCCACCGCGATGAACAGCTTCGTCGCGCCGGACAGCAGGACGCCCCGCTCGACCGCCTCGTCCGACAGCAGCGAGACCGTCGCGCCGGTCATCACGACGGCCAGGGCCGTGCCGAGCATGTTGACGACGTATCCGAACGGCAGCCGCCCGACGCCGACGAACCGCGTCCAGCGCATCGGCCGGGGCCAGGGCCGGTCGAGGGGCGCGGGATCGGCGCGTCCGGTGACCGCCGCGGCCAGCAGCACGTCCCGCAGGACGTACCGCGGGACGTTGGTCTCGGCGGCCATGGGCCCAGGCTAGAGAACGCCCGCCGTCATCCGGATGACACCGTGGTAGGACACGTGCCGTCATACCTGACGGTTACGAAGCCCGGCCAGCCTATTTTTTCAGCCGAGCCGCCCGGGACTCCAGGTAGCGCTGCTCGGCGATGCTGGCAGTGGCCTTGGCGGCGCGCCGGTAATGCTCGTACGCCCCGGCCGTGTCGCCGGTCTTCTCCAGCAGGTGCGCCCGGACGGCCGGCAGCCGGTGATGCCCGGCCATCCGCGCGTCGTCGTCCAGCGTGGACAGCAGGGCGAGCCCCGCCCGCGGCCCCTCGGTCTCGGCGAGCGCGACCGCCCGGTTGAGGGTGACCATCGGGTTGGGCGCGATCCGCTCCAGGATCAGGTAGAGGGCGTGCACCTGCGCCCAGTCGGTCTCCGCGGCCGTGGGCGCGTCGGCGTGCGTGGCGGCGATGGCGGCCTGCAACTGGTACGGCCCGAGCGCCGGGCCCGCCAGCGACGCCTTGATCAGCTCGGTGCCCTCGTCGATCAGCCCGCGGTCCCACTTCGTGCGGTCCTGCTCGTCCAGCGGTACGAGGTCCCCGGTGGCCGTCGTCCGGGCGTTCCGGCGGGCGTGGGTCAGCAGCATCAGCGCGAGCAGCCCGGTCACCTCGCCGTCCTCGGGAAGCTGCGCGTGCACCATCCTGGTCAGCCGGATCGCCTCGCGCGCGAGGTCGGCGCGGTGCAGCTCGCCGCCCGACGACGCGGTGTACCCCTCGTTGAAGATCAGGTAGAGCACGTGCAGGACGACCCGGAGCCGCTCCTCCCGCTCCGCGCCCTCCGGCAGGGTGAACGAGCTGCCCGCGGCCTTGATCCGCTGCTTGGCCCGGCTGATCCTGGCCGCCATCGTCGCCTCCGGCACGAGGAACGCCCGGGCGATCTCGGCGGTGGTCAGACCGCCCACCGCCCGCAGCGTCAGGGCGGTCTGGGACGCCGGGGTGAGCGTCGGATGGCAGCACAGGAACAGCAGGACGAGCGTGTCGTCGGTGTCCGGCACGTCCTCGGGGACCACCTCGGCGGCCGTCGCCGACTCCCGCTCGCGCCGCGCGTGGTCGCTGCGGAGCTGGTCGACGAGCCGCCGGGACGCGACGGTCACGAGCCAGCCGCGCGGGTTGTCCGGCACCCTCTCGTCCGGCCACTGGACACTGGCGGCGAGGACGGCCTCCTGCACGGCGTCCTCACACCCCTCGAAGCGGCCGTACCGGCGTACCAACGTGCCGAGGACCTGCGGCGTGAGCTCACGCAGCAGGTCCTCGATGGCTGGGCTGGTCATGCCTCCAATTGTCCGTCAGCGAACATGACCTGCCGTACCTCGATCCCCAGTCCCTCGATCGCGGCGTCCGGGATCCGCGCCGCGAGCTCGATCGCGCGCTCCTTGTCCTCGCAGTCGATCAGGTAGAAGCCGCCCAGGTACTCCTTGGCCTCCAGGAAGGGGCCGTCGGTCACCACCGGCTGGCCGCCCCGCACGGCCACCACGGCGGCCTGCGACGGGTCGGCGAGCGCCTGCGTGGTGATCAGCTCCCCGGACTCCTTCAGCTCCTCGATGAACCGGCCGTGGCCCTCGCCGATCGCCGCCCGCTCGGCGTCGGTCAGCGCGTCCAGCACGGCCGGGTTGATGTGCATGCTGATCAGGAACTTCATCTCGTACCCCTCGTGGTTTCGCGGGCCCCGGCTGGGCCCCGTTCCGCGGGCCCGGCTGGGCTCCGTCGACCGTTGGTCGGAGCCGCCCCCGCCGCCTTGACGTCCCCCGCCAAGAATTTCCGATGGATTCTTCCCGGTCTGCCCGGCCCCGATGTCGAGAACCGCTCGGCCGCTCCGACCAACCGTCGAAACGTCGAGAGAAAGGACGCCCTAAATGCGAACCGACCGGGCATGGCTCGGAGCCGCCCTCCTCATGCTGCCGACCTTCGTCGTCGCGATGGACGCGACGGCGCTGCTCCTCGCGCTCCCGAAGCTGAGCGCCGACCTCGGCGCGAGCGGCGTCGAGCAGTTGTGGATCAGCGACGGCTACGGGTTCCTGGTGGCCGGCATGGTCATCACGATGGGCACGCTCGCCGACCGGATCGGCCGCCGCCGACTCCTGATCATCGGTGCGGCGGCGTTCGCGGCGCTGTCGGTCGTGGCCGCGTTCGCGGTCGACCCGCTGATGCTGATCGCCGCGCGGGCGCTGCTCGGCGTCGCGGGCGCGACCCTCGCGCCGTGCACGCTCGCCCTGCTCACCAACATCTTCCGCGATGAGCGGCGGCGCGGGAAGGCCATCGCCGTCTGGGCGACCTGCCAGTTCACCGGCGGCGCGCTCGGACCGGTGCTCGCCGGTCTCCTGCTCCAGCACTTCTGGTGGGGATCGGTGTTCCTCGCCGCCGTCCCGGTGATGCTGCTGCTGGTGCTCGCCGGGCCCGTCCTGCTTCCGGAGTTCCGCGGCGACCACGCCGGGCGGCTGGACCCGGCCAGCGTCGGGCTGTCCCTGGCGGCGGTGCTCCTGATGGTCTACGGGATCAAGCAGGCGGCCGTGGAGAGCGCGCGGGCCGTGCCGCTGGCGGCCATCGCCGTCGGCGCGGCCATCGGGGTCGTGTTCGTCCGCCGCCAACTGCGGCTGGAGACGCCGCTGCTGGACCTGCGGCTGTTCCGCAACCGCCCGTTCACGGCGGTGATCGTCGCGCTGGTCCTCGCCGGGATCGCCATGGCCGGGACGGGCCTGCTCGTGACCCAGTACCTGCAGAGCGTGCTCGGCTACTCGCCGGTCGCGGCGGCGGCGCTGTTCGCGCCGATGGGCCTCGGCGTGGCGGCCGGCACCATGGCCGCGCCGACGCTGGTCAAGCGGATGAAGCAGACGACCGCGATCGCCGGTGGGCTGGGCGTGTCCGCGCTCGGCAGCCTGCTGCTCGTCGGCGTCGGCGGCGCGGGCACCCTGCCCCTGGCGATGATCGGCATCGCCGTCCTGGCGCTCGGCACCGGTCCGCTGTTCGCGCTCGGCACCGGGCTCGTCGTCGGGTCCGTCCCGCCGGAGCGCGCCGGGTCGGCGGCGTCGATGTCGGAGACCGGCAACTTCTTCGGCGGCTCGCTCGGCTTCGCGCTGCTCGGCGTGGTGGCCGCCGCTGTCTACCGCGACCGGATGGACGGCGGCTCCGACTCCCTGGCCGGGGCGGTGGCCTCCGCCAGGGCCCTCCCCGCCGACCAGGGCGCGACCCTGCTGGACGCCGCCCGGGAGGCGTTCACCGCCAGCCTGCACGTCACCGGCGTCGTCGCGGCGGCCGTCTTCGTCGGGGCGGCCGTGCTCGTCCTGACCATGCGCCGCCCGGCGGCCCCGCCCGCCCCGGCCGAACTCCCCGAGTACACGGCGACCCGCTCATAGAACCGCCCGAGGTACCGTGCGAGGCGTGGAGCCCGTCGAAGCCCTGCGCCGCATCGCGTTCCTGCTGGAGCGCGCCCACGAGCCGACCTACCGCGTGCGGGCCTTCCGCGCGGCCGCCGACCTGGTCGGGCGGACGCCTCCCGGCGAGCTGGCGGCCCGCGCCCGCGAGGGCACGCTGACCGCGCTGCCCGGCATCGGCAAGGTCACCGCCCTCGTGATCGAGGAGGCGCTGCGCGGCGAGACCCCCGTCTACCTGCGCCGACTGGAGGCCACCGAGGGACAGCCGCTGGACGAGGCGACGGCCGCCCTCCGCGCGGCGCTGAAGGGCGACCTGCACACGCACAGCGACTGGTCGGACGGCGGTTCCCCGATCCTGGAGATGGCCGAGACGGCACGCGGGCTCGGCCACGAATACCTCGCGCTCACCGACCATTCGCCGCGCCTGAAGGTCGCCAACGGCCTGTCCGCCGACCGGCTCCGCGAACAGCTCGACCTCGTCGCCGAACTCAACGAGCGGCTCGCGCCGTTCCGCATTCTGACCGGTATCGAGGTCGACATCCTGGAGGACGGCACCCTCGACCAGGACGCCGACCTCCTCGGCCGCCTCGACGTGGTGGTCGCCAGCGTCCATTCCAAACTGCGCATGGACCGCGTGGCGATGACCAAACGCATGGTGACGGCGATCTCTAATCCGCGCGTGAACGTCCTCGGCCATTGCACCGGACGAATTGTCAAGGCCGGAGGCAAGCGCGGCGGGCTGCGTCCCGAATCCGAATTCGACGCGGCCCTCGTCTTCGACGCCTGCGCCGCCTATGACGTGGCCGTGGAGATCAATTCCCGTCCCGAGCGCCTCGACCCGCCGAAACGGCTGCTGCGCGTCGCCGTCGAGGCGGGCTGCCGGTTCGCCATCGACTCCGACGCGCACGCCCCGGGCCAGCTCGACTGGCAGCCGTTCGGCTGCGAGCGCGCCGCACGCTGCGCCGTCCCGCGGTCCCAGGTGGTCAACACCCTCCCGGCCGACGACCTCCTCTCCTGGACGCGCTCGAAACTCTGACCCCGAGCGAGGGCCGAAAGGGCAACCCGCCTGCACCCGAGCCTGCCCGTCCGGACGTACCGCCGGGCGGCGCGGCGCGGTGACACTGGACGTTCCCAGGCCCGTGTTCCAGAGAGGGACGCACGCATGCGAGCGCAGAAACCCGGTGAGGAGCAGCGGAGGGAAACGCAACGCCCGGGAAGAGCCGCGCCCGCGCCGCAGACTTCGTCCGGCGCCGGAACGACGGCGGAGTCGATACTGCGACTCCAGCGCCTTGCCGGAAACGCGGCGGTGTCCCGCATCATGGGGCGGCGGCACGCGCGCGCGACCCCCGTCCAGCGCATGGATCAGGAAGAGCTGCATCAGAACCCCCAGGGCCCCTCGCTGCGGATACGGGGTCCCCGCCGCTCCCTCGCGAGCGACCGCACCCCGAACGCGCTGACACGGGAGCAATGGGAGAGCCTGCCGCAGGACACCCGGAACGCCAGCTACAAGGAACGCGTGGAATCCGACGAGGATCCGAACACCATCCAGGACACCGATTGGCCGCTCTATTTCCAACTGGGCGGCATGCGCGAACTGACGCCGACGATTCCCGACATGGCCGGGCGCAACCAGGTACTGGAGGCCCTCGGCCGCAACGACCCGGTGACGCGCGGCTACTGGAACCGCCAGGACGCACGCGACAGGCAACTCGGCCGCGACGCGCGAGCCACGCTCAATGCGTACACGGGGACTCCCGAGAGTCGGCAGCAGCGTCACCAGACCGTGGAGCAGGCCCTGGCCGACGACAACTCCCAGGACGCGATGGACGACCTGCGCACATTGCTGGCGAGATACGAAGGCGTGGCCATCGGCGGTTCCCACTCCGGGGCGGCGATCTGGGAGTTCCTGTGCACGCACATGAGAGAGATCCGGCAGGCCGGGGTGAGCACCCTCTATCTGGAGAGCATCCGGGACGACGCCTACCAGGCGCACGTCGACGCCTACCTCGCGAGCGGGACGATGAGTCCCGAGCTGCGGGCGTTCGTCGGCCGCTACGACAGCGGCCACAACCTGGGCTCGACCGGGATGAGAGCCATGCTGGAGGCCGCCCAGCGGCACGGTATGCGGGTCAAGGGCCTGGACGGCCGCCCGGCCCGCCGTCCCACGATGCAGGCGCACATTCTCTACCATCGGGCCGTCGCCATGAACACCTACGCCAGTCAGGTCGTCACCAACGACCGGCGCCGCCCGTCGGCGGCGGGCGCCTACCTCATGGAGCTGGGCACCGCGCACACCGGCATGCACCCGGGCCCGGGGCAGAACATGACGGTGTACGGAACGCCGTTCCAGGCGGACGAGGAGTTCCCCGGCGTCGACGACCTGCTGGACATCCCGGCGGTCTCCATCCAGGAGGACGGCCGCCTCCGCCGCCTGTCCAACTCCTGACCGCGGCGGAGCCCGTTCTCGCCGAACTGTCGGACGCACCGCGTACGGTCGCCGTGTGAACCGCACCGACCGCTTGTACGCCCTGGTGGAGGAGCTGCGCGCCTGCGCGCCGCGCCGGGTCAGCGCACGGGAGCTGGCCGCGCGGTACGAGGTGAGCGTCCGCACGATCGAGCGCGACATCGGCGCGCTCCAGCAGGGCGGTGTCCCGATCTTCGCGGACGTCGGCCGGGGCGGCGGCTACACGCTCGACAAGAGCCGCACGCTGCCGCCGCTGAACTTCAGCCCCGCCGAGGCGGTGGCCGTCGCGATCACGCTGGCCCGCGCGACCGGCTCGCCGTACACCCGGTCCGCGCGCACCGCGCTGCACAAGATCGTCACGGCGATGTCGGCGGCCGACAGCGCCTCCGCCCGCGAACTGGCCGACCGCATCCGGTTCCTCGGCCCGGCCGACGGCGACGACCCCGCGTCGGTGCCGTCCGTCCCGTCCGTGCTGGAGGAGGCGATCGTGACGCGCAGGGTGGTCCGCCTCACCTACGTCGACCGGCAGGGCGCCGAGACCGAACGCGACGTGGAGCCCGTCGCGTTCACGGCGTCCCCCAACGGCTGGTACCTGACCGCCTGGTGCCGGATGCGCGGCGGCTGCCGGATCTTCCGCACCGACCGCGTCCGCCGCGCCGTCCTCCTGGAGGAGACCGCCCCAGAACGAGCCCCTGACGCCATGCACAAGGACGCCCCGCCCGACTACGTCGTCCGCCCCCTCGAATTCGTCTGATCCGCCCTCCCCGCGGGAGCCATTGTCAACTCCCCAAATCTCGGGATGTCGCGTTCCGTCGCCGCGTCGCATAGTCGGGGCATGCCTTCGGCGATGGACAGAGGCGTCGGGGAATATCACGGGAGGGTGAGAAGTGAAAAAGTCAGCACGGTTTCTCGTCATGGCGGGGGCGTCCGCGGTCATCGCCGGTGGCGCTTTCGCGGTCGTGGGGACGGCGGCCGACGCCGGGACGGCGGGTCGGACCAACCAGCGCGTCGCCGCGACCACGCTGTGGGCCAAGGTCGCCGCGAACGGCGCGTTGCTCGACGCGTCGGGCATCGGCGGCGTCACTCACTCCCCTGGGCGCTACAACCTCACCACAAGCGTCGACATCATCAGGTGCGCGCTGATCGGGACGATCAACACCAATGGCGGCGACGACCCCGGGCCGGGGAGCGCGTCGATCCTGGTCGGCGCGCTCAACAGACACACACTGTTCGTCCGCACCGCCACGCCGTCGGCCCCGGGCAACCCGAAGATCGTCGACGACGACCGGCCGTTCTCCGTGACGGTCACCTGCTAGCCCACCGGAGGAAGGCCCGGAAATGCGATCCCAAATCGCGTTTCCGGGTCTGACCGTCCCGCTGGTGAGAGCCTCGCGAAAAGTGAAAATTGAAAGATCAGAACATTTTCACGTCGATTGAAAGTGAATAGCGTGAAAGTTAACCTCCTGGTGCACTGCAGTCGCCACTGAAGGTGGTGTCCGCTCCCAGCGAAGGGAATCGCATGCGCAGGAGTATCGCCTTATCCGCCATTGTCGCCGCGTTGACCGTGGCCGCGGCGTCGGTCAGCCCGGCAGCGGCGAGTCCGCGCCCCGTCCGTGGTTCCTACGGGCTCACCGTCGAGATAGTGAGCGTCAACGGCTCCGGCTGCCCGCGCGGCACGGTCATGGCGTCCGTCAGGGAGAAGATGGACGCGTTCGTCGTCGGCTACAGCGAGTTCATGGCTCAGGCGGGCGGCTCGTCCAAACCCGTCGACTCTCGCAAGCTGTGCCAAGTCGCGTTGAAGTTGGGGGGCGTTCCGAAGGGTTTCACCTTCGCCATTTCCAGGACGGACCACTACGGCTTCGCTTCCCTGGAAGAGGACGCGACGGCCACTTACCGGACCAGCACCTACTTCTCGGGCCAACCGACGCGCGTCGAGATCGAGCACGCCCTCTCCGGCCCCTACGACCGCCCTTGGCAGTTCACGGACCTGACGCTGCCCGACCAACTCGTCTTCAAGCCGTGCGACGCAGACCCGAACTTCAACATCAATTCCGAAGTGCGGGTCTACGAGGGATCAGATCCGTCGAAGGTCAGCTTCCTCGCCGTGGGTGAGGAAGCCCAGCCCACCTACCGCCTCACCTTGAAGACCTGCCCGTAGCCGCCCCCAGCCGAACGACAAGAGCAGCAAAGCTCTGGCGAGTGAGGTTCAGGTGGCCGCTGTCGGGGGCCATGCTGTCGCGGATGCCGATGTGACTGTTCAGGTCGGCGACCTCGACACAATTGTTCTCGACCGCGCCGCTGTGGGTGCTCTTGCGCCAGCTTGCTTTGCGTGTGGTCATGGTTGGGAAGTCAGGTGATTGAGGAGAGCGGCGAAGCTCTGGCGAGTGAGGGCCAGGTGGCCGGCGGTGGGAGCCTTGCTGTCGCGGATGGCGATGCGGTCGCTGAGGTCGGCGATTTCGACGCAATTGCCTTCGTCGCCGCCGCTGTGCGTGCTCTTGCGCCAACGGGCCTGGGAGGGGACGGGGGTGCTCATGATTGGGACGCTATCCCGTCAATGAGCTTCAGTGAAGCGATTCTGTTCAGCGTTACTGACTGCAACAGCCGGAAGGTTGCCTCGTGAAACGCGACCTTGTCCTCATCTTCGATGAAGATGCTCTGGGAGAACTGGTCGAGCACGGAAACAGTCAGCCGCCCTGGTGGACGCAAAGAGATGAGGACGTACGGGCTGGCCCGCCAGATGTACTCGCTGGCCGTACTCGGGAGAACACGCAAGTCTACGTGTTCGAGTTGGGCGGCCTCGGATAGCCGCCGTAGCTGGGCACGCAGGATAGCGGGATCACCTCCGACCCGGTTGTGGAGGACTGCCTCCGCGATGATCGCTGCATAGCGGGGTGGATCGGGACGACTCAGGACCTTCTGGCGAGACATTCGGAACTCGATCAGGGTCTTGACGTTGTGCGGGTGATTCGCGGGGCCTCCCGCGATGAGGCTTCGGGTGTAGTCCGGAATCTGGAGAAGTCCGGGGACGATGCTGGGTTCGAAGTTGCGAATCTCGGCAGCATCCTCTTCCAGGCTGGCCAGGTCGAGTGCGGCGGCTGAGATGCGACCCTCTCGTTCGCGTACCCACTTGCCGGGTTTGTGGGTGGCGAGGTGGAGGAGGGACTCGCGGAGCGGGCCGTCCGAGATGTCGTAGAAGTTGAGAAGGGCGCCCAGTTCCTCCGGGGCGATGGTGTGGAGGCCGTTCTCGACCATGCTCAGCCAGCCCTGGGAGCGGCCGAAGCGACCGGCGGCCGTCCCGACCGTCAGGTTGTGGTGTTCGCGGGCCTTGCGGAGCGCCGAGCCGATCCGGCGCTGGCGGACGGTTGGAGCGTTACCGAAAGACAGCCTTCAAGAATGTCACTGAGTGTGGCCGATTGTGTGCGAACGGCGCGTGGCTGAACGTTCAGCGGCTAAACGTTCAGGCGGGCGTGCGCGAGGGGTTCGGGCGGCGAATGTAGGCGGCGACTCCGAAAGGAAAGGAGGCGCGCCATGGAAGCGCCCAAGACGAGGACGCAGGGACCGGCGACGCGGAAGGAGGGTTCCGAGTCCGCCGTGCGGCGGCGGCGCGGAGTGTCGTGGATCGCGTCGTGATCGGTTGCGGCGGGCAGGACGTGGTGGGCGCGATCACGTTGCCGGGTGTCCGGCGGTCCGTCCGGTACGCGCGGCTGTTCCTGCGGGACATGCTGCCGCCAGGCCACCCGCTGCTGGACGACCTGGTCACGGTCGGGAGCGAGACCGTGTGCAACGCCATCACCCACACGGCGTCCGGTGACGGCGGACGGGTGACGATCAGCCTGCTGACCGGTCCCGGCCTGTACCGCCTGGAGGTCGCCGACGACGGGGCGGGCGGCAGGCGCCCGTACGTCAAGCCGGAGTGCGGCGACGAGAGCGGGCGCGGGATGCGGGTCGTCGAGACGCTGTCGGAGCGGTGGGGTTTCCGGGTGGACGGCCACCGCACCGTCGTCTGGGCGGAGTTCGGATTCGGGAACTCGCGGGAAAACTCCGACAGAGGGTTGTCGCCGTGTCCTCCCAGGCTGGTCTCGACAGCGTGCAAGGAGGAAAACGGATGAGTGTTCCCGCGTTCAATACGGTGACGTGGTTCCAGGTCGGCACCGACGCGCCGGAGGAGGCCCGCCGCTTCTACGGCGACATGTTCGGGTGGCAGTTCACGCTCGACCCGGACGAAGACGGCTACGACCTCATCACCTACCCGGGCGGCGAGCGTCCGAGCGGCGGGATCGCGCACAGCGCCGACCCGTCCGAGAACCACGCGATGTTCCTCGTGATGGTGGAGGACGTCGACGCGACCTGCGCGCGGACGGAGAAGAACGGCGGCAAGGTGGCGGTCCCGGCCGTGACGACCGTGAGCGGCCTGCGCTTCGCCTACCTGGAGGACCCGTCCGGCAACCGCTTCGGCGTGTTCAAGCCCGCCTGACCCGCGGAAACGAGAGGGCCCCGAGGCGAACCTCGGGGCCCTTTCACCGTGATCGCGGCCTACACCTCCGCGATCACCGGACCTAGGCCACCGCCACGGGTCGGGCGGCCGGAGGGCGCCCAGCGCCCGGAGGCCGCACGGCCCGCCGAGCCGGTCGACCGCAGCGGCACGACACGACCCCGCACGGTCCCGCCGACCCGCACCGTGCCGTGAGGATCGACCGGCTCGCGACGGGGGTTCCAGGGGGTCGCCCCCCTGGGTAAATCACGCGTCACCGCCGGTGTTGCTTTCGGGACTGCTGACGCCGCCCGCGAAGACGTCGGAGACGTCGGCGTTCAGGCGGTACTTCTCGATCGCCTGCTGGAGGGTCTCCGGCTTGATCTCGCCGTTGCGGGCGAGGCGGGTGAGCACGGCGAGGACGATCGACGCCGCGTCCACGTGGAAGAACCGGCGGGCGGCGGCGCGGGTGTCGGAGAACCCGAAGCCGTCGGTGCCGAGCGCGGTGAAGTCGGAGTGGACCCACGGCGCGATCTGGTCGGGGACGGCGCGCATGAAGTCCGACACGGCGACGATCGGCCCGGCGACGTTGTCGAGCCGCCTGGTCACGTACGGGACGCGCTGCTCGGCGTCCGGGTTCAGCAGGTTCCACTCGTCGCAGTCGCGGGCCTCGCGGGCCAGTTCGTTCCAGGACGTGGCCGACCAGACGTCGGCGGCGACGCCCCAGTCCTCGGCGAGGAGGCGCTGCGCGGCGAGCGCCCACCGGCCGCCGACGCCGGACGCGAGGATCTGCGCCCGCGGCGTCTCGCCGTTGCCGGACGTGACCTCCGACGCCGCCTGGTACAGGTAGAGCCCCTTAAGCAGGCCGTCGACGTCGAGGTTCTCGGGTTCGACGGGCTGCTGGTAGGGCTCGTTGTAGACGGTGAGGTAGTAGAAGACGTCCTCGCCGTTCGGGTGGGCCTCGGACGTCCCGTACATGCGGCGCAGCGCGTCCTGGACGATGTGGGCCAGCTCGAACGCCCACGTCGGGTCGTAGTGGACGCACGCCGGGTTCGACGCGGCGAGCAGCGGCGAGTGCCCGTCGGCGTGCTGGAGGCCCTCACCGGTCAGGGTGGTGCGCCCGGCGGTGGCGCCGAGCAGGAACCCGCGGCCCATCTGGTCGCCGAGCGCCCACATCTGGTCGCCGGTCCGCTGGAACCCGAACATCGAGTAGAAGATGTAGACGGGGATCATGTGCTCGCCGTGCGTGGCGTACGCCGTGCCCGCCGCGATCGTCGAGGCCATCGACCCGGCCTCGCTGATGCCCTCGTGCAGCATCTGCCCGCTCTCCGACTCCTTGTAGGAGAGCAGGAGCTTGCGGTCCACGGCGTCGTAGGTCTGCCCGTGCGGCGAGTAGATCTTGGACGTGGGGAACAGCGAGTCCATCCCGAAGGTGCGGTACTCGTCCGGGGCGATCGGGACGAACCGCGCGCCGATGTTCTCGTCCTTGATCAGGTCCTTGAGCAGCCGGACGAACGCCATGGTCGTCGCGACGTTCTGCTTGCCGGAGCCCTTCTTCAGCTCGCTGTACACCGGGTCGCCGGGCAGCTTGAGCGGCTTCGCCCGTACTACGCGTTTCGGCAGGAACCCGCCGAGGGCGGCGCGGCGCTCGCGCATGTACTGGATCTCGTCGGAGTCCTCGCCCGGGTGGTAGTAGGGCGGGAGCGGCGCCTCCAGCGCGGAGTCGGGGATGTCGAGGTAGAGCCGGTCGCGGAACTCCTTCAACTCGGCCTTGGTCAGCTTCTTCATCTGGTGCGTGGCGTTGCGGGCCTCGAAGTCGGAGCCGAGCGTCCAGCCCTTGATGGTGTGGGCGAGGATCACGGTCGGCTGCCCGACGTGCTCGCGGGCCGACTTGAACGCCGCGTACACCTTGCGGTAGTCGTGCCCGCCGCGCGACAGCTTGCGCAGCTCGTCGTCCGACAGGTGCTGGACGATCTTGCGCAGCCGCGGGTCGGCGCCGAAGAACTTCTCCCGGATGTAGGCGCCGGACTCGACGCTGAACGTCTGGAACTGGCCGTCCGGGGTGGTGTTCATCTGGTTGACCAGGACGCCGTCGACGTCCTGGGCGAGCAGCGGGTCCCAGTCGCGGCCCCAGATGACCTTGATGACGTTCCAACCCGCGCCGCGGAAGAACGACTCCAGCTCCTGGATGATCTTGCCGTTGCCGCGGACCGGTCCGTCCAGCTGCTGGAGGTTGCAGTTGACGACGAAGGTCAGGTTGTCGAGCTCCTCGCGGGCGGCGAGCCCGATCGCGCCGAGCGACTCCGGCTCGGACATCTCGCCGTCGCCGAGGAACGCCCACACGTGCGAGCGGGACGTGTCCTTGATCTTGCGGTTGTAGAGGTAGCGGTTGAACCGGGCCTGGTAGACCGAGTCGATGGCGGTCAGCCCCATCGACACGGTGGGGAACTCCCAGAAGTCCGGCATGAGCCGCGGGTGCGGGTAGGACGACAGCCCCCCGCCCGGGTGCGAGTGCTCCTGCCGGAACCCGTCGAGCTTGTCGCCGGGGAGGCGTCCCTCCAGGTAGGCGCGGGCGTAGATGCCGGGGGACGCGTGCCCCTGGATGAACACCTGGTCGCCGGACTCGCCGTGGTCCTTGCCGCGGAAGAAGTGGTTGAAGCCGACCTCGTAGAGCGAGGCGGCGGAGGCGTACGTGGCGATGTGCCCGCCGACGCCGATGTCGGGCCGGTTGGCCCGCGACACCATGATCGCCGCGTTCCACCGGATGTAGGCGCGGATGCGCCGCTCCACGTGCTCGTCGCCGGGGAACCAGGGTTCGTGCTCCGGCGGGATCGTGTTGATGAAGTCCGTGCTGCGCAGGCCGGGCACCCCGACCTGGAGCTCGCGGGCCCGTTCCAGCAGCCTGAGCATCACGTAGCGGGCCCGGCCCCGGCCCTCGGTCTTGATGACCGTGTCCAGCGACTCCAGCCACTCCCGGGTCTCGTCCGGGTCGATGTCGGGCAACTGGCTCGGCAGGCCGTCGCTGATGATCGAAAAGCGTTGACGTCCGGAAGCCACGGGGTCCCCTCTGTCCTTACCGTCCTTGCTGGTGAGACCGCCGCCGCCGTATCGGCGGCCGGCGGTCCCCGGCTGACTGTTCGTCGCCTCGGTACGTGATCCATCGTCGCCGTTTATGACGGCTAACGCATCTCTACCAACCGGTAACCATCATCCCCGGTCAGGCCCGGGGCAGACCCCGGGCAAGCCTGTTTTTCCTTGGATCGGAGGGTGATTCCCCTCGACTGGGGGCGGGGAACGTATGAGGCTGGAAGTGCACATGCCCGGCACCGTCCGTCCGGGTGGCGGACGTGCGAGCTTGGGGGGAGCGATGAACGGACGAGTCGGAGACCGGCTGCTCGTGCACGGCAACGTCGTGGGCCAGGCGGACCGGGCGGGGGAGATCGTCGAGGTGCGCGGACCGGACGGCGGCCCGCCCTACCTGGTGCGGTTCGAGGACGGCCACGAGACCCTCGTCTACCCCGGCCCGGACGCGGTGATCGAGTCCCGCGAGGAGATCCCGCGCTAACCGGCGCCCGGATCGGGTAGACCGGGGGCATGGAGAGCACCGTGGTCAGGGTCGTCACCGGCGGGCGCGAGGCCGTGCACGACATCACGGGCGAGTGCGAGCGGTTCGCCGCGGCGGCGGGCGGCGACGGGCTGCTGCACGTCTTCGTCCCGCACGCCACCGCCGGCGTGGCGATCATCGAGCTCGGGTCCGGCAGCGACGACGACCTGCTCGCGGCCCTGCGCGACCTGCTGCCCGCCGACGACCGCTGGCGGCACGCGCACGGGTCCCGCGGGCACGGGCGCTCGCACGTGCTGCCCGCGCTCGTCCCGCCGTTCGCGACGCTGCCCGTCGTGGGCGGCCGGCTGGCGCTCGGGACGTGGCAGTCGGTGGCCCTCGTCGACCTCAACGTCGACAACCCGGACCGTCAAGTCCGCTTGTCTTTTCTCAAAGGATGAGCGAAAGCGAACCCGGGGCGCCGGCCCGGAGAACTCCGAGATCGGACCAATGAGGCCACCAAAAGCCGGGAAGACACTTGCGCTAGGGGCCCTCACTTGTGTGGACTGTCCCGCAAACACCGCACAGGTGTGGGCGGGCCACCCGGCCCGGGGGCCGGAATGACAAGCACGGCACCGTGCGGAATGGCGACAATGGGAGGACTTTCGTGAGCGCGACCGCGGGTCAGGCGCAGTCTGAGCGCAGCCTGGCCGAACGGCTCGGCCTGAAGGCGGGCCAGGTGGTGCAGGAGATCGGCTTCGACGACGACGTCGACGAGGGGCTCCGCGAATCCGTCGAGGCCGTCACGGGGAACGAGCTGGTCGACGAGGACTACGACGACGTGGTCGACGTCGTGCTGCTGTGGTGGCGCGAGGAGGACGGCGACCTGTTCGAGGGCCTGACCGACGCGATGATCCCGCTCACCGGAGGCGGCGACATCTGGCTGCTGACCCCGAAGGCGGGCCGGGACGGGCACGTCGAGCCGAGCGACATCGGCGAGGCCGCGCAGACGGCCGGCCTGTCGCAGACCAGCAGCGTCAGCGCGGCCAAGGAATGGTCCGGCACGCGGCTGGTCGCGCCCAAGGTTCGCAAGTAACCCCGGTGCCCGTGCCCGCG
This sequence comes from Actinomadura chibensis NBRC 106107, assembly GCF_001552135.1. Classification (GTDB taxonomy): domain Bacteria; phylum Actinomycetota; class Actinomycetes; order Streptosporangiales; family Streptosporangiaceae; genus Spirillospora; species Spirillospora chibensis. Next base: position 24,802 of record NZ_BCQP01000072.1, on the reverse strand, counting down.
GGCGCGGGCGGGGTGCCAGACTGGTCCCGTCCTCCACGCCCGTGGGGGGCGGGCGCATCCCGCCGCGCGCGGGACGGATCACGGGAGCTGCATTGGCGGTAGAGGTGGGCGACGTCGCCCCCGACTTCGAACTGAAGGACCAGCACGGCACTCCGGTGAAGCTGTCGGACTACCGGGGCCGCAAGAAGGTCGTCCTGATCTTCTACCCGCTGGCGTTCAGCGGGGTCTGCACGGGCGAGCTGTGCGAGGTCCGCGACGAGCTGCCCTCCCTGGGCGACGCGGACGACGTGCAGGTCCTCGCCGTGTCGGTCGACTCGATGTTCGCCCTGCGCGCCTGGGCCGACCAGGAGAACTACCAGTTCCCGCTGCTGGCCGACTTCTGGCCGCACGGCGGGACGGCGCAGCGCTACGGCGTGTTCGACGAGAGCAAGGGGCTCGCCGTGCGCGGCACCTTCGTCATCGACACCGAGGGCGTGGTCCGCTGGAAGGTCGTGAACGCGATCCCGGACGCACGCGACATCGGCGAGTACCGCAAGGCGCTCGCCGAGATCTGAGCGAATCGGACCGGACCAGCGTGGCGGGACGTCCCCCCACGGCCCCGGAAGGGGTGGCCGGAACCGGTCCCCGCACCGCTGGAGGTGTGATGCCCTGCTTCCGTTGCGGGGCGCGGCAGACGGACCCCGTCCGGGGCGCGAGCCCCTGGAAGCGCGGGGTCCGCGCCGACCGGCAGGTCCTGATCTGCCCCGGCTGCCAGGCCGCCCGCGACTGGGCGGACGGGCTCGACCGCTGCGCGGAGTGCGGCTCGGCCGCGCTCGTGTGCCGGTTGGGCGAGGTCGAGTGCCGCGACTGCGGCCTCACCCGCGACGCCGTCCCCGGCGACCTGGTGCGCTCGGGAGCGGCGCCCGCCCCGTCCGGTGACGGCGACCTGTCCGAAGAGGTGGCGGCGGCGCTCAGCCGCGTCCTGCGCGGCGGCCCCGCCCGCTAGCCCGCCTGCCCAACCCGCCCCGCTGGCCCCGCGCCGCCGGGCTGACCGCGTCCGGCCGGGCTGACCACGGCATTTCAGGCTTGACGCGACATTTCGCACGCTGGCACGCTGCGCGGATGCCGATCGTGCTGATGCGCCTGGTCAACCGGATCACCGGGCGGTCCTGGCGCGCGCCCGCGCTCGTGCTCCTCGCGGCGTTCCTTGCGGGCTGGCTGCTGATCGCGGTGTTCGAGCCGTCCGGCGCCGACATCAAGCGCCCGGACGAGTACGTCTGGTACTTCCTCGTCAGCGGCACCACCACGGGCTACGGCGACCTGTCCCCGCAGACGACCGGCGGGCGGATCGGCGGCGTGCTGATCATCGTGGCGGGGCTGACCGCGGGGCTCGTGATGTTCGCCGAGCTGACGCTCTGGATGGGGAAGGGACGCACGATGAGGGCGACCGGGCAGGCGCGGCTCCACAAGCGCGGGCACATCGTGGTGGTCGGCTACGACCGGGACGGGCTGCGGGCCATCATCGGCCAGCTCCGCGCCGACCCCGAGTTCGCGCGCACCCCGGTCGTGACGATCTTCTGGCCGGGCGAGCTGACCGGGGAGAACCCCGACCCCGGCCTGTACGACGTGGTCGCGTTCGACGAGTCCGCCTACCAGCGCGCCTGCCTGGAGACGGCGCGGACGGTCGTGGTCGTGGGCCGCAGTGACGACGAGACCGTCCGGGTGACGCTCGGCGTGTCGGCCTACCTGCGGCGGAACGGGGAGCCGCCGGTCCACCTGCTGGCCGGGGTGCACGACGGCGGCAGCCGCGCGGAGATCACCGAGGCGCTCGCGCTGATCGGCCCGGACATCGAGCCGGTCGACATCGACGACCCGGCCGTGGTCGCGGTCGCGATCCGCAACCCGGGCGTCGCCGCGATCTACCACAACCTCGCCAGCACGCTCGACACCGATGGAACGCTCTACCGGGTGGACGTCCCCGCCGACGCGGGCGAGTGGTCCCGCCTGGACGTGGCGGTCTTCCTGCTGCGCCGCGGCAGCACGCTGCTCGCGGTGGGCGAGTCGCACCGTCCGAACGCCCGGTTCCGGCTGACGGCCGCGCCGGACGAGATGGTGCGCGGCGGCCAGTCCCTCGCGGTGGTGGCGCCGTCCCGTCCCGAGATCCCCTGGCACGAAGTCGGCTAGCGAAGAGCCGGACCGGCGGCGCCGCCGCCTTTGACGAGCCTTGACCCGCCTCGAAGACCCCTGCTAGCTTGTGCCGCAATCTGGAATAGCTTTCCGTATCACGGAAATCTATGGAGGTGCTCCGGTGCACAAGCTCATCCCGGTCCTCGTCGCGGCGGTGGTCGGCGTCGCCGCATGCTCATCGTCCGGGGACGGAGACTCCTCCGGCCCGGTCGAGCTGATGGTCTGGCACGGCCAGGACGACGCCGCGGCGCGGTCGATCGAGAAGCTCGTCGAGTCGTTCAACGCCTCCCATCCCGGGATCAGGGTGAAGACCGACTCCGGCGGCACCACCGCCGACGCGATGCTGCCCAAGGTCACGGCCGGGTTCGCGGCGGGCACCTACCCCGACATCGCCTACATGTACGGGTCGTGGGGGGCGGCGCTCGCGCGCAGCCCGAAGGTCCCCGACCTGAAGAAGTACCTCGGCCCGGCGACGAACTGGGACGACTTCTGGCCCAACACCCGGCAGACCGCCACGGTCAACGGCAAGGTGATCGGGTTCCCGGCCGTCGTCGACGACCTGACCGTCCTCTACAACAAGAAGATGCTCCACGACGCCGGGCTGAAGCCGCCCGCGCCGACGTGGACCTGGGACGACTTCCGCGCCATGGCGAAGAAGCTCACCGACGCCAAGAACAAGAACTACGGCACCACGTGGGCGGTCAGCGGCGGCGAGGAGACGACCTGGACGCTGTGGCCGCTCGTCTGGCAGCGCGGTGGAGCGATCCTGTCGAAGGACGGCAAGAAGGCCGCGTTCAACGCGCCGCCGGGGGTGGAGGCGCTCACGTTCCTCCAGCAGATGGCGACGCAGGACAAGTCCGTCTACATCGACTCCAGCCCGGCCGAGAAGGGCCAGAAGCTGTTCGAGTCGGGACGGCTCGGGCTGTTCCTGTCCGGCCCGTGGGTGCTGCCGGACGTGCAGACCGCGAAGATCGACTACGGGATCGCGCCGCTGCCCGGGACCAACGGCGACCACCAGACCGTCTCCGGGCCCGACAACTGGGCCGTCTTCGACCACGGCAAGCGGCGCGTCAAGGCGGCGGTCGAGTTCCTCACCTGGCTGACGAAGCCTGAGCAGCAGCTCGTCTGGATGAAGGACACCGGCCAGCTCCCGACCCGCCAGTCCATCACCAAGCTCCCCGGCTACCAGGAGTTCGTGAAGAAGTACCCGGGCATCGACGTCGTCACCGAGAACCTCGCGAACGCCAAGCAGATCAGGCCGGTGAACTCCAAGTACCCGCGGGTGTCGTCGTTCGTCGCGAACGCGATCGCCGCGGTCCTGCTCGGCCGGTCCGACCCGAAGAGCGCCCTGGACGACGCGGCCCGCAAGTCCGACGCGCTGCTCGCGGTGCCCGGCCAATGAGCACGGCGGTCACGACGGAGAAGGACGACCGGCGGGCGGCCCCGCCCCGTCCGGAGCGCAAGGGCGGGCGCAGGCTCGGCGACCAGGCCGCCGGGTGGTCGTTCGCCGCGCCGTCCACGCTGCTCGTGCTCGGCTTCTCGCTGCTGCCGATGGGCTGGGCGTTCCGGCTGTCGCTCACCGACTCCGACCTCGTCAGCGAGGGGCAGGGCGTCGGCTTCGCCAACTACAGGACGCTCGCCGACGACCCCGTGTTCTGGAAGGCGATCCGCAACACGCTGGAGCTGACCGGCATCTACATCCCGGTGTCGCTGCTGCTCGGGCTCGGGGTCGCGCTGCTGCTGAACAAGCCGATCCGGGGGATCGGGTTCTACCGGGCGTGCTTCCTCGTCCCGTTCGTCGCCTCGGCCGCCGCCGAGGGGCTGCTGATGGCGTTCGTGTTCGACAAGGACTTCGGCGTCGTCAACGGGCTGGTCACCCGCGCCGGGCTGCCCGCGCAGGGGTTCCTGGACGACCCGTCCCAGGCCCTGCTCGTGATCAGCGGGATCTTCGTCTGGACGCAGTTCGGCTTCAACGTCGTCATCTACCTCGCCGCGCTGCAGGAGATCCCGAAGGAGGTGCTGGAGGCCGCCGCCATCGACGGCGCGGGGGCGTGGCGGACGTTCCGGCACATCATCGTCCCGTCCGTCCGGCCGATCTCGCTGTTCCTCGCCGTCTGGGGGCTGATCGACTGCCTCCAGTTCTTCGACCTGCTGTTCACGACCACCAAGGGCGGGCCCGTCAACTCGACGATCACGATCGTCTACTACGTCTGGCAGCTCGCCTTCGAGTTCTTCACCGCCGGGTACGGCGCCGCCGTCGCGTACGCGCTGTTCGCGGGGAGCCTGCTCGCGATCGTGGTCGGCCTGGTGTTCGGCCGCAAGAAGGGGTTCCTGCTATGACGACCGCGCCGCTCTCCCGCCTCCGGCTCCGGCCGCGCCTTCGTCTCACCGGGCGCCTGCCCGCCGCCCGGCACCTCGTGCTGCTGCCGCTGTCGCTGCTGATGGTGGTGCCGTTCGTCTACATGCTCGGCGCGTCGGTCATGACGAGAGCGCAGCTCAACCGGTTCCCGCCGCCGCTCGTCCCGCCGGGCATCGACCTCACCGGCTACCGGGGGCTGCTGACGGACTCGCAGTTCCCGCGCTGGTTCCTCAACAGCGTGATCGTCGCCGGGGTGATCGTCCTGTCGCAGATGCTGCTGTGCAGCATGGCGGGCTACGCCTTCGCGCGGATGCGGTTCGTCGGGCGGAAGGTCGCGCTGGTGCTGGTGATCGCGACGACGCTGATCCCGTTCCAGCTCACCGTGATCCCGACGTTCCTGATCTTCAACAAGCTGCATCTGATCAACACGCTCGGCGCGCTGATCGTGCCGCAGCTCGCGTCCGCGCTCGGCGTCTACCTGATGACGTCGTTCTTCCAGAACTTCCCGCGCGAGCTGGAGGAGGCGGCGCGGATCGACGGCTGCTCGCGGTTCGGCGTGTTCTTCCGCGTCGTCCTGCCGGTCGCGCGGCCCGCGCTCGCGGCGCTCGCCGTGATCACGTTCATCTACGCGTGGAACGATCTGTTCTGGCCGATGGTGGCGATCTCGTCCCAGGAGAACTACACGGTGCAGGCGGGGCTCGCCACGTTCCAGGGGCAGCACCGCGCGGACTGGCCGCAGATCATGGCCGGGACGGTGCTGACGACCGTCCCGGTCCTCGTGGTGTTCCTGATCGGGCAGCGGCGGTTCGTGCAGGCCCTCGCGGGCGCCGTGAAGGGGTGACGGGTCAGGGGCCCGCCGTCACGGGCACAGGCCGAGCAGGCGGGCGGCGTTGTCCGCGTAGACGCAGGACAGGACGTTGGAGGAGAGCCCGAGGCCGCTGATGTGCCACCGGCCCATCAGCGGCGGGTCCTCCGCCGAGTGCGGGAAGTACTCGTCCTTCGTCTCCAGGAAGCGGAAATGCGTCGTGTAGGTCGCGCGGTTCGGCGGGAACTCGTCCGTGCCGAACAGGACGCGGCCGGGGAAGCGGGTGATCAGGTCGAGCGTCGCGCGCGGCTGCCGGCCGAGCTCGGCGATCCGCGCGGCGATGTCGATGTGCAGGTTCGGGTAGGCGGCGAGCATCCGGCCGACGCGGCCGAGGTCCTCGGCCTGGCAGCCCGCGTGGACGGCGACGAACACCGTCCGCGGGTGCGCGGCGACGAGGTCCTCCAGGGCGTCCATGAGCCGGTCGAAGCGCGGGAACCGGCTCGGGTCGGCGAACGACCAGTCGGGGTGGGCGAGGAGCTGCTCGTACCGCTCGTTGCGCTCGTCGACGGGGTCGAAGAACGCGATCGGGTCGGCGGTGTGGATCGCGACCGGGACCCGCAGCTCGGCGGCCGCCTCCCACAGCTCGCCGAGGCGCGGGTCGTCGGGCAGGACGAGCTGCCCGGCGGAGTCGCGGACGTGCAGGCCGAGGTCCTTCCACACCTTCAGCCCGCGGGCGCCCGCGGCGACCGAGCGCCGCAGGCTGTCCGCGAGGGCGCCCTCGCGGCCGATGTCGTCCCAGTCGACGTGGCAGTAGGTGTAGAAGCGGCCCGGATGGGCGCGGTCGTAGCGGTCGAGGTTGGCCTCCAGCTCGTCGCCCCAGCGCCCGTCCAGGTTCACGATCGTCCGGACGTTGCACGAGTCCATGAGGGCGAGTAACGCCCCCACGTCCTGGACGGCCCAGCCGCCGGTCAGCCAGCGGCCGAGGTGGTTGTGCGCGTCGATCGCCGGGACGGCGGCGCGCGGCACGGACGTCTCCGGCACGCGCAGCCGCGGGACCGGCCGGTATTCGCTCAGCTTCATCGGAGTCTCCTCAGCGCGCGCGGCGGATGCCGTCGGGGAGCGCGTCGCCGTGCGCCTCGATCATGTCGTCGACGAGGTCGTGGATCTGGGCGAGGGTCAGGGTGGCGGCGGCGTTCGGGTCGAGCATCGCCGCGTGGTACACGTGCTCGCGGCTGCCCTCCAGCGCGGCGCGGACGGTCAGCTCGCCCACGTTCAGGAACGTCCGGTTCAGCGCGGCGAGCTGCGGCGGCATCGCGCCGATCCGCGTCGGCTGGACGCCCGCCCGGTCCACCACGCACGGCACCTCCACGCACGCGTCCGCGGGCAGGTTCGCGATCAGCCCGTCGTTGCGGACGTTGCCGTGCACGATCCGCCGCTCGCCCGTCTCGATCGAGTGGATGATCTCCGAGGCCAGCTCCGACATCGGCTCGATCTCCACGTCCTCGCCCGCCGCCAGCCTGCGGCGCGTCTCCTCGTAGGACGCGAGGTTCTCCTTCGACCACTCCAGGTAGGCCCCGACGTGGATGCCGAACTTCTCGACCTGGTCGTCGTGCCGCAGGAACCACGGCAGGTACTCCGAGCCGTGCACGCTCGACTCGGTCGGGAAGTGGCCGAACCGCGTGAAGACCTCGGCCCGGACCGTGTTCCGCAGCTTCGGATCGGCCGCGACCACCTCGGCAAGGCGCGGGTACATGTCGCGCCCCTCGTGCTCGAACTTCAGCACGAACGCCTGGTGGTTGACCCCGGCGGTGACGAACGCCGTCTCGTCCACGGGGACGCCGACCAGCTCGGCGAGCCGCGCCTGCGTGTCGCGCACCGAATGGCAGATGCCGACGACGTTGCGGAACGGCGTCCCCTCCCACACCGCCCTCGGGATCATCGTCATCGGGTTGGTGTAGTTGAGGAGCAGGGCGTCCGGGGCCAGCTCGGCGAGGTCGTCGCCGAGCGCCGTCATGACCGGGATCGTGCGCAGCGCGCGGAAGATGCCCCCGATGCCGAGCGTGTCGGCGATCGTCTGGCGCAGCCCGTGCCGGGCCGGGACCTCGAAGTCGATCCGGGTCGCCGCGAACCCGCCGACCGCGATCTCGTTGATCACGTAGTCCGCGCCCGCGACCGCGGCGCGCCGGTCGGCGTGCGCCTCGACCTTGGCGGGCAGCCCGAGCTTCGCGACCATGCCGTGCGCCATCGCCTCGGCCGTCGCGAGCCGCTCGGCGTCGATGTCGTGCAGGACGAGCGTCGAGCCGCCGAGGCCGGGCAGCGTCAGGATGTCGGACAGGACGTTCTTGGTGAACTCGACGCTTCCGGCGCCGATGAAGACGATGCGTGCCACTGGCTGCTTCCCTTACATGATCGCGAGCTGGCCGCCGTCGACGACCAGCTCGGCTCCGTGGACGAAGGACGCCTCGTCCGAGGCGAGGAACGCGTAGGCGGACGCGACCTCCGCGGCCTGCCCGGCGCGGCCGAGCGGGATGTGGTCGCGCTGGTAGGCGGCCACGAACCCGGGGTCGAGGCTCGCCTCGATCGACGCGTTCAGCGGGGTGCGGATGTAGCCGGGGCAGACCGCGTTGACGCGGATGCCGTACCGGCCGAGCTCGACCGCCATCGTCCGCGTGAGCTGGAGGACCCCGCCCTTGGACGCGTTGTAGTGCGCGTAGTCCTCTTCGCCGCCGAGCGCGTTCGTGGACGCCATGTTGACGATCGAGCCGCGCGTGCCGCGCTCGACCATGTGCCTGCTGACCGCCTGCCCGACGAGGAACATCCCGCGCAGGTTCACCGCGATGATCGTGTCCCAGTGCGCCGGGGTGATCTTCAGGAACGGCTCGCGCCAGGACGTCCCGGCGTTGTTGAGCAGGACGTCGATCCCGCCGAGCGCCGCGTCGGCCTCGGCGACCAGGCGCGCGACGTCGTCCTCGCGGGAGACGTCGCAGACCGTGCCGGAGATCTCGCCGAGGGCCCCGAGCTCGGCGACGACCTCCTCGACCCGGTCGAGCCCGCAGACGAAGACCCGGGCGCCCTCCTGGAGGAACCGCTGCGCGGCGGCCTCCCCGATCCCGCTGGTGCCGCCCGTGATCAGGACGTTCTTGCCGATCAGCCCGCGCATGGCCGCCACCTCCCGCGGCCGCCGGTCGGGGTGGACGTGGACGTGTGCATGACGGACCTCTCTCAGACTCCGAGCACGACCGGCCGGCCGACCTTCGGCACGAGGTACTCCTGGTCGGGGAACCGGCGGTCGAGCGTGTCGACGAACGTGGTGACGGACTCGGCGTTGACGGCGAACAGGTCGTGGTGGCTCGGGACGAGCCAGCGCGCGTCGGCCGCCGCCGCCAGGTGCGCCGCCTCCCGGACGGTCAGGTTCCCGACGATGCCGAGCTCCTCGCGGATCCGGTCGCGGCCGTTCACCGGCAGCAGCGCGACGCGCGGGCGCAGGCCGTCCAGCGCCCGGTCGATCTCCGGATGCAGGACGGTGTCGCCCGCGTGGTACACCGACACGCCCTCCTGCAGCTCGATGACGTAGCCGAGGAAGCGGTGCGCGCCGTCCTGGACCATCACGTCGTAGCACTCCGGGCCGGTGTACTCGGGGGAGTGGGCCGCCGGGATCGGATGCACGCGGATGCCGCCCAGGTCGAGCGGCCGCCCGGCGTGCGCGGGCTCGAAGGAGGCGCCGAGCGCGGCGACCTCTTCTTGGAGGACGGGCGGCGCCACCACCGTGAACCGGTTGCGCGCGAGCGCGGGCCCGAGCGTGTGCGGGTCGAAGTGGTCGGCGTGCTCGTGCGTGACGAGGACGACGTCGGCGTCCAGTTCGCCCGGCGGGAACGGGGGCGGGAACCTGCGCGCCCACCGCCCCGGCGGGCCGAACTCCGAGTCCTCGGCCAGCCGGTCGGACAGGTAGGGGTCGACGGCGACGACCGTCCCGTCCGCGCCCTTGATCAGGAACCCGGCCTGGCCCAGGGCGCAGACGCCGACCATGCCGGACGGCACGCCCAGCTCGCGGAACCCCGCGCTGACGTTCATGACCGTCTCCTTTCTCGCCTCTCTAGGGGGTGAGGAGCGCCTTGACGGGCTCCATGCCGCCGTTCATCAGCTCGGTGAAGACCCGGGCCCCGTCCGCGAGGGGGAACGTGTCCACCCAGCTCAGGTCGCATTCGGCGGCGATGCCGGTGGCGGCGGCGAACTCGGCGGCGGTGTAGCCGAACGAGCCGAGCAGCCGCTTCTCCGCCCGGACCAGGTCGGCGGCGTCGAAGCCGGGGTCGGCGCTCGCCAGCCCGAGCGCGACCGCGGTCCCGCCGGGCCGCAGCCGGGCGAGCGCGGCGGCCCGCGTCGCCGGCAGGCCCACCGCGTCGAAGACGACGTCGAACTCGCCGGTCAGCGCGGGGCCCGCGGCGTCCGCGCCGAGCCGTCCGGCGATCGCCGCGCGCGCCGGCGACACGTCCGCCGCGACGACCGACGCGGCGCCGCGCAGCCGCGCGAGCTGGACGCACAGCAGCCCGATCGTGCCGCAGCCGAGCACGCCGACCCGCGCGCCGTCCGGGCCCCCGGCGACGTTCCAGCTGTGCAGGGCGTAGGCGATCGGCTCGATCAGGCCGGCGGCCGTCCACGGCATGCCGTCCGGCAGCGGGTGGACGGCCGACGCCGGCACCGCGACCCGCTCGGCGAACCCGCCGGGCCGGTGCACGCCGATCAGCGCGCGCTCGCGGCAGAGCTGGCGCTGCCCCCGCCCGCACAGGTCGCAGACCCCGCAGGACAGGATCGGGTTGACCACCACGCGGCGGCCGTCCGGCAGGGTGCCCGCGAACTCGTGTCCCATGACGAGCGGCGGCGTGCGGAACCCGGGTGTTCGGACGCCGTGCAGCTCGCTGCCGCAGATCCCGGCGGCGGCCACCGCGACGAGGGTCTCCCCGGATCGCACGAACGGCTCGTCGATGTCCTGGAGTTCCACCACACTCGGTGCGGTGAATACGAGTGCCTTCATCACGCGGCGAATGTAGCAGGGCATCCGTATTGTGGGCTATCATTCCGTATCACGGAAATCCGGAAGAGGGGCGTATGGGTACCAAAGAGTCGCCGGTCGGCAGCGTCGACCGGGCGCTGCGCATCATCCAGCTGCTCTCCGAGAGCGGGCGCGGCGTGACCCTGGAGGATCTCGCGGTCCGCTCCGGCATCCCGCGCAGCTCCCTGCACCGGCTCCTCGGCGCGCTGCGGCACCGCGGCTTCGCCGCGCAGCCGGAGCCGAACGGCCCGTACTTCCTCGGCACGGAGCTGCTCGCGGCGGCCTTCCGCTTCTACGACCGGATCGACCTGCGCTCGCTCGTCCACCCCGTGCTGCTGCGGCTGCGCGAGGAGCTGAACGAGACCACGCACATGGCCGTCCTGGACGGCGCCGAGATCGTCTACGTCGACAAGGTCGAGGCCATCCACCCCATCACGATGACCTCGGTCATCGGCGGGCGGAACCCCGCGCACTGCACCGGCGTCGGCAAGGCGCTGCTCGCCTGGACCTACCCCACCGACGAGGCGATCAAGCTGTGGGCCTCCACCCAGGAGCTGCGGGCGGTCACCCGCAACACGATCACCTCCCCGGCCCGGCTGGCCGAGGAGATGGCCGCGATCCGCGAACGCGGCTACGCCCTCGACATGGAGGAGAACGAGGAGGGCGTGCGGTGCGCGGCCGTCCCGGTGTTCCTCGGCCGGGGCGTCCCGTCGGCGGGCGTCAGCGTGACCGCGCCGAAGGACCGCTTCCCCAAGGGGCGGCTGACCGAGGTGGCGGTGCGGCTGCAGGCCGTCCTCGCCGAGGAGCTGGACCGGCCCGCGAGCTGAACCCGGGCAGAGTCTATAATGCGAAATAGCCTTCCATAATACGGAAAGGAACTCGCTGGATGGACGCTGTCGCCGCGCTCGCCGACCGGCTCCCGTCCGGCCGGGTCATCGCCGACCCGGACGCGATGGAGGCCCACCGCCGCGACCAGACCTACGCGGCGCCGGGCGCGCCGCTCGCCGTGGTGCTCGCCCGCGACACCTCCGACGTGGTCACGGCCGTGCGCTGGGCGGCCGAGCACCGCGTCCCCATCGTGCCACGCGGCGGCGGGACGGGCCTCGCGGGCGGCGCCACCGCGACCGACGGCTGCCTGGTCCTGTCGCTCGCCCGGATGACCGCGATCCGCGAGCTGGCGCCGGCGGACCAGCTGGCCGTCGTCGAGCCCGGCGTGATCACCGCCGACCTCGACCGGGCCGCCCGCGAGCACGGCCTGATGTACGCGCCGGACCCGTCCAGCCACGAGATCTCCACCATCGGCGGGAACCTCGCGACCAACGCGGGCGGGCTGCGCTGCGTGAAGTACGGCGTCACGCGCGACTCGGCGCTCGGCCTTGAGGTCGTCCTCGCGGACGGGCGGGTGATCCGGACCGGCGGGCGGACGGTCAAGCGCGTCACCGGCTACGACCTCACCGGCCTGTTCGTCGGCTCGGAGGGGACGCTCGGGGTGATCACCTCGGCGACCGTCCGGCTGCGCCCGGCGCCGGTGAGCCCGCCGGTGACCGTCCTCGCCACGTTCGGGTCGGTGTCCGCGGCGGGCACCGCCGCCGCGTCGATCATGGGCGCGGGCCTGCGGCCGAGCCTGCTGGAGCTGATCGACCGGGCGATGCTGCGCGCGATCGACGACTGGCGCGACATCGACCTCGACACCGACACCGCCGCCATGATCATCACGCAGACGGACGGGCCCGAGTGCCCGGCCGAGGAGCTGCTGCGCCACTGCGAGGACGCGGGCGCCGACTTCGCGGCGATGTCCACCGACGAGGCCGAGGCCGCCGCGCTGCTGGAGATCCGGCGGCTTGCCCACCCGTCCGCCGAGCGGCTCGGGAACTGCCTGGTCGAGGACGTGTGCGTGCCCCGCTCCCGGCTCCCGGAGATGGTCGGCCGCGTCGAGCGCGCCGCCGAGCGGCACGGCGTCACGATCCTCACGGTCGCGCACGCGGGCGACGGCAACCTCCACCCGGTGTTCATCTTCGAGCGCGGGCTGACCGAGCCGCCGCCCGACGTCCAGGCCGCCGCGGACGAGGTGTTCACCGCCGCGATCGAGCTCGGCGGCACGCTGACCGGCGAGCACGGCGTCGGCGTGCTGAAGCGGCCGTGGCTGGACGGCGAGCTGGAGCCCGGCGTCCGGGACGTCCAGCGCCAGATCAAGCAGGCTCTCGACCCGCACGGGCTGATGAACCCGGGCAAGGCGATCTGACTCCTATCCGTCCTCCAGGACGCGGAAGGCGATGCCCGCCCCGACCAGCCGGTCGACGAGCGCGTCGCCCATCGCGGTCGCGGTCGTGACCTGCCCGGACGTGGCGGGGAGGTCGTCGTGGGCGAGGCACAGCGCCGACTCCGCGAGCATCTTGGCCGTCTCGCCGTAGCCGGGGTCGCCGCCCGCGACCTCGGTGACGACGCGCGCGCCGCCGCCCTCGCCGACGAACGTCACGCTGAACCAGCTCCGCTCCCGCTCCGCCGCGGACGGCCCGTCGCCCGGGGCGCGCAGCCGCCGCAGCAGCGACCGGGTCGGCGGGAGCTGCGCGAGCGCGACCAGGACCGGCGCCCCGGCGGCGATCGCCGCCGCGCCCGCCAGCCGCTTCACGGCGACGTAGTGGCCGTACTCGAAGTCGGGCCCGTACCGGTCGAGCGCGGCGGCCGACCGGACGACGATCTGCGGGTCCAGCGTCGGCATCGGCAGCGTCCAGCCGCCGCCGACGCGGGTGCGCGGGATCGGCCGGCGGGAGATCCGCACCGTCCGGCCCTTGGGCTTCTCCTCGATCCGGGCGCGCTCCTTCTCCGCGCGGCGCATGCCCGCCATGTCGGCGAAGACGTCGATGGCCGAGTGCAGCGTGCCGCCGGACGGCGAGACGCGCCCCCGGACGAACCCCTCCACACGCAGCGGGACGCCCTCGGGCAGGTGCTTGACCGTGAAATAGGCGCCGAGGTCGTGCGGGATCGAGTCGAACCCGCAGGCGTGGACGATCCGCGCGCCGCTGCGCACCGCCTTCTCGTGGTACTTCACGTACATGCGGTCGACGAACGTGGGCTCGCCGGTGAGGTCGACGTAGTCGGTCCCGGCGCGCGCGCACGCCGCGACCAAGGGCTCGCCGTACTTCGAGTACGGCCCGACTGTTGTGATGACGACCCGCGCCGCGTCCGCGAGCCTCTCGATCGACGCCGGGTCGGCGACGTCGGCGCGCAGCAGGGGCAGGTCGGCGCAGGCGGGGTTCAGCTCGGCCAGCCGGTCGCGGACGGCCGCGAGCCTGGCCTCGTCGCGTCCGGCCAGGGCCCAGCGCGTCCCCGGACCGGCGCGCCCGGCGAGGTACTCGGCGGTCAGGGCGCCGGTGAAGCCGGTCGCGCCGAACAGCACGACGTCGTACGGGCGCCCGGGACGGGACGGTCGGTCGGCGGTCATGGGTGCTCCCTTCCGCGATTCCGAATCCGATTCTGTCGTGTCGGGGCCGGGCGGCGCACGCCGACGCGGCGCGGAGCCGCCGTTCGTGATCGCGGTGAGGCGGCCGTGCGGGCGACCGCACTCGTCTAGGGTTTGCACGGACGAGGGGGAGGGTGGTGCCGTGACCGCGCTCGCAGTGGCGATGGACGTCGTCGCGGCGGGCTTCCTCGCGTGCTTCGCCTTCCTCCTGGCGCGGGGGCGGGGCGTCCCCGGCGGCGAGGGCGGGCGCTCGACCGCGATGCTGCTCATCGCCGTCAGCCTCGGGCTGCTGTCGGTGTCGCTGTGGAGCCTCCCCTAGACGGCCCCTGGACGGCTCCTGGACGGCCTGCCGGGTGTGGCCGTGAGGCAATCGAAGTCCTCCTCCAGGTAATGGAGAACAGACGGGTCGGTTCGGCCGCCGTCCGCGCCCCTCGCCGCCCCTCCGCGTGGAAGCTTTCGGACCGGCCGCGTGTTATCCGACACCCTTGACCACTGGGCTTCGCGGCATGCCCGCGGAGCCGGGCCGGACGGTCCCCGGGCCCGACGGCGACGGGCCCGCAATGAGTACTGTGGATGTTGGACACGGAGATGGGGGAGACGTTGCTTAACCCTGAGGATCTGTACGAGCTCGACACCGACCTGCCAGAGCTGACGGGTCCGGTGCTGCTGCACAGCCTCGACGGCTTCGTGGACGCCGGGTCCACCGGGCAGCTCGTGCGCGAGCACCTCCTGGAGGCGCTGGAGCACCGCGTCGTCGCCCGCTTCGACGTCGACTCGCTGATCGACTACCGGGCCCGCCGCCCGCTGATGACCTTCGACCGCGACCACTGGGCGTCCTACGAGGCGCCGGAGCTGGTCGTCCGGCTGCTCCGGGACGAGGCGGGCAGCCCGTTCCTGATGCTGTCCGGGCCGGAGCCCGACCGGCTGTGGGAGGGGTTCACCTCGTCCGTCCTGCACCTGGTGGAGCGGCTCGGCGTGGGGCTGGTCGTCGGGTTCCACGGCATCCCGATGGGCGTCCCGCACACCCGCCCGGTCGGCGTCACCGCGCACGCGACGCGGCCCGAACTGGTCACCCGGAACTCCTGGTTCGACAAGGTGCAGGTGCCGGGCAGCGCCGCCGGGCTGCTCGAACTGCGGCTCGGCGAGGCCGGGCACGACGCGGTGGGGCTCGCGGTGCACGTCCCGCACTACCTCGCGCAGTCGGCCTACCCGGCCGCCGCCGTCGCGGCGCTGGAGGGGGTCATCGACGCGACCGGGCTGGCCCTGCCGGTCGAGCGGCTCCGCGAGGCGGCCACCGCGACGGACGCCGACATCGCCGAGCAGGTGGACGGCAACGACGAGGTGGAGAAGGTCGTCCGGGCGCTGGAGCAGCAGTACGACGCCTTCGCCGGGGCCGCCGCGCGCGACAGCCTGCTCGCCGAGTCGCAGGACATGCCCACCGCCGACGAGCTCGGCGCCCAGTTCGAGCGCTTCCTCGCCGAGCAGGACGGCCCCGACTCCCAGGGCTAGCCCCCGCCCCCGAACGCCCGCGCCGGACGGACATATCCGGCCCGCCGCTGGGTAGGCGAGGCCCCGAGAGGGGAGGCTCGCTCATGCCCCAGAAGGTCAACGAGGTGATGACCCCGGTGCCCGTGGCGGTGCCGCCGGACACGTCCCTGACCCGGGCCGGGGACCTCATGCGGCAGCACGGGATCGGCGACGTCCTGGTCGTCCACGAGGGGCGGCTGCGCGGCATGGTCACCGACCGCGACATCGTCGTCCGCGCCGTCGCCGTCGAGCGCGACGTGTCCGCCACGACCGTCGCGGACATCTGCAGCACCGACATCGTCACGATCGCGCCGGACGCCGACGCCGACGCCGCCGTCACGCTGATGCGGCGGCACGCCGTCCGCCGCGTCCCCGTCGTGGAGGGCGACCACCCGATCGGGATGGTGTCGATCGGGGACCTCGCCGTCCAGCGCGACGAGCGCTCGGCCCTCGCCGACATCAGCGCCGAACCGCCGAACCGGTGACCCCGCGCGTTCATCGCGAGGCGTGATGCGGGACGTCATCGTCGTCGGCGCCGGTCCCGCCGGATCCGCCGTCGCCCGCCACCTCGCGGGATCCGGGCTGGACGTGCTCGTCCTGGAGAAGTCGTCCTTCCCGCGCGAGAAGGTCTGCGGGGACGGGCTCACGCCGCGCGCCGTCCACGAACTGCGCGCCCTCGGCGTCGACCTCGCCGGGCCGGGCTGGTTCCCCAACAAGGGCATCCGGCTCGTCGGCGCGGGCCGCCGCGTGGAGATCCCCTGGCCGGACGGCCACGGCCTCACCCGCACCCGCGCGGGCCTCGACGAGCTGCTCGCCCGGCACGCCGCCGCCGCGGGCGCGACGCTGCGCGAGAACACCAAGGTCACCGGCCCGGTCCAGGCGGACGGCAGGGTGACCGGCGTCCGGACCGCGGACGGCGTCGAGCACGCCCGGCTGGTGATCGCGGCGGACGGCGCGCCGTCCCGGCTGTCCGTGGCGCTCGGCGTGCGGGCGCGCCGGGACCGTCCGATCGGCATCGCGGGCCGCCGCTACTACCGCAGCCCCCGCCACGACGACGACCACCTCGAAATCCGGCTCGACCTGGCCCCCGCCGGGTACGGCTGGATGTTCGGCATGGGCGACGGCACCTGCAACGTCGGCGTGGCCCTGCTGCGCGGCGAGCACCCCGACTACCACGGGCTCTTCGCCCGCTGGCTCGCGACGCTCCCGCGCGACTGGGGCTTCACCGAGGACGGCGCCACCGGCCCGCTGCGCGGCGCGGCCCTGCCGATGGGCTTCAGCCGCCAGCCGCACTACCTGCCGGGGCTGCTGCTCGTCGGCGACTCGGGCGGGATGGTCAACCCGTCCAACGGCGAGGGCATCGCCTACGCGCTCGAAGCCGCCCGCATCGCCGCCGAGGTCGTCGCCGAGGCGTCCTCCGCGCCGTTCCCGGAACGGGTCCTGCGGACGTATCCGGCCGCGCTGAAACGCGCCAACGGCGGCCCGTTCACGCTCGGACGCGCCTTCACCCGCGCCATCGACGACCCGCGCGTGATGCGCATAGCGACCCGGCAGGGGCTCTCCCACCCGTGGCTCATGCGGTTCGCCCTCAAGGTCGTCGGCGGGCTGCCCGCCGCCGCCAGGCCCACCGCCGCCGACCGCCTCGCCGACGCCCTGACGCGCCTCACCCCCGCGTCCTAGTGTGCTCGCACAGACAAGGACTGTTCGGACACAGCCAAGATCCCCGGCCCGGCGAGCCGCTGGACTTGGCCGGACACGGGAGGGATGCACATATGAGCAGCGAGGCGTACGACGTCGTCAAGGCCCACTACGGGGCGTCCGACCGCGGCGACCTGGACGGCATGGTCGCGGACTTCGCCGACGACATCGCCTGGACGGAGATGGACGGCTTCCCCTACGCGGGCACCTACGTCGGCGTCGACGCGATCAAGGCCGGGGTCTTCGGCCGGCTCGGCAAGGACTGGAAGAACTTCCGCGCCGACCCCGACGAACTCGTCGACGGCGGAGACGGGACGGTCGTCGCGATCGGCCACTACTCCGGGACGTACCGGGCGACCGGAAAGGCGATGCGCGTGCGGTTCGTCCACGCGTGGCGGGTGAAGGACGGTAAGGTCACCGGCTTCGAGCAGTTCACCGACACTCATCTCGTCCGCGCGGCGATGGAGTGAGCACGGTTGCCACTGGCGCGACCCCGGTCCGCGGGTGCACCATGTGAACGACGGAGCAAGCGGGGCTTCACCTGGGGAAACGCGCATGTCCATGGTCATCAGGACAGCCGATCTGCCCGCCGCCGAGCGGTTCGACTTCTGGCGCAGCTCGGTGTCGGAGACGTTCGTGCCGCTCCGGGCGGAGACGACCCGCCCGGAGCTCTTCGAGGGCCGCATCCGCGGCCGTGAGCTCGGGGCGCTCAAGGTCACCGAGGTCGCGTCGACGCCGAGCGTCGTCCGGCGCACCGGCGCGCTGATCGCGCGCTCCGACCCGGGGCACTACAAGATCGGCGTCCAGCTCAACGGGTACTGCCTGCTCACCCAGGACGGGCGGGAGGCGGCGCTCGTCCCCGGCGACTTCACCATCTACGACACGACGCGCCCGTACACGCTCGCGTTCGACGACTCCTACCGGCAGCTCGTCCTGATGGTGCCGCGCCGCCTGCTGCACCTGCCCGAGGACGCCATCGCCCGGGTCACCGCCACCCGCATCTCCGGGCGGCAGGGCGTCGGGGCGCTGCTGTCGGCGTTCCTCGTCCAGCTCGCCGAGCAGCTCGACGAGCTGGACGACCACGGCGGCGTCCGGCTCGGCGACAACATCGCCGACCTGCTCGTCACGCTGTTCGCCGAGCACATGGACATGTCCGCGCCGACCCCCGAGTCGCGCCGCCGGGCGCTGCTGCTGCGCGTCCGCGCCTACATCGAACGTCATCTGGACGACCCCGACCTGTCCCCGGACGACATCGCCGCCGCGCACTTCGTCTCGTCCCGGCACCTGTACAACCTGTTCCGCGAGGAGGGCACGACCGTCTCGTCGTGGATCAAGGAGCGGCGGCTGGAGCACTGCCGCCGCGACCTGCGCGACCCGCTCCAGCTGAACCGCCCGGTCAGCGCCATCGCGGCCCGCTGGGGGTTCGTCGACGCCGCGCACTTCAGCCGCCTGTTCAAGGCCGCCTACGGGGCCAGCCCGCGCGAGTACCGGGTGACCGTCTCCGACGACTGATCGATACAGGCTTGGGCAAGGTCCGTACAGGCACAGACAAGACACGCCGGGGGCCGCGGCCGAGACTGGCCTCATTCCGCGACCAGGGGGAGGCCAGCAATGCACACCCGGCTCTACGTCAACGGCGAGTGGGCCGCCGCGGCGGACGGCGCAGAGTTCACGACGACCGATCCCGCCACCGGGAAGCTCCTCGCCACCTGCGCGGAGGCCGGGCCGCAGGACGTCGAGGACGCGGTCGACGCCGCCCGGGCCGCGCTGTACGAGCCGTCCTGGGCCAAGATGCTGCCGAACGAGCGCGCCCGCCTCCTCTGGCGCGTCGCGGAGCTGATCGAGAAGAACGCGGCCGAGCTGGCCGAGCTGGAGACCCGCGACCAGGGCCAGCCGCTCGGCGTCGCGAAGACGGTCAGCGTGGACGGCGCCGCCGAGCACTTCCGCTACTTCGCCGGCTGGGTCACCAAGCTGGAGGGCGCGGTCTCCCCGATCTCGTTCCCGGACACGCTGCACTACGTCCGCCGCGAGCCCGTCGGCGTCTGCGCGCTGATCACCCCGTGGAACTTCCCGCTGATGATCGCGTCCTGGAAGCTCGCCCCGGCCCTCGCCTGCGGGAACACCGTCGTCATCAAGCCCGCCGAGCAGACGCCGCTGACCACCGTCCGGCTGGTCGAGCTGTGCGCCGAGGCGGGCTTCCCGCCCGGCGTGGTCAACCTCCTCACCGGCGGCCCCGCCGTCGGCCGCGCCCTCGTCGCGCACCCCGGCGTCGACAAGATCTCCTTCACCGGCTCCAGCACGGTCGGACGCGAGATCGTCAAGACGTCCGCGAGCAACCTGAAGCGCGTCACCCTCGAACTCGGCGGCAAGGCGCCCTCCATCATCGCCCGCGACGCCGACATCGACGAGGCCGTCGCCGGCAACCTCCAGGGCGCCCTCCTCAACAGCGGCCAGGTCTGCGCCGCCTACACCCGCCTCTACGTCGACCGCCGCCGCGCCGACGAGTTCACCGAGAAGCTCGCCGCCGCCGCGTCCGGCCTGCGCGTCGGCCCCGGCCTCGACCCCGAGACGCAGATCGGCCCCCTCGTCTCCGCCGAGCACCTCGACCGCGTCGACTCCTTCGTCCGGACGGGCGGCAAGCAGGGCGCCGAACTGGTCACCGGCGGCCACCGCGGCGAGGGCCCCGGCAACTTCTACGCCCCCACCGTCTTCGGCGGCGTCACCGACGACATGACGATCGCCCGCGAGGAGATCTTCGGGCCCGTCCTGCCCGTCCTCGCCTACGACGACGTGGAGGAGCTCGCCGTCCGCGCCAACGACACCGAGTTCGGCCTGGCCGCGTCCCTGTGGACCCGCGACCTGTCCACCGCCCACCGCCTCGCCGCCGACATCCGCGCGGGCGCCATCTTCGTCAACATGCTCCCCATCCCCGACGCCGCCGCCCCCTGGGGCGGCTACAAGTCGAGCGGCTGGGGCCGCGAGATGGGCCCCTACGCCCTGGACGCCTACACCGAGGTCAAGGGGGTCTGGATCCACCTCCCGTAACCTCCCCGTCCCAAACCGTTTCGCGATCGCCACCACCGACCGGGTACGCTTTCCCGGCAACGCGGGCGCGTAGCTCAGGGGTAGAGCACTCGCCTTACAAGCGAGGAGTCGGCGGTTCGAAACCGTCCGCGCCCACCCACCTCAAAGGCCATGATCCGCTCGCGCGGATCATGGCCTTGATCTTGTGGGTGACTAACTGAGTGACTACGGGTCCTGGTCCGTTGCGTCGTCGGCGTCGCCAGCGGCCGCGAAGATGCCGTCCATGGCGGTCGCGCCCTTCTCCATGACCGGCCGGATCTGCAGCCGGTAGACGGTCTCGGTGACCGTCGTGCTGCGGTGGCCGACGAGCCGGGAGATGTCCTCGATGGGGATGCCGTGGTCGGACAGCACGGAGACGAAGCTGTGCCGCATCTCCCGCGGCGCCCACCGCGCGCCGTCCAGCTCGGCCTTGTCGAGCACCTTGCGGAAGTCGCGCCGCACGTTGGACGCCGACAGCGGGTTGCCGGTGCGTGTGCAGAACACCAGCCCGCCGCGCTTGGAGGAGGCGTCGTCGGTGGTCTCGTCCTGGTGCTCCTGGAGGCGGCGGAGCGCCTCGACACAGATTTGCGGCAGCTTCAATGTCCGGCGGGACTTCCTGGTCTTGGTGTCGCCCTTCTTGCGGACGGACCGCCAGACGTAAATGGCGTAGGCGCCGTGTTCCCAACCGGCTTCTTGGACGGGGATCCATCGGTCGGCGTCCTTGGCGTAGCCGACGACGTGATCCCACGTCAGCGCACGCAGTTCCTCGGTTCGGGCGCCGGTGGCCAATGAAAGGACGATGTAGGCCGCTATGCGCGGTTCGGACTTGCGTGCTGCATTGAGGACGGCCTTGGCCTGGGCGAGGGTGAGCGCTTTGGACGGCCGCCCTTCGCGCCCTTCGGGGACGTCGCAGAGTTCGACGATGTTGCGCCGGACCTTGTCGCGCGCCATGGCCTTGCGCACCGAGCGGTTCAGGATGGAATGGATCAGCTTGAGAGATCGCGTGCTGAGCGTCTTGGACTTGGCGGCGAGCCACTCGTCCACGTCCTCGGCTGACAACTCGCGGAGCTTGCGGGCGCCCAGGGCCGGGATGACGTGGTTCTCGGCGAACGTCTGGTTCATCTCCACAGTGCGGTCGGATCGTCCGCTGAGGCCGTGCTTCAACCAGTACTCCACCGCTTCGGCGACGGTGTAGTTCGTCGGCTCGGAGGGCAGCCCGTCCTCGTGGTCGCGGAGGACCTTGCGGAGGGCCTGCTTGGCCGCCGTCTTGGTCCGGCCGCTGCCCTTGCGGACGATCCGCTTGCCCTGCGGGGTGTACCCGACGGTCACCGTGGCGATCCAGCGGCGTCGGCTCTTGTCCCAGTGCAGCCCGCCGTCTCCTTGAGGGCGCCGCTTCTTCTCGGGCTCGTTGTCGTCGTCGGGTTCGTCGGGGGTGGTGCCGGTGGTTCTGGGCATGGTGATCTCCTTCGAGCGGTCGTCACGCTGAGTGACGAGGTTGGGAGTGGGGAGCGGAGCCATGCGCCTACATGCCTGCAAGAAATACAGAACAATTGATTTCTCTGTATTTCTTGGTGGCTTGTAGGGCCCCGTCTGCGGTTCGCGCCTCGACAGCGGTCACTGTGTGTAGCGGGGCCGCGGTGCGTGGCTAGGGGGCCTGAGAGCCGTCTTCGAGGGAGTTCGGATGAACCTCGTAGACGGGTGCGCGGGTGCGGCCGGGGCCGCTGGCGCGGGGTGGGGTGGGTAGCCGTCTGACCCAGCCGTGGGCTTCCAGGACTCTCAGGCCCGGCTCGACGTCGGCGACCTTGCGGAAGCGGGCGCGCAGGGCTTGGACGGCGTCGCTGGCGGTGAAGCGGTGGGTGCCGGTGCGGGTGATCCAGTCGCGTAGGGCGCGGGCGTCGGCCAGGTCGGGGTCGGCGCCGATGAGGTCGTAGGCGGCTTGGGCGTGGGTGAGGTAGTAGTCGCCGATGTGGCGGGCGCAGGCGAAGGTGTCGGTGGTGATGGGTTTGTGCCAGGTGCCTTGGTGGTTCGCGGCGAGGTGGAGGAGTCCGGCGATGCGGACGACGGCGCCGGGGTATTTGCCGCCCCAGTCGGGCATGTGGGCCAGGTCGTTGCCGGGCCGGTAGCGCGGTTCGGTGTCGCGCAGCAGCTGCTGGACGGCGCTGAGGGCGGCGTCGGTGAACTGCAGGGTAATCGGTTCGGTGAGGGCGTGCAGTCGGGTGATGAGACCGGTGAGGGTGTCGGCGTAGGTCTGGGCGATGTGGGCGGGGATGAGTTCGGGGCTTGGGTCGCGGTATCCGAGCAGCGAGTGCGGGACGGCGTACAGGATCCGGCCGAGCAGTCCTTGCCCGCGGAATTGCGGGGTGTCGGCGAGGCCGGCCAGGACATCCGGCTGGGTGCAGATGCCGAGGGTGACGTGCGCGGACTCGATGATCTCGGAGGGACGTCCCACGCGGTCGATGCGCATTCCCTCGCCCGCGTGGCCGTGTTTGAGGACGGCGAAGTTCGGCGCTCCGCTGTAGCGCCCGGCGGCGATGGAGAAGATCTCGCCCTCGGGGGACAGGACGGCCATCCGGCCGCCTTGCTGTGCGAGCTGTGAGGTGAGGATTTCGGGGGTGGCGTCGTCGGAGAACAGCCGCGGTTCGGCCGGTATCTGCAGTTCTTGGAGCCGTTCGGCGGCGATCCGCGCGTCTTCGAGGTGTTGCTCGCGGACGATGGCGTCAATGGCGTTGATCGCGGCCTTTTCCGCTTTCTCCATGTCGGCTTCGGCGACGCGGCGTTGGATGGCGATGTCGGTGATGTGGGGTTGGGCTTGGTCGCGGAGCATGCTTTCGGCGGCGCGGATCGGGCCGGTCATCGCCGCGAACACTTCGGATTTGCGGTTGCCGGGGCCGAGGGCGATGACGGTGAACAGGTTGGTGGGTTCGCGCCAGCCGCGGGCTTGGACCCAGACCTTGCCGCCGGCGGCGACCGCCAGCACGGCCAGGGCGAGGCAGCCGGACAGGTCGGCGGGGGTCTGGGTTTGCTCGGCCAGGCGGGCGGCGTATTCGGCGAGCCAGTCCGGCAGCATCGGCAGCGGAAAGACCGGCAATTCCTGGGCGGCTTCCAGTGGAGTGGGTGCGGGCCAGCCGCGGGCGTCGGGTGTGGTGATGTCTTGGACGGCGGCGGTGACGGCGCCGCGCAGGTCGGTGGTGTCGCCGTCGGCGGCCTGGTGGCTGAGCTGGATGAGGTGGGTGCCGGTCATGGCGATGGTGCGGGCGTAGGCCAGTTCGGCGAGCCGGTGGGCGTAGTAGCCGGCCTGGGTGGAGGAAACGGTGTCCTGGATCAGGGTGTGCAGGTAGGGGCCGCCGCCGACCTTGGCGAGGCGACGGGACCCGAGTTCGGCGGCCACGGCCGTGGGTTCACAGGGGTCGCCGCGGTCGGCCAGGCCGCAGATGGCCTGCCAGATCTCCTGGTGGGCGGGCCGGTAGAACTCGCTGCCGTCCAGCAGGGCGCGGGCGTCGGCGACGGCGCGGGTCGAGAGCATCATCGCGCCGAGTACCTGCCGTTCGGCCCCGATGTCGTGGGGGAGTGAGCGGTGCGGGTCCGGGTCGTCGTGGCCGCCGTCCAGCACGCGCAGCGGAGGCTTAGTCATCGGGTGACCGTCCTGAACGCGGCGTGTCGGGTGCGGGCAGTTCTCATCGGGTTCCTCCACGGCGAGGACGAGGCCGTTCGCGAGTAGTGAGAGCGGTGGGCCGGGTGTGATTCGACGGGCCGGAAAGGGCCCGGCCCGCACGTGACGGCGGACCGGGCCCGGGGTGTCTACTCGCGTTCGCCTGCGGGGCGGATTCCGCTGGTGAGGATGGCCAGGGATTCGACGAGGTTGTACACCGCGGCTTGGGCGACGGGCAGGGCGTCGTGGGCGCGGTCGCTGAGCCACTCGTCCAGTTCCATGCTGAACAGGAGGGCGCCGAGTCCGGCGACGGTGTCGTGCAGCAGCGCGACGAAGATCGCCACGTTGGTGCGTCGCAGGTCCAGGGACTGGTCGGTGACCTCCGCCAGCCGGTCGTTGGTGATCTGGTCGGAGATCGCGGCGAGGGTGTCCATCAGCTCGGCGACGGCGGGCGCGTACTCGCCCACCTTTTCGATCACCGTGTGGAGCGCGTCGCCGCGCTCGACCAGGCCGTCCAGGGCGGACGGCAGTTCGAGCAGGTCGGACATGGTTTCTCCTTCGGTTGGGGCGGGGGCCGGTCCAGGGCCCCCGCCGAATTCGGGTTGATCCGGTCGGGTGGTCAGTGGCCGCGTATCTCGGCCAGGACGCGGTCGAGGTCGTGCGGGCCGGTCAGGACCTTGCGGGCTTGGGAGCCTTCGGCCGGGCCGACGACGCCCAGGGCCTGCAGCCGGTCCATCAGCGCGGTGGCCTTGGCGAACCCGACGCGGAGCTTGCGCTGCAGCATCGAGGTGGATCCGAACTGCGTGGACACCACCAGCTCCGCCGCGGCGGCCACCAGCCCGGCGTCGCCGTCGTCCTGGGCGGACCGGCCGTTCCCGTCGTCCCCGTCGTCGGCGGCGG
The DNA here is from genome assembly GCF_001552135.1 of Actinomadura chibensis NBRC 106107. Classification (GTDB taxonomy): domain Bacteria; phylum Actinomycetota; class Actinomycetes; order Streptosporangiales; family Streptosporangiaceae; genus Spirillospora; species Spirillospora chibensis. The sequence continues at coordinate 128 of NZ_BCQP01000072.1, read as the reverse complement.
GGAGTTGCCAGCCGCCGGCGGCGGCGGGGCGGGCGCGGCCCTGGTCGACCAGGGCGGCCATGCGCCGGTACACGGTGGGGCGGCTGAGCCCGGTCGCCTCGACCAGCGGCTCCCAGGCCACCGGCTCG
>NZ_BCQP01000071.1 GCF_001552135.1 Actinomadura chibensis NBRC 106107 | reverse complement strand
GAGCCCAGCCCGAGCGGCACCACCAGCAGCGGCCCGATCGGTACATGCACCGGGACCTTCGCCTCCTGCGCCGCCTTGCTCCCATCGGCCAACCGCAGCGCGACACCCTCAGAAAAGACCGGACCGGCGACCGAATGGTCAAGCCGCACCCGCAACCCCTCAAGCTCCTCGGCGCCTTCGCCGTGCGCGGACTCCACCACGAAATGATCGGCGCCCTCCTCAACGAGCGCCACCGTCGCGAGGTCGGCGTCGGCGATCTCTCTGGCGCGTTGCGCGACCAGCGCGGTCACCTCGTGCGGGTCCGTGCCCGACAGCAGCGCCGTGGAGATCTCCCCCGACGCCTCAAGCCACCGCTCCCGCCGACGCGTCTCCTCATACAACCGCGCGTTCTCGATCGCCACCCCCGCCGCCGTCGCCAGCGCGGTCACCACGACCTCGTCCTCCTGGTCGAACTCGCCGCCACCCGCCTTCTCGGTCAGATACAGGTTCCCGAACACCTCGTCCCGCACCCGAATCGGAACACCCAGGAACGACCGCATCGGCGGATGATTCGCCGGAAAACCACTGGAGGCAGGGTGCTCGCCCAGATCCGGCAACCGCAGCGGATGCGGCTCGCGGATCAGCAGCCCGAGGATCCCGTGGCCTTCCGGCCAATGCCCGATCGCCTCGATCTCCTCCTCACCGACACCGACCGTGACGAACTGGACCAGCCGCTCCCCCTCCTCACCGATCACCCCCAACGCGCCATACCGCGCGTCCACCAGCGTGATCGCGGCCTCGGTGATCCGCCGCAACACCGACTCCAAATCGAGCTCACTGCCCACCGAGACAACAGCCTCCAGCAGCGCATGCACACGATCACGCGTCGACCGCGCCGCCTCCAACCGCGCCTGCAACTCGGTCAGCAAATCGTCCAGTTGCAACTGCGGCAGGATCAGCCGCGCCCGCTCCCGACCGGTGCCGGATTCCTCAGCCACATCGCCAGTATCACCTACGAAATGCCGATGGGTAAGGACTCGGAACGTCGGGCCGCTTGCACTGTGGGCACCATGCCAAGGCCCCGACCACCGGGGAGGGTAGCGTCGGACACGTCACCACTGAGCCGAGGGAATCGAACGCCATGAGCGGGCAAACGCCACACAATGCGGAAACAATCCGAGTGTTCTTGATGGACGACCACGAGGTCGTCCGCCGCGGCGTGGCCGCACTGCTGTCCGCCGAGGACGACATCGACATCGTCGGCGAAGCCGGCACCGCCGCCGAGGCCATCGCCCGCATCCCCGCCGCCCGCCCCGACGTCGCCGTCCTGGACGTCCGCCTCCCCGACGGCGACGGCGTCACCGTCTGCCGCGAGGTCCGCTCCCAGATGCCCGACCTCGCGTGCCTCATGCTCACCTCCTTCGACGACGAAGACGCCCTCTTCGAAGCCGTCATGGCAGGCGCCGCCGGCTACGTCCTCAAACAGATCCACGGCTCCGACCTCGTCGGCGCCGTCCGCACCGTCGCCACCGGCCAATCCCTGCTCGACCCGCGCAGCACCGCCCGCATGCTCGAACGCATCCGCACCCGCCAAGACAAGAACGACCCCCTGAAAGGCCTCACCGAACAAGAACGCCACATCCTCGAACTCATCGGCGAAGGACTCACCAACCGCCAGATCGGCGAACGCCTCTTCCTCGCCGAAAAAACCGTCAAGAACTACATCTCCAACATCTTCGCCAAACTCGGCATGAGCCGCCGCACCCAGGCCGCCGCCCTCGCCGCCCAACTCAAAGCCGACCGCTCGAATTCCACGGAAAGGTCGGGCTGAGACCGCAGCAGTCGGCACACAGGCCCGCGCCGCGACCCAGCGCCGGGCAGAGGAGTACGACGAGCGGCTCGCGAAGCTGCGGTGACGACGGCACCGGCCGCCGCGACACATGGTCCCGTCCGCGCGCTGACGCGGAACTTCGACGTTCCCGGACGGAACGTTCACCCCCCGCCTGAAGGCGCCGCAAGTGGGGAGCATGAACCCATATGGGCAGCACACGCCCGGGGAGGGGGGACCATGACCGAGCCGCTGGAGCGGCGCGCCGTCGCCGAACTGATGTCCCGCGACCTGCTCACCATCGCCGAGGACGAGTCGGTGCTCATGGCCTGGGAGCTGATGTGCAAGGCCGAGGTTCACCACCTGCCGGTCGCCGACGTCCAGGGCGGCTTCCTCGGAGTCGTCGACGCCCAGACACTCACGGCCGCCTGGAACGCCATCGCACCCCGCGACGCCCGGCGTCCCGTGACCACCCTTCTCCCAGACCGGCGCCCCGCCACGGTGCGCCCGCAGGCAGCCGTATCCGAGGCCGCCCGAGCGATGCTGGACGCGGGCACCGACTACGCGCCCGTGACCGACGAACACGGTGCCCTGGTCGGCCTGGTCACCGCCCGCGACCTGATAGCCGCCCTCGCCGGTATGCAGCGCGAGATCACGCCGCGCACCTCGGGCATGCCGTCCCTGTACCGGGTCGAGCCGGTGCTCCCGCAACCTCCCGGCCACCCGAGCCGAGGCCGGATGGGCCCTGACTGACCGCCTCCCCACGCACCTTCCGGGCGCGGTCTCAGGCGGCGTACCGGAGCGGCGGGACGATCGCGACCGTACACGGAGCGTGATGCAGCATGGCCGAGCTGGTCGCGCCCAGAAGCAGCGGGTCCACGCCGCCGGTGCCGCGGTCTCCCACCACCAGCAGGTCGGCGTCGGCCGCCGCGCCCAGGAGAGCTTCCCTGGGACGCTCCAACAGCAGCGAGACCTCCACATCGACCTTCGGGTAGCGCTGACGCCAGGGGTGGACGGCCTCTTCGAGCTTGGCCGCCCGTGCCTGGAACAGCTTGTCCCTGTCGGTGAAGAGGGGCAGTTCCCAGTCCGGCACGGCACCGGGCTCCCACGCCCCGTAGACCACGCGCAGATCGCATTCGCGCAGCGCGGCCTCCTCGATCGCGAAGCCGACCGCCGCGTCCGCGCCCTCGGACCCATCGACCCCGACCACGACGAGCCCCCGCGGCCCGTCCGACCGCCGGACGGCGATCACCGGACGGTGCGTGAGCGCGGGCAACTCCACCGCCGTCGACCCGGCGGGCAGCCGGTGCCGCTCGTGCGAGCCGACCACGATCAGCTCCGCGTCGTCGGACTCGCACACCAGGGTCTCGCACACCGGTTCCCGCCTCAGCAGCGTGTGCACCTTCCCCGGCGCGCCCAGGTCGACGGCCCGCCGCGCGCCCTTGCGCAGCAGGTTCTCCCCCGCACGCTGCACGATCGCCTTGACGGACGGGTCCACGTGCCCCTCCGGGTACGGCCAGTGCCAGCAATGACAGATCGTCAGGTCGAGCCCGCGCAGCCGGGCCTCTTCGACCGCCCAGGACAGCGCGACGTCGTTCTCCTCGGTTCCGTCATAGCCGAGAAGGATGTTGGGCCGCTGGGCCCTCGGGAGTGCGACCATCGACGGACCTCCTTCCCCGAAATGCCGCCTTGTTACAAGTGTCAGCAGGCCAGGGCCGGTATTTGGAGAGGCGAAGGTCCTTTGCGCCGTCCGGGGGCGGGGGACGGCTGTGAGGAGACCCAGCGCGTCCACCTCAACCCGCGTTCGAGACGCCGACTGCCCGACCACACCCACCTGCAGTGGCACGTCGGGCTCGCGATCGCCCACAATGCCCCCGGCCTGGACGACAACGCCTACACCGGAGTGCCGCGCTCACGGTGCGGGTTCGCCGGGCGTGGGGACGATGGCGACCGGGCAGTGCGCGTGGTGGACGAGGGCGTGGGTCACCGCGCGGGCGCGCGGCACAGCCAGGCCCTCGCGGGCCTGCGAGCCCGCGATCACCAGATCGACGTCGCGGGACGCGGCGACCAGCGCGGCGGCGGGATTGTCCTGCACGATGTCCTCGACCACGTCGACGCCGGGGAAGCGTCGGCGCATGGGCGCGTGCGCCTCTATCACCCGCCACCTAGCCCGCTCCTCGATACGCCGCAGGTCAGCGCCCGCACCCGCTTCGTCCAGGGCCTGAGGGAAGGGCCAGGCGTGGACGACGCGGAGCCTTGCCCGCCGGGCCTCCGCGGCCCGGAACGCGTAATCCAGGGCGGCGGAGTCGTCGCCGAGGCCGATGCCCACGGCGATCTCCCGGCGATCGTCGGCCGGTTCCCCGCGCACCACGACGACGGGGCATGCGGCGTGCCGGACGGCGCCGAGCCCGACCGACCCGAGCAGGAGACCGGCGAATCCGCCGAGGCCGCGGTGCCCCACGACCAGTTCCAACGCCCGCTCCGACCTTTCCGCCAGGACGCGGACGGTACGTCCGGACACCAGGTCCACGCTCACCGGCACCTCCGGCCGCCGGTCGTGCGCGACGCGCTCGGCGCCCGCCAGCACCTCGCCCCCTTCCCGGGACAGCGAGGCCACCTCGCCGGGCGCCCTGTTCAGCGGGACGTCGAAGCCCCACCTCTCCACCACGTGCACGATCCCCAGTTCGCGCCCGAACCGGGCCGCCTCATCGGCGGCCCAGGCCACGGCCCGCTCGGACGGGCCGGAGCCGTCGGCCCCCACAATGATCGGATCGGTCATGGTCAACTCCTCCTCGGCCGGCCCGCGGCGGCCGTCCGCCGCGGGCGTGAAGATCATTCGTGGGTGGGGACGACCACCGCCGGGCAGTGCGCGTGGTGCAGGATCGCGTGGTTCACCCGCCCCAGCGCCATGCCGGGCAGGCCACGCCCGCGACGCGCGCCGACCACGACCAAGGCCGCGTTCTTCGACGCCTCCACCAGCGCATGGGACGGTGCCCGGTCGGACACCAGTTGGTCGACGGGGACGTCCGGATACCGCTCCCCTATCCCGGCCAGTGCCTCCGACAACTCCATGTCCTCGATCACCCGCCGGTGGGGGGAGCCGAACTCCCCGCCCACCGCGTGCAGCGCGAGAACCCTGGCGCCTCTGGAGGACGCCTCCTCGACGGCCCACTCGACGAACGCCCTCTCCTCGGGCCGCCCTTCGATCCCGATCACGATCTCAGCGGGCGCGTCAGCGGGATGGGGAGCGGAACGGGAGACCACCATGATCGGACACAGCGCATGCGCGGCCGTGTAGAGGCCGACGGAGCCGAACAGCAGCCCTTCGAAGCCGCCCAGCCCGCGCGATCCCACTGCCACCAGCTCCGCTTCCGCGCTCTCTGCCACCAGTGCTCGCCCCGGGTCCTTCGTCACCAGCCGCGTTTCCACATCGAGGCCGGGGTGGAGCTTCAGCGCGTACTGTCGGGCCTCGGCGAGCAGGTCCTCCCGCTCGGCGATCAACCGGCGCAGGGCGTCGTCGGGGATCGTCCCGTCCGCCACCAGCGCGCGCGACCCATGCACGAGACGCAAGGGAAGGCGATGCCGGACGGCATAGTCGGCGGCCCAGTCCAAAGCCCGCCACGCATGCGCCGAACCGTCGATGCCCACGATGATCGGGGACAACATGGGACGCTCCCTCCTGAATCCGCTTCGGATGTCCACTTCGACGCTAGGCCGCGGCCCCGCCCCGCGACCCCGGCCAAAGGTCCCGACCCCCCGGGACGACAGACATGCGCTTCCGAGCGGCTAAGGCCGTGGCTGGGCCGAACGTCCTCGACCGCTGTCGGTCGCAGGCCCAAGACTCGGGGTACCTCGCGCGCCTGCCGATACCAGGTTTGATTCAAAAGACCTTGGCGGCCTAGTCAACGCTTAAAGCGCGTGGGCTTCGTCGCAGTAGGGCCCGTCGGGGTTCACCAGGCCGGATTCGATCAGCAGCGAGCCTTCGTCCAGGCTGGGGTCAGTAGTCGGCGCAATTTAGGGTTGCCGACTCTGCTGCCCGGATCTCGTTTGCGGACGGCCGATGCCCGGCGGCTGCCCGAAGCGCCGCGAGTTCCTCCACCACGTGACCCCATTCGAATCCCTGACCGCTGCCCAGGAGGCGCTCGACAGGCGGGTGCAGACCGAGTTCCTGCGGTGGACGGTCGGCTAAGGTCTGGCCGCGATATTGCCGAACGCCGCTGTCTTCGCCATCGGTGCCGCGGTGCACAAGAACGGTCTCGGCACCGCGCTCACCGGCGATCTGGGTGACCTGCCCCCCGACCGGACCGCCCGGTCGGTGAACTCGCCGCCCGGCTCACCCGCCCGACCCGCACGCGCACCCCCCGATCCCGACGTCACGAGCAACTCGACGACGCCCGGCTCCACACCGACGGGCGCCGGGTTCCACACCGAGGAGGAGACCATCGCCGTCTACGCCGACGACACCTCCGTCGACACCGTTCTGGCGCGGCTCAGTGACGTGCACCTGGTGCAGTTCGGACCCGGATGGGCCAGTCGCGGATGCCCGAACCGGCCTCCGCAGATGCCCGCGCGCTGAGCGAGACGCACGACAGCGCGGACGAGCGCGCTGCCGTGGTGGCGCGCGCCGTCCGCCGCCATCTGATGTGGGCGGCCCAGCTTGACGCCGTCATCGCCCGGCCGCCGCTACGCGCCGGTGTTCGCCTGGCTTCCTGAGTGGCCCCCCGCAGGGTCAAGGTGCCCTCGGATCACGGTTCGCCTGGCGGCGGGCCCACCGCCCACCGTTCCCATTCCCCCGCAGACGCCTCCCGTCCCCGGTCCGCAGGACGAGCCCAAGTGGTCCTTCGGCGAGATCACCAACAGATCCGACCAGCCGCACACCATCCATTACCGCTCGGGAACCGATCAGGACGCCGCGCTGGAAATCGGCGACAAGGCCATGTACTTCACCCGCTCCGTCACCGGCCAGAACGGCACGGTGAAGATCGAGGGATTCCCCGCCAAACGCGACTGGGACTTCCAAGACGGAGCCGTCCTGGACATCACCATCAACTCCGACACCTCCTTCGTCCTCACCGACCGAAAGCAGAACAAGCAGGTCGCGGCAGGAAAACTGCTGACCGCCTCCGAAATCGGAGCCACCCACCGCCCATCCTGACCACACCCGCGCCAAGCCCGCCGCCGGGCGACCATCTCGCTGCGATGCGGGCGGTGTGCGCGTGGGACAACCGCGTCGTGCTGCCAACGCTGGGCGGGTGCACTCATCGCAGTGGGGCTGCCTGCATCGGGTCCGTGGGGATGGCAGCGATCGTTGTGGTGTTCAGGGTGCTGCCGATTCCGCGTCGTCGCGGTGTGGTGGCTTGGTCTGTTTCGAGGGCTCCGAGGCGCTGGTAGATCGCCACTGCGTCCCGCAAATGGGTCGCGGCGGCGCCGAGCGGCCCGTGCTTTCCGCTGCGTCGGCGTCGCGTTCCTCAGCGGACGTCCGCTTTCGCTCGTCCCGGGCTGGTCGCTCCGTCGTCGGGTGGGCGGGGGGTGGTGGTTGCGAATCGGATGGAAAGCGGCGGGTGAACGGTCTGCGATGTGGACGGCGTCCGTCCGTACCTTCCTGGCATCGGACGGCGGGCCGGACGCCTTGGGGCGGACGGCCGCCGCCCCGCCGGGCGGACCTGGCGGGGATCACGGAAGGGGCTGGAGCGATGACCAAGACCGAGACCCAGGACCGGCCGAGGCGGCGGGGGCGCCGCGCCGCCACCGGGCTGGCGCTGGCGGGCGCGGCCACGCTGGCCGCGCTGGCCGTGCCGACCGCGGCGTTCGCCGGCGGCGGTTCGATCTCCAACACCACGCTGCGCCCGGGCGACGAGGCGTGCGTGGCGGCGCACGCCGTCAGCTCGGTGAGCGCCTCGGGCAGCGCCAACGCGCCCGGCCTGAAGTTCAAGATCATCGGCCAGAGCGGCACGGTGGTGACGGGCTCCGGCTCGCCCGGTCCGGTGACGTCCTGGGGGGCGCAGACACAGGAGGGCTGGTACAACTGGCAGGGAGAGGGCGACTACACCGCGTGCGCTAAGAACAACGGCACGTCCAACGTGCGTCTGAACCTCATCGTCATCAACACGGTCTGAGCATGCCGCGCGGGCCCGTCCACCCGGGCGGGCCCGCGCCGCAGTGAGGCTGACCTCCCTGCCGGGTAAGGCGGGATGCCGGAAAGATGGGCGATGTCCCGGTGTCGTGGTCAAGGGGGGACCGCGCATGGCCCAGCGACTCGCCGACCGGCTCGCCACCGCCCGCCGCCGTGGCTTCGTCGGACGGCAGGACGAACTCGCGCGGTTCCGGTCGTCCCTGGAGAACGAGGACGCCCCACGCGTGGTGTTCGTCCACGGGCCCGGCGGCGTGGGCAAGACGGCGTTGCTGCACCAGTTCGGATGGCTGGGCGAACGGCAGGGCCGCCGCAGCGTGTGGCTGGACGGCCGGGAACTCGCCCCGGTGGCGTCCGCCGTGGTCGCCGCCCTCGGCGCCCAGATCTGCGGCGGACCGGACGAGGACCCCCTCACCGCGATCGGAGAAGTTTCAGACCTGCTGCTTCTCATCGACACCCTGGAGGCGCTCGCGCCGCTGGACCGCTGGCTGCGCGAGGAGCTGATCCCCCGGTTGCCGGACGACGCGCTGGCCGTCCTGTCTGGACGGGAGCGGCCGTCGCTAGGTTGGCGCACGGACCCCGGCTGGCGGGAGCTGCTGCAGACCATGCCGCTGGACAACCTCGACCCGGCCGATGGGCGCCGGATGCTGGCCGCGCGCGGATTCCCCGACGCCGACAGCGACACCGCGCTCGCCTTCACCCGGGGCCACCCCCTCGCGCTGGCCCTGGTGGCCGACGCCCGCGTCCAGCGCCGCTCCCCCGTCGCGCCGACCACGCCCGACGTCATCGCGGCCCTGCTCAGAAGCTTCGTGGACACCGTCCCGTCCCCCGACCACCGGGCGGGGCTGGAAGCCTGCGCCCAGGTCCTCGGGCTGACCGAACCGCTGCTGGCCGCCATGCTCGACCGGCCCGCCGCCGCCCCGCTGTTCGACTGGCTCCGCGGCCTGTCGATCATCGAGCACGGCCCGCGCGGGCTCTATCCGCACGACCTCGTCCGCGAGGTCCTGGCCGCGGAGGCGCGCTGGCGCAACCCCGACGGCCACGCGGCCGTCCGGCGCAGGGCCGCCGCCTACTACCGCGCCCAGTTCCAGCGGGCCGGTGGCGCCGCGCAGCAGAACCTGCTGCTGGACTTCGCGTACCTGCACCGCGACAGCTCCGTCCTGAAACCCTTCCTGGGGAAGATGGGACCGGGCGGAACCGACGCCGACACCTTGCAGGCGACAACGGCGACCGAGAACGACCGTCCGATACTGCGATCCTGGGTGGTGACGCATGAGGGGCCCGCGTCCGCCGACCTGTTCGACCACTGGACGGCGCGCCAGCCCCAGGGCTTCCTGGTGGTCCGCGACGAGGAGGGCGCGCCGGTCGGCTTCTCGCTCCAACTGGTGATCGAGGAGATGGACGACGGCGACCGGAGAGCCGACCCCCTCGCGGCCGAGGCCACAGCGCACCTGAACCGCGGCGGCGGGCTGAGCGGGCCGGAGACCGCCCGCCTCGTCCGCTTCTGGATGGACCGGGACGCCTACCAGGACATCTCCCGCGTCCAGACCTTCATCACCTTGCAGTTATCCCAGGCGTACCTGTCGACGCCCTTCCTTGCCTGGACCTTCATCACCTTCCGCGACCCGGACTTCTGGGCGGACGGCTGCGGCCACCTGGACTACCACCGGATTCCGTCCGCCGACGTCGAGGTCGGCGGCCACCGCTACGGCGTGTACGGCCACGACTGGCGCAGCGTGCCGCCACTCGCCTGGCTGTCACGGCTGGCGGACCGCGAGGCCAGACCACTGTCACCGCCGGGCGAACCGCCCCTGGAAAGACCGGAGTTCGCCGAAGCCGTCCGGACCGCGCTGCGCGACCTCGGCAGGGCGAACGGCCTGCGCGACTCCGCCCTCCTGCGGACGGGCCTGGCGAACCCCGCGAACGGGACCGACCGTTCAGCCGCCCTCCGCGACGCGATCCACGAAGGCGCCGCCCTTCTGGAGACGTCCCCCCGCGACCGGCGGGCCTTCCGCGCACTGCACCACACCTACCTGCGACCCGCCGGAACCCAGCAGTTGGCGGCCGAACTCCTCGGCCTCCCGATGACGACGTACCGCCGTCACTTGGCCGCGGGCGTCGAACGCCTGACGGACATCCTCTGGCAACGAGAACTCGACACCCGCCACTGACGCACGCCCGCGCGTACCCGCTTCATTGCCCTCACGCGACGGCAGGCCGCTGCTCTTTCAGCATCCATTGCGCGCCGCTACAGCCTTCCGGCAGAGGGGGCAACGGATGCCCCGCGACGTCCGTGCTCCACCGATGACGCTGTGCGCCGACGTCTTCTACAGGCCATCCAGTCGCCTGGTGACCGTGTCGAGTGTCGGCCAGGGAGGACCCTCGCGCAGCGAGCGCAGGAGTTCCTCTCCGAATCGCCTCCCGTTCGGAAGCTGGTCGCCAAGTTCCCAGCGCCAGGCTGCGACCATCGCGAGAACGAGTTGTCGGCACTCGTCCAGCAGTCCTTGGTCGACATTCGGATAGTGCTCGCAGACGGCCTCGGCGACGTGGGCGAGATCGAATTCGACGGGGCCGCGGCAGCACGTCTCAAGGTCGATGAACAACGGGCCGTTTTTCGTGCCGAGCACGTTGCCCGGATGCGGCTCGCCGTGAAGCAACTGCTCCACCGCGCCGTGGTCCTCGACCGCCCGTCGCAGGCTTCTGAGTCTGCTGCCGAGGAACACGCGATCCGCGTCGGCAAGTTCCGGCGAAAGACTCGGGTTGGCGACGATGCCTTCCGCCTCCGCGATTCGATCGGTGAACCGCGGGCTAGGCACGTCAACCGTGCGCATTCCGGCGTGCAACTGCTCCAACGCCTTGGCGTAGTCGACCGGTGAGATGTGCGGCGTCACGGGTTCGTAGTAGGTCCACAGCGTCACTGTGAAGCCATCGCGCGCGTACACATGTGGGCCCACCGAAGGTTCCAAGAGGCCCGTCGGACACCCGACCTGGGCGAGCCGTTGAGCGAGCCCGACCTCGAACTGTGCATCCTCATGCCCGCCGGAGGCGACCCGGGCAAGGACGTCACACGGCGTCAACCGCAGCGCCAGCCTGTTGGAGTTGTGGAGAACGATCGCGTCATTGACCGGCAGGTCGAGCGAAGCGGCGACCGAAGTCGCAGCCGCGACCGCACGCGTGATGTCGGTCATCTCCACCGTCGAATCCTGGCAGAGACGAGCGAGGGCCCGCGAGAGGAAAGACCCCCGGCGCAGCATCGCCGCAGCCGGTGATATCTGCTCGGATTGTCGGTCGGCTGGCGGTCGTCAGGTGGGCTCGGTCGGGTGATTCGGTTTCGCCTGGTTCAGGAGAGGGTCGGGGGTAGGGCGTTGAAATGGTCGTCGACCGATCGCATCGCGTCGGCGGCGTTGCCGCTGGTGATCGCGTCGTGGATGGCGAGGTGCCGGTCGACCAGCACCTGTTTGGAGATGTCGGAGCCGCAGGCGTCGAAGCGGTCGCTGCGGTTCGCGAGGTCCTGGGCCAGCACGTCGGAGAGCGCGTCGGCGAAGAAGGTGAGCGCCGGGTTGCCGGCGGCCCGGAGGAGCGACTGGTGGAAGGTCCGGTCGGCGGCGAGGATCTCCGCGCGGTCGTCCGTGGCCGCCATCGTGTCGACCGCCCGGCGCATGTAGGCGATCAGCACGGGGTCGGCGCGCCGCGCGGCCTCGTGGGCGGCCTGCCGCTCCAGCGCGATGCGCACCGACTCCAGGTGTGAGATCGGCAGGTGCGATGAGCTGATGGCGAGGTTCAGGGCGAGCGCCAGCGCGTCCGGTTTGAGCTGCTCCACGTAGGTGCCGGAGCCCGTGCGGCGGCGCAGCATGCCGAGGCCTTCGAGGACGCCGAGGCGGTCACGCAGGGCCGTCCTGCTGATGTTGAGCTGGGCGGCGAGGTCGCGCTCGGGAGGCAGCCGGTCCCCCGGGGAGAGCCCGCGCACCAGTTTCGCCAGTGCCGCGGATACCGGGTCCTCGGCGAAGACCTGGGCCAGCGATTCCTGCGTGGCCTCGTCTGTTGTCATCGGTTCGGCCGCCTTCTGTCGGCGGCAGTGTACTCCCTGCCGCGGTCGGATCATCTTCCCCCGAGTGGTTGACACCGTCTCCGCAGTTGGGACACATTTGGTGCTACCAATCACGGGATTGGTAGCACCAAATATAGCAGGGGAGTCTGCGGCATGGCGTTTCAGGTGACCGTCGAGGAGCTGGGCGACGGCGTCGAGGAAGCGACCTTCTCCGAGTGGCTCAAGGCCGTCGGGGACGACGTCGCGGCCGGCGAGCCGCTGGCCGAGGTGATGACCGACAAGGTCAACCTTGAGATCGACGCGCCGGTGGCCGGAGTGCTGCGCAGCCGGCTCGTCCAGCCCGAGGAGGTCGTCAGGCTCGGCCAGGTGATCGCCGAGATCGAGGTGTCCCGATGACGGCCGTGGAGCGTGGGGCGCCGGACCGGACGGAAGCGGCCGCCGGGCGCCGGGGGCGGGTCGATCCCACGACGGCCGAGGGACGCCGCGAGCTGTGGCGGGCCATGGTCCGGGCGCGGGCCTTCGACCAGGCGATGTGTGCGCACAACCCGCACTGGCACGAGGCCCGCGGCGAGGAGGCGGTCGTGGTCGGCGGGTTCGCCGGGCTGGACGCCGAGGACGCGGTGGCCCCGCATTTCCGCGGCGCGTGCGCGGTGAGCCTGATGCGCGGCGAGGATCCCGCGGTCGTCGCCGCGGGCGTCTTCGGCACGTCCGGGAGCCGATCGGGTGGTCACTGGCGGGGCGACATCTGCCCGACGCCGGGAGACCGCATGATCGGGATGTTCTCGGGCTCGCTCGGCACCACCGTCTCCTACGCGACCGGCGCCGCCCTGCACCTGTCCCGGCTCGGCGGCGACGCCGTCGTGGTGTGCGGCTTCGGGGACGGCACCGCGAACGCCGGCATCGTGTCGGAATCGCTGAACCTCGCCGCGATGCTCAGCCTCCCGATCGTCTTCATCTGCCAGAACAACCAGTACGCCACCTCCCTGCGGGCGTCGCGGGCGATCGCCGGCGGGAGCATGACCGCGCGGGCGGCCGGCTTCGGCATCCCCGCCGTCGACGTGGACGGCAACGACGTGCTCGCCGTCCTCGACGAGCGGGACCGCGCCGTCGACCGCGCCCGCCGGGGCGGCGGCCCGTCCCTGCTGCACGCCCTGACCTACCGGCTCGGCGGCCACTACCTGAACGACCCGGAGGCGTACAGGTCCGCCGAGGAGGTCGCGGCCTGGCGGGCGCGCGACCCGCTGACCCGCTTCGCCGACGAGCTGGCCCGGCGGGACGGCTTCTCCCGCGACGACGCCGAACACGAGCTGGCAAGGGAGACCGACCGCATGAAGGACCTGGTGGAACGAGCCAAGGAGGAGGCGCCGCCGGTGACCGCCGTGTCCGCCTCGGCCTACGCCGAGGACTGGGGGGCCGCCTCGTGACCCGGATGACGATGAGCGAGGCGATCGTGCGGGCCGTCGCCGACGCGATGGAGCGGGATCCGTCCGTCTACCTCATCGGCCAGGACGTCGGCGTGTTCGGCGGGCCGATGAACTCCGCCAAGGGGCTGTGGGAGCGCTTCGGCGACACGGGCCGGATCATCGACGCGCCGATCTCCGAGGCGGCGATGGTGGGCACGAGCGTCGGCGCCGCGATGGCGGGCGCGCGGCCGGTCGTCGACCTGATGTTCGCGGAGTTCCTCACCCTGGCGGTCACGCCGCTGGGCTTGGAGGGCGCCTCCGTCGCCTACCGGACGCGGGGACGCGTGACGGTGCCCCTCGTCGTGCGCGCGAAGTACGGCGTGGGCCCGCACCGCGGCCACGCCGAGGGATGCGTCGGAATGCTGATGGGCTTCCCGGGGCTCAAGCTGGTGGCGCCGGCCACCCCGCAGGACGCGTACTCGCTGATGGCCGAGGCCATCGCGGACGCCAACCCGGTGGTGTTCCTGGAGCACATGAGCCTGCTGCACGCGGGGCGCGGCGAGGTCGACACCGCGCTCCGGGTGCCGATCGGCGCGGCCCGGGTCGCCAGCGCGGGGACGGACCTGACCATCGCGGCGTCCGGCCTGATGGTGCGGCGCGCGCTGCGGGCCGCGACCGCCCTGACCGAGCGGGGGGTCTCGGCCGAGGTCGTCGACCTCCGCACCATCGTCCCCCTCGACGTCGACACGGTCCTCGCGTCGGCGCGGCGGACCGGACGGCTCCTCATCGTCGACGAGTCGTGGCCGGGCGCCGGTCCGGCGTCCGAGCTGTGCTCCCGGCTCGTCCGGGCCACCGGGGGCGCGCCCGGCTTCACCATCGAGTTCCTCACCCCACCGTCCACGCCGGTCCCGTTCGGCGCACCGCTGGAGAAGGCCTACGTCCCCGACGTGGAGCAGATCGTGGCGGCGGCGTCCACCCCGCAGGAGGCATTCCAGTCATGAGTTCCGACGCGGCCACCCGGGTCTTCCACCGGGACCTGGTGAACCTGCCCGCCACGGTGAGCCACGCCAAGGGCGTGCACGTGTGGGACACCGACGGCAACCAGTACCTCGACGCCTCCTCCGGAGGCAACGTCGTGATCAGCATCGGCTACGGCGTCGAGGAGGTCATCGAGGCGATGACCGAGCAGGCCCGGTCGGTGGCGTTCTGCGGCGGCTTCACCAGCGACGCGCAGGAGACGCTGGCCCGCGAGCTCGCCGCCTTCGCGCCGGACGGCCTGGACTACGTCCGGTTCGTCTCGGGCGGCTCGGAGGCCAACGAGACCGCGATCAAGCTCGCCCGGCACTACTTCGTCGAGACCGGCCGGCCGGAGAAGTACAAGGTGGTCGGGAGGTGGCGCAGCTACCACGGCAACACCCTCGGCGCCCTCTCGGCGACCGGCCACGTGCTGCGCCGGGTCGGGTACACGCCGATGCTGCTGCCCTTCGCGCACGCGGCGCCGCCCTACCGCTACCGCTGCCAGTTCTGCGCGGACGCCCCGGCGTGCTCCCTGCGGTGCGCCGACGACGTCGAGCGGGTCATCCTCAACGAGGGCCCGGAACACGTCGCCGCCTTCATCGCCGAGCCGGTGGTGGGAGCCGCGGCCATGGGAATGGTCGCCGACCCGGGCTACTTCGCCCGGGTGCGGGAGATCTGCGACAAGTACGACGTCCTGCTCATCGTGGACGAAGTGCTGACCGGCATGGGCCGCACGGGCCGCAACTTCGGGATCGAGCACTGGGACACGGTCCCCGACATGATCGCGTGCGGAAAGGGGATCAGCAGCGGCTACACCCCGCTCGGCGCCGTCATCACCACCGGCGCGATCCACGAGGCGGTGCGGACCGGGAGCGGCGCCTTCGAGCACGGGTTCACCTACGGCGGCAACCCGCTCTCCTGCGCGGTGGGCCTCGCGGTGCTGCACCACATCCAACGCCACGACCTGGTCGCCAACGCCGCGGAGGTGGGCGGCTACCTGCGCCGCTGCATCGAGGAGGCGATCGGCGACGAACCCGTCGTCGGCGAGGTGTCGGGCCTCGGCATGCTGCAGGGCATCGAGATCGTCGCCGACCGCGACACCAGGCGCCCCTTCGACCCCGCGCTCGGGGTCAGCAAGCGGATCGCTCGCCGTACCCAGGAGCTGGGTGTGCTGATCAACCCGTCCTTCAGCGGCAACGTCGACGGCCACCTCGGCGACCGCTTCGGCGTGTGCCCTCCCTACACCTTCACCCGCGCCCAGGTCGACGAGACGGTCGCGGCGCTGGCCCGCGCCGTGCGCGACGTCCAGGCCGAGGTCGCCCGATGAGCCGCACGGTCCGCCCGGGACCGCCGGGCCGAGCCAAGGAGTCGCTGTGAAACCGTCAATGCCGATCGGCGCCCTGCTGCTGGCGGCCGCGTCCCTCACCCTGACCGCCTGCGGCGGCGGCTCGGGCTCCGGCGCCTACGCCGGCAAGTCCGTCTGCGTCGACCAGTACGCCACCGCCACCGTGACCGACGAGCTCGTCAAGGGCATCCGCGGCGGGCTCGCGGACGCGGCCGGCAAGGGTCTCAAGATCACCGTGCAGAACCCGAACGCCGACACCGCGACGGAGCAGACGCTCGCCCAGACGTTCCTCAACAACGGCTGCGACGTCGTCGTCCCGGTCGGCACGGCGGCGGCGCAGCTCATGTCGACCGCGATCAAGGACGTCCCGGTGGTGTTCGCGGCCTCGTCCACGCCCGTCGACGCCAAGCTGGTCGACTCGATGGGCAGGCCGGGCGGCAACGTCACCGGCGTCGCCGACGTGATCGACCCGGTGCCCGACATCGACGCGATGCGGACGCTCATGCCGGATCTGCGCACGGTGGGGCTGGTGTGGAAGCTGGGCGACCCGGCGGGCGAGTCGCAGGCGCGCCAGGCCCGCGAGCACCTCGGCAAGCTCGGCGTCCGGTACATCCCGGCCACGATCACGAACGGCTCGGAGGTCACCCAGGCCGCCGAGTCGCTCGCCCACCGGGTGCAGGCCATCGAGATCCCCGGCGACACCACGACGCTGAGCGCGATCGGCGGGCTGATGAAGGTCGCCGACAGCGCCAAGATCCCCGTGTTCGGCGGCACCAGCGAGGTCGTGGAGGCCGGCGGGGTCCTGTCCTCCACCTACGACTACAAGGTCGTGGGCGAGCACGTCGCCAGGCTCGTGCGCGCGATCCTCGACGGCGCGGACCCCGCGACCACGCCCGTGGTCGTCCCGCCGACCGCCGGGCTCGACCTCAACCTCACCAAGCTCGGCACGCTGGGGATCACGGTGCCGGAGAGCCTCAAGAAGTCCGCGGTCACCACTCACTGACGCCGGGAGCGTGCGGGAATGTTGTGGAATCTGTTCGAGGTCGCCGTCCAGGTGGGCCTCCTGTATGTCCCGCTGGTGCTGGGGATCTACCTGGCGATGGGGGTCATGAGCCTGCCCGACCTGACCCTGCAGGGGTCGTTCGGGATCGGCGGCTCGGTCGCCGCGGTGCTCGCCGTGCACGGGCACCATCCGGTCGTCGGCCTGCTCGCCGCCATGGCCGCCGGAGCCGCCTGCGGCCTGGTCACCGCGACGCTGCACCTGCTGCTGCGGCTGAACGTGCTGCTGGCCAGCATCCTCGTGGCGACGGCGGCGTACTCGGTGTGCCTGGTCGTGATGAGCTCGGGCAACCTGTCGCTGGCGGGGGCGAAGACGGCGTTCAGCTGGGCGGACGGCACCGACCTGAGCTTCCGCACCGCCACCATCGTCACCGGCGGCGGGGTGGCGCTGGTCCTGTCCGTCGCGTTCCTGTGGTTCCTGCGCACCGAGTACGGGCTGTCCCTGGTCGCCGCCGGGCAGAACATCCAGACCGCCCGCGGCCTCGGGGTCCGCACCGAGCGCAGGCAGGCCGCCGGGCTGGCCGTGGCGAACGCGCTGGGCGCGCTCACCGGCGGGCTGGTCGTGCACAACCAGGGGTTCATGGACGTCACCATCCAGAACGGCGTGATCGTCATCGCGCTGGCCGCGATGATGGTCGGGCTCACCCTCACCCGCTCCCCCCGCGTCGGGCCCACCGTCGCCATGCTGGTGGTCGGGGTGGTCGTCTACCGGTTCGCCGTCGCCGGGGCCCTGCAACTCGGCCTGAACCCCAACCTGCTCCAGCTCATCACCGCCGGCCTTGTCATCGCGATGATCGGCGTCCGGTCGCATGCCCGCGCGACCCTGCGCAGCGCCACCGCGGCCGGACGCCGGGACCGCCGCGTCGCCCAGGCGCGCTTCTACGAGGAGGACCGTGTTGCGAGCTTCATCTGAGTCGACCGGGTCGGCCGAGTCGGCGGCCGGGTCGGCGGCCGAGATCCCGGACCTCGTCATCGCGTCGGTGCACAAGCAGTTCCGAGGAGCGGGCGACGAGCCGGTCACCGCCCTGGACGGCGTCGACCTGACGGTCTCGTCCGGGACGATCGTGTCGGTCATCGGCTCCAACGGCGCCGGCAAGTCGACCATGCTGTCCGTGGTCGCGGGCAACGTGCTGCCCGACCGCGGACGGGTGCTCATCCGCGGCGACGAGATGACCGGCGCCCCCAGTTGGCGGCGCGTCCGGCGGATCTCGCGGGTGCGGCAGAACCCGCAGGACAACATGATCTCGACGCTGACCATCGAGGAGAACTTCGCGATCGCGCTCGCGGGCAAGCGAGGACGCTTCCGGCTGCGCAGGCCACGGCGCAACGCCGTCCGCGACATCGCGGCGGAGGCGCTGCGTCCGCTCGGCATGGGCTTGGAGAACCGGCTGTCGGCCGTCTCCGGGACGCTCTCCGGCGGGCAGCGACAGGCGATCGCGATCGCGATGGCCTCGCTCGGCTCCCCCGCGCTGATGCTGCTCGACGAGCACGTCGCCGCGCTCGACCCCAACAGCGCGGCCCGGGTGAACGAGGCCACCGAGCGGATCGTCCGCGAGCAGCGGATCACGACGCTGATGGTGACGCATGACATGGCCCACGCCCTCCACCACGCCGACCGGCTGGTCATGATGCACGCCGGGAAGGTCGTCCTGGATCTCCAGGACGGCGCGCTCACCGACGTGACGCCCCATCAGCTCCAGGAGCGGTTCGCCGCCCTGTCCGGTGGGACGCTCAGCGACGCCTCCCTGCTCAGCGTCGCGCGGGGGAAGGCCGGGACCGATGGCTGAACGGACCGTCGCGGCCCAGACGCCGCAGCGTGCCGACCGGCGGCCGATCACCGGCGTCCGCCGGATGATCGCCGACCGGATGGCGCTGTCGCACCGCACCATTCCCGGTGTGCACGTCGTGGAGGAGATGGACGTCACCGACGTGCCGCTGAACCGGATCCTGGCGGTGACGGTCGCCGCCGTCGCCCGCGCCGTCGCCGATCACCCGCTGTTCAACGCCCATGTGGAAGAGGCGCACCTGACCGTCTTCGACCGGTGCGACGTCGGCGTCGCCGTCGACACCGAACGAGGACTGATGGTGCCGGTCGTCCGCGAGCCCGCGGCCAAGAGCGTCGAAGAGATCGCCGCGGAGGTGACCGCTCTCGCCCGCCGGGCGCGCTCGGGCCGACTCGACCGCCGCGACCTCACGGACCCGACCATCACCGTCACCAGCCCCGGCAGGCGCGGCGGCGTGCTCGCCACACCGTTGGTCAACCCCCCGCAGACCGCCATCGTCGGCGTGCACCGGGCGGTCGACCGGCCGGTGGTGCGCGGGGGTGCGATCACGATCCGCACCATCGCCAACCTGACGGTCACCTTCGACCACCGCGTGATCGACGGCGCGGAGGCGGGAGAGTTCGCCATCGCGCTCGCCCGCCGGATCGAGCGAGGCCCTGAGCCGCCGGACACATCCGAGTCGGCCTAAGCCGGTTGTCCTATGAGCTCATCCCCCGGCCGCGAGGCCGTAGAGAGACGCCCGTGATACGAGAAACCTCGGCCTCCCCTTCGCCGGTGCCGCGCCCCCTGGTCGATTCCCTTCCGAGCTATTCGCGCGCGGCCTCCGCGTCGATTCGGTGGCGCGCCTCGTCCAACGAGGCGCCGATCCCGCCGAGCCCGCTGGCGGTGCGCGCCGCGGCCGACGCCGCGGCGAAGGCACACCTTTATCCGAGCCTCGGCGGAGAAGGGCTCATCGAGGCCCTCGCCGACCACGTCGGCATCGCCCCGGACCGCGTCGCGGTCGGACCCGGATCGCTCGCGCTCCTGGAGCGCCTGCTCCTCGCCTACACCGGCGCGGGAACAGAAGTCGTCCACGCTTGGCGCAGTTACGAGGCATACCCGATCGTCGTCACGATCGCGGGTGCGCGAAGTGTCGCCGTCCCGCTGGACGCCTTTCAACGCCACGACGTGGACGCGATGCTCCGATCGATAACAGGCCGCACACGCGTGCTGATCATTTGCGATCCGAACAACCCGACCGGCACGATTCTGGATCCGGCCGAAGTGGAACGGCTCGTCCGCTCGGTTCCGTCCGATGTGCTCGTCGTCATCGACGAGGCGTATCGGGAGTTCGACGAGAACGCCCCGGACACACTCGGTCTGCTGACGCTGCCGAACGTCGCTTTGCTGAGGACGTTCTCCAAAGCCTACGGGCTGGCCGGTCTCCGCGCGGGCTACCTCCTGGCGGCCCCCCAGATCTGCCGCACGATCCAGAAAGTCGCCCTTCCCTTCGCGCTGAGCCGGATAGCGGAGGCCGCCGCGACAGCCGCACTCGCCGACGATGACCATCTGCGCTCCGTGGTTCAGACGGTCCGCACGAGACGCGAACAGCTTGCGGCGAAGCTCAGCACCGTGGCCGACGTCCCACAGAGCCGGGCGAACTTCCTGTGGATCCCGATAGGGGCGCGGGCGGCATCCGTAGCGGCCGCCTGCGCAAAGGCCGGTCTGTCCGTCCGGTCCTTCCCCGGAGAGGGCGTGCGCGTCACCGTAGGAGACCCCAACGTGGACGACATCCTCCTAAAGTCCCTACACCCCACCCCATGAACACACAGCACTGAGGAAATGCTTGCCGAGTATTCGGCTGTGGTGCACCTTCGGTAGGGGTCGGGTGAATGGTGCCGTTATCCTGGGCAGATCGGGTTTGCGTTCAGGTAGTACGTCGGGCCTCCTTGGATTTCCATTTTTCCGTAGACGCATTCGGGAACTGCCCAGCTCTGGAAGGACACCTCGCCGCCCGCCGCGACCGGTTGCCAGGAGCCGGAGAAGGTCTCACCGGCGTAGTACCACCAGGAAAGCCGTACGGTGACCGGCTCCCCTCGGTGCTTTATGTACTTTATGGTGACGAGCGCCTCCCCCTCGACAGGGGGATCAACGTTCATGCAGAGTTGCCCGTTGCCGATGTCCTGACAGGAATTCTGAGCGGCGGCGGTTCCTGTTGCCGTCACGGTGACGGCGGCCGTCATAGACAGGGCGGCGGCGAGCCGGGCCGTCTTGGTGAACATGGTCATGCACTCCTCTGATCTGGGCCGGTGGTTCTCCGGCCACGTTCACTACAGTCCCAACTCACGGAGCTTGGCCGAGTACGCGTCCGCGAGGAGCCGCACGCCTTCCACGCCCGGGTGGAACGACTGGTTGGACGGTTTGAGGGGAGAGGGCGGATCGCCGGGAGTCTTTCTGAAGATCAGCGTGTTGATGGCCGGTGAGGCGCTGCAGATCCGCCTACCGTTGAAATTGCTCGTCGGGTCCGCGAAGAACACCCGTTCGCCCTGCTCGTTCGCGGCGTCGACCGCCGCTTGCTGGTTTTGCCGCATCACTACGGCCATGTCGTTCAGCCAGTTCGTCTCCGCCTTGGAGATCCCGGTGTGGCAGTCCGAGTCGGGCTCGAACATCGGGGAATACCCGACGAGCACGATCTTGGCATTCGGCGCGAGCCGCTCGATGTGCCTGAGGACGTTCACCAGCGATGGGCGCATGACGTCGCGCAACCGCTTCGGCAGCGCGGTGCGGAGTGGTTCGGTGTCGCCCTCCATCACGCTGTCGAAGCACGGCATCTGCACGTTCAGCAGGCAGTTCGCGATCACCCCGGAGAAGTTCGCGTCGTTGCCGCCGAGAGCGAGCGAGACAAGCGTCGTGTTCTCGTCCAGGAATCCTCGGTCCATCTGCGAAACTTCACGGTTCATGCCCGGCGCGGTCACGCCGTTCTCGCTCGGCAGGACGTTGGCCGTCGTCGCTCCGGAGCACGCGAGGAAGTGGAAGTCCATATTGACCGCAGGCAGTTCGGCCATCGTCCTGATCGGAAGGTCTCCGAACCGGCTCAGCCTGCCCAGCAACGGCCATCCGTCCTTGGAGCGGTGGCAGGAGTTCTCGTGCCGGTTCCCCCCGTTGTTGTCGGACTCCCGGAAGAACCGCTCGCCCTTGGCTCCGCCCGAGCCCTCGCCGGAGGCGTAAGAGTCGCCGAGCGACACGATCTGGTGCGCCGGCTTGGCGGCAAGGGGCTGGAATGCGATCGCGTCCCAGGCGATGTCCTCGTCGCCGTTGGTGCGGTACTTGGCGTTGTCGGCGGTGAGGTTGTCCAGCGACACGCTCGGTGTGCCGGCGAACTGGAACACGCCGAGCGGGACCCAACTGTGCTCCTCGGTGCGTTGCAGCAGCACCCGCTTGCGCACGTCGCCGTTGCCGCGGTCGACGCGGTAGGTGGCCTGCTGGGTGTGCGCGCCGTGGTCGGGCATGTGCACCAGCACGCGGGCCCAGCCGTGCAGCGGCTGGTTCAGCCGCCAGGTGCCGGTGACCCGCAGCCGGTCGGCTGGTCCACCGGTCCAGGTGTGGGCGAACCAGAAGTGCGCCCCGTACCCGCCGCCGATCTGGTGGAAGTCCACCTTGGCTGGAAAGGTGCCGTCCTTTCCGCGGGCGAAATCGAGGGCGAAGGTGCCCGCGTTCTCCCGTGGGCAATGGGACACGCTGGCGGGCGGGACGTCCCCGGGGATGTCGTCGACGACCAGGGCGCCTTCGGGCAGTCCCGCGTCCGTGCCCACGCCGCACCGGGGGCGGTAGCTTGTGCCGTTCGGTTGCCGTCCGTACTTCGGGTAGAACCGGAGCAGCTCGCGTCCGCACTGATTGTTGACCTGCGCCCGGCAGTCCTTCCACTCCCCGATGCCGTTCGCGTTCTTGCCGACCGGAAAGTGCACCCAGCATTTCAGGTCGTAGCGGCCTGCTGGATCGACATGGTGGCACGGCCCCGCCGGCTGCCCGATGACGTCCGGCGCGTTCGGGGTGACCTTGGTGCCCCATCGGCAGTCGTTGTTCGCCGACGGCGGATCCGCACGGCAGAAGAACTTGGCGGCGGGCTGGACGAAGTTGCGCGCGCTGTCGCTCAGCCACACGGCGGCACGGAAACCCGGCACCGGCTTGTTGGGCGCCTCGAAGCCACCCACGGGATAGGCCGCGAACCCCATGACCTTCTCCGGGTACGACCAGAACTGCGGGTGAGCGAGGCTCCACGGCTCCTTGCCGAAAGGCAACCGGTCGGCGGCGTAGTGCGGGTTCGCCGGATTGTTGAGCCACCCGAGTCCCCACGCGCCGTTGTTGTCCTCCTCGAATCGTTTGTCGAACGCGTGGAAGCCCGAGTTGTAAGCCCAGGCCGCGTAGAACCAGCTCTCGATCCGGTTCGGGTTCGCGCCGTTGGCGGTCACGCCCGCGTCGGACAACTCGTTCCACTTGCGGTGCAGCAACTGCAGTCCGGCGGCCATGTTCGCCTCGTAGTCGGTGGCGATGGCGAACTGCTTCGCGGGAGGCAACGCGACCTCCCCGGGCTTGGTCCGCCCGACCATCCGCATGCCGTCGGTCATCTGTGTCATGCCGTACCCGCAGTCGGCCTTGTCCCAGCGGACGTCCCAGTCGTTGTTCTTGTCGTTGTCGTAGATCTGCCTGCCGTAGTAGTTGCCGATCAACGGGTTGCCGGTTTGGCCCGCCATCACCGCGGGGCTCGCCTGCCACAGGTTGGACTCCTGGGCGAGCATGCCGAGCAGCACCTGCGCGGGCACCCTGCCTCCGCCCTTGAGCGGCTCCAACGGGAACATCGATCGCTGCGCGGGCAGTTCGCCGTGTACGGCGTAGTTCGCGGCCCACTCCACCTGGCGCGGTGTCGGCTGGTACACCTGCGTACGCGGGTCGTTGCGCGCGATGGAACACGTCCGCTCGGCCTCGACCGGATCGGACGGCGACCCCGCCGCCACACGGGCCGTGCCGGGCGCCGCGAGTCCCGGGGACGGCTCCCGACCGCTCGCCGCCCTGGGCGCTACGGACATCCGCGGGTCCACGGTGTCCCGAAGGCTCCGGCCGGTGCGCAGGACCTTTACGGAAAGACGCACCGGGTGGGCTCGCGCCGGGCCGGGCAGAGCGGCCGCCTGCTCCGGCTCCGGAACCACCACCCGCCCACGGGTGGACACGACCGCGTCCTTGTCCACCGCGTGTCGCGCTACCGCCGGTGGCAGCGGCACGAGCCGGTCGACAGAGCCGGTGATGAACACCCGGCCGTCCGCCGCGGTGGTGATTCCCAGCCCGGTGAGCGCGCCGGTCGCCAACAGGGTGACCTTGCCGTCGTGCACCCGCCGCGCTGCCGCGCGTTCCCCATCGTGGTCAAGGAACACCACGCCGCCGTCGGCGTCGGCGCGCACCCGGTGCGGCACCGACGACGCTTTGGCCAGGAACCTGCGCGTGCCGTCGCGGGCGACGGTCACGAGCATCCCGCGGTCGGCGGCCACGATGCCGTCGCCGGTCGGCACCGGCGAGGTCAGCTGGCCGGCCACCTCGATCGGCCTGCCGGTGGTCGCCCTGGCCGCGTCCAACTCCAGGAGCCGGGTGCGGCCGAGGTCCTCGCCGCCCTCTTGGGTGAGGACCGTGGTCTCGCCAGTGCCGCAACCCGGGTTGAAGTGCGCGAGGCTCGTCCGCACCGGCAGCTTCGTCACCGCGCCTGAGTCAAGGTCCACCACCGCGGTGAAAGCGCCCCTGGTCGCCAGGCGGGCGTGGTTGGTGAAGGTTCGCGGCGCGTACACGACGACCGCCCTCTCCCCCGAACCGGTGACGCACGCGTTGCCGATCCAGCGATCGGTCTCGAAACCCGGCTCGGACAGCGTGGCCGCGGTCCGCCACGTGTAGCCGTCGCGCGCGTCGGCTACCAGCACGTGGAAGCCGTCGCCGTCGCCGATGGTCACCCACGCCCGGTCGCCGGACCGCCGCCAGCCGTCGCCGAGCACGTCGTCGAGGTCGGCCCCGGTGCGGGGCGGGGCTGCCCGCTCGGAAGCGGCGGCCGCGGCGGGGTACACGATCGCGAGCGCGAGTGCGGGTACCAGCGCGGCCGCGGCGCGGCGGCGGCGACAAGCCGACCATCGAGAGCGTCCCACATCGTCCCCTCAGAGGTTTCGCGTCCTCAACTGATCGGCGCGACGTCTCCGAGCAGTCCGACTCCAACCCACCAGCAAAGAGATTACCCTACGCACATGATCAGACACTCTGTGTACTGAAACGCGTACGCCCCAGGGCCCGGGTACGACTCGTCTTCTTTCGGCGGCGGGACGATCATGTGAGCGATTCTTGGCCCCCGATATGAGTGCGGTCAGGCGCGCGCTGGCGGAGGCCGTCGTGGTCGACGACCAGCGGAATGGGTTTTTTATCTTGCATTCGGTAGTCCGAAAAGGATTGGCCTTGCCTAATGGCCAGTGTCGCCTGCCGGAACGTGAAGGACGCCTAGCCGGGTGATAGCGTGCGTTCGAGTGGCTGCTCCGGCGGAGGAGGTCATCGGCGACGTGCTTGATCTGCGATCCTTCAATCCGTTCGG
This sequence comes from Actinomadura chibensis NBRC 106107, assembly GCF_001552135.1. Classification (GTDB taxonomy): domain Bacteria; phylum Actinomycetota; class Actinomycetes; order Streptosporangiales; family Streptosporangiaceae; genus Spirillospora; species Spirillospora chibensis. The sequence continues at coordinate 37,274 of NZ_BCQP01000071.1, read as the reverse complement.
CCCGCATGTCGGGTCCGCCTACAGGTATTTCGAGCAGGCCCGTGAACGGGAGCCGATCTTCTTTTCCGAGCCGCTGCAGGCCTGGTGCGTCACTCGATACGACGACGTCAAGCGGATCGCGTCCGATTGGAAGACGTTCTCCTCCAGCGACGCATTTCCCAAGCCCGTCGGGTTGCCGGATGAAGCGCAGTGGGCCGCCGATTTCCTGTTCGACAACACGGTGATCACGATCGGCGATCCGCCGCGGCATACGGCGGTGCGACGGCTCGTGCACGACGGGTTCAAGCCGGGCACCATCGCCCGGTTCGAGCCGTCGATCAGACGGATCATCGCGAAGAACGTCGACCGGCTCCCCAGGTCCGGGGCGTTCGACCTGGTCGCCGAGTTCTCCTCGGTCGTCCCGCTGGAGGTCATCACGCAGGTGACCGGCTTCCCCCTCGACGAGAACGAGAAGCTTCTGCGGTGGATCGCTGATGAGACGGTCCTGTTCGCCGGAACGGCGGGGCTGACCGAGGAGGAGCTGATCGACCACGGCCGGGGCTTCGCCGAGGCGGTCGCGTACCTGCGCGAGCTGGTCGAGGCGCGGCGGGCCCATCCGCGGGACGATCTCATCTCGCTGATGGTCACCGGAGACCCGGACGGCAGCGTCCTCAACGCGGACGAGATCGCCATGCAGGCTCTGGGCCTCGTCTCGGCGGGGTGGGAGACCACCGGGAACGCCATCACCAATATCGTCGGCGCGCTTCTCGAAGAGCCTTCGCGCTGGGCCGCGCTTGTGCGCGGAGAAGTCGCGGTCGACCAGGTCGTCGCCGAGGGGCTGCGGTTCGACACCTCCGTTTTCGGGCTCTTTCGTACCGCCACGCGGGAGGCGACCGTGGGCGGGATCACTTTCGCCGCGGGAGATCGGCTCTTCTTGTTCTACGCCTCGGCCAACCACGACGCCGACCAGTTCCCGGCTCCGAAGGAACTCCAACTCGACCGGGCGAACGCGAAAAAGCATCTGGGGTTCGGCCACGGGATCCATAACTGCATCGGCGCCCCGCTGGCGAGGCTCGAACTCGAAATCTCGCTCGAACTGCTGGCGGCCCGCTATCCCGGGCTGCGGCTGGCGGACGACGACCGCTCCCCCACCTACAAACCCTTCAACCAGTTCAGGGGACCTGAATTCCTCCGAGTCGTCGCCTAGGTCGCGAACGCGGCGCAGATCCAGAGATCACCGGACGGCCCGACGATAACGCCCTGGAAACAATGGGCTCGGAATTCACCGCATCCACTCTTCTGGGCGCGCTAAGGCAGCGAACGCCAGAGGACGGAGTGCTCAGAGTGACTGCGGATACGAGCGCCACCGGGTTGGCGCGCTTCGGTGCCCGTGCGGTTTGAGGGGTGGGGCTGACCGGCCGGATGCGGTCAGGTGACTGGGAGATGGCGGCGAAACAGTTCGGGTCGACCGCGATCGGACTCGTCACCGGCGGAACCGGTCTCAGCGCGATAAGGACCTTCGGAAGACTCGGGAAGATGTACAAGTACACGTCGTCGCCGTCAAAGATCCGACGCGCCTACGGATACGGTCGGGTCGTACTGAATCACGGAGGCGCGGTCGGCGCATTCCAGAAGGCCGCGCAAGGGGCCGGACGCGGAAAGCTGTTCCAATCGTATTGGGGAACGAAGATTCAATGGTCCGGCACCGCACTGGGAATGGTGGCGTCTTCATGAGCGATGTATGATCTCCGGTGACTGGAGGCAGCATGGCACTGATCGCCGCACTCTCGGCCCTCGGGCTCGTCATCGCGCTCACGGTGCGGGACCACAAACTGCTCGGCCCCGGCGGCACCGGTGCGGCCGTCATGATGTGGGCGGCGGCGCCGCTGCTATTGCTCATCAAACTCAAATGGTACGGCTGGTCTGCTGAGAAGACGCTCTGGTCCGCCGCGGCGCTGCTCGCCTGGGCCGTCCTGTGCGGTACGGGGCGGCCCGGACTCCTCCTCTCGACACTGTTCATGGACGAGCCGAACGTGCCGCAGCGTCTGATCCTGAGGTCTTTCATCGGCCAGGCCGTCTTCGTGGTCGGAATCATCGCCTTCGCACTCGTCGACGCATTCGCCTAAGACCGCCTCCACCTGGTCGAGTTAGGCGACCGCGCAGCCGGTGTTCCGCCAGAACTCGTGGTCGTCCAGCAGTTCTTGAGGGACTCCGGCTATTTCGAAGGAGTGTTCGGCGTCGCCGGTCGTGCGGACGATCGGGTATCCGAGGTCCGCCATTCTTCGGGCGAGTGTCCCTTCGCCGATGGCGTCGCACTGAGCGAGGGTGTTCTCGTTGTACAGCGTCGCTTCGTGCGGCTGGGTCAGAGTTCCGGTGTCGTCCAGGACGGCGAACAGGCAGCAATGGACGTGGAGCATCGGAGGGATTTTCCCGTTCGCCGCCGACAATGTGCCGACGGCGTGGAGCACCAGCGACGCGACGAGCGAGCGCGCCGGTCGAACGCCGTCGATCACCGGATGGTCGGCGGTGAGCCGGGTGAGCATGAGGGCCGAGCAGTCCAGCAGGGCGTCCTCGATGTCCGCGCGCGGGCCCGGCGCGAGCTGGCTCCACAGGAACGACAGGGAGTTCGGGGCCTTGAAGGTGAGGTCGAAGACCTCGCCGGCGGGCAGGGCGGGCGCGCCGGTGCGCACGTGGCGGCCGCTCAGCACCGCCGTCAGGTCACGCGTGCGGATCGCCGTCCCCTGGCGCAGGCCCACTTTCTTCAGCGCTTCATCCGAGCCGTGCCATATCGAGTTGGCCCGAGCACCCGAGTCGGCGTCCCGCGGTGTGAAAGCCTGCGGCGAAAAAGACGGATCGAGTAACCTGGCCGCGATCTCCGCGACCGTTGGCATTTCCTCCGGCATGGGTTCCCCAGATCCTCTCGGCGAGGCACGGCCGCGACAGGTTTACCACATGCGCACGGTCAATGGAATGCTTTTGCGGACATCGCTCCGAGCGCTAGGATCGGCTGTTATCCGGGTGATCACAAGGGGGTCGGGTGGCTGGAAACGCGGACGGTGACGCGCACGACCTGGTTCTCGTTTGGCAGCGGGGTGACGGGCCCGGAACGGTGGAGTTCGTCGTCACCTCCTCCAACGCGGAAGAACTGCTGTCGCTGCTGGCGGACGAGGGTGTCTCCGCCATCCCGGACGCGCGGCAGGTCCGCGGCGCCGGCACCGAGGTGCTCACGACCGTGGTCGCCACGGCCGGGAACGCCGCGGCCTGGGCCGCCGCAGGGGTGGCGGTGCGGAAGTTCATCGACCGCCACAAGGGAAAGCGCATTCAGGTCGACGAGACCGGGCTGGCCGAGGCGGAGAACTATTCGGCTCGCGACATCGAACGGATCGTCCAGGCATTGTCCGCCGTCGAGCGCGACGACGGCCGCGACAGCGGTGACGGCGGCGGGCGTCGGTAACGCGGGGTAGCGCGATTCGATGAACTTATCCGAGACGGTAACCACCGTTCACGAGTCCGTCTTGATGGCCGTCCGGACGAGCCTGCACGAGAGCGCGAGCGTCCCGCGGCCCCAAGTGCACATGTTCACCGGGAATTCCGATTTCTCCTATGCGGGCTGCGTGGTGGCCCGGGAGTTCGATCGGGGCGATGACGCCGCATGGGCCGTGCGCGGGCTCGGCTACCCGCCGTCCGCCCTTCCCGCGAGCCGGGTCCTGGTCGTGTGGGAGCAGGCCGAACTGCTGATCTCGCTCGACGCGCCGCACCTGGTGGAAGGGCGCGCGTTGATGTTCCTCGACGCCGCGCTCGACGACTACCGCCTGACCCGGTATCCGTTCGAGATCACAACCGGATCGGGTTCTTCGCCCGACATTCGGTGGGGCGAGCCGCGTACCGAGGAACGTCCCGCACTGCCGGGGCTGATCATCGAAGTGCTCGACATCTGGCGGGACTTCCTCCCGGACGACTTCGCGGCCACCGTGGAAGAACTCGAAGAAGGCGGTTACACCTACGTCCCGGCCGCCCGCAGCGATCCTCCGTCCGGTTCCGAGAACGTCCACCGTTTGGTCGGCGCGGCGCTCGCCTCGGGCGAACCCGAAGCGGTCGAACGCGCGTGCCGCGCATTGCGCGAGGCATTGGCGGCGATGCCGGAGCACGACCCGCGGCGCGGATCGTATTTGATCGACTTCAGCCTGGTGCTGCAACTGCGCTACGAGAACAACGGCGACCTCGACGATGTGCGGGACGCGGTGCGCGCGGCCCGTGAGGCCGCGCCGTTCCCCGACGGCGGGATGCCGGCCAAGCGGCTCAACGCGCTGGGCACGGCGCTGCGGACCTGGTACGAGCAGACCGGCGAGCCCGCCGCGCTGAGCGAGGCGATCACCGTCGGGCGCCGGGCCGTGGACGTGATCCCGGACGGCGACCCGAACCACGGGACCTGCCTCGCCAACCTCGCCTGGGCGCTGCACGCGTCGTTCCTCGCCGACGGGGACCCCGCGAGCCTGGCCGCGGCCCTGTCGGCGTCCCGCCGGGCGTTCGAGGCGCTCGACGTCCTCGATCCGCGGCGCGAGGTCGTCGCCATGTCCATGGGCGTCATGCTGCACAGCGAGTACGGCCGGACCGGCGACCTCGCGGTCCTCGACGAGGCCATCGAGCTGGGCCGGTCGGCGACCGCGCACACGACCTCGTCCGGCTGGATGCTCGCCGCCAGGCTGACCAACCTCGGACGGGCGCTGGAGGCCCGCTACCGGCGGACGGGCGAACTGGAATCGCTGCGCGAGGCCGCCCGGACGGAGCGCCGCGCCCTGGCGGTGGCGCCCCGCGACCACGCGGACCGCACCCTCTACCAGCTGAACCTCTCCGGGACGCTGCGCGCCCTGTTCGACCGCACCGGCGACGCGGCCGCGCTCGACGAGGCGTTCGCCGTGGCGCGGGACGCCGTGGAGGACGTCCCGGCCGGGCACCCCGTCCGGATCAACCATCTGGCGAACCTCGGCCTGATCCACCAGATGCGCCACGCGCTGACCTCGGACGCGGCCGAGCTGGACGCGGCGCAGGCACTCCTGCGGGAGGCGCTCGCCGGGGCTCCCGCGACGCACCCGCAACGCCCGGCGGTGTCGTCCGCCCTGGGCGAGGTCCTTCACGCCACAAGCTCCCACCCGGCCGACTCCGCCCAGTTGGAAGAGGCCGCGGGGCTGGTCCGCGACGCGCTGGACTCCGTCGCCGACGACGACCCGCGACGCGGTACCTTCCTGCGGACCCTGGCGGAGATACAGCGAACACGTCACGAGGGTCTCGGCGACGATGCCGCGCTGTCCGAGGCGATCGAGCTGTTCCGGACGGCGGCGGCCCCGACGTCGTCGGTGCGGGGCCGCGTGGACGCCGCCCGCCGCTGGGGCGACATCGCGGCCGCCGCGGGCCGGACCGAACTCGCCCTCGACGGCTACGCCACCGCGGTCGGGCTGCTGCCGCTGCTCGCCGCGCGGAGCCTCCACCGCCACGACTCCGAACACTGGCTCGGCCGGTATGGAGGTCTGGCGAGCGACGCCGCCGCGCTGGCGCTGGAGACGAATTCTCCGGAGCGGGCGCTGGAACTGCTCGAACTCGGCCGGACCGTCTTGATGGCGCAGGCGCTGGACATCCGAACCGACATGTCCGCGCTACGGGACCGGGCCCCGCACTTGGCGGACCGGTTCGAATGGCTCAGCACCCAGTTGGAGAACGACGACGGCGAAAAGCCGGACGGCCGCCGGGAACTGGCCGGAGAACTGGAGACGGTCATCGCCGCCGTCCGCGCGCTGCCGGGCATGGACCGTTTCCTGCTGCCTCCCAGGGCCGCGGAACTCCTCGTCCAGGCCGGTCAGGGCCCCATCGCCGTCGTCAACGTCAGCGCCTACCGCAGCGACGCGCTGATTCTCACCGGAAGCGGTCTCCGGGTGCGGTCATTGCCGCAGCTCACTCCGGCCGCCGTAGGCGGGCAGGTGAACCGTTTCCTGACCGCGCTGGCGACCGATTGCCGGTCCCCGTATCGCGACGCCCGCGAACGGGGAGAGCGGGTCCTTTCGGAGACCTTGTCGTGGGCGTGGGAGAACATCTGCGTTCCCGTCCTGGACATCGCCGATCCCGCACCCGATCAGCGGATGTGGTGGATCCCCACGGGTCTGCTCGGCTTTCTGCCCTTGCACGCGGCCGGTGACGAAGCGGCCGGTGAGTCCATGCTCGCCCGAGCGGTCTGCTCCTATTCGCCGTCCATTCGCGCGCTGGCCCATGCCCGGACGGCGTCCGGCGGCAGGCCGTCCACGCGGACGCTCGTCGTCGGCATGCCGGACACGCCCAACGCTCCGGCCATTCCCGGGGCCCTCCGCGAAGCGACCCTCGTCGCCGAACGGGCACCGGGCCCGCGCGTCCTCATCGGGCCGGAAGCCACCGGCGAGGCCGTCACCGCCGCGCTCCAGAACAGCGCGTGGGCGCATTTCGCCTGCCATGCCGTCACCGCCGCCAGCCCGTCCGACGGCCACCTCCAACTCCACGACCATGAGCGGCGTCCGCTGACCGCCGCCGCGATCTCCCGCCTGCGCCTCGACTCGGCCGCGCTGGCCTATCTCTCCGCCTGCGATACCGCGGTCTCGACGACGGGTCTGGCCGACGAGGTCATCCACATCGCGTCCGCCTTCCACCTGGCCGGATACCCGCAGGTCATCGGCACCCTCTGGGCCGTGGACGACGCCGCGGCCGCCGCGATCGCCGAATTCTTCTACACCGAGCTCACCCGTGGCCACCCGGACCCGCGCCGCGCGCCCGCCGCACTCCGCGACGCCCTGAGCGCCATGCGCCGAAGGCATCCGCTACGGCCCTCCCTTTGGGCGAGCCATATCCACATCGGCATCTGAATCAATCTGCGTTCGACTGACACGCTGGGGGAATCGCAGGAAGAATCAAGCCCGTGCCCGACATCACTTCAGAACTGCCGCGCGTACTGATCGAGGCGAGCAAAGCGGAGCTGCACAGCACCGGCGCGATCCCCCGTCCCCAAGTCCATATGCTCGCAGAGGACATGGAGCACTCGTACATCGGGTTCGTGATCTGCCGAATGTTCTACCGCGGTCAGGACGCCGTCACCGCGATAGGCGACCTGGGAACGTTGCCGTCGGTGCTGAAGATGACCCGGCTAATGATCTTGTGGGAGGACCTCGATCTGTTGACCGCGCTGAATCAGGTGACGGATCCGGGGTCCAGGGCGCTGGTGCTGCTCGACGCGCAGTTCGACCGGCACACTCTGCACAGGCACCCCTTCGAAGCCGTCCCGACCGGACAGGTCGTGAACGGCGTGCCCACCGTCAGCCTCCGGTGGGAGACTCCGCAGCGTTTCCACGACGGGCCGCTTCCCGAGGCGATCAACCGACTCCTGCGGACGTGGCGCGAACTACGCGAGGACGACATGCAGGAAACGGCGATGGCGCTCCAGCGGTCGGGCTACGAACTCAACTGGGCCACCCCGACCGGCTGAACTTCCGGTGCTCCCGCCCGGCAAAACGGACTTCCAGGTCAGGCTGCGTTCAGCATGCAGATCATTCCAGTTCGCTCCACTCCCAGGGAGCGGCAGGAGCGCTTGAATCGGGTTCATATCCGAACCTGAAACGTTTGCGATGATCACCGACTTCCAGGAAGAGTTCGAACAGCCCAGCGGCAGGCAACCGTCCGGTCAGGACGGAGACGTGTTCGGTGGCACCGGCCTTTCGCAGGACCTCCAACAGTCGCGCCACGGCACCTGGCGAATCGAGGGTGGCGTGAGCGGCGACGCGTCGAGCGAGGGCGGTGAATTGGTCGGTCGCCCCCACCCTCTCCAGCATTTCCAACAGCCATGCCACGCCACCTGGTTGATCAAGGGTGGCGTTAGCAGCCGGTCCACGAGCCAACAGAACTGCGATCTGCTCTTCCGCCCCCGCTTTCTCTAGCACCTCCAAAAACCTCGCCACGTAGAATGGGTCATTCACGGGGACACTGACGGCGACGCGTCCGGCAAGGGCGTCAGCATGTTTCCACTCCCCCACCTCCCTCAGCACCGCCAACAGCTCCTCAACGCTGTACCAGTCCTCGAGGGGGACGCCGACGGCGGCGCGCGCGGCGAGAGCGCTGACTTGCTCGGTCGCCCCAGTCGATTGCAGCGACTTCAAAAGCCGTGCCATGGAATACGGTTGGTCGACGGCGACGTGAGCAGCCGGATCGCGAGCCAGCAGAACCGCGATCTGCTCGGTCGCCCCTTGTTGCCCTAACGCGTCCAGCAGGAACGCGACATCGTCCGGGGCATCAAGAGCCACCTGACCCGCCGGATCACGAGCCAGCAGAACCGCGATCTGCTCGGCCGCGCCTTCCCGCCCCAACGCGTCCAGCAGCAACGCGACATCGTCCGGGGCATCAAGAGCCACCTGACCCGCCGGATCACGAGCCAACAGGACCGCGATCTCCTCGGCCGCCCCTATCAACTGCAGCTTGCGCAGCAGCCACGCCACGTGCCTCGGCTCGTGGAGATCCGAGTGGACGACGAGGTCATGGACCAGCAGGACCGCGATCTGATCATTCGTTTTCTGCCTGCGCAGCTCATCTAGCAGCGAAATGACGTTGCCGGAATTAGGAAGATATACTTCGTGAGTGACGTCGGCGCGTGCGGCAAGCGCGGCGACCTGGTCAGCGGCTCCGAGCCGCTCCAGCACATCCAGAAGCAGCGCTACACCGCGCGGGAAGTCAGGAGTCACGCGAGCGGCCGGATCGCGGCCCAGCAGGACGGCGATCTGCTCTTCCGCATCCACTGTTTGAAGCGCCATTAACAACTGGGCCACGTTGTACGGGTTGTCCAAAGCGACATCGGCAGCGACCCGTTCGGCGAGGATAGTGATCTGCTCGGTCGATCCCACCTCTTCCAGACTGATCAGCATACGTGCGACATGAAATGGGGAGGCGAAGTGGTAGTAGTTGGGCGGGAGGTCGATGGCGGCCTGAGCGGCCGGATTGCGGCCCAGCAGCACGGCGATCTGCTCGGTGGCGCCCGCCTTCTTCAGCACCGCCAACAACTCCGCCACCTCGTCCGGGTCGTTCAGGGTGATTCCGGCGGCGGCGCGCCTACCGAGGACCCTGCATGGCTCCCCCATCCCCATTCTCTCCAGTTCCTTCAACAGCCACACCACGTAAAGCGGTTTGTCGAGAGAAACGTGGGTGGCGGCGCGCCCAGCAAGGACACTGAACTGCTCGCCCGCCCCCACCCTCTCTAGCGTTCGCAACAGTTCCCGCACCCCGAGGGGGTCGCTACAAGCCGAATGGGTGACCACCCACTCCGCGGGGCGGCGATCCGCAGGGTGAATCGTGTGCAGGTGGGCGACGAGAGCACACGCCGCGTCTGTGTTGCCGTGAACCACGGCATTCTTGTGCAGTCGGATCGCGTCGCGGTAGAGGCCGCGTGCCCAGGCCGCGTCGCCGAGCGTCTTCAGATCGGCTGGGTCGGCGTAAGCCGCGACGGCGGTCCAGAAACCGGCCGGTGGGATGTCCCCGGCACGCCGGCGGCGGCTGTCCTGGTCGAGGTAATCGGCCAGCCGGTAAACCGGCTCCCCTTCACTGGCGGCAGGTTTCAGCGCGTCGGGGCGGGGGCGGATTCGAGTAACCGGCCCCGGCGCTCCTTTACAAGGGCGGGAAGTGTAGGCGAGCGCCTGCTCTAGCCAGTCTTCCTCTAACCGATTCCATTGGTCATCGGGCAGATATGCCGGGGCGGCATGTTCAAGCAGAGCGTGCGGTATGGCGCCGCGATGGCCCAGTCGCCGGGCGTCCATCGCGGTGAGGATGACCGCCTTGGCGGCGGCCGGCGCCGTTCGGAAGCGCTCGATCAGGGCGGGACCGCCGGCCAGATACTGGCAGACATGGCCGCTCTCGGCGTGTTGGGCCGCTTGGGCGAGCCGAGCGTCGGTCGCGGTGGTTCTTCTGAGGGCGTCCAGGTCCGCGCCGGTGAAGGTCTCGGGTACTTCGATCACCGTGCCGTCCAGCACCTGAGCCACCTGGGCGCTCTGTCGTCGAGTGATCGCCGCGTGGTGATCGGGCCACAGGGTGCCCAGCACGAGGATCGGGGCGCGTGTCCGATCGATCAGCAGAGACCGCAGTTGGGCGGCGATCCGCTCCGCTGCGTCGTCGGCGCCGCCCAGGTACTCCTGTGTTTCGTTGAGCCAGATCACCGTGCGCGGCCCGACCCGGTCGAGCGCCGACACGGCCGCTTCGAGGCGGGTCGGCGTGGACGGATGCCACAGCCGCCATCCGCCCGCCGCGCGCAGCGGTTTCAGCGCCTCCCAGCAGGCCCGGGTCTTCCCCGCCGAAGAACCCGCCACGAGCACCGCCATCACACTTTCCCCGCCGAGGGCTCGCTCGACCAAAGCAGCGATCTGGTCGTCATGCGCGCGCCGGACATAGGTGGGAAGGATCGGCAGCCCGTCCGCCGCGTCGATCTCGATCGGACGATGCACATCCCATGCGAACGGGTCGGCCACTTCCTCCATCGGCGTGCCGAGCGGCTCGGTGGACTGCGCCTCCACCCAGAGGTCGCGGGCGCGGTCGGCGGCGTCTCGGACGTCCCAGCGGGCCAGGTGAGCCAGCACGCTCGCGACCGCGATGGTGTCGGCCTGCGACGGCGGCGGCGTCGCTTCGGCGAGGATGCGGTGGATCGTGTCCCGCCCGGGTGCGGCGGCCAGATGGTCGTCGGCCGCGACCTTGGCGGCGATCTCGTCCAAGGTCGGCGCATCGGCCCGCAGGTAGAGCCGGTACAGCAGGTCCTTCAACTCTTTCAGCGGCCCCGGCGGCGTCCGAGGGCGTGGAATCAGCCGCTGACGCCGTACCGGCCTACGTCTCTCGTCGCCGCTCATCGCACAATCTTCGCGCCGCCCATCCGGCCATGCCTCCCGATCTCGGGCAATCGCCGGGGGCGGCCGCGCGTTCGTCGCGACTGAAACGGCCGCTGCTCAGTATCCCGACGCTGGAACCCGGACGATTCCACCAGTTCGCTGAGGAGCGCACCCGATGACCACCGTCCAGGTTCTGTCGCTGCTGCTTGCCGTCTCGATCTCACTCAACATCGGTGTCTCGGCCGGCCTGACCGCTCGTCACGCCGGAGCCGGAGCCGCCCACGCCGTCCTCACCGGAGCGGGCGCGGCCGCCACGACCCTGAGCATTTACTTCACCGCCGTCGCCGCCTACCACTGACGGCGCCACAACCCTCAGGTGTGCTCTTTGCGCAAGACGTCTACGGACGGCAGGTCGCGGTGGCGGTGGTGGGCGTCGGCGATCTCCGCGAGTGCGGGCCGGTCCAGGGCGCGGTACGCCATGACGAGGAGTTCGTGGGCGCGAGCCTCGCGGACCGGGTCACCGCCCGACGCCCAGTGCAGGTCACGGCCCAGGACCAGGGCCTCGGCCGGATCGCCCGCGGCGCACCGGCTCCGGGCGTCCGCCACGCTCTCCTCAAGGGCTTCGGCGTCCTGGAACAGGCCGTGCATGTACTCGGCGAACTTGTACTCGTCGGCTCCGTTGTGGGCGGGACGATCCAGCGCCGTCTCACCGGCGACGAGAGCCCCCGCGTTGTCCAGGGTCGTGATCCGGGACGGGTCGACCGGCGGGATCACGGCCGGGTGGTACCGGTCGCCGTAGTCCCTGCCTACTTCGGGACGGTCCCCGGTCTCGTACGCGGTCAGCCTGTCGCGGAGTCGGGCCAGCCGCGCCTGTTTCTCGGACGCGCCTTCCCCGTAATGGGGGTCGTCGAGATCGACCCAAACCCGTTCGAGGTAGGCGCGGACCGCCTCCAGCGGCGTCGCGGCGCCGGTGTCCAGGCCGCCCCCGTCGTTGTTGTAATAGGAGGCGACTCCATTGCAGGTACGACCGTCGTCGAACCGCAGCCCGTAGTGCAGGCCGTCGCTGCCGCCGAGCATGAAGGTCACGAACTCCGGCGGATCCCGGTAGAAGCGCCAGTGCACACGTACGTCGATTCCGTCGCGGGGGCGCGCGCCGGGGTCGGCGAACAAGTCCATGATGCCTGCGGTGCTGAGCCACAGATCGTCACGCATACCCCGTCGCTCTTCCGGCTCCAGCGACTCGTGGAACTCCCAGAACCGGAAGATGGACTCTGGCAATTCCAGGCCCCAGTCGTGGTGCAAGCGCTCTTCGATCCGTGCCCTGTTCTCCACGCCCCCGGTCTCCTCCGGCATCCGGCCCCCTTCGCCGCGTGATGGATGAGCGACATCGCCGCAAGGGGACGAGGGTATGCCACCCGCGCCCGCGGCACATCCGATCGCCGTATTCACCCGCCATTCCCGAGACGGCTACGCGGGGATGGCTGACTTCCTCTCGTCATACGCGAATCGGAGGTCGGTGTGAATCAGTTGAGCAGGCGCGGTCTTCTCGCCGCCGGAGGTGTCGTCGCGGCGGCGAACCTGCTGCCGGGTACGGCGTTCGCGGAGCAGGCGGGGGGTGAGAAGACCCGCACGGTCACCGGCACCTTCCCGCCGAGCGTGGACGACTGGTTCTACCTGCCGGTGGAAGTGCCGCGCGGAGTCAACGAGATCGAGGTGATCTACTCCTACGACAGGCCCTCGGTCCCGGCGGGCACGCGCGGGAACGCCTGCGACATCGGGATATTCGGACCGGAGGGGCACGAGCTCGGAAACGCGCGCGGCTTCCGCGGCTGGTCCGGCGGGTTCCGGGACCGCTTCGCCATCAGCGTCTCCAGCGCCACCCCGGGCTATCTGGCCGGTCCGATCAGGCGGGGCACCTGGCATATCATCCTCGGTCCGTACACCGTCGCCCCTCAGGGAATGGCCTACCGCGTCGATATCACGCTGCGGTTCGGGCCGGCCGGGCCGTCCTTCAAACCCAAGCCCGCCCCCGAGAGCGCCCCCGCCCGGGACCGCGGCCGCTCGTGGTACCGCGGCGACTGCCATTTGCACACCGTCCATTCGGACGGGCGCCGGACCCCCGCGGAACTTGTCTCCGCCGCGCGCGGCGCCGGGTTGGACTTCATCGTCTCCACCGAGCACAATACCTCCTCGGCGTCCCTGCAATGGGGCGATCACGCCACCGACGACCTGCTGATCCTGAACGGCGAAGAGGTCACCACGCGTTCCGGGCACTGGCCCGCCATCGGCCTGCCCGCGGGCATGTGGGTCGACTGGCGCTACCGGGCCGGGGACTCACGCGATCACCGGCGCTTCGTCCGCCAAGTCCACGAGGCGGGAGGACTGGTCACCGCCGCGCATCCCTTCGCCAGTTGTTTCGGCTGCAGTTATGAATTCGCCTATGAACTGGCGGACCTGGTCGAGGTGTGGAATCAGGACTGGTCCCCCGAAGAGGAAGCGGCGCTCAACCACTGGGACGGCCTCCTGCGCTCCGGCCGATGGATTCCCGCGATCGGCAACTCAGACGCGCACAACCCGCAGAACACCGTCGGATCCCCGCAGACCGTGGTCCTCGCCGACCGCCTGCGCCGCGACGCCCTGATGGCCGGTTTGCGCGCGGGCCGCTCCTGGCTGGCCGCATCGTCCAAGGTGGACCTGAGTTTCACCGCCACGGACGGAAAGCGAACCGCGGGTATCGGTGAACGCCTCCCCGTGGGCACCGGCACGCCGGTGACCTTCCAACTCGCGGTCAGCGGTGTGCCGGGCACCACGGTGCGGCTTCTGGACCAGGTGGGACAGCAGCACACCGAGGTCGTCCCCGACACCGGCACCGCGACCGCGCGTTGGACGACCTATCGCCGCTACACCCGCTGGGTGCGCGCGGAAGTGCGCAGGTCCGGAACGATGGCGGCCATGACCAACCCAATCTTCCTGGACGAAGCACGACCCACGTAGCACCAGCGGCGTCGTCACGTCCCCTGGGGATCGTGGCGGCCGAGGTCGGCGCCTTCCTCCAGTGCTGGGCGAGCTGGTCGAGGCCGCCCCGCGCGGGCTGGCCCGGGTCGCGTCCTATGCGGAGGTCATGGCGCGCGCGCAGAACCCGTCCGCCCCGCAGCCTGGGTTCACTGGCTCTGCTGGAAGGCGGCTATCAGGCCGCCGGGAGCGTTGTCGCCGAAAAGGAGTTCGTGCAGCCGGGTGCCTTCGGCGGCGGCCGCGGCGCTGCGGCTGAACATGTCCTGCTCGTATTCGAGCAACGCGGTCTCGACGTCATCCGGATGCGCGGCGATGGCCCTGCCGAGTTCGGCGCCGTCCAGCATGGCGAGGTTGGCGCCTTCGCCGCTCGGGACGGAGAGGTGCGCGGCGTCGCCGAGCAGCGTCACCCCCGGCACCCGGCTCCACCGGTGCCCGTTCGGCAGCGCGTAGTGGGGGCGCAGCACCGGCCCGGTGTCGCCGTCGCCGATCAGCGCGGTGAGCTCGGGCGCCCAGCCGTCGAACTCCGCCGCGATCCGCGCGGTGGCCGCGGCGGCATCGGTGAAGTCGATGGCGGCGAACCAGTCCCGCGGCCGCGACAGCGCCACGTAGGTGTGCAGGGTGCCGCCGACCTCCCGGTGGGCGAAGATCTGCCGGTGCGGCGCGGGCGCCATCATGGCCCCGGCGCCGACCGCCGCCGCCGCGGCCGGGTGCCGGACGTCCGCATCGAACAGGTAGGTCTCGACGAACGACGTGCCCGCGTACTCGGGCGCGGCGGCCGACAGCAGCGGCCGGACCCGCGACCACGCGCCGTCCGCGCCGACCAGCAGGCTCGTGCCGACGGCGCCGCCGTCGGCGAACACCACCTCGTGGCGGCCCCCGCCGAGGGCGCGGGCGCCGCTGACCTTGCGGCCCCAGCGGACGGTGCCGGGCGGGAGCGAGTCCAGCAGGATCCGCCGCAGCTCGGCGCGCATCACCTCGGGGCGCCCGCCCGTGCCGTCGTCGGGCTCGTCCAGCAGGACGGTCCCGTCCCGGTCCAGGATCCGCATCGCCTGACGGCCCTCCAGGACGATGGCGCGGAACTCCTCCTCCAGACCGGCCGCCTCGATGGCGAGCTGCCCACTGTCGTCGTGGATGTCGAGCATCCCGCCTTGCGGGCGCGCCGCCGGGGAGGCGTCGGCCTCGTAGCAGACGGCCGGAATGCCGTGGATATGCAGGACGCGGGCGAGCGTGAGTCCGCCGAGTCCGGCGCCGATGATCGTGACGTCATTTCTCATGGAATTCCCTTTCCTGTCCCCCGCCTGCCGGATGGGCATCCCAGGCCGGATTACTGAACGGTGCCAAACCCCGCTGATGAGCCGCTGACGTCGGACCGACACGCCTCTGATATGTGCAGCCCATGGCCATAAAATCGGGAGGGATTTCGTCGGGGCCGTCCAGAAGAGGGACAAGATCTCGGATTAAGGCACCTGCAGGGAAGAGGTGTTTCGGTCCTCCTGCGGTGACGGCTGGCTCCTGCGGGAGGGGCCTGGTGAGGTAGACGTCGGGTATGCACGAGAACACTCAGGTCGTCATCATCGGGGCCGGTCCGGCGGGACTGACCCTGGCCAACCTTCTCCTGCGAACAGGCGTCGCGTGCGTGGTCCTGGAACGCCGGAGCCGGTCCTACGTAGAGCACAGGCAGCGCGCGGGCGTGCTCGACCACTCCGCCACACGGGTCTTCGAGGAATGGGGGCTCGCCGACACCCTGCTCGCCGGGGTGCCCGGCGACGGCACACTGGAGATCCGCCTCAATGGCGAACCCCGCTACCTGGACCTTCCCGCCCTGGCAGGCGGCAGGACCGGCCGCGTCATCCCGCAGCAGTTACTCGTCAGACGGCTGGTGTCCGCGTTCCTGGACGGGGGAGGCGACCTGCGCTTCGACGCGGGCGAGGTGACCCCGCACGACGTCGACGGCGCCCGTCCCACGGTCACCTACCGAGACCCGGCCGGGACGGTGCACGAGATCGCCTGCGACTACGTCGCCGGGTGCGACGGCTACCACGGCGTCAGCCGGGCCACCGTGCCGGCGGAGGCCGCCACGGCCTATTCCTTCGACCACGGCATCGGCTGGATCACCGTCCTCGCCGACGCCCCGCCGCCCCGCCTCCCGCTCTTCGGGATCAGTTCGCACGGCTTCGCAGCGCAGTTTCCGCGAGGCCCGGCCGCCAGCCGCTTCTACCTCCAATGCGCGCAGGACTGCTCGCCTTCCGATTGGAGCGACGAGCGCGTGTGGGAGCAATTGCGGCTCCGCCTGGGCGACAAGGCCCTGCCCGCCGGGCCGATCAGCGAAAAGGCCGTCGTTGAGATGCGCAGTTTCGTCCTCGACCCGATGCGGTACGGCAGGCTGTTCCTCCTCGGCGACGCCGCGCACATCATCACCCCCGTCGGCGGCAAGGGGATGAACCTGGCGATCGGCGACGCGAACGCGCTCGCCCACGCGCTGCGCGAGGCCCTGCGCGACGGCGACGAGCGGCGGCTCGACGACTACTCCGCCACCCGCCTCCAGAAGGTGTGGAACCAGCAGGAATTCTGCCGCTGGCTGACGGAGATGACGCACGACGCCGGGGACGCCACGCAGGCCGGGCCGTTCCGCCAGCAATTGGCCAGAGCACGCCTGGACCGCCTGTTCACCTCTCCCGCCGCGGCCCACGCCTTCGCCGACCTGATGACCGGCGACTGATCCCGCACCAGACACGACGGCCGGTGCCCCGCCCGCTCGGCCGACGCCTGTGCTTGGGCCGGGTGTGCCGTGGCGGCGCACCCGGCCCTTGTCGTCCGCCATTCAGTGCTGGGCGACGCCCCGGTTTCGCATGGCGGCCAGGCGCAGAACTGGTCCAGGTAGGCCACGGACTCCGGGCCGTGCGGCGAGGGGTTCGTCCTGGTCGGTCGGGACGCTCCAGGATTGTCCGGCTGCCGCGCCGCGGCGTGCGGCTGAGCGAGGCTTTGGTGCCGTGACCCCCACTGACCATGGAAAAGCGCGCCGTCTCGTCGAAGCCACGGCAACGGAACGGGCCCCGTCAGAGCCGAGCCCGCAGGGCCACGGCGAGCCGGGCGAGCCTCCCGCCGGACGGGAGCCGCCGGCGGCCGGGGCCGATGCCGGTGGCGGGCTGGACGACCTCGTCGCGCTGGGCGCCCGTCCGGTGATCCGCCGCCTGGTCCCCGGGTATCGGATCGCGCGGCTGACCGACCCGGGCGGCCTGCCCGAACCGTGCCGGGAAATGCTGGGCGCGCTGCTGCTGGAGATATCCACCGGCGCGTTCGGCACCGATCACAGCGGCTACTGGCGGGAGCACATGGCGGGGTTCTTCGCCAACACGCCGGAGCTGCTGTTGGTGGTCACCGATACGGGACGGGTGGTGGGGGTGTCCTCGTGCGGGCGCATCGGCCTGCGGCGGGGCAGCGCGTTGCTGATCGGCCGGACCATGGTGCTGCGCGAGCACCAGGGCAATGGCCTGGCGAGCCGGATCTTCGCGGGCATGGTCCTCGATTTCCTGCGTAGCCGCGCAAGGTGGCCGCTGTATGTGACCACGCGCACCAACAGCCCGGTCATCTACCAGGGACTGCGCCGCCGCTTCGGCGGGCGGAACTTCTGGCCCACGCTGACCGGGCCCCCGCCGGACGAGATCGCCGAGGTCGCCGCCCAGGTCGTCGACCACCGCGGCTACCAGGCGATCTACGACCCGGTGACGATGAAGCTGACCGGCGCCTACGCCAGCCTGGCCCAGCGCTATGACGACATGCCCCGCTGCGACGTGCCCGAGGTCAACGACCACTTCGACCGCACCCTCGGCCCGCATGACGCCTACCTGGTCATCGGCCGGGTGGCCCCGCTGAAGCTGGTCGCCTCGTTGCCCCTCCAACTCGCCGAACCGCTCGTGCGGACCGTGCGCCGACGGCTGCCGTCGCAGCGCCGGTCGGCGCGCTCGGGCACCGGGTGAATCCTGGACGACGCCCGTGGCTGGTGCTCCTGGTGGTCTCGCTGGGCTCCTTCATGACCCTGCTGGACCTGACGATCACCAACATCGCGGTACCGGCGATGATCGCGGATCTGCGGGCGCCGCTGCCCACGGTGCTGTGGGTGCTGAACTCCTACACGCTGGTCCTGGCGGTGGGGTTGATCACCGGGGGGCGGTTGGGCGACTGGCTGGGCTCCCGGGCGCTGCTGGTCGCCGGTACGGCGGTGTTCACGCTGGCCAGCCTGCTGTGCGGGGTGGCCCCGAACGGCGCGGTGCTGATCGCCGCCCGGGCGGTGCAGGGGCTCGGCGCCGCGCTGCTCATGCCGCAGGCGATGGCCCTCATCGTCGCGACCTTTCCCGCCGGCCGGCGGGGGACGGCGCTCGGGGCCTGGAACGCGGTCGCCGGGTTGTCGATGATCGCCGGTCCCACGCTGGGCGGTCTGCTGGTCGCCACCTGGGGCTGGCGATGGATCTTCCTGCTGAACGTGCCGGTCGGGGTGGCCGTGATCGTGCTGGCGCTCGCGGTCGTCCCCGAGCACGGGGGCGGACGTCGGCACCGCTTCGACCTGGCCGGGATGGCGCTCAGCGCGGCGTGGCTCGGGTGCGCGACGTTCGCCGTCATCGAGGGCCACGGGTTTCACTGGGACCAGCCCACCAGGGTTCTGTTCGGCACCGCGGCCGTCCTGTTCGCCGCGTTCGTCCTCCAGCAGTGGGCGCACAACAGGCGGCGCGGCGCCGAACCGCTGGTGCCGCTCAGCCTGTTCCGGGACCGCAACTACACGATCACGAGCCTGATCCGGGCGGCCGCCCAGATCGGCCTGGTCGGCCTGTTCCTGCCCATGACCCTCTACCTGCAGTCGATCATGGGGCTCAGCGCGCTGCGGACGGGACTGGTCATGGCGCCGGCCGCGCTGGCCGCCGTGGCCGCGCTGCCCACCGCCGGATGGCTGACCGACCGGATCGGCGGGAAACACCTCCTGCTGACCGGCCTGCTGCTGTTCGCGACCGGGCTGGGCGCCCTGGCCGCGGTGACCGGTGTGGACACCGCCGCGAGCCGACTGGTGCCCGCGTTCGTCATCACGGGCCTCGGCGCGGGATGCCTGTTCGCGCCGACCGCGGCCCTGGCGCTGCACAACGTCGAGCCCCGGGTGGCCGGGGCCGCGTCCGGCGTCATGAACACCGTCCGCCATCTCGGGTCGGTCGTCGGCGGCGCCACCGTCGGGGCGTTGCTGCAGGCCAGGCTCGCCGTCGCCGTCGCCGACCAGGTCGCGCGGCAGGGCCCCGGGCTCCCGTCCGCCCTTCGGGCCGACCTGCGCCGCGACCTGGTGGACGCGGCCCGGCGCGGCGCCCTGCGGTTGAGCACCGGAGCCCACCGCGGGGTGGCGGACCTCCCGCCGGGCACGCCGCGCACCGTGAGCCAGAGCCAGGGCCAGGGACTCACGGACTCGATCATCGCCCACGGCTACCTGGCCGCCATGCACCAGACCCTCGTGCTGCCCATCGCCGTGCTCCTGCTCGGCGCCGTGAGCTGCCTTTTCATCCAGACGCCCGCCCGCACTCCGTGACGAGCGCCGGTTCCCGCGGTGGGCGCGGCCTCACCCCGGCGCCTCGGCCGGGAGTCCTTGGAGATCACCGCCTCCCGGTGCCCCGTCCTCGGCGAGGAGGTAGCGGTGCTCGTCCTGGCGCAGGTCGTCCAGGCCCACCAGCTCGAACACCCGGCCCAGCGGGACCATGCGGTCGCGCAGGTCGGCGGCGCGGCCGGTGCCGCGCAGCAGCGCCAGCCCCTCCTCCACCGCCTTGATCGCCGTCCGCAGTCCCTGGTTGGCGAAGATCACGACGCGGTACCCCAGGTCGTGCAGCACCGCGGCCGACGTCTGGTCGTACGTGGTCGGAACCGCCACCAGGGGTGTGGGCAGCGACCACCGCTGGGCGAAGGCGACGAGTTCGTCCGGGGCGGCCTGCTTGGAGTGCACCAGCACCGCGTCCGCCCCCGCCTCGGCGTAGGCGCGGGCCCGTTCCAGGGCCTCGTCGAGGCCCAACCCGGCGATGAACGCCTCGGTCCGCGCGATCACGACGAAGTCGTCCGAGCGCTGCGCCTGCTTGCAGGCGCGGATCTTCAGCGCGTGCTCGGCCGCCGGCACCAGCGCGCGGCGGCCCTCGTAGAAGCTGCACCGCTTGGGGAACGCGCTGTCCTCCACGCAGATCCCGGCGATTCCGGCGGCCTCGAACCGGCGCGTGGTCACGGCCGCGTTGATGGCGTTGCCGTACCCGTTGTCGCAGTCGGCGATCACCGGGATGCGGACCGTGTCGGCCATCCACTGGCACGCCCGGAGCTGCTCGCTCATCGTCAGCACGTTCGCGTCCGGCACCCCATGCGTCGCCGACACCTCGAACCCGCTTCCCCAGATGAGGTCGAACCCGGCGTTCTGCCCCAACCGCGCGCTGAGTGCGTCGTGCGCGCCGATCGCCACCAGGCCACCGCTCTGATCAAGTAACCGGGCCATGGCCCCGTCCCTCCCCTGTCGTCCAGTGCTCACGCCACCCCGCCGCGCGGCGCGGCGAGCTCGGTGACGAGTCGACTGATCACCCGGCATTCCGTGAAGTATCCGCGCTACCACGGAGAGTCACGGACCGAACCTATAACAGCCTGCCCGGCACGGACCCCGCTCGCCGAACTAGAGGACTACAGCCGCGGAGTAGTACGGAAGTAGTGCGGGCGTCGAAGGACGGCTAGGACCGGCGGCCGCGCTGGCGGACGGCCTCGTACAGCGCGACCGTGGCGGCGCTGGCGGCGTTCAGCGAGCTGGCCGCACCGCCGATCGGGATCCGCGCCATCGTGTCGCAGCCCTCCCGCCAGCCCGCGCTCAGCCCGGCGGTCTCGTTGCCGATCACCAGCAGCACCGGACCCGTCAGGTCCACGTCGGCGATGTCGGCCGTGCCGTTCTCGTCGGTGCCGACGACGGTGAGCTGCCGCCCGCCGGGCCGCTGCCGCCCGGCCCAGTCCAGCACCTCGCGGTGGGAGCGGACGCGGACCACCGGCACCGCGAGCAGCGACCCGGTCGAGGCGCGCACCGCCTTGGGGTCGTAGGGGTCTGCGGCGTGCCCGGTGACGATCAGTCCGGCGCCGCCGAACGCGTCCAGCGAACGCACCATCGTGCCGATGTTGCCGGGTCCGGACGGCCGGTCGAACACCACGCCCAGCATCGACGGGCCCACCGGGATCCGCGACAGGTCATCGTCGGGCAGCGCCACCACCGCCACCAGCTCGGGAACCTCCTGGTCCTTGCCGCTCAGCTCCCGCAGCAGCTCGGGCGCCATCGCCACCCGCTCGCCGCCGGCCCGCTCCAGCATCTCCGCCGCCCACCGCGACGGCGGCCGCTCGGCGTCGTGAATCAGCGCCCGCACCGGCCAGCCGCGCTCCACCGCCAGGCTGATCGGCCGCACGCCCTGCACGAGGAACTCCCCGGCCCGCTGCCGCTTGTTCCGGTTCCGCAGCAGCGCCTCCCACTGCTGAAACCGCGCGTTGGGCCGCGAGATCCGCAGCACATCCCCCACCGACGCTCCAGTCCTCGCTCCCGACCCCGGCAAACGGCCAAGTTTGCCACATGGCGATCTAGGACGGAGGGCGACGGCCGCCCGGCGACCCCCCGCCGCGCTGTTCGATCACCAGGGCACCGCGCCGTCGTCGTCGAAGAAGCCGCCGGTCGGGCCGTCCGGGGCCAGGGTGGCCAACCGCACCACGATCGCGGCGCCGTCGTCGGCGGTACGGGTGAGGGGGAGGCCGAGGTGCCGGGTGAAGTCGGTCGCGCAGGCGCCGGGGGTGCAGGCGTTGATCAGGATGCCGCGCTCGCGAAGGTCCTTGGCGTACTGCACGGTCAGGGAGTTGAGCGCCGTCTTCGAGGGCGGGTAGGCCGCGTGCCCCGGCAGCCGGGACATGGGGTGGTCCGGATCGGTCATGAAGGAGAGCGACCCGACGCCGCTGGACACGTTGACGATGCGGGCCGCCGCCGACCGCGACAGCAGCGGCAGCATGGCGTTGGTCACCGCGATGACGCCGAAGACGTTGGTCTCGAACACCCGCCTGACCAGGTTCAGATCGGCCGTCGCGGGCGCCGTGGGTCCCGGGCTGCCGGAGATGCCGGCGTTGTTGACCAGCACGTCGAGCCGGCCGAAGCGCTCGTCGATCCGCCGGGCGGCCGCCTCGATCGTCGCCGCGTCGGTGACGTCGAGCCGGAGAGCGCGGACGTCGCCGCCGTCCGCCCTGAGCGCCTCGGCGGCCTTCTCCCCGCGGCCGAGGTCCCTGGAGCCGAGCAGGACGGTCGCGCCGCGTTCCGCGAGCCGGCGGGCGGCGGCCCGCCCCACTCCCCTGTTCGCCCCCGTGATCAGGACGATCGTCTCACCGGTCATGGGACGACCTCACCACCGGCGGTCGCGCCGGAACAATGCACGGCTGGGTCGCGGCCCATACCCTCACGGTATGGATCGGCTCCAGACCCGCGAACTGGCTTATTTCGTGGCGGTCGCCGAAGAGCTGCACTTCGGCCGCGCGGCCGAGCGGCTCGGCATCGCGCAGCCGCCGCTGTCTCGGGCCATCAGCCGGCTCGAACGCCGGATGGGCGTGTCGCTGCTGGAGCGCACCAGCCGGCGGGTCTCGCTCACCCCGGCGGGCGAGGTCTTCCTCACCGAGAGCCGCCGCGCCCTGGACGCGGTCGACGCGGCCGTGCGACGGGCCCAGCGTGCCGGACGGGTCGCGCCCCGGCTGGTCCTCGTGATGAAACCCGGCGGCGACTGCGGTCTGCTGCCCGAGATCCTGGCCGCCTACGGGGCCGCGCCGGACGCGGTCCCGGTCGACGTCGTCCTCTGCTCGGCCCACGAGCGCGCCGGGATGATCCGCGACGGCCGCGCCGACATCGGGCTGCTGCACCGGCCGAACACCGACCTGACCGGTCTCGACACCGAGGAACTCCTGACCGAGGACCAGGTGGTCGTCCTCCCCCGCGACCACCGGCTGGCCGACCGTGCGGCGGTGAGCCTCGCCGACCTGGCCGGCGAGACGATGCCGAGCTGGACGACCGAGCCCCGCGACACCCACGCGCCCGGGAAGAACAGGGTGCCCGTGCGGGACGTCGGCCAGCTCATGCAGCTCATCGCGCTCGGCCGCGCGGTCGCCGTGGTGCCCGCGTCCGTCCGGGGCCATCTCCGCGACGACCTGACCTGCGTGCCCGTCAGCGACGCCCGGCCGACCACTCTCGTCCTCGCCTGGGCGCGAGGCCATCGGGCGCCCGCGCTCGCGGCGTTCGTCCGCACCGCGACCACCGTCGCGGCGCACCGGTACGGCGGGCTCGCATCGGAGTCGGGCGGAGGTGAATTCGTCCGGTAGCCGGTGCTCAGCGTTCTGGACGGCCCGGCTCGGCCGGTGCCGGGCCCAGGGCTCGGATGGCGAAGTCGATCGCGGCGGCGAGCCGCTCCGGATCGTGCCCCGCGCGCTCCCTGACCCGTAGGCCGAGGACCGTGGTGAACAGCAGTTCCACGGCGGCGTCGAGATCGAGGTCGGCGGGCAGCTCGCCGTCGCGGCGGCCCTTATCCAGGAGTGACCGCAGGGCCGCGCGGGTGACCTCGAAGGCCGCCTCGGTCCGCGCGCTGATCTCGGTGTCGGTGGTGCCCAGCTCGGTGGCGGTGTTCACCACCAGGCAGCCCGGGCCGGGCTCGGCGTCCGGGGTGCAGCCCACCAGCCACAGCAGCCAGTCCCGGAGGGTTTCGCGGACGGGTCGGCCGGTGGCCGCCAGCCGTTCCCTGGCCTGGAGGGACTCGGTGGCGCGGTAGTGGTCGAGGGCGCGCAGGAACAGGGTGTGCTTGTCCTCGAACGTCCGGTACAGGCTGCTGGGCGTGAGGTGGAGCTCGGCGCCCAGCTCGCGGACCGAGGTGGCGCTGTAGCCGCGGTGCCAGAACAGGTCGGTCGCCCGTGCGACCGCCTCTTGTTCGTCGAACTGCCGAGGTCGTGCCATGCCCCTTACCCTATCCGACTTGTGGAGCGATCGCTCCCATACTAGAGTCCGGCGTCGTATGGGAGCGATCGCTCCCAAATGAGTTCTCCCCTGTGGAGGTAGACGTGACGACGACCGAGCAGACCGTCCGGGACGTCCGGCGGGAGCCGGAACCAAGCCGGTGGGCGGCCGTGACGGCCGTGGCGCTGGGCACGTTCCTGCTGGTCACCGCCGAGCAGCTGCCCATCGGACTGCTCACCGACGTGGGTTCGGCGCTGCGGGTGTCCGAGGGCACCGCCGGACTGATGGTGACCGTGCCCAGCCTCGTCGCGGCGGTCGCGGCGCCGGTGGTCCCGGCACTGGTCGACGGGCTGGACCGGCGGCTCCTGCTCCTCGGCCTGATGGGGCTGATGACGCTGGCCAACCTGGCGTCCGCGCTGGCGCCCGGCTTCGCGGTGCTGGTGGCGTCCCGGGTGCTGGTCGGGGTGGCGATCGGCGGGTTCTGGGCGGTCGCGGGCGGGCTGGCGGTCCGGCTCGTGAGCGGGGCGCACGTGCCCCGCGCCACCGCGATCATCTTCGGCGGCGTCGGCGCCGCGAACGTGTTCGGGGTCCCGCTCGGCACGCTGATCGGCGGCCTGACCGGATGGCGGACCGCGTTCGCGATCCTCAGCGCGCTGGCGCTGATCGCGCTGGGCGCGCTGCTCGCCGTGCTGCCGCCGCTGGCCGCGTCCCAGGTGATGCGCCCGCGCCTGCTGGCCCGGCAACTGCGCAACCCCGGCGTGCGGATCGGCATCCTCGCCACCTTCCTCCTGGTGACCGGTCACTTCGTGGCCTACACCTTCGTCAGCCCCGCCCTGCAGCGGCTGTCCGGGATCGATGCGCGGCTGGTCGGGCCGCTGCTGTTCGGGTTCGGCGTCGCGGGCATGGTCGGCAACTTCGCCGCCGCTGCGGCGCTGGCCCGCCGGACGCACCGCACCGTGCAGGCGATCACCTTGACCCTGGCCGTCGCGATGCCGCTGTTCCTGCTGCTCGGCCGGGGCATGGCCGGGGGCATCGCACTGCTGATCGTGTGGGGCCTGGCCTTCGGCGGGGTGTCGGTCGGCCTGCAGACCTGGATGATCAAGGCCGCGCCGGGTGCGGTGGAGGCGGCGTCCGCGCTGTGGGTGGCGGTGTTCAACCTGTCGATCGGGCTGGGCGCCCTGGTCGGCGGCGTCGTCCTCGACACGCTCGGCCTGTCGGGCCTGCTGTGGATCGGCGGCGCCGCCGCCCTGCTCGCGGGGCTGGCCGTGTGGACCGCGCGAGCCGACCCCGCCCTGCGATAACCGCGACCGGGACGGGGGCGCACGGCGGCCAGCGCACCGACGAGCGGATCTCAAGCCTGAGCCGCGCGGCCTCTCATCCGCCGGGATCAGGGGCCGCGGAAGGTGGCCCGGTAGGCCGATGGCGACACTCCGACCGCGGCGCGCAGGTGCTGGCGCAGCGACGCCGCCGTCCCGAAACCGGCGCGCTCGGCAACCCGGTCGACCGGCAGGTCGGTCTCCTCCAGCAGCCGCCGCGCCCGCTCCACCCGCTGCGCGCCGAGCCACACCTGCGGCGACACGCCCGTCTCCTGCCGGAACCGGCGGGTGAACGTCCGCACGCTCATCGACGACGCCGCCGCGAGCTCCGCCAGCGTCACCGGGCGGTGCAGGCGCTCCAGCGCCCACGCCCGCGCCGCGCCCGTCGACGGCGCCGCCGGTCCGGGCGCGGGGTCGGGCACCGGACGGGCGATGAACTGCGCCTGCCCGCCGTCGCGGTGCGGCGGCACCACCGTGCGGCGCGCCACGTCGCCCGCCACCGCCGCGCCGTGGTCGCCGCGGATCATGTGCAGGCACAGGTCGATGCCCGCCGCCTCGCCCGCCGAGGTCAGCACGCTCCCCTCGGCGCAGTACAGGACGTCCGGGTCGACCCGCACGTCCGGGAACATCGCGGCGAACCGGTCGCACGACAGCCAGTGCGTGGTCGCGCGGCGTCCGTGCAGCAGTCCCGCCGCCGCCAGCACGAACGCGCCCGTGCAGATCGACGCCACCCGCGCGCCCCGCCCGGCCGCCGCCGCCAGCGCAGCCGGGACCGGGCCGTCCCCGGGGCGCGACTCGTCCAGCTCGTGCGACGCCGGGACGATCACCGTGTCGGCCTCGGCCACCGCGTCCAGACCGCGAGGCACCCGCACCGCGAAGTCGGCCGCCGCCGCGACCTCGCCGGGCCGCACCGCGCACGACGCCACCGTGTACAGCGGCGCGCCGTCCGCCGACCGCGCCTGCCCGAACAGCTGGTGGACGATTCCCAGCTCCAGCGGCAGCACCCCGTCGCGGACCAGCACCGCCACTCGGTGCGTCCCCGGTCCGCCTCGGCCGCCCATGGCCCGATCCTTGCACATCGCGGCCCGCGGGCCACTCGTGCCCGACCCGGCCGCCCGGCAGCATCGGCACCTGGACCGACCGGGAAGGAGCCACCGCCATGAACGTCCTCTGGGTCTTCGCGCACCCCGAGCCCCGCTCCCTCAACGGCGCGCTGCGCGACCACGGCGCCGCCACGCTGCGGCGCCTCGGCCACCGCGTCCGCCACTCCGACCTGTACGCGATGGGCTGGAACCCCGTCGTCGGCCCCGCCGACTTCGGCCACGACCCCCGCGACCGCCTCCTCGTCGGCGCCGCGTCCGAGCGCGCCCACGCCGCGGGGACGCTCGCCCCCGACATCCGCGCCGAACAGGGCAAAATCGCCTGGGCGGACGCGCTCGTCGTGCAGTTCCCGCTGTGGTGGTTCGGGATGCCCGCCATCCTCAAGGGCTGGTTCGACCGGGTCTTCGTCCAGGGCTTCGCGTTCGGCGTCACCGACGACCGCGGCCGCACCCTGCGCTACGGCGACGGCGGACTCTCCGGCCGCCGCGCCCTCGTCGTCACCACCGCAGGCGCCCGTCCGACCGGCCTCGGGCCCCGCGGCGTCCACGGCGACGCGGAGGACGTCCTGTTCCCGCTACTGCACGGCACGCTGTTCTACACCGGGATGGACGTCCTGCCGCCCCTGGTCGTCGCCTCCGCCGACCGCGCCCGTCCGGCCGACCACGCCGCCGCGCGGGCCGCCCTGGACGACCGCCTGCGCGCCCTGCCCACCGCGACGCCCATCCCGTACCGCGCCGAACTCGGCGGCGACTACGACGCCGACCTCGTCCTGCGCCCCCACCTGGCGCCCGCCCGCACCGGCCTCACCGTGCACCGCACCGACCCGCCAGCCGGGCCCGCTCCCCGCCGAGACCGCACAAGCGCGGCCTGATCCCGGACGGCGGCGGGCGAGCGGCCGTCGCCGGTGCCGCCGATCACGACATCGGAGTCGTCGTAGGGCACGGTGCTGGCTGCTTGGCCGTTCAAGTCGACCGGGGTAGCGGCGGGCATCGTCAGGGTGTGCCGGTCCGGTTGGCGTTGGGCCGGGTGGCGGCGCCAGAGGTCTCGGCGTTCGCACGTTCCCCATGAAGACCATTCCCAGCACGATGACGCCGACCACCGATGTGCGGCCTCCGCAACCCGACTCGCGCCAGCATCGTAACGAGGGCTAATAAGAGAAAGCGTCTAGAGGCGTTAATGAGTTCCCGAGTCCTCACCAGCACCCCGGGACGCCGCAAGCCGCCCGGCGTCCGGCCATCACCGACGAGCGAAGGGGCGACGCGGCGTCACTCGTAGGCGACTCTCGGCAGAAGTTCTCTCTCGAGGGAGGGCGCCGCCATGGCCGGAGCGGTCGGCGACCGTTGGGGACGGAGTGAACGCAGGGAACGCAACACCGCCGCAATGGCGCATCGTTCTCGTCCGATCACCCAAGAGAAGCGGCGACGAGCGGAATCCGGGAGATGGGCGACCGTTTCCGGCCATTTCCGCGTCCGGGTACCGCCTGCTCACAGACCATCCAGAAGGCCGAAGCGCCATTTGGAACGATACTTTGTCAAAAACCGGCATTGACGTTCGATAATCGATGATCAAGCCGACCGACACGCCCCCCACCTGACAATAGAACTCGACCATCGAGTTGAAAACCCATACATTGACATTACTTAACCATTGAAGTTACTCTTTCTCCAGATCTCGGACGCGCCATTGACGGCGCCCTTCCAATGAAGACATCCAGCACCGCCTCCGCATCTCACCGAAGGCGGAGAACCCACCACACCAGAACAGAGGAACCGCATGCGTAAAGGGATCGCCTTTTCAACCGCCGCCGCGCTCGCGGTGATCGCGGCATCCGCCACTCCCGCCGCCGCGTCCGATGAATTCCTCGAACACGGCCCCAACGGAGTCACCATCACCGTCGCGACGGTCAACGGCAGCGGATGCCCGCTGGGCAGCGCCGCGATCGCCCTGTCGGAGAACAACGACGCGTTCACCATCACTTACAGCAAGTACTTCGCCCAGGTGGGCGGCTCGTCCGCGCCCACCGACGAACGCAAGAACTGCCAGCTGAACCTGAAGGTGCACGTCCCGCAGGGCTTCACCTACGCCGTCTCGTCGACGGACTACCGCGGCTACGCCTCCCTGCGCGACGGCGCGAGCGCCACCCAGCTCGCCAGTTACTACTTCCAGGGCAACAAGGACACCAGGGCGTACTCGTACCCCATTGCCGGTCCTTTCAAGAAGAACTGGCAGAACACCGACACGGTCGATGTGGCGCAACTCGTTTGGTCGCCATGCGGCGAGCAGCGGAACTTCAACATCAACACGGAACTGCGCGCGGACCTCGGAACCTCGAACCCGTCGGAGGTCAGCTACATCAGCATGGACTCCACCGACGGCAGCATTAAGACGACCTACCACTACGCCTGGAAGGTCTGCCAGTAGCCGAACTCCCCGCCTGGAAGCGGAATGGCCGCTTCGAGAGGGTTCCTCTCCGTCCGGGACACCACGGCGAACGGCTCCGACCGCCCCGCCCGAGAACGCGGCGCCGCCCGTCGACCCGGTCCGGCCTGATCCCAGGGATGTGCGACTGGACGAGGTGCTGGCCTGCCCCCTCGCAGGACCAGCACCTCCCCGTCTTCGCCAAGCGGCAGGAATTCAGAGGGGCGCTCCGAAGTAGGCGTCGATCACCTGAGGGTCGTTCCGGATCTCCTGGGGAATCGCGTCGGCCAGTAGGCGTCCTTCATGCAGGACGACGATGCGGGTACAGGTGGCGAGGACCAACGGGACGTCGTGTTCGACCATGGGACGTGCACTGACGACGCGCGCCGGAGCGTCCCGCCGCGTGGACGGCTCCGGGAGGCGCCCGGTCACGGCCGGTCGGACGCCTCCCGGCGCGCCGCCGCCGCGTTTAGCCGATGCTCGCGCGCAGGGCCGGGTCCAGCCGGAGTTCCTTGCGCACCATCGCCTCCCACTCCAGAGTCACCGCGCGCAGATGGGCCTGCCGGATGTTGTCGGCCAGGACGAGTACGCCGTGGTTGGCGAGCAGCGCCAACTGGGCGTCGCCGACGGCGGCCACGGCCTCCTCCGCCTCCGCCATCTCGCCCACCGGGCCGCTGTACTGGTCGTAGAGCGCGAGGTCTGGTCGTAGATCGGGGGGACGCGCTGCAGCCCGGCCCAGATCGTCCCGAATCGGGCGTGGTTGTGCAGGGCGACCCGGGTCTCCGGATGGTGCCGAACGCCGTCGCGGTCTGCGGTCTGCTCCTCACGGTCGCGACCATCGATCTGCGGGTCCGGACGGTTGAGGAGCCGTACCCGCGGCGCCTCCACGGCGAGGACTACGACCGCTCGGCCGCCGAGGTGGGCCGGTTCCTCGCCGCGTTGGGCCGCCGACAGTCGGGGGTGGAAACTAGCCTCTGAGGTGGGACGGCAGTCGGACGACGGGGGTGGCAGGTGCGCGAAGGCGGGGTGGCGATCGAGGAGCTGGAGGCGCTGCGCCTCCCCTTGACCGGCTACTGCTACCGGCTCCTCGGTTCTTCGGCGGACGCCGACGACGCGGTTCAGGAGACGCTGATCCGAGCGTCCACCAAAAGGCGGCAGTACGACCCGGGCAGAGCCGGGCTGAGCACGTGGGTCCATCGGATCGCCACCAACGTCTGCATCGACATGCTCCGGGCGGCCAAGCGGCGGGCGTTGGTCATGAGCGTGGAATCCCACGGGCCGGAACTCGGCGCGCCGCTCCCGCCGGAGATGTGGGTGGAGCCGATCCCCGACTCGCGCGTGCTGGCCGGACAGGATCCGGGCGAAGTCGTCGTCGGACGGGAGTCGGTCCGCCTGGCGTTCATCGCGGCGCTCCAGCACCTCGCCCCCCGCCAACGGGCCGTCCTGGTGCTGCGGGACGTGCTTGTGTTCTCCGCCCAAGAGACCGCCGAGATTCTGCAGACCACGGTGCCCGCCGTGAACAGCGCCTTGCAGCGCGCCCGGGCCACGTTGGACGCCAACCGGCCCGACCCGTTCGACGTCTACGACCCCGAGGACGCCGCACAGCGGGATCTGCTGCATCGATATGTGGCGGCTTTCGAGTCCCACGATGTCGCCGAGCTGACCGCGGTGATGCGCGAGGACGCGGTGGCCTCGATGCCGCCGTTCCGATGGCGGCTGGACGGCGGGCGGACGATCGCCACGATCACCGGGGCCAGCGACTCCTGCGCGGGCGCGCGCCTGCTCTCGTGCGGCGTCAACGGCGGCCCGGGGTTCGGGCAGTACCGGCCGGACGGCGACGGCGTTCTGCGTCCGTTCGCGCTCGTGTCGGTCGACCTGCGGGACGGGCGGATCGCCCGGCTGGTGACGTTTCTCGGCACCGAGCACCGGTTCGCCGAGTTCGGCCTCCCCGAGACGCTCCCGTGACCGATGAGTTCCCGGGCGGCGCGTCGTACAAGCCGATGAAGGCACGACGACGCGGAAGGACAGCCCGATGGGAACAGCATCGACCGACCTGACCAGCGAGATCCACGCGGAGCGCGAACGGCTCGCCGGTCTCCTCGCCGACCTCGCGCCGGAGCGGTGGGACGCGCCGTCGCTCTGCGATGGCTGGCGGACCCGCGAGGTGGTCGCCCACATCACGATGCCGTTCCGGACCAGGCCGCTCGGGGTGATGGCGGGCCTGGTCCGGGCGGGGTTCTCGTTCAACAGGTACGCCGACCGGGACGCCCGGGCGACGGCGGCGGCGCTGAGCGGGGCCGAACTCCTCGACCTCCTCCGCCGCAACATCGACCACCCCTGGCGGCCGCCGGGCGGTGGGGAGGCCGGTGCCCTCAGCCACGACGTCATCCACGGCCTCGACGTCACCGAACCGCTCGGCCTCCCCGCCGCCCCGGCCGGGCGCGTCGCGCTGGTGCTCGCGTCGAGCGGCCCCCGGCAACTGAAGTACTTCGGGGTCGATCTGGACGGGAGGCGGCTGACCGCCACCGACGCCGACGTCTCCGTAGGCGAAGGGCCAAAGGTCGTGGAGATGACCGCGAAGGAGATCCTCCTCGTGGTCACCGGACGCCGTCCGCTCAACCAGGCGGACTGACGTCGAGGCCGGGGCAGGTCGAGCGCGTCGTCGGCCGTGGCGTCGCGCGCCGCCACGGGGCATCACCCCCCGGTCGGCGCACTGTGCGGCATCTTCGCGGTTCGCGGAAGTCAGACTCCCCTAGCGTGGCGTATCCACGCGTGGTCCGTCCGCCGGGCCGCGTACGACGACAAGAGGAGCGCGCGATGATCCGTCGCTGGAGTCCCGCTGAGGTCGGCCCGCCGGTCGGGCAGTACAGCCATCTGGCGTCCGTTCCCGCGTCCGCCGAACTGCTGTTCGTCTCCGGCCAGATCGGCGCCCTGCCGGACGGCACGCTCGCCGGACCCGACGCGGCGGCGCAGACCGCCCAGATCTACGCCAACATCGGCGCCCTGCTCGCCGCGGCGGGCTCCGGCCCCGCGCATCTGGTGCGGCTCTTCACCATGGTCGCGGGACGCGAGCATCTCGCCGACTCCCGCCGGGGCAGGGACGCGGCGTTCGCCGACTGGTTCCCCGATGGCGACTTCCCCGCCCACTCGCTGATCGTGGTCGACGCGCTGGCCGCGCCGGAGATCCTGGTCGAGGTCGAGGCGGTCGCGGTGGTGCCCGCACCGTGAGCGGCACCATGAGCGGATGCCGAGCGGGCGGTGACGCGGGGGCGCGGGGTTAGAGAACGGCCGGTGGGCGAGATACCAGCGGGTGGGGCCCGCGGCGGCGAGGGCTCCGGGACGGAGGCGCGCGGGTCTTGTTCCATTCGGTCGTGTCGTGGGTCGCGGGACTGTCCGGGCCGGTCGTCTACGCGGTCGTCGCCGGACTCGTGTTCTGCGAGGACGCGCTGTTCTTCGGCTTCGTCCTGCCCGGGGAGACCGCCGTCGTCCTCGGCGGGGCGCTCGCCGCGCAGCAGAAGGTGTCGGTCGTGTGGCTGGCCGCGGTCGTGGTGCTGGCGGCGGTCGCCGGGGACTTCGCCGGGTACCAGATCGGACGCCACGCCGGGCGGCCGATCCTGGACTCGCGTCCGCTCCGCCGCCACCGCGACCGGGTGGACGGGGCCCGCGACCTGATCCGGCGCCGGGGCGGCGTCGCCGTCTTCGTCGGACGGTTCGTCGCGTTCTTCCGCGCGATCATGCCCGCGCTGGCCGGTGTCTCGGCCATGCCCGCCCGGGTGTTCCTGCTCTACAACGCCGCCGGAGGTCTCGTCTGGGGCGTGGGCTTCACCCTGCTCGGATACTTCGCCGGGCACGCCTACGCCCGGATCGAGCACGTCGCGGGACGGGTCGGCGCGATCGTGATCGCCGCCGTGGTCGTCGTGGGCGTCGTCGTCTGGCGGCTGCGCGACCATCTGCGCCGCGGGCGCGATGGTAAGGATCGTCCGGGCACGGGCTCCGGGTAGCGGTTCGCGCCGGGCGTTCCGGGTCAGCGGCGGCTGGCGGTGAGCTTGTAGTTGGGACGGGACGGGTGCGCCCGTCCGAGCGGCCCCTCGGCCATGGCGCGGACGAGCGTCTCGCTGACCCGGGTGACGAACCGCCGTCCCGCCTCGGTGACGCCGTGCCCGCAGGCGGGGCCGCGCATGGCGCAGACCCAGCGCATGGTGCCCGTCGCGAACACGCCCGCCCCCCGGCGGCCGGTGTAGTAGGAGGCATGGGCGACCGCCGACCGGTTCCCGCAGGTGATCGGCGAGCTGGCGACGATCTCCAGCGTGGCGGGGGTGGGGCCGCCGCGGTTGAGCGCGTCGGCCTCCGGGCCTATGACACCGGGGAACCGCGTCCCGGCGCGCACGCCCGTGCCGCGGAACAGCCAGAAGTCGGGCCGCGAGACGGTGAACGCGCCCTCCGCCGGAAAGCACATGTACTGGATGCCGATGAGGTCGCTCTCCGGACGCGGCACCGGCGGAAGCCGCCAGTCCTGGGTCGACTCCGCGGGGTTCGTCCGCGCGACGGGATCGGTGCCGGAGTCCTTGTAGCAGACCACGAGCCGGTTCGCCCCGAGCGGCGTCGCGCCGAACCTGATATGCCGGTTGACCGCGTTGGCGCCGAGGAACGCGATGTTGACGCCCTGGTCGCGGGCCTGCGTCGCGCGCTGCCGCATGGCGGACGACCAGTACTCGTCATGTCCCAGGGACAGCAGCCCGCGCGCCCCCTTGAGCAGGTCGGGATCGGAGTGCAGGTCGTTGTCGGTCGCGTACGCCAGCGGGACGCCCAGCCTCTCGGCGAGCGCGATCGCGGGCTGCTCGTACTGCATGAACTTGCCCGCGCCGTTGCCGTCGTAGGGACGGTCGAAGCTGACTGCGCTCGCCCGGTCGTTCTCCCCGCCGGACGGGCCCTTGTACAGGTCGTAGCCGCCCCACATGTTGTACGCCTGCCAGGTGGTGGTGGCGTTCAGCACGACGATCCGTCCCGCCGCGCCCGGGGAGCGGACCGTCACCGGCACGTACCGCCGCGCCCCGGACGCCGCGGTCAGCATCATCAGGTAGCTGCCCTCGGGCCATCCCTCGGTGGACACGGTCAGCGACGGCCGCCACGGCGCCGTCACCGTCCGGGACGCCCGGTCGACGCGGGCGCTCCCCTGCCGGACGCCCGGATACGTCCCGGACCGCCACACCCGGCGGGCCTGCGCGCCGCCGTACCACCCCATCCGGAACGCCTGGACGCTGAACCCCGGCGTCGTCGTGGACACGAACAGCCGGAACCGTCCGCCGGGGAGCACGCTCACGTGATCGGCATAGCCCTCGATCTCGTGCTCGGCTCCCTCGCTCCGCCGCTCGATCCGCCAGTCCGCGTCGCCGTGCTTGGCGTTCTCCGCGATGCCCGCCGTCTTCAGCGCCTGCCGCCCACCTGGGTCGCGGCCGTGCGTCGTCCCGGACGAGCAGGCCGCGGCCGCAAGGAGCGCCAGGACGAGCACGAGCGCGCTCCGCCCCGGCGACGCGGCAGGTCGGACCCCGCCGCGCGCACGGCTTCCCACAACGACACCCCCGATGGTCGGCTGCTGCGGGAATTCTCCCCGGCCCGCCCGGCCGGAAGCCACAGCATCGATCAACGCACCCGAAACAGATGGTCATCAGCAGCGCCGTCGACGAAGCCCCGGACGGGCGACGAAACCGCCCGTCCGGGGCCGGACACGAGCCGGAGACTCACGCGCCGCCTCGAAAGGCGCTCCTACACTCGATCGGCGCGCGGCCGGAGTCGGTCAGCGGGCGCGCCGAACCAGCGGGCGAGGTGGGCGTCCAGGTCGTCCTGCTCGTCGCCGATCCAGGCGACGTGCCCGTCGGGGCGCAGCAGGACGCACGGGGCGTCCAGTGCCGTGGTGGGATCCGCGATGTAGTCGACCCGGTCCGACCAGCCGTCGACGGTCAGGCGTTCGGTGCGGTCCAGCAGCAGGCCGCGGCCGCGATGCAGCAGGCCGTAGAGGCTGCCCTGCTTGAGGTCGATGTCGCGCAGGCGGCGGCCGAGCAGGGCGGGGCCCTCGCCGAAGTCGTAGCGGACGCCGATCGCCGTGATCTTCTCGATCAGATGGCGGTTCACCTCGTCGAAGTCCATCAGCTCGGTGAGCAGCCTGCGCACGGCCTCCGGGCCCGGTCCGGCGGACAGCAGTTCCGTTTGGGCGCGGGTGTTGTCCAGCACCTCCTCGGCGACCGGACGGCGTTCGGCCTGGTAGGTGTCCAGGAGCGGCTCCGGCGCCCAGCCGCGGATCCGCGCGGCCAGTTTCCAGCCGAGGTTGAACGCGTCCTGAACGCCGAGGTTGAGGCCCTGACCGCCGATCGGCGGATGGATGTGCGCCGCGTCGCCCGCCAGCAGGACCCGTCCGACCCGGTAGCGGTCGGCCAGCCGGGTGGCGTCTCCGAAGCGGGACAGCCAGCGCGGGGAGTGCACGCCGAAGTCGGTTCCGGCGACGGCGCGCAGCCGCTGCCTGAAGTCCTCAAGGGTGGGCGGTTCCGCGCGACCGCCGGCCGCCCCGCCGGGGACCACGACGCGATAGAACCCCTCGCCGAAGGGCTGCATGCTGAACGTCCTGTGGGTCTCGCGGACTTCGGTCGCCTTGGCGGCGACCTCCTCCTGCGGGGCGCCTGCCTTCATCTCGCCCATCAGCGTCTCGGTCCGCGAGGGCTCGCCGGGGAACCCGACGCCGAGCAGTTTGCGCACCGTGCTGCGCGCGCCGTCGCAGCCGACGAGGTAGCGCGAACGCACCCGCTCCCCGTCGGCCAGTTCGACGGTCACGCCCTCGTCGTCCTGCTCGAACCCGGCCACCGCGCAGCCGTGCCGGACCTGCGCACCCAGTGCGACAGCGTGCTCTTCGAGCAGGCGGACGATGACCGGCTGCGGGATGCCCAGGAGATAGGCGTGCGCGGAGTCCAGGTCCGCGGGCGCGGGTTTGCCGATGGCGGCGAAGAATCCGCCCGCCGGACGCCGCCTTCCGTGCGGGAGGACGCGGTCCAGCAGGCCGCGCATCGCCAGCAGCTCGATGCTGCGAACGTGCAGACCGACGATGCGGACGAACGACGCGGGCTCGGTGTCCTTCTCCAGGACGAGGACCCGCACGTCGTGCAGCCGCAGTTCGGCGGCCAGCATCGCGCCGGTCGGCCCGCAACCGACGATGATCACGTCATGGTGCAGAGAGCGCATAGGTGTTGCCTTTCGGGAGTGCCTGGTCGTGGAGGCGCTCCCGGCGACACCTGGGTCAATCGCCGACCATGACGGGAACGAGGAGCACCCACGTCGATACATCGTTCATGGGTCTCACCTCCTCGGACGGCGTCACGGCGAACGGCACGCTACAAGCCCGCGGATCGTCCCGTCCAACCCTTTTCCGGCATCCGGCCCGCCGGACTCGGGGAACCCGGAGGTATTTCCTACTTAATTGGTATATTTAGTTCTCACACTGCCGAGGTCCACGGGGAGGACGCGATGGCTCTGCCGGACTTTCTGGTGATCGGCGCTCCGAAGGCCGGGACGACCGCGCTGCACGCGGCGCTGGCCCGTCACCCCGACCTGCACCTGTCGGAGGTGAAGGAGCCCAAGTTCTTCCTCACCGACGGCGCGCCCCCGACGCGGGGCGGGCCGGGCGACGCGCAGACCTACCGCGAGCACGTCTGGCGCCAGGACGACTACGAGAAGCTGTTCGCGAGCGCCCCGCCCGGTGCGCTGCGCGGCGAGTCGACGCCCTTCTACCTGTACGACCGCGCCGCCCAGCGGCGCATCCGGGAACTGATCCCCAAGGCCCGGCTGATCGCCGTGCTGCGCGACCCGGTGGAGCGGGCCCACTCCAACTGGACGCACCTGTGGTCGGCCGGGCTGGAGCCCATCGACGACGTGGTCCGCGCCTGCCAGGAGGAGGACCGGCGGATCGACGCGGGCTGGGCGGCCTTCTGGCACTACGTCCGGCTGGGCCGGTACGGCGGGCAGTTGGAGCACCTGTTCGGGCTGTTCCCCCGCGAGCAGGTCCTCGTCTTCCGGTATCGCGAGCTGCTGGAGCGTCCGGCGCCGACGCTCGACCGCATCTGCTCATTCCTGGACGTCGAGCCGGGCGTGCTCACCGAGGTGCCGCGGGAGAACGTCACCGTGCACCCCGGCCGGACGATGCGCCACCGCGTCCTGTCGCGGGTGCTGCGGACCGGCGTGGCGGCGGGCGCGGCGCTCCCCGGCGACCTGTCCGGCCGGGTCACCACGCCGCTGGAACGCGCGCTGCAGCGCAACGGGCCGTCCCGGCGGCCGCTGACCTGGGAGCAGCGCCAGGCCCTCATCCCCCTGTTCGAGGACGACGTCAAACGGCTGGAGGAGGTCACCGGCGAGGACTTCGGCGACTGGCTGGAGCCGAAGGCGGCGTCCGGCGGACGGGTGGGCGCGCGGCCGAGCGGCCAGCACCAGGCCCGCAACGGGCGGCCGCGTTCACGCTGACGGCGCGGCACGCTGACGGCGCGGCACGCTGACGGCGCGGCACGCTGACGGCGCGGCACGCTGACGGCGCGGCACGGTGACGGC
>NZ_BCQP01000070.1 GCF_001552135.1 Actinomadura chibensis NBRC 106107 | reverse complement strand
GCCGACGCGGGAAGTCCGAGTTACCGCGCAATGGCCAAGCGGTCGTTTTACGGCTACACCACATTGGCCGATGCGGCCGCGGGCCGCCGTTTCCCGAGCTGGGAGGTCACCCGTGCCTACGTCACCGCCTGCGACGGTGACCTGGACGAATGGAAAGGGCGGTGGCAGCGCGCGGCGGACCGCCTGGGCCGCTCCGGAAACGGCGACCGGGACGGCGAGGGGGCGCCGCCGCAGCCGGGGTCGTCGAGCCCGGCACCCGGCCCCGGCGTCGGGCCCGTCCCGGTCGATCCGGGACGGGCCGAGACGCCCACCGAACTGATGGACATGCTGGACGAACTGCGCGGTCAGGCGGGACTGAGCCTGCGCCAACTCGTCGACCTCTCCGTGCGGGGAGCGAGACGGGGAGCGGGCCCCGCCCTGACGCCCTCCGACATGTCCGAGTTCGCGCGGCGGACATGGTCGCCCCGCACGCCGGACGTGCTGTGCGTCGTGGAGTTGAGCGGCGGCACCGAGGCCGACCTGCGGCGCTGGGCCGCCGCCTGCGACCGGCTCCTCCCGGCGGCCGGTGACGGCGCGGCGGCGCGCGCGGGTCGTCCGGCCGGTGAGGCGGAGCCCGCGCAGACCGTCCCGGAGGCCGTCGGGGGCGTCTACCGCATCGCGCCCGCCGAACGCGGGGCGAGACCGGACGCGAGCGGCTCCGACCGTCCGGCCGACCGGTACCCGCCCGGCGGGCCGACGGTGTTGCGGCTGCTGCTCGGCACGCGGCTGCGCTCGCTCCGGGAGGCCCGGGGCATCTCCGCCGAGCAGGCGGGGTACGCGATCCGCGCCTCGCACTCGAAGATCAGCAGGATGGAGCTCGGCCGGGTCGGCTTCAAGGAGCGTGACGTCGCCGACCTTCTCACCCTGTACGGGGTGGCCGACCCGGACGAGCGGGAGTCGCTGCTGGAACTGGCCAGGCAGGCCAATTTCCCCAGTTGGTGGCAGCAGTACGCCGACGTGCTGCCGAGTTCGTTCGAGGCGTACCTCGGCCTGGAGGAGGCCGCCTCCCTGCTGCGCACCTACCAGATCCAGCTCGTCCCCGTGCTCCTGCAGACGGAGGACTACGCGCGTGCGGTGATCCGGCGCGGGCATCCCGGCGTCTCCGACGAGGAGGTCGAGCGGCGGGTGCAGGTCCAGGCCATCCGGCAGCGGCGGGTGGCCTCCGGGAAGCGGCTGGGAGCGGCGGACGCGCCGAGACTGTGGGTCGTCCTGGACGAGGCGGTGTTCAACCGCCCGATCGGCGACCGGGCGGTGATGCGCGCCCAGGTCGAACATCTCATCGACCTGTGCGGGCGACCCGGGATCTGCGTGCAGATCCTCCCCTACGGCGCGAGCCTCTATCCGACGGGCGGCTCGTTCACGGTCCTGCGGTTCGCGGACCGGTCCCTGCCGGACGTGGTCTACCTGGAGCAGCTCGCCGGCGCGATGTACCTGGACAGGCCCAGCGACGTCGAGCTCTACCAGCGCGCGCAGGACAGCATCTGCGCGGCCGCGACGTGGCACGAGTCCACCGTGGAGCACCTGACCCGCATCCTCGGCGCCCTCTGACGTGAAGTCCGCGTCGCGGGGTAGGCGGGTCGGTATGCGGACACTTGTCAATGGGCTGATCGCCGGGGCCGCCGGGACCAGTGCGCTCAACGCCGTCACCTATCTCGACATGCTCGTGCGGGCGCGCGGCGCGAGCAGTACGCCGAACGAGGCTGTGCAGAAGATGGCGGACGACGTCCACGTCGACCTGGGGGAGGGCGAGCGGGCCGAGAACCGGAAGGAGGCGGTCGGGGCGCTGCTCGGGTTCGGGACGGGCGCCGGGGCGGGCCTCTGCTACGCCGCCGCCGCCCGCGAGCGGCCGGTGCCGTGGCCGGTCGGGGTGCTGGCGCTCGGGACGCTGGCCATGCTCGGCTCCAACGTGCCGCTCGCGGCGCTCGGCGTGACGGATCCGCGGGAGTGGTCGCTGTCGGGCTGGGTGTCCGACGTGGTGCCGCACCTGGTGTTCGGGGCCGCGGCCTACGCCGCCTACGAGCGCCTGGCCTGACCGCCGACCCCGCCTCCGGCCCCGCCGCGGGTCCTAGGACGATGGGACGTGCCCGTCTCGTCCCGCCGCCCGACGCGCCGGCGCGCCCGCGCGCGGCAGCCTGGACGGCATGACCGCGACCCATGAGCCCCGCGTCGGCGAAAGACCGGCGGAACTGTCCGCGACACCCGGTTGGGCGGCGCTGCTCGCCGCGTCGGTCGGGCAGTTCCTCGTCGTCCTGGACATCTCCGTCGTGAACGTCGCGCTGCCCGACCTGCGCGCCGGGCTCGGGCTCAGCGCGTCCGGCCTGGAATGGGTCGTCAACGCCTATTCGCTGACGTTCGCCGGGTTCCTGCTGCTCGGCGGGCGCGCCGCCGACCTGTTCGGCCGCAAGCGCGTGTTCGTCGCGGGCCTCGGCCTGTTCACCGCCGCGAGCCTCGCGGGCGGGCTCGCGCAGGACCCGGCGATGATCATCGGAGCCCGCGCCGTGCAGGGGCTCGGCGCCGCGATCCTCGCCCCCGTCACGCTGTCGCTGATCACCGCCACGTTCCCGGACGGCCCGGCGCGGACCCGCGCGATCGCCATGTGGACGGCCGTCGGCACCGCGGGCGGCGCGACCGGCGGGCTCGTCGGCGGGCTGCTCACCGACTACCTGAGCTGGCGCTGGGTGTTCCTGATCAACGTGCCGATCGGGCTCGCCGTCGCGGTCGTCGCGGTCCGCTGGCTGCGCGGCGAGCGCGGCCCGGCCGGGCGGCAGCGCCTCGACCTGCCGGGCGCGGTGCTCGTCACGGCGGGCGTCGTCCTGCTCGCGTACGGGATCGGCGAGTCCGACGACCGCGGCTGGACGTCGCTGGTCTGGCTCGGCTCCGGGCTGGCCCTGCTCGCCGCGTTCGTCGCCGTCGAGTCGCGGACGGCGCAGCCGCTCGTCCGGCCGGGGCTGTTCCGGCTGCGCAGCGTCGCGGTCGGGAACCTCGCCACGCTCGTCTCGACGATGGCGGGCTTCGCGCTCTGGTACTTCCTGTCGCTCTACATGCAGAACGTCCTCGGGTACAGCGCCGTCCGCACCGGCCTGTCGTTCCTGCCGCACACCGCGGGCATCATCGTCGGCTCCAGGCTGGCGCCGCCGCTGATGGCCCGCCTGGACGCGCGGCTGCTGGCCGGTGCGGGCGGGCTGCTCGCCGCCGCCGGGTTCGGCTGGCAGAGCGCCGTGCTGGACGCCGACGGCACCTTCCTCGGCTCGATCCTCGGACCGGGCGCGACGATGGCCGTGGGCTTCGGGCTGCTGATGACACCGCTGGTGGAGGCGTCGACAGCGGGCGCGCCGCGGTCCCAGGCGGGCGCGGTGGCGGGGGTGGTCAACACCTCCCGCACCATCGGGGGCGCCATCGGCCTCACCGTGCTCGGCACGGCCGCGGCGCGCTCCGGCGCCGACCTCGTGGACGGCTACGCGACCGCGTTCGTCGTCGCCGCAGTCATCACCGCCGTGGGCACGGCCCTCGTCGCGTTCCTGCCCCGGCCGGAGAACCGGGCCTGAGGGCGCCCGCCGGAAGGTTCGGGCGCCCCCAGGCCAGGGGCTCGGGGTGGTGGTGCCCTCCGCCGGGCACCGCGCTCCGGCGGAGGGCACGTTCTGGAGGGGACGGTCAGCGCGCGGCCGCCGGCGTCCCGCCGATGATCTGCAGGATCTGGGCGCGGTAGGCGGTGACGTCGTTGTAGATCGACGGCCCCTGCGCGCACACCCGGTCGCCCCGGCTCGTCGCGCCGACGAGCTGCCAGGAGCCGGGCCCGCCGGTCACGGCGGGGCCGCCGGAGTCGCCGTAGCAGGCGCCCCTGCCGTTGCCGCCGTCGACGCAGAGCTCGGTCGCCCCCTCGATGTCCTTGCACTTCGCGTCGTCGATGACGGTGGTGTCGAGCTGCTGGAGCTGGACGGGCGGCTGCCCGCAGCCCGGCTGCGGGCAGGTCTGCCCCCAGCCGATGAGGCGGGTCGCCGAGCCGACCGGGGCGCTGGTCGCGATCGGGATCGGCTTCATCGTCGACGGCAGCGTCAGCTTCAGCAGCGCGAGGTCACCGCCCACGATCTGGCGGCTGGCGACGGGGCGTACCTCGCCGCCGGAGTTCCAGCTCTGGGTCCCGACGCGGATCTGTTCGGGCTGCCCGCAGTGCTCGGCGGTGACGACCCAGGACGGCGCGACGAGGGAGCCGCCGCAGCCGTGCTGCCCCCCTTCCTGGAGGGACGCCATGAACGAGTAGGTCTCGGTCGCGGGCACGCCCCCCACGATCGTCGTGTGCGGGGGCGGCGACGGCTCGGCGGCCGCCGCCGCGAGCGAAGTACCGGACAGTGTCAGGACCGCGATCGGCGCCACGGCCCACAGTCTGCGCTTCCTCATGAGCGGGGGTTCCTTTCACAGGAGTGCGGAACGAAGAAACGTGCTGACCGCCTGGCCCTGCCGGTCCCCGGCCGGCGTCACGGAAGCGGCGCGGCGCCGGCCGGTGTTTCGACTATTGACCACCCACCCGCAATTGGCGAACGGCCGGATCGACGGCCGCACCCCTTTTAGAAGGCGTTCTACGCAGGCCCCCTTAGCCACCTGCGAACCTTCTACGCGCCCATTGTGGAACTGAACGGAACGCTTCTTTTTCAACCCCGCCCGTACCCTGTGAAAACCGGCTGGACCGGGGCGTCCGGTCGGGCCGGGCGGCGGGCGAGGCGGCGGCCGAGGCGCTGCGCGGGCGCCTCGATCCAGCGCTGCGTGGCCCAGCTCAGCATGAGCAGGACGAGGACGAAGAACGCGAGGCCGAGCGCGTCCTCCCGGCCGGAGGCGCCGAGGAACTGGGCGGCCACCATCAGCAGCAGCGGGTGCAGCAGGTAGACCGAGAAGCTGACGGTGCCGAGCCAGGTCGCCCAGCCGGGGAACCGCCGGTGCCGCCACCGCCACGCCACCGCGAACGCCAGCGCCGCCGACAGGATCGTGGCGTTCCAGGAGAACTGGGCCTTCCACCCGTACGGGGCGGCCTGCCACGTTCCGGTGCCGACCGCGCCCGCGAGGACGACCGCCGCCGTCGCGACCCCCGCGCGCCGCGTGATCTGCCCGTACTCGGCGCGGTGGACGACGGTCCCGGTGAACATGACCGCCAGCATCAGGACGCTCTCCCAGGCGTCGATGCGCCCGTTCGCGGTCACGAGGAGGGTGGCGAGCAGCCCGCCGAGGAGCCCGCCCGCGGTGCGCGGGGCGCGCCGTCCGGACACGGCGGCGGCGATCGCCACGAGCAGCGCGACGGCGGTCACGGCGACGACCGGGCCGGTCCCGGCGGTGCGGGACAGCAGCGCGGCGGGGGCGTAGGCGCCGGTCAGCACGCCGCACGCGGTCAGCGCCCCGGCGGCCACCGCGAGGACCGTGAGGACGGCCGCGGCGGGCGCCGACCGGCGGTGCCCGCCGACGACGAACAGCGCGACGATGAGGAGGTAGAAGGCCATCTCGTAGGAGAGCGTCCACAGCACGTTCATCACGTTGGGGACGTTCAGCACGTCCTGGAGCATCGTGAGGTGCGCGAGGACGGCGGTCGCGGCGGAGTAGTCCGCCAGCCCGGCGCGCAGCCCGAGGACGCCGAGCAGGAACGGGAGCACCGCGAGGAAGCAGGTCACGGCGAGCAGCGGGTAGATGCGGAAGAAGCGTCCGATCCAGAATTCCCGGACGCTGCCGCGCCGTTCCAGCGACGCGGGCACGATGTAGCCGCTGACCAGGAAGAACACCAGGACCGCCGCCATCCCGGGGTCGTACCACTCCTTCATCAGGATCCGGGTGTCCGGCAGGTACACGTAGCTGGCGTGGTGCAGGGCCACCGTGAGCGCCGCCCCTCCGCGCAGCGCGTCGAGCCACCCAAGCCTGGACGTCACGGGGGAAACACCCGAAGCGGGAACCATTCCGACAGAGTAGACGTATCCCGGCCGGCCGCCCGAGTAATGCCGGGGAAACGGATCGAGGCTCCGCGCCGCCTTTTCCGGCGGGCCGTTCATTGCGGGCACGGCTGATCAACACGGAGTGACCGCCGCCGCGCCGGAGTGCTCGTGGGCTAAGGCGCGGACGCGAAATTGGACCACCCGGTCCGAAGGGAATTGGGTCAGGGCCGGTGCCGTGCTGGCGCAGGCGGCACCGGCCCTGGGTCTTACGGGACCAGTCCTAGGGGACCAGTCCTACGGGACTAGCCGCCCAGCGAATCCGCCAGGGTCTTGGTCAGGACGCCCGGGTCACCGGACATCTCCCAGATCATCGCGCCCAGCAGGCCCTTGCTCTTGAGCCAGGCGACCTTCTTCTGGATCGACCACGCGTCGTCGAACGTCCACCATTGACCGTTGTCGCCGGTGTAGCAGGACGTCGCCACCGCTTGCTCG
Organism: Actinomadura chibensis NBRC 106107; assembly: GCF_001552135.1. Lineage (GTDB taxonomy): Bacteria > Actinomycetota > Actinomycetes > Streptosporangiales > Streptosporangiaceae > Spirillospora > Spirillospora chibensis. The sequence goes on along the minus strand of NZ_BCQP01000070.1, from coordinate 57,212 downwards.
TCGTGGACGATCTTGCAGTTCGGCACGCTGGCGAGCAGGTTGCTGTAGCCGCGCGTGCCGGCCTCCTCCTGGAACTGGCCGGGGGCCGCGCCCTTCGCCTCCTGCCATTCGCCGCCCTTGCCGCCGTCCTTGACGTTCTGCCAGCCGCGGCCGTAGTAGGCGAGTCCGATGGTCAGCTTGCGCGGGTTGACGCCGGCGTCCAGGTACGGCTTCACCGCGTTCTCGACGCTGAAGTGGAACGAGTACGGGTCGTCCACGTCGGTGAACAGGTTGCCCGCGTGGCCCGTGCGGTTGGGCTCCCACGAGTTGTCGCTGCCGGAGCCGTGGAAGTCGTAGCCCTGGATGTTGAAGATGTCCATGGACTTCGCGACCTCGGCGAGCTCCCAGCCGGCCTCGATCTTCGCCGGGTCGGCGGGGGTGAACGCGGTGAGCTGGTAGCGCTTGCCGGTCTCCTTGGTCAGCTCGTCGAGCTGCTTGCGGAACTCGGCGATCAGCAGGGTGTTGTTGTGCTTGTCGTCAGGGCTGACGTGGTTGCCCGGGTGCCCCTCGGCGCCCGGCCACTCCCAGTCGAGGTCGATGCCGTCGAAGATGCCGGCCGCCGTGCCCGGACCGCCCTTGCCGTTGTAGTCGGGCAGGTTGCCCTTGATGTAGGTGTCGAGGCAGGACTTGACGAACTTCTGCCGGGACGCGTCGGTCTTGGCGACGTCGGAGAAGTACTTCGAGTACGTCCAGCCGCCGATGGAGATGAGCACCTTCAGGTTGGGGTACTTCGCCTTGAGCTTCTTCAGCTGGTTGTAGTTGCCCTGCAGCTTCTCCCAGCCGGAGTCGGCGACGCCGTCCACCGACTGCGCGGCGCTGAACGGACGACCGTAGTCGGCTTCGGCGTCGCCCGCGCCGTCGCCCTGGCTCGGGTCCTGCGGGTTGGACGTGGTGCCCTTCGTGACGCCCTGGAGGCAGGTCAGGTTGGTCGGGTCGATGTTGGCGAACGCGTAGTTGATGTGGGTGAGGCGAGCCGCGGCGCCGGTGTCGACGAGGTTCTTCACGAAGTACTGGCGGCCGTAGATGCCCCACTGGACGAAGTAGCCGACCTTGGCGTAGCCGTTGCCGACGACGTCGTCCGTCTTCACCTTGATGGCGTCGCTGGCCGCGGACACGTTGTCGTACTTGTCACGGGCCTTGACGGTGAAGGTGTACTCGGTGGACGGGGAGAGCCCCGCCACCGTCGCGGACGTGTCGTTCACGGTCGTCGCGACCTTGCCGTCCACCAGCACGTCGTAGTTCGCCACGCCCGAGTTGTCGGTCGAGGGGCTCCACGAGAGCTTGACGCTGCCGGAGTCCTTGCCGGTGCTCTTCAGCCCGGTCGGGGTGGACGGCGGGGTCGTGTCGTCCGCCGGGTTGTTCGTCTTCACGGTGATGGGGGAGCTGGCGGCCGACAGGTTGCCCTTGCGGTCCCGCGCCTTCACCGTGAACGTGTACTCGGTGTTCGGGGTGAGGCCCGTGACGGTGGCGTTGGTGTCCGGCACCGTCGTCGCGAGCGCCGTGCCGTTGTAGACCTCGTAGGCGGTGATCGGCAGGCTGCCGGGCTTCGCCGCGTCCCACTTCAGCGAGACGGTCTTCGTGGTCTTCACCGGGGACGTCAGGTTGCCGGGGGCGGCCGGCGGCGCGTCGGCGGAGCCGTCGCAGTTGACGTCGTTGACGCGGCAGGTCGTCGGCTCGGCGCCCGCCCTCGACACCGTGAACGTCGGGCTGTAGGGCTCGGTCGTCCGGCCCGCGCCGATCGTCGCGTTGAAGTAGGCGGGGGAGAGGGTGACCGTCGTCCCGCTCTGGGTGATCGAGCCGTTGTCCGCGCTGGAGGCGGTCACGCCGGACGGCAGGTCGAAGACGACCGACCAGTTGGTGATCGTCGCGGAGGTGTTGTTCGCGACGATGAACTTGGCCCTGGTGCCGTCCAGCGAGTAGGTCGCCGTGACGCCCTGCGCGACCCTCGGCGGGTCACCCGAGCCGTCGCAGTTGGCGCCGTTCAGCAAACAGTTCGTCGGCTGCGCCGTCGCGGAGCTCAACGTGAAGGTCGGGCTGTACGGCTCGGTGCTGCCGCCGCCCTTGACGGTGTCGATATAGAACAGCGGGCGGAGCGTCACCTTCGTGCCGCTCTGCGAAATGGTGGCGTTCTGCGGGTTGCTCGCCGTCACACCCGCGGGCAGGTTGAAGGTCAGCGTCCAGCCGCTGACCGATCCCGTGCCGGGGTTGCTGACCACGTACTTCCCTGTCGTCCCGGACAGGCTGAACGCCGCCGTGAGCCTGTCCGCCGCGCTCGCCGGGGCGACGGCGAGCGCGGCCACTACGACGAAGGTGGTCAAGATTCCGATCATTCGGCGCATGCCGAACACCTACTTCCGGTGGGAGTCTTCCGGGGGTTGGGTGAGAATCTTCAACATCTGTTTGATCTGCGCCGACCGGGACCGGTCGACGCGCTGCGCCAGGCGGCGCGTCCACGAGTCCTCGCCCTGGCCCGTCTCCAGGCGTGCCATCTGGACCGCGTCGTCCTGATGGCCGATCAGCAGGTTGAGGAACTCGCGTTCGAAGCGGTCCGGCGGAGTCCGCGCCAGCGCCTCCAGTTCGGCGTCGGTGGTCTCCGGCAGGCCGCCGTGCGCGGCGTGCGCGCCGGCCGCCGCCCGCAGCGGGCGCCGCCAGTCGCGCAGCCGCCGCTGCATCTGCCTCGCCTCGGCGACCTCCGTCGTCTCGATGGCCGCGGCCAGCGTCCTGACCTCGGGCGTGACGGGGTGCCCCTGCGCGAGCCGGACCAGCTTCACGCCCTGTTCCTGATGGGGCAGCATCATCTGCAGGAACATGACGTCGGTGGGGTTGAACCCGGGCCCGCCCTGGGCCGCGGGGGTGGAGCCGCCGGACGGCGAACCGCCGGCGGCTCCGCATTGCGCGAACACCAGGACGGCGCAGGCGGCGAGGATCGCGAGCGCGCCGTACTTGGGCGCGGCGCGCCTCAGCCGTGAACGGTCCTCGCTTGTCGTCGGCGTGCCGCTCGTCGCGGCCGCCTCATCGCCGGTGCGCCTCATCGTGTCGCGCTCAGACCTTCCGCCAGAGCGCGGCGGTGGTCGCGGGCTCCCAGCCGGCGATCGCGGTGTGCGGCTGGACGCACTGGTACGTCGAGCCGTTGTAGGTCACCTTGTCGCCCGCGGCGTAGGACGTGCCCGCGGCCCACGTGCCGTGGTCCGTCGGAGGGTCGGTCGGGGGGTCGGTCGGAGGATCGGTGGGCGGGTCCGTCGGCGGGTCGGTCGGCGGGGTGGTGGTGCCGCCGCCGAAGTCGACGTCGGAGCAGGTGTAGAACGCCTCGTTGCTGTAGGCCATCCGCTGCCAGATCGAGTACAGGATGTGCCGTCCCGTCCGCGGCGGGAGGGTGATCGTCCAGTTGGTGAACGTGGTCGGGTTCTGGTGGGCGAACGTCTGGATCGGGACGAGGTCGGACCAGCGCAGCGGCTGCGTCGGGTCGAAGCCGTCGCGGGTGATGTAGAACTCGAAGTTGCCGTCCGCGTGCGGGGCGGTCGCGTGGTAGGTGATCGTCAGCGGTCCCGGCTTGACGCTCGTCGCGGGCCAGTCGGCGCGCGGCAGGTCGAGCCCGCGGTACTTCGCCCGGCCCGCGCTGCAGAGCTGGCCGTCCGGGATGAGCTGGCGGTGCCGGCCGCCCGCGTCGAGCAGCGACACCTCGTTCCAGTCGTAGAACGCCTGGGTGCCGTTCGCCGCGACGGCCGCCTTGCAGGCGGCCGACTTCGGGGTCTCCGGCCCCTCGGTCTTGCACACGTACACGCGGCTCGGCGGGTTGGACATGCTGCCGTGCGCGCTCGCGCCCGTCGCGGAGCCGACCAGGACCGCGGCGGACGCGGCCGGGACGGCGACCGCCGCGACCGCGGCGGCCTTCGTTCTCGATCTCATCTTTTCCCTTCCGGTGGGGTGGGTGATCCGGGGTGGTTCAGGGGCGGCGGATCACGGAAGGCCGTTCAGGAACGGCCGGTGGCTGTTCATGAACTCCCAGGAGTAGTAGCGGTCCCAGTTGATCGACCAGGTCATCAGCCCGCGGAAGCCCGGGGACGTCCCGCCGCGCAGGGTGTAGGAGCCGCAGCCCGTCCCCTTCACGAGGCAGTTGACGGCCTGCTGCACCTGGGCGGGCGGGGTGTGCCCGTTCCCGGCGCTGACCGCCGCGGGGAGCCCGATGCCGATCTGGTCGGGCCGCAGCCCGGGGAACGTCTTGCCGGTGTTCCCGACCGGGAACCCGGCCTTGACCATGTCGGTCATCGCGATGTGGAACTCGGCGCCGCCCATGTTGTGGTACTGGCCGTCGAGCCCCATGACCGGCCCGGAGTTGTAGTCCTGGACGTGCAGCACGGTCAGGTCGTCGCGCATCGCGTCGATCACCGGGAGGTACGCGCCGCCCCGCCCGTCGCCGCCGCTCGTCCCGCCGTAGAACTGGTAGCCGACCTGGACGAAGAACGTCTCGGGCGCCATCGTCAGCACGAACTTCTGGCCGTACTTCGCCTTCAGCGACTTCAGCGCCGAGATCAGGTTGACGATGACCGGGGTGGTGGGGTTGCGGAAGTCGCTGTCTCCCGGGTTCAGGTAGAGCGAGTGGCCCTCGAAGTCGACGTCGAGACCGTCCAGCCCGTACTTGTCGATGATCGCCGAGACGGACCGGACGAACGCGTCCCGCGCCGCCGCCGTGGTGAGCTGGACCTGGCCCTTCTCACCGCCGATCGAGATCAGCACCTTCTTGCCCTGCGCCTGCTTCGCGCGGATCGCGGCGATGAACTCCTCGTCGCTCTCCACGTTCTTGCACTCGGTCACCGGGCAGCGGGTGAACCGGATGTCGCCGGACGTGACGGACGTCGGCTCGCCGAACGCGAGGTCGATGATGTCCCACGCGTCCGGGACGTCCGCCATCCGGACGTAGCCGGAGCCGTTGGCGAAGCTGGAGTGCAGGTAGCCGATGAGCGCGTGCTTCGGCAGGCCGGTGTCGACGCACCCGCTGGTCCGGCCGCTCGCGGCCGTGGACTTCGCGGACTCGCCGACGTCGTTGTACGCCGCGACCGTGTAGCTGTGCGAGCTGCACGCCGTGAGGCCCGAGATGGTGGTGCTCGTCCCGGTGACCGTCGCCTTGAGGGTGGAGCCCTCATAGACGCGGTAGCCGGTGACCGTCCCGGACGCGGGCGTCCACGACAGCGCGATCGAGGTGTCGGTGACCGCGCCGACCGACGGCGAGCCGGGCGCGCCCGGCACGCCCGGCTGGGGGTCGCCGCCGGGGCCGTCGAGGACGACGTCGTCGGCGTAGTACGCGCTGTTGCCGTACCAGCCGTGCAGGAGAATCTCCGCGGACGTCTGGTTCGCGCCCGTCGTGAACGACACCGACAGCTTGGTGTAGTCCGACGCGGACGGGGTCCAGGTCTGCGACCCGCCCGTCACGCCGAGGTACACGTAGCTGCCCCGCACCCAGGCGGACAGCGCGTACGCCGTGTTCGGCTTCACCGCGACCGTCTGCGTGCACTGCCCGGTGCTGCCCGCGCTGACGCCGCCCTGGAGGGCGTGCGTCCCGGTGTGCGCCGGGGTGGCCACCACCGATCCGTTGTCGCAGGTCCACGGGCTCAGCGTCCCGCTCTCGAAGCCCGCGTTGGTGAGCACGTTGTCCGCGTGCGCCGGGCTCTGCAGCCCGACGAGCAGCCCGGCGGCGAGCACCGCCGGGGCCCATGTCTTCCTCATGGTCCGTCCTTCCGCGGAGGTGGCCGCTACGGAAGCGTCTTCAGGTGCGGACCGACGGTCCCGGCGAAGCCGCCGCCGTTGGTGACGTCCCAGTTGATCGACCAGGTCATCGCGCCGCGGATGTCCGGGTAGGTCCGGGACGGCTTGAAGGAGCCGCAGCTCGTGCCCTTGGCGAGGCAGTCCAGCGCGTTGTTGACCAGGGACGGGGAGACGACGCCGCCGCCCGCCGCTCCGGCGCCCGCCGGGAGGCCGAGCGCGACCTGGTCGGGACGCAGGCCGTTCTCAAGCTGGATGCAGGCCAGCGCCGTCATGAAATTCACTGTTCCCTGCGAGTACACGCCCTGGTCGCAGCCGAGCATCGTGCCTGAGTTGTAGTACTGCATGTGGACGACGGTCAGGATGTCCTTGATGTTGAGCGCGAGCTGGAAGTAGGCCGCGCCCGTGGACTGCATGTCGACCGTCTGCGGCGCCATCGTGATGATCAGGTCGCTGCCGGCCTTGGCGCGCAGCGCCCGGAGGGCCTGCCCCATGTACTGCGGGCTGAGGCCGTTCTCCAGGTCGATGTCGACGCCGTCGAAGCCCCACTCGGTCATGATCTTGTAGACGGAGTTGGTGAACAGCTCCGCGGCGTTGGCGTTGCCGACCCAGACGGCGCCCTTCTCGCCGCCGACGGACAGGATGACCTTCTTGCCCTTGGCCTGGAGCGCCTTGACGTCGGCCTTGAACTGGTCGTCGGTGTAGCCGCCGACCTTGCTGGCCAGCCCGGGGTCGACCTTGAAGCTGACCTCGCCGAAGTTGCTGGTGGCTTCGCCGAACGCGACGGCGACGACGTCGTACTGGTCGGGCACCTGGGAGAGCTTCAGCGCGCGGGCGCTGTTGACGAAGTCGTGCCAGTAGCCGGTGAGGAAGTGCTTCGGCAGCGGGCCGGTGGCGCAGCCGGTGGTCGTCGCGGTGACGGCCGTGCTGGCGGCGGACTCGCCCTTGTCGTCGTAGGCCTTGACCGTGTAGCTGTGCGTGGAGCACTTGTCGAGGCCGGAGATCGTCGCGGACGTCCCGCTGGCGGTGGCGCGCAGCGCGGCGCCCTCGTAGACGCGGTAGCCGGTCGGCGTGCCGGTGCCCGCCGTCCAGCTCAGCGTGAGCGAGGTGTCGGTGCGCGCGGTGACGGTCGGGGCGCTCGGGGAGCCGAGGCCGCCGCCGGGTCCGCCGTCGTCGCCGCCCGCGCAGGGCTGGCCGTTGAACTTGCAGTTCTGCGGGCTGCCGGGACCGTTCCCGAGGAACCCGAAGGTGACCGATCCGCCCGCCGGGATCGCGGCGTTGTACCCGCGGTCCTTGAAGACGTTGTGCTGCCCGTCCTTGGTGAGGAGGGCGTCCCAGTAGGAGCCGACGGTCGTGCCCGCGGGGAGGTCGAACTCGACCGTCCAGCCGCTGACGGCGGCGCCGGACGGGTTGGTGAGCGTGAAGCGGCCCTCCCAGCCCGAGCCCCAGTCCTGCGGCTTTGTGAACGTCGCGGTCGCCGCGGCGGCGTGCGCGGGGGCGGGCAGGATCAGGGCGAGCATCAGGGCGATGAGGACGCTGAGAGCAGAGCGGGGGCGCAAGGACTCCTCCATCGGTAGGGAAGCTGGCGGATTCCCCCGAACCCCGAGACAGACGCTATTTGATAGGAAGGTTTCCTATCAGTTTTGGAAGCAAGGTAACCGCCTGCCGCGACCTGGGCAAGCCCTTTGCCGAAACCCCTGTTCGGGGGCCCGGTACCAGTGCAGCTTGAGCGCCGAACCAGCCGGAGCCCCGGCGAAAATCGGCACTGGTATCCAACGGGTCGGCTGTTTCGCGGGCAGATTCTGCCAATCGGGTCTCGGTGCCGTTGCCGTCGCGGAACCGGTTCCGTGGGCCATTGAACGGCGGTCCGGGGCACCGTCCGGGGACGCCTCGCACGGCGGCCCCGGCGCCATGTGAGGACGCCGGGACCGGGGCGTGCGGAGGCCGCAGGGGCCCGGAAAGGGGGCGGCCCGCGTCCCCGGAGCTGGGACGCGGGCCGCGCGGGGGGAGTGGCTCAGAAGCCTGCCGTGATCTTGCTGAACTCCCACGGCTGCTGGCTGGTGCCGCTGTCGCCCGGACGGTCGCGGTTGACCGCCCAGAACGTGAGCCGGGAGAGGTTCTTGGACTTCGCCCAGTCGCGGATCTGCGTCCAGATGGCCGTGGTGGTCATCTCGTTCTGGTCGGACGCGCCGTTCATGCCGGAGATGCCCATGTGGGTGTAGGCCTCGGCGTCGGTGTACTTGAACGCCGACACGAGCGCCGCCTTCAGACCCTCGGACGCCTTGACGGTGTTGCCGTACATGTCCGAGCCGCCGCCGAAGTCGAACGGCATGATCGAGAAGATGTCCACCGGGACCTGCAGCTTGGCGGCCTGGTTGATGAGCCGCTTGCCCACGTCGTTCGGGCCGCTGGTCAGGGTCGGCATGGTCAGGATCGTCTGGATGCCGGGGTTCTTCTGCTCGACGATCTTCAGCGCGTTCAGGATGCGGTCCTGCACCGTCGGGTTCTCGAACTCGTCGGTGTTCTCGATGTCGATGTCGATGGTCTTGAAGTTGAAGGCGTCGATCACCTTCTGGTAGGCGCCGGCGAGGGCCTCGGGCGTGGAGCAGTTCGGCCCGAGCTTGTTGCCGGACCAGCCGCCGATGGACGGCATGGCGTCACCGCCGGCCGCGCGGATCTTCTTGATCGCGTTCTCGTCCGCGCCGCCCTTGAGCGGACGCTGGCCGTCCCACGACGGGTTGCAGCCGCCCTGGGCGAGGATGAACGCCATCGTGAACGACTTGATGCCGGACGCGCTCATGACCGTGGTCGGGTCCGGGGGGTTGCCCCAACCCATGTACAGGTACGGCGCGGCGTGCTTGCCGACGTCGGGCGTGGTGCAGCCGGAGGTGGTGCCGCTGACCGTGGCGGCCGCGGACTCGCCGGCGTCGTTGTACGCCTTGATCGTGTAGGTGTGGGAGGAGCACTTCTCCAGCCCGCTGATCGTGGCGGTGGTGCCGGTCACCGTCGCGCGGACGGCGGAGTCCTCGTAGACCCGGTATCCGGTCACCGAACCGGACGACGCCGACCACGACAGCGTCAGCGATCCGTCCGTCTTGGCGGTCACGGACGGCTCGCCGGGCGCGGAGGGGGCGCCGGGCGTGGTGTCGTCGCCGGTGCAGGACCCGCCGTTCAGCTTGCAGTTGTCAGGCGCGCCGGAGCCGCTGACGAGGAAGCCGAACGTGACGGTGGCGCCGGGCGCGATGCCCGCGTTGTACTCGCGGTTGGCGAAGGTGGCGTGCTGCCCGTTCTTCGTGAGCAGCGCGTCCCAGTAGGAGCCGATCGACGAGCCGGACGGAAGGTCGAACTCCACCTTCCACGACGAGAGGGCCGAGCCGGTCTCGTTCTTGATCGTGTACTTGCCCTCGTAGCCGGAGCCCCAGTCGGAGGCCTTGGCGAACGACGCCGTCACGGTGGCCGCGGCGTTGGCCTGGATCGGCACGACGAGGGCGAGGACGAGGGCGGAGAGGGCGGTGAACAGGAAACCGGGGAAGAGCTTTCTTCTCAATGTCACTCCCGGGTAGGAGGGTGTGGACGAGCGGGAATCCCCCGAACCCCGAGTCGGTTCGTGTCGCGCGGTCAATTCACGCGCCGGTCGTCGATCGCCTGGCGGGGGGCGGGCGCGGCATTTCGTGCGGCCTCGAATCTGATAGGAAACTTTCCTGTTAATCGAGTGAACCGTAATCGGCGATCCGCCGCCGGGCAACCCCGTCCGGCGAGAAGGGCGCGGGCGCTTCGGCATCCCAGTCCAGCTAATGGACCGAACCACACCGAGGCCGAGAGAATGTCGGCAGTTTTCGCCGAAGGAGGCCCGGTTCGTTGGGCAGATCCGTGGAACGGCGTTCAGGTTCGCGGGTGAAGAGTCGCGGCGCGGAGGGTCAGGGCGCGGGAACGAGGACGCCCGGATTGAGGACGCCCGCAGGGTCGAGCGCGGCCTTCGCGGCGGTCAGCGCGGCGCCGAACGGGCCGGGGCGCTGCCGGTCGTACCAGGGCCGGTGGTCGCGGCCGACCGCGTGGTGGTGGGTGATCGTCCCGCCGTGCGCCGCGATCGCCTCGGACACGGCGGTCTTGATCCCGTCCCACTGGGCGACCATGGCGCCCCAGCGTCCGGGCGCGTACACGGTGAAGTAGGGGGCCGGGCCGTCCGGGTAGACGTGGGTGAAGCGGCAGGCCACGACGCCGTCCCCGGCGACGTCGCGGATCGCGTCCCGGGCCGCCGCGGTGACCGCGCGGTGCAGCCGGTCGAAGCCGTCCCAGGTGCAGGACGTCTCGAACGTCTCCACGATCAGCGCGTGCCGGGCCAGGGCGTCCCGCTGGTAGGGCATGCGCAGGAACGACGACCGCCACCTGTCCGAGGCGGGGTCGGAATCGGCGGGCTCGTCCGGGGCCTCGCCGCCGTGGTCGCGGCACAGCTCCACCGCCCGGTCGAGGGACGCGCGCACGGGGTGGTCGGCGGACTCGAAGGCCAGCACCAGCACGCCGCCGTCCACCGCGACGCCCGCGTTGACCAGCGCTTCGGCGGCGTCCAGCAGGCGGCAGTTCGCCGGGTTAAGCCCGCTCTGCGCGACCGCGCGGGTGGCCGCGACCGCCGCCGCGTAGTCCGCGAACCGCACGGACGCCTTCGCCCGCCAGCGCGGCCGTTCCCGCAGCCGCATCCACGCCTCGGTGATGATCCCCAGCGCGCCCTCGCTGCCGAGGAACAGCCGGTCGGGGGACGGTCCCGCGCCCGACCCCGGCAGCCGCCGCGACTCGGCGACCCCGCTCGGCGTCACGACCCGCATCGACTCCACCAGGTCGTCGATGTGCGTGTTGAGCGTGGCGAAGTGGCCGCCCGCGCGGGTCGCCAGCCAGCCGCCGAGCGTGGAGAACTCGAACGACTGCGGGAAGTGGCGCAGCGTCAGGCCGTGCGGTCTCAGCTGGTCCTCCAGGTGCGGGCCGAGCACGCCCGCCTGGATGCGCGCGGCCCGGCTCACCGGGTCGACCTCCAGGACGCGGTCGAGCCGCGTCAGGTCGATGGTGACGGCGGGGCGGCCGTCGGCGAACCGCGGCTCGATCCCGCCGACGACCGAGCTGCCGCCGCCGTAGGGGATCACGGCGACGCGGTCGCCGGAGCACCAGTCGAGCAGGTCGGCGACGTCGCGCTCGTCCCGCGGCCGCGCGACCAGGTCGGGCGCGTGCGGGAGGTCGCCGAGCAGGTTGCGCGCCACGTCCCGGAACGCCTTGCCGTGCGCGTGCGCGGCCCGGTCGGCCGGATCGGCCGAGCACAGCCCGGCGAGGGACGGCGGCGGGGCGAGCCGGGTGGCCGGGACGCCGAGCGAGCCGACGTCCGGCGGCTCGTGGCCGGTCAGCTCGCCGGGCGCGAGCGCGCGGGCGCGGGCGAGCAGCGCGTCCAGTTCGGCGCCGCGCACGGCGTCCTCGACGTTCCCCCAGCCCCACCACGACCGCGCCATCACCGCTCCCTCAAGCCGGAGCCCCATCATCCCGTTGTTTAGGCCGTGTGTTTAGGCGGGGCCGGACGGCGCAGATTGGGAGAGTCGGCGACCGGAGCGTCACGGGGGGATGGGCCGGTGAGGATATTCGGGGCCGCCGTCCTGCTCTGCGCCGGGACGGCGCTCGCCGCGTGCGGAGGCGGCGGGAACGGCGGGAGCTCCTCTGCGCCGACCACCGCCACGAGCACGGTGCCGCCGACCGCGCTGTCCGGGACCCCGACCGGCGCCTCCCCGTCGCTGAGCGGGAAGACCATCGTGATCGACCCCGGCCACAACGGCGGCAACGCCGCCCACCCCGAGGTGATCGACAAGCAGGTGTTCATCGGGAACGGATACAAGCCCTGCAACACCACCGGGACGAGCACCGAGCAGGGCTATTCCGAGCACGCCTTCACCTGGGACGTGGCCAACCGCCTCGCGGCCGTCCTGCGCGCGCGGGGCGCCAAGGTGACGCTGACCAGGAGGAACGACACCGGGGTCGGGCCGTGCGTCACGACCCGGGCCGAGATCGCGAACCGGCTGCGCGCCGACGCCGTCGTGTCGATCCACGCGGACGGCGCCGAGCCGTCCGGGCACGGGTTCCACGTCATCGAGCCGGAGCCGGTGGGGCGGAACGCGGCGATCGTCCAGCCGTCCGGGCGGCTCGGCACGGCGCTCCGCGACGCCTACCGGTCCGGGACGGGCATGCCCCCCGCCACCTACGTCGGACGCGACGGCCTCGACCGGCGGGACGACCTCGGCGGCCTCAACATGTCCACGGTCCCGGCGGTGTTCATCGAATGCGGCAACATGCAGAACGCGGGCGACGCCGCCAAGCTGTCGGACGCAGCGTTCCGGCAGCGGATGGCGGGCGCCATGGCCTCCGGCGTCGGGGCCTTCCTCCACTGACCCGCCGCGGCACCGGAGGGAACTTTCTCAGGGAAGTATTTCCCTGCGAAGAAGCGACCTCAGCCGAGCTGCGCGGACATCCGGGTCAGCAGCGCCTGGAGCAGCGCCAGCTCCTCCCGGCCCACCGACTCGCGGACCCGGCGCCACTCGTCCTCGGTCGCGGCGGTCAGCCGGTCCAGCGACTCGCGGCCGTGCTCGGACAGGAACACGAGCACGCGGCGCCGGTCGGCGTCGTCCACCCGGCGGTACACGCGGCCCGCCGAGACCAGCCGGTCGACGACCTTGGTGAGCGTGGGAGCGGGGAGCAGGGCGAAGTCGGCGACCTCGGTCATCGTGTGGCCGGCACCGTCCGCGAGCAGGGAGAGGACGCGCCATTCCTCGACGGTGGAGCCGGCCGCCTTGAGCGCCGCGCCGAGCCGGGCGGCGATGCCGCGCTCGACCCTGGAGAGCACGCGGGGCAGGTCGAGCTCGGCCTGCGGGATACCTGTTGTAGTCATCTTGAGACCGAAGATTACCGTCTCATTGAAACTATTTCGGCGGCGGTATCTACTAACGTCCCAGTATGGACGCCCTGGACGTCGCCCTCGTGGTGCCTCGGCAGGGGCCCGCGGGACTCTTCGGGCCCTCGGCCGAGCTGTGCGCCCGGCTGGCCGAGGAGGAGGTCAACGCGGAGGCGGGCGTCCTCGGGCGGCGGCTGCGGCTCCGGGTCGTGGACGGCGGCGGCCCGCCCGCCCGCGTCGCCGCCGCGGTCGAGGAGCTGGTCAGGGCGGGCGCCGTGCAGGCCGTGACCGGCTGGCACATCTCGGCCGTCCGGCAGTGCCTCGCGCCGCGCATCGCGGGCCGCGTCCCGTACGTGTACACCGCGCTGTACGAGGGCGGCGAGCGGTCGCCCGGCGTGTTCCTCACCGGCGAGACGCCCGAGCGCCAGCTCCGCCCGGCGCTGCGCTGGCTCGCGTCCGAGCTCGGCGTCCGCCGCTGGACGATCCTCGGCGACGACTACGTGTGGCCGCGCGGCACGGCCCGCGCCGTCCGCGCCTACCTGGCCGAGCAGGGCGCGGTCCTCTGCGACGAGATCTACGTCCGGCTCGGCACGCAGGACTTCGGCGAGCCGCTCCGCCGGATCGAGGCGAGCGGCTGCGAGGCCGTCCTGATGCTGCTGGTCGGCGACGACGCGGTGGCCTTCAACCGGGCGTTCGGCGCGGCGGGCCTGCCGCAGCTGCGGTTCAGCCCGCTGATGGACGAGAACATGCTCCTGGCGACGGGCGTGGAGGGCACCCGCGGGCTGTTCGCCGCGGCGGGCTTCTTCGAGACGCTCCCGACCGGCGACGGGCTGGACTTCGGCGCCCGCTACCACGGCCGGTTCGGCGCGCAGGCGCCGCCGCTGAACAGCATGGGGGAGTCGTGCTACGAGGGGGTGCGGCTGCTCGCCGAACTGTTCCGGCGCAGCGGGGAGCTGGACGTCCGCTCGATGAACGCCGTCTCGGAGGGCCTCGGCTACGACGGCCCGCGCGGGCCGGTCGAGGTGCGCGACCGGCACCTGCGGCAGAACGTGTTCATCGCGGCCGCCGACGGGCTGGAGTTCGACGTGTTGCACCAGCTCACCCCTTGATTTTCGGTTCCGGTCTAAATAGTTTCTCTGGAAACTAAGGGGGACTCATGCCTACGACCTTCGACCTCGGCGACTTCGTCCTGCAGGGCGGCGCGACGCTGCGCGGCGCGCAGCTCACCTACGAGACCTATGGAACGCTCTCGGCCGCCAAGGACAACGCGATCGTCTACCCGACCTGGTACTCCGGACGGCACCAGGACAACGAATGGCTCATCGGCGAGGGGATGGCGCTCGACCCGTCCCGGTACTTCATCATCGTGCCGAACATGCTGGGCAACGGGCTGTCCAGCTCGCCGAGCAACACGCCGGAGCCCTACGACCGCGCCCGGTTCCCGGACGTCACCATGTACGACAACGTCGAGGCGCAGTACCGCCTCGTCACCGAGCACTTCGGCATCGAGCGGCTGCCGCTCGTCACGGGCTGGTCGATGGGCGCGGGCCAGACCTACCAGTGGGCCGTCAGCCACCCGGAGATGGTCGAGCGCATCGCGCCGTTCTGCGGCTCGTCCCGGTGCAGCTACCACAACAAGGTGTTCCTCGAAGGCGTGAAGGCGGCGCTCACCGCGGACGCCGCGTTCGAGCACGGCTGGTACACCTCCCCGCCGACCCGCGGCCTGCGCGCCGCCGCCCGCGTCTACGCGGGCTGGGGGTTCTCCCAGGCGTTCTACTGGGACCGCCTCTACGAGACGCTCGGCTACAGCTCGCTCGAAGACTTCCTCGTCGGGTTCTGGGAGGGCTTCTTCCTCGACGACCGCGACGCCAACAACCTGCTCACCATGCTCTGGACGTGGCAGAACTCCGACGTCGGCCGCACCCCCGGGTTCGACGGGAACACCAGGGCGGCGCTCGCGTCCATCAAGGCCCGCGCGCTGGTCATGCCCGCCGAGAAGGACCTCTACTTCCCGCCCGAGGACGAGGCGTGGGCCGTCCAGCACATCCCGAACGCGGAGCTGCGCGTCATCCCCGGCGTGTGGGGCCACTTCGCCGGTCACGGCAGCAACCCCGAGGACACGGCCTTCATCGACGCCGGACTGAAGGAGCTCCTCGCGACCTGATCCGCGCCGGCCCCCCGGATTAAGCCAGGGCAATTCAGAAGATGACGGTCGGACCTGACCGGAGCCAGGCTGACTGTGAAGATGCCCGGGCGACAGGGAGGACCGATGCCGACGCTGTCAGGGACGCTTCGAGACCGGCTGCTGACCCCCGACCCGGCGGAGGCCACGTTCGCGAAAAGGGGATTCCACGAGCGCGACCCCCTGACCCGCGGCCACCTGGAGCAGGCGGGAGGCAACTTCCTCACCGGGTTCAAGCACGCCATGGTCAGCCGGGACCTGGGCGAGGCGGAACGGCTGTTAGGCACGGTCGAGCGCCCGTACCGGGGCTTCGCCTATGAGGGCGCCGCCATGGCGTTCGCGATCGTGGACGCGATCACGCCGTGGCGGTCGGCGAAGCTGCCGGAGTTCATCGCGGGCGCGGCCGACCGGCACGTCTACATGGCCAACGTCGGCGCGGGCTGGGCGATGGCGCGGCTGCCCCGCCCGCTCTGGCGCCGGATCAGGCTCCCCGACCCGCTGCTGCGCTGGCTCGCGGCCGACGGGTACGGCTTCCACCAGGCGTACTTCGCGACCGCGCGGCACGTCACCCGCCGCGAGCCGCCCAGCCTGAGGCTCCCCTGGCCGGACGCGGCGCGCTACGCCGCCCGCGCCGCCGACCAGGGCGTCGGCCGCGCGCTCTGGTTCGTGTGCGGCGGCGACGTGGAGCGCCTCGCCGCGACGATCGGCGGGTTCGGCCCCGGCCGCCGCGCCGACCTGTGGAGCGGCGCGGGGCTCGCCGCCACCTACGCGGGCGGCGTCGACGCCGCCGAACTGGAGAAACTGCGCAAGCTCGCGGCCGGGTTCCGCGCCGAGGTGGCGCAGGGCGCGGCGTTCGCGGCGGCGACGCGGCTGCGCGCGGGGCTCGTCGTCCCGCACACGGGCGTCGCGACCGAGGTCTTCTGCGGCTCGTCGGTGGAGGAGGCGTCGGCCGTCACGCAGGACGCGCTGCACGGCCTCCCCGCCGACGGCCCCATGCCCGCCTACGAGGTGTGGCGCAGGCGCATCCAGGCGGTGTACCGGCCCAGCGAGGGCTGACTCCCACGCCGTGACGGCGTTTCCCCCCGTAATCCTTCCGCCCTGGCATGCCCATGGGCGAAAGAAAATCACCGAACATCAGAGGAGGACGCAAATGGCCGTTCTTTGGACGCGAGGCCGGAGATTCGTCCCAGCGCTGGTCGTCGTCGTCCTGGCCACCGCGCTGTTCTTCGCGGCCCGGCTCCCCGAGGCGTCGAGCGCCGACCGGAACCGGATGGCCGACCGCTACAAGTTCACCGAGATGCCGATCGCGATGCCGCCCGGCTACACGCCGACGCGGACGATCCGGCAGGTGAACCCCGCCTACCACCACCTGCGGTCGTGGATCTCCGCGGTCGGCGCGGGCGTCGCCCTCAACGACCTGCGCGGCGACGGCCGCGAGGACGACCTCTGCATCGTCGACCCGCGCACCGACCAGGTCGTCGTCACCTACGCGCCGACGACGCCCGCCGCGGAACGCTACACGCCGTTCACCCTGAACCCGGCGCCGCTCCCGATGGGCCCGGCGATCGCGCCGATGGGCTGCACGCCCGGCGACTTCAACGGCGACGCCCGGATGGACCTGCTCGTCACCTACTGGGGGCGGACGCCGGTCATGTTCCTGGCGAAGTCCACCGCGAAGGCCCCGGCGGCGTCGTCGTACGAGCCGGTCGAACTCGTCCCCTCGGGCACCGTGGACGGCTCCTACCGCGGCCCGAAGTGGCACACCAACACCGTCAACGTCGCCGACTACGACGCGGACGGCCACCCCGACATCCTGATCGCCAACTACTTCCCCGACTCCGACGTCCTGGACCCGCAGGGCCAGAAGAACGTGCAGATGAACGCGTCGATGTCGAACGCCAAGAACGGCGGCGGCGCCCACGTCATGCGCTGGCACGACGGGTCGGCGGGCGAGCACCCGACGGCGCGGTTCGCCGAGGTGACCGCCGCGATCCCGCACGAGCAGGCGACGGGCTGGGCGCTCGGCGCGTCGAGCGCGGACCTGTCCGGCGACGGCCTCCCGGAGCTCTACATCGCCAACGACTTCGGCAAGGACCACCTGTTCAGCAACGTCTCCAAACCGGGCGCGATCAAATTCAAGGAGGTCCTCGGAACGCGCCACCCGCACACGCCGAAATCGTTCGTCCTCGGGAAGAGCTCGTTCAAGGGAATGGGCATCGACTTCGCCGACCTGAACGGCACCGGCCGTTTCGACATGGTGGTCAGCAACATCACCACCGCATGGGGCCTTGAGGAGAGCAACTTCGCCTGGATCAACGAGGCGAAGAACGAGTCCGAAATGGCGCGGATGCTCGCCCGCGGCGAGGCGCCGTTCGAGCAGAAGGCGCGCGAGCTCGGCTTCGCGTTCACCGGCTGGGGCTGGGACGTGAAGGCCGGCGACTTCCTCAACAGCGGACGGCCCGACATCGTCCAGGCGGAGGGGTTCATCAAGGGGAAGATCAACCGCTGGCCGTGGCTGCAGGAGATGGCCATGACCAACGACGACCTCTACACCGACCCGAAGATGTGGCCGGACATCCAGCCCGGCGACGACATCGCGGGCTCGCAGCCCATCGCGTTCTACGCCCGTCCCGAGGACGGCGGCGCGTTCGTCAACCTCAGCAAGGACCTCGGGCTCGACGTCCCCATCCCGACGCGGGGCATCGCGATCGCCGACACGCGCGGCATCGGCGCCCTGGACTTCGCCGTCGCGCGGCAGTGGGGCCCGCCCGCGTTCTACGCCAACAACTCGCCCGGCCGCGGCAAGCACCTCGGCCTGCGGCTCTACCGGCCCGCCGCCGACGGCGCGGACAAGGGCGGCATGCGGGCGCTCGGCGCGCCCGCCTACGGGACGACGGTCCGCGTCCGCACCGCGGACGGCCGGACGCGGATCGCCCGGTTGGACGGCGGCGGCGGGCACAGCGGCAAGCGCGGCTTCGAGGTCGACTTCGGCCTCGGCGGCGCGAGCGGCCCGGTGTCGGCCGAGCTGCGCTGGCGGGACGCCCGGGGCGGTCCGCACACGCAGACGCTCAGCCTCGCGCCGGGCACCCACGACCTTCTCTTGGACGGAACCGCACAGGAGGTTCAGCGCCGATGACATCGACGCCGTTGACATCCACCTCGTCCGCGGCGGCCGCGCCCGCCACCGCCCCGCCGGCCGACGCGGCGGCGCCCGCGACCGCCGCCCCGGCCGCCCCGGCGAAGCCGAAGCCGGACGTCCGCTACCTCGCGCTGCGCAACTTCGCCATCTCGCTGACCGTCTTCAACATCCTCGGATACACCGTCCTGGGGTTCGAGCAGGCGTGGCTCTGGCCGATCCTCGCGGCCCTCACCGGATACACGGCCGAACTGGGCTTCGAATGGATCAGCGCGTGGGCGGAACGGCGCAGCCCCCGCTACCGGGGCCGGGGCGTGCGCGGCCTGTACGAGTTCCTGCTCCCGGCGCACATCACCGCCCTCGCCGTCAACATGCTGCTGTACGCCAACGACCAGTGGTGGCCGGTCATGTTCGGCGTCGTGGTCGGGGTGGGCGGCAAGCACGTGTTCAAGGCGCCGGTGAACGGGCGGATGCGGCACTTCATGAACCCGTCCAACTTCGGCATCACGGTGACGCTGCTGTGCTTCGGGTCGTGGGTCAGCATCGCGCCGCCCTACATGTTCACCGAGTACGCGGGGACGCTGTTCCGGGTCCTGATCCCGCTGGTCATCATCACCGCCGGGACGGTCATCAACTCGATGCTCACCGGCCGCGTGCTGCTGATCGTCGGCTGGGCGGGCGGGTTCGCGATCCAGGCGCTCGTCCGGCACTGGATCTGGGACGCCCCCCTCTACACCGGGCTCGCGGTGATGACCGGCGTCGCGTTCGTGCTGTTCACCAACTACATGATCACCGACCCGGGGACGACGCCGTCCAAGCCGCTCCCGCAGTTCATGTTCGGCGGCAGCGTGGCGTTCGTCTACGGCGTGCTCATGCTGTTCAACGTCGTGTACACGCTGTTCTTCGCGACGTCGATCGTGTGCGCGGCACGCGGCATCGGCTGGTGGGTCGCGCACTGGCGGGCCCGCCGGAGCGCGCTGCGCGAATCCGCCGGGCACAATTAATTACGCCATTATGAAACGTCGTTATCCAATACCGAAGCACAACGGAAGAAGACGGTCGGTTTGTCCTGGTGCATGCTGAAAAAGCCGGGCCGGATCAATTGCGAGGCAAATAAATTCGATGGCCACCCGATGCGGGCCCGAATCCGGCCCGGCCGCCGCGGCGACCGCCGCGGGCCGGTTGGGAACTCGGAAAGAAGGCATCGCATCATGGTCGGGATCGCCGTCGTAGGAATGGCCTGCCGTTACCCGGACGCCGCCTCCCCGCGGGAGCTGTGGGAGAACATCCTCGCCGGACGGCGCGCCTTCCGGCGGCTGCCCGACGAGCGGATGCGGCTGGCGGACTACTGGGACCCCGACCCGGCGGCGCCGGACCGTTTCTACGCCCGGAACGCCGCCGTCATCGAGGGCTACGAGTTCGACCGGGTCGGGCACCGGGTGGCGGGCAGCACGTTCCGCTCCACGGACCTGACGCACTGGCTGGCGCTGGACGTCGCCGACCGGGCCCTCGCCGACGCGGGCTACCCGCGCGGCGAGGGCCTGCCGAAGGAGACCACGGGCGTGGTCGTCGGCAACACCCTCGCGGGCGAGTTCACCCGCGCGAACCTGATGCGGCTGCGCTGGCCCTACGTGAAGCGCGTCGTCGGCGCCGCGCTCCTCGACCAGGGCTGGCGGGAGGACCAGCTGGCGGGCTTCCTCGACCGGCTGGAAGACGTCTACAAGAGCCCGTTCCCCGCGATCGACGAGGACACCCTCGCGGGCGGCCTCGCCAACACGATCGCCGGGCGGATCTGCAACCACTTCGACCTGAACGGCGGCGGCTACACGGTGGACGGCGCGTGCTCGTCCTCGCTGCTGTCGGTGGCGACCGCGTGCCGGGCGCTGCGCGACGGGGAGGCGGACGTCGTCATCGCGGGCGGCGTCGACCTGTCCATCGACCCGTTCGAGATCATCGGGTTCGCCAAGACGGGCGCGCTCGCCCGCGGCGAGATGCGCGTCTACGACAAGGCGTCCAGCGGGTTCTGGCCGGGCGAGGGCTGCGGGATGGTCGTGCTGATGCGCGAGGACGACGCGGCCGCGGCGGGCCGTCCCGCGCACGCCCGCATCGCCGGGTGGGGCATCTCCTCCGACGGGCGGGGCGGGATCACGCGCCCCGAGGTCGGCGGGTACCGGCTGGCGCTGAGCCGCGCCTACGAGATGGCGGGCTTCGGCATCGACACCGTCGGCCTGTTCGAGGGCCACGGCACGGGCACCGAGGTCGGCGACAACACCGAGCTGACGGCGCTGTCGGAGGCGCGGGCCGAGGCCATGAACGGGTCCGGCGGCCCGCCGGCGGCGGTCGGCTCCATCAAGGGCATGATCGGGCACACCAAGGCGGCGGCCGGGGTGGCCGGGCTGATCAAGGCGGTGCTGGCGGTGCGCGAGCAGGTGCTGCCGCCGACGGCGGGCTGCGTCGACCCGCACCCGCTGCTCACCGCCGAGTCCGCGCCGCTGCGGATGCTGCGCAAGGCCGAGCCCTGGCCGGACGGCGGGCCCGTCCGCGCCGGGGTCATGTCGATGGGGTTCGGCGGCATCAACACCCACATCGTGGTCGAGGGGATGGAGGAGCGCACGCGGCGGTCCGCGTCCCTGCCCGGGCCCGCGCGCGAGCTGGCCGCGTCGGCGCAGGACGCGGAGCTGCTGCTCGTCGACGGCGCCACCCCGGACGAGCTGCGCGACCGGCTGAAGCAGCTCGCCGACTGGGTGCCGCGCCTGTCCTACGCGGAGATCGGCGACCTCGCCGCCGCGCTGCAGCGGCGGCTGCGCGACCTCCCGTACCGGGCCGCCATGGTCGTCTCCTCGCCGGAGGACGCGGAGCGCCGCCTCGGCGAGGCGCTCGCCGCGCTCGACGCGGGCGAGGACGTCCCGGTCACGGCGGACGGGCGGCTGTTCGTCGGCCGCGCGTCCGGCGGCTGCCGGATCGGCTACCTGTTCCCGGGCCAGGGCTCGGGCCGGGGCACCGGCGGCGGGGCGCTGCGCCGCCGGTTCGCCGAGGTCGAGGACGTCTACGACGCGGCGGCGCTGCCCGCGTCCGGGGACATGGCCGCGACCGCCGTCGCGCAGCCGCGCATCGTCACCGGGACGCGGGCCGGGCTGCGCGCCCTCGCGCTGCTCGGCGTGCGGGCGTCGGTCGCGGTCGGGCACAGCCTCGGGGAGATCTCCGCGCTGCACTGGGCCGGGGCGCTGGACGGCGAGACCCTGCTCCGCGCCGCCGTCGCCCGCGGCCGGATCATGACCGAGCGGTCCTCGTCCGGGACGATGGCCGGGATCGGCGCGCCCGCCGAGGCGGTGGAGCCGCTGATCGGCGACCTGCCCGTCGTCGTCGCCGGGTACAACGGGCCCGCGCAGACCGTCGTCGCGGGCGAGCGGGACGCGGTCGAGGCGCTCACCGCCCGCGCGCGGGACGCCGGGCTGCGCACCATGGCCCTGCACGTGTCGCACGCCTTCCACTCGCCGCTCGTCGCCCCGGCGGCGGACGAGTTCGGCGCCTGGCTCGACGGGGAGCGGTTCGGGCCGCTCGCCCGCCGCGTCGTGTCCACGGTGACCGGCGACGTGCTCGGCCCGCGGACCGACGTCCCGGACCTGCTGCGCCGCCAGATCACCGCGCCGGTCCGGTTCGCGCAGGCGGTGGGGCTCGCGGCCAAGGAGGTCGACCTGTTCGTCGAGGTCGGCCCCGGCCGGGTGCTCTCGTCCCTGCTGCCGGAGGTCGCCGACGTCCCGGCCGTGGCGCTCGACACCGACGCCGAGTCGCTGCGCGGGCTGCTGCGCGTCGCGGGCGCCGCCTACGTGTCCGGCGCGCCCGTCGACCACGCCGCGCTGTTCCGGGGACGGCTCACCCGCCCGCTGGAGATCGGTGCGGAGCAGGCGTTCTTCACCAGCCCGTGCGAGAAGGCCCCGACGGTGCGGTTCGCCGACGTCCCGCCCAAGGACCCCGCGGTGAACGGGCGGGCCGCGACCGAGAACGGTTCCGCCGGGGACGGGGCCGCCGACGGCGTGTCCGGGGTCGAGCTGCTGCGGCGGCTCGTCGCCGAGCGCGCCGAGCTGCCGGTGGAGATGGTGTCCGACGACAGCCACCTGCTGGACGACATGCACCTCAGCTCGATCACGGTCGGCCAGGTGATGAACCAGGCGGCGCGGTCGCTCGGCGTGCCGGTCGCGCAGTCGCCGCTGAACTTCGCCACCGCGACGATCCGGGAGCTGGCCGAGACGCTGGAGGCGCTCGCCGCCGGGGCGCCGGACGGCGCGCCGCCCGCCGCCGTCGAGGGCGCGGAGGCGTGGGCGCGCCCGTTCGCCGTCGACCTGGACGAGGTCCCGCTGCGCGCCCCGTCCGAGCGGACGGACGAGGCGGGGGAGTGGACGCTGTGGGCCGACCCCGGCGACGACCTCGCGAAGCCGCTGCGGGACGCGCTGCGCAGCGCCGGGCTGGGCGGCGGCGTCCTCGTCTGCCTGCCCGAGCGCTGCGCGGAGGAGCACCTCGCCCTCGCCCTGGAGGGCGCGCAGGCCGCGCTCGCCGGACCGCCGGACGGGCGGTTCGTCCTCGTCCAGCACGGGCGCGGCGCGGCGGGCCTCGCGAAGACGCTGCGGCAGGAGGCGCCGAAGCTCCGGGTGACGGTCGCGGACGTCCCGGCGAGCGTCGAGGCGGTCGACTGGGTCGTCGCCGAGGTCGCGGCGACCGGCGGGTTCAGCGAGGCGCACTACGACGCGCGGGGCGTCCGGCGGGTGCCGACGCTGCGCCCGCTGCCGGTCGAGAGGGCCGGGACGGCGACGCCGCTCGACGCGACCGACGTCGTCCTCGTCACCGGCGGCGGGAAGGGCATCACCGCCGAGTGCGCGCTGTCGCTGGCGGCCGAGACGGGCGCGCGGCTCGCGCTGCTCGGACGCTCCGACCCGTCCGCCGACGCCGAGCTGTCGGCGAACCTGCGCCGGATGACGATCGAGGGCGCGACCGCCCGCTACTTCCGCGCCGACGTCACCGACCCCGAGCGGGTCGAGGCGGCCGTCGCCGAGATCACCCGGACGATGGGCCCGGTCACCGCGGTCCTGCACGGCGCCGGGCGCAACGAGCCGCGCGGCCTCGCCGACCTGGACGCCGCCGCCATCCGCGACGCGTTCGCGCCCAAGATCGACGGGCTGCGCAACGTCCTCGCCGCGACCGGCCGCGACCGGCTCCGCCTGCTCGTGACGTTCGGCAGCATCATCGGCCGCGCCGGGCTGCGCGGCGAAGCCCACTACGCGACCGCCAACGAGTGGCTCGCCGACCTCACCCGCGAGCTGGCCGAGGAGCGGCCCGGCTGCCGCGCCGTCTGCATGGAGTGGTCGGTCTGGTCGGGCGTCGGGATGGGGGAGCGGCTGTCGGTCGTCGAGTCGCTCGCCCAGGAGGGCATCACCCCGATCACCCCGGACCAGGGCGTCGAGATCATGCGCCGCCTCGTCACCGACCCGGACGTCCCCGCCGTCACCGTGATCAGCGGCCGGACGGGCGGCGTCGACACCGTCCGGCGGGACGCGCCGCCGCTGCCGCTGCTGCGGTTCGTCGACCGGCCGCTCGTCCGCTACCACGGCGTCGAGCTGGTCGCCGAGGTCGAGCTGAACCCGGGCACCGACCGCTACCTCGCCGACCACCGGGTGGACGGCGACCTCCTGTTCCCGGCGGTGCTCGGCATGGAGGCGATGGCGCAGGCCGCGACCGCCGTCACCGGGCGGACGGGCGTGCCGGTGATCGAGCAGGCGGAGTTCCCGCGGCCGATCGTCGTCCCGCCGGACGGGTCCACCACGATCCGGATCGCCGTCGTCGTCACCGGCGCCGACACCGTCCGCGCCGTCATCCGCAGCAGCGAGACCGGGTTCGCGGCCGAACATTTCCGCGCGGTGCTGCGCGTCCCCGCCGAGGGCGAGGCCAGGGCCGGGGCGGTGCCGGACGGCCCGCCCTACCCCACCGGCGACGAACTGCCGGGCGTCCCGCTCGACCCGGCGACCGACCTGTACTCCGGGCTGCTGTTCCAGGGCGACCGCTTCCAGCGGCTCCGCCGCTACCACCGCGCCGCCGCCCGCTGGGTGGAGGTCGACGTCGCCCTCCAGGACACCGACTGGTTCGCCGGGTTCCTGCCCGGCGACCTCGTCCTCGGCGACCCCGGCATGCGCGACGCGCTCATGCACGGCTGCCAGGTCTGCGTCCCGGACGCCACGCTCCTGCCCATCGGCATCGACCGGCTCCACCCCGCTGGTCCTGAGGTCGCGTCGGGCACTGGCGAGCTGCGGTTCTGCGCGACCGAGCGGTACCGGGACGGCGACACCTACGTGTACGACATCGCCGTCCGGACGGGCGCCGGGGAGGTCGTGGAGCGCTGGGAGGGGCTGCGGCTGCGGGCCGTCCGCAAGAACGAGCGGCCCGAGTCCTGGGTCGCCCCGCTGCTCGGCGCCTACCTGGAGCGGACCGTCGAGGACCTCGCTGGCGTCCGCGCCGCCGTCGCCGTCGAGCCCGTCGTCGACCCCGACCGGACCCGCGAGCACCGCGCCCGCACCGCCCTCGCGGCGGGCCGCGCGCTCGGCCGCTCCGCGCTCGTCACCTACCGGCCGGACGGCAGGCCGGGCCTGCGCGACGGGCGGACGGTCTCGGCGTCCCACGGCGCGGGCCTCACCCTCTGCGCGGTCGGCGACGGCCCGCTGGCCTGCGACGTCGAGCCGGTCGCCGGACGGGCGGCGGCCGACTGGGCCGACCTGCTCGGCGCGTCCGCGCCGCTCGCCGCGCTGCTCACCACCGCGATGGACGAGGACGCGGACGCGGCCGGAACCCGGGTCTGGGCGGCGCTCGAATGCCTCCGCAAGGCGGGCCTGCCGCCGGACTCGCCGCTCTCCCTGCTGCACGCGCGGCCGGGCGGCTGGGCGGTCCTGTCGTCCGGCGGGCTGTCGGTCTGCACCCTCGTCACCACGCTGCGGGACGTGCCGGGCCCGGTCGTCCTCGCGATCCTCACCGAAGGGCGGTCATAGTCCCCATGGCGGAGTATTTCGAGTACCTCCACACGGTCGGCTTCGAGGAGACGAACCTCGTCGGCAACGTCTACTACGTCAACTACCTGCGCTGGCAGGGACGCTGCCGGGAGATGTTCCTCAAGCGGAGGGCCCCCGAAGTGCTCGCCGACCTCCAGGACGACCTGAAGCTGTTCACCCTCCGGGTCGACTGCGAGTTCTTCGCCGAGATCACCGCGTTCGACGAGCTGTCCATCCGGATGCGGCTGATCGAGCTGGCGCAGACGCAACTGGAGTTCGGGTTCGACTACGTCCGGCTCGGCGACGGCGGCGACGAGACGCTCATCGCCCGGGGCCGCCAGCGCGTCGCGTGCATGCGCGGGCCCAACGGGCGGACGGCCCCGGCGCGCGTCCCGGCCGCCCTCGTCCGCGCGCTGGAGCCGTACGCGCAGGTGGGGAGCCCGGTGTGAGCGCGCAGCCGTACGCGTCCGGGGAGCTCGGCGCGGAGGCGGTGCGCCGGACGCTCGGCGCCTTCGCCACCGGCGTGGTCGTCATGACCGTCGGCGGCGAGACCCCGCACGCGATGACGGCGAACTCGTTCACGTCGGTGTCGCTCGACCCGCCGCTGGTGCTCGTCTGCGTGGGCCACGACGCGGTCATGCACGCCTGCATGGAGGGCGCCGAGCACTTCGGGATCTCCGTGCTGGCGGCGCACCAGCACGCGCTCGCCCGGCACTTCGCCGACCGGGGGCGCCCGCTCGGCGCGGCGCAGTTCGAGTCGGTCGACTGGTCGCCCGGTCCGGCGACCGGCGCGCCCGTGATCGGCGGCGCGCTGGCCGCGCTGGAGTGCGAGGTCTGGCGGCGCTACGAGGGCGGGGACCACTCCATCTTCGTGGGGCGCATCCTCTCCCTGGAGCGGCGCCCGCATGACGCCGCGCTGCTCTTCCACGCCGGGCGGATGCTGTCCCTGGACCACGCGCGGTCGCTGCCCCGGCCGTCCTGACCCGCGAGAACGGCCCCGGCCCGCGGCGTGTCTCGCGGCGGACCGGGGCCTCGTCAGAGCGTGGCGGGTCGGCGGTGGCGTGGTGACCGGGCGTGGTGACCGGGCGTGGTGGGCGGCGTGGTGGGGTCGGCGTGGAGAGTCGGTGTCGTCGTTTCGGTGGGAGCGGTTCGGCGGGTCGTGTCGGCTGGTCAGATGGCGGCGGTGGCCATGCCGCGCGGCTCCAGCGGAGCCAGCAGGATCGGCGGGTCGAGGGGCGTCGCGGGCCGCAGCCGGACGTCCGCCGACGGCGCCACGCTGCCGGGATGGACGACGATCGGCCCGTTGACGCCCACGGCCGGGGTGCGGTCGCGGGCGGGGCCGCCGGGCCGCCGCGCGTCCCCGTCGTCGGTGTGGTTCATCTCGGAGCAGGCGAGCACGTGCCATTCGCCCGGCGGCACGTTCCGCAGCGAGTACGGGCCGGGGCCCGGCAGCTCGGCGCACCGCACCGGCCAGCCCTGCGGGATCGCGTCCGGGAAGAGCCCCACGAACGTCTGGTGGCCGTGCATGCCGTCGGGGAGCGTCACCGTCCCGTGGATGGTGGCGGACCCCTGGTCGTCGTGGCGGCGGGCGGAGATGCCGTCGCGCGGCGGCGTCCCCCCGGTCTCCCGGTAGACGCTCGGGGCGACGCCGACGTTGATCTTGAACCGGGAGCTGAAGGTGCCGACGCTGGAATAGCCGACGCGGTTGCTGATGTCGGCGATGCTCAGCTTCGTGTCCGTCAGCAGGCGCTTCGCCTCCTCCAGCCGGAGCGCCGACAGGAACCTGCCCGGCGACGTCCCGGTGGAGTCCCGGAAGATCCTGGAGAAATGGAATTTGCTGAACATGGCGATCCTGGCCATGTCGTCGATCGTGATCGGTTCCCCCAGGTTCTCCCGCATCGCGTGGATCACGCGTGCGATGGACCGCTCTACGCTGTCCTCCATCGTGTCCCCCTGTTGGGTGTCGTGCACGTTCCAGATATTGCGGACGACCCGCCGCGGCCTGCGCGGCGGGATGTCATTCGTCCCCCGGAACGCGGACCTTGTCCGCGTGTATTGCCAAGCTATGGAGAACGGCACACCCCCCATGCGGCCCGATGCCGCCGCCGCGTCCGCCCATGGCGTTGCCGGAGGCCCATCGGTGATCAACTCTGGACTGCGGTTCGACATTTGCTACGACCACTCTCAGTGAGGAGCCATGCTTGCCGAGTAGCAATTCGGCTCTACTCGCGCGGGGAGCTCAGTTCCCATTCATTTAAAACCGGCGAGTTGGTTTTTGCAAGCGCCAGATGTGGCCAGCTTCACCTTCCGGTCGTATTGCGGGGCCAGGGGTTGATCAACTGGCTGGTCTCTGGTATTCCTCGCGGCCGGATCGGCGAGTCCGATTACCGCTGTTGCAAGTGGCGCATTTCCGCAGGTCCTAGGCCTGGTTACCGACGGTCATTATGGCGGCTTGAGGCATGTCCGTATCGGGACACTTCCTTAGTGTGACTGCCTATTGATTATTATCGTGGAAACGGGCATTGTTGACTACACGCAACACGAGTCACCAGGTTCCCGTCGGCTGATAGAGGTGTCCCAGATGCAGGAACGGGCCAGCCGAACCCGCCTCCAGATACTTCGCGCGGCCGCCGAGCTGTTCGAGGCCAAAGGGTATGCGGGGGCCCGGCTGGACGAGATAGTGGCGCGTCCAAAAATGAGCAAAGGCGCGCTCTACTTCCACTTCTCCTCTAAAGAGGCGCTCGCCACCGCGATCCTCGACGAGTATCGCGAGCTATGGCCCTCACTGATCAACAGGCTGCGCCCCGAGTTCCCCCGCGCGATGCCTCTTCTGTTCGCCCTCTCCGCCGAACTCGCCGGCCGCTTCCGCGCCGACGCGATCGTGCGCGCCGGAATTCGCCTCACCATCGAGCGGAGCCTGATCTCGCCTTCGGTGCGCTCCCTCTTCCAGCATTGGGCGGACGAGGTCGGGGAATTGCTCCGGGAGGCCCGCGCGCAGGGCGACCTCGCTCCCGATGTCGAGGTCGAGGCGGTGGCCGGTTTCCTGGTCGCCGCGTTCACCGGCTGCCAGCAGGTCTCCGCCGCGATGGGGGACCGCGACGAGCCGCGGCGCTGCGTCCGGACGATGTGGGTCTCGCTGCTCCCCGGACTCGTCGAGCCCGGCCGGCTGCCGGAGATGCGGCGGCTGCTGGCCGAGGTGACCGACGACGGCGCGGCGCCCGAGGTCATGGCGCTCTACACCACGCGGTCCTGAGCCCCGCACCCCCGAACCGCACGCCCCCGAACCGCGCACCCCTGAACCACGCACCCCTGAACCACGCGTCGCCGGGACACGCGTACGCGGCGGTTCCGCCGGGCCGGATCGCCCCGGCGGAACCGCGCGCACTTGCCGACCGGCGTCTCACCCCACCGGGTCCTGTTGCTGGCGCGGGGGCATGGCCTCCGCCGCCTCGGCGGACTTCGCCGCCTTCGCCGCCCTGGCCCGTTTGGGCAGCAGCAGGAAGGTGGGGGCCACCACCAGCAGCAGGATGATGAGCATGTAGAGCGTCGGACGTTCCGCCGCGGCGAACGCCGCGCTGTAGGCGTCGTGCGTCAGCCGCTGGACGAGGCCGGCGTCGCCGCCGGGACCGGCCTGCTGGCCGGAGGCGAACCCGCCCTCGCCGACCGCCTCGCTGAGCTGCGAGACGAACGGTCCCCGCTTCTCCGGCGGCAGTTGCCGCGCGACCCGCTCGGCCTCGCCGGTGATCTGGTGCGCGAGGCCCGTGCTGAGCGCCGCGCCGACGACCGCGATGCTGAGCGCCCCCATCATCTGGCGGCTGCTGTTGAACACGCCGGACGCGGCGGCGACGAGGCGCTCGGGCAGGTCGATCATCGCCTCGGTCGTGGCCGGGGCCATGACGAACGCGACGCCGACGCCGACCACGAGCAGCGGCAGCAGGAAGTCGGTGGACGTCGAGGTCGCCGACTCCACCACCGCCATCGCGCCGAACCCGGCCGCGAGGACGAGCAGCCCGCCGAAGATCAGGTAGCGGGCCCCGGTCCGGTCGGTCAGCCGGCCCGCGACGGCCGCGAAGATGCCCATGGCCAGGGCCATCGGGACGTAGGTGAGGCCGGTGCGCAGCGCGCTGTGCCCCGACACCGACTGCAGGTGGAGCGTGACCAGCAGCGTCACCCCGTACATCGTGAGGTACATGACGGAGTTGAGCAGCGTGGCGATGGTGAAGGCGCGGTAGCGGAAGAGGTTCAGCGGCAGCAGCGGCTCCGGGTAGCGCCGCTCCCACCAGACGAACGCGACCAGGATCAGGGCGCCCACGACGATGATGCCGGGGATCGTGATGACGCCGGTCACCTGCCCCCAGTCGTAGCGCTGGCCCTCGATGAGCCCGTAGGTGATGGCGCCGAGCCCGGCGGTGACGAGGAGGACGCCGATGAGGTCGAACCGGTGCCGGTTCGCCGGTCTCGCGTCAGGCACGAACAGCAGCGTCAGCACGATCGCCGCCGTGCAGACCGGCACGTTGATGTAGAAGATCCAGCGCCAGCTCCAGTCGTTCAGGATGAGGCCGCCGAGCACGGGCCCGCTCATCGCGGAGATGCCGATCGTCCCCGTCATCACGCCCATCGCCGCCCCGCGCCGTTCGGCCGGGAAGATGTCGGAGATGAGCGTCATCACCTGCGGGACGAGCAGCGCTCCGGTCACTCCCTGCAGGAACCGGGCGAGCACCAGTTGCGTGACGTTCTCCGAGACGCCGCAGAGGCCGGAGGCCACGAGGAACCCCACCAGGCCGACCAGGAACATCCGGCGGGCGCCGAGCACGTCGCCGAGCCGCCCGCCGGTGACCAGCAGCGCGGCGTTCACCAGGACGTAGCCGTTGACCACCCACAGCACGTTGTCCATGTCGCCGTTGAGGCCCGCGGCGAGGCTCGGGAGAGCGACGTTGACGATGGTCGCGTCCAGCGAGACGACGAGCATCCCGAGGCTGAGGGTGGTGAGGACCACCCCCGGGTGCTTCAGCTCGGTCGAGGTCATGTCAGTCCTCCGGCTCTCAGGCCTTGACGACGATCGTTTCGAGGTAGTCCGCGTGGGCGACCAGCGTGCCGTCGGATGCCTGGTTGCCCGCGCTCCACACCGCGACCATGTCCGCGTGCAGCGCCTTGCGGCGCTCGTCGTCGAGACGCTCGAACGCGCCCCGCGCCGGGCCGTACCAGGCGCGGAAGTACTCGACCGCGAACTCGACGGACGGGTGCCGGAAGGGCTGGGCCTTGCGGACGGTGTCGACCGACCGGGCGCGGCCGCCGAAGAGCTCGCGCGCCCGCGCCGGGGTGCCCCACTCGAACGGGGACCGCAGCCCCGGCGGCGGCTGGATGTACTTGCCGATGGTGGCGGCGTACTCGCCGATGATCCCGTCCGGGCACCAGGCCAGCACGCCGATCCTGCCGCCGGGCCGGACCACGCGCAGCAGCTCGTCGGCGGCCCGCTGCTGGTCGGGCGCGAACATGGCGCCGAAGGTGGACACCGCCACGTCGAAGTACTCGTCCTCGAACGGCAGTTCCTGGGCGTCCGCCGTGTGGGTCTCCAGTTTCAGGCCCTCGGCCGACGCGAGCCGCTCGGCCTTGACGAGCCCCTCGGGTACGAAGTCGGTGGCGATGACCTCGCAGAACCGGCGGAGCGCGGCGATCGAGGTGGTCCCCGTCCCGGCGGCCACATCGAGGACGCGTTCACCCGAGTGCAGGTCGAGCGCCTCGCACAGCGACTCCGCGTATATCGGCGGCGTATGGGCGGCCAGTTTGCTCAGGTCCCCCAGGGACCAGGCCTTCTGCTGGGCCTGCGTCACGATGGCGTATTCGGTCATGCTCGCGACGCTACGGGCGGCGCCCCGGTGGCGGCTTCGACCGAGCGGGCCAACCGCCGCCCCCCGGGGAGTGGCCCGAACGGGCCATGCCCCCGGCGGAACCGGCAGCGTGGGGGCGGGAGGCTCAGAGCAGGTCGACGCGTGAGGCGTAGGCGACGGCGGCGGCGCGGGACGGGAGGTCGAGCCGGGTCAGGATGTTCGCCACGTGCCGCTTGACGGTGTGCTCGCTCAGCACGAGCCGTTCGGCGATCTCGCGGTTGGTCAGCCCCACCGCCAGCAGCCGCAGGATCTCCACCTGGCGGGCCGTGAGTTCGAGGGTGGACGTCCGCCGTGCCAGCCCGACCAGCCTGCTCGCCCGGCGGGCGTCGGCGATCGCGCCGAGCCGCTCGAAGGTCTCCTGCGCGGCCAGCGCCTCCTGGGCGGCGGCCCCGGTGCGCCCGCCGTCGGCGAGCGCGGCGGCGAGGTCGAGCCGGGCCCGGGCCGCGTCGTAGGGTCCGCGGGCGCTCTCGAACAGCTCGACGCCGCGGGTGAGCAGGGTGATGGCCTGGTCGGTGTCCCCCCGCATGCCCCAGCCGACGCCCTGCGCCCACAGCGCCGACGCCTGGAGGGCCTCGCCGCCGACGTCCTCGGCGATCTCGATCAGCTCCTTCGTCGCGCCGGGGAGGAGGTCGGGGCGCTTCGCCGCGGCGGCGGCCCTGACGAACACCTCCAGCACCGGGCCGCGCTCCAGGCGGTCCTCGCCGGAGATGCCGTCCAGGACGCGTTCGAGGACGTCGACGGCCTCCTGCGCGTCCCCCCGGTCCAGCAACAGCTCGGCCTTGCCGAGGCGGGCCGCCGGGAGGGAGCGGCCGCGCTCGAAGAGCTCGGCGGCCTCGTCCCAGTGGCCCTGGCGGCGGCGCAGCTCGCCGAGGCGCGCCCAGGCCTCCGAGGCGAACCGCGGGCGCTGCTCCTGGAGTTCGTCCGCGGCGCGCAGGAGCTGGGTCTCGGCCTCGTCCCAGTCGCCGCGCCACAGCAGGACGGTGCTGTAGTGGGTCCGGCACCGGGCGAAGGGCGACCCGAGGTCGTACCGGCGGCAGAAGTCCATCACCCGGCCGCACCACTGCTCGGCGCGCTCCCAGTCGCGGGTCTGCTCGCACCCCTGGACGAGGTAGCAGGTGGGGATCCAGACCGAGCCGACCTCGCGCACCTCCCCGGCGAGCGCGGCGGCGGCCGCCTCGTCCAGCAGCCGCATGCCCTCGCCGATCCGGCCCTGGCTCACGTGGGCGGTGCCGCTGAGCGCCATGCCCTGGATCTCCAGGTCGGGCGACTGAAGCCGGCCGCCGATCGCCATCGCCCGCTCCGCGTAGGCGATCGCGTCGGTGAGCTCGCCGCGCAGCCGCGCGGCCATGCCCTCGAACAGGGCGAGGAGGCCGTGCTCCTCGCTCTCGGGCAGGTTCGCGAGGAGCCGTCTGGCCCGCTGGAACCAGCCCTGCGCGACCGCGGCCTCGCCCCTGAACTGGACCGCTCCGTTGCCCAGCCAGGCCGACACCCGGGCCGCGCCGCAGTCGTCGCCGACGGCGCGGTAGTTGCGGTACGCCTGCTCGTACCGCTCGGTCATCTCGGCGTCGTCGTCCAGCCACCAGGCGGCCGCCGCGGCCCCTTCGGCGGCCGAGGCCTCGGCGGCGGGCTCCAGCGGGGCGGCGAGCGCCGCGGCGAACCTCGCGTGGGCCTCCCGCCAGGCCCCGCGCCGCAGGAGGTCCCACCCCTCTAACAGAACGCCCTCGGTTGCCGTCACAAGGCCATCATCGCTTACCAGGGCCCGGGCGGCATCCATCGGGAGGGCGGCAGTTGATCAACGATGTCCGGGGGCGCGGGGGGCTCCGGTCACGGCCAGTCGGTCTGGTCCTGCGACAGCCAGTTCTCCGGGCGCATGTCGACCGCGATCATCATGGGCGTGGCCTCGGCGGTGGCCTGGACGAAGGCGTCGCCGAAGTCCGGGCCCAGATAGCGCGCGGCGAGCCGCCTGCGCTCGTCCGGGGTGACCGCCTCCTGGATGGAGACCGGCCCCTCCACGGTCACGTACCGGTAGGGCGGTTCCGGCGACTGGACGCAGAGGGTGACGCGGCCCGCCCGGCGGATCATCTCGGCCTTCGGGCTGTCCCCGCGCGTGATCACGCGGACGTCGCCGCCGGGCTCGTAGGCGTACCAGATCGGCAGGGCCAGCGGCCCCCGCCCCTCCCGGGAGACGGTCAGCACGGCGATGTGCGCCTCCGCGAGGTACTTCTCCCGCGCTTCCGGGCTCATCTGGGGCGGTCGGGTCAGTTCCTGCGTCACAGCCGGTTCCTTTCGTCGAAGCCGCCGCGGGGGAACGGCCACTGGACTACGGCGATGGACGCTACGGCGCGCCGGGAGCGGCCGGCTTCGCCTGCGCGGGCCATTCGGAACGGCGGCGTGTGGCTCGATCGGGCCATGCCCTGGCCGCGCCCTTCAGTAGAGGGACGGAACCCGGCCCGATGACTATCCAAACGTGTAGCAATCTGAGAGATGACGCCGTCTCGGAGGGCGAATCACTATGTATTTACACACCGATTGGAGGGGTTTCCATGACCCAGACCGCCACCATCCTCGGCAGCAAGCACTTCGCGGGCGTCCGCCTCGACGGCGAGATCACCCTGCACTTCCTGCAGGGCGAGACGTTCGACTGCCGCAACGTCGAGGGCATCAGCGGCGTTCGCACCGCGTCCGAGATCACCCGCGACGCCGACGGCCGTCCGCAGGTCGCCCTCGAGCGTCTGCTCACCCACTTCCACAGTGACGAGGCCGACATCCTCATCGAGCAGAACCACGCCCGCCAGAACAAGGGCACCCTGACCGGCCACGGCGAGGAGCTGCTGCCGGGCACCGCGACGTTCGAGCAGTACCTGCTGATCACGGTCGGCGACAAGGTCTACGCGAACCGCGACGCCCTGGTCATGACGTCCACCGACGTCTCCGAGTGGGCGCCGGTCGGCTCCACCTTCACCTCGAAGGCCGCCGTGGACTTCTACGCGGTGGACGAGGTCGACGACGCCGACGCCAAGCCGGTCCTCACGCTGGCCGCCAAGTGCGCCGCCGAGATCCGCGACGAGTTGAGCCTCGGCTGAGCTCCCACCGCGGTGAGCTGAGCTTCGGCTAGCTCTCAGTGGGCAGAGGAGGCCCCCGGATGGCATCGGGCCGGGGGCCTCTTCTCACGTTTCGCCAAGAGCCTTCCTCCCCGCCGCCGCCCGGTGCCGTCCCGATGCCGTCCGACGCGAGGAGTTCGCCGTGATCCGCAGGTACGTCAAGCTGAGCCGGAGGGCCGTGATGCGCGGCGCGCTCGCGGGCGCCGGGATGTCCCTCGCCGGGCCGGGCGCGGCGGCGCTCGCCGCGGGCCCCGGCGGACCGGGAGCCGGGGGAGCGGGCGGCGGGCGCTTCGACCCGGGCGACTGGGCGTCGGTCCGGGCGCAGTTCCCGCTGAACCGCCGCCACCTCCAGTTCACGGCCTACTACCTCGCCGCGCACCCCGCGCCGGTCGCGGCCGCGATCGACCGGCACCGCCGCGCCCTCGACCGGGACACCGCGATCTACGTCGAGAGCTTCGACGCGCGGCAGCAGGAGGTGCGCAAGGCGGCGGCGGCCTTCCTCGGCGGCGGCCCCGACGAGATCGCGCTCACCGACAGCACCACGATGGGACTCGCCCTCCTCTACGCCGGGCTCCGCCTGAAGCCGGGGGACGAGGTGCTCACCACCGAGCACGACTTCTACGCGACGCACGAGTCGCTCCGCCTGCGCACGGCGCGCGACGGCGCCGCGGTGAAGAAGGTCCGGCTCTACGAGGACCCGGCCGCCGCGTCCGCCGACCAGATGGTCGCCCGGCTCCGCGCCGGGATCACGCCGCGGACCCGGGCCGTCGCCGTCACCTGGGTCCACTCCGGGACGGGCGTGAAGCTCCCGGTCCGCGCCGTCGCCGACATGGTCGCCGACGCCAACCGCGGACGGGACGAGGCCGACCGCGTCCTGCTCTGCGTCGACGCCGTGCACGGCTTCGGCGCGGAGGCGCCGACCCCGCTCGAACTCGGCTGCGACTTCTTCGTCACCGGCACCCACAAGTGGCTGTTCGGCCCGCGCGGGACCGGCGTCATCTGGGGCGCCAAGGCGGCCTGGGCCCGGATGGACCCGACGATCCCGAGCTTCTCGATGCCCGCGCTGCTCGGCTGGTGGAGCGGCAGGCCGCCGGAGGGCCCGGCGGCGGTGCTCACCACGCCCGGCGGGTTCCACACCTACGAGCACCGCTGGGCGCTGCCCGAGGCGTTCGCGTTCCACCGCGCGATCGGCCCGGCCCGGATCGCGGCGCGCACCCGCGAGCAGGCGACCCGGCTGAAGGCCGGCCTCGCGGGCATGCGGCACGTCACGCTGCTCACGCCGCGCGACCCGGCCGTGTCGTCGGGTCTCGTGTGCTGCAACGTCACCGGGCGCAAGCCGGACGACGTCGTCACCGAACTGCGCGAGGAGCACGGCATCGTCGCCAGCGTCACCCCGTACCGCGACCAGGCGCTGCGGTTCGGGCCGAGCATCGTCACGACCCCGGCCGAGGTGGACGCCGTCGTCCGCGCCATGGCCCGGCTGGGGTGAGGCGCCGTGCTCGCCCCCGCCGACCGCCGGGAAGTATATGATCGTGAAGTGCCGGTACGGGAGAAGCAGGCCGAGAGCGGGCGCCGCCGCCGCGCCTACGGCCAGTACTGCGGGCTCGCCGGGGCGCTCGACGTGATCGGCGAGCGGTGGTCGCTGCTGATCGTCCGCGAGCTGCTCACCGGCCCCTGCCGCTACAACGAGCTGCTCGCCAGCCTGCCCGGCATCGGCACGAACCTGCTGGCCGCGCGGCTGCGCGGGCTGACCGAGGCGGGCGTCGTGCGGCAGGTCCCGCGGCCCGGCTCCAAGGTGCGGGCGTACGAGCTGACCGAGCTCGGCGCGGGGCTGCGCGGCGCCGTGCTGGAGCTCGCCCGCTGGGGGCTCGGCGTCCTCGGCACGCCCGGCGCGGAGGACGAGGTGCGCCCGCGCTGGGGCGTGCTGGCGCTGGAGGCGATGATCGTCCAGGACGCGGCGGGCCCGGACGAGACGTACGAGTTCCGCGTCGACGACGAGGTCTTCCACATCCGCGTCGCGGACGGCGCCGCCGGGGTCGTGCAGGGCCCGGCGCCCGGCGAGCCGGTGCTGGTCGTCCGCACCGACGCGCTCACCTTCGTCGAGATCGGCGCCGGGCGGCTCAGCCCCATCGAAGCGACGCTGACCCGGCGCCTGGTGATGGACGGCACCGACCAGGCGATCATCCGCTGCTCGCGGCTGCTGGGCCTCACGGCCTGACCCGCGTGAGCGGTCGCCGCCCGGTCGGCGCTTCGTTTTCGTATTGCGTTTCCCCGGCCCGTCCGCTCAGTGGAGCGGGCCGGTGGCGACGGTGATCGTCCCGCCGGGGAGCCAGCTCGTGCCCGAGTGCGGGTGCCGCGCGAGCACGGCGGGCGGCATGAGGTTGACGAGCGACGCCGAGTACAGCCGGGCCGGGCCGGTGTCGGCGGTGCCCCGCCAGGCGCGGTACCCGGCGGCGGCCGGCGTCTCGTCCGGGAACCGCGACCGCAGCTCGGCGGCGTACCGCAGCGGCCCGGGGTCGCGCGGCGAGAACCGCAGCGGCAGCATCTGCCCCGCCGGGACGGCGAGCAGCGGCGCGTTGAGCAGCCACGGCGCGAGGTAGGCGCCCTGCCCGCGCAGCGCGCCCCGGGCCATGGCGCGGAGCGTCGCGTCCGCCCCCGACCAGCCCGCCACGACGACGACCGGACGGTCGGCCGCCGCCTTCGCCGCGACCTTCACCCCGGCCTTCGCGCAGGCGTCCCGCACGACCCGTTCCGCCGCCGCCGAGCGCGGCGACCCGTCGCCCACCAGGTGGACGGACCGGACCTTCCGCCCGGCGACGAACGCGACCGTCGCGCGCAGCGCGTCCGCGTCCGCCGCGTCGAGCCGGTCGGCCGGGCACGCGGCGGCCGCGCCGCGCGTCCCCGCGACGAGCGCGCCGAGCGCGGCGCTCGCGCATTCCGGACCGTCGGTGCGCAGCCGCGGCGACGCGGGCCGCCCGCGTCCGGTGTCGACCGCGACGGCCGCCGTCCGCCCGCCCGACCCGACGTACAGCGTGCCGCGGCCGGACGGCAGCCACACCGTCCGCCAGGTGCCGGACGCGCCCGGCACCCGCTCCGTGGCGCCCAGCCGGTCGGGCGACGTCCCCACCGAGACCGGGGCGTCGCCCGCGTGGACGAGGTTCCACCCCGGCCGCTGCGGCGTCACGAGGATCGAGGGGTGCGCGCCGCCGACCGCGACGTCGCGCAGCAGCGGCTCGCCGGGGGCGGCGCGGTAGCGGTCCGGCGCGGCGGCGGTGAGCGAGCCGCCCGCGACGATCGCCGCGAGCGCGCCCGCCAGCACCGCGCCG
The DNA here is from genome assembly GCF_001552135.1 of Actinomadura chibensis NBRC 106107. GTDB lineage: Bacteria > Actinomycetota > Actinomycetes > Streptosporangiales > Streptosporangiaceae > Spirillospora > Spirillospora chibensis. The sequence continues at coordinate 19,839 of NZ_BCQP01000070.1, read as the reverse complement.
GCCGCGACCGAGCGCCGGGGGTGCGGGAGCAGGCGCGGCGCCGCGAGCGCGACCGCCGCGAGGCCGAGCGCCGGGACGACGCGGTCCACGGCCACGAGGGCGCCGACCGCGCCGACCGCCGCCGCGACCGACACGGCGACCGTCACCCGGCGGGACGGCGGCCCGGTGCGCGGCCGGAGCAGCGCGGCGGCCGCGACGGCGGCGGTGGCGAGCAGCGCGACGACGCGGATCGCCGTCGTGAGCCAGCCGCCGCCGGACACCGCGCCGTGCCCGCCGTGGCCACCGTCCGCCCAGGCCGCCGCCGGGGCGAGGAGAACGAGCGCCACCCCGAGCGCGGCCGTCCGCACCGCTCCGCGCGCCGCCGCCCGCGCCGCGGCGGACGGCGGGCGGTGGGACGGCCGCGCACGTTCCCGGCCGTGCCCGACGTCAGCGGACGTCGGCATCGGAGACCGCGAACAGGACGCCGTGCGGCCGGGCGTCGCCGGTCGCGCCGTGCGGCCACTGGGCCCGGTTGAACTCCACGCACGGGTGGCCGGTGCGCTCGTCCTTGAACCGCTTGTCCAGGGACAACTGCTGGCTCGGCGAGATGCTCACCATGCAGACCCGGTGGTCGCCGTCGAACGGCGTCGCCGCGACGAAGTAGTTCGCCATCGCGAGCCGGTCCGGCCGCCGCGTCTCCCGGTAGAGGCCGTCGCGGCCCGGCCGGAAGTTGTCCAGCGCCGCCCAGTGCGGGCCGCCGGACGTCGGGTCCTCGATCGGCAGGACGCTCACCAGCGACGGGCAGTCGGGCTCGCGGCCGCCGCGGGTCGTCTCCTCCAGCGTGTCGATGCTGCACTGGGTCTTCTTGCCCGACGCGACGAGCTTGCGGATGTCGAGCACGTACACCATGCCGGTGTTCTTGCCGCCGGACGACTCGTCCCCCCGGCGCATGACCGTGTGGTACAGGTACTTGTCGTCCGCGCTGGTCTGGAGCCAGGCGCCGCCGTCCATGCCGACGCGGTTCTCCAGTTGCGGGGCGAGGCGCGTGAACGCGGTGGTGTCGTCGAACACCTCGCGCCACTTCGGCTTCGGGTCGGTGATGTCGGGCGTGTAGAAGATGGACGCGCCGCCCATCGTCGACGCGAACGCGCCCCGGTGCCGCCGCTCGTTGGTGACGGTCGTCTCCATCACGACGCGCGGCTCCTCGTAGGTCCCGAACGGCTCCTTGCGCGGGCCGTCCGGCAGGTGCGAGACCGACAGCAGCCGCGGGCGGTCGCGCTTCGCGATGTCGTAGATCCGCACCGTGTCGCGGGTGATGTAGAAGTCGGCGGGCGGCGTCCCGAGCAGGTTGCGGACCTCGGCGAAGTCGCTGGTGATGAGCCGGTTCAGGTCCTCGCGCGCCTGGATGCCGTGCGGGTTCGCGCAGCTCGGCGGGTCGAGCTGCGGGATGCTGTGGCAGGTCTCCGCCTCGGGCCCCTTCGTGGCCGCCGGGTACTCGACCCGCACCTTGCCGGTCTGGTCCAGCCGGAGCACCTCGCCGGGGGTGCCGCCCGCGCCGTTGCCGATCCGCGTCTCGCCGTGCGTGTAGGTGCAGGGGCCGGACACGTTGGGGCCGCCCATGTAGGCGCCGTAGGCGGTGCCGTCCTTGAGCGTCCAGAAGGCGTCCGGGACGGTCCCGCAGGGCGTGTCGGTCGGCGTGACGACGCCACTGAGCTTGATCTTGGGGAGCTGGCCGACGTCGAACACGTACGTGGTGTCGCTGAGCAGCCCGCCCGCGAACACCTTGTCGCCCTTGTGCCACACGTACTGCATGTGGTGCGGCTCGTTCTGCAGCGTCGGGCCGAGGGTCGCCGTGTTGACGACCTTGCCGTAGTCGGGGGAGCCGCGCGTCGCGTCGATCACGGCGAGGAAGTCGGGGTCGGCCGAGCCCTTCGCGCCCGCCCTCCCGTGCGCGGCGTGGCCCCTGCCGCCCGCCTCGGGGCCCGCGTCGCCCGTCCAGACGAGCAGCCACTCCTTGCGGTGGCCGCGCCCGTCCTTCCCGCGGACGACGTGGTTCGTGACCGTGTAGGTGGTGCCGTCGCTGCCCTTGAGGCTGGACGTGCTGACGGCCGCGTCGGGGGCGCCGGCGTCCGCGCCGGCGGCGGGCTGGAACCCGACGCCGGCCACCAGCAGGCCGGCGGCCGCCGCCCCGAGCGCGGCGAGCGCGGGCGTTCTTCGGCGCGGGAACGAGCGCGGTGGAATGCTGGCCATGACCTTCTCCTGTGTTTCCGCAGCGGGATCGCCAATTGGCGTCAATTTACTACACGAATAACCGCCTTCCTAGCTTGGGAAATCAATCACTGTGTTTTATAACCGGGTTATTCAACGGGCCGCCGAGTGAGCAATCCAGAAGATGGACAAGGGCCCGGCGGATTACTTTGCTTGGCGCTGTGGGGGTGCCGCGAAGAGGAGGATATCGGTGGCCGAATACTCCGTTCTGCAACGCCGCGGACCGGCGTTCGACGCGGCCGCCTTCGCGGGCGCGGTCGCGGACTTGGAGTTCGCCCGCGCGCGGGTTCCGTTCTTTCGACGGGAAGGGCGCGGGCACGGCCCCGCGCGGATCGACGGGCCGGACGATTGGGCGCGCGTCCCGCTCACCCGCCGCGCCGACTATCGCGCCGATTTCCCGCGCGGGGTGCTCGCGCGGGGCCGGACCCTGGGCGAGCCGGGAACCCTCGTCCGGGGGAGCGGCGGAGTGGGCGGCGACCGGGTCACGACCGCCGTGCGCGCCGGCCTCCTGGCCGCGCGGCGGGCCGTGACGCTGGCCGCCCACCCGCCGCTCCGGGAGGCGGTCCTCGGCGGCGCGTCCGGGCGGTCGGCCCGGTACACCGCCCCGGAGTGCTCGGGCGTCGAGTGCGCCAGCCCCTACACCCCGGTGGAGCAGCGGACGCTCGCCGACGGGACGCTCGTCCTGCCGTCCACGCCGGACCCGCTCGCCGCCCCCGACGCCCTGCTGGCCCGCGCCGCCGACGAGCTGCGCGCGCACGCCCCCGCGTGGCTGGAGGCGGACGCGACGGCCCTCGCCTTCCTGCTCCGCCGCCTCGCCGCCACGGGACGCGACGCGGCGCCGCCGGTCGGCGCGATCGTCCTCACCCACACGCCCGCCACCCGCGTGGCGCGCCGCCGGATCGCCGAGCACCGCGGCCCGGCGGTCGTCGCGGAGGCGGTGACGATGTCGGAGTTCGGCTGGCTCGCCGTCGAATGCCCGCTCGGGCGCACGCACCTGAACAACCGGTCCTACTTCGTGGAGCCGCTCGCGGGCGGCGGGCGCCCCGCCGCGCCCGGTGAACTGGCCGAACTGGTGGTGACCAGCGTCGGGGACCGCCTGTCCCCGCACATCAGGTACCGGACGGGCGACCTCTACCGGGTGTGGGACGACCCGTGCCCCTGCGGCTCCGACCTGCCGGTCTGCCACTTCGAGGGACGCTCGGGCACGCTGCTCACCGTCCCCGGACGCCCCGCGCCGATCGGGGCGCGGGAGGTCGACCGCGCCGTCGGCGACTGCCCGGAGCTGGACGCCTACCAGGTCAGCCAGCACCGGGAGGACGAGGTGCGCGTCGAGTACGTCCCGAACGTCAAGGACACGCGGGCGCTGGAGGACGGCCTGGTCGAACGCCTCCGGGCCTTGCTCGGCGGACGGGTCCGGCTGACCGCGTCGGCCGTCCGCTACCTGCCCGCCGGGCCGGACGGCCGCCTCCGCCCCTGCGTCTCCGACCTGCCCGTCCGCCCCCTGGACCAGGAGGACCCAGCATGATCGACACGGGTGCCGTCACCGAGCTGCCGAGGCGCGTCCGCGCCGACTTCCCGATCCTCGGACGCCGCGTGGACGGGCGCGAGCTCGTCTACCTGGACAACGCCGCCACCAGCCTCAAGCCGCGCCCCGTCGTCGACGAGCTGACCCGCTACTACACCGAGGTCAGCGCGAACATCCACCGGGGCAAGCACCGGCTGTCGGAGGCCGCGTCGGCGGACTTCGAGGCGGTGCGCCGCCGGGTCGCGCACTTCGCCGGCGTCCGCGGCGACGAGGTCGTGTTCACGCTGAACACGACGGAGGCGCTGAACCTCGTCGCGTCCGGGCTGCGGCTGGAGTCGGGCGACGTGGTGCTCGTCCCGTTCGACGGGCACCACTCGAACGCGCTGCCGTGGCGGCGGCACGCCCGCGCGCGGCACGTCCCCGTCGACGCCTCGGGACGGGTCGACCTCGACGCCTACGAGAAGCTGCTGCGCGGCCGTCCCCGCGTGGTGGCGCTCAGCCACTGCTCGAACGTGACCGGGGTGTACGCGCCCGTCCAGAAGATGGCGACGATGGCGAAGGAGGCGGGCGCGGTCACGGTCGTGGACGCCGCCCAGTCCGCCCCGCACGGGCGGCTGCACTTCGACGACGTCGACTTCGTCGCCTTCTCCGCCCACAAGATGCTCGGCCCGACCGGCGTGGGCGTCCTGTGCGGGGCGGACGGCGCGCTCTCGCTGCTCGACCCGCCGAACATCGGCGGCGGGACGGTCGACTGGGTCGACACCGAGCGGTACCGGCTGCGCCGCCCGCCGCACCGCCTGGAGGCGGGCACGCCCAACATCGGCGGCGTCTACGGGCTCGGCGCGGCGATCGCCTACCTGGACCGGATCGGCGCCGCCGCCCTCGCCGCGCACGACCGGGCGCTCGCCCGGCGGCAGGCCGCCGAGGCGCTCGCCCGGCCGTACCTGCGGGTCCTCGGGCCCGCGTCGCCGTCCGCCGACCGGTCCGCGACGATCAGCCTCGCGATCCGCGGGGTGCGGAACCTGCGGGAGGTCGCCCGGATCCTCAGCGACTCCTACGGGATCATGTGCCGGTCCGGGCACATGTGCGCGCAGCCGCTGGTCGACCGCTTCACCGACAACGAGGTCCTGCGGATCTCCGCCTACCTCTACAACGACGAGGCCCAGGTCGCGCGGGCGTTCGCCGCGCTGGACGAGATCGTCGAGACCGTCGGCGCCCCCGCCTGACCCGGCCGGAGCCCGGCTCGGTCAGGCGCCGGGCGGTCAGGCGCCCGGCGGTCAGGCGGAGCGGGCGGCGACGCCGCCCTCCTGCAGCGCCAGCGGGCGGATCAGCTCGTCCTCCAGCCGCCGCCCGGACGCCTCGACCGACCGCGCCGCGGCCTCCGGGTCGTCGCCGACGCCGACCATCAGCGACACGAGCTGCGCCTCGAAGCAGGCCTCCGCGTCGTAGGGCGGGATGAGGTAGCCGCCCAGCTCCAGGATGACGAGGCCGTGTGTCGCGCTCCACATCTGGTGCGCGACGAGGCCCGCGTCGTCCGCGCGGAAGCGCCCGGCGGCGAGGCAGCGCTCGGCGCAGGCGGCGACCCGGGTCAGCGTGTACCGCCCGTGCTGCCGGTCCTCCTCGGACAGGCTGAACCCGGCGAGGGACGCGGCGCCGAACATGACCGCGTACAGGTGCGGGTTCTGCATGGCGTTGTGCCGGTAGGCGCGGCCGAGCAGGGCCATGTCGGCCACCGGGTCGGCCGAGGCGCGGATCAGGCTGAAATGGTTCTCCAGCCGCGCGAAACCCTCGTAGACGATTTCCCTCGCCAGTCCGGCCATACCGCCGAAATTGGTGTAGACCGGCATTGTGGAACTGCCCGCCTCGGCCGCTATCCGGCGCGCGGACAATGCTTGCGGGCCCTCTTCGGAAAGCAGTCTCGCGGCGACGTCCAAGAGGAGTGAACGCGCTTCGGGATCGACCTTTCTCGGGCTCATCCGGCAGGCATTCCCTTCCGCGCGCAAACGCTCCCCGCTGCCTTGGCACGGCTCAGCCTAGCGACGCCCGTGTCGATCATCTTCTCCGAGCTTGCGCAGTGCGCCCGGCCGTCTTGACCGCCGCCTCCACGTCGGGTTCCGTCGCTCTCGACAGGCATTCCCGGCGGGGAGCCGCCGCCCGGCGGAGAGGAGCGTGCCGCCCATGGCCGCACCGGTGACGTCCGACCAGCTGGAGTCCGCGCGACGGGCCGTCGAGCGGGCCGCCCGCAGATTCGGCGACCTGCTCGCGGACGTCCCCGACCCCGCCGCGATGGCGACGAGGGACTGGACGGTCGCCGACACGGCCGCGCACGTCGCGACGATCGCGCGGCTCTACACCGCGCTCGTCCGCGGCCCCGCCGAGCCGCTCCCCTTCGACGGCATGGACGGGCTGCGCACGGCCACCGTCGACACCGTCGCCGTCCTCAACGAGGTGATGCTCGACCAGTTCCGCGAACGCGACCCGGGCGCGATCGCCGCCGCGCTGCGCGCGGACGTCGCGGACGTCCTGAAGGCCAGCGCGGACGCGGAGCCGGGCGAGCCGGTCCACTGGCTGGGCGGGGCGCGGGTCCCGATGGCGGGCCTGCTCGCCCACCTGCTGAACGAGATCCAGCTCCACGGCCGCGACATCGCCCGCGCGAGCGGGGCGGACTGGGCCATCCCGCCGGGCGACATCGGCATGTTCTTCGAGCTGTTCGTCGCGGGGATGACCCGCAACGGCCTCGGCCACCTGCTGGACTCGACCGCGCCGCCGCCGCGGCGCCGCGTCGCCGTCGAGTTCCGGTCCAGGTACATGGCGCCGGTCACGATCGTGCTCCAGGACCGCCGCGTCTTCGTCGAGGAACCGGGCGGCGACGTCGACGTCCGGCTGTCGTTCGACCCGCCGGCGCTCAGCCTGATGCTCTTCGGGCGCATCAGCAAGGCGCGCGCCCTCCTCAGCGGGCGGGTGGTGGTCCGGGGACGCCGCCCGTGGCTGCTGCCCGTCTTCATGCGCACGGTCCGCTTCCCCGGATGAGCCGTGCGCCCACCCCCGTCCCCCGACGCGGAGGCCACCGTGACCCGAGCAGCCGAACGACCCTCGCCGATCTCCGTTCCCGAGCCCGCGCCGACGTTCGTCGTCGGCGCCTTCCCCCGCCGGCGCCTGCTGGTCCTCGCGGCCAGCGTCCTCGCGGGATTCCTGCTGACCGTCGTGTGGTCGGCGGAGTTCGTCGACCAGACCATCGGTGACAACGTCGCCGACACCCTCCTCGGCCACCACGCCAAGGGCACGCCCATCGCCGGGACGATGGCGGGCATCGCGTTCGCGCTCGCGTCCGGCGTGGCGGGCACCTTCACCGCCTGCAACATCGCCGTGTTCGGCGCGCTCGCCCCCATGGTCGGACGCCGGTCGAGGCGCGACCGCGTCGTCCAGGCGCTCAAGCCGCTGGGCTGGTTGTCGGCGGGCATGGTCGCCGTGTCGGCGACCTACGGCGCGGTCGTCGGGCTCGTCGGCACCCACATGCCGCAGTTCCAGACGACGACGACCATGGACGGGTGGACCCCGCGCCTGACCCAGGCGATGATCGTGTTCGGGATCATCGGGGTGACGCTGATCTGCCTCGGGCTGTCCGCGCTCGGCCTCGTCCCGGACCCGCTGGCCCGGCTCTCGGCGAAGCACCCGAACGCGCCGATGGTCGTCATGGGCGCGCTCATCGGCGGCTTCCTGGTCGGACGCCCGTTCGCCCTCTTCCGCCAGATGTTCCGGGACGCGGCCGAGAGCCACAACCCGCTCTACGGCGCGGCGGCCTTCAGCCTCCAGTCGCTCGGCAACATCGTGATCCTCTCCGTGCTGTTCCTCGCCGTCGTCCTGCTGGCCGGGAACCGGATCCAGGACTGGCTGGCCGCGCGTCCCGGCCGCGCGTCCGGGATGGTGGCGGCCGCGCTGCTCACCGCGGGCGTGTTCACCGTCCTGTACTGGAACGTGCGGATCCTCGGTTCCCGCGACCTCATCTGGTACCCGAGGGCGCCCTGGACGTAGGCGGCGCCGTCGGCGCGCACAGGCCGAAAGCCGACCAGGCTGCTCCTGGTCGGCTTTCGCGCTGGTCCGGATGCGGCCGGGCTGGGCCGAGCGAGTCGGGTCGGCTCAGCGCCGGAACAGGTCGAGGAGGTCGCGGGCCTTCTCGCGGCGGTTCCAGGCGATCACCGCGAAGACGACGCCGAGCAGGGCCGGGAACGGGGCGACCTCGGGGCTGCCGAGCCCGATGTTGGTGATCACGGCGCCGATCATGACGCCGACCAGCCCGGTCGCGGCGGCGGCGGACAGCCGGGGGATCAGCAGCCCGAGGCCGCCCGCGATCTCGACCGCGCCGGTGAAGTAGCGGAACCACTGGCCCCAGCCGATGTCCTCGAAGAGCTGCACGGCGGTGTGCTCGCCGAACAGCTTCGGCAGGCCGGACGCGACGACCATGAACACGGCCAGCGCGATCTGCGCGCCCCAGAGGACTCGGCTTCGCGCGCGGCCGCGGGGGGAGGCGGTGCGCTCCGGGGCGGCGGCGGGGGACTGGACGGTGGCGGGGGTCTGGGTGGCGGCCATCGTGCTCTCTCCTTCGGTGGGGGTTCTCGCCAAGGCAGACCGGGGGCGTCCGCGAAACTCATCGGTCTTCCGGAGCGAACTTCTGTTCGAATTTCGGAGCGCGGTCGGAGCGGGCGCGGATAGGATCCGCCGGGTATCCCGTCGGCCCCACAGAGCACAGGGGATGTTCGCCATGGCGCTGCCCGACCGTCCGGACGAGAGGCACCGGCAGATCGCCGGGATGTTCACCGACAGGGTCCGCGGCGTGCGGGCGTGGGACGTCCCGTCCCCGGTCGCCGAGTGGACCGCGCGCGACGTCGTCCGGCACCTGACCGGATGGTTCCCGGGGTTCCTGGCGTCCGGCACGGGCATCGAGCTGCCGCACGGCCCCTCGGTGGACGACGACCCCGTCGCCGCCTGGCTGGTCCATTGCGACGGCGTGCAGGCCGTGCTGGACGATCCCGCCACGGCAGACCGGGAATTCAGCAATCCGCACACCGGAAATCTGCCGCTCGACGCCGCGATCGACCAGTTCTACACCGCCGACGTGTTCATGCACACCTGGGATCTCTCCCGGGCCACCGGCCAGGACGACCGGCTCGACCCCGACTTCTGCGCGCGGCTCCTCGGCGGCATGGAGGGAATGGAGGGCGTCCTGCGCTCCTCGGGTCAGTTCGGCGCCCGGGTGGACGTCCCCGCCGACGCGGATATCCAGACCAAACTGATAGGTTTTATAGGTCGCGATCCATTCTGGTCGGCCGACTGAAACGACCTTGGCGTCGCCTCCCGCCCTTTGCTAATGGAGGCGGTCGCCGCGACCTTCGGCGAACCTCGAAAAGGCTTACGGCGTAGGGCCTGCGGGCCTGTCGGGCGGCCGCTCCGGCGCGCCGTCGCGACCCTTTTGACCAGCCTTTCGATCACTTCGCGACGCCGGTTCCTAGCACATCACCAGGTGCCGTGCCAGCGGCGGACGTGGCGGTCTTCGGCCATGACTCGAACCAAAACCGATTCGGAGTCAAATTGGCGAGGACTCCGCCGATCTGCCTGTCGGCAAAGCTGGACATAGCTCACATTCTGGGCTTCTCCCCGGCTTCGCCCGGCTCTGCCGTCACAGTCGTCACTCGACAACTTTCCGCCGAGTAAGATTTTTATTCCGCCGCAGTAAAGATCCTTTGTTAGTCCCCTCTGGCGCTTTTCAGGGAATCGTGGCTACGGTGTCCTCGTTCGCCCCGACTCGCACATTGATCGGTCGAAATGATCGATCGAGAAAAGGGCGGACGGGATCACTTCGCGAGGCCGGCCGAGGCCGGCGGAACGGAAAGAGGGCGGCGAAGTCAGCATGGCGGAATTCAATTTCAGCGTCTTCTCCGGGGCGGCCGCTCCGGAGTCCGGCGACGCCCGCCTGACCGGGGTGCTCGACCGGGCGCTCGCCGCGCTCCCCGGCCCGTCCGGCTGGACGGCGCGCCGCAGCCCCATGTGGCGGCACCTCACCCGCGACGGCGGCGGCTGTCCCGCGCAGGGGTGGAAGCTGCACGTCTCGGCGACGCCCGCGTCGGCCGAGGAGGTGCTCGACCGCGCGCTCGCGGTGCTCCTCGCCGGGAACTCCCCGTTCAAGTTCGCGGCGAGCCACGACCAGGTCGCGGTGCTGAACGCGCGGAACACCTCGCGCGGCCACTCGGGCAAGTTCCTCACCGTCTACCCCGAGAGCGACGCCGAGGCCGTCCGGCTGGCGGCGGAGCTGCACGAGGCGACGGCGGGGCTCGCCGGGCCGCGCATCCTGTCCGACCGCCAGTACGCGCCGGGCAGCCTCGTCCACTACCGGTACGGCGCCTTCGTCGAGGACCGCCGGATCACCAACGACGGGTTCTACGCCTGGGTGATCCTCGACCCCGACGGCAACCCGGTGGAGGACCGGCGCTCCGGCACCTACCAGCCGCCCTCCTGGGTGACGTGCCCCTTCCCCGACCACCGGACGAACGCCGACGCCGCGGGCCCGGCCGCGGACGGCGGCGACGGGCGGGGCGAGATCCTGATCGGGACGCGCTTCGCGGTCCGCGAGGCGATCCGGCACACTAACAAGGGCGGCGTCTACCGCGCGGTCGACACCCGGACGGGCGAGCCGGTCGTGCTCAAGGAGGCGCGCCCGCACGTCGCCGCCGACGAGACCGGGCGGGACATCCGCGACAGCCTCCGGGCGGAGCACCGCGCCCTCACCGCCATCGCGCACCTCGGGGTGGCGCCGCGCCCGGTCGAGCTGTTCACGCAGGGCGGCCACCTGTTCCTCGCGGAGGAGATGGTCCCGGGGACGGCGCTGCGGCAGTGGAGCTCGGACCTGATCGTCCTGCGCGGCTGGGGGGCGCACCTGCCCGCCGCGCTGGAGATGGCGGACCGGCTGACCGGACTCATGATCGCGGCGCACGGCGCCGGGCTGATCGTGCGCGACTTCAACCCGAACAACATCATGGTCCGCCCGGACGGGACGCCCGTCCTCATCGACCTGGAGCTGGCGGTGCCCGCCGACGACATCGAGGGCGCGGCGCTGCGCTCGGGCACCCCCGGGTACTCGGCGCCCGAGCAGATGGACGGGGCGCCCCCGCACGTCACGGCGGACTACTTCAGCCTCGGCGCGACCCTCTGCCACGTGATCACCGCCGGTCCGCCGTACCTGCTGGGGGAGCGTCCGGCGGCGCGTCCGCTGGCCGAGCGGCTCGCGGAGCTGCTGCGCGCCCGCACCCGCGGCCTGAACCTGCCCGCGCCGGTCGTCCCGATGCTGCTCGGGCTGACGGCCGACGACCCCGACCGGCGCTGGACACCGGCCCGGGCCCGCGAAGCGCTGGCGGCCCTCCCGACCAAAATCGAGGCCGCGCCCGCCCCGGCCGCGGGCACCGGCGCGGGTTCGGCGGGGCGCGGGGCCGGGCGCCCGGACGGCCGCCGCGAGCGGCTGCGGGAGCAGGCCCGCCAGGCCGTCGCCGGGATCAGCGGCCACCTCCTCGCCTCCATGACCCCCGGGAACGGCGGCGCCCTCTGGCCCGCGTCGTGCGTCCACGGCGCACCCGATCCGTGCAGCGTCCAGCACGGTGCGGCAGGCGTCCTCGGCGCGCTGGTCCGGTGCCACGAGCTCGCCGCCGTTCCCGGCCTCCCCCCGGCCATCGGCGAGGCGGCCCGCTGGATCCTCGCGCGGCTGGACGACGGCGCCGCGCGTCCGGCCGGGCTGTACTTCGGCGCCGCGGGCGCCGCGTGGGCGGTGCTGGACGCGGGCCTCGCGCTGGACGACCGCGACCTCGTCGACGGCGCCCTCGCCGCCGCGGACCGGCTGCCGTTCGCCGTCCCCGGCCCCGACGTCACCCACGGCACGGCGGGCCTCGGCCTGACCGCGCTGCACCTGTTCGCCCGCACCGGCCGGGAGCGGTACGCCGACCGGGCGGTCGCCGCCGCCGACGCGCTGGTCGGCGGGGTGGAGGCCGCCCCCGGCGGCCCGACCTGGAGCACCCCGGCGCAGCACGAGTCCAAGCTCGCCGGGAAGCGGTTCCACGGGTTCGCGCACGGCGTCGCCGGGGTCGGCTACTTCCTCATCGCCTGCGCCGAGGCGACCGGGCGCGACGACTACCGCGCCCTCGCCGTCGACGTGGGGGAGAGCCTGCTCGACGCCGCGACGATCACCGACCGGGCCGCGATGTGGGGCGCCGGGCACGGCGACGCGCCGACCGCGCCGTTCTGGTGCCACGGCGCGGCCGGGATCGGCGCGTTCCTCGCGCGGCTCGGCGCGGCGACCGGGGACGAGCGGTTCGCCCGGTACGCCGAGCGCGCGGCGCGGGCCGTCCTGGACAACCGCTGGCGCGCCGCGCTCGGGCAGTGCCACGGGCTGTCCGGCAACGGCGACTTCCTGCTCGACATGGCGGCCCTCACCGGCGACGACCGCTACCGCGACGGCGCGTGGCGGCTCGCCGAACTCGTCCTCGCCAACCGGGCGCGGCGCGACGGGCACCTCGTCTTCCCCGACGAGTTCGGCCAGGTGTCGGTGACGTGGGGCGACGGCATGAGCGGCATCCTCGCCTTCCTGCTCCGGCTGCGGCACGGCGCCGCCCGGATGTGGACGGCCGACGCCGCGGCCGACCTTCCCGCCGACGACGCGGACGACGCGGACGACGCGGGCGTCCCGGCGGCGGCGCTCGGCTCCGGGCGGGTCTCGTGAACGCCGCCGCGCCGGGCTTCGTCCCGCCGGACCTGCCGCCGGTCCCGACCCGGTTCGGGTTCGCGTTCTCCGCGGGCGGACGCTGGGCGGCGTGCCTGAGCGCCGTGCTGGACGACGTCACGCTCGAACGCTGGGACCTCGCGTGTCCGGCGCCGGCCCGCCGCGCGCTCGCCGCCACCGCCGACGGGTCCGCCGCCCGCACCGCCGACGGGCCGCTCCTCGCCCGCGACTGCGCCGTGCTCCCGCTGGACGACGGCCGTGTCCTGATCGCGCGGCCCGCGACCGGCGACCACGGGGGACCCACCGGGCACGGGACCGTGCTCGCGGCGGGACCGGCCGGCACGGGCCTGCGGATCACGCGGTCCTGGCCGGTCCCGTCCATGCTCGCCGGGTTCCTCCTCGCCGGTCCCGACCGGGCGGCGCTGCTCGTCGCCGTCGAGGACGAGCGGAACTCGCGGATCTCGCGGCTGACCGCCACCGGGCTCGAACCCGTCCTGCGCATCCCCGGCGTCCTGTCGGGCGGCGTCTTCGTGGATCGCGGGCGCACCCTCGCCCTGGACCACGCCGAGCCGGGACGCCGCACCGACGGCATCCTCGTCGACCTGCGCGAACGCTCCTGGCGCCGGGTCTGGTCGGTGTCCGACACGACGTCCGACGGCATCGCCGCCTACAGCCCGCGCTCGGGGGCGCTGGCCGTCACCACGACGTCGCCGGGCGTCCAGCAGGCGGGGGCGCGGCAGACCGGGCTGCGGTTCCCGGACGGCGGGCCCGTCCGGTTCCCGGAGACGCTGAACCGCTCGTCCCGGCTGAGGACGCCGCTGACCTTCGACCCGAGCGGGCGGCACCTCCTCGTCCGGGAGATCCACGGCGCCGTGGCCCGGCTCGCCGTCTACACCCCGGAGGCGGACCGCGTCACCCCGGTGCCCGGCCCGCGCGGCATGCTGTGGGGGCCCGCCCACTGGGCGGACGACGGCCGGATCCACGTGCGCTTCGCCGCCCCGCACCGCCCGCCGACCCTCGCGACCGCGCCCGGCCCGGTGCCGGGCCCGGCGGGACCGGCCTGGACGCTGGCCCCGGACGCGCCCGGCGCGGGCGGCGGCTGGCGGCGCGCCGAGCTGATGGAGCTGCCCGGACCGGCGGGCCCGATCGAGGCGGTCGTCTACGGCGACCTCGGCGCGCCCCGCCTGGTGCTGGCGCTGCACGGCGGACCGCTCGCGGCCTGGCGGTTCGAGTTCGAGCCGCTGTTCCAGCACCTGGCGGCGGCGGGCGCGGCGGTGATCGCGCCCAACTACCGGGGCAGCACCGGCTACGGCGAGCGGCACCTGCGGCCCGTCCTCGGCGACTGGGGCGGCCCCGACCTGGACGACGTCGTCCACCTCGGCGGGCTCGTCGCCCGCGACCGCGACGACGCGGGGCTGCCGCGCCCGGTCGTGCTCGGCGGCAGCTACGGCGCGTTCCTCGCGCTGCTCGCCGCGTGCCGGTTCCCGGAGCTGTGGTCGGGCTGCGCGGCCCTCGCGCCGTTCACCTCGGCGGACGCCCTGCGGGCCGCCGCGCCCGGGGCGGTCGGCGACCGCGTCGCCCGGCTCAGCCGGATCGCCGCCCGCGGCGAACCCGGACCGGGACGCGACGTGCTGCGCGAATGCGCGTCGCTCACGGCGCCGCTGCTGCTCGTCCACGGCGCGCGGGACGAGGTCGTCCCCGTCGGCCAGTCCCGGGCGCTGCGGCGGCGCCTCCTCGAACTCGGCAGGACCGAAGGAGTCGACTTCGACTACCTGGAGGCCGACGGCGACCACCACGGCGTCGTCCAGGCATGGCCCCCGGTCCTGCGCGAAACGGTGGTCCGCTTCTGCCTCACGGCGGAACGGACCTACGCCATCGACCAGGAAGGGAGGAGGTGAAACACCATGGACACGTTCGACGGCGACCTCGTGGCCGCTCTTCAGGAGCTGCCGGAGACCGACCCGATCGAGATCGACGGCGTCCAGCTCGGCGGCACCTGCGCGTGCACCGGTCTGCTGACGCTGCTCAACACGATCTGCATCGGCGTCACCTGCTAGTACGGCGCATCCCATGCGGCACCCGGGACCCCTGAGAAGACCCCGGCCCGCAGAACCCCGGTCACGGACCGGCAAGAGCCGGTCCGTGACCGGACCCACCTTCGATTCTAGGAAGACTTCCGCCGGAACGGAACGGAGCCGACCAGGGTGGTCCGGAAACCGAGGCTCGTCGCGCCGCCCGGCGGGCCCGCCGGCTCCGCCGTCCTCCGCGCCGGGGGACGGCGGCTGATGCGCGCCGCCGTCCGCCGCTTCCGGGTGCGGATGGCCCTGCTCGCGGCGCTCACCGCGGTCCGCGTCGCGGCGACGCTGACCACGCCGGTGATGCTGGCGCGGGCGATCGACGCCGCGCAGGCGCAGCGCGGCCTCGGCGCGGCGACGGCGGCCTTGGCGGTGACGCTGGGCGTCGCCGTGCTGGCCGACGCGGCGGAGGACGTCCTCGGCGCCTACTGCGGCAGCCACCTCACCGCCTGGCTCCGGCACCGGATGCTCGGCCGCGTCCTGGCCCTCGGGCCGCAGGGCCAGCGGCGGTTCCCCACCGGGGACGTCCTGTCCCGGCTGACCGAGAGCGCGTCGGGACCCGCCGCGTTCCCCGTCCTGCTGCTGGCGGCGGCGGCCGCGATCGCGTCCACGGCCGGCGCGGTCGTCGCGCTCGCCCTCATCGACTGGTGGCTCGCCGCCGCGTTCGCGGCGAGCGTGCCGCCGCTGGTCCTCGCGCTGCGGGTGTTCGTCGTCCAGGCCACCGAGCCGTTCGCGCGCTACCAGGTCTGCCAGGCCGCCATCGCCACCCGGCTGCTGGACGCCCGGCAGGGCATCCGCACGATCCAGGCCAGCGGCACCGCCGACGCCGAGGCCCGGCGGATCCTCGCGCCGCTCCCCGAGCTGCGCGCGGCCGGACGGGAGACGTGGGAGGTGCAGGGCCGGGTGAGCCGGCGGCTGGCGCTGCTCGCCCCGCTCACCCCGGTCGTGGTCGTCGGCGTCGCCGGGGTGCGGCTCGCGACGGGCGACCTCACCACCGGGCAGCTCGTGGCGAGCGCGTCCTACGCCGCGATGGCGGTCGCGTCGGCGTCCCTGTTCGACACCTTCGTCCAACTGCTCAACTGCCAGGTCGGCGCGGGACGGATCGAGGAGGTGCTGGCGGCCGTCCCAGCGGTGCGGCCGCCCGCGCGGCCCCGCCCGCTCCCGGACGGCCCCGGGCGGCTCCGCCTGCGGGGGGTCACCGTCCGGGCCGGGGGCCGCGCCGTCCTGGACGGGCTCGACCTGGACGTGCCGCCCGGCGCCGCCGTCGCCGTCGTCGGCGCGTCGGGCGCCGGGAAGAGCCTGCTCGTGTCGACGATCGGACGGCTCCTCGACCCCGACGACGGGTCCGTGGAGCTCGACGGCGTGCCCGTGACCGCGCTCGCGCTCCCACGGTTGCGGCACGCCGTCGCCTACGCGTTCGAACGTCCCGCGCCGCTCGGCGCCACGGTGCACGACACGATCGCCTACGCCCGTCCGGACGCGACGCGCGCCGAGGTCCGCCGCGCCGCGCGGGCGGCCGCCGCCGACGACTTCGTCCGGGCGCTCCCCGAGGGGTACGACACGCCCCTCGCCGGCGCCCCGTTCTCGGGCGGCGAGCTGCAGCGGCTCGGGCTGGCGCGGGCCGCCCTCGCCGACGCGCGGATCGTCGTCCTCGACGACGCGACGAGCAGCCTCGACACCGCCACCGAGCTGAAGGTGACCGAGGCGCTGCGGCGCGTCCTCGCCGGGCGCACCAGCCTGGTCGTGGCGCGCCGACCGGCCACGGCCGCGCGCGCCGACCTCGTCGCCTGGCTCGACGCGGGCCGGATCCGGGCGCTCGCCCCGCACGCCGAGCTGTGGCCCGACCCCCGCTACCGCGCCGTGTTCGACGCGCGGCCCGCGGCGGACGACGGCGCCGCCGCGCCGGAAGCGGCCGCGGGCGCATGACCGCCCCGCCCGCCGCCCGCCTGCTGCACCGGCACGTCCGCGGGCAGTGGCCCGCCGTGCGGCGGCTCGCCGCCTGGTCGGCGGTGGAGGCCGGGCCGACGTTCGCGTCCGGGCTGCTGCTCGCCCGCGCCGTCGACCACGGCTTCCTCGCCGGGCGGCCGCTGACCGGCCTCGGCTGGCTCGCCGCGCTCGCCGCGCTGCACGTCGCCGGCGCGGTGGCGACCGGCCGGGTCTACCCGTGGCTCGCCGCGACCGTCGAGCCGCTCCGCGACTCCCTGGTCGGCGAGGTCGTGACCGCCGCGCTGCGCCGGATGGCGGCCGGCGCCCCGGACGCGGCGGGCGCCGGGGTCTCGCAGGTCACCGAGCAGGCGGAGGCCGTCAGGGCGCTGCTCGGCGCGGCGCTGCGCAACGTCCGCCAACTGCTGTCGGCGGGCGTCGCCGCGCTCGTCGGGCTGACCCTGCTCGCCCCACGGCTGGCGCTGGTCGTCGGGCTGTCGGTGGCGCTCGGCGTGGCGGTGTTCGGCGCGTTCGTCGGGCTCCAGGTGCGCCGCTACCGGGCCGTCGTGCTGCGCGCGGAGGAGATCGGGGAGAGCGCGGCGGTGGTCGTCCACGGCGTCCGGGACGTCGCCGCCTGCGCCGCCGAGGACCGCGCGGCGGACACCGTCGGCCGGGCCGTCGACGCCCAGGCGCGGGCCCTGCGCGCCTACGCCAGGACGCGGCTCGTCCGCCTGCCCGTGCTCGCGCTCGGCGTCCACCTGCCGCTGCTGGCGCTGCTCCTGCTGTCGCCGTACCTGACCGCGCACCAGGGGTTCACGGCGGGGGACGTCGCGGGCGCGGTCGCCTACCTCGTCACCGGGCTGCAACCGGCCGTGACCGTCCTCGTGGACGCGGGCGGCACGCTGCTGCTCAGCCTCGCCGTGGTGCTCGGACGGCTCGCCGAGGTCTGCGCCGTCCCGCCCGCGGCGGCGCCCGCCGCGCCTCCGGCCGCCGTCGAGTCCTTCGACGTCGAGGCCGAGCGGGTGACGTTCGCCTACTCGCCGCGCGCGGCGCCGGTGATCGAGGACCTGTCCCTCTACGTCCCCGAGGGGACGCACCTGGCCGTGGTCGGCCCGAGCGGCACCGGCAAGTCGACCCTCGCCAACCTCCTCACCGGGCTCCTCACCCCGCAGCGGGGCCGCGTCACCCTGGGCGGCGCCCCCCTCGACCCGGCCCACGCGCGGAGGGCCGTCACCCTCATCCCGCAGGAGAGCTACATCTTCGCCGCGCCGCTGCGCGACAACCTGGCCTACCTGTGCCCGCAGGCGACGAAGGCGCGGCTCGACGACGCCGTCCACGCCGTCGGGCTGGGGGAGACGGTCGAACGGCTCGGCGGGTACGACGCCGAGATCCCGCCGGGCGGCGGGGGCCTCTCGCAGGGGGAGCGCCAGCTCGTCACGCTGGCACGGGCCTACTTGTCACCGGCGCCGGTCCTCGTCCTGGACGAGGCCACGAGCCACCTGCACCCCGCCGCCGAGGCCCGCGCCGAGCGGGCGCTCGCCGACCGGGGCGGCACGCTGATCGTCATCGCGCACCGCATCAGCTCCGCCGAGCGCGCCCACCTGATCCTGCTCCTCGACGGGCCGGACGCCGTCCTCGGCACCCACGAGACGCTGCTGCGCCGCAGCCCCCTGTACGCGGAGCTGGTCGGCCACTGGCACACCTGAGCGCGGCGGCGCGGGCCCGGCCGGGGGTCAGCCGCCGAGCGCCTTCTCCAGCTCCGCCTTCGACATCTTCGAGCGGCCCTCGATCTTCTTCTTCTTGGCCTCGGCGTACAGCTGCTCCTTCGTCCGGCCGCGCGGGCCGGACTTCCCGGACCGGAGCCCGCCGCGGCGCTGCGGGGAGATGTCCTTGGTCGACGTCCCGCTCTTCTGCTTGGCCTCCCCGCTCCGCGCGCGGTTCTTGTTGACGGTGCGCGCGGCGATCTCCTCCGCGCGGCGCGTCCCGGCCCCGCGCTCCTTCTCGGACTTCTTGATGTCCTCGTACTGACGTTCGCGCTTCTTGCTCCACGCCTGCTGCGGCATCTCGGCCTCCTCGGAGTCGCCTGCCCGGATCCCTTCCCCGCCTGCGGATGTGAAACGGAAGGTCATGGCCGCCCCCGCTTCCGGTCAGGGCGGGACCCGCGCGGGGGCGGCGCGGGCCCCCGGGCACTTCCATCATTGCTGGAACGGCGAACTGGCCTGCGGTTTCAAGGGGCCCGCGACCACCGTGTTTCAACTTTTCACTTTGGGCCTCAAGTTCGCCGGTCAAGTTATTCATGGCCCATTCGACCGCCGATCGCGACGGGCGAGCGCTTACCGCGCCGTCGCGGTTCGCCGGGGTGCGCCCAATTCTCAAGATCAATGATCGCGCACGCGCGGGACGGGCCCATTCACGGAACGCGTCCCGCGTCATCGATCACGGCAGAAGCCCGGTTCCCGGATGCTCGGGACCTTGCGTCGTCGCAGGTGAAGGCGCGTTCGCGAGCGTGTTCCGCTGCGCCGCCGCTATCCGGCAGATGTCTCCGGATGACCTGGAACCGGGGCACGGCCGCCAATGCGGACCTGGCCGCATCGCCCCGGACGGGACGCCGTCGCGGCCCTATCGGGCGGGCATTCGAAAATGCCGTAGTTCACGCCCCATAGCGCGAAGCTATGCCGAAGTGGAAGGCCCCCATTCGGATTCGCAGATGTCACTCTCATGTTCGCAAGGCGCAACCCAACCGTCCGCCCGCTCCGGTGCCCGCTCCCGAACACCCCGCGTTTTCACCGTCCGCCGTCAGGATCCGGCCGACTCCCAGCCGGCCCGCGCGTGACATGGGCGCCCGGTCCGCCGGCGGCGGTCGTCGTGCCCTGCGGCCGCCCCAATCCCCCGCGGGGCGGCCTCCCCCATGTCGATGGAGGCATGCAGCAGTGAAACGCAAACATCTCCTGGCCGTCCCCGCGGCCGCCGCCCTCGCGGCGGCCGGTCTGTCGCCGCTGGTCGCGCAGACGCTCCCGAACGCGTCGGCCGCCCCCGACCCGACGCTCGCCGCGCGCGCGACCGCCGAGCGGATCGTCGCCGCCCGCGCCCCCGAGCTGCACCCGAGCGCGAACGACGCCTTCGTCCGCACGCAGGTGATCGGGACGCCCTGGAACCTGAACTACGTGGCCTACGAGCGGACCTACCGCGGGCTGCCCGTGGTCGGCGGCGACTTCGTGGTCGTCACGAACAACAAGGGCGAGGTCCGCGACCTGTCGGTCGCCCAGAAGCAGGCCATCGACGTCGGCATCACGTCGAAGATCGGCCCGGCC
>NZ_BCQP01000069.1 GCF_001552135.1 Actinomadura chibensis NBRC 106107 | reverse complement strand
TCGCACAGCACGGCGCGGGGTGGCGCGGGGTGGGGGACGTTTGGCGCGAGGCGAGCGCGTAGTGGGGCTTGAGTTGCCGGCGTGGGGTGGGGGGCTATGCGTGGTGGGCTCTTGAGAACTTTCGCAGGCCGGGGATGGGCCAGCGTCTGGCGCGCCGGTCGGCCGTCCACGTCCACGGGCTCCGCAGGTCGAAGAACTCCGCGTCCCCCTCGTAGTGGGACATCTCGTCGTCCCGCCACGCCTTCAGCTCCGGCGGCATCTCCTTGCGCTCCCCCTCACGCGCCTCCTCCTCGGACGTGAAGTAGACCGCCACCGTGCACCCGCCGTCAGGGTGGACGCAGAACAGCCCGCCGATCGTGTCGGGACGGAACTCGCGCATGGCCCGTCCCTCCTCCTCGCTCCAGAACGGCCGCAGCGCCTCCCGGTCGCGGACCCTCGTCTGGATGATCTGCACGAACCCCGCCGTGTCGGAAGGCCCCTGCCCGAAGACCTCGACGTCCGCGCAGTCGTGGACGACGACGCCGTCCGCGAACAGCCGGGACGCCCCGTCCCACCACTGCTCCTGCTCCGGCCGCACCCCGTTCGCGCGGGCCGCCTCACCCGACTCGAACCGGACGAGCCCGACGAACATCCCGTCCTCGGTGACACCCGCCGTGCTTCCCAGCCATCCGCGCGCCCCGGGCGCGACCGTCTGGACCCAGTCCTCGCACGCGTCCCGCACGGCGGCCGGATCGGTCGTCCGTCCCTGGACGATCTGGACGAACATCACGCCTCCCCCCGAGCTCGGGCCTCGTCCGCAACCACGCTACCGACGACCACGCAAACAAAAAGCAATGCTCGTCGGGATCAGCGCAGGTAGAAGACCTGTTTCTTGGCTTTCTCGCCCTTGAGCGCGGCCACGTAGGTGCCCGGACGGGCAATGGCGCCGCCGCCGCCGCAGCCGCGTCGCCGGTTCCAGACGACGGTGTCGACGTAGGGGACGCCTCGCTTGACGGTCTTCTTGGACGTCCCGTCACGGCGGCATTCGGCGGACGACCAGATGCGGTCGTCACCGGACGTGACGCGGACGTCCAGCGACCTCGTGTCCAGCGTGCAGGAGCCGCCGCCCATGTTCACGACCGTGATCCGGAACTCAGGACTGGCCGTCCCCGCGTAGGTCGTCCGGGACGCCGTCATGCTGAACACCAGGTCACGGCCCCGGCACGTGCCCCCGGCGGCCGCCGTCGCCCGCGGAGTGGCCGTCGCGGTGACGGTGACCGTGGGCATCGCCGTCGGCGGGGCGGGCGTGCTCGACGAAGCCGCGGTGCCCGCGTCCCGCGCCGGAGTGTCGTCCCCCGAGGCGCCGGTGCAGGCCCAGGCGAGCAGCCCGGTCGCGCCGAGGACGGAGGCCAGCGCGACCGCGCGGCGCCGCCAGTACTGATCAGACCCGGAACCGTTCTCGTTACGTCCAGTATGTGCCCCCATACGGTCAGTATGCATTCAGCGATCCAGAAAGAGGGGACGACCCGCCGCGTGCCACAATGGCGGCTCGCCATGAACTCCACCGTCCTGAACTCCGCTTACACCGCGCCGATCCTCGACTGGTACGACGCCAATGCCCGGGATCTCCCCTGGCGGGCCCCGGACGCGACGCCCTGGGGCATCCTCGTCAGCGAGATCATGCTCCAGCAGACCCCGGTCGCCCGCGTCCTGCCCGTCTGGGACGCCTGGATGACCCGCTGGCCCGAGCCCGCCGCCCTCGCCGCCGAACCGTCCGGCGAGGCCGTCCGCGCCTGGGGACGCCTCGGCTACCCGCGCCGCGCGCTCCGCCTGCACGAGAGCGCTCGCGCGATCACCGAACGGCACGGCGGCGAGGTCCCCTCCTCGCACGAGGACCTCCTGGCCCTCCCCGGGATCGGCGCCTACACCGCCGCCGCCGTCGCGAGCTTCGCCTTCAAGCAGCGGCACGCCGTCCTGGACACCAACGTCCGCCGCGTCCTCGCCCGGCTCCTCTCCGGCGACGAATACCCGCCGAAGTCGCAGACGAAGGCCGAGGTCACGCTCGCCGAGAGCCTCCTCCCCATCGATCCCCCGACCGCCGCGCGCTGGGCGGTCGCCGCCATGGAACTGGGCGCCCTCGTCTGCACCGCCCGGACACCCCGCTGCGCCGACTGCCCGGTCCTCGAGCGATGCGCCTGGCAGCGCAACGGACGCCCCGCCTACACGGGACCGCCCCGCCGCGGCCAGACCTACGCGGGCACGGACCGCCAATGCCGAGGCCGAATCCTCGCCGTCCTCCGCGCCGCCGAGGGCCCCGTCCCCAAGCCCGCCATAGACGTGGTGTGGTCAAACCCCATCCAACGCGAACGAGCCCTAGACACCCTGATAGCCGACGGCCTGGTAACCCCCCTAGAAAACGCCCACTACACCCTCCCCACCTAACCAACCCCCACCAACCAAGCCCGCCGCTCCGCACGCGACGGGTCGAGCCCAACGAACTTGAACGCGACGCACAGAGTCCCGACGCGCTGGAACGCGACTGGTCGAGGCGCAACGCACTGGAACGCGACGGGCTAAGGCCCGACGCGCTGGAACGCGACGGGCGGGGACGCGCCAAGCTGAGGCCCGACGAGCGGGGGCGCGACAGCGGGGATGCGACGGGCGGGGGCGCGACAGGCTGAGGCCCGACGGGCGCGGACGCGACTAGTCGAGGCGCAACAGGCTGGACGCAACGGGCGCGGACGCGACTAGTCGAGGCGCAACAGGCTGGACGCAACGGGCGCGGACGCGACTAGTCGAGGCGCAACAGGCTGGACGCGACTGGTCGAGCCGCGGCAGGTCGAGCGCGGCTAGTTAAGGCGCGAATCGCTGAGGCGCCCTGGTCGGGCATGGCTGGCTGAGGCGCGGCTGGTCGAGGCGCGACTGGTCGGGCGCGGCTGGCTGAAGGCGTGGTCAGGGTTGGCGGCGGTTTCTGGCGCCGATGGCCAGGGAGACGCCGATGCCGAGGCCGATCACGCCCAGCAGGATCTCCGCTGTGGAGTTGCTCTCGTCACAGGCCGCGAGGCCCGGAGCCGTCGGTCGCCCCGCCTCAGCGGCGTTCGCTCTGGCCGCGAAGAGACTGCAGCCCCCTTGCGCTCCCTCCGCAGCCCCGATGACGAGCATGGCCAGGCTCGGCACGAGGACCACGATCGCGAGCAGGGAAAGGACGCGAAACTGCCATTCCCTCCCCTGAATCCCACCGGATCGCGGACGCTGCGCCACAGGCGACCCCGCCACCCCCCGAGCCTTTTGCGGATTATTCCCAGGGACGGGTTTCTGTGGACGAGCAGGAGGGAAATTCCGTGGCCCCACCTGAACAGGATTCGGCGAGCCCACATCGGCAACTCTCCCGAGAACCGCAGGCGCGGGACTCCCGAGGCCGGAACCCCCAGGAACGGCATCGGCTGAATTCCGCAGCGGCGCGGACGGCAGCACCGAAACTTGCTGGTCGATCATGGTCTGAACCGGAGCCGGAAGCCAGGAACCGCCCAACATCGGCGGAGCGAGCTCCTGCAAAAGCTGCGCGGGCGTCGGCCGCTCCGCCGGACTTTTCGCCAAGCATCGCCCAATGATTTCACCGAGTCCATGCTCCAACCCGGCGAGGCTGGGCTCCTGGTGGACAATGCGATAGCTCAATGCCGGCTGCGGCCCCTCACCGAAAGGCCGCACTCCAGCGGCGTGGGCCAGGACCAGACCGAAGGCGAAGATGTCGGCCGCTGGTGTCAGCGATTCACCGGTGAGTATTTCGGGCGACATGAAGCCAGGGGTGCCCGCCATCGCGGTCGCCTGGGATGCGTCCGTGGCACGGGCGATACCGAAGTCGATCACGCGCGGCCCGTCAGCGCCGAGAAGGATGTTGGACGGTTTAAGGTCCCGGTGAATGAGTCCGGCTTCGTGGATGGCCTCCAGCGCCTCGGCGATACCGGCGCCCAGAACGCGCAACGTGGCATCCGGAAATGGACCATGTTCGGCGAGAGCCCGCTCCAGCGACGGGCCCGGAATGAATGCCGTGACCATCCACGGTGGATCGGCTGCGGGATCGGCATCGACGACTCCGGCGGTATGCAGCCCGTTGACCTTTCGGGCCGCCTCGATCTCCGACTGGAATCGGCGCCGGAATTCCGGGTTCGCAGCGTGGACCTGGTGAATGAGTTTGACCGCCACCGGCCGTCCGCCGGGTGTCAGACCGAAGAATACTTCGCCCATCCCACCCGCGCCGAGCCTGCCCGACAAACGGTATCGTCCCACTTGACCTGGATCGCTCGGCCGTAGCGACTCCACCCGGCACCCGCCTTCATTTCCATCCGCTGAAGCCAGAAGATCCTATCGGACAAAGCACCTCATCCCACAGATCCACCTCTTGATCAATTCGCGCCGGCACAACGACCGGAAAAGGCCAGACTCACCCACCCGCCGAACCTTGCGCGGCGTGCGGCAGGCCGTCTCCCCGCTCGACGAAAAATCGGAGGCACCAGGACCGAACCGGTCGGTACGGTGCCGTGGTGCGTAGTCTGCTGAACCTGCCCAAGGCCCATCTTCACGTCCATCTGGAGAGCACCGTCCGGCGGGCCACGCTCCGTGAAATCGGTGCGGCGAACGGAGTCCAGGTCCCCGGAGACACGGGCGCGTTCGGCAGTTTCGCCGCCTTCTTCGCGCAGAACGACCTCGTCCGGGCGTGCCTGCAGCGGCCCGCCGACTTCCGGCGGATCGCCTACGAGTTCTGCGAGGACGAGACCGCGCAAGGCACCCGCTACGCCGAAGTCTCCTTCACGGCCGCCGCACACGGCGAAAGGCTCGGCGACCTCGCCATGCCCCTGAACGCCGTCCTGGAAGGACTTGAGGCGGGACGGGAGGCGTTCGGGATCGAATGCCGTCTCATCCTCGACCACTCCCGGCGCCGCTCCGTGGAGCGCGCCTGGCGCACACTCGACCTCGCGCGCCGTCACGACGCCGTGGTCGCCGTCGGGCTGGCAGGCGACGAGTCCCACCCCGGCGACCCGTTCACCGACGTCTTCGCCGCCGCCCGCGACGAGGGCCTCCACGTCGTCCACCACGCGGGCGAGGGCGAGGGCCCGGCCAGCATCCGCCAAGCACTCGGCCCGGGCCGCACGGAGCGTCTGGGCCACGGCATCCGCGTCCTGGACGACCCGGATCTCGTCGCCGAGGTCCGCGAACGCAAAATCCCCCTTGAGGTATGCCCCTCGTCCAACGTCGCCCTGGGCTTCGCGTCGACCCTAGAAGATCACCCCCTCCCCCAACTCCTGGACGCGGGCCTCATCGTGACCCTGAACACCGACATCCCCGCCTTGATCGACACCCCCCTTGCCACCGAATACGCCCGCGTCCGCGAAGCCTTCGGCTATGACGACCACACCCTCGCCGCCCTGGCCCGCGCCGGGGTGGACGCGTCCTTCGCCCCCACCTCCACCAAGGCCCACCTCCACCAGGCCCTCGACACCTGGCTCACCACCCCAGAACCCCCATAGCCCCCGCCCCCTCCAGCTCCCGCACGTCCCCGAACCAGACCACCCCGGCCCCTTCAGGTCTCAGACGCCCCTCTGAACCAAACCGCCCCCGCTCCCTCAGGCCTTGTGCGGCACCCCGGAGTTGAACCGTCCCGCCCCTTCGGGTCTCGCCCTGAGCCAGATCGGAGCGGGAATTGTGGCGGCCGCCGAGGATCGCCGTGCCGGTGTCAGTTCGGTCGCTGCCAGCGGCCATGCCACGGCCGGGAGGGGTGAAGCGGGGGCTTAGGGAGGGTGGATGCGGACCAGGGGGCCGGTGCGGATTTCGCGGAGGAATGGGTCGGTGTCGTCCTCCCACTGGGAGGCGGTGCGGACGACCGGATGCACCGGAAGGCCGAGACGTGCGGCGGCCTCCTGGGCGGTGTCGAACGCGACATCCGGAGCGAGGTCGCCGATGACCAGGACCTCCACGTCGGTCGGCTGGTCACCGGGGACGTGCTCGTACCGCTCGGCCCAGGCGCCGAACAGATGGACCTCCCGGACGGACGGCAGCCGCCCGAACTCCTCCGCCACCACCGCCGCAGGGCCGAACGTCAGCATCAGCAGATGGGCGAGCGGCTCGTACAGGGGGCTTTCCACGTTCCGCCGGACCAGCCGTCCGGCCAAGGTGCGCCGCAGGACGAGGATCCCCGCCCGGGCCTGACGATCCACCTCGCGCATGACACTCCCCAGGTCGGTGCGGAGCATCACGGCGAGGTCGAGCATCGCCAGCTCGCGCACCGGGCCGAGCAGCAGGCGCGCTAACAACTCGCCCTGCAGCCGCGACCGGAAGATCGGCAACTGCGCGGGCGCCCGCGCCCGGACGTCACGCAGAAAAGCCTCCGCGACGTACCCCTCCGCGACATGAGCCACCCCGCCCCGTCCTTCCTCACCACGCCCGCCCCGCGCCGCCACCACGCCGCTCCCCCTCACTCATCATCGCCGTCGAGCCCGGCACTCTCGATCATATGTTCGAATCCTATGCCCCGCCTCCGACAATCCGAGAGCGTCCCCGGCCCCGCCTCGAAGATCAGCGGTTCGTTGGTTCCAGCGTCGAGCACCCGTCCCGCGAAGAGAAGTGGAACGTCGGTCTGTGGATAACCGGCTACGGCTCCAACGGAGCCTCCGGCTCCGGCAGGAAGAGGCAGAACGGGTGTCCCACCGGGTCCAGATACACACGGACCTCGTCGTCGGGCTGCCAGTCGGCCAGGACCGCACCCATGGCCTCAGCGTGCGCGCCCGCCCTGTCCAGATCCTCCACCTCGAAGTCCAGGTGGGCTTGGATCTGCTGCTCGCCCGCGACCGCAGGCCAGGTCGGGGCGGCGTGGATCGGCTCCGTCTGGAACGACAGGCCCGTGCCCCCGCTCGGCGGACGCAGCTTCACCCAGTCAGATTCGTCCTGGACGACCTTCCAGCCCAGGAGGCGCTGGTAGAAGTCCGCCAGGGCGTGCGGGTCGGGAGCGTCCAGCACAGGGGCGGACAGGGTCATGCGTGGTGCGTCGTTCATCCGTGGCTCCTGCGAATCGTCCGGCCCTCCCTGTGCCCTCACAGGCGCCGCGCACGCATGCGGAAGGGCCCGCATCGGACGAATCCGATGCGGGCCCCTCTGGACGAAGCTCAGTCCTTGTTGAAGTTGACCGCGCCCTCGATGGGCGGCGGGCTGTCGGGAACCGTGTCCGGCTTGGGCACGCCCTTGAACGTGAACTTGGCGTTCTCGGCCGAGTCCTTGTTCTCGGGGTCGAAGCCCTCCGTGCCCACGATCACGATCTGGCCCGGCTTGAGCTCGTTGTACAGGATCTTCTCGGACAGGTTGTCCTCGATCTCCCGCTGGATCGTGCGGCGCAGCGGCCGCGCGCCGAGCACCGGGTCGTAGCCGCGCAGCGCCAGCAGGTCCTTGGCCTCCTGCCGCAGCTCGATGCCCATGTCGCGGTCGCGGAGCCGCTCGTCCACCTTGGCGATCATCAGATCCACGATCTGGATGATCTCCTTCGGGGTGAGCTGGTGGAACACGACCGTGTCGTCGACGCGGTTCAGGAACTCGGGACGGAAGTGCTGCTTGAGCTCCTCCGACACCTTCGCCTTCATCCGCTCGTACGAGCCCTGCTCGTCGTTCTGCCGGGCGAACCCCATGGAGACGCCCTTGGAGATGTCCTTGGACCCCAGGTTCGTCGTCATGATGATGACGGTGTTCTTGAAGTCCACGACGCGGCCCTGGGCGTCGGTGAGGCGGCCGTCCTCCAGGATCTGCAACAGGCTGTTGAAGATGTCCTGGTGCGCCTTCTCGATCTCGTCGAACAGGACCACCGAGAACGGCTTGCGCCGCACCTTCTCGGTGAGCTGGCCGCCCTCCTCGTACCCGACGTAGCCGGGCGGGGAGCCGAACAGCCGCGAGACGGTGTGCTTCTCCATGAACTCGGACATGTCGAGCTGGATCAGCGCGTCCTCGTCGCCGAACAGGAACTCCGCCAGCGTCTTGGACAGCTCGGTCTTACCGACACCGGACGGGCCGGCGAAGATGAACGAGCCGCCGGGGCGCTTCGGGTCCTTCAGACCGGCGCGGGTACGCCGGATCGACTGGGACAGCGCCTTGATGGCGTCCTCCTGGCCGATGACCCGCTTGTGGAGCTCGTCCTCCATGCGGAGCAGCCGCGTGGACTCCTCCTCGGTCAGCTTGAAGACCGGGATGCCGGTGGCGGTGGCGAGGACCTCGGCGATCAGCTCGTCGGTGACCTCGGCGACGACGTCCATGTCGCCGGCCTTCCACTCCTTCTCCCGCTGCGCCTTCTGGCCGAGGAGCTGCTTCTCGGAGTCGCGCAGCGCGGCGGCCTTCTCGAAGTCCTGCGCGTCGATCGCGGACTCCTTGTCGCGCCGGACGTCGGCGATCTTCTCGTCGTACTCGCGCAGGTCCGGCGGCGCGGTCATGCGGCGGATCCGCATCCGCGAGCCCGCCTCGTCGATCAGGTCGATCGCCTTGTCGGGCAGGAACCGGTCGGAGATGTAGCGATCGGCGAGCTGCGCCGCCGCGACCAGCGCGCTGTCGGTGATCGACACGCGGTGGTGCGCCTCGTA
Source organism: Actinomadura chibensis NBRC 106107 (assembly GCF_001552135.1). Taxonomy (GTDB): domain Bacteria; phylum Actinomycetota; class Actinomycetes; order Streptosporangiales; family Streptosporangiaceae; genus Spirillospora; species Spirillospora chibensis. Next base: position 60,129 of record NZ_BCQP01000069.1, on the reverse strand, counting down.
GCGGTCCCGCAGGCCCTTGAGGATCTCGATCGTGTGCGACAGCGACGGCTCGGCGACCTGGATCGGCTGGAAGCGGCGCTCCAGCGCGGCGTCCTTCTCCAGGTACTTGCGGTACTCGTCGAGGGTCGTCGCGCCGATCGTCTGGAGCTCGCCCCTGGCCAGCATGGGCTTGAGGATGGACGCGGCGTCGATCGCGCCCTCGGCGGCGCCCGCACCGACCAGCGTGTGCAGCTCGTCGATGAACAGGATGATGTCGCCGCGGGTGCGGATCTCCTTGAGGACCTTCTTCAGGCGCTCCTCGAAATCACCGCGGTACCGGGAGCCGGCGACCAGCGCGCCCAGGTCGAGGGTGTAAAGCTGCTTGTCCTTGAGCGTCTCGGGCACCTCGCCCTTGACGATCTTCTGTGCCAGGCCCTCCACCACGGCGGTCTTGCCGACGCCGGGCTCGCCGATCAGCACAGGGTTGTTCTTGGTGCGGCGGGACAGCACCTGCATGACCCGCTCGATCTCTTTACCACGGCCGATGACCGGGTCGAGCTTGCCCTCACGGGCGGCCTGGGTCAGGTTGCGGCCGAACTGGTCGAGCACCAGCGAGGTGGAGGGAGCGGACTCGGACGGGCCGCCGGAGGCGGCCGGCTCCTTGCCCTGGTAACCGTGCAGCAACTGGATGACCTGCTGGCGCACCCTGTTCAAATCGGCGCCGAGCTTCACAAGCACCTGAGCGGCAACACCCTCGCCCTCACGGATCAACCCAAGGAGGATGTGCTCGGTGCCGATGTAGTTGTGGCCGAGCTGCAACGCCTCACGCAGCGACAGCTCAAGGACCTTCTTGGCACGCGGAGTGAACGGGATGTGGCCGGACGGCGCCTGCTGGCCCTGGCCAATGATCTCTTCGACCTGCTGGCGCACCGCCTCAAGACTGATCCCCAGGCTCTCCAGAGCCTTGGCAGCCACACCCTCACCCTCGTGGATCAGACCCAGGAGGATGTGCTCGGTGCCGATGTAGTTGTGGTTGAGCATCCTGGCCTCTTCCTGAGCCAGGACGACAACCCGCCGCGCGCGGTCGGTGAACCTCTCGAACATCTCGTCGCTCCTCACAGAGCGGTTGGGCAGAGTCCGGAACGTCCGGCACTGTCCTTCCGCATGCTAGCCCGCCCCGAGGAGGCCGCCCGGTGCACTCCCACCAGGAGACGTTCCCCAGCTAAGCGCTGTTCAGTCTCATCCAACTACCGCATCGGTGCGTCATGTTCCCGCTACGCCCCAAGCGAACGGGCGCTTTCCGCAGGTGGGCCAGGGCGAGAGCCAGAAGTGCCGATTGGGGGTGGAGTTGCGCCCGCTCGGCCTCACTACCGCGTCGCGCGGGCGCGTAAACCGATCTTTCTCTACGCCACAAGCGAACGCCCGTCCGCGATCCGCGGCGAACGGTCCAAGCGAAGCCCGGGCGGTCCATACCGGCGGTGGGACGGAGCTCGCGAACCATGAACGCTCCGCGAACGGTCGCCGCGTTGCGACGAATGACCCCGGCGGGCCGGTGAATGACGCCCGCGAACTCCAATGCGGCCTCGCTCGAACGGCCCGGCCCCCAACGGCAAACGGCGTCCCGTGCGCCATCCGACCGGTGATCGCAAACGGCGGCGCGGCGGCCATCCGCAAACGGCGAGCGGCCCGTCCCGCGAACGGGACGGGCCGCCGGTGGCCCAGCCGTCAGTTGGCCGCCTCGTACTGTTCGATCACATGGGCCGGGATCCGGCCGCGCTCATTGACCTTGATGCCATTGTTCTTGGCCCAGGCGCGGATCTCGGCGCTGCGCTCGCGGGAGGACGCGCCGCGCTGCCGGCGGCGACGCGTGGCCGTCCCCGCCTTCCGCGACTTCTCCACGAACGGCTTTAGAGAATCCCGCAGCTTCGTCGCGTTGGCGCCACTCAGGTCGATCTCGTAGGAGGCGCCGTCGATCGAGAACGCTACGGTCTCGTCCGCCTCGCCACCGTCGAGGTCGTCGACGAGAAGCACCTGAACCTTCTGTGCCATGGGGACAGACCCTTTCGGCTTGAGCAAACTGCATTCGGTTGCCAAAGATATACCGCAGAGTCGGTCGATGACAATTCCATCGTCCGGTCTAGTACCGGCACTCTGGACGAAGTCCCTTCCACGGTGACCGCCAGTAATCGGGTTCATCGTTTCCGGCATGTCCGGAGGGCATGCGGAGGGCGCGCCGCACGGCGCCTGAATTTCTCCGCCGTGCCGTGGACCACGGCGCGATATCACCGTGACCGGAGTCACGGCGTCCCACGCTGACCTGGGCGGGCGCGCACGCATTGACCCGCGTTTGGGGACGGCCTGGGCTTTCTCCCGGACGGGCCGCCGGGAAGTTAACGTACGACCGTCCGACGAAAAGGTCCGCGGGCGACCTTAACAGGGCGGACGCCCCGGCGCCCCCGACCGGGATTAACTCCGGGGCAACGGAACAAACCGCAGGCCGGGACAGGAATGCGCCCGGCGGCCCGGGACAAGCGGGGGACGCGCGGGCCGATCAACGCCGCCACCGGGGGATGTGGACGGATAACCGCCGGTCGGGCGATGCCGAAATCTCTTGCCGCCGCGTCGGGGGCGGAAGTCGGCGGGGTGCGGGCCCGCCGGGAAGCCGCCGGTAGTCGACCATCCCGAAATCGGGAGATTGCGCCACAATCCCACCGCGCGTCCCACTTCTTCAACCCGGTCCGAGCGGGATGTGTGAACGGTACACGGTTCAACCGAGCCCGGCGTCATGTGGCGCGAAAGGTAGCGTTCCAAGCGAGACCGCGTCCCGTCCGAACTGAGTCGGCCGCGCTATGCGGCGGGGCCGGACGGACGCAAGTGCAACGTCTATGAAGCGCGTCCCAAACCGGAGGGCCCATCCGGGACGTGACAGATCCCTTGGCGATTCGGGGCCGTAACCTGAGCGAGCTGGCATTCGGCGCGGCAACGCGCCGCGTCCGAAACAGAGCGGCCATCTCCGGCGAAAGCCGGGGCCCGCTCGGCGCGCCCTCTCGGGCCCCGCGAACCGGCCCCGGCACGGCGGTGGGACCGTTCTCGGTGAGCGCGGCCGAGGGGCCCGGAGAGGATCTCAGAAGGCCGTTGAATCGCTCGGCGCGCTTTTTACCACCAGCGTCCCGGTGAGCCTGTCGTGGACGGCCTGGCGCCGCGTCCCCTCGTACAGCGCGCCCGCGTTCGCGACCCAGAAGACGCCGCCGAGTAGGCCGAGAACGGGAATCGGGCGGGCCGCGATCGGCAGCGAATAGATCGCCGCGCGGAGAACGGCGCGGACGGCATCGGGGCGAGCTCCGTCGCCGATGGGCACGCTTTCCGGCTTCTCCACCGCCGACTCACCCTCGGACGCGGTATCGAACTCGGCACCAGCCTCCGCGGCCGTCTCCATGGGTACCGCCCCATCGCCCCCTGCGGACGCGCCCGCGGGCGTCTCCATGGCCACGGGACGGTCCACCGACACGGCGGCCTCGCCTGCATCGCCCCTAGGCGTCCTCCCGTAGACGGAAGGGCCCGCTGGGTCGATGACGACTTCTATACCGGCGAGGCGCTTGCCGATGGTCCGCCCCCAGAGGGCGAGCTGGATCGCCTCGTAGAGGAGCATGCATCCCGCCACAGCGGGCGGGGCGACGACGTCCACGGTGTGTCCGGACACCAGTTCCCGGACGACGATGATGACGGGCAGGCCAACGACGAGCGTGTCGACGATGCGCGCCAGGAGACGCTGCCCCGGTTCGGCGAGCGGTGCCTCCATGGGGCCCTATTCCGTGTACTCGTCGTACTCGTCGTATCCGGCCCGCTCGTCGATGACGAGCGTGCCGGCGAAGCGGTCGTGGAGGGACTGGTGCAAGGGCTGGTCCCAGATCGCCCACAGGTAGGCCATCAGCGCACCCGCCCAGACGAGCAGCATCCCGTAGGCGGCGTAGTCCCACACCATCACCGCAACGACGAGGAAGAAGAAGACACCGAGCTGATAGCCCACGTGCACGATCCCAGCGCGCCAGACGGCCTGGGTCGTGGTCAGTGGCTGCCCACCAGGGGACTGGACGATCCCGATCCCCATCACACGCTTCCCCAGCGTCCGCCCCGACATCGAGAGCTGGATGGCCTCATAAAGGAACGGCAGCACCGACAGGACACAGAAGAGGGTGAAGATGATGGGCCAGTTCCACACACCCCCGTCGTCCTCGGTCTTGCTGCCCGGCTTGCCCAAGCCGAACGCACCGATCGTGACGGGGAGGACGAGGGCGAACCCGAAGACCGCCACAAGGGCGTTGTCGATGACGCGGGCGCCCGCGCGCCTCAGGATCGGGGCCAAAGCCAGGTCGTCCCCATAGGAGCCGCCCCCGTACTGGTCATGGGGCGCACCGTACGACTCGTCGTATGAAGGCTGCTGCCCCCAACCCTGTTGTTGGGGCTGAGAGGGCTGTTGCCATTGCTGCTGGGGCTGAGGGGGTTGCTGCCATTGCTGCTGAGGTTGCCGCTGTTGCCGAGGCTGTTGCCCTTGAGGACCTTGGTACGGAGGCGGGGGGCCATAGGACCCCTGCCCCTGTGGGGGGTGGTACGGCCCGCCACGGTCGCGGGAATCGCTCATCGGGTCAGTCCTCCAGGCGAAGCAACATCCGGGTGTTGCCCAACGTATTGGGCTTGACCCGATCGAGGTCCAAGAACTCCGCAACGCCCTCGTCGTAGGAGCGGAGAAGCTCCTCGTACACCTCTGGGGACACCGGGGTCCCCAGAAGTTTCTCGAAACCGTGGCGGGCGAAGAACTCCACCTCGAAGGTAAGACAGAACAGCCTCCGCACGCCCAGTTCCCGTGCCGTCTCCAGAAGACGGGTGACGATTCTGTGGCCGATGCCGCGTCCGCCATAGCCTTCGTCGACAGCGACCGAGCGAACCTCGGCGAGGTCCTCCCACATGACGTGCAGGGCCCCGCAGCCGACCACCCGTCCCGGCGTGCCGCCCTGGACGTCCTCCGCCACCCAGAACTCCTGGACGTCCTCGTAGAGCTTCACGGTGGACTTCTTCAGCATGCGCCGTCCCGAACCGGCGTACAGCTCGACCAGCCTGCGTATCTCCTGGACATCGGCGGTACGGGCACGCCGGATAACGACCTCCACAATCAGGCGAGATTATCGAATGCGGGCAGTTCACCGGCCTTCCGCACGCGCTTCGCGCGCTGCCCGCGTGCGTCCGCCCGGCGCGAGCACACCGGACTCCGTCGCGAAACGGCGTCGCGACCTGCGATTTCGCGGGTTCTGGTTGGCATCCGAAGCGTGTTCCGTTAGTGTCCTTCGCTGATGTCGGCCGATCGCTGGACGAAGGCCGAACCGCCGAGTCCCCGGGCCGCAACCAGCGCCCCGAGGAGCCGGGGACCCACTTCCGGAGTGTTCGGGGGAGCACCCTCGGCCCGTAAGGGGTGAATCCGCAGCCACGTGGATCTATCCGCGTGTGCGCGCGGACGGGCTGCTCCGGCCCTAACCCGTCAGCTAACTCGGTAGGCGGACGAGGAGAGGAGATCTCAGTGGAGCCGTCGCGCCCTGCTTCCTTTCAACGATCTGCGCGTTCCCGTTCCGTGACGCCTCCCGGCGCCGCGTCGGCGCCGCCGCGACCCGCGGGCCGGTTCCGCGGACGGGCGGCCGTGCTGGCCGGTGCGCTGGTCGCCCTCTCGGTGGCCCCGCACGCGATCAGCCCGCACACGATCGCCGTCGCCCACGCCGACCCCGAGCCGTCCACCAAGGAGCTCCGGGCCAAGGCGCTCAAGCTCGCCGACGACCTGGAGCGGCTCACCGAGCAGTACAACGGGCTCAAGGTGAAGCTGGCCCAGTCGCAGCGGGCCGCCAAGGTCGCCACGGAGAACGCGGAGCGGCAGGAGAAGTCGCTCCAGGGCATCCGGGAGAAGGTCGGCGCACTCGCCGCCACCAGCTACATGCAGGGCGGCTCCGACCCCGCCGTCTCGTTCGTCGCCTCCCAGGACCCGCAGGCCGTCCTCGACCAGGCCGCCACCCTGAACTACTTCGCCAAGCAGGACAGCACGAAGGTGCTCGGCCTGATGCAGGCGATGCAGGCCGCCCAGCGCGCGCGCAAGTCCGCCGAGACGCGCGCCCAGCAGGTGAAGCAACTGCGGACGGAACTCGACGCCCAGCGCAAGAAGGTCACCGGCACTTACGAGAAGGTGCGCGGAAAGCTCGTCGACCGGGACCCGACCCAGCTCGCCAGCCTCCCCGTCATCGGTACCGGGAAGGCCGCCCAGGCGCTGCGCTACGCGATGGGCAAGATAGGCCGCCCGTACGTGTGGGGCGCCGCGGGCCCGTCGTCCTTCGACTGCTCCGGACTCACCATGTGGGCCTACAAGCAGGTCGGCATCAACCTGCCGCACTACACCGGCAGCCAGTGGAACGCGGGCACCCATGTGTCGCGCAGTGAACTGCAGCCGGGCGACCTCGTCTTCTTCTACTCCGACCTCCACCACATGGGGATTTACGTCGGAGGCGGCAAGATGCTGCACGCGCCGCACACCGGCGACGTCGTGAAAATCGCCTCGATGTCAGGACGCCCCTTCGCGGGCGGCGTCCGAGTGGCCTGACCCGTCTCCGGCTCTGAGGACCACACGTCGCTCGTGCGTTTTCGCGTAGACGAATCGACATGCACCCAAGTGGCCCTGTGGTGAGTCCGCATGCCTGTCGGGGAAGGCATGCCTTTCAAGGAAGGCATGCCCGCAAGGGCAGGATGGGCACGCCTGTGAACTCCGCGGGCGGGCTTTTGAACACCGTCCGCGGCGACGCCTCCTGCAGGGACCTACCTGTCAGGACATCGACGCCGCCGCTGCGGGGTCGGACGGGATTCGTCTGTGCTCGCCGCCTTGGTTCGTGCCGACGCCCGCCGTCCCCTGGCGGGCGTCATGGGCCGCCGCTAGATGAGCTGCCTCCGGGCCGCCCACACAACGGCCTCGATAGGGGTGTTGACCTCCAGGCGGTCGCAGATCGTCCGCAACCGGCGCCGCAAGGTCCGTGCGCTCAGTTCAAGCTTGCGTGCCGCCACATCGGCGGTGACACCGCTGGCGATCTGGGCGAGCAGCCGGATCTCCTCCTCGCTCAGCCCGAAATCGTCGGTGCCACGACGTGCGAGTGTGGCCTGTTCCACTCCGTCCTCCCTCGTCCGTGGTGATGACCGCGGGGATGCAGCCGTCCGCTGCACAGGCACGGGTTGGTCTCGATCTCTGTACGCGCGTTGGGTTGCCGGGTCCGGAGCCCTCCGGACTTAGATCATCGGGTTCCTTGTCTGTCTCGCGCGCTTGGCCGGAGGTGGCCGCATGGCCGATTGCGGGCTCGTTCGGGGGAACTCCGGGTGACGATTCACTCGTTGGTCGTCTGAGGGAGACGGGATGAGATCGCCAGCCATCCGCACCCGTCCTTTCTCGTCGGACTCGCCTGATCTCGCCGCGGACGAAGATCATGAATCGTTTCAAGCTACGCTTCGGCTCGGAACGCTAGGCGGCCGGATCCGGCCCGTCAAGCGCTGGTTCAGTGCAATGTGTGCGCGAATCGTCACTATGCGTGGTCACGCGATCGTCCGCACGCTATGCAAAACTCCACTACCTGGGAAAACACGCCCTGGACGGGACGAGGAGCGAGTTGCCGCAGACCAGTATTCGTGAAGTCGCGAGGCGAGCTGGAGTCTCAGTTGGGACCGTTTCGAATGTCCTAAACCGGCCAGACCTCGTGGCCGAAGCTACCCGTGACCGTGTTCGCGCCGCGATCGAGGAGCTCGGATTCGTCCGGAACGAGTCCGCCCGCCGGCTCCGGCGACGCCCCGAACACACCGCCGGCGAGTTCGGCGACCAACCGCGCCGTGCGTTCGGCGTCGTCGTCGAGGACCTCACCAACCCGTACGCGACGGATGTCGCCCGGGGGGCCGAGGCCGCGTTGAACGCCGCGGGCCACGACGCCCTGTGGCTGTCGAGCGACCACTCCGCCGCCAAGGAGCGGCGCTCGGTGACGCTGCTGGAGGAGCAGAACGCGGCGGGGGTGCTGATCATCCCCGTCGGGCTCGGCGCCCGCGACATCTCCCGGCTGCGCGCCGCCGGGATGACCGTGGTGCTGATCGACCGCGACGCCGCCGAGGTCTGCTCGGCCCAGGTCGACCACGTCGCGGGCGGTGAGATCGCGGCCGCGCACCTGCTCGGCATCGGCCGCGAGCGGATCGCGTTCGTGACCGGCGTCCCGGAGCCGCAGCCCTGCGTCGAACGCCGCGACGGCGCGGCCCGGACGATCGTCGAGGCCGGTTTCGGCAAGCCCGCGACCCTCGTGCAGGACGCGCTGAGCCCCACCGAGGGCCAGGCCGCCGCGCACGAGGTCCTGGCGATGTCACCGCGTCCGGACGGCGTGTTCTGCGCCAACGACCTGCTCGCCATCGGGCTGATCAACGAGCTGATCCGGGTCGGCGCGCGGGTCCCCGAGGACATCGCGGTCATCGGCTACGACGACATCGAGCTGGCGGCGAGCGCCGCCGTCCCGCTCACCACGATCCGCCAGCCCCGGCGGGAGCTCGGCTGGGAGGCCGCCGAACTCGCGCTGGCCGAGTTGGGGGAAGGGAAGTCGCACCAACACCGACAGGTGGTCCTCAGACCCGATCTCGTCATCCGCGAAAGCGCCTGACCCTCCGGCACGGCCCCGCTCCCCCGCACCCGTGCGGCTCAGCTCCCCGTTCACGCTCCCCACGGCGCTCTGGACGCCGTTTCACCCCGCCGACGCACTTCGAACCACGGCCGTCGCCTTAGCGGCTCCTGCGCCCGTTGTGGGCGGCGCAGGGGGTTCCGGCGACGGCGACGGCTTGCTCGCCCTCGGCCGTGTTGCGGGCACGCCAGAGCCCACCGGGGCCGGGGCGAGTCGGCGTTCGGGGCGTCGTCTTACCGCGCGGTTCGCGGGACGTCCGCCGTCACTCGGGCTTGACCAGCGGGAACAGGATCGTCTCGCGGATCCCCTTGCCGGTGAACGCCATGATCATCCGGTCGATCCCGGCGCCCATCCCGCCCGTCGGCGGCATCGCGTACTCCAGGGCGCGCAGGAAATCCTCGTCCAGTTGCATGGCCTCGGGGTCGCCTCCCGCGGCGAGCAGTGACTGCTCGGTGAGTCGGCGGCGCTGCTCGATCGGGTCGACGAGTTCCGAGTAGGCGGTGCCGAGTTCCGTCCCGAACCCGATGAGGTCCCATTTCTCGGTGAGAAGGGGCTCGTCACGGTGCTGACGGGTCAGCGGCGACGTCTCGACCGGGTAATCCATGACGAACGTGGGCTGGACGAGGGTGTGCTCCACCAGTTCCTCGAAGAGTTCCTGGACGAGCTTGCCCTGACCCCACTTCGGGTCCCAGGAGATGTCGCGGGCGTCGGCGAGCTTACGGACGTCCTCGATCGGCGTGTGCGGGGTCACCTCTTCGCCGAGCGCCTCCGACACGGCCCCGTACAGGGTGATCCGCGGCCACCGGGCAAGACCGAGGTCGATCTCGACACCGTCATGGACGACCACGGTCGTACCGAGAGCGGCCACGACCGCGTTCTGGTACATCCGCTGGGTGAGGTCGGCCATGTCGTTGTAGTCGAGATACGTCCCGTAGGCCTCCAGCATGGTGAACTCGGGGTTGTGCGTGGAGTCCGCACCCTCGTTCCTGAAGTTGCGGTTGATTTCGAAGACCTTCTCGATGCCGCCCACGACGAGCCGCTTCAAATACAGCTCGATCGCGATGCGCAGGTAGAGGTCCATGTCGTAGGCGTTGATGTGCGTCTGGAAAGGACGCGCCGCAGCACCGCCGTGGATCGGCTGGAGCATCGGCGTCTCGACCTCCAGGTAGCCCTCGTCGTGCCAGAAATCGCGCACGGCACGGACGGTCGCGCTACGCAGCCGCGCCATTTTCCGGGCTTCGTCGTTCACGATGAGGTCGACGTAACGCTGCCGGACCCTCGCCTCGGGGTCGGTCAGCCCGGCGTGCTTCTCCGGCAGGGGGCGCAGGCACTTCGACGTGATGGCGAACCGGTCGGCCATGATGGACAGCTCGCCGCGGCGGGACGTGATGACCTCGCCTTCGACCCCGACGTGGTCGCCCAGGTCGACCTCCCGCTTCCAGAAGTCGAGCTGCTCCTGCCCCACCTTGGCCAGGGAAAGCATGATCTGGATGTCGCCGGAGCCGTCCCGGACCGTGGCGAAGCACAGCTTGCCCGTGTTGCGGATCAGCATGACGCGGCCGGTGACGCCGACCTTCTCGCCCGTCTCGGTGCCCGGCTCCAGGTCCGGGTGTTTCGCGCGGACGTCGGCGATCGTCGCCGTCCGCGGAAAGGTCACCGGGTAGGGGTCGATCCCGCTCGCACGGAGCCGGTCGAGCTTCTCCCGGCGCACGCGCATCTGCTCCGGAAGCTCGTCGAAGGTCTCGTCACTCACGTCCCAAAGGCTATCCAGCCCGCCGAGCGCGCCGCGAACCCGTTGTTCCGCGCCCGGCCTATGGCGCTTGGTGGTTTTCTGTCACTGCGTGCTGGGGACGCGTTCCGGTTTCAGGGCGTGTTGCGCTCGTAGATCAGGCGGAGACCGATGAGGGTCAGCCACGGCTCGAACTCGTCGATGCTGCGCGACTCCTCCAGGACGAGCGGCGCGAGCCCACCGGTGGCGATCACCGTGACCTCGGCCGGGTCCGACGCCAGTTCCTCGGACATCCGCTCGACGATTCCGTCGACCTGTCCCGCGAAACCGAAGATGATCCCGGACTGCAACGCCTCGACGGTGTTCTTCGCGATGACGCTCCGGGGCCGGACCAGCTCGATCTTGTGAAGCTGGGCACCGCGCGACGACAGCGCGTCGATCGATATCTCTATTCCGGGCGCGATCGCACCGCCCACATACTCGCCCCTGGCGGAGACGGCATCGAACGTGGTCGCCGTACCGAAGTCGACCACGATCGCTGGCCCGCCATGGGTGTGGACGGCGGCGAGCGCGTTCACGATACGGTCGGCGCCGACTTCCTTGGGGTTGTCCATGCGGACGGGCACGCCCGTCTTCACCCCTGGTTCAACGATGACCGCGGAGACGTCGCCGTAGTAGCGGCGGCACATCTCCCGCATCTCATGCAGGACGGACGGGACGGTCGAGCACAGCGCGATGCCGCTGATGTCGGTGTCGGCCAGCAACGGACTCTGCTGGACGAGCCCCTGCAGGACCACGGCGATCTCGTCGGCCGTGCGCCGCGGATCGGTGTTGATCCTCCAGTGCTCGATCACCTCGTCCCCTTCGAACAGCCCGAGGACGGTGTTGGTGTTGCCGACGTCGATGGTGAGCAGCATCAGGTCCCCGCTGATCAGGTGAAGTCAAGGCCGATGTCGAACACGCGCGCCGAGTGCGTCAGCGCGCCGACTGCAAGGTAGTCCACCCCGGTCACGGCGACGTCTCGGGCCCGCTCCAGATTAAGCCCACCGCTGGCCTCCAGTTCGGCCCGCCCTGCGACCAGTCGCACTGCCTCGACCATCTCGTCGTCGGTCATGTTGTCGAGCAGGATGCTCTTCGCACCCACCGCGACGGCCTCCTCCACCTGCGCAACGGTGTCGCATTCCACCTGGATGTGCAGGGACGGGTACACGGCGCGGATGGCCTCGTACGCCTTAGTGACGCTTCCGGCCGCCGCGACGTGGTTGTCCTTGATGAGGGCGGCGTCGTTGAGGCCCATTCTGTGGTTAACCCCACCGCCGCACTGGACGGCGTACTTCTGCAGGGCGCGGAGCCCGGGCAGGGTCTTGCGTGTGTCCCGGACCTTGGCTTTCGTGCCGGACATCGCGTCCATCCACTGCCGCGTCGCCGTCGCGATCCCGGACAGGTGAGTGAGCAGGTTCAGAGCCGTCCTCTCCGCGCGCAGGAGGGCGCGGGTGGGGCCGCTGACCGAAATGAGCACCTGCCCTGGGGCGACCCGGTCTCCGTCTTGCACTTTCGTCTCGTAGGCGACGTCGAGCACGTCGAACACGACGCAAGCGACGGGGATCCCAGCGACGACGCCGTGCTCACGGGCCCTGAGATCGCCCGCCGCCGTGTCGTCGGGCCCGAAGATCGGCATGCTCGTGACGTCGACCTCGCCGTCCTCGGCGAGCGCCGCGCGGACGAGGTTATCCACATGTTGTGGATCGAGCCCGGCGTCGGCGAGCGTTTGCGAGAGTTCAGGTGTCATGAACGCTTTCCTTCCAGAGGTTCGTAGGCGGTGGTCAGGGCGTTCCCTACCAGCCGCGTCACCAGATGCCCACGCCACGCGCCGTCCGCGCGCTCGGGGAAGTCCTCCCGCCAGTGGCTGCCCCGGGTCTCCTCCCGCCGCCGCGCCGCCGCCACGATCGCGGACGCGACGGTGTACAGGTTGGTGACCTCCCACGCCCCGACCCCGGGCTCCGCCTGACCGCGTTTCAGCGCGCCCAGCTCCCGGGCCGCGATCTCCAACCCGTCCGCCCCACGCAACACCCCGACATAGGAGGTCATGATCCGCTGAATCTCCCCCCGCATCCCAGCATCGACCAACCCCCCAACGAACTCACCCCCACCAACCGTCACCCCGTCCGCCCCCACCCGCGCACGCACCCCCCGCACGGGCACCTCCGGGACCGACGCCTCTCCCACAAGCGCCTCCCGCACCGGCACCTCCTGCACGGACACCTCCGGCGCGAGCGCCTCCTGCACGGGCACCTCCGGGAACGGCACCTCTCCCACAAGCGCCTCCCGCACCGGCATCTCCTGCACGGGCACCTCCTGCACCGGCGCCTCCTGCGTGGGCACCCCCTGAGTGGGCACCTCCTGCGCGGGTGCGTCACGGACCGGCACGTCTTGGCCCGGCGCCTCCTGCACAGGCGCCCCCCGCAGCGGCACCTCCCGCACGGGCACGTCCCGCACGGGCACCTCCCGGACCGGCGCGTCCTGGACCGGCGCCTCTTGCACGGGCGTTTCGTCGGGGGGCGGGGGGAGTTCATGTTGGAGGGCGGCGGCGATGCGGTTGGCGAAGACCAGGCCCTCTAGGAGGGAGTTGGAGGCCAGCCGGTTCGCGCCGTGGACACCTGTGCAGGCGACCTCGCCGCAGGCGTAGAGGCCGGGGACCGACGTCCGACCGTACAGATCCGTGCGGACACCACCGCTCGCGTAATGCGCGGCGGGAACGATGGGGATCGGCTCGCTCATGGGGTCGATGCCGTGATGGCGGCAGGCGGCCAGGATGGTCGGGAATCGGTTCTCCCACATCGCCGCGCCCAGGTGGCGGCCGTCCAGGAACATGTGGGACGCGCCGGTCTCGTGCATCCGGGTCATGATCCCTTTGGCGACGACGTCCCGTGGGGCGAGTTCGGCGAGGTCGTGGCGTCCGAGCATGAAGCGCTCACCGGCGTGGTCGATCAGGTGGGCGCCCTCTCCCCGGACGGCCTCGGAGATCAGCGGCTGCTGCCCGGTCGCGCCCTCGCCGAGCCACAGCACGGTCGGATGGAACTGGACGAACTCCAGATCGGCGACCTCGGCTCCGGCCCGCAGCGCGAGCGCGACGCCGTCGCCTGTGGAGACCTCGGGGTTCGTGGTCGCGGAGAACACCTGGCCGAGGCCGCCGGTCGCGAGCACGACGGCGCGGGCCCGGACGGCGCCGACGCCGCCCGGCTGCCCTTCGCCCATCACGTGCAGCGTGATCCCGGCCGCACGTCCGGCGGCGTCCTTCACCAGGTCGAGGACGAGCGCGTGCTCGATGACCTCGACATCGGAGTCCTTGAGAGCAGCGACCAGGGCACGACTGACCTCTGCCCCGGTGGCGTCCCCGCCCGCGTGGGCGATACGGCGCCGGTGGTGTCCGCCCTCGCGGGTCAAGGCGATCTCGCCGTCGTTGGAACGGTCGAATGCCGTGCCGAGTTCGATGAGCCCGCGCACGGCGTCCGGTCCTTCGGTGACGAGTGCCCGGACGGCGTCCTCGTCACAGAGCCCGACCCCCGCGGTGAGGGTGTCGGCCAGGTGCTCTTCGGGCGTGTCGTCCGGGGCGAGCGCCGCGGCGATCCCGCCCTGCGCCCAGCGCGTCGACCCCGCGTCGAGGAGAGCCTTGGTCACCAGCAGCACCCGCCCATGCGACCGGCAGCGCAACGCGGCCACCAGCCCGGCGATGCCGGAACCGATGACGACCACGTCGGCATCCGTGGTCCAACCGGGCTCGGGGGCATTGAGAACGGAAGGGATCATGAACCCTCCTCGGGATCGATTCTCGTCATTATGACCCTAACTCCATCCAACTCCACCCCCCGCCCCCCATTTCCCCGCAACACCCCCGCCCAGCGCCCCCCAACGACGACCACGCCCCCTCCACCCCGCACCAGCCCCCATCCACACCCGACGCACCGCAGCCAACGTCCGGCCGCCGCAGGCATCACCCACGCGCAGGCGTCCGCCCACAGCAGGGAGCGTGAGCTTCAGGCGGTGGGGGCTGGCCAGTTCTTGGGGAGGGTGTAGTGCCAACCTTCCTGCCAGTTGAAAGGCGCGTCGACCAGGGTCTCGATGGAGGCGCCTGTCAGGAGGCAGTCAAAGGCCCATTTATTTGCCGAGTGGGAAATGACCAGGACGCGCTGGCCGTCCCAAGCGGCGGAGAGGTCCCGCAGGAAGTCGCCGGTGGCCTGAATCACCTGGCGATAGCTCTGCCCGCCCGGATAGGGCGTGTCGATACGGCGCGCGCGCTCGGCGGCCACGACGCCGACCGGGGCGCCGTTCAGCTCGCCGTAGTCGCATTCACGCAGACGCGATTCCTGGTAAATGGCCGGTGTAGCGTCAGGGAAGGCGATCTGAGCAGTCTCGACGGCTCGCTGCAGATCAGAAACAAAAACGGCTGCCAGACCAGTGTTGCGGCGGCGGACGCCCAGCTCCGCGGCCAGACGGCGCCCCTCCGCGGAGAGTCTTCCAGGCAGCCAGCCTGTCGCGATCCCGTTTTCGTTGTCTTCGGTCAGCGAATGCGTCTCAAAGGTGATCTCGACTGCCACTCAGAACACTCCGCGTGCGCTAGTCGTGGACCAAGTCACCTCGGGTCGTACGCGTGCCGGGGACGGGTTCGGCCGGGTCGGAACCCAATGAGATGATCTTGTTGGACCGGTCGACATGGACGACGGCCGGGACGAATTCACGAGCCTCGGCGTCCGTCATCTGAGCATAGCTAATGATGATCACCAGGTCCCCCGGCTGGACCAGGCGGGCGGCGGCCCCATTGATACCGATCACACCGGTGCCGCGCTCACCGGCGATCAAATAGGTCTCCAGACGAGCGCCATTGTCGATGTCCACCACCGAGACCTGCTCGCCGGGCAGCAGGTCGGCGGCGTCCATGAGGTCCTGGTCGATGGTGAGGGAGCCGACGTAGTGAAGGTCCGCCTGGGTCACGGTGGCGCGGTGGATCTTCGACTTGAACATCGTCCGGAACATCAGTGCTCCTTGCCGAGCTGGAGGTGAACGTTGTCGATGAGGTGGGTGGCGCCGACGCGGCCCGCGACGGCGAGGACGGCCGGGCCGTCGCCCGTGGTCGCGGTGAAGGTCGAGGGGTCGACGAGCACGAGATAGTCCAGGTCGAGCGGAGGGTCGGCGGCCTTGGCCCGGTCGAGGACGGCGCTCGCCGCGGCGATCACCGCGCCCGGGCCTTCGGCGGCCGCGTCCGCACCCGCGTGCAAGGCGCGGGAGAGGGCGAGGGCCGTGCGCCTCTCGTCGGCGGACAGGTAGCGGTTGCGGCTCGACAGCGCCAGCCCGTCCGGCTCGCGGACGGTCGGTCCGGCGGCGATCGCGACGGGCACGTTCAGGTCGGCGACCATCCGGCGGATCATGGCGAGCTGCTGCGCGTCCTTCTCACCGAAGATCGCCACGTCCGGCCGGACGAGG
Source organism: Actinomadura chibensis NBRC 106107 (assembly GCF_001552135.1). Lineage (GTDB taxonomy): Bacteria > Actinomycetota > Actinomycetes > Streptosporangiales > Streptosporangiaceae > Spirillospora > Spirillospora chibensis. The sequence goes on along the minus strand of NZ_BCQP01000069.1, from coordinate 44,223 downwards.
TTGAGCAGCTTCAGGACGACGGTGAGCATCCCGTCGAAATGTCCTGGACGGGCGGCGCCTTCCACGACCTCCCCCATCGGCCCCGATTTGATCGTGACCTGCGGTTCGTCCGGATACATGACGTCGCGGGACGGCGCGAAGACGAGATCCACGCCCTCGGCGGCGCACATCTCGACGTCGGCGGGAAACGTGCGCGGATATCGGTCGAAGTCCTCGCCAGGGCCGAACTGGAGCGGGTTGACGAAAATGCTCACCGCCACGGCGTCCGCGCTCTTCCGCGCCTGCCGGATCAGGGAACGATGCCCCTCGTGCAGGGCGCCCATGGTCGGGACGAGCGCCAACGTCCCCGCGACCTGCGAGCGAACGTCCGCGAGCTCGTCCCGCGTCCGCGCGATAACCGGCGTCACGTCATTTCCTCCCTCTCACGAAATGCATCCGAACCCACCACGACCAATTCGTCCGCCCACCAATCCACCCGCGCCCGACAGCGAGCACCCCCAGCGCAACCACCGCCGAACCCGACCACCAACCGCCTCGGCGGGAACGCTTGCCCCAGCCCGCCCGCAGAGGAACACCACCCAGCCGAGCCACCCGCCACGACGTGGTCCGCTCTCGCCCAAGCCACCGAGCAAGCAGATTCCGCACCCGAAAGCGGTCGCAATGTGATCGCCCAGCGGAGAGAGCAGACCTACCGCAGTCAGATCGCCCGCCACCACACGGGGCCACCCACGCGCGCCTATCAGCCGACTTCGCCCATGAACGCCCACCAGACGAAATCGTCCACAGTCGCCCACAGGATGACTTCATCCACGGGCGCTCGCCAGACGGGTCCGCCCACAGGCGGCCCCCAGACGGGCTCGCACATGGGCAACCACCGGATGGCTTCGCCCGCGAGCGCTCATCGGACGGGGTGGTGCTTGATCGTTCGGCTGAGCGAGGCCGATGCCGAATCATGTCGGGAGCCCAGCGAGGGGGCGCCGGAGCAGTTGGAGGGGGCACGTTCGGGTCCGGTCAGTCGGCCAGGGCTTCGAGGAGGCGTTCGGCGTCCTCGGGCTTGAGCATTCCGGCGGCGAGGGCGCGGTCGGCGGTGAGGCGGGCCAGGGCGACGTAAGCGCGGCGGCTCTCCGGTGACACCCGGGACAGTTCGGCGACGTGGTCGGAGACGGTTCCGGCGTCGCCGCGGGCGACCGGGCCGGTGAGACCGTTGATGCCCAGGCGCAGGCCGTTGTCGAGGGCGGCGCCGAGCAGCGGGCCGAGCATCCGGCCGGGCTCGGCCACGCCCGCGGCGTGCAGCAGGTCCATCGCCTCGACGACCAGGGTGACGAGGTGGTTCGCGCCTCCGGCGAGCGCCGCGTGGTAGAGCGGGCGGCGTTCCTCGGTGATCCACACCAGTTCGCCGCCCATCTCGACGACGAGCGCCTCCGCGACCGGGCGCAGCGGATCCGGCGACGTGACGCCGAACGAGATGCCGGTGAGGCGGTTCACGTCGTCGGGACGTCCGGTGAACGTCATGACCGGGTGGAGGGCGAGCGGCAGGGCTCCGGCGCGGGTGAGCGGGTCCAGGACGGCGGCCCCGTACCGTCCGCTGGTGTGCATGACCAGCTTGCCGGTCACCGGGACGCCCGCCGAGACGAGTCCGGACGCGAGTTCGGGCAGTTCGTCGTCCGGGACGGTCAGCAGCACCAGGTCGGCGGCGGTGACGACCTCGGGCGGCGGTGCGATCGCCGCGCCGGGGAGGCGTTCCTCGACGCGGGTCCGGGACCGCTCGGACACGGCGGTCGCGGCGACGACGCGGTGCCCCGCGAGGGACAGCGCCGCGCCGAGGGCGGTGCCCACCCGGCCCGCGCCGACGACGCCGACCGCGAGGCGCGCGGGCCTGTCCTCGGGGGTCTCCGGCCCGGGGCCCGGTGCGTCCCAGGGGGCGCCCGACCCGTTTCCGGGCGTGGCGGAGGACGGCGTGACAGGGTCCATCGGTTCGTTCCAGTCCTCAGGTAGGTACCGGACGTGCGCGAACCAGAGTACCCGCGGGCCCGGTCCACGCCGTCCGGTGGGTGGCGGCGGCCACCCCGCACCCCCCATTCAGTCATGGGCGAGGGACTCCACGATGGACGTCTTCGCGGCGCGCCGCGCCGGCATCACCGCGGCGCCCGTCCCGGCGAGGCCGGCAAGGACGACGAACCCGATGACCTGCAGATACGGCAGGGAGAAGATCGAGTCGGTGGCCATCGCGTTCGTCGCCGCCCAGCCGAACCCGATCCCGAGGACGACCCCGGTGAACGCACCGATCACGGCCATGACCAGGGCTTCCACGGACAGCATCCGGCGAAGCTGCCGCTTGGTGAGGCCGAGGGCGCGCAGCAGCGCTGACTCCCGCGTCCGCTCCACGACGGACAGGGTCAGCGTGTTGGCGATGCCGAACAGCGCGATGATGATCGCCAGGCCGAGCAGCCCACCGAAGATCATCAGGACCATGTCCACGGCCTTCGTCATCGTCTCCTTGAACTCGGCGCTGGAGGTGACCTTCGCCGCCGGGAAGGGGTGGGCGGCGTCGTCCACGGCCTTGCGGGCCTGGGACGCGGGCACGCCGTCACGCGTCTTCACGTAGATCGCGGACGGGTCGACCGCCCCGAAGTACCGGGTGAAGTCGGTCTCGGGCACGACGATCCCGTCCAGCCCGGCGCCCGGCGCGTACACGGCGGTGATCTTGACGGGGACGACGCCCCCCGCAGTCCTCACCTGGACGGTGTCGCCCATTCCGCGGCCGGGTTTCTTGGCGGTCTCGGAGTCGGCCATCCCCGTGCCCGGCGCGAGCGCGGCGGCCAGCGTCCCATCCTTCATCTCGGGTTTCACGATCGTGCCGAGCGCGGAGGCCGTCATGGTGGAGACGGTCTCCTTGCGGCCGCCGACCCGGGCCTCCTTCTCGCGCGCCTCGATGACCTGGGCGACTTCGGGGCGTTGCCGCAGCGCCCCGCCCAGCGCCTGCGGGACGGTTCCGTCCCCGTCCTGGGTCTGGATCTGGAACTCGACGGGGAACTGCTCCTCCAGCTTGTGCGTCGCGGTCGCCTTGCCGCTCGCCGCGATCACCGCGAACAGGCTCATCAGCCCGACCCCGACGGTCAGCGCGATCGTGGTGGTCGCGGTGCGGCGCGGGGCGCGCTGCGCGTTCGCGACGGCGAGCCGTCCAGGGACCCCGCCGAGCCGCGCCGGGACGGCCCCGGCGAGCCGACCGAGCGGCCGGACCAGCGCCGGCATCGCCGCGATCACCGCGAGGAAGAACACGCCGCCCGCGAGCGCCACCACGTTCATCGCGGCCTCGCCCTTCTCCATGCCGACCGAGCCGAGGGCGCCGAGGGCGAGGCCGATGCCGCCGAGCAGGAGGGAGATCACGGTGCGCGGCACGCCGAGGCGGAACCGTCCGCTGCCCGGCTCCAGGTCGGAGCGCAGCGCCGCGATGGGCGCGACGCGGGTCGCGGCGCGGGCGGGCAGGAACGCCGACAGGACGGTCACGGTGACGCCTACGACGAGCCCGGCGATGATCGTCCGCACGGCGAGGGACGGCGCGGCCATGGCCACGTTCGCGTTCAGCCTGTTCACGACGAGCAGCGCGCCCTCGCCGAGGCCGACACCGGCGGCGAGGCCGAGCAGCGAGCCGACCAGGCCGACCACCGCGGACTCCACCACCACGCTGCCGAAGACCTGGCGACGGGTGGCGCCGACGCAGCGCAGCAGCGCCATCTCGCGCATCCGCTGCGCGATCAGGATCGAGAACGTGTTGTAGATGACCAGCGCGGACACCAGCATCGCCACCAGCCCGAAGATCAGCAGCCCGGTGCGGATGATCTTCGTGTCGGCGCCCGCCGCCTTGGCCAGCTTCGCGCCGAGTTCCGTCCCGGTGTAGACGTCGTAGGACGAGCCCACGGCGCCCTTCACCACCGTCTTGCTGCCGCCCGCGATGTCGAGTTCCCGGTACGTCTTCTCACCGGTCATCAGCATGGTCGTGGGGGCGTCGAAGCCAACGGCACCGCGGAAGCTCGCGTCCTGGTCGATGCCGAAGTCGACCAGCCCGACCACCTTGAAGCCGTGCGGGCGGTGCTGCTTGTCCAGGATCGTGACCGTGTCGCCGACCGTGTAGCCCTCGCGTTTGGCCACCGCCGTGTCGAGCACGGTCTCGCCGCCACCGGAAGGGGGCCGTCCCTTGTCCATCTCGTAGCGCAGCAGCCGTCCGGACGGCACGGACATGCCGACGGTGGGGAAATCACCCACCGCCTTACCGTCCTTGCCGACCAACGCGGCATCGCCCTTGACCAGCCCCTGCACGTCCGTGACGCCGGGCAGCGCGCGCACCTTCTGAAGCAGCGCGGCCGGAACGCCGTCGTCGGCGCCGTTGGTATCGGGCAGCACCGCGACGTCGACCTTGTCGGCCGAGCGGGCGAAGGTCTTGGAGACGCCCTTGTCCATCGTGTCGGTCAGGACGAACGTCCCGGAGATGAAGCCGACGCCGAGGGTGATGGCGACGGCGGTCAGCACCAGCCGCAGCTTGTGGGCGCGCAGGCCCGCGAGGGTCGTGCGCAGCATCACGCCTCCAGGCTCTTGAGCCGGTCGAGCACCGCGCCCGGAGTCGGCCGGACGATCTCCGACACGATCTCGCCGTCGCGCAGGAACACCACCCGGTCGGCGTAGGACGCGGCCACCGGGTCATGGGTGACCATCACGATCGTCTGGCCCATCTCGCGGACGGACGCGCGCAGGAACCCGAGGACCTCCGCCCCGGCCCGGGAGTCGAGGTTGCCGGTCGGCTCGTCCGCGAAGATCACCTCGGGCCGGGCGACGATCGCGCGGGCGCACGCGACCCGCTGCTGCTGCCCGCCGGACAGTTCGCTCGGCCGGTGCCGCAGCCGGTCGCGCAGCCCGAGCACGTCCACGACCTGCGCGAACCACGCCCGGTCCGGTTTGCGTCCGGCGAGATCCATGGGCAGCAGGATGTTCTGCTCGGCGGTGAGCGTCGGCAGCAGGTTGAACGCCTGGAACACGAAACCGACCCGCTCGCGGCGCAGCATCGTGAGCTGTCGGTCGCCCATCCCGGTGATCTCGGCGTCGCCGAGGACGATCCGCCCCGACGTCACCGTGTCGAGCCCCGCCAGGCAGTGCATCAGCGTCGACTTGCCCGACCCGGACGGCCCCATGATCGCGGTGAACGCGCCGCGCGCGAACGCGACGCCGACCCCGCGCAGCGCGTGCACCGCCGCGTCCCCCGCCCCGTACACCTTCGACACGCCTTCGGCGATGACGGCCGGCGCCGTCTCCACGGCTCCCCCGGCGCGTCCTGGCGGGTCGGTGAACGTGCTGGTCACGGCTGCTCCCTCGGGTCTCGGACGAACGGTGACCACGCTAGGAATCCGCGCTGCGCGCTCGCATCGGTCTGGCGGCTACATCCCGCATCAGCCTCGCGGCTACCGGGTGTAATCCTCGGGGCTACACGGTGTCCGCGTATGCGACCTGAGGATTACGCCTTCCGGCTACAGCCACCCATCCCACCTGCGGTTTCCTCCGTCCGCCTGGGAGCCCTGGATGGCCTGCGGGCTCCCCGTGCAGCCCCGGGGCCCGTCCGGCCTGCGGGTTGCCCGTCCAGCCGGGGGCCCGTCCGAACCTGCGAATTCCTTCCGGTGTGGGGGCCATGTTCGTCCTGTGGGGGCGCTCCTCCGTTCGGCCTGCGGAAACGCCGAAGCGCCGGAGATCTGGACGATCTCCGGCGCCCGGCCGCCGGGCATCCGTGCCCGCCGGTGACGCGTCAGCCGTTCTCGACCGACGCACCGCCCTTGCACTGGGCCGCCGCGAAGCCGATCACCGCGATGGCGTTGCCGCACACGTTGACCGGGATGGAGATCGGCGCGTTCACCTGGTTCCCGCCCAGGATCGAAAAGTTTCCGCTGGTGTGGTTGCCGTTGAACTGGCCGTGGTGATGGCCCTTCGGATGGCACTTGTGGTGGCAGTGGCCGTGGTCGCCGCCGTAGGCCGACGCGTGGGCGGGCGTCGCGACCAGGGCGGAGCTGGCGACGGCAAGGCCGAGGGCGCCGGTGGCGGCAAGCTTCTTGAGCACGAAGAGGTCCTCCCGTACATGGGCTTAGCAGGCCCGTTCTGACAAGTGCCGACGTCGCCCGCAAAGGCGGCGTCGCGTACGGTAGTTACCCCGCTACTCTCAGGCAGGTCATTTGCGTGGTCCATGGCGAAGGCAAATGACCGCCAGCAGACGACAAGGCGTTACGGAGAGTTGTCGCCTTGGCCGCTTTTGACCAGACCTGTCTCGTAGGCGAACACGACGGCCTGCACCCGATCGCGGAGCCCCAGCTTCATCAGGATCCGCCCCATGTGCGTCTTCACGGTGGCCTCCGAGACGTACAGTCGCGCCGCGATCTCCGCGTTCGACATCCCGCGCGCGACGAGCCGGAGCACCTCGCCCTCACGCTCGGTGAGGCTCTCCAGCGCCCCGTCCGCTTTCGCCTCAGCGTCCGGCAGATGGACGGCGAACCGGTCCAGCAACCGCTTCGTGGTGCTGGGCGCGACCACGGCGTCCCCTGAATGGACCGACTTGATCGCCTCGATCAACTGCGCCGGACCCGCGTCCTTCAGCAAGAACCCACCGGCGCCTGCCTTTATGGCCGCGAACGCGTACTCGTCCAGGTCGAACGTGGTCAGGATGACGACTTTCGGACCGGAACCTGCGACCACGTTGCGGGTCGCCTCGATGCCGTCCATCCGCGGCATCCGGACGTCCATGAGAACGACGTCCGCCTTGGTGCCGCGTAGCAGTTCCAGAGCCTGCACCCCGTCTCCGGCCTCGCCCACGACCTCGATATCGGGTTGCGCGTCCAGCACCATGCGGAACCCGGCCCGCACGAGTTCCTGGTCGTCGACCAGCGCGACCCGGATCGGCGGCGCCGTCTCGTCCGCGTCCGTCATGTGGCACCCACTTCCTCGCGTACCGGTATCCACGCCACCACCTCGAAGCCCCCTCCAGAACGCGGTGCGGCACGGACGCGGCCTCCGTACACGGCGACGCGCTCCCGCATCCCGGCGAGACCGTGCCCCCGTCCGTCGTCGGGTGCGGCGGCGCCCCGTCCGTCGTCGTCCACCTGGATCTCCAGGGCGTCGCGCGAGTACCGCATCCGGACGGACACCGCTACGCGCGGACCTCCGTGCTTGAGCGTATTGGTCAACGCCTCTTGGACGATCCGGTAAACGGTCAACTGCCGTCCCTCCGACATGGGCACCGGCGTCCCTTCCACCTCGTAATTGACGGGCAACCCCGATGCGCGCACCTGCTCGACCAACTCGTCCAGTTGCGCGACCCCCGGCTGAGGCGCGTACACACTCACGTCGTCGTTCTCCCGCAGGACGCCCAGCAGACGACGCATTTCCGCCAAGGCCAGCCGTCCCGTGTTCGAGATGGTCTCCAGCGCTTGCCTGGCCCGTCCTACGTCGGTGTCGATCGCATAGGACGCGCCGTCCGCCTGCACAACGATCACGCTGACGTTATGGGCCACAACATCGTGCAACTCACGGGCGATACGCGCGCGCTCTGCGGCCATCGCCATCTTCACCTCGTTGTCGCGCTCCTGCTCTAGGCGCGTCGCCCGTTCCTCTACCGAACGCAGGTACGCGCGACGCGTCCGCATGTGCAGACCAAGGACCCACACCCCCGCGACCACCACCGCGAGGATGGTGAACGTGGACTTCCTGGTGCTCACTCCCGTCGGATAGCGGAAAGTCGCCATGGCCGCCCCCACTTCGCCGACCAATGCCGCCGCCAAACCCCAGCGGAACGCATAACTGGTAGTCACCGTGTACAACCCCATCAGGACGGCAACGTTCGCGGGCACGGGATTGACACCCGCCAGGCATTGGACACACGAGATCAGCGCGACCACCGTGAACACGGCGCGCGGGAACGTCCTGCGCAGTACGAGCGGCAGGGTCAACACCACCATCAACAGCGCGTACGTCCCCCTGGAAACCCCGAAGGGCCCCCTCAGCAGATCGGGCAGGGAGAAGAGCACCAGCGGAGCCGCGAAGAAGGCATCGACCAGCGGCTTGTTGCCCCGCAGCCAGTCCCACGCGCGCACCACCATGCCGACAGGGTACGTAGCCGCAGATCAGCCCTGGATCAGCCACAAGTAGTACGCCCGTCGGCCACAGGATGGACCGACCGGGCAGCCCGCCCACGGTAACGTCACACTCGTGGACGCGTTGGTTACCGAGTGGCTGCCATGGCGCACCGCGATGGAGCGCGCGTTGTACGGGGACGGGGGCTTCTACCGGCGCGGCGAACGCCCCGCCGAGCATTTCCGGACGTCGGTGCACGCCTCCCCTCGGTTCGCCGCCGCGATCGCCCGCCTCCTGGTCGAGGTCGACGCTCTCCTCGGACATCCCGACCGGCTGGACATCGTCGACATCGGCGCCGGGTCCGGACGGCTGTTGAGCAACATCCTGGGGTGCGTCCCGTCCGACCTGGCGCCGCGGCTGGCCCCGACCGCCGTCGAGATCGCGCCCCGCCCCGCCGACACCCCGCCGCGGATCACCTGGCGCGCCGACCTGCCCGACCACATCACCGGCCTCGCCGTCGCCAACGAATGGCTCGACAATGTGCCGCTCGACGTCGTCGAACACACTCCTGACGGCATGCGGACGGTGCTCGTCCAGCCGTCGACGGGGGTCGAGCGGCCCGGCCCGTCCCCGACCGCCGAGGACCGCGCCTGGCTGGACCGCTGGTGGCCCCTGCACGAGCCCGGCGACCGCGCCGAGATCGGCCACCCGCGCTGCGCCGCCTGGGCGTCCGTGATCGGACGCCTCTCCGGCGGACTCGCCCTGGCCGTCGACTACTCGCACTCACGCGACTCCCGCCCCGTGTACGGGACGCTGACCGGCTACCGGGACGGGCTCACCGTCCCCGCCGTCCCGGACGGCTCCTGCGACGTCACCGCCCACGTGGCCCTGGACGCCTGCACCACCGCCGGAGAACGCGCCGGAGCCACGTCCACCCTCCTGACCACCCAGCGGAAGGCGCTGCGCGCCCTCGGCCTCACCGGCGTCCGTCCCGCCCTCTCCCTGGCCCACCAGGACCCCCGCGCCTACGTCTCCGCCCTCTGCCACGCAGGCGAAGACGCCGAACTGACCGACCCCTCAGGCCTGGGCGGCTTCGGCTGGCTCGCCCAAACAGTGAACATCCCAATCCCCGCCCTCCTAACCGCCTAACACCCGCCCTCCCAGCAACCCCCGGCCGCTCCTCCACCACACCAGGCACAAGCGGACACACCCAAAGCTGAACGCCCAAACCCAGCAGGCGCCCCCAGAGAAAATGGGCACGCAGGAAGACACCCGCGGCGAGACGCACTCCCAGGGACACACGCCAGGGACACACGCTCAGGAAGGGCGCCCGGAACACGCGCACGCCAGGAATGCACGCGGGACAGGCGCACGCCAGGGACACACGCCCGGGGACACACGCGCGGGGCGCACGCCCGGGACACGCACACGCCCAGCACGCACGCGGGACACGCGCACGCCGGGGACGCACGCCCGGGACACGCACACGCCCAAGACGCAGGCGGGACACGCGCATGCCGGGGACACACGCCCGGGGACACACGCCCGGGGACACACGCCCGGGGACACACGCCGGGGGCGCACGCCCGGTGCGCACGCCCGGGACACGCACACGCCTAGGACGCCGCAGGCGGGACACGCGCATGCCGGGGACGCACGCCCCGGACACGCGCCCGGCCGGGACACGCGCCAGGGGACGCACGTTGGGACGCGCGCCAGGAACGCGCGCACGCCAAGGAGACGCGCAAGCCGGGGACCGCGTCCATGCCAGCCCCCCGTGGAGGAGGATCGATGGGCGCCGAGCGGGCCTGCACATAGAAGTAGGCGGCCAGCGCGCGCCTGGACGCACGCCGGGACGCGCAACTGGACCCATGCCAGGGGCGCGCGCCGGGGAGGCGTGCAGGGGACGGGGCGGGGTCTAGTTGGTGGGCGGCGGGGTCAGCGTTCTACGTAGAGGGCCTCTAGGCCGCGTAGGACGAAACCGGGCTTCCATTTCGGTTCGGTGGAGAGGCGGAGGTCGGGGGCTGCGCGTAGGAGGGCCGCGAACGACTCCGCCAGTTCGATGCGGGCCAGCGGTGCGCCCAGGCAGTAGTGGATGCCGAGCCCGAACGTGATGTGCGGGTTCGGCTCGCGCGAGAGGTCGAGACGGTCGGGTTCGGCGAACACCTCCGGATCGCGGTTGGCCGACGCGAACTGCAACGCCACCTCAGCCCCGCGGGGAATGTCGACTCCGCCGACGGTGATGTCCTCCAACACCCAGCGCTCGAACATCGGCGCCGGGGTGTCGTAGCGGAGCAGTTCCTCAACGGCCGTCGGGACGAGTGAGGAGTCGGCCCGAAGCCGTTCGAGCTCCGCCGGATTCCGGAACAGCGCCCACCAGCTATTGCCGGTCGCGTTGACGGTGGCCTCGTGGCCCGCGTTCAGGAGCAGGACGCAGGTGCCGATCAGCTCGTCCTCGGAGAGCCGGTCGCCATCGTCCATCACCTGGGCCAGAGCGCTGATGAGGTCGTCGCGCGGCTCGTTCCGTCGCGTGCGGGCGAGGTCGCGCAGGTAGTCGGAGAACTCCACGGCGGCGCGGACGGCGGTGTGCTGCACCTCCTCTGGCGGGTTGAGCTCGTACATGCCGCAGATGTCGGCGGACCATGGGCGCAGCAGATGCCGCTCCTCCACCGGCACCCCGAGCATTTCGGCGATCACGTTCACCGGCAGCGGCTCGGCGACCTCGGCGAGCAGGTCGCCGCCGCCCTTGTCCGCCAGTGCCCCGGCCAGCTCCCCGGCGAGCCGCTGGATCGTCGGCCGGAGTCCCTCCACCATGCGGGCCGTGAACGCCTTGGACACCAGGCGTCGCAGGCGCGTGTGGGTGGGCGGCTCGAGGTCCAGCATCCCGGCGCGGACGAGGTCCCAGAACGGCTTGAGGAAGTCCGCCTCCGGTTCCTGGCCGAACTCCTCATGGCTCGCGATGTGGAGGTACGTCCGTCCGAGGCGCCGGTCCCGCAGCAGCGCGTTCACGTCCTCGTACCGGCTGATCACCCATTGTCCGGTGGCCTCGTCGAAGAACACGGGACGCTCGGTGCGGAGCCGCTCGAACACCGGATACGGGTCTGCGACGAAGTCAGGAGACCAGGGGTCATAGACCAACTCGCTCATGTCTCCGACGATATTCGCATCCGGCGAATCAGCCCACCGCCCAACCACCTCCAACCATCATCCGGTGGACAATCCGCAACAATGACGTGCCTGGACGGGCTGTAGGCAGAACACCGTCGGCTATGTACTCACTGGTTGTGAGCAGCGCCGAATTGCACGGTGAGTGCTGTCGACCGCATTGGCCCTGGCCCGCACGTAGCCCGCAGGCGGGCCGCGACAGGTGAAGCAGCGCTGATCACCGAACAGGCCCCATTCGGATGACTAGAACGGTTCTCTATGACACGCCTCCTTCGGGCTCGGTGTCGTTCGGGCGGTCGGCCCACCGTCCCCCCAGCAGCGGGCCGACCTGAATCCATGGTGACCGGGCGCGCAGCAGCCCGGAAGTAGAACGTGATTCTGTGGATAACCGTCAGCGGGCCCAGCGGGTCGGGTCTCCGCCCCCCGCCCGGCGGGCGGCCTGGGCCCGGCGCGCCGTCGATTCGACGATGGCGCGCGCCTCGCCCAGCTCGCGGTCGGTCGCCGTGACCTGGACAGGCCCGGGTGGCGCGTCGACATGGACGGTGGCCAACCCGAGAAGGCGCTGGAAGGGGTTCGCGGTGAGGCGAACGCTCTGCGCGCGCGCGTGGGCGATCACGTCGGTGCGTCGGCACGGCCAGCCGTGGCGGGTCACGAACACGACATCGTCGGTGCCCGCGCCGTCCGCACGATCGATCGCCACGGCCCTGGACGAGGCAGGCACCAGCGGGACCGCGTCGACTTGCGTCCCCGGAAACACCTGCGAGACAAGGTGCATCGCGACGTGGCGAGGCGCGACAGGCAGCAAGGTCGAGGACAGGGCCTGCCGCTCACCCGCGTAACCGGCGACGGTGACCTCGACACGGGCCCAGCCCAGGCTCCGCCAGATCGAAGGCTCGACGATGCTGACGGCCTGGACGCGCCCCGGAGGCAGCGTCTGCATCCGGGTCTCCAGGAGCCCGTATCGCAGGCGTATCCCGTCCGGTGACATGGCGACCGTGAAGTTGGCGTACATCACCAACGGCGCGACCACGGCGCGGATGAGCCCGAGCAGAACAGGAATGGTGACGGCCAAGATGCCGCCCTCTGCGTACATCACGAGGAACAGCACGGAGGCGAAGAACAGCAGAACCGTGCCGAGGACGGGCAGGCGCAGAATGAGGGACGCGAGCAGACTCCCGAACGGCACCCGCCATACATGCCGCTCGGGCGCCTCGGGCGTGTGTCCGGGGAGCCCGGCGGCGCGGGCCAGGAGTTCGGCACGCAGTTGCTGCGCGGAGTGACGCCCCAGATAGCGGAGCGCGATCTCGCTGTGCTCACCCCCTGCCAACTCCACACGCACCTCTGCAAGGGCGAAGATGCGTGTCACAAGCGGACGGACGAGATCGATGGCCTGAATGCGCGACAACGGAATGCGGCGCTTGTTCTTACGTAGGAGCCCAGTCTCGACAACGAGATCGTCACCGTCAATACGGAAACGTAGAGCGAGCCACGTCCAAAGACCCGTCCCAACAGCAACGAACCCCATCGGGACGGTCACGATGACGAATCGGCCAATCACTTCTGGAGTGAGGTCCAGGGTGATGCCGTCCCCTGTCTGGGTCAGCAGCAAAGGAAAGCCGAGCAGGACGAAGTAGACGATGAGGAAAATGAACGCGCGCAGCGGGGCCGTCGCCCAGTGCAGCCTGTGCGTTCCCTCGGAGAACCGGATCGGCGGACGGTAGCCCGCATACGGAGGCTGAGGCGGCCCATAGGGCGGACCTGGAGGCGGGCCAGGCTGAGGCCCATACGGAGGACGCGGACCATAGGGCGGCCCCGGACGACCATAGGGCCCCGGTTGCCCCGGCCGTCCATACGGCCCAGGCGGTCCATGTGGTCCAGGTGGTCCAGGCGGCCCGTAGGGTCCGTTAGGGCCGTTCATAGCCCCATGCTCCGCTCTTCGCCCTTCTGGGCGAGGCGGTCCCGCAACTGGGCGGCCTCCCAGGCGCGCAACCCGGGGATGGTGGCGTCCGTCGCCGCGGCCGCCGTGTGCATCCGGACGGTGGCGACCCCCATCCACCGCTCCAGCAGCCCCGCTGTGACGTCCACGAACTGCATCCGTCCGTAGGGCACGACAATGAGCCGCTTCACCAGGACCCCATGGGTCACGATGAGGTCGTCCGCACGTTCGGCGTATCCGTAGGCACGGCGGTCAAGCTCGGCCACCACCCACGTGAGGACGACGCCCAGCGCCACGGCCGCGACCCACATGGCGGCCGGAACCACACCGCCGTTCCGCCACACAATGAACCCGCCCACACCCCCGATCGGCACCGCCCACAGCACAGCGGTGAGCAACCTCTGCCAGGCATGCCGCTTGGAGACGCGCGACCACTGCAGGCCACCACCCGCCGCGAAAGCCTGGTCCGCCTGATAGACGGGCCCTCCGGAAGGATGCGGGTTCGCCGGATAATGTGCCGATACCTGCCCTTGACCGGCCGACCCCTGACCGACTGGCCCCTGGCCAGAGCCCTGGTCGGCCGGGCCCTGGCCTGACTGGGGCTGGCCGGACTGGGGCTGGCCGGGCTGGCCGTGACCGTACGGGCCAGGTGGGCGACCGCCCTGCCCCGGCCCCGACGGCGGGGGCGGATACGCCGCGTCCTGGGCTCCAGGGTCGGCGGCGTGCTCGTAGGGCGGTTCGCCTTGGCTCGAATTCATCGGGCCATAGTCAACCGGAAAACGAGTACCGCTCGCCATGCGACCATGTGGCGATGACCCGAGTGGCGGAAACGCGACCATGACGACCGAACGCATCGTCGGTATCGGTGCGGGCGCCAAGGAGCTCGCCACCGAGGACATGACCCTGAACATCGGCCCCCAACATCCGTCCACGCACGGTGTGCTCCGGTTGAGGCTGACCCTGGACGGCGAACGCATCTCGGCGGCGGAACCCATCGTCGGCTATATGCATCGGGGCGCGGAGAAGCTGTTCGAGGTCCGCGACTTCCGGCAGATCATCGTGTTGGCGAACCGGCACGACTGGTTGTCCGCGTTCTCCAGTGAGCTCGGCGTGGTCCTCGCCGTCGAACGGATGCTCGGCATGGAAGTCCCCGTGCGCGCCGTCTGGACGAGGACGCTTCTGGCAGAGCTGAACCGCGTCCTCAACCATCTGATGTTCCTCGGCTCGTACCCGCTGGAGGTCGGGGCCATCACGCCCATCTTCTACGCATTCCGTGAGCGGGAGGCGTTGCAACGGGTGATGGAGGAGATCTCCGGTGGACGTATGCATTACATGTTCAACCGGGTCGGCGGGCTGAAAGAGGAGCTTCCCGCCGGTTGGACGGCGCGCGCGCGGAGCACAGTCTCCGAGGTGCGTGCCCGCATGGGTGACATCGACGACCTCATCATGGGCAACGAGATCTTCCGTGCCCGCACAAGGGGCGTCGGGGTCCTGACGCAGGAGCAGATTCTTCAGTACGGCGTGTCCGGGCCTATCGCGCGCGCGTCCGGAGTGGACTTCGACCTCCGCCGGGACGAGCCCTACCTCGCCTACGGCGATCTCGACGTCCGTGTGGTCACGCGGACGGAAGGCGACTGCCTGGCCCGGTTCGAGTGCCTCCTAGACCAGGTACACGCGTCACTGGACCTCGCCGATGCCTGCCTCGACCGGTTGGCCGAACTCCCACCGGGCCCCATCAACCAACGGCTCCCGAAGGTCCTGAAGGTTCCGGAGGGCCACACCTATGCCTGGACGGAGAACCCCCTAGGCATCAACGGCTACTACCTCGTGTCGCACGGTGAGAAGACGCCGTGGCGCATGAAACTGCGGTCCGCGTCGTTCAACAACATCCAGGTCCTGACGGAACTGCTGCCGGGCAACCTGGTCGCCGACATGATCGCGATCCTCGGCTCGATGTTCTTCGTCGTGGGCGACATCGACAAGTAACCGACATCACCCCGAAGCGAAGAACGAACAAGCAAGGCTCAGGCGCGCGAGACGCCGTGGTCGCGCCGTTCCTCGTCCGGATCCTTGGGCACGCGGCAGGCGTACTCCAAGAAGAACGCGGCGGCGACCAGGACGGCGGCGGCGAGGAACGTGCCGCCGCTGACGAAGAAGTCGTGGCGGGGGGTCGGCTTGTCGAGCGATGCGACGAGGCTGGCGGCGAACCCCGCGAACACACCGGCGATGACCGCGGCGGCGTGGGCGCTGGCTTTGCCTAGAGCGGCGAGCCTGGCGACCGCCATCGGATCCAGGGGTTTGGGCGCCGGCTTGCGGGTCGCGTCCTGTCCGCGCCCCCTGTCGGGCTTGCGGCGGATACGGCGCAGGACGTTCAGCCCGGTGAAACCCTCGCCGAGGGCCAGCAGCAGCAGCGTCGGGACGGCCGTCCAGGGGAGCGGCGGCAGCGACACGTACGCGGAACGCATCACCGCCCAGGTGATCACCGTGATGACGACCACGAGGGCGACGAGGAAGAGCGGGCGGGACGGTTTCATGCAGGCTGCTGCAGGGCCAGGTCCTCCCGGCGACGGCAGGCCGAAGGACCGCCCTCGGCCTGTTTCGCCTGGGCGAGGTCACCGACGCGGCCGTGGCCGGGGAGGAGCACGTCCGGCTCGATGTCGGCCCACGGCACGAGGACGAACGCGCGCTCGTGCGCGCGCGGGTGCGGGAGCGTCAGATCAGGGTCGTCGGACGAGATGTCACCGAAGACGACGATGTCGATGTCGAGGGTGCGCGGACCCCAGCGGACCTTGCGCTCCCGCCGCATCGACGTCTCGATGTTCAGTACTCGCTCCAGCAGGTTCTCCGGTGGGAGCCGGGTGTCCGCCACGAGCACGATGTTGAGGAAGTCGCCCTGCTCGGGGATCGTCTCGCCGGGCGGCGCATAGGGGGCGGTCTCGTAGACCGGGGAGAACGCCACGTAGTTCAGCCCGGGTGCGTCGAACAGCGCGTCCACCGCCTCCTGGATGTTGTCCAGGCGGTCTCCGAGATTGCTGCCGATCGAGAACACGACCCGGTGCTCGACCAGCATGTGGCCGCCGGTGGCGGTGCGGTCGGGCATGCGGTCGGACGCTGTCATGGGCGACTCCTCCTGATCTTCACGGCCACATCCGTGAAGGGGTGCGGGACCGGGGCGCTCGGCTTGTGGACGGTGATCTCGACCTCCGTCACCGCCCTGTCTTCCAGACATATCTTCGCCAGCCGGTCGGCCAGCGTTTCGAGGAGGTTGACGGGCTCCCCCTCCACGACGGCGACCAGCCGACCAGCGAGCGTTCCGTAATCGACGGTACGGGACAGGTCGTCCCCGGCGGCGGCGGGGCGGGTGTCGAGCCCGAGGACGGCGTCCACGACGAACTCCTGCCCCAGCTCACGTTCGGCGGGCAGCACGCCATGCCGTCCGCGCGCGCGCAGACCGCGCAGCTCGATGCGGTCGAGAGTCATTCTTCCTCTGCATCCACGACGTTGAGGACGGGAGATCCGTGGTGGAGAAGGAGCCGCCATTCCCCCTCCGCCCGTACGAACACGTTCGTGGCCACGATGCTTCCTCCTGCGAGGAACCCGGCCTCGGTGTCCTCGTCCGCGGTGAGGATGTTCTCCTTGCAGGTGACCACGGCGTGATCGCCGTAGACGTCTGTCTCGATGTCGGTCAGCACGAACTGGATGTAGGTCGTGTTGGCCATGATGAGCGCCCAGGAGCGCAGCACCTCTTCGCGTCCGCGCAGCATCGTCCAGCCGGGGTGCACGCAGGAGACTCCGCGCGCGTATTCGCCGTCGGCCCACACGTCGGACATTCGGTCGAAGTCACCGGCCTCGAACGCGGCGTAGAACTCGGCGTGGACCTCGTCCACGTCGGCGCGGTTCACGGCACGGCTCATGGACGGCGGCTCCCGTCGTCGGCGCGGCCGCCGGCCGCGGTGCGTCCTGGGCTCTGTTCGTCGGCGGGAGACGCGTCCCCTGAAGGGCGCGCCGCACGGAACGCGGCCGCCACCCGAACGGCGTCCGCGTTGGGGCGGACGCGGTGGACCCGCACACACCACGCCCCCGCCGCCGCGACCAGGGACGTGACCGCCACGGTGGCGTCATCGCATTCGAGGAAGGGACGCCGCGTCCCGTCCGGCTCGGCGAGCAGCCTCGTGAGGAAGTTCTTGCGGGAGGCACCCACCAGGACGGGATACCCCGTACCAGTGAACGCGTCCAGATGGGCCAGCAGCGACCAGTTGTGCCCGGCCGTGGGGCTCTTGGCAAAACCGAGCCCCGGGTCGAGCACGATCATCGACGGGTCGACGCCCTCGTTCACTACCGCGTCGACCCTGCGGAGCAGTTCGTCGCGTACCTCGCCCACCACGTCCGCGTAGATGGTACGGGTCTGCATGTCGTGGCTGTGACCGCGCCAATGCATCACGACGTACGGAACGCCCGCGGCGCCGACGACCCGCGGCATTTCGGGGTCGGCGAGCCCGCCGCTGACGTCGTTCACCAGCCTGGCCCCGGCGCCAAGGGCGGCCTCGGCCACGTCGGCGCGCATGGTGTCGACGCTGACCGGAACGTTCTCGGCGGTAAGCGCCTCTATGACCGGGATGACCCGGCGCAGTTCTTCGTCCTGCGACACACGCTGCGCCCCAGGACGCGTGGACTCGCCGCCCACGTCAACGATGTCGGCGCCCTCGGCGACGAGGTCGAGCCCATGCCGGACGGCCTTTTCGGGGTCGAACCAGGCACCGCCGTCAGAGAACGAATCGGGGGTCACGTTGACCACGCCCATGACGAGGCAACGCCCTGGCGCGGGCAGCCCCGGAACGATGGCACCGGTCATGACTCAACCCTAAGCCTTGAACCGATCCGGGCGCGGCGGCGGCCTCCGCGGCCCGCCCCAGCCGCCTCACGGCTCCCGTCGGGCCCCGCCGCTCGGCTCCACAACGGCGGAACGGGCCTCAGCTCGACGCTGAGGCCCGTTCGCGCGGCCGACGACCCCGAGTCAGGGTCAACGCTCAGTAACGGCCCAGAATCAAGCTCATCGCCTCGGACCGCGTCTCGGCATGATCGCGGAAGTCGCCGCGCACCGCGGACGTCACGGTCTTCGCGCCCGGCTTCCGCACACCGCGCATGGTCATGCACAGGTGCTCGGCCTCGATCACCACGATCGCGCCGCGCGGCTCCAGCACGCTCATCATCGCGTCGGCCACCTGGCTCGTCAGCCGCTCCTGGACCTGCGGGCGACGCGCGTACACGTCCACCAGCCGGGCCAGCTTGGACAGGCCGGTGATCTGCCCCTTCTTGTTCGGGGTGTAGCCGACGTGGGCCACTCCGTGGAAGGGCACCAGGTGGTGCTCGCAGACGGAGTACACCTCGATGTCCTTCACCAGGACCATTTCCTCATGGTCGGCGTCGAACACCGTCGTGAGCGCGTCCTCCGGCCTCTGCCGCAGTCCGGCGAACTGTTCGGCGTACGCACGCGCGACCCTGGCCGGTGTATCGCGGAGACCGTCACGGTCGGGGTCCTCCCCGATGCCGATCAGGATCTCGCGTACCGCCTTCTCGATGCGGGCATGGTCGAACCCCGGCGGCTCCTCCAGGATCCGCGCCTCGCCTTCGACGAAGGCACGGCCCGCGTCCTGCGCGGCCTGCTCCGCCGTCCACCTGTCCCGCGCGGCGCCGGACACGCCGCCCGAGGACGAACCCTCGTCCTCGGGCCGCTCGTGCACCGGCGCCTCATCCCGCGAATCTGCCAACGCGGTCAGCTTTCGCCCGGGGCCGGATCGGCCGCCTCTGAGGTGACCCCGCCCTGGCCGTTGTTCTTGGTCAGGTCGGTGACGTCCTGCGGGCCGAGCAGGGCCAGCTCCTTGGGCGTCAGCACCGGCGGACGGTCGGACGGCAGGCGCTTGCCGTACCCCGTGTAGGAGTTCTGGTGCGGCCGCTTCTGGATCGGTGCAAAGATCCGGAGGACCTGCTCCTTGGAGAGGGTCTCCTTCTCCATCAGGTTGACGACCAGCTCGTCCAGGACGTCCCGGTACTCCACCAGGATCTCCCAGGCCGTGTCGTGCGCGGCCTCGATGTACCGGCGGACCTCGTCGTCGATGGCGGACGCGATGTCCTCGGAGTAGTCACGCTCGTGGCCCATGTCGCGGCCGAGGAACACCTCGCCCTGACCGGTGCCGAACTTGCGCGCGCCGAGGCGCTCGCTCATGCCGTACTCGGTCACCATGTTGCGGGCGATCGAGCTGGCCTTCTCGATGTCGTTGGCGGCACCCGTGGTCGGCTCGTGGAACACGAGCTCCTCGGCGGTGCGCCCACCGAGCAGCATGGCGAGCTGGTCGGTCATCTCCGAACGCGTCGTGAGGAACTTGTCCTCCATGGGGAGGGTCATGGTGTAACCCAGGGCCCGTCCGCGCGGCAGGATCGTCACCTTGTGCACGGGGTCGGAGTTCGGAAGAGCGTGCGCCACCAGGGCGTGGCCGCCCTCG
This sequence comes from Actinomadura chibensis NBRC 106107, assembly GCF_001552135.1. Taxonomy (GTDB): domain Bacteria; phylum Actinomycetota; class Actinomycetes; order Streptosporangiales; family Streptosporangiaceae; genus Spirillospora; species Spirillospora chibensis. The sequence goes on along the minus strand of NZ_BCQP01000069.1, from coordinate 24,522 downwards.
TGGTAGGCGATGATCTTCTTTTCCTTCTCCGACATCACCCGGGTCTTGCGCTCCGGCCCGGCCATGACGCGGTCGATGGACTCCTCAAGGGTGTCCATGTCGATCAGCTTGCGGTCGAAGCGCGCGGTGAGCAGCGCGGCCTCGTTGATGACGTTCGCGAGGTCCGCACCGGTGAAGCCGGGGGTGCGGCGGGCGATGACGTCGAGGTCGACGTCCGGAGCGAAGGGCTTGCCGCGTCCGTGCACGCGCAGGATGCCCTTGCGGCCCTCCAGGTCGGGACGGTCCACGGTGACCTGACGGTCGAATCGTCCCGGACGGAGCAGCGCCGGGTCGAGGATGTCGGGACGGTTGGTCGCCGCGATCAGGATCACGCCGCCCTTGACGTCGAAACCGTCCATCTCGACAAGCAGCTGGTTCAGGGTCTGCTCGCGCTCGTCATGCCCACCGCCGAGGCCCGCGCCGCGGTGTCGGCCCACGGCGTCGATCTCGTCGATGAAGATGATCGAAGGGGCGTTGGTCTTCGCCTGCTCGAAGAGGTCGCGGACACGGGAGGCGCCCACACCGACGAACATCTCGACGAAGTCCGAACCGGAGATCGAGTAGAACGGGACGCCCGCCTCACCCGCGACGGCACGGGCCAGCAGGGTCTTACCGGTGCCGGGCGGGCCGTACAGCAGCACGCCCTTGGGAATCTTGGCGCCGATCGACTGGAACTTCGCCGGGTTCTGCAGGAAGTCCTTGATCTCTTCCAGTTCCTCCAGGGCCTCGTCGGCCCCGGCCACGTCGGCGAAGGTGGTCTTCGGGGTGTCCTTGGTGATGAGCTTGGCCTTGGACTTGCCGAAGTTCATCACGCGCGAGCCGCCGCCCTGCATCTGGTTCATGATGAACAGGAAGATCAGCACGATGACGACGATGGGCAGCAGGCTGAACAGCAGGTTCAGGAAGAAGCTCTGCTTCGGCACGTCGACGTTGTAGCCGCCGGACAGCTTGCCCGCGTCGGCCTGCCGCTGCAGTTGCTGCTGCAACTGGAGGCCCTGTCCGTCGACCCAGGACGCCTGCTGCTGCTTGCCGTTGGTGAGCGTCAGCTCGATCCGCTGGTCCTTGTCAATGATCTTGGCGGACTTGACCTGCCCAGCGTTGATCTCCTGGACGACCTTGGAGGTGTCGACCTTCTCAAACGAACGACCGGGGTTGACGCCCCACATCACCAGGGCGACCAAGAGGCCGAACAGCAGGATCCACAGCAGCGGCCCGCGAAAGTAGCGCTTCACGTCCATTTATCCGGTAACCCCTCCGGGGCCCGTCCCTCCTGACCAACGTCTGTGTACGATCCTCGTCCGTCCCGGGGGACGGATGCCGGGGCGACCAACAATGCGTCCCGCGAAGGGCCCGCGCCCAGGGGCTCCGGTCCCGCCGCGGCGGCTTCCCTCGTATGGCTCCCCGACCCTAGGGCCCGGGACATCGACGGTACACCGCAGGATGCAGAAGACGCAGCCGACGCTGTTCTCCTGCATCCCTTCCATATACCCGTCAACGACCTTTGCAACGATTCGTCACGGTCTCTTGTTCCCTGAGGACGCCCTCAGGGCCCCTGACCGGGGCGTTAGCGCTCGTTCCCGGCTCGGGTGCCCTCCGTGGCCGTCCGAGGCGTTCACGCACCGTCAGCGCGCTCTGAGCGTCCGCGAGGGCCGTCCAGGGGCGGAACCACGTCCCCGCGACCCAGGCTAGGCCCCGTTATGGCCCAGGCTAGGCCCCTCCGCCGCCGTAGACATGCGGGGCCAGCGTGCCGACGAACGGCAGATTCCGGTACCGCTCCGCATAGTCGAGTCCATAGCCGATGACGAACTCGTTCGGGATGTCGAACCCGACGTACCTGACGTCCACGTCGGCCTTCACGGCCTCGGGCTTACGCAAGAGCGCGCAGATCTCAAGCGAGGCGGGGTTGCGCGAGAGCAGATTGCTGACCAGCCACGACAAGGTCAGACCGGAGTCGACGATGTCCTCCACGATCAGGACGTGCCGGTCGAGGATGTCGGTGTCGAGGTCCTTCAGGATGCGGACGACCCCAGACGACTTCGTGCCCGACCCATATGACGAGACCGCCATCCAGTCCATCGACGCGGGCGAGTGCAGCGCGCGCGCCAGATCCGCCATGATCATCACGGCGCCCTTGAGGACACCGACCAACAACAAATCCTTGCCCGCGTAGTCGGCGTCGATCTGCCCGGCGAGCTCCCGCACCTTGGCCTGCAGATCCGCCTCGGGGATCAGCACCTTCGCCAGATCCGTGCCCAGGTCCTTCTCGTCCACAATCCCACCCTCATCGCTTAGACCTCGCCCGTCCGGTGGGACGGACACCCGCCGCGCGACGCTTTCGCCGTCCGCGCGACGACGCCGTGCAGCGGTACGTGTGACGGTTCGCACACGGCGCGAGGTCAAACCGGGCCGAACAGCAGCTTCGCATACCGCCGGACGGCTCGAAGGCCCCCCGGCAGATCCACGTGCCGCTGGCCGTGCCAGGCCGTGACCAGCCGATCCACTGCATCGACATGGACGGCCGCGAGCGTACCGGGTGGGCTGCCCGCGTCGATCGCCGCCGTCCGCAGTACGCGGGTCCGGACGGCTCGGGGCAGATCAGCGAGCCCTTCCAGGCGTAGGGCCACGGTGTAGCCGTCCTGGGTGGCCTGGAGGTCGGCGTAAGCCCGGACGGCGAGTTCGTCCAGGGCGTCGGCATCGTCCCGAAGCATCCTCGCCGTGCGTGCCAGGGCTTGGGCCACTCCCGGGCCCAGAGCCTTCTCCAGCGCGGGCAGAGCCTCGTGCCGGACGCGCACGCGCGCGTAGGCGGGATCGGTGTTGTGGGGGTCGTCCCAGGGTTCCAGCCCCATCGCCTCGCATGCCCTACGCGTGGTCGCACGATCGAGCCCCAACAGGGGCCTCATGTAGAGCACACCCTGCCCGCCGTGCCCCTCTGGCCCTTCTCCCGTAGCGCTTCGACGGCGGAAAGCGGTTGGCATGCCTGAAAGCGACCGTGCTCCAGAACCCCGCGCCAACCCCAGCAGAACCGTTTCGGCTTGGTCGTCCATGGTGTGCCCCAGGAGGACGGCCGTGGCCTCCAACCGGACGGCGGTCTGGTCGAGTGCGGTGTAGCGGGCATCCCGCGCGGCGTTCTCTGGGCCGCCCGTGCCGTCGACGGTGACGGCGACCGACCCGGACGGGTCGAGCCCAAGGCCCGCCATCGTCCGGACAACGGCGTCGGCACGTTCGTCAGAGCCGTCCTGGAGACCATGGTCGATGGTGATCCCGCCAGCAGGGCGCCCTTGCCTGGGCGCCTCGAAGGCCAGCGCACCGGCAAGCGCCAGGGAGTCGGCGCCCCCGCTGCACGCGGCGAGCACCATCACGCCCGGCGGAAGGTCGGCCAGAGCACGCCTTACCGCGAGACGTACCGCCGCCACTGCCGGATCAGGCCCCATGGGAAATCTCTACCACCGCGCGAAGGTAAACCCCCACGGCGAATACCACGCGCCTTCACGCCCGCTTCTTACGACGCTTCTTAGACCGGTTAGACCGGTTAGACCGGTTAGACCGGTTCTTGTGCCGGGTTGCTATGCCTGGTTGGCCTCAGGCGGCGCGTCGATGGCCCGCGGACCGACGACCCTGTCGATCCACAGCATCGGCTCCTTGATCTCGTCGTGCGTGGGCAGGGTCTCGGGCGACTGCCACACCTGGTTGAACCCGCTCATCCCCACCTCGGCGACGACCCTGCGAACGAACCGCGAGCCCTCCGCGTACTGCTTCATCTTGAGATCGATGCCGAGCAGACGGCGGATCGACCTGTCGAGCCTGGAGCCGCCGTCGCGTCGCCCCTGGAAACGGGACCGAATCTGCTGCACCGACGGCACGACCTCCGGCCCGACGGCGTCCATCACATAGTCGCCGTGTCCTTCGACCAGGGTCATGACCGCGGTGAGTCGATCGAGGATCTCGCGCTGCTCGGGAGTCTGGATCGCGTCGATGAGGTTGGCGTCGCCACCACGCACGGCGTCCGCGAGGGCTTCCGCCGCGTCCCTGATGCGGTCGAGCATCACACCTGGGTCGAGGTCGGAGGCCAGCAGGAATCGCGTCATCTGGTCTTGCACGTACTCCCGCAACCACGGAACGCCGGTGAACTGAGCGCGATGCGTCTCCTCGTGCAGGCACACCCACAGGCGGAAGTCATGCGGTTCCACACCGAGCTCTTGCTCGACGTGGACGATGTTGGGTGCGACCAGGGTGAGCCGTCCCGTCGGCGCCCGTCCGGACGGGTCCGGCGGGAGGAAAAGCTCGTACTGCCCCAGGACGCGACTGGCCATGTAGGCGAGGATCGCGCCGACCTGCATACCGGTGACCCGCGAGCCGACGGCCTGGACCACGACGTTGCCTGCGCCGCCGAGGGGCCCGGGGCTGCGCCCTTCGGTCATCTGCTCCATGAGCGGTTCGAGCACCACCCGGAAACCGTCCACGTTGGCGCGGATCCAGCCGGGCCGGTCCACGATGGTCGCCGGGTCGGGATCGAGCTCCGAGGCCATGCCGGTGAAGTCGCGCACGTGCCCGTGGGCGAGCTTCGACAGTTCCCGCAGCTCCGCCACGACCGCACGGGCCTCGGCGTGGCTGACCTGCGGCCCCGGCCTGACGAGCCGGGTACCGGCCTGGACCGCCACGTTCCAGTCGATCATTGAGGCGCTCATGTACTCCACCGTACGTTTCGGACGTGGCGCCGGAGCGCCCTGCACAGTCGTTCAACGAACAACTGTTCTGGTTATCTCCCGTACGGCTCGCCCCACACTCCACCCCAAACCCCCATTACCTGGAACCCCAGGCCCCACCCACCCGGGGGCGGACCGTACCCCTCCACCCTCGCCGCCCCCGCCACCCCGCGGAACCCCAACGCGAACTTGTGGATAACCCGACGTCAGCCGCACCCGCACGCGGCCACCGAAGCCGCCAACTGGTCGAGCCTGCCGGGATCCACCGGCCCCTTCCCGTCCCCCGCCATGAACGCGAACGCGAGCAGCCGCCCGTCCGCGTCGTAGGCGAGCCCCGCCAGCGTGCTGACCCCCGCGAGGGTCCCCGTCTTGGCGCGCACCATCCCCGCACCCGCCCGGCTGGACGGCACGGTGTAGCGCGGAGGGCTCAACGTCCCGGAGAACCCGGCGATGGGCATGCCGGTGATGACCGAGCGAAGCTCGGGATGGTCCTCACCCGCGGCGAGCGAAACGATTCGGGCTAGGGCAACCGGAGAAACGCGGTTGCGGGTGGACAACCCACTGCCGTCATTGACCAGGACCCCCGCTTCCACACCCAGTTTGGCGAGAACCTGCTCGACGGCCTGCGCCGCGTCCGCGAACGAGGCCGGACGGCCCAGCTTCATGGCAACCTGCCTCGCCACCGCCTCGGCCACATCATTGTCACTGTGGGTCAGCAAATGCTCCACCAGAGCGGACATCGGCGGTGATTGGACGGCGCCGAGCCGCACCGCACCCTTCTGCGCGAACGTCCTCCGCCCTGCCTTCGCGCCCACCCCGTTCTTGGACAGCAGCCGCGCAAACTCCCCCGCCGCAGCAGCGGGCGGGTCGGAGACCCGGGTCTTCTTGGACGGATCCCCCGGAGCCACACGCCCCTCATCGACCGTCAGGGCCGATACGGGTGCGACCTCACCATCGGGCATGTAATTCGGCTTCCACCCAGCCGCGGTGCGAGGACCCCGGTACGCCGACGCGTCGTAGTCCACGCGCACCCGCCGGACACCGGCCGCCTTCAACGCTGAGGCCGTCTGCCGGGCCAGGTCCAGAAGCGAGGCGTACGGCGGGTGGTCGGCGTCAGGCCGTGCGGGGAGGGCCGTCAAGGTAGGATCTCCGCCTCCGACGAGAACGATCCCGCCACCGGTGCCGCGTACGACCTGCGTGGTGATCCGGTGCTCGGGACCGACCGAGGCAAGCGCCGCCACCGATGTCACCAATTTCGTAGTCGAGGCGGGGGTCGCGGGACTGTCGGCATGGCGCTCGAACAGGGGACGCCGGGTCGCCGCGTCGATGACCACCGCATTGATCTTCGTGGTGGGTCCCCCGATCAGCGCAGAGAGCCGTCCGCCCAGGACGGACGCGTTGGGCAGACGGCCGGACGTCAAATCGGCTGCGGCAATCGACGTCGAGGCAGGGGCACGCACGATGTCACGCACCGCCACACCAGGCGGCTGCGGGGACAAGTGCCGCTCAGGTGTGAGTTTCACCACTGCCAGCCCAGCGGCGACGGCGAAAACGTTAAGGAGGGACAGCGACAGCACCACGAGGGCGGGGGCCCGTCCAGGCACGTGACCGTCCCTCTCCCACTCAGCACTCACCAACGTGCGACATCCTTATATAAGGGAAACACTCGCCTGTGGGGTCGGCCTCGCCCACGGGCTCCCGAAAGACTATGTACTGCACGCGCGCAGGGAGCGGAGGACATCTTGGATTTCGACGTCACCATTGAGATCCCGAAGGGCCAGCGGAACAAGTACGAGGTGGACCACGAGACCGGGCGCATCAGGCTCGACCGCATGCTGTTCACCTCGACGCAGTACCCGGCCGACTACGGGTTCATCGAGAACACCCTCGGCGAGGACGGCGACCCCCTGGACGCACTGGTTCTGCTACAGGAGCCGACGTTCCCGGGCTGCCTCATCCGCTGCCGCGCGGTCGGCATGTTCCGGATGACCGACGAGGCCGGTGGCGACGACAAGGTCCTGTGCGTCCCCGCGACCGACCCCCGTATGGAGCACCTCCGCGACATCCACCACGTCGCCGAGTTCGACAGGCTGGAGATCCAGCACTTCTTCGAGGTCTACAAGGACCTGGAGCCCGGCAAGTCGGTCGAAGGGGCCAGCTGGGTGGGACGGGTCGAGGCAGAGGTGGAGATCGAGCGTTCCCAGAAGCGCGCGGCGGACCAGGGCGGCCACTGACGGTCGACAGGGGCCGGCCGACCGGCCCCCGACTGGATCCATCGCGAGGCCGCACCAAGACGAGAGCCGGGAGTCGCGGACGGCGCTGATCCGCTCCCCCGTCCAGCGACACAGCTCGTGAAGAGCCCTTCCGCGGGAGACGCCTGCGGGAGGGTTCTCGTCTTCTTCAAGCCGCTTCTTCAAGCCGCCACGAGCCATCTGGAGCGAGAGAGCGGGGGCGCACGCCAGGGCCGACCTTGCCCTCACCCAGAAGGACGGGTCGCGCCGATCAGATCGCTTCGGTGGATGCTGGAGACACGTACCCGCGCGCCCGTGTAAGGCGCTTCGACCATACGGCCGCCACCGACGTAGATGCCTACATGGTGGATGGTGTTGAGATCAGATGCGTCCCTGGCGAAAAAGACGAGATCTCCTGGACGCAGGGCATCTATAGGGACGTGGGGGCCCGACGTCCATTGCGTACCGGTCCAGTGGTCCAGCCGTACCCCCGCCTTGTTCCATGCGTACATAGCCAGGCCGGAGCAGTCGAAGCCTTGGGTTTCGGCCCCCTGTGCCACACCGTAACTGGGACCGGCCACGGTGCCTCCACCCCACGAGTACGGCGTTCCGAGCCATTTCAACGCAGCACGCGCAGCAATAGCCCCACGCGCGGCAGACATGACCAGCCCAGGACTTGCTGAATCGATGAGAGCGGCACGAGCCTTGCGCTCCTCCACCCTTTCCAGTGCTCGCTCCCGCGCGCGCTTGACGCGCGCCGCACGCGCCTGGGCCTTGCCAAGGCGACGCTCCAGCCGCCGCTTCTCCGCCTCGATTCGCTGTACTGATGCCTGTTGCCTGGCCACTGCGTCCTGCGCGACGCGTTTGGCCCCATCGGCTCGTTCCGTCGCAGCCGCCTGCTCTTGAAAAGCGGAGTGCGCCTGGCGCCGGAATAGATCAGCAACGGTCTTAGCGGCCTCGACGCGTTCGACCATGGCCGTCCGCCTTTTGGCGAGCATCTCGACCATTCCCGCACGGTCCATGAAGCCTTGGGGCCCACCATGGCCGACGAGCGCCGACGACATCTGGTCGTACCCGGTGTTGTCGCGGTAGAGCTGCGCTGCGAAAGACGCCAGTTCGCTTTGCGTCTCCCCTAGCCTCCTGTCTGCCTCGACAGATCGCGCCAGCGTCTCTCTGTAGACCTGCTGAGAATGCTGCAGCTTGAGTTGTTCACCGTGGTATCGCTCTATCGCGACCTCCGCGGCCACGGCGAGCCGGTCAAGTTCACCGTCTGCCTGCGCAAGTTCGGCCTTGGTCCGGCCGACTTGCGCGGCCTTTTCTCTAACCTCGCGTTCGGTCCGTTCAACGTCGCGCGCGCTCGGGCTGGGCTTGGACGTGGGACGTGCGGATGCGGCCGGGGCCAGCAGGTTCATGCCCATCGCCAGGCCGGTGGTGAAGGCGACCAACCGCAAGGCTGCACCGCGGGAGGGGAATCGGGACGCGGGACGGGTCTCGACTGTGCCTGATGCCATGATCACGTCCTCCCCTCGACTTGCACTGCTTAGCGCAAACGATCACCTACGAGGAGTAATTCTCTTTGGCAAGGGCAGATACTTGCGCCGCTCCGTCAGGGGCTGGGCGTTGGCCCCGAACTGGGAGAAGCGGGCAGCGACCCGGTAGACGGGGACGGACCAGGATTGCCGCTAGACGGTGCTGGCTCAGGAGACGGACGTCCAGAAGATGACGGCGTCCTGGACGGTGCAGGCGTTTTACTCGGATGCTTGGTACCCGGCGGTGTCGTCGGGTTCCCCGGCCCAGTGACCGTCGGCTTCGGTGAGGGCGTGGGTTCCGACCCTGGCGAACCGGGTCGCCAGGTGACGTTCACCCGGCTGTCGCCAGGCCGAAACGCGATGGTGCCGGTCCCACGAGACTTCGATCGTCGTTCGACGTACACGCGCACTGTCATGCTCTGTCCCGTCCCAAGGCTTCCCGACGATGGATATACGCGGATGGGTCCGCGGCTCGTCGCATGCCATGCCACCGGTCCGCGGTACGCCTGGAGTTCTATCGAGCCTGTCGTACGTCCCGCCAAGTCCAGGAAAAGCGGCGAAACCACGAGTTGCCCCTCAGCGGTGGAACCGGATGGTCCGGCTACAAGGACCGGTTCTTTCGAAGGTGGCTGCAATATGGTCGGCGGTGCGGCCGGGGCCTCCGCCCCCAACGGGAATGTCGCGGACACGGGCGCGGCGTCGATATCGGCCGGATGCTCCCCGGGCCCCTGCCCGGAACCAGGCTGCGCGGAGGGACCAGAGGCGCCGCTAAGACGCGGCTCGACGACGGTGTCCGAGCCCTGTCGCCTTGAGTCGAGGAACCCGTGCATGGACGCGAACCCACCACCGAACAGGAGCGCCACCACAGCCAGCACCAGAGCGACACGCGTTGCCTGGGCTCGAAGCCCGACAGCCCTGGGAACTTCCTCTAGCGCCTTGGCCGCCGCTGCCGGATCGGAATTCGCCCTACGCAAACGGGGAAGCCAGACCCGCCGCGTGGGACGCGGGGCCTGCGGTGGTTCAGCGGTCTCATCGGATTGGACGGGGAACCCATCTGAAGTGAACTCGGTGACCCTCGTGGAGACGAAGAGCCTGTAGCCGACGAGTTCAGGGTCCTGGAAGCAGCCCGTCACCCGGCGCCGCAATTCTGGCGGGAGCTCGACGTCGGGCAGCAACCCATACACCTTGGTGGCCGACACAGAGCGTGGACGCAACGCCCTACAGACGGCACAACTTTCGGTGTGCTCCGACAGCCGCCCGTTCAGTTCATGGATGAATTCACCACGCCGCTCCCGGAGCATCTGGGCCCGCTCGGCGCAACCGTAAGGACCGTGGTGCGCGAGTATCTCGGCGGTCAGCGCACTTTCCAGTTCGCTGTGCGCGAGGTCGAGCGCTGTTTGAGCTTCCTTGAGCGGCACTCCGAAAACCGCTGCCAGGTCTGGAACGGACAACTGGTGCCTTACGCGCAACTCCAGAATCTCCCTGGAGGACGGGCTCAAGGTCAGCACCGCCTGCCACGCCATGATGCGCTGGTCGACGTCGTCCTGATCGTGGCTTGCGACCGACACGTCCGGTGCCTGGTCCCAGCACGACGGCCTGCGCTTGCACTCCAACCTTGCGATTGAGTAGAGCCATGGCCCGAAGCGATCGGGATCCCGCAACTCGCCGATATGCGCCTCGGCCACGATGAACGCATCGCGCAACGCCGCCTGGGCCGCGTCCCTGGAACGCAACTGGAACCAGCAGTACGCGTAGAGCCGATCGGCGTGCGCGTCGTACACAGCGGCAGGGGCGCCGGGCTCATGCTCAAGCAGCGCCTCTACCAGGTCGTGGTCGTTCATGCCACCGAAGGTAAAGGTTGCGAGCGTTGTCCAGTGGCCAATCCGAGACATCAATCTCAGGTGTCGGGAGCCATTCTCCTACTTCGCCGATACTTATCCAGGTAATCACCGAAGAGGCGTTCATTGGGATTTGACGCATATCTACTAGATGGATCGTTTAGGGAGGATCGATTCCATCATCGGAGGAAGGAGCCGTTCGGCGGCCCTCGATTCGATCATGGAACTCGAAGTTGACACTGTCATCGTGACAGTGTCATCATTGCCGCATGGACGTCGTCTGGACGATCACCGAGCTGGCGGAGAGCGCCGCCGCGGCCCTCGCCGCGGACGGGTCCGCCCAGGTCAGCGGTCGGGTGCGCGATCTGCCCAACGAGCGGCTGATCCGCTGGTACACCACGATCGGGCTCGTCGACCCACCGCTCGGCCGCCGCGGACGCACCGCCCTGTACGGCCCCCGCCACCTTCTGCAGCTCGTCGCGGTGAAACGCCGCCAGGCCGCCGGCCGCTCGATCGCCGAGATCCAACTCGAACTCGCCGCCGCCACCGACGCGACCCTCGAACGCATCGCCGGTCTCACCTCCCCCGAAGGCCGACCCGACGCGCTCCCGCCCGGTCCAGCGCTACCGGGCGGACAACGACCGCGCACACCTCACTCCGACACCCCACCGGCCCCTCGATCCGACAACGGCGAACCGGCAGCCGACGACACCGCGGGCACTCCGCCGACCGATTCGCGCTCGCCAGAGGCCCCCGCCCCGGCGCAGCCCACGACCGGACCGGTGAGCGGAGCGTCCCGGACCGGCTTCTGGAAGAACCGTCCCGACCTGGCCTACGAACGGGTCATCGCGGCCGACGATCTCGACAGGCCGCATCCCCCGGTCGTCCAGGGTGTCCGGCTCGCGTCCGGCCTCACCCTCCTGCTGGACGTCCCCTCACTGAGCGGCGGCGACCTCGCCGCCATCGAGCACGCCGCTCGCCCGCTGCTCGACGAGCTCCGCCGCCGAGGCCTCCTCACCGAGGAGGAGAGCCCCGCCCCAAGCCCCGCGTTCATGCCCGTCGATCCCACCCGGAGGTCCACGTGACCGTGCGCATACTGCCGCTGCCCGACACCGCGTCGCCGGAGCCCGATCGCGGCCTGGGCGCGCTCACCACCGACAAAGGCAACCTGCCGCTCGACTCCGTCGACGTACACGCCTCCATCACCGGACTGGCCGCCGGAATCGAAGTCGTCCAGGGGTTCCACAACCCGTTCGACATGCCGCTGGAGGCCACCTTCGTCTTCCCGCTGCCCGACCGCGCCGCCGTGACCGCGCTGCGCATGGAGGCCGCCGACCGTGTCATCGAGGGGACGCTCAAGGAGCGCGGCCAGGCCCGGCAGGACTACGACGCCGCCATCGCAGCGGGTCAGCGCGCGGCGATCGCGGAAGAGGACCGCCCGGACGTCTTCACCATGCGGGTGGGCAACATCCTGCCGGGCGAACGCGTGACGATCAGGCTGACGCTCGACCAGCCGCTGCCGCACGAGTCGGCCTCAAGCGCGACCTTCCGTTTCCCGTTGGTCGTCGCGCCTCGCTACATCCCCGGCGCGCCGCTGGACGGAGAACGCGCCGGTTCCGGCGTCGCCGACGACACCGATGCCGTGCCCGACGCCTCCCGGATCAGCCCGCCCGTTCTGCTGCCAGGCTTCCCCAACCCGGTAAGGCTGGCCGTCACTGTCGACATCGACCCCGCGGGGCTGCCCCTGACGCAGATCCGCTCCGCGCTGCACGTCGTGGCCGAGGAGCAGGTCGGCGGGCGGACCACCGTGCGGCTACGCCCGGGCGAACGCCTCGACCGCGACTTCATCCTCCGCCTCGACTTCGCCCCGCATGAGAGCGCGGCGCTCTCCCTGACGCCGGACGAGTCCGGCGAAGAAGGAACGTTCAGCCTGACCGTGCTGCCCTCCGGGGAGGCCCGGCCGAACCCCCGTGACGTGGTGCTCGTGCTCGACCGGTCCGGCAGCATGCACGGCTGGAAGATGATCGCCGCCCGCCGCGCCGCCGCCCGCATCGTCGACACGCTCCGCACCGAGGACCGGTTCGCCGTCCTGTCCTTCGACAACACCATCGAGAGGCCCCGCGATCTCGGGACAGGGCTGGCCGACGGCACCGACCGCAACCGGTTCCGCGCGGTCGAGCACCTCGCGGCGGTGAGCGCGCGGGGCGGCACCGAGATGCTCGCCCCACTCGACGAGGCATGCCGCCTGCTCGCCGACCCGGCGCGCGACCGCGTGCTCGTCCTCATCACCGATGGGCAGGTCGGCAACGAAGACCAACTCCTCGCCCGTCTGGAACCGCACCTGCACGGCGTGCGGGTCCATACCGTCGGGATCGACCGGGCGGTCAACGCGGGCTTCCTGAACCGGCTCGCCACCATCGGCCGCGGACACTCCGAACTGGTCGAATCCGAAGACCGCCTCGACGAGGCGATGGAGCACATCCACCATCGCATCGCCGCGCCGCTGGCGACCGGCCTGTCACTGCACGCCGACGGGCTGGAGATCGTCCCCGGCTCTGTGGCTCCCGCCCGCATCGGTGCGCTCTTCCCCGGCGTGCCGCTCGTGATCGCGGGACGTTTCCGGGGACCCGCGTCCGGCTCGCTGTCAGTCCGTGGCACCGCGTCAGACGGGACGGCTTGGGAGCAGCACGTCACCGGAGTCGTCGCCGACGGCTCGGCCGCCACGTCCATCTGGGCTCGTGCGCATCTGCGCGACCTGGAGGACCGCTACACCACCGGCGGTCCCGATGACCTGGAACGCCGCATCGTCGAGACGTCTCTCAGGTTCGGCGTGCTGTGCCGCTTCACCGCCTTCGTAGCGGTGGACAGCCGTGTGGTCGCCGAGGGCGGAACCCCGCACCAGGTCGTCCAACCGGTGGAGACGCCGAGCGGCTGGGCGGCGCCAGCACCCTCCGCCGCGCCGAGGATGACGTACGCCGCATTCTCCGCCGCCCCGGAGACCGCCATGCCGCCGAGCGCGGCACCGCCGCCCGCCATGCCCGCGGCACCCGCCGGCCCGCCCCCGACCGGATACGGCATCGCCCCGGATACTGCCCCGCCCGGCCGAGGCTCCGCCCGTCCGCTCGCCGAACAGGCCACCGGGTCGCCCCCGCTGCGCCGCACTCGCCGTCGAGTGCCTGCCGAAAAGGGCCTCCAGCAGGAGCTGGCGGACGTGCTCGACCGCCTCCGCCAGGTTCCGGACGCCCATGACCAACGCGTCCGCCACCTGCTGGACGAACTCCTCCCCATCCTGGAGTCGATCGTCCAACGAATGGAGGCGGAACAGCTCGACACCGGAGCCCTCGCCGACCTACGGGACGAACTGCGCCGTCTGACGACCGCGTCCGATCAGCCCACCGTCGACGCCCAGTGGGCCCGGGCATTCCAGATCCTGAGCGACGTCGCCCAGCAACCGAGGTCCCGCCGCCCCTTCTGGAAACGCGGCCCGTAATCGGTCGAAGTCGCGGCAGCTTCAAGACCCATCAGTTGGAGGCCATCGGTGGAGCCACAGCGAAAAGAAGTGCGGGGACGCACTGCGAACAGTGCGTCCCCGCTGGGACGAGGGTCAGGCGTGCTTCGGACGGTAGTGGCGCAGCAGCGGCACCAGGTTCAGGACAAGGCCGACAACGGCGACGGCACTGACCAAGTTGACGCCCGGGTGGAACTCGCCGAAGCCGTCACCACCGGCGGCCGTCCCACCCGCGACCAGGGCCGTGACCAGCGCCAGCACCAGGGCGGCGCCGACCTGGCCCGACGTCTGGACGAGCCCGGACGCGAGCCCCTGCTCGGAGTCGTCGATCCCGTCGGTCGCCTGCCCCATGATCGAGCTGAACCCGAACGCGAACCCGCCGCCCAGCAGCAGCATCGTCGGCAGGATCGTGAACACGTAGTGCGGCGTGTTCCCAGCGGTGGCCAGGAACCAGCCGTAGCCGAGGGTCAGCGACGTCATGGAGCTGATGATCAGCGGGGCCGTGCCGTACCGGTCGATCAGGCGGCCGACGAACGGGGAGCCGAAGGCCACGAGAAGTCCGGCCGGGAGCAGGCCCATGGCCATCTTCAGCGGCGACCAGTGGAGCACGTCCTGCAGGTAGAGCGTCATCATGAACTGGAAGCTCAGGTACGAGCCGAACAGCGCGACGATGCTCAGGTTCGCGCGGACGATCGAGCCCGCCCGCAGGATGCCGAGCCGGATCAGCGGGTGCCGCACCTTGTTCTCGGTGACGAGGAACGCGGCCAGCAGCACGGCCGCGAGCAAGGCCGAGCCGACTGTGATCGGGTCGAGCCAGCCCCGGTCGGGGGCCGAGACGACCGTATAGACGGCGAGCAGCATGCCGCCGGTGAGTGTGATCGCACCGACGAGGTCATGGCCGCCGTCGGCCGCGGGCTTGTCCCGGGGGATCAGCGCGATGCCCGCGACCAGGGCCATGACCGCGAGAGGCACGGGCGTCAGGAACGTCCAACGCCAGCCGAAGCTGGTCAGCAGCCCGCCGAGGATCAGTCCGGACGAGTAGCCGCTCGCCCCGAAGACCGAGAAGACGGACAACGCGCGGTTGCGCGCGGGTCCCTCATGGAAGGTGGTGGTCAGGATGGAGAGCGCGGTCGGCGCGGTGAACGCGGCGGCGAGCCCCTTGACGAAACGGGTGGCGATCAGCAACGTGCCATCGTTCACGAGCCCGCCGACGAGTGACGCGACGGCGAACACGGCCAACGCGGCGAGGAAGACCCTGCGGCGGCCGAGCAGGTCCGCGGTCCGGCCGCCGAGCAGCAGCAGGCCCCCGTAGCCGAGGACGTAGCCGTTGACGATCCACTGCAGCGACGTCGTGGAGAGACCAAGCTCGGTGCCGATCGACGGAAGCGCGACGCCCACCATCGAGACGTCGAGTCCGTCGAGGAACAACACGGCGCAAAGGACGGCGAGGACCCCCCACAGCCGGGGAGTCCAGGTCTGTTCGGCCGACGCGCTGTCGGCGGCCGGCGCACGGACGGCGGAGGCAGGTGAGGTGTCAGTCATAGTCACGTCGGAGGACAGTACATGCACATGCATCAAATGTCTACGCACTAAATGTTCTGGAATCTAATTCAGGTGCATCTAATGCGCATGCATGGTAGGATCCGCCGCATGAAGGCGGAGGCTGCACTGATCGGCCGGTGGCGCGAGCTGGCGACCTGCTACAACACGGTCGCGTGCGCTCTCGACCGCGCCCTCCAGGAGGCCCATGGCCTCAGCATGAGCGAGTACGAGACGCTCGACCGCCTCGTCGACCGCGACTGTGAGAAGCGCCGCATGCAGGAGATCGCCGCGGCCATGTACCTGAGCCAGAGCGCCCTCTCCCGCACGGTCGCCCGCCTGGAGAAACACGGCTACGTCCAGCGCGGCCTCTGCGAGAACGACCGCCGCGGAGTCATCGTCGAGATCACCGAAGCCGGCCGCCGCTGTCACGCCGAGGCCCGCGACACCCACCTGAAGATCCTCGCCGAGCACCTCACACCGAGCCCGTCAACGCTGGCGCACACATAATCCCGCAGGCCTCTCGAGCCGGACCGCCCGCCGACCCCGGCCACCACCCCACCCGCAGCGCGACGCCAACCAGGCACGGCACTACGCCCGCCGGGCACAACGCCTGCCGGGCACGGCACGTGCCAGCTGAGCACGGCGCCAACACGCGAAACTACGCCCGCCCGCACGCCACACGGTGCCCTGCTCAGCATGGCGCCGACAGGCGCGAAACCACGCCCGCCCGGCACGGCGCCTGCCTGACACGCCACAGCCCAGCTGAGCACGGCGCCAGCAGGCGCGAAACCACGCCCGCCGGGTACGGAGCCTGCCGGGCACAGCACTACGCCGCCGCCGGGCACGCCGTCAGCCGGGCGCGCCCACGGCCCCAGCTGAGCACAGCGGCCAACACGCGAAACCACACCGCCGGGCACGCCACGGTGCCCAGCTCAGCAGGGCACCGGCAGGCGCGGAACCACGCCTGCCCGGCACGACGTCCGCCTGACACGCCACGGCCCCAGCTGAGCACGGCGCGAGCAGGCGCGGAACCACGCCCGCCAGCCATGGCACGGTGCCTAGCTCAGCAGGGCACCAACCAGGTGGGGAACCGTGCCCGCCAGGCACGACGCCCGCCGGGCACGGCGCCGTGCCAGCTGAGGGCGGCGCCAGCCGGGGCGCGGCGATCTGCTCGCGCGGCCGGGGACACACGCGCTGCGGACGACAGGCCAATCCGTAGCCGACAGGTCCACTCTGACTTGCTGGCGTCGGTCCGGTTTGACCTCGCCCGACCGGACCCAGGTGGACGCCATGACGTAGCGTCCAGGCTCTCTGACTCGTGAGCCAGGGGCTGCACGCGCCGAGCTCGGAGCTGAACAACTTGGCAGTTCAGGTTCCGGCGGCTCCGGCCAGTGCGGGACGCGGTCATTCACGGGCGGCCAGCAAGCACATTGGATGTACGCGGCCTGTGTCACATACCGGGCTGGCGTCTGAACTGAGGAGCGTGGTCCGGCGTACCGCACCGTGTGTGGCGCTCCGGGCCAGATGCCGTCGGCGTGGTGAGGTTGCGCGACGTTTCGGGCACGCAGCAGCGCGTGATCTGATTTCGTGAGTTGCGTCATCGGGTCTTTGTGTGGTTCATGGACGGATGCCGTTGCGGCGAAGGCGGACGCTCCGGGCCAGCCGCCAGGCGCGACCCCGCGGCGCGTTCGGCACAGCAAGGGACATGGTGCAACCTGCCCCGAAGCCGCGTCGCCAACGGCCGGTCCGAGACAGACCCCCGGCCAAGGGAGCCAGAGCGGAGGCGTTTGTGGGTTCTCGCGTGTTGCTCCGCCGTTTGCGGGCGGCGGACGAGGAGGAGTTCGTCCATCTCGCCAAGCGGAGCGCGAAACTACACGGGAGATGGGTCAGGACGCCCACCGATTCGGAGGGCTTCCGCGATTATCTGGGACGGTTCGCGGATCCGGCCGCAGGCGAAGCACTGTTGATCAAGCGGCGTGACACCGGAGCGATCGCCGGTCACGTCACACTCACGGGCATCGTCCGAGGGCCGTACGAACGCGCGGTACTCGGTTTCGCGGCGTTCGCCCCGAGTGCCGGACAGGGCTTCATGACGGAGGGGGTCGGGCTGACCGTCCGCTACGCATTCGACCAGTTGGGGCTGCACCGTGTCGAGGCGGACATCCAGCCGGGCAACGAGCCGTCCCGGCGACTCGTCCAACGGCTCGGCTTCCGGCGGGAGGGCTTCTCCCCGGACTTCATCAACATCGGCGGAATCTGGCGCGACTACGAACGCTGGGCGATAACCGCGGACATGACCGCGGACCTCCCTCACTGCACCTCAAGAATTTTCCCTTAACCTCTCGTCCGATACCGGCATCCGCACCGCAAGGTCTTGCGGCTAGCCGGTCACAGGGGACGACGGAGTCCGCCGAGGTGTGCGTCAACTCAGGGGCAGCCGTCCAGGGGGCGGCCCGGCGCCTCCGGCTGTTAGCAACCGCGTTAGCTCTAGCATGCCCGCCTGCGGCACGACCCAGCACACTTTATTCACACGGGCGGCGCGCCAGTTATGACTGACAGATTCGTGTGAATGACTGCTTCAGTATTGAGGCTGGGGAGTGGAATGCCCCCCGCTTCGGCCACGTTCAGGCGCCCCGTGACGAGTTTCAGCGGGTAGTCCTATCGTCGACGAAGCGAAGGATTCGGTCGCAGAACTGGTCCACAGGCTCCGGGATGGTGTTGAAATCGAGGCCGTAGGCCGGTCTGCCGTCCTCGCGGACCCTCTTCCTCCCCAGGCATTCGGTCAAAGAAGTGACGGCCACCCGCTCGATCGTCAGCGACTTTGCTTCCGTCAAAGCAGTCTGCGCGTCTTTGTATGGCGAGTAACGCACGTCGCGTAGGCACAGGCGATCCCCATGGATGCCGTCTGCTCCCGTGCTGGCATGAAACAGGCGATTCCCGTCTTCTGTCACCATGAGGAAGCCGTGTTCGACCGACTCTCGGGTGTTGTCGAACTGGAGGTTATGCGTTGTGCGTTCGCTGAAGTCCAGCAGCGGCAGCCCATGGCCCCTCGGCTCGTACTGGTAACGGTAATCCTTCACCCTGCGTGACATAAACCCAGTAACGGCCTTCTGCCAAGCTACGTAGAGTTGCGACGGAGAAACGCGCGCCTGCTGGTACCGGGTGACAGCCCACCGCGCCGTCTCTTGGACCTTGTCCCACTCCGCCGACATCACGGCTCGGGCGGCAGCCTGTTCCCTCTGCTGCCTCTCCGATTCTGCGGCTTCCTGGCGTCGCAGGTGACGCAACCGTTCCTCGAAGTCCGACACACACTTACGCTAAGCCCACGGCTGTGCGGGAGCGGCGTCCATGACCGCAGACGGCCACGGGCCCTTGGCTCGGCGTAGGGATCGCCACGGAGGGTTCCGCATTCCACCGCAACGCCACCACCATCGCCATGAGCGAATACCGTCCAACAGGGTCGAGCGGGCTGAGCGGACGGTGAGCGCATCGAGGGGCGCCCAAGAGCGGACGGTCCCGAGTCGGAGCATCGATGACGAGACCGCGACCGTTCTCCCGGAGCACAGCAAGGCTCAAGCGACCGATGAACTTCCCATCGGCGAGAAATGGCGCGGCACGAATGCCCGCCCCACCGAAGCACCCCCTACCGCCAAGGGGCAGGACCTCCGCCACGTCCACGCGACCATGCTGCTCCTGGCAGGCGTCCCCGTCCACGTCCTGGACGCTCGGCTCGGGCACGCTGCCCCGACCACACGCTCCGCATCCACGCGCGCGTGACCCGGTCGGCCGAAGGCTCGCGGCGGACGTGTTCGCGCAGGTCATGAACGAAGCGGCGTAGGCGCCGCCGTTAGCAAGCCTGTTAGCAAGAAAGCCCCTTCCGAGATCGGAAGGGGCCTTGAAGTGGAGCCGCCTGTCGGAATCGAACCGACGACCTATTCATTACGAGTGAATCGCTCTGCCGACTGAGCTAAGGCGGCGCGCCGTGCGGACACGGCTGAGGGAAGTCTACCGGGTCCGCGGGGGTGAGTGCGCACCGGTTGTTCAGCGGCAGGTGGTGCCGTCCTTGGGAGGGTCGGCGTCCAGGAGGTACTTGTTAGTGGCCTCGGTGATGCACCGGTTGCCCTGCAGGTAGGCGGTGTGGCCGTCGCCGTCGAAGGTGAGGAGGACGCCGCTGGACAGCTGGCCGGCCAGGTTCTGAGCCCACTTGTACGGGGTGGCGGGGTCGCGGATGGTTCCGATGACAACGATGGGAGCGGCGCCCTTGGCGGCGATGGGCTTCGGCTCCTGTTTGGTCTGGACGGGCCAGTAGACGCACGGTAGGCCGCCCCAGACGACGAAGGAGCCGAATCGGGGAGCTACCTTCTGGGCTTCGGCGGCCGACTTGCCGTAGGTGGTGACGTCCGGCGGGTTGGGCTTGTCGACGCAGTTGATGGCCATGTTGGCGTCGGTCTGATTGCTGTAGCTGCCATCGGACTTGCGTTCGACCATCTCGTCCGCGAGGGCCAGGAGCATGGTGCCGTCGGACTCCTGGGTGGCCTTGGTGAGGGCCTGGCGTAGGACGGGCCAGTACTCCTTGACGTAGAGGGCCCTCGCGATACCCATGACGGCGAGGGACTCGGTGACCTTTCGGGAGTCCTTGGTGTTCTTGAGGGGGGTCTTGTCCGCCTTGGTGAGCAAGGAGGAGACCGTGGCCAGGACGGCGTCGACGGTGCCACCGAACCGGCAGAAGCCCGTCTTGACGCAGTCCTGGGCGAAAGCGCGGAGGGCGGTCTCGAAGCCCTTGGCCTGTTCGACCAGCATCTCGGTTGAGGAGAGTGTGGGGTCGACCGCTCCGTCCAGGACGAGGGCGCGGACGTTCTTAGGGAACTGTTCGGCGTAGTACGCCCCGAGGTAGGTGCCGTAGGAGGCGCCGTAATAGGTGAGCTTGGTGTCGCCCAGGGCGGCACGTATGACGTCCATGTCGCGGGCGGCGTTGACCGTGCCCACGTGAGGGAGCTCGGCAGCCGCCCGTGCCTTGCAGTTGTCGGCGAACTCCTTGCCTTCGCCTGCGAGCGCCTTCGTCTCGTTGCGGTTGTCCGGGGACACGTCGGTGGCGAAGAACCTGTCGAGCTGGGGTCCGGTGTTGCAGCGGACGGGATCGCTTGCGGCGACACCACGCGGGTCGAAGCCGACGATGTCGAAACGGCGGCGGAGGTCGTTCCCGAAGGCTGGCGCCGCCTCGCGGACGAAGCCGACGCCGGTACCACCGGGGCCGCCGGGGTTGGTGAGCAGCGAGCCGATCCGGTTGGCCTTGTCCTCGGCCGGGAGCCTGATGACGGAGAGGCCGACCTTCTCGCCAGTGGGTTTGGCGTAGTCCAGGGGGACTTGGACGGTGGCGCACTCGAAACCGTTACCGCAGCTCTTCCAGGACGGCTTCTGTGCGTAAAAGGACCCGAGTCCCGCGGGGACGCTCGCTGGGGTCGCGGTCTCGTTCGCTTCGCCGTCGTTGCATCCGGTCGCAGTCGCCAGAGCGAGCATGGTCGCCACACCGATGAACTTGGCTGCTCGCACCTGAACCCCGTCTCGTCGTAGCGGAACGTGCACTGCCGCCTACGCTAAGTCGGCATGGCGGCAGAGACTACTTCCTTCCGTACTTGTGTTCAATGCCGTCGAGCAGCCAGTTGAGGCCCTGCTCGAAGTCGTCCTGGATGACGATGCCCGCATCGAAGAGCGGCTTGAGGTGGGGGAACTCGCCGGTCTCCATGAGGAGGCGGACGTACTCCTGCTCCAGCAGGCTGGTCTGCGCGCGTTGCAGGCCATTCGTTCCGGCGTCACGGGCGTGCTGTTCCCTGAGGGTGTATCCCAACATGTAGTAGTCGACGGTGGTGATGATGGCCAGCATGCTCTCCGGGTCGTCGGCGAGCCGGGAGGCGGCCGCGAGGGACTGCTCGGCGTGGCGCAGACCGTTCGGCCCAACGCGGGGGCTAAGGCGGCTCAACTCGAACATCCACGGATGCTTGAGGCCGACCTCGCGTTCCCTGCGCGTTATCTGAAGCATCGCCTCGCGCCAGTCGTCCGGCAGCTCGTCCTCGATGAGCACCTCTGCCGCGACCTGGTCGTACATGAGGTCGAGAATGTCCTGCTTGGCCGCGATGTGGGTGTAAAGGCTCATCGCGCGGACGCCCAGTTCGCTCGCGATGCGGCGGATCGACACGGCCTCCAGGCCCTCCGCGTCGGCGACGCTGATCGCGGTTTCGACGATCGCCTCGCGCGTCAGCTTCGGGCGACGACCGCCGCGCGGACGCGACCACACCTCGCCTGACCTCGAAACATTCGACACATCAGAGATCGTAACCGATACGCCGTATCGATACGGTGTACGGATCGCGCGATACGGTGTACGGTGAAACCGATACGCCGTACGGACGAGAGGCGGCCGGATGACGACCACCCGAGACGAAGCCCCGGCGACCAAGGAGAGCATCGACCCTCACCTGCGCAATCTCGCGATCGTCGTGCTCCTCGGCGCGATCATGACCGTCCTCGACAGCACGATCGTGAACGTCGCGGTGACGGCGCTGGGCAAGGACTTCGACACGTCGCTGTCGACCATCCAGTGGGTGGTGACCGGCTACACGCTCGCGCTGTCGATGGCGATCCCGATGACCGGGTGGTCGGTGCAGCGGTTCGGCACCCGGACGATGTGGCTGTTCTCGCTCGGCCTGTTCATCACCGGGTCCCTGCTGTGCGGGCTCGCGTGGTCATTGCCCTCGCTGGTCGCGTTCCGCGTGCTGCAGGGCCTCGGCGGCGGGATGCTGATGCCCGTCGGGCAGATGATGCTCGTCCGGGAGGCCGGCCCGGGCCGGATGGGACGGGTGATGAGCATCGTCTCGGTGCCCGCGATGCTCGCGCCGGTGTTGGGGCCGCTGCTCGGCGGCGTGATCGTCGACAACCTGAGCTGGCGTTGGATGTTCTTCGTCAACATCCCGTTCTGCGCGGTCGCGCTGTTCGCCGCCGTGCGGATGCTGCCGGGCGACACCGAACGCAGCAAGGAGGCCCGGCTGGACGTCCTCGGACTCCTCCTGCTCTCCCCTGGCCTGGCGGCCCTGGTGTACGGGCTGTCCGAGGCGGGGAACGGGGCGAGCCTGAGCGGGCCGCGCTTCCTCTGCAGCGTCATCGGCGGCGGCGTCCTGGTGATCGCGTTCGTCGCGCACGCGTTGCGCAGCGGCGACCGCGCGCTCATCGAACTGCGCCGCGTGAGCACCCGCGCCTTCACCGGCGCCACGAGCGGGTTCTTCCTCTACAGCGGGGCGATGTACGGCGTGATGATCCTCATCCCGCTGTTCGCTGGGATCGTCCGCGGTGAGTCCGCCCTTGACGCGGGCTGGCTGCTGGCCCCGCTGGGGCTCGGCGCGATGATCACGATGTCGGTGTCGGGACGGCTGGCCGACAAGTTCGGCGGACGCCGGTTCGTGGTCGGCGGCATTCTGCTCGTCCTCATCGGCACCATGGGGCTCACCACGCTCGACCCCGACACCGGAAACAACCTGATCATGGCGTCCATGCTCGTCGTCGGGCTCGGCCACGGCATGATCACTCCCTGCCTGATGGCCCTGACCTATCAGGGGCTGCCACGGGAGGCCGTGCCCGCCGCGACGACGGGGGCGAACATCCTGGTGCGGGTGGGCAGTTCGTTCGGCACCGCGGCGGCGGCGATCATCCTGCAGATCGCCATCCGCGGCGAGATCCCGGGCGCGTCCGGGAATCTGGCCGAGGCCGCCGCCCAGAACACCGCCGAGACGCCGACGCTCCTGACCAACGCCTTCACCGAGACGTTCTGGTGGGTGGCGGGCGTCCTTGTCCTCTCGCTCCTTCCGATCTTCGCCATCCCGCGCAGGCCGAAGGAGGTTCCGGCGAAGGAGGTTCCGGCTACGTCTTCCTGATCTGACACTGGCCAACGCAGCGATGAAGGAGTTGAGATGCCGCTGAACCCAGCACACCGGCGACTTGCCGACGCGCGTGGGCCCTGATCATTGCGAATTGGCGGAAGAGGCTCTGACGGACTGGAGTTTGCTGAGTGTCGACGGTCCAAGCCGCACGAGGGCGAAGTTGAAATAGGGCGAACGCCGGAACGGTTGCCGTGGCATGAGCACATCGCAGAAGACCAGCGTTCGGATCGAGAAGAGCGGCAAGCGCGTCCGGGCTTATCTCGGTGGTCACCTGGTGGCCGACACCGCTGGGCCGGTTCTTGTCTGGGAGATCCCCTACTACCCGGCCTACTACATCCCCGTCGAGGATGTGCGGGCCGAGCTCGTCGAGGACGGGCCGGGCAAGCATTCACCGAGCCGAGGGGACGCTACGGCCTACACGGTGAAAGTGGACGGCTTGGAGAAGCCGGGGGCCGCGCTTCGATACACCGACTCGCCTATCGAGGAGCTCCGCGGGCTCGTCCGCCTGGAGTGGGATGCGATGGACGCCTGGTTCGAGGAGGACGAGGAGGTCTTCGTCCACCCGCGTAACCCCTACACGCGAGTGGATGTGTTGGCGGCGTCGCGGAACGTCCGGGTTGAGGTTGACGGGGTGACGGTCGCGGAATCGTCCAGCCCGCGGCTGCTGTTCGAGACGGGACTGCCGGTGCGCTACTACCTGCCGAAGACGCATGTCCGGATGGATCTGCTCGAACACACCGACACGGTGACGCGCTGCCCCTACAAGGGCACCGCCGAGTACTGGTCGGTGCGCGCCGACGGCAAGCTCCACGAGGATCTGGCGTGGTCGTACCCGACTCCGCTGGACGAGAGCCGCAAGGTCGCCGGGCTGGTCTGCTTCTACAGCGAGAAGGTGGACATCTTCGTCGACGGAGTCTTGCAGCCGCGTCCAAGCAGCGTGTTCGCTTGAGCCGCGCTCGCCGTGAGTCTGCTAGCTCAGTTGCGGTTCCGTTTGCGTTCTGACCTTGGATGAGTGGAAACCGGACGGGGGCGGGGCTGACCTGGCACGTCGCGCAGGGAACGGGGCCAGGCCGGGTACGCCGAGCTCTGAGACCCAAGCCCCGGTCGATTGCGTTGCACACTTCCTCACACCTCCCCACCTCTCGTCCCCGCCTCTCATCGCCGCTTCTCGTCCCCGCCCCTCGTCCCTGCTTCTCGTCGCCGC
>NZ_BCQP01000068.1 GCF_001552135.1 Actinomadura chibensis NBRC 106107 | reverse complement strand
AGCCGCCAGCCCGCCCCGGCCAGCGACTCGGCCGCCGCGCGCGCCCGCGCCGCGGCCGCGCGGGGATCGGCGTGCTCCAGGGCGTGCGCGCGGGCCAGGGCGGCGAGCCCGACCGTGCCCGGCAGGGCGGGGTGGGCGTGCCGCTCGGCTTCGGCGGCCCACCGCGCCGCCTCCTCGTGGCGCCCGCCCGCCGCGTCCAGCGCGGCCAGCCGCTCGGCGCAGCGCAGCAGCGTGTTGGGGTCGGAGACAGGCGGTCCGGGGGAGTTGCACGCGGCGAGGAGCCGGTCCCGCGCCTCGTCCGGCCGGTCCGCGTCGGCCAGCGCCAGGCCGTAGGCGTAGTCGGCCTGGCCGCTCACCCATTCGCGGCTTCCGCCCGACGTCCGGATCGCCTCCCGGCCGCTGGCGAGCGCCGCCTTGACGTCGCCCGTCCAGTGATCGACGAGGCACTGCTCGGTGTGGACGAAGGCCGACTGGTGGGACGAGCCCAGCAGCCAGGCCGACTCGACGGCCTCCCTGACGGTGTTGGCCGCGTCGTCCAGCCTGCCGAGCCTGGCGTAGGCCCGCGTCTTCGCGGCGAGCGCCACCGGGACGATGTACTGCCGGCCGGTGCCCCGCGCCACGGCCATCAGCCGGTCGACCCGGCGGACCGCGCCCGCGTGCAGGCCCATCAGGCATTCGGTCCAGGCGAGCCAGGCCAGGGAGTCGAGGCAGTCGACGAGTTCCTCGTCCGGGGCGGCGGCCACGGCCTCGTCCGCGGCCCGCACGCCCGCGAGGGCCGCGTCGACGTCGCCGCTCACGTAGGCGCCCATCGGCTGGATCGCCTTCAGGGCGAGGGCCAGGCTCGGGGGCCAGCCGCTCCGGGGTTCGGGGACCCGGTCGATCTCGCCCACGGCCCGCCGGCGGTCGAGCCTGAGCAGGGTGTCGCTGATCAGCCGCACCCGCAGCCGGACCGCCGCCGCGGACTCCTGGTCGGGGATCGCCGCCAGCTCGTGGACGAGCAGGGCGCGGCCCTGCTCCACGCTGCCCAGCAGCCGGTGCGCGATGGCGCAGAACCGGACGGCGACCGACCGGCGGTCGTAGTCGTCGGGCGGGAGCAGTCCGAGCAGCTCGGTGGCGGTGTTCCGGCCCTCCTCCAGGCACCCGGTGACGGACTGGAGCTCGGCGAGCTCCAGCATGAGCGTCAGCCGTTCGGGCTCGTCATGCGGCATGAGCCGCAGCGCGGACGTGAACCATCCGGCGGCCGTGTGCGGGGCTTGGAGGGCCACGGTGCGGGCGGCGTCGACCAGCGTCCCGGCGGCGGCGCGGTCGCCCCGGCTCGCCGAACGCTCGACGTGGTGGGCGAGCTGCGCGGCGGGAGCGCCGAGCGCGGCGAGGTGGGCGCCGACGCGCCCGTGCGCCGCCGACCGGCGGCCGGGCGGGGTGGAGCCGTAGATGACGTGGCGGATCAGCGGATGGCGGAACCGGAACCGGAGGCCGCCCGCGGACTGCCGGACGACGTCGCGGGCGACGAGCCGGTCGAGCGCGGTGAGGGTCTCCTCGGCGGTGGTGCCCGCGGCCACGGCGACGAGGGCGGGCTCGAACTCGTCGGCGACGATCGCGGCCGCCTGCGCGACCAGGGACGACGAGTCCGACAGCCCGTTCAGCTCCGCCTGGATCGTGGTCTGGACGTCATGCGGCGGCTCGTCGTGCTCCCCGGCCGACGCCATCCGGACCAGCGCGTCGAGGTAGAAGGGATTGCCTCCGCTGGCCTTGTACAGGGCCTCGCAGCGCGTGCGGCCGACGTCAGGTCCGAGCAGCTCGGCCACCTCGTCGAGGGTGAGCGGCGCGAGGGTGATGCCCGGTCCGTGCTCGGCCGCGGCGCGGAGCGGAGTCGCCAGCGCGGGCCCGACCTGCGCGGGACGGTACGCGACGGCGATGAGGACCCCCGTGCTCGGGGGGTGGCGGACAAGGTGGTTCAGCAGCTCCACCGAGGACGCGTCGGCCCAGTGCATGTCGTCGAGGGCGAGGACGAGGCCGCCCGGCAGCGCCAGCCGCTCGATGAGATCGCGGACGGCGCTGTAGAGCCGGTAGCGCACCAGCCCGGCCGGACCGCCCTGGTCGTCGGCCGCGAGGCCGTCGCCGGGACCGTCCGGCGCCGCCGACATCGCCGGGAACACCATCGCGAGCTGGCCCACGACGCCCGGGCGGAGTTCGGAGACCAGCTCGGGGAGTTTCTCCTCGATCGCGTCGTCCAAGGCGTCCACGAACACCCCGAAGGGCATTTCCTGCTCGAACTCGGAGGCCCTTCCGGACATCACCGGCAGCCCGCGCCCGGCGGCCGCGGAGGCGAGCTCGCCCAGCAGCCGGGTCTTGCCCATCCCCGGTTCCCCGGCCAGGGTGAGAACGCGGAATTCGCCGCCGGCGGAGCCGTCCAGTACCTCGCGCATCGTGCGGAGTGCGTCCTTGTTCCCCACCAGCGGACGTCGCGGATACGCGGACTCCCGGCCCGTCTTCCACATTCGTGAACCTCACTGTCGGCTCGGCTTTCACGGTCAGGGCGGGGTCTTTGACTTGCCACATTACTCGACGGTGAACGCTCTTTTCGGTGGCGTCTGTGAGGGCGTCCGAGCCTCATCCACAAGCGCCGCGCCGACATCGCTGAATGGAGCGTTCCGGTCTGTGATTTGGCAGCGGGCGGACGCGGGTCACGGGCTCATCCGGGCCGAAGTCGGCCATTTTTCATGATCGAATTATGCGTTCGGCGAAAGCGTCTCCGACCCGCTGGACGAGACGGCGCGGAGATGCCCCGAGCCGTTCTCGCGACGGGCGTGAGACGCCGCGAAGACAGCCCGCTGTTTGAGTTCCTCCCATGGTCCGGACAGGGCTTTGGCGGCCGAACCGCCGCCAACGGAAAGGAGCACGCATGAGCAAGACGTCTCTCGCCACGCGCACGGCCGGAGTGACGCTGGCGGCCGCCCTCGGGCTGGGTGTGGCCGGTCCCGCGGCCTCCGCCGCCACCGTCCAGGGCGCCCGCACTCCCGCCGCGGTGCAGCAGGTCGGCGCGCCGGCGGCCGCGGTCCCGGCCGCGCCGCAGGGTTCGCCGGTCACCCCGGCCCAGCAGGCCGAGCTCCAGCGAGCCATCGCCACCGGGAAGGCGCCCGCCTGGCTCGACAGGGTGATCAAGGAGCTCAAGAAGCGGTTCGCCACCTACCTGGCGCTGAAGAAGGCGGCCAAGAAGGGATTCGGTTCGTTCAAGGCGACCTGGAACAAGCGGGTCCCCAAGAACATCAAGAAGCTCGTCGGGACGGGCCTCAGGCTGCGCCTGGTTTACACCTACTTCCGCGCGGTCCGGTGACGGGTCTTCCGCTGATCTGATCTCGCCCTGACAGGCGCTTCCCGCCGAACTATCCCAGCCGATATCGACGACCGGATGGGGCGCCCCTCCCGAGGGCGCCCCATCCGGTGCTTTCTTCACCTGGAGATGAACCGATCGCGACAACCCGAGCGTCCGCGGAAAGGGAGCGACCTTGATCATTGTCGAAGTGCCCGCCGACGGCCGGACACGCCCGTCCATCGGCGCCGCCGAGCGGAACGCAATTCGAATAACACGCCGTCGTGCGGGCGGCGGGGTCAGCGGAGGCCGGAGACCAGCTCCTGGAGGGCCGGGCCCGGCTCCACGCCCAGTTCCCGCCGCACCACGCTGCCGTAGTCGAGGAAGGTGCGGTAGGCGGTGACCGTGTCGCCGCGCCGCAGATGGGCCTGGACGAGGACGCGCTGCGGGATCTCGGCGAGGTCGTCCACCTGCGTCCCCAGCGTGGCGAGGATGATGGCGTTCTCGGTGTCGCCGAGCTCCAGCGCCGTCGTGGCCAGCCTTTCGAGGGCGAGCAGGCGGAGCCGGTTCCAGCGGTCGCGTTCGCCGAGGACCTCCTCGTCGTAGCCGTCGCGGAGCAGCTCGGTGCTCAGCAGGCGCACGATCACCGGGTCGATGTCGCGCAGCTCGCCCGGGTCGGCGTGGACGATGTGCTGGGCCAGGCTCTTCGCCGCGTGGTAGTCGACGGTCACGTCCTCGGCCAGCCGCAGCGAGTCCGCGCCGATGACGAGCATGGACCGCGCTTCGGGCCGCATGCGCCAGAGCAGTTGGCGCAGCCGCTTGGCGGAGCCGACCGGGTCCAGATCGGGCCAGAGGCGCGCGGCGACGACCTGCCGCGACAGGCTGCCGGTCTCCAGCGCGAGGTGAATGATCAGTTTGCTGACGGTCTCCTCCGCGCCGATCTCACGGCCCGCCGGACGGCACGCGAAATGGGGGAGGAGTTGGATCGTGACTTGGTCGGGATCGTGCATGCTCAGCCTTCCTGCCGTCGCGGTCGATCGATCTCCACGGCGCGGGGCTCCCGGCGTCCATCGCTGCTTCCCGCCGGTCCTCTGAGAATGTCATCCCGGCGGCACACCCCGCCACTGGAAATTCCGACCGCCCTCTGCCCGCGCTTACACGCTTGTGAGGATGAAGACGAAGAAGAGCAAGAGGAAGATCAGGACCAAACCCAGGCAGCCGAGCAGCACGGATTGAATCGCCAGGCCGCGCTGGCGCACGGTGCCGGGCAGGCCGAGTTCACCGGCCATCGCCAGGTGGGCCGGACCGCGGTACTCCAATTCCGATGGGGCCCCGGGCGCCAGCACCGTCGTGGCAAGCCCCGCCTGGCGGCCCCGCAAACTCTGGAAGACCGCCACCGAGACCGGGCGGTCCCCCGGTATCTCGAATGCCGTCCGTCCCCAGCGCCGCGGATAGTCGTTCCCGTCGATATTGACGGTGACCGAGGAACCCGAGACCAGGCCGCGACGCAGGTTCATGACGAGGACCCGGCGCGGCCCGGCGTGGTACCCCGCATAAGGAATAGGAGGCGTTCCCATCGGAGGCTGCATGGCCCCAAAACCTATCGAACACCAAACCAAATAACGCCCCCACGAACCCGCATTCGTCCCGCAAGCCAAGATCAGGGACGCGCGTACTCGGTGCTGAGGTGGACCTGCGCGGTCAGTGACATTGCTCGGGCGTGCCGACGACGGACAGGAACACGATTGTCCCGCCGGTGAGCCATTGGCCATAAGACGGCCAGCACCCCGTTTCGATCGCCCTCAGCGTTCGCCTCGTCCGCCCGTCGCTGCCCCGCACCCACTCCGGGATCGGGTACATGGCCTTCTCGCACGCGTGCTCCCATTCGCCGATCAGCCAGTTCCCGGCCGCCTCCGGCTCGACGAAGGTCGCCACAACGAACCTGGGCGACTTGATCAGCCAGTCGGCGGTCCGCACCGGCGGCCGATCAGGCGAGTTCAGGTCGAGCGAGTCGGTACTCCCGAGCCGCTCCCACTCCCGGCCGCCGCCCGCCCAGCGGTAGCAGTGGAAGTGCGTCGGCGGCGCCGCCGGGCGCTTCGCCGCGTCCGGCGCGATCCGAGCCATTGATCAGCCACGCTCCTCGCTGGCAGACCCGCTCGCGGCCGCCGCCTACGACCGGGGCGGGACGACGGGCGTCACGGCGACCGTGCACGGGTTCGGCGGGCAGCACGGCTTCGCGCCCGTCCAGAACTCGGCGTCCACCCGGTAACCGGTGGCATGCAGCGCGGGCAGGGTCCGGTCAACCTCCGCCCCGCTGTGGAACGAACCGGCTGCGGGCCGTTGGCGTCCATAATGGTTTTCGCGATAAGTGGAGGACGGGAAGGGGTCGAGTGTCATGTGGGTCGTGAGTTCGCTGCCGTACCTGTCGCCCAGGCGGGAAGGCGAGGTTGATGCGTGGACCGAGGAGGCCGCGCAGGCTGGACGAGTCGGCACGCAGCGGTTGCGGGAGGTGACGACAGAGGTCCCACCACCGAACGTGGCCTCGGCCCTGGGGTTGCCCGCTGGACGTCCGGCCGTTGTCCGGCGCAGAACGATGCTCCTCGATGGACGGCCCGTCGAGCTGACCGACTCCTGGTACCCGGTCGAAATAGCTGATGGCACCGCACTCGCCGCCATGGGGAAGATCAAAGGCGGGGCCGTGACCCTGCTCGCGAACCTCGGCCATTCGGTGCACGAGGCTCGGGAGGACATCGCCTTCCGGAACGCCACGGCCGATGAGGCCGCCGAATTGAACCTGCCCGCGGGGACGCCGGTGATCGTCCTGTCGCGTACTTGCCTGGACGCCGAAGGCGTGGTCTTCGAGGTGTCCGTCATGGTGATGGTCGCTGAGGGGCGCCGTCTGCGGTACCGGCTGATTGCGGGGTGAGTGCGATGACGCGGCGAGCGGATGACCGTCCTCCGTACGAGCAGATGGCGGCGGAACTGCGGGCCCGGATCATGGCTGGAGACCTCGTGCCGGGCACTCAACTGCCTTCCACGGCGCATCTGGTCACAGAGTTCGGTGTCTCTAACACGACCGTCCAGAAGGCTCTGGCGGTACTCAAAGCCGAGGGCTATTTGACGAGCCGTCAAGGCAAGGGTGTGTACGTTCGCGACCGCCAGCCGTTCAGGGTGGAGGTCGGGGCCTATTTCGCACCCTCTCCTGGAGGATATTCCTACGAGTTGCTGCACGTCGGGGAGGTCCCGGCGCCGAACGAGGTGGCCGAGGCGCTCAACCTCGACGCGGGCGGGCATGTGCTGCTGCGCCGGCGGTTGCTGCGCCACGGCGGACGGCCCGTCGAGGTCGATTGGTCGTACTACCCGCTCGAACTGGCGAGCGCTACCGCGCTCGCCGGATCGAAGAGGATCCCCGGCGGGGCGCACCGCGTTCTGGCCGCACTCGGATACGAGCTCCAGCACTTCGTGGACGCCGTGTCCGCGCGGATGCCGACGAGCGAGGAGGTCGACCTCCTGGCGCTGCCGGACGTCCCAGTGATCCGCCAGTTCCGGGTCGCCTTCTCCCACGACGACCGTCCAGTAGAGGTCTCAGTCCTGGTCAAGGGCTCACACCTGTACGAGCTGACCTACCGCCAGCCCGTCTGACCTCCCAGGCGACACGTCGATCACGTTCTGCGATCACTAGTTCACGGGGAGCACTTGAATGCTTATCGCGATATCCATTAAAGTCAACTCCGCGCGAGACGACCGGAGGTGATCGCAGTGGTTTCGTTCGACGCAACGGGAGGTCCGGTGAGGTCGTTGGGATCGGTCCGGTGAGTGCCGACGTGGTGGCCGCCGGGCCCCTGGATGAGACCTTCCTGGCAGCGCGGACGGCTCCGGGGCGGGTGCGGGTGCTGGTTGAGCTGCGGCTTGCCGCGTGGGGGCTGGCGGGGTTGCGGGACGACGTCACGTTGATCGCCAGTGAGCTGGTCTCGAATGCGGTCGTGCACGCGCCGGACGGTGGCTCGATCCGGGTGCAGTTCACGCGGGTGGCGGGCGGGGTGCTGCTCGCGGTGTGGGACTCCTCGGACGGCAGGCCGACGATCAAGCGTCCGCTGGGCGTGGTGGCCGGTGATACCGCTCCCGATGCGGCGGCTCTGGACCCCGGGCATGACGACGGGACGGGCGGGCGCGGGCTGCCGATCGTGGAGGCGCTCGCGACCGCGTATGGGGTGAGCCCGACCGAGCCGAGCGGCAAGTGGGTCTGGGCGCGGTGTGCGGTGTGATCCGGCCGCGTCGGACGAAGGCGGCCAGAGCGAAGGGTGTGGACGGGTTGGGTTTGCGCGGGGTTGTCGGGCGGTGGCGGGTCGTCCTGGATTGTCGGACGTGCCTGGGTCATGACGCGGCGGTGCGCAGGTTGGAGGCGCTGCGGGTCGCGCTCTTGCCGATGGGGTGGCGGTGCGTCGGGCTCTATGACCGGGAGGAGTTCCGGTTCCCCGTGCCGTTGCTGTGGGTGTGCTGGGACGGAGCCGTCGACAAGGTCGGGGCCGTGGTGACCGTGCGGGCCGTGCCGGGACGGGCGTGGGCCTACTTCGAGGCGGGAGACGGGCGCGGCGGATTCGTCTCCCCCTGCGGGGACGCCACGTCGGCGGCCACCGCGCTGGATCTCATCTTGCGACACCGCATGACCCCGGCCGAGGGCGTTAGTGCGGAAGGCCGAGTGTGACGCGGACGGTTGTTCCTTGGGACGGGGCTGAGAACAGTTCGGCGCGGCCGCCGTGGGCGGCGGCTATGGCGGCGACGATCGGGAGGCCGAGGCCCGCGCCTGTCGCGCCCTGTTCGGCTCGGTGGAAACGTTCGAACGCACGGGCGGCGTCGGCGGGAGACATGCCCGGCCCCTCGTCGCTCACCTCGATGACGCCCGGCGCCAGGCGGATCGTCGCGGGGGTGCCGGGCGGGGTGTGCGCGCGGACGTTCGCCAGCAGGTTCGCCAGGATCTGCCGGATGCGTGCTTCGTCCACGTCTGCGATGAGCGTCTCCGGGGCGTCCAGGACGAGGGGGCGCGCGGGCTCCGCGGCGGCGGCGTCGGCCATCGCGTCGCGGGCCAGGGCGACGAGGTCGGTCGGCGCGGGGCGCAGCGACGCCCCGCGGTCCAGCCGGGCCAGCTCCAGCAGGTCGCTGACCAGCTTGCTCATCCGGGCGGCCTCGCCCTCGATGCGGCGCATGGCGTCGGGCAGCTCGTCCGGCCCGAGCGCGCCGTGCCGGTACAGCTCGGCGTAGCCCTGGATCGTCGTCAGCGGGGTGCGCAGCTCGTGCGAGGCGTCGGCGGCGAACTCGCGGACGCGGGCCTCGGACCGGCTGCGCGCCCAGAACGCCTGCTCGATCCGCTCCAGCATCACGTTGATCGCGGCGGCGAGCCGGGCCGTCTCGGTGCGCGGTCCCGGGTCCGGCATGCGGGCGCGCAGGTCGCCGCCGACCGTGATCGCGTGCGCGGTCGCGGCCATCCGGCCGAGCGGCAGCAGGCCGCGGCCGATCAGCCACCGGCCGAGCACGATCAGCACGGCGAGCAGCAGCGCGGCCGTCGCGACCTCCGTCAGGACGAGGTTCCGCACCGCCGAATGGATCTCGCTGAGCGGCGCCGCGACGACCACGACGCCGTTCCGCCAGGGCCGCGCCACGGCGCGCAGCCCCGGCAGGGAGAACGGTTCGAGGGTGCGGGCGCGGGCGGCGAGCTCGTCCCGGCCGAGGCGCTCGACCTCCGTGACGGCCCGTCCGGGGGACGGCAGGTCGCCGCTCAGCGCGCGCGCCCGCCCGTCCGGCCAGACCGCGAGCACCACGAACCGCGCCGGGGCGACGCCCTGCTCCGGCAGGCCGGGCCGCAGCAGCCGGGTCACCGCGTGGTCCCGGGTGGCCTGGAGCTGCTCGTCCACGCGGTTCATCAGGTAGCCGCGCAGGACGAGCGCGCTGACCAGGCCCATGATCGCCAGCCCGGCGAAGGTGACGCCGAGCAGGCCCGCGAGCAGCCGGGCGTTGAGCGTCATGGCCGCAGCGCGTAGCCGACGCCGCGCTGGGTGTGGATGAGCGGAGTGCCGAGCGGGTCGAGCTTGCGCCGCAGGTAGCTGATGTAGGTCTCGACGACCTGCGGATTCCCCTGGTCCCAGCCCCACACGCCGGTGAGGAGCTGGGACCGCGACAGCACCATCCCGGCGTGCCGCATCAGGTATGCGAGGAGGCGGAACTCGGTGGGCGAGAGGTCGACGTCCACGCCCCCGCGGCGGACACGCCAATGCGCCTCGTCCAGTTCGAGGTCGGCGACGCGGAGCACCTCGCCCTCCTTGTCGGCGGACGGCGGGGCCGCCCGGCGCAGCACCGCCCGCACGCGCGCGACCAGCGCCTCGATGGAGAACGGCTTGGTGACATAGTCATCGCCGCCGAGCGTGAGACCTGTGACGGTGTCGGACGGCGTGTCCCGCGCGGTCAGGAAGATGACCGGGACCTGGTCGCCGTCCGCGCGCAGCCTCCGGCACACCTCGAAGCCGTCCAGGTCGGGGAGCATGACGTCCAGCAGGACGAGGTCGGGACGCTCCGTCCGGACGGCGCGCAGGGCGTCCGCCCCCGTCGCCGCCGTGCCGGTCGCGAAGCCGTGGAAGCGCAGCGCGACCTCGATCAGGTCGCGGATGTTGGCCTCGTCGTCCACGACGAGGACCCGCCGGTTCTCGCTCATCGGCTCCCGCTGATCGTGCCGTCCGCCCAGGTCGTGGCTTCGAAGGTACCCGCCGAACCCGACTTACCGGGCCTTCGGGACGCGGACCATGCGCGCGGTGCGGGTCTGGCCGGACCGCTCGCCCACGACCATCACCAGGTCGCCGTTCGCGAGGGACTTCAGCTCCGCCTTCTCGGCGTTCTTGCGGACGACCGTCTTGTCGTTCGTCGTCCACGTCCAGGACACGCCGTCGTCGCTCCGCACGGTGAGCGTCGCGCCCGACACGGCGGTGATCTTGCCGCGCTGCCAGCCGACGAGGTGGAAGCCGTCCTTGCGCTGGACGGTCGCCTCCCCGTGCACGCCGCCGAACCCGCCGGCGCCGCCGAATCCGCCGCGTCCCCACCGGTGCGGCCCCGGACGGCCCTTGTCCGGACGGCCCTGCTCAGGGCGGCCCTTGTCCCAGTGGTGCGGCTTCGCCGACGGGGAGGACGACGGGGACGGGTCGTCCGCGAACGCCGGAACGGCGAGGTACAGCCCGAGCCCGAGCAGCCCGCCCGCGCCGGCTCCGGCGGCGATCGTCTTTCGGTCGATTCGCATGGCGATCAGGTAACCGGGCGCGCCTGGCAGAAGTCCAGGCGGTTTCCTGAGAGATCCCTGAGAGTCGCCGCGGGCCGGTCGCCGCGCGGGGTCAGCCGTCCAGCCCGCCGAGCATGGCCTCGATCAGGCGAAGTGCCTGGTCGCGCGCCCGTTCCGGATCGTCGGCGTCGGCGACCGACAGCGCCAGTTCGGTCAGCGCGCCGTAGAACGCCGCCGTCGTGAGGGCGATCGGACGCGCCTCGGAGTCGCCGACGAGCGCGGTCAGCCCGTCCGCGAGAAGGGCGCCGAGGTACCGCTGGTCGAGTTCGCGCCACCGCGCCCACCCCAGCGCGATCGGCCCCTGGAGCAGGACGATCTCCCGGTACTCGGGGTCGGAGCAGATCTCCAGGAAGGCGCGGACGCCCGCCCGCGCCCGCTCCCACGGGGCGTCCTCGCGCGCCATCGCCTCGGTGATGCCGGACGCGGCCCGCGCTTCGAGATCCTCGAAGACGGCCTCGAACAAGCCCTGCTTTCCGGCGAAGTGGTGGTACAGGGCTCCGCGGGTCAGCCCGGCCGCCCGGACGACCTCCTCCGCCGTGACGCCGCCGAAGCCGCGCTCCGCGAAGAACCGGCGTCCGGTGTCGAGGAGGGCGGCGCGGGTGCTCTCGACATACCGCTCCCGCCGGGCTTTGACCTGCTTCATCCGGCATGTATAACACATACATGGTGTATGTCAGATACACCGCGAATGGAGGGGACCATGGCCGAAATCGCGATCGTCGGAGCGGGCGTGGCCGGACTCGTCGCCGCCCGCGACCTCGTCCGGCGGGGCCATGACGTCGTCGTCCTGGAAGCGCGGGACCGGGTCGGCGGACGCCTGCTCAACGGCGAACTGCCCGGCGGCGAGCCGATCGAGGTCGGCGGCCAGTGGGTCGGCCCCGGACAGGACGCGGTGCTCGGGCTGATCCGCGACCTCGGCCTCACCACGTATCCGACCTACGACGAGGGCCGCCATATCGCCGAGATCGGCAGCAGTCGGGGCGAGTACACGGGCCGGATTCCCCGACTCTCACCCGCGACGCTCGCCGACGTCGCGCAGGGGCAGTGGCGCGTCGACCGCCTCATGCGCGGCATCCCGGCCGACGCGCCCTGGACGGCCCGGCACGCCGCCCGCCTCGACGGGCAGACGTTCGAGACGTGGATCCGCCGCAACCTGCGGACGAGCAAGGGCCGCGCGTTCATGCGGCTGATCACGCAGGCGGTGTTCTCCGCCGAGGCCGGGGACATGTCCGCGCTGTGGGCCGGGTTCTACATCGCGTCCGCGGGCGGCCTCGACCCGCTGATCGAGACGACCGGCGGCGCGCAGCAGGACCGCGTCTCCGGCGGCTCCCAGCGCATCGCCCTCGCGATCGCCGCCGAGCTGGGCGACCGGGTCGTGCTGGACGCGCCGGTCTGGGAGATCGAATGGGCGGACGGCACCGTCCGGCTACGGACGCCGACCACCGAGGTCCGGGCGCGCCGCGCGATCGTCGCCGTCCCGCCGCCGCTCGCCGCCCGCATCCGGTTCACGCCCGGCCTGCCCGGGGACCGCGACCAGCTCGTCCAGCGCATGCCGATGGGCCGCGTCATCAAGGTCAACGTCGTCTACGACGAGCCGTTCTGGCGCGCGGACGGCTTCAGCGGACAGGTCACCAGCGACCGCCGCCCGTTCGGCGTCACCTTCGACAACACCCCGGAGAGCGGCGGCCCCGGCGTGATCGTCGGCTTCCTGGAGGGACGCCACGCCGACGTCGCCGCCCGCCTCACCGCCGCCGAACGCCGCGCCCAGGTGACCGCCGACCTGGCGTCCTACTTCGGGCCGCGCGCCAAGAACCCGGTCGCCTACCTGGAGAAGGACTGGGCGGCCGAGGAGTATTCACGCGGCTGCTACGGCGCCTTCGCCACCCCCGGCACACTGACCCGCTTCGGCCCATCCCTCCGCGCCCCGATCGGCCCACTCCACTGGGCGGGCACCGAAACCGCGACCCGCTGGGCGGGCTACATCGACGGCGCGATCGAATCCGGCCACCGCACCGCCCAAGAAGCCGCCCCCCACTAACCCGCCACCCACAGCCAGAACCGCTCACCCCCTCCAGGCGGCGTGCGTGGGATCCCGTGGGCGGGCAGTGCACGCGGTGGCCCGTGCGTACGCGGTGTCTGCGGTGGTGCGTGCGCGCGTGGTTCGTGTGCGGGTGGTGTGCACGGTGGCTTGTGTGCGGGTGGTGCGCGGTGGCTCGTGGGTGGACGGTGTATGCGGTGACCTGTGCGTAGGCGGTGCCTGCGGTGGTTCGTGTGCGACTGGTGCGTGCGCGGGCGGTGCGCGAGTGCCCGTGCATAGGGGTGTGCGCGGTGGCCCGTGCGTGGTGGTTCGTGCGCGGGCGGTGCATGCGGTGCCCATGCGTAGACGGTGCATGCGGTGGCACGTGCGCGGTCGGTGCACGCGGGTGCCCGTGCGCGGGTGCGTGCGGTGGCTCGTGCGTTGGCGGTGCGTGCGGTGGTTCGTGTGCCAGCTCGTGGTTCGTGCGCGGGTGGTACGTGCGGGTAGTTCGTGCGTGGGGGTGTGTGCACGGTGGCTTGTGTGGGGGGTGTGCGCGGTGGCCCGTGCCCGGCGGTGCATGTGGTGCCCGTGCGTGGACGGTGTGCGCGGTGGCTTGTGCGCGGGCGGTGCGTGAGTGCCCGTGCACGGGCGGTGCGTGCGGTGGCTTGTGCGCGGATGGTGTGCGCGGTGGTTCGTGCGCAGTGGTGCGCGTGGTGGCCTGTGCGGGCGGTGTACGTGGTGGCCCGTGCCCGGTGGTGCATGTGGTGCCCGTGCGTGGACGGTGCTGCGGGTGCCCGCGTGCGGGTGGTGGGTGCGGTGTTCGTGGGCGGGCGGTGCGCATGGTGGCTCTTGGGTAAGCGGTGTGCGTGCTGGTTCGTGCGCGGGCGGTCGTGCGGTGGCCCGTGCGTAGGTGGTGTGCGCGGTTGGGCGTGCATCGTTCGGTGGGTGTCGAGATGTTCGCGATCTAGCTTGGGGCTGGGAGCGCTGTCGGCCTTGCGCTGGGCGGGGCCGTTGGGCGGTTTTGAGGGAGGGTGTGGATGTCCGAGGAGGTTCCGAGTACTGATGATCGGGAACCGGCGGGGGTTGTGACGGGGATGGTTGAGCATGTGCTCGACCTGGCGGCGACCTGGACCGGGTGGGACGGGCGTCCGGTGCCTGAGGGGGATCGGCTCTACACGCCGCACAAGGCGATCCGGCGGGTCGCCGACCATCTCGTCGACCATCTGGCCGAGGTTGAGGCGCGGCTCGCTGGGCGGCCTACCGTTCCCGATGGGTGGCATGCGTCGGCGAGCACGACTCCCGCCGATCTGGCGGCCTTCACCCAGGAAGACCTGGACGAGGCCGTCAGTCGGCTCACCCGCCTCGGCCGCATCTGGGCCGACCGGCTGAGTGCGCTCAGCGCGGACCAGCTCGACCGGTCACCCGGCGAGGGCTGGACCATCCGGCAGATCGCCTTCCACGTGGCCGAGTCGACGTACTACGCCGACTCTGTCGGGAAGCTTTCGGCGGCTGGAACGGGTCACTGATCTTCGGTTGGGGGCGTCAGGGTCTCCAGGACTTGGTCGCCGTACTTGGCGAGTTTGTTCTCGCCCACGCCGTTGACGCGGCCCAGTTCGGCGAGGGTCGCGGGGAGGGCGGTGGCGATCTCGCGGAGGGTGGCGTCGTGGAAGATGACGTAGGCGGGGACGCCCTGCTCCTTCGCGGTCGCGGCGCGCCAGGCGCGCAGGCGTTCGAAGATCGGCTGGGCCTCGGCCGGGAGGTCGGCGGCGGGGGCCCGGCGGTCCTTGGCGGCCTTGGCGGGCTTCGTGGCGGGACGGTCGGCCTCGCGCCGCATCATCACCTTGCGGTCGCCGCGCAGGACGTCGGCGCTCGCGTCGGTCTGGAGGAGGGTGCCGTGGTTGCTCTCGACGGCGATCAGACCTTGCGCGAGGAGCTGGCGGACGACGCCGCGCCATTCGGTCTCGCGTAGCTCGGTGCCGACGCCGAACGGCTTCAGCGAGTCGTGGTCGAACTGGATGACCTTGGCGCTCTTCTTGCCGAGCAGGATGTCGATGATGTGCCCGGCGCCGAACTTCTGGCGGCGCTCGCGGTCGAGCCGGACGATCACCGACAGCACCTTCTGGGCGGGGACGGTCGCGTCCCACGACTCGGGCGGGGTCAGGCAGGTGTCGCAGTTGCCGCACGGCTCGGCGGACTGGCCGAAGTAGTTCAGCAGTTGGACGCGGCGGCACTCGACCGTCTCGCAGAGGGCGAGCATGGAGTCGAGGTGGGCGGTCTGGCGGCGGCGGAACGCGGGGTCGCCCTCGCCGCCGTCGATCATCTTGCGCAGGTTGACGACGTCCTGGAGGCCGTAGGCGAGCCAGGCGGTGGACGGCAGCCCGTCGCGTCCGGCGCGGCCCGTCTCCTGGTAGTAGCCCTCGACGGACTTCGGCAGGTCGAGGTGGGCGACGAAGCGCACGTCGGGCTTGTCGATGCCCATCCCGAACGCGATGGTCGCGACGACGACGAGACCGTCCTCGCGGAGGAAGCGGGCCTGGTTGGACGCGCGGGTCTCCGCGTCGAGGCCCGCGTGGTAGGGGAGGGCCTCGATGCCGTTCTCGGTGAGGAACGCGGCGTGCTTCTCGACCGAGTTGCGGGAAAGGCAGTAGACGATCCCGGCGTCGCCCTTGTGCTCGGTCTGCAGGAGGCGCAGG
Organism: Actinomadura chibensis NBRC 106107; assembly: GCF_001552135.1. Lineage (GTDB taxonomy): Bacteria > Actinomycetota > Actinomycetes > Streptosporangiales > Streptosporangiaceae > Spirillospora > Spirillospora chibensis. Next base: position 55,199 of record NZ_BCQP01000068.1, on the reverse strand, counting down.
AGTTGGCGCTTGGCGTCGGTCTTCGGCTCGATGCGGTACTGGATGTTGGGACGGTCGAAGCTCGCCACGAAATGGCGCGCGTCGTCCAGTTGGAGGCGGGTCGCGATCTCGCGGCGGGTCGCCTCGGTGGCGGTGGCGGTGAGCGCGATGCGGGGCACGTCCGGCCAGCGTTCGTGCAGGCCGGACAGCATCAGGTAGTCGGGACGGAAGTCGTGCCCCCACTGCGACACGCAGTGCGCCTCGTCGATCGCGAACAGGGCGATGTCGGCGCGGTCGAGCAGCTCGACGGTGGCGGGCAGCCGGAGCCGCTCGGGCGCGAGGTAGAGCAGGTCGAGCTCGCCCGCGACGAGCTGCGCCTCCGTGACGCGGCGCTCCTCGAAGTCCTGCGTGGAGTTGAGGAAGCCCGCGAGGACGCCGAGCGCGCGCAGGGCGTCCACCTGGTCCTGCATGAGGGCGATGAGCGGGGAGATGACGATCCCGGTGCCCTTCCGGACGAGCGCCGGGATCTGGTAGCACAGCGACTTCCCGCCGCCGGTCGGCATCAGGACGAGCGCGTCCCCGCCGCCGACCACGTGGTCGACGATCTCGCGCTGGCCGTCGCGGAACGCGTCGTAGCCGAACACGCGCCGCAGGACATCGAGGCTCTCGGGGGAGGTCACCGGTTCATACTATGAGCGGCCGCGGACACCGTCCGGGCAATCGTCACCTGTGGACAACCTCGACCAGCTCGGGCGTGATCTCGTCCAGCCCGGCGGCGACGTGGGCGGCCAGGTCGAGCGCGTCGGACGCGGGCGGGTGCGCCGCACGCGGGACCGCGATCACCGTCATCCCCGCCGCGTGCGCGGAGCGGAGGCCGTTCGAGGAGTCCTCGACGGCGACGCAGGCCCGGCTCGGCACTTCCAGTTGGGCGGCCACGGTCAGGTATCCGTCCGGTGCGGGTTTTCCGCTGTCGACCTCTTCGGTGGACACCGTCGCGCGGAACAACGCGTCCACTCCGAGTTGGGCGAGCACCAGTTCGATGAGCGCGCGGGGGGACGAACTGGAAAGGCCCAGGGGACGGTACTCCGCCATGCGGCGGACGACGTCCACCGCTCCGGGCAGGACAGGGAGGTTCTCCTCGTACTTGACCGACATCCGGTCGATCACCTGGTAGGCGACCTCTTCGGCGGTGACGCCGTCCACCAGGTCGGTGGCGATGTAGGCGGCCCATTCGACGGTGCTCATGCCCATGAGCCGTTCCTGGGTGTCGGGCAGCCAGCGTCCGCCGCGCTCGGCGACGTAGCCGCGCCGCACGTCCTCCCAGACCGGCTCCGAGTCGATGAGGACGCCGTCCAGGTCGAACACGACGGCCTGTACGGGCATGGCGTCCCTCCACGGGTCTCGGCGGCGGTGGCGTCCGGGGATGCTCCAGCAAAGATCATTACCCGGGGCGACCGGGATGGAACCTTATGCATTGGATCGGACTAACGGCCTCTGACCTGGATTTATCCGACAAAACTACGTGATCCAGTTTTCGTCTGGCATGGTGGGGGCCCTCCGCACCCCCTCCGGAGTCACAGCAGAGGAGAGCTGCCCATGGTGTTCCTCGGTTTCCTGCTGGTAGCGGCGGCGGTCGTCGTCGGCGCCGGCGTCGTGCTCGACAACACCGGATCCGCCGACCTCGTCGCCTTCGACCGGACCGTGCCGGGGGTGAGCGAGGAATGGCAGGTCTTCGCCGTCGGAGCGGGCATCGGCGCCGTCTTCGTGATCGGCATGATGATGACCTTCATGGGCGCCGCCCGCCGCCTGCGCGACCGCCGGGACCTGCGCGACCTGCGCGAGGAGCACGAGGAGTCGCTGACGACGCTGGAGATGGAGAAGCGCCGCCTCCAGCGGGAACTGGCCCGCGTCCGGCAGCAGCCGCGCCCGGCCCCGGCTCCGGGCGCGCCCGCGCCGCCGCCCCAGAGCCGGCGCGAGCCCGCCGCCGCACCCGCCGCACCCGCCGCGCCGCGCTCCCAGGTCACCGCCCGCTCCCCCTTCTTCGACCGCGCCGACTGACCGTCCCCGCGCCGCCGTGCGGGGCGGCCCCCATGTGCCGCCTAACCGGCTCGTTCTGGATGATGACGGGCTTGTTCGGACGAATCGCCGTGTAGAGGGATGACGAGCGGCGGTCGCGCCCCGCATGATCGTGGTGTGCGGATACTCATCAAGGTGGGCATCACCGCGGTCGCCCTCTGGGTCGCCACGGTGCTGATCCACGGCATCACGGTGGAAGGCGACACGGCCGGCCGGCGCGCCCTCACCCTGATCGCCGTCGCCGTCATCTTCGGTCTCGTCAACGCGATCATCAAACCGGTCATCAAGACGCTCGGCTGCGCGTTCTACGTGCTCACGCTCGGGCTGATCGGGCTCGTGGTGAACGCGCTGCTGCTCTGGCTCACCAGCGAGCTGGCCGAGGAGCTGTCGCTGCCGTTCCACGTCGGCGGGTTCTGGGCCGCCTTCTGGGGCGCGATCGTCGTCGGCCTCGTCGGCTGGGTGCTGCACGTGATCGTCCCCGACGAGAAGCGGAAGAAGGACGACGACGACCGCGACTGACCCCTTCCGTTAGTCACCCCTCCTCGACCAGGCCGGGCGCGGCGGCCTCGGCCCGCGCGAACGGGCTGGTCGCGGGCCTGTCGGATGGCGCGTCCGCGTACTCCCGGTACTCCACCGGGGCCAGACCGGGCGCGCTCACCAGGACCCAGCGGCGGGCCCGGACCGCGCCGATCAGGAACTCCGCGTCCGTGACGGCGCCCGCGTCCGCGACGATCAGCGTGTCGAACACCTCGCCGGGGTCGGCGGGGCCGACCGCCAGGCCGACGCCGACCGGGGTCCCGGCGACCAGGTCGGCGGTGCGGAGCAGGACGTCGCCCTCCGCCGTCCGCTCGCCGTTCAGATAGCCGGTGAGCTGCTCGATCCGCGCCATCGCCCGGCGCTGGTGGTCGGGGACCGCCGCCGGGTCGTCGGCCGGGTCCGCGCCGCAGGTCGCGACGACGTTCTCCCGCGACCGGGCCTCCGTCCGCGCCGCCGTCTCCAGGTCGGCCTCGCGGGCGGCCATCTCCTCGGCGGCCTCGGCGGTGCGCCGCTCCAGCTCCGCCACCCGCTCCGCGGCCTGCTTGGCGGCGGCCTCCGCGTCCGCCCGCGCCTGGCGGGCCGTCGCCAGCGCCTCGTTCCGGGACGTCCGCGCCGCGTTCACCCTCTCCTGGATCGCGTGCGCGGCCTGCTGCGCGGCACGGGCCGCGAGGCCGTCCTCGGTGGCCTTCTCGACGGCCTCCGACGCCGCCCTGGCGTGTTCGCGATGCTCGGCCGTCGCGGTCTCCCGCTCCGTCGCGAGCCAGGTCAGCTCCGTCCCGAGCCGCTCCTGCGCCTCCTGCGCCGCGCGCAGTTTCGCCCCGCCCTCGGACACGAACGACGCCAGCCCGCGCCGGACGCGCTCCGCGTGCTCCGCCGCCTCCTTCGCCTCGCGCGCCCGCCGCGCGGCCTCGTCGGCCTCCCGCGCCCGGGCCTTGACCTCGGCGCGCAGGCCGCTCAGCTCCTCCGGCGGCGACGACACGTGCAGCCGCTGCCCGAGCGTCATCTTGCGCCGCACCCCGGACAGCGCCGACTCCGCCGACACCAGCCGGTAGTACGCGGCGTGGCCCTCGGCGGCCGCGTCCGCGTCGGCGGCCGTGAGGCGGTGCGCCTCCTCCGCCGCGCCGGGCAGCGCCTCCCGCGCCCGCGCCAGCTCGTCGGTCAGGGACGCCTCCGCCTGCCGCGCCGCCTGCAGCTCCGCCTGCGCGGTCTTCGCGCGCTCGTCGAGCTGGACGCACCGCGCGTAGGAGGCGTCGGCGGTCCGGGTCAGCGCGTTCGCCGCGGCGGCGGACTCGTCCGCGATCGCCTGGAGCCGCTCCGCCTCCGCGCGCGGACCCGCCAGCTCCGCCTCGGCCTCCTCCTGGACGGTGACGAGCCGCTCCGCCTCGGCCTCGGCCTCCTCCGCCGCCCGCCCGGCGGCGGCCGCCGCGTTCCGCGACTCCTCGATCGCGCCGGTCAGCGCGGCGCGCTCGGCCTCCAGCGCCTCGGCGCGCCGCAGGTTCTCGTCCTGGACGGCCCGCAACGCCGCCGCGTCCCTGGGCCACTGTTCGAGCCACATGAGACCGCGCCGGAGCAGGCGCGTCTCGGTGTCCCACGACTGCCGCCACGCCTGTCCCACCGGACGGAGCGCGGCCGTCCGCACGCGGGTCTCCGGCGCCGACAGGCCCTCCTCGGGGGCGGCGGGCTCGGTGACGGGCAGCGCCGGGAGCGGCTCGACCCGCGTCACGGCCGACGAACTCTCGCTCTCGCTCCCGTCTTCGCTGGGCTCCGGCTCGGGCTCGGGTGCGGACGGCACGGGCTTGAACTCGACCGTCCCGGTGGAGCCCGGCCCTCGGGCGGGCTGAGGCTGGACGGCGGGCTGGTCCGGCGCGCTCGGCTCGTCCAGCGGCGGGAGGGCCTGCGTCGCCACGGACGGGGACTCCGCCGTCGCCGGATGCGTCTCGATCTTCAGCGAGAAGACCTCGGGGTCGTCCTCCAGGGACAGGAGCAGGTCCGCGGCCCGCTCCGGCGTGGGCGCGATCAGGAGGGCGCGCTCGTCGGCCGCGGCGAGCTCCTTGACGATCTCGCGGACCACCTCGTCCGGCCGCTCGGCGCGGACGAGGCGCGGCCCCGCCGTCCCGCCGTCCAGCGTCCCGGGCGCGACGAGAAAGCGGGCCAGGGCCTCCCAGTCGCCCGCGACCCGCCCGTCCCGCAACGCCTGGAGCGCGGCGACGTGCGGCGCCCAGCCGACCGGCGGGACGTCCTCGGGCACCTCCCTGAGGCGTGCGTCGAGCCGCTCGTAGAACTCGGTCAGCGGCCGGTACACGTCCTCGACCAGCTCGGGCCCGCCCCACCCGTCCTGGACGACGGGCTCCCCGAGCGGCGGCGTCTCCGGCGGATCATCGTGCAGGGGCATGGTGCTGAACCCGGCCCGAGGATCGACCCCGTCCTCCGGCTCGACCACGGCTTCGGCATCGGGCTCGACCACGGCTTCGATCTCGGGCTCGATCGTGGGCGCGGGTTCGGGCTCGGCCTCCGAAGGGGCCTGGGCGGCGGGCTCGGGTTGCGCCTCGGGGACGGGCTCGGGGGCGACCGCCGGTTCGGGGTCCGGGGCGGGGACGTCGGGGACGGTCTCGCTTGCGGGGGCGTCCGTGTCGGACGTCGGAGGCTGTGCCACGGCGGGGTCCTCCTTGTCGGGGAGGGGGACGGTGACCGTGGGGACCTCCGACTCGGGGACGTACACCGGCGCGGGTTCCCCGTCGCCCGCGGTCTCCTCGTCGGGCCCGTTGGTCTCTGATGGCTGCTTCACGCGTCATCCCGTCCCAGATCGTCCGCCCGGGGCCCTAATTTCCCCTTCTTCGCCGGACTAACGTCTCACATGTCCCGGGATCGGCGGTGCCCGGCCAGGACCGCGTGATGATCTTCACCGTCGCGGGCCTCGGGGTCCGGGTGGACGACGGCGCCGGACAGCCGGGGCAGCGCGTGCAGCAGGCTGTGCTCCGCGTCCACGGCGACCCGGTGGGCGTGGACGACGGTCGAGCCCGGGTCCACGACGACGTCGCACTCGGCGCGCAGGCGGTGCCCGATCCAGCGGAGCCGGACGTCCCCCACGGCGAGGACGCCGGGCGTGGCGCGCAGCGCGGCCTCGGCGCGGTCGACCAGCGCCGGGTCGACCGCGTCCATGAGGCGGCGCCACACCTCGCGGGCCGTCTGCCGCAGGACGGCCAGGATCGCGACGGTGATCAGCAGCCCGACGGCCGGGTCGGCCCAGGACGCGCCCAGCGCGACGCCGCCCGCGCCGAGCAGGACGGCGAGGGAGGCGAACCCGTCCGTGCGGGCGTGCAGGCCGTCCGCGACGAGGGCGGCGGAGCCGATCCGGCGGCCGACGCGGATGCGGTAGCGGGCGACCAGCTCGTTGCCCGCGAACCCGACGAGCGCGGCGCCCGCGACGGCCGCGACGTGGTCCACAGGCTGTGGACGGGCGAGCCGCTCGACGGCCGCGAACCCCGCCGCGACCGCCGACACGGCGATGGCGAGGACGATCACCACGCCCGCGAGGTCCTCGGCGCGCCCGTACCCGTAGGTGTAGCGGCGGGTCGGCGGACGCCGTCCGAGGACGAACGCGATGCCGAGCGGGACGGCCGTCAGCGCGTCCGCCGCGTTGTGCAGCGTGTCGCCGAGCAGCGCCACCGAGCCGGTGAACGCGACCACCGCCGCCTGGAGGACGGTGGTCGCGCCGAGGCCCGCGAGCGAGATCCACAGGGCGCGCATGCCCTGCGCGCTCGCCTCCATCTCGGGATCGACCTTGTCGCCCGCCTCATGCGAATGCGGCCGCACGGCGTGCGCGATCCGCTCCCGCCACGAAGCCCGCCCCCCGTGCCCATGCCCATGCCCGTGCCCATGCCCGTGATCGTGTCCGTGACCGTCGGTGCCCATGAGTCAACGATGACCCCGAAAACGCGTTGCAGCACCTCGACACCTGCGGTGTCGTCGCAGGTACGGAGGCTGTGTCAGTGCGGGTTGGTGGCCAGTAGCTCGGCGAGGACGTCGTCCAGCGTCACGATCCCGGCGAACTCGCCGTCCGCGTCGTGGACGACGGCGAGCTGCGCGCGGGCGCGGCGCATGCGGCTGACCGCGTCCAGGACGGTCGTCTCCGCCGTCAGGACGGGCGCCGGGTGGGCCAGTTCCCCGGCCCGCCGCCGTCCGTCCGGCTCGGTGATCGCGGCTCGGACGTGCACGATCCCCGAGATGGCGCCGTCCAGGTCGCGGACGAGCATGCGGTTGTGGCCGCTCGCGGTGGCGGTCCGCCGGATCCGCGCGGCGGTCGCGTCCGCGCCGATCGTGGTGACGGACGTGGCGGGCACGACGAGCCGTCCGACCGTCGCCTCCCGCGCGGAGATCGCCCGCCGCAGCAGCTCGTGGTCGTGCCGCCCGATCAGGCCGAGCCGCCGGGACTCGCCGACCAGGTGGCTGAGCCGGGCCGGGTCGGTGTGGTCGTCCAGCTCGTCCTTCGGCGTGACGCGGATGAGCCGCAGCAGCGCGTTGGTGACCGCGTTCAGCGCCGCCAGGATCGGCCGGGACACCTTCGCGAACGCCCGGAACGGCAGCGCGAGGATCAGCGCCGACCGCTCCGGGTGCGTGATCGCCCACGACTTCGGCGCCATCTCCCCGACGACCATGTGCAGGAAGGTGATCACGGCGAGCGCGCAGCCGAGCGCGATGGCCTTCGACCCCGCCTCCGGGACGCCGAGCGCGTGCAGCGGCGGTTCGAGGAGGTGCTCGAACGCGGGCTCGGTGACGATCGCGAGGCCGAGCGAGCACATCGTGATGCCGAACTGCGCGCCCGCGAGCATCAGCGACAGCTCCCGGACCCCGGCGAGCGCGGCGACGGCCGGGCGGCTGCCCTTCGCGGCGGCCCGCTCCAGTTGCGGACGCCCGGCCGCGACCAGCGCGAACTCGGCCGCGACGAAGAACCCGTTCCCGGCCAGCAGCAGGACGGTGACGACGAGCGGCGTCAGGAGGTCCACGACGCCTCCTCGGACTCCTCGGTCTCCGCGACTCCGCCCCGTTCGGCCGCCCCGCCCCGTTCGGCCGCCCCGCCCCGTTCGGCCGCCCCGTCCCGTTCGGCCGCCCCGTCCCGCTCGGCCGCGCCGGTCTGCTCGGGCGGCGGCGTCAGGGGGACGGTCCGGACGATGCGGATCTTCTCGGCGACCCGGCGGGCCACGCTGACGACCTCCAGTTCGACCGGCGGCCCCCCGTCCGGTTCGACGGTGAGGCGGTCCCCGGCGGACGGCAGCCGCCGCAGCTCGGCCATGACGAGGCCGCCGAGCGTGTCGTAGGGGCCGTCGTCCGGGAGGTCGAGGCCGGTGAGCCGGGCGACCTCGTCGATGCGCATGCCCGCGTCGACGAGCCACGAGCCGTCCGGGCCGGACGTCGGGGCGTCCTCGCGCTCGTCGGTCTCGTCGGCGATCTCCCCGACCAGCTCCTCGGCGACGTCCTCGAAGGTGAGGATCCCGGCGAGGCCGCCGTACTCGTCCACGACGCAGGCGAACTCCTCGCCGGAGTCGCGCATCCGCTCGATGACCCCGTACAGCGGCTGGCTGCCGGGGACGAACAGCGCCTGCCGCGCGACCGCCCGGACCGGGGTGGCCGGGTCGAGCGCGTCGTCGGCCACCTCGCGGACGCCCGCGACGCCGACGACGTCGTCGACCTCCTGCCCGTACACCGGGTAGGCGCTGTGCCCGGTCTCGCGGATCAGCGCGACGAGGTCGGCGACGGGCGCGGTGCCCGGCAGGGTCCGCACCTGGGGGCGCGGCACCATGACCTCGTCCGCGCGGAGGTCGCCGAACGAGACGGCCCGCTCCAGCAGCCCGGACAGGTCGGCGGGCAGGTGCCCGGAGCCGCGCGACTTGCCGATGATGTCGCCGAGCTCCTCAAGCGTCGCGCCGCCGTGCAGCTCCTCGACCGGCTCGACGCCGACCGCGCGCAGCAGCCGCTCGGCGGAGCGGTCGAACAGCCGGATCACCGGCCCGGCGACCGTCAGGTAGACGAGGGTGGACGCGGCCAGCGCGCGGGCGAGCGGCTCGGCCCGCGCCAGCGCGAGGTTCTTCGGGAACAGCTCGCCGAGCAGCATCTGGATGAGCGTGGCCAGCACGAACCCGGTGGCCAGCGCGATCGCCCCGGTCGCGCCCTCGGGGACGCCGAGGACGTCCAGCAGCGGACGGATCAGCTCGGCGAGGGCGGGCTTGGCGATGAACCCGACGACCAGCGTCGTCATCGTGATGCCGAGCTGCGCGCCCGACAGCATGAACGACAGGCGCCCGATGACCTTCACGGCCCGCCGGGCGGACGTGTCGCCCCGCGCGGCGGCCTGTTCGAGCGTCGCCCGGTCGGCGGCGACGTACGCGAACTCCTGGGCGACGAAGTATCCGGTGGCGGCGGTGAGGACGATCACCGCGAGTACTCCGAGCGTCGCGCTCAGCATGGGGCACCGGGTCTATCACTGGGGTCCGACACCGCGGACTCACCACTCCTCTCAAAACGGCCTCGAATGTCGTAACGTCACCCCGGAAATCGAGGTTCCCGGAGCACAGGGTACGGGTCGGCCTCCGGAGCGGCCCCGAGCCCGGCCATTCGATCGCGATGAGATCGAGATCCGGGATCATCGGGACAGAATGGTGCTTGTCTGGTTCGGTGTCACGGATCACACTTGTATGAGAGCGTACGTCCGATAGTGGACCGGTCCGTGCTCCCAGACCGCCGTACCGGGCATGCTCAGGGGGTCCGTAGGAGAGCGAACGCGGGGCTGACGTTGGACCATAGCGGGGCCGGGCCCACCGCGCCCATGAGCCGGGAGGGCGTCGACCATGCCCTGCGGACGCTCCGCGCGGAACGCGACCGGATCTCCGCCTCCCTCCTCGACCTCGACGGCCACGAGGGCAGCCGCCTGCTGGAGGGCGCCCGGCTCACCGGCGAGACGTGGCGGCGCTGGGAGGACGCGAAGACGCGGATGACGTCCCTGTGGGCGCTGTTCGACGCGTACCAGCGCGTCCTGGAGGCGGCACAGGACCTGCGCGACCGGAACCCGCGGCCGGACGCGGCGACGCTGGTGGAGCTGTCCGGGATGCTGTCCGGGCTGTCGGTGGAGCTGCCCGACGGCGAGATCCCCCTCCAGGACCGCACCCTCCTCGGCCCGCACGAGCGGCGGGTCACGCTGGAGGAGGCGGTCGCGCTGATGTCGGAGGCGTACACGTTCGTCGCGGGCGAGATCGCCGCCGCCGACGCCGCCTGGACGGCCCTGCTCGTCCCGCTGGAGGAGGCCGAGGAGAGCTGGCGCCGCACCGCCCGCCTCGCGCACTCCCTGGACGGCACCCGCCACCCCGAGCTCGACCGGGTCGGCCGCGAGCTGACCGCGCTCGGCCGCCTCATCCGCACCGACCCGCTGTCGCTCGTCCGGAACGGGGCCCCGGACACGACCCGGCTCGACCGCGTCCGCACGATCCTCACCTCACTCGGCGACGAGCTGGCCGGGGTCGCCCGCATGCGCGACGACTACGACGAGCTCATCGCGCGGGTCACCGCGTCCGTCGAGGAGATCGAGGCGACCGAGCGGCGCGCCCACGAGGCGCACCGCACCGCGCTCAGCAAGATCGAGTCGCCGAACCTGCCCGCGCCGTCGTGCGGGCTCGGCGGCGGGCTCCGCGACCGGCTCGCCGCGCTGGAGCGGCTGCGCGAGGCGGGCCGCTGGGTCGAGATGGCCGGGCGGTTCGCCGAGCTGGAGCGGGCGGCCGCCGACGCGCTGGAGCGGGCGCGCGGCGACCTGCGGCTGAGCGCCGGCCTGCTGGACCGGCGCGGCGAGCTGCGCGGCCGGCTGGAGGCGTACCGGGCCAAGGCCGCCCGGCTCGGCGTCGTCGAGGACGAGCACCTCACCGAGCTGTACGGGGAGGCCCGGGACGTGCTGTGGACGGCGCCCTGCGACCTGCGGCGGGCGACGGCGGTGCTCGCCGAGTTCCAGCGGGCGCTGCGCGCGTGCGAGAGCGAGACGGGGTCCCGGCGATGAACCGATGCGCCCAGCCCGGCTGCACCGGCGAGGTGGAGCCGGACGGCTTCTGCGACACCTGCGGCATGGCCCCGGCCCCGTCCGCCCCGTCAACCCCATCGGCCTCGTCTGCCGCGTCAGCCCAGTCCGCCGGGCCGTCGCGGCCTTCGCAGCCCATCCTGCCGGTGACGCCCGCTCCGGTCACGACGCGGACTCCGGTGGCGCCGCCGACGACCAGGCAGCCGTCCGCCCCGCAGCCGCCCGGCCCGGACGGCTCCAGCGGCCCGAGCGGCCCGAGCGGTCCGAGCGGCGTCTCGGCCGGGTCGGCGGCGACCGGCGGGTCGCGGAGCCTCGGCTCCGGGCGGACGGCCTCGCGCGGCGGCACCCGGGGCTCGGGCGGCTCCAGCGGGTCCGGGCGGCGCGGGATGCTCGGCGCCGGGCTGGTCGACGTCCCGCCGGTCCCGGCCCGCGACCCGGCGTCGGCGGTCATGGCGAAGCCGGAGGTGCCGGAGAACCGGCGCTTCTGCAGCCGCTGCGACGAGAAGGTCGGCCGCAGCCGGGACGGCCGCCCCGGCCGCACCGAGGGGTTCTGCGCGAACTGCGGGCACCCGTTCTCGTTCACGCCGAAGCTCCACCCCGGCGAGCTGATCGGCGGCCAGTACGAGGTGCTCGGCTGCCTCGCGCACGGCGGGCTCGGCTGGGTGTACCTCGCCCGCGACCACAACGTCAGCGACCGCTGGGTCGTGCTCAAGGGCCTGCTCGACCTCGGGGACGCCGACGCGATGGCCGCGTCCACCGCCGAGCGGGCGTTCCTGGCGGAGGTCGAGCACCCCAACATCGTCAAGATCTACAACTTCGTCCAGCACGGCGGCTCCGGCTACATCGTGATGGAGTACGTCGGCGGACGGTCCCTGAAGGACATCCTGCTGAGCGTCCGCCGCGAGCACGGCGACTCGGCGTCGCTGCCGCTCGGCCAGGTGATCGCCTACGGCCTCGAAGTGCTGAGCGCGCTCGGTTACCTGCACGGCGTCGGCCTGCTGTACTGCGACTTCAAGCCGGACAACGCGATCCAGTCGGAGGAGCAGCTCAAGCTGATCGACCTCGGCGGGGTCCGGCGCGCGTTCGACGTGGACAGCCCGATCTTCGGCACGCCCGGCTACCAGGCCCCCGAGATCAGCTCGCAGGGCCCGTCGGTCACGTCCGACCTGTACACGGTCGGCCGGACGCTCGCCGTGCTCAGCTTCCCGTTCCGCGGCTACACCGGACGCCACCTGCGCAGCCTGCCGCCCCGCGAGGAGGTGCCGCTGTTCCAGCGGCACGAGTCCTACCACCGGCTGCTGCGCCGCGCCACGCACCCCGACCCGGCCCGCAGGTTCCAGAGCGCGGCGGAGATGGCCGAGCAGCTCACGGGCGTGCTGCGCGAGGTGCTGTCCGCCGAGGACGGGCATCCGCGGCCCGCGCCGTCCCCGCTGTTCGGGCCGGAGCAGCACACCGCGGGCGCGGAGATCGTCGAGGGCCTCGGCCCGGACGGCGCGCGGCCCGGCGCCGCGGCCCCGCCGATCCTCGTGCCGCTGGCCCCGGCGGCAGCGGCGGCGGCGCTGCCCGTCCCGCTCGTCTACGGGTCCGACCCGGCCGCCGCGTTCCTCGCCGGGCTCACCGCCCGCGACCCGGGCGACCTCGCGGCGGCGCTGAGCGCGGCGCCGGTCGCGTCCCGGGAGGTGCGGGTCGCGCTGGTCCGGGTCCGGATCGAGCTGGGCGACCTGGACGGCGCGCACCGGCTCCTCGAAGAGCTCGCCGCCGAGGACCCGGACGACTGGCGCGTCGACTGGTACCGCGGCGTCCGTGCCCTCGCGGGCGGGCGCGGCCGGGAGGCGGTGGCCGTCTTCAACGACCTGTACGACCTCGCGCCCGGCGAGCAGGCGCCGAAGCTGGCGCTCGCGTTCTGCCACGAGACGCTCGGCGACCTGCCCCGCGCGGAACGCTTCTACGAGACGGTCTGGCGCACCGACCCGACCCATGTCAGCGCCGCGTTCGGGCTGGCCAGGGCCCGGCTCGCGGCCCGCGACCGGCTGGCCGCCGAGCACGTGCTCGACTCCGTCCCGCGCATTTCGAGCCACTACCTGGCGGCGCAGCTCGCGTCCGTCGCCGCCGCCGTGCGCGGCCGGGGGCCGACGGAGCTGGACGCCGCGTCCCTGGTCGAGGCGGGACGGCGGCTCTCCTCCCTGCGGCTCGGCATCGAGCGGGCGGCGGCGTTCGAGGCGGAGGTGCTGGAGGCCGCGCTCGCCTTCGTGCTGACCGGCCGGACCGTGCCCGCCGGGTTCCGCGGCCAGGTCCTCGGCACCGAGATGCGCGAGGACCCGCTCCGCGTGCGGCTGGAGGCGACCTACCGGACGCTCGCGCGGTTCGCCGACGACGCCGGCCACCGGCACGCGATGGTCAAGCGGGCCAACGCCGTCCGCCCAAGGACGCTGTTCTGACGATGGACGCGGACCAGCACACCCACGCCGGGCCCTGCCATGGCTGCGGCCAGCCCGTCCGCCGCGGCGAGCGCTTCTGCGAGCAGTGCGGCCGCCCCGCCCCGGCGCCGCCCGTCCACCCGTCCGGGCCGGGGGGAATGCCACCGGCGCCCCCCGCGGCGCGGCCCGTCCAGCCGCCGGGGGACGCGGCGCCGGTGACGCGTGCGGAGCGGCCCGCCCCGGCCGGGGCGAGGGCCACTCGCGCCGATCTGCCGGTCATCTCCGAGTGCGAGGACTGCGGGGGCGGCGTCATCGGCGCGGACGGGTACTGCGAGGAGTGCGGGCTCAGGCGGGCGTCGTCGGCCGACAGCGCGCGCGGGCACGTGGAGACCGACCTCGGTCCCCTCGCCGCCGCCGTCAGCGACCGCGGGTTGAGGCGGCGCCGCAACGAGGACGCCGTCTCCCTGGCGGCGCTGCCCGCCGGGGCGTGCGCCGTGGTGTGCGACGGGGTCGCGACGGCGCCCGGCTCGGACGAGGCGTCCAGGCGCGCGGCGGACGCGGCGGCGGCCGTCCTGTCCGGACGCGTCGGAGTCGGCATGGACCCGCGCGCCGCCACCCGCGCCGCCGCCGAGCGGGCCGCCGAGGTCGTCACGAGCCTCGCCACCGGCCGGAACCCGGACGACGCCCCCGCCTGCACGTTCGTCTCCGCCGTCGTCGACCGGACGGGCGTCACGGTCGGCTGGGTCGGCGACAGCCGCGCCTACTGGCTGGCCCCCGGCGGCTCGTCCCTCCTGACGCGGGACGACTCCTGGGCCGCGCGGATGGTCGAGCGCGGCGAGCTGAGCGAGGCGGCGGCGTGGGCGGACCGGCGGGCGCACGTCCTCACGGCGTGGCTCGGCGCCGACGCGGGCGCGGTCGAGGCGCGGGTGACGGCGTTCCGCCCGGCCGTCCCCGGGCTGGTGATGCTGTGCAGCGACGGCCTGTGGAACCATCTGCCGGAACCGTCCGCGCTCGCGGCCGTCGCCTTCGCCGCGGGCGCGGCCGACCCCGCGGGCCCGGCGGGGGCGGCGCGGCGGCTGCTGCGGGCGGCGCTCGACGCGGGCGGGCACGACAACGTCACGGTCGCGGTGATCCCCTATCCGACGAGCAGGGAGCCGGGCAGATGAGCCAAGTCCCCGAGTTCACGGTCCGCGTGGACCAGAACCCCTACCTTCCGGCGGGCGGGCGGGAGATGCACGCCATCGTGACCGTGGAGGCCCGCTCGTCCGGCGGCGGCGCGGGCTCGGCGGGACCGGGCCGCGCCCCGGCCGCCGAGATCATCATCATCGACACGTCCGGCTCGATGTCCTACCGGGGCAAGATGGCGGCGGCGAAGCGGGCGGCCCGCGCGGCCGTGAACGTGCTGCGCGACGGCGTGCGCTTCGCCGTGGTCGCGGGCGCGAACCAGCCGCGCATGGTCTACCCGCAGGCGGAGCGGCTCGTCGAGGCGAGCGAGACGTCCCGGCGCGGCGCCGTGAACGCGGTCGGCCGCCTGGAGGCCGCGGGCGGCACGGCGATCGGCTCCTGGCTGCGCCTCGCCGAGCGGCTGTTCTCAGGGAACGACGACGACGCCGTCAAGCACGCGATCCTGCTGACCGACGGCAAGAACCAGCACGAGACCGCCGCCGAGCTGGACGCCGCGCTCCGCGTCTGCGCGGGCCGCTTCCTCTGCGACGCGCGCGGCGTCGGCACCGACTGGGACGTCGCCGAGCTGCGCAAGATCTCCTCGGCACTGCTCGGAGGGTTCCTCGACGTCCCGGACCCGGCCGACCTGGAGGCCGACTTCCTCGCCATGACCAGGGCCGCGATGGGCAAGGAGGTCGCGGGCGTCGCGCTGCGCGTGTGGACGCCCCGGCAGGCGCGGCTCCGGTTCGTCAAGCAGATGGTCCCGGCCGTGGAGGACCTGACCGGCCGCCGGGTCGAGTCCGGGACGCAGACCGGCGACTACCCCCTCGGCGCGTGGGGCGACGAGGCCCGCGAGTACCACCTGTGCGTCGAGGTGGAGCCCGGCGACATCGGACGGCAGATGCGCGCCGCGTGGGTGAAGCTGCTCGCGGGCGACGCGGTGCTGGCGTCCGGGAACGTCCTCGCCGAGTGGACGGACGACGAGGCCATGTCCACTCGCATCAACGGCCGCGTCGCGCACCATACCGGGCAGTCCGAGCTGGCCGACGCGATCCAGCAGGGCCTTGAGGCGCGCCGCGAGGGCGACGAGGACACCGCGACCGCCCGCCTCGGCCGCGCCGTCGTGCTGGCCCGCGAGGTCGGCAACGAGCAGATCTCCGACCTGCTCGACAAGGTCGTGGACGTGATCGACCCGGCGCGCGGCACGGTGCGGCTGAAACGCGAGGTGGCGAAGGCGGACGAGATGTCGCTCGACACCCGGTCCGTCCGCACCGTCCGGACTCGCCAGGACGACGCCGGGGGAGGAGGCTGAGGACCATGCCGGTCTGCCCGAGCGGGCACGCGTCCGACGCCGCCGACTACTGCGACGTGTGCGGCGACCTCATGGACGGGGCGCCACGCGCCCGTTTCGCCGACCCCGAGCCCGCGCCCGCGCCCGCCCCGGCGACGGCGCCCGCGCCGACCTGCCCGCACTGCGGCGCCCCCCGCTCGGGGCGCTTCTGCGAGGCCGACGGCTACGACTTCGAGAAGGGCGCCCTGCACACCGTCCAGCTGGCGGCGGCGCAGGCCGTCCGGCCGCGCCCGGCGGCGGCGGCGGAGGCGCGCCGCCCGCAAGGCCCGCCCCGCCCGGCGCCGCCCGGCCCGTCCGCGCTGATCACCGCCGACCGCGCCTACTTCGACACGGTCGTCGCGCAGATGGGCCCGGACGCGGCGGGGCTGGCGTTCCCGCCGTACTGCCCGGAGCGGCGCGTCCCGCTGATCGGCGACCAGGTCCGGATCGGGCGGCGCAGCACGTCCCGCGCGCTCCTCCCGGAGATCGACCTGAGCGCGCCCCCGGAGGACCCCGGCGTCTCGCACCTGCACGCCGTCCTGCTCGCCCAGCCGGACGGGACCTGGCGCCTGGTCGACCCCGGTTCGAGGAACGGCACGACGCTCAACGACGCGGCGGACCCGATCGGCGTGAACGTGCCGGTCCCGGTGGCCGACGGCGACCGCATCCACGTGGGGGCCTGGACGACCATCACGCTGTTCTTGCAGGAAGGCCCGCCATGACGCTGACTCCCTCGCAGGGCTCGCCGGTCAGACCGGGCCCGCCCGCGTCCCGTCCCCCGGCGCCGCCGCCCGCACCCGAGCCCCCGTCCCGGCCGCCCGCCGAGCGCGCCCCGCGCCGCGCCGGCCGCCTGACGACGTTCGTCCGCGGCCGCTGGCTGCGGACGATCCCCGGCCGGATCGGCACCCACGTCACGCTGTGCCTCGCCGCGATCGTCGCGCTGCTCGCCGTGCTGACGGTGGCGATCGGGAACGCGCGCGACTCCGTCCAGACGATCGGGCACGACGCGGGCCCGCAGGTCGTCGCGACCGGCACGCTGTACTTCGCGCTCAGCGACATGGACGCGCAGGTCGCCAACATCCTGCTGATCGGGCGCGACCACAACCTGGGCATCGGCTACGCCGAGTCGCTGCGGGTGTACGAGCGGCGCCGCGCGGAGGCCGACGCGGCGGCGGTGCAGGCCGCGCAGCTCGCCGGGCGCGACCCGGCGCTGCGCCGCACCGTCCAGGAGGTGCTGGACGGCCTCGGCCGCTACGAGCGGCTCGTCGGCGCGGCGATGAAGCAGAACGACCAGTCCGGGCACCCGCCGGGCGAGGCGCCGCCGGACGTCGTGGACGCCTACCGCGACGCGACCGACCTGATGAAGCTCCAGCTCCTGCCGAAGGCGTACAACATCACGCTGGACAGCGGCGCCCACGTCCGGCAGGCGTACGAGACGAAGCGCTCGGCGGTGCTGTCCGGCCGCACCTGGGTGGCCGTGACGGGGCTGATCGTCCTGCTGCTGCTCGTCGCGACGCAGCTCTACCTCGCGCGGACGTTCCGCCGCGTCCTCAACCCGGCGCTCGTCCTCGCGACGCTCGGCGCGCTCGCCCTCACCGCCGTCGGCGCGGGGCTGCTGACCGCGCAGGCCGGGCACATCAGGAAGGCCAAGGAGGACGGATTCGACTCCATCCTCCAGCTCTCCCGGGCCCGCGCGATCAGCCACAGCGCGTTCGCCGACGAGAGCCGCTACCTCCTCGACCCCGGGCGCGCCGACACCTACGAGCAGACCTACCTCGACAAGTCGCTGTCGGTGATCTACCCCGACCTCGGCGACCGGCCCGTGAACCTGGAGAACTACTACTCCGGGCTCGACCAGCGGCTCGGCTCGTACAAGGCGGGGCAGGAAAGCGTCCCGTTCCTCGGGTTCTTCGGCGACGAGGCCCGCGCGGTCGGGCACGGGCGGGAGGCCGACGCGCTGCAGAAGACGCTGGACGCCTACCGGAACGTCCAGCGCAACGACGCGCAGATGCGGCGGCTCGCCTCGGCCGGGAACCGGACCGGGGCGGTCGACTGGCGGATGGGCCGCACGTCCGGCGCGATCCGCGACTTCGCCGCCTACGACGCGGCGCTCAGCTCGCTGACCGCCGTCCACCAGGACGCCTTCGACACGGCGATCGAGGACGCCGACGGCGGGCTGCGCGGCTGGACCGCCGTCCCCGCCGCGAGCGGGGCGGCGCTCGCCCTGCTGATCTTCCTCGGCGTCCGGCGCCGGCTGGCCGAGTTCCGCTGAGGGGAGACGAAGACATGCGTGCCGACCGACGAGCGTTCCGCGGGGCCGCCGCGGCGCTGGCGACCGCCGCGGCCCTCTCCGCGCCGGCGGCCTGCGGCCTCGGCGGCACCGAGGAGGAGAGCGTCGCCGACAAGGGCTCCCTGGTCATCGGCGTCAAGGCCGACCAGCCCGCGCTCGGCGTGAAGCGCCAGGACGGGACGTACGAGGGCTTCGACGTCGACGTCGCCACCTACATCGCGGCGCGGCTCGGCGTCCCGGCGAGCCGGCTCACGTTCAGGACGACGAACTCCTCCGTCCGCGAGAAGGCCCTCGCGGACGGGACCGTCGACATGGTCGTCGCGACGTACTCGATCACCGCCAAGCGCAAGATGAACGTCACCTTCGCGGGCCCGTACTACGTCGCGCACCAGGACACGTTCGTCCGCGCCGACGCCGCCTCGATCAAGGACGTCCGCGACCTGAAGGACAAGCGGATCTGCGAGGTGACCGGCTCCAACTCCTGGCGCCGCGTCATCGAGGAGCGCAAGGTCGCCGCGCGGCCCGTCACCGTGAACACCTACGGGGCCTGCATGGACGCCCTCGCCGCCGGCCGCCTGGACGCCGTCTCGACCGACGACCTGATCCTCGCCGGGTTCGCGGCGGGCCGCTCCGGACGGATGATCAACGCGCCGTTCACCGACGAGAAGTACGGCGTCGGCCTCAAGAAGGGCGATCTGAAGGGCTGCGAGGTCGTCAACCGCGCGATCACCGCCATGTACCAGGACGGCACCGCGCAGCGCCTGCTGAACAAGTGGTTCGGCAGGTCGGGCCTCAAGCTGAACACGAGCGTCCCCCAGTTCGAGGGCTGCTCCTGACCCCTAGCGGGTGGTGGACGGCAGCGCGCCGAGCGCCTCGCGCAGCGTGTCGTAGATCGGGATGAACTTGTCGATCCCGGTGATGCGGAAGACGCGCTGCACCCGCGGCGGCAGCGCCACCAGATGGACGGCGGTGCCGCGCTCCCCGGCCCGCCGGTTCGCGGCGACGATCGCGTTCAGCCCGGTCGAGTCGCAGAACGTGACCTCGCGCATGTCGACGACCAACGGCTCGCCCGACTCGACGACCTCGAACAGCGCCTCCTCGAAGCGCGCCCGGGACACCACGTCGATGTCGCCCTTCACCCGGACGAGGGTGCAGCGGTCGTCGCGCATCAGGTTGACGTCGAAATCCATGGTCACCTCACGCCCCACTCCGGTGGTACCCGGCCAACTCAGGTGACTCCTCAGGATTGCGCACCGGTGCGCGCAATCCAAGCTCTTCTCGGGAAAAGGGCCAGGTCGCCCCGCGGCGGCCGAGGCCGTGACACGCACCGGTAACTCCGGCCGGACACCACGTTGCCGACCCTACCCGACGGAACCGGCGGAGCGGCCGGACCCGTCCCGCGACATCCGAGAAACGGGGCAAAAACGTACTGAAGGGAAACTTACTGTTTAGTAAGGACTGCTGGATAAGGCGTCGGGTAGCCGTCGTGACCTGCGGTCCGGCCATTCCGACCCGCCCCGCGCGGGCAAAGCGGGCGCTGCCGGGGCCGCGACCGGCGCAGACGTTACAGTGGCGGTGGCGAAATCGGGAGGCTGGGTGTTCTACACGTTCATGACGCGCGTGGTGCGTCCGATCCTGTGGCTGCTTTTCCGCCCGCGGGTCGTGGGCGGCGAGCACGTGCCCAACTACGGTCCGCTCATCGTGGCGAGCAACCACCTGTCGTTCATCGACAGCTTCATCATCCCGCTCGCCGTCCCGCGGCCGGTCACCTACATCGCCAAGGCGGCCTACTTCGAGGGCGGCGGCGTGAAGAAGGGGTTCGTCCGCTGGTTCCTGACGAACCTCGGGCACGTCCCCGTCCGGCGCGGCGCGCGGCGCGCCGCGATGGGCGCGCTGGAGCAGGCCGCCGAGGTGCTGGAGAACGCGGGCGCGTTCGCGATCTACCCCGAGGGCACCCGCTCCCCGGACGGGCGCCTCTACCGGGGCCGCACCGGCGTGGGATGGCTCGTCCTGGAGTCTGGCGCGCGGGTGCTGCCCGTCGCGCTGGAGGGCACCGAGAAGATCCAGCCGATCGGGGCGTCGCTGCCGCGCGTGTTCGGGCCGCGCCCGACCGTCCGGATCGGCCCGCCGATGGACTTCTCCCACTACCGCGACCTGCCGCCCGCCAAGGCGCGCCGTGCGATCACCGACGAGATCGTCGAGACGATCCAGAAGATGTCCGGCCAGGAGTACGCGGCCGAGTACAACGACCGCGCCGAGCAAGGCTGACCCGCCCCCGTCCCTCGCCCGCTTTCCGGGACGATTCGGACGTCGGGTTCGTCCGGAAGGCGTGTCGTCCGCGCCCTCGCGCGCCCGGTGCGCCTAGTGTCGCCGCCATGGCGCACAGGCTCCTCCCGATCATGCTGGTGTCGACGGCCGCCGCGGTCACCGCGTGCGGCGCGGGCGCGGAACGCGCGCAGCCCGTGCGCGGCACCGCGCCCGCCGAGGTCGCGGCCCCCGGCTACACCTCCGCGCAGCTCGGCCAGGCGCTGCTCACCGAGGTCCCCGGGCACCGCCGCGCGGGCGAGCCCGACTCCGGCGAGTACGGGACGCTCGCCGCGATCCAGAACTCGGCGCGCGTCCAGCGGGAGACCGTGCTGGACAAGCCCCGCTGCGGGACGGGCCGTCCCGGCTCCGACGTCCCCGCCGACGCGCCCGCCGCCCTCGTCACGTTCGCGCGGCAGGGCCAGACGGTCACCGAGACGCTGATCGGGATGTCCGCGGCGGACGCCGAGAAGCAGGTCAACGCCCGCGTCCCGGCGGGCTGCCTGCGGTTCCGCACCAAGGTCGGCTCGCACTGGGCCGAGCACCGCGTCGTCGAGTCGCCGCGCGGCGACATCGGCGCGGGCTCCCGGACGGTCGGCGTCGGCACCGTCGCGGGCGCCGCCCGCGCCCGCACCTGGTACGTCGTCTTCCGCGACCGCGACTACCTCGGGACGGTCACCGTGTTCGGCCCGTCCGCGACCCGCGCCGACGCCGAGAACCTCGCCCGCGCGTCCCTCGCCCAGGCCCGCCGCATCCTCTCCTAGCCCCCGGGACGGCCCCGGGCGCGGTGCGGGCGGCGCGAACTTCCGGATACCGTTCGCCTTGTACGGCGCGGAGAGCGGGCTCCGCCCGGCGGCGGACCAGCGAGGAGATCCCCTTGATCGGTAAGGAGGGCCGGGTCACCGGCAGGATCGGTCCCGGCCTGGTCGGGGAGGTGATGATCCCGGTCCGCGGCGGGGTCGAGGCGTTCTACGCCCACCCCGTCGACCCGCGCGACGAGATCGGGGTCGGGGTGATCATCGTGGTGGTCGAGTACCACCCGCCGCGCACGGTGTACGTGGCCCCGGCGCTCGGTCAGTAGCGCACCGGCCCCATCCGTACCGCACTTTGCCGATAAAGCGCGGAATGCGCCGCTATAGGCCGCGACAAAGGCGAACCGAACGATCGTCCAGTGCGTCTACTGGGAAACGCGGTCGTGCCTGACCTGGGGGCCCGCCGCCCACAACCGAAGAGGAGGACGCCGCTATGCCCGTCGCCGTGCTGGCGATCGCCGTCGTCGCCGCGCTCATCATTTTGATCATCTTGTTCAAGATGGTCTGGCGGGTCGCCGAACCGAACGAGGCCCTGATCATCTCCGGGCTCGGCGCCAAGTCCAAGCCGATCGACGGCGTGGACAGCCTCGGGTTCAAGATCGTGACTGGCAAGGGCACGTCCGTGCTGCCGGGGTTCCAGACGTCCCGGCGGCTGCGGCTCGACAGCCGGGCCGCGAACCTCGAAGTGCACTGCGTGACGCAGCAGGGCATCCCGGTGAAGGTCCGCGGCGTGGTGATCTACAAGGTGGGTGACGACTTCGTGTCGATCGCCAACGCGGCCCGCCGCTTCCTGGAGCAGCAGAAGTCGATGGACGGCGCGATCCACGAGCTGTTCACCGGCCACCTCCGCTCGATCATCGGCAACCTCACCGTCGAGGACCTGATCCTCAACCGCGAGCGGCTCACGTCCGAGACCCGCGGCTCGGCGGCCGACGAGATGAGCAAGCTCGGCCTGATCGTCGACTCGCTCCAGATCCAGGAGATCGACGACGAGACCGGCTACATCACGAACCTCGGCCGCCCGCACGCCGCGCGGGTCGCGTCCGAGGCCCGGATCGCCGAGGCCGAGCGCGACCAGGAGGCCACCCAGCGCGAGCAGGAGGCCATGCGGGAGAACGCCGCCGTCATCCGCGACACCGAGATCAAGAAGGCCGAGTACCAGGGCCAGGTGCAGCAGGCCGCGCAGCAGGCCCGGCAGGAGGTCATCCTCAAGGAGACCCGCAACGCCGAGCTGGAGGCCGAGCGGACCGAGAAGCGGCTGGAGAGCGAGGTCCGCAAGCCCGCGGACGCGCGCGCGTACGAGCAGGTCAAGCTGGCCGAGGCCGAGCGCGAGGAGCGCATCGCGCAGGCCCAGGCCGCGGCGACCGAGATCCAGCTCCGGGCGAGCCGGGAGGCGGAGGCGACCCGGCTGCTCGGTGAGGCGCAGGCCGACGCGACCCGGCAGAAGGGCCTCGCCGAGGCGGAGGCGATCAAGGCCCGCGCGGAGGCGCTGGCCGAGAACACCGACGCCGTCATCGCCCAGCAGCTCGCCGAGCAGTGGCCGCAGATCGTCGAGGCCGGGGCCGGGGTGTTCGGCAACGTCGACAACATGGTCGTGCTCAACGGCGCCCAGGGCGTCGAGGACATGCTCGCCAAGGCGCTCACGCTCGGCGGCACCGGCCTCGGGCTGGCCCGCCAGCTCCTCGGCAACATGAACATCCAGAACGGCAACGCGAACAACGGCGCCACCTCGGTCGTCCCGACGCCGATCCAGGGCGAGTCGTCCAAGGACGGCGACTGACCCCGACGACGCACGAGGCCCGGCCGCCCTTCCGGCGGCCGGGCCTTCGCGCGTCCGGGAGGCCGTGCGGGGACGGGGTTTCGGAGGCCGCCTCCCCCATAGACTTCCCTCATGCCCGTCCCGCGCCTCGCCGTTTCCGTCGACCTCGTCGTGCTGACCGTGCGGGAGCAGCGCCTGTGCGCGCTGCGGTGGCGGCGCGACCGGGAGCCCTACCTCGGGGCGTGGTCGCTGCCGGGCGGGTTCATCCAGCTCGACGAGGACCTGCCGGCCGCCGCGTCCCGGCTGATGGCGGAGCGGGCCGGGCTCGCGGACGTCCGCATCCACCTGGAGCAGCTCGCCACCTACGGCTACCCGGACCGCGACCCCCGGCAGCGCGTCGTGAGCGTCGCCTACCTGGGCCTCGCCCCCGACCTGCCCGCGTCCAGCCGCGCGCAGGTGCTGTGGACGGCCGTCGACGAGCTCGTCCACCGCGACCGGGCCGCGTTCGACCACCGCCGCATCCTCTGCGACGGCATGGAGCGGGCCCGCGCGAAGCTGGAGTACACGTCGCTCGCCGCCGCGTTCTGCCCGCCCGAGTTCACCGTCGCCGAGCTGCGCCGCGTGTACGAGATCGTCTGGGGGACGAGCCTCGACCCCCGGAACTTCCACCGCAAGGTCACCGGCGCCGACCGCTTCCTCATCCCGACCGACCGGACGACGACCCGCGACGGCGGCCGGCCGGCCCGCCTCTACCGGCGCGGGGACGCCGAGCAGCTCCGCCCGCCGATGCTGCGCCCGCGCGCGTCCTGACCACCCGCGCGCCTTGATCGCCATGCGCGTCCTGATCACCCGCGCCACCTGGGGGGACGTCGCGGGCACCGCGGGACGGTTGCTAGTTTCGCTCCCTATGAACGGTGACTCGCCCGAAGCGCTCAGCCTGCTCGTCCGGGACATCGGCGAGGCGGGACTCGCCGAGATGGCCGGGTCCCCCGGGCTGGCCGCGGCCGTCGACCAGCACGTGGCCGGGCTCCGCGCCGAGCTCGGCGCGCCGGGCGCCCCGCCCGGCCCGGACGAGCTGATGGGCTACCTGCGGGGCTTCGCGGAGGACGCCGTCAAGCGGGGCTGGTGGCCGGAGGACACGCACGACTGGGAGTTCGTCCGCATTGTGGCGGTTTGCTGGATGATGCGTAACGCTGCATAGGCTTGGATCATCAACCCCTGAGGCAATCTGGAGGACAACGGTGTCCGAGGCAACCACTCCGCGCTTCCGCTCCGTCCTCGACCGGTTCGTGGCTTACAAGCCCGGGAAGGTCGTGGTGTCGCCCGAGGGCCGCTCGTACAAGCTGTCGTCCAACGAGTCGCCGCACGGCCCCCTGCCGTCGGTCGTGGACGCCATCGGCGAGGCGGCGCGGAACGTCAACCGGTACCCCGACAACAACGCGACGGCGCTGACCGAGGCCATCGCGTCGTTCTGCGGCGTGCCGGCCGACCACGTGGCGGTGGGCTGCGGCTCCGTCGGCATGACGCAGATGCTCCTGGAAGCGGTCGCCGAACCGGGCGCGGAGGTCGTCTACGCGTGGCGGTCGTTCGAGGCCTACCCCCTGCTCGTGTCGCTGTCGGGCGCGACGGCCGTCCAGGTGCCGCTGCGGGCCGAGACGCACGACCTGTCCGCGATGGCGGGCGCGATCAGCGACCGGACGCGGCTGATCTTCGTCTGCAACCCGAACAACCCGACCGGCACGGTCGTCGGGCGCGCCGAGATCGAGGCGTTCCTGAACCGCGTCCCCGAGGACTGCCTGGTCGTGCTGGACGAGGCGTACCGCGAGTACGTCCGCGACGACGACGTCCCCGACGGCCTCACCCTCTGCGCCGACCACCCGAACCTCGCGATCCTGCGGACGTTCTCCAAGGCCTACGGCCTCGCGGGCCTGCGGATCGGCTTCCTCGTCGCGCACCCCGTGGTGGCCGGGGCGATCCGCAAGACGTTCCTGCCGTTCAGCGTGAACTCGGTGGCGCAGGCGGCGGGCATCGCGTCCCTCGCCGCGACCGACGAGCTGCTGGAGCGCGTCGAGGGGACGGTCAAGGAGCGCGACCGCGTCCGCGACACCCTGATCGCCGACGGCTGGACGGTCCCGCCGACCGAGGCGAACTTCGTCTGGCTGCGCCTCGGCGTCCGGACCATGGAGTTCTCCGAGGCGTGCGACGCGCGGGGCGTGAGCGTCCGCCCGTTCCCGGGCGAGGGCGCCCGGATCTCGATCGGCTCCCCCGAGGAGAACGACGCGTTCCTGGAAGTGGCGAAGGCCTTCCCGCACCGCAACTGAGGCGCGCCCGGCCCCCGGGCACGCGGTCCGGGGGCGGGGGCTCAACTGGTCTTGGCGGCGGGGCCCAGCTTCTCGACGATCAGGCGGTAGAGCTGGCGGGGGCGGCCCGGCTGCGGCGTGCGGTTCGGGGGGAGCGGCCAGGCGAGGCCCTCCTCGACGAGGGTGCGCAGCAGGCGGCGCGCGGTGCGCGGGGTGACGCCGAGCATCTTGCCCGCGTTCTCCGCGTCCACGATGAGGGGCTGGTCCTGGTCGCCCAGTTTGTCGGCGAGCCTGGCGAGGATCTCCAGGCCCTTGGGTTTGGCCTGCGGCTGCGCGCGCGGCGGGGTGCGCGGCGCCGGGACGAGGGCCCGGCCGTCGCGGTCGAGCGCGAAGCCCTGCGCGCGCTGGGAGCTCTGGGAGCGGGCGAGCGCGGCGCGGGCGTGGTTCTCCGCCTCGTGCGCGGTGCGTCCCATGCCGATGCCGACCTCGATGGCGAGGCCGAGCTCCTCGCGGACGCGTTCGACGAACGGCGGCGTCCGGAAGCCCTCGGTGGACGCGGTCACCGAACCGCGCGTCGCGATCACGAGGTAGCTGTGGTCGTCCAGCGGCCACACGGACGCGTTCATCCGGTGCGCCTCCTGGAGCAGGACGCGGTGCAGCGCGAGCTTCAGCTCGTCCCGCCAGTAGCGCGGGGTGACGCGGCGGGGCGTCTCGCGCAGCGTCGGGACGTCCACGAGGACGACGACGAGCTGCGACTCCTCCAGCCGGTGGTGCGCGCCGAGCAGCGCCGCCGTCTGCAGCGAGCTGCGGATGGCCGCGCCGGTCGGCCGGACCCTGATGGTCGGGACGCCCGCCATCTCCATCCGCTCGGCGGTGGCGTGCACGCAGGTCATCGCGACGGTGGTCGCCCCGCGCCGCCAGAGCCGCTCGTGGAAGGCGGCGAGCGTGCCGGGGCCCGCGGCCTCCTCGCGCAGGTGGACCTGCTCGGTGCCGAGGCTGATCTCGGAGTACGCCTCCTCGACCTCGGCGCGGCCGAGCACGTCGATGCTCACCCGGGCCGGGTCGAACCGGTCGTCGAGGGACGCGCGCAGTAACGCGCCCTGCAGCGCGGCCCCGTTCAGGGGGACGTACGTGGCGGGCATGGTGAGCACGCCCGCCTTCCGCGCGAAGTCGTAGGGGACGGGGCTGGCGAAGAGGCACACGTCCACGCCGGACCCGAGCCGCACGACCTTGTCGGCGGCCTCCTGTTCGTCTCGGTATGCGGCGGCCACCAGCCGGCTAGGTACCGGCGTGGGGCCGTGGCCCATCAGCATGACCCTCTCTACGAGGTCATGGGGGCCCACGACGCCGATCGTGAGGTCGGGGGTGACCGACCCCGTTCGTGCGGCCGTCATCGATGATCGCTCGCTTCCGGTCCGTCCTCTCGGCGGGGGTCCGGCCCCGACCACGCGTTCGCGCACGCTCCGCCCATCGGTTGACTCATGGCTCGTAGCCCCTGCCTTCTGACCCAGCACCGCAGTTCCGTGCGATCCGCCCCGGCCGGGGCGGCATGGTGTGACGCCCAGACGCGAAATCGAATCAAGAGTGCGGCGAAAAAGTAACCTACGGGACCCCCTAGTCAGTAATTTGTCACCATTCGGCCAGCCTTGATCCTGCATCTTCGGACGTCCGAAGTTGAAAAACAAGACCCGAAAACACCCTGGAAGGGCTCTACCGACACTGTTGTCCACACTGGAGACCCCTGGCGTGCGGGTTCGGTTTACCCGGGGCCGAAATCATTCCGGACCGCTGCCGTTCGGTCCGGAAAGACGAGTGATCCGGTGGCGCGGCTCCGGTCGGCGGGCCCGGTGATTTCTTACCGCGTTACGGTCCGTCCGAAGCGGACCGTTCCACGCGTTTCTTCCCAGCTCACCGGTTCGCGGGGGGCCTCATCCGGGCGTCGAATTCGTGCGGTGCGTAATCAGATGGTGACACATTGCTGAACCGATTGGCGGTCGCGCGTTACTGCGTCGGTCAGAAGCTACTCGTGAGTTGGTCAGGAGGGGCCACATTCGGCCGAATCCACCGGTCCGGTCCGTACCGCAGGCGACCACCCGGTCACTTCGCCGGTCCGGCCGGGAGCGGCGGGGCGGCGGGCCGCCGGACGGGCGGCCCGCCGGGGCTCGGCCGGGGGTTCAGCCGACCTCGCGGACGATCTCCGCGCCGAGCTGCGACAGCCGCTCGGCGGTGTGCGCGTGCCCGCGGTCGAGGTAGTAGGCGGACGTGATCGTCGTCTCGCCCTCGGCGGCGAGCCCGGCCAGCACCAGCGCGCTGCCGCAGCGCAGGTCGTGCGCCTCCACCTCCGCGCCGCGCAGCCCGCGCGGGCCGTTGACCTTGGCGCGGTTGCCGTCCACCTCGATGTCGGCGCCCATCTTCGCGAGCTCGTCGGCCAGCTTGAACCGGCCGTCGAAGATCCGCTCGTAGATGTAGGACGGGCCCTCCGCGAAGCAGGACAGCGCCATGATCGGCGACTGGAGGTCGGTGGCGAACCCCGGGTACTCGTCGGTGATCACGTTTATCGGACGGAGCGTCCGGTCGCGGCGAACCTGCAGCACCGCGCCCTGCTGGTGGAACTCGACGCCCATCTGCTCCAGCTTGTCGGCGGCGACGCCGAGGTGCTCCAGCGTGGCGCCGACGAGGTTCAGGTCGCCGCCGGTGATCGCGGCGGCCATCACGAAGACGCCCGCGTCGATCCGGTCGGGCATGACGGTGTGCTCGACGGCGGTCAGCTCGTCCACGCCCTCGACGGTGATGAAACCGGTGCCGCCCCCGCTGATCTTGGCGCCCATCGCCTGGAGGATCGCGATGTTGTCGAGCACCTCCGGCTCCAGCGCCGCGTTCTTGATCAGCGTGGTGCCGCGGGCCAGCGCCGCCGCCATGATCAGGTTCTCGGTGCCGGTGTGCGAGGGGGTGTCGCAGTAGAGCGTCCCGCCGCGCAGGTCGCCGGCCTTGATGTGGATGATGCCGTCGCCGTTGTCGGCCACCTGCTCGGTGACCGTGGCGCCCATCCGCTTGAAGCCGTTGTAGTGGAAGTCGAGGTTGCGGCTACCGAGGTTGCAGCCGCCGACGCCCTCGATGACCGCCTCGCCGAGGCGGTGCAGCAGGGCCGGGACGAACAGGAACGAGCCGCGGAACCGGGACGCGATGTCGGCGGGCAGCACCGGGCTGCTCAGCGACGAGGCGTCGATCACCAGGGTGCGCTCGGTCTCGTGCAGTTCGGCCTTGGCTCCCACGGCCCGGGCGAGTTCGACCGCGCGCCGGACGTCCTCGATGATCGGGACGTTGCGCAGCACGGTGCGCCCCTTGGAGGCCATCAGCGAGGCGCCGATCATCGGCAGGACGGCGTTCTTCGCCCCCTGCACGAATACGGTGCCGTGCAGCTGACTGCCGCCGCGCACGCGGTAGCGAACCTCGTGGCCCATGCTCATGCCGCTTTACTCCTTCTCGGTGGGGATAGTGCCTGCAAGTGGGAGCACGAGGGCCGAGCGCGCCGAACGGTGTCCCCCTCTGCGCCAACGCGACCCCAGTAAACCACCGGGCCGCGAGTGTCGCGTGCGGCCCGCCTACTCGGGTGTCACTCTGCCCCTTGTGATGCCCACCGGACGCGGAAAGTTCGGTGGGCCCCCCGCTCGCGAAGCTTCGCCCGAACCGCGGAGATCAAACCGCGCACCACCGGTGATCAGCCCGAACGGGCCTCCAGCACCTCGACCGGATCCCCTACGGCGAGGGGCCCGAGGGTGCGCGGGACGGCGTTCACACCGAACCTGATGCCGCGGTCGCGGGTGCGGTAGGACGCAAGCGTCCGCAGCGGCTCGCGGCCCCGCTCGGCGGTGTCCTGGTCGGTCGTGGTGACCACGCAGCGGGCGCACGCCTTGACCACCTCGATCACGGTCGCGCCGACCCGCAGGAGGCGGACGTCGTCCTCGGCGTAGGGGCCGAGGCCCTCGATCACGAGGCTCGGCCTGAACCGGTTCATGGGCAGCGGCTCGGCCACGCGTCCGGCCAGGCGCCCGTTCAGGTCGGCCAGGGACTCGGCGGAGATGACCAGCAGCGGGTAGCTGTCGGCGAACTTCACCTCGCCGCCCGCCCGGGACGTCGGCCGGTGGCCGGTGAACCGCACGAGCCTGCACTCCCGGTCCAGAAAGGACGAGAACCACGCGGCCGCCTCGTCGCCCTGGTCGACGCCCCGGCATTCCGTGCGGTGGACGAGCACGTCCAGCACTTCGCCGTCGTCCACGGCCTTGTGCGCGAGCGTTTTGGCGTCCCGGCCGTTCACGGTGAGAATCTCGCCGTCATAGGAGGGCCGCAGCAAAGCCATCTCCGCGAGTTCCCGCTGCGACAGAAAGCGGCCTTCCGGAGTGACGAGCATGAACTCACGATCGAACAGCAGACCGGTCGCGGTCAGCTCGGCGGTGCGCAGTGCCGTCCCGCGCCCGCTTTTCAGCGGATAGACGTTCAGCTCGGTCAGTGTCGCCGTCGATGTCGCCGTCGGTGTCGCCGTCAAGGCCCCTCCTGTCGGGTTCCGCTGGGTTACTGGAGGGAGGCGAGGCGGTCGAACATCGGGCCGAGCCGTTCGACGAACCGCTCGGGGCGGCAGACCTCGTCCAGGCGGCCCTCGTCCAGCTTCAGGCCCGCCGCGGCTGCGTGCCCGCGCAGCGTCTCCCGGAACGGCGTGCCGGTCTCCCACGTCTCCATGGCGGCCTTCTGGACGAGCGGGTACGCCTCGTCGTCCCGCGACATCCCCGCCTCGACCAGCTCCAGCAGGACGGTCGAGGTGTAGATGAGGCCGCCGGTCGACTCCAGGTTGGCCTTCATGCGGGCCTCGTCCACCACGAGGCCGGACATCAGGCGGTTCGTCAGGTTCAGCATGTAGTCGAGCGCGATGGACGCGTCCGGCAGCGCGATCCGCTCCGTCGACGAGTGCGAGATGTCGCGCTCGTGCCACAGCGGGATGCCCTCCAGCACCGGGACGATCTGCGCCCGCACGATCCGCGCCATCCCGGCGAGCCGCTCGGAGATGATCGGGTTCTTCTTGTGCGGCATCGCCGACGAGCCCTTCTGGCCCTTGCCGAACGGCTCCCACAGCTCGCGGACCTCGGTGCGCTGCCCGTGCCGCACCTCCAGCGCGATCGCCTCGCACACCGTCGCCATGATCGCGAGGGCGGAGACCCATTCGCTGATGCCGTCCCGCATGACGACCTGGGTCGACACGTCGGCCGCCTCCAGGCCGAGCTTCCGGGCGACGTGCAGCTCGACGGACGGGTCGATGTTGGAGTACGTCCCGACCGCGCC
Source organism: Actinomadura chibensis NBRC 106107 (assembly GCF_001552135.1). Classification (GTDB taxonomy): domain Bacteria; phylum Actinomycetota; class Actinomycetes; order Streptosporangiales; family Streptosporangiaceae; genus Spirillospora; species Spirillospora chibensis. The sequence continues at coordinate 24,847 of NZ_BCQP01000068.1, read as the reverse complement.
GGAGATCGCCATCACGCCGACGGACGCGCGGGCGCGCCGGAGCCGGTCGCGGGACCTGGCCAGCGCGAACGCGAAGTCGGCGACGCGGTGGCCCCACACGTCCGGCTCGCCGTGGATGCCGTGCGTCCGCCCGACCCGCAGCGTCGCCCGGTGCGCGAGCGCGTGGTCGCGCAGGGTCGCGACGAGCGCGTCCGCCTTGCCGAGCAGGATGTCGGTGGCCTCGACGAGCTGGAGCGCGAGCGCCGTGTCCAGCAGGTCGGACGACGTCATCCCGAAGTGGACGTACCGGGCCGCCTCGCGGGGCTCGGTGTTGTCCGCCCATGCCGACAGGAAGGCGATCACGTCGTGCTGCGTGACCGCCTCGATCGCGTGCACCGCCTCCGGCGTCGGCGGCGGCGCGTTCCGGACCGGCTCCACCACCTCCGGCGGGATCGTCCCGGCCTCGGCGTGGGCCTCGACCACCAGGGTCTCGACCTTGCACCAAAGCTCGTACTTGTGCGCGTCGCTCCAGACGCGCCCCATCTCCGGGAGTGTGTAGCGCTCGATCACCCGGTCATTGTCCCAGGTACGGCCCTGTCCCCGGAAACCAGGTGCCGCGGGCGAGCCGCGCTCAGCCGGTCGCGGCCCGGAGGGCGATGTCGGTGCGGTGGTGGGAGGCGCGCAGGCCGATCTCGGCCACGGCGGCGTAGGCGGCGGCGCGGGCCGCCGCCAGGGAGTCGCCCGTGCCGACGACGTTCAGGACGCGGCCGCCGTTCGAGAGGAGGCGCCCGTCCGGGTCCGTCCTCGTGCCCGCGTGCAGCACGTACGCGCCTTCGACCTTGGCCGCCTCGGCCAGCCCGGTGATCTCGTCGCCCTTGACCGGCGCGGCCGGGTACCCCTCGGCGGCCACGACCACCGTGACGGCCGCGCCGGGGCGCCACTCCGGCCGGAACGCCGGGTCCAGGCCGCCGATCGCGCAGGACTGGAGGAGCGTCCCGAGCGGGGTGGCCAGCCGGTCCAGGACGACCTGCGTCTCCGGGTCGCCGAAGCGCGCGTTGAACTCCACGACGCGGATGCCCGCCGACGTCAGCGCCAGCCCCGCGTACAGGACGCCCACGTACGGCGTCTCGCGGCGGCGCAGCTCGTCCACGGCGGGCTGGACGACCGTCGCCATGATCTCCTCGACGAGCCCGTCCGGCGCCCAGGGCAGCGGCGTGTACGCGCCCATCCCGCCCGTGTTCGGGCCCTCGTCGCCGTCGTAGGCGCGCTTGAAGTCCTGCGCGGGCAGCAGCGGGACGGCGTGCTCCCCGTCGCACAGCGCGAACAGGGAGACCTCGGGGCCGTCGAGGAACTCCTCGATCACGACGCGGCCGCATGCGGCCGCGTGCGCCGCCGCGGCCTCCCGGTCGGCGGTGACGACGACGCCCTTGCCCGCGGCGAGGCCGTCGTCCTTGACGACGAAGGGCGGGCCGAACGCGTCGAGGGCCTCGTCCACCTGCGCGGACGTCTCGCAGACCCGCGCCTCGGCGGTCGGCACCCGGGCCGCCGCCATGATCTCCTTCGCGAACGCCTTGGACCCTTCGATCCGTGCGGCGGCGCGGTCCGGGCCGAAGCACGGGACGCCCGCCCGGCGCAGCGCGTCGCCGACGCCCGCCATCAGCACCGCCTCCGGGCCGACGACGACGAGGTCGGCGCGGAGCCGTCCGGCCAGCTCGGTGACGGCGGTCGGATCGGTCGGGTCGAGGGCGTGGTTGTCCGCGATCCCGGCCGTGCCGGGGTTGCCCGGCGCGCAGTGGACGGCGGTGACGGCAGGGTCGCGGTGCAGGGCGCGGGCGAGCGCGTGCTCGCGGCCACCCGATCCAAGGACGAGTACTCGCACGTCACGCGAGCTTAGTGTGCGCCGGGCGCGGCGGGCGGCGGGCCGGGCATACCACCGCGCGGCCGGACGTTCCGCGGAATGAGGGGACGGTCACACTCGGGACAGGTGAACCTTCCCGATGCGGACGGCGTCCTTAAAGTCGGCTGGTAAGCTTCCACAGGCTTGACCGCCTGCCGTCGAGGCCGGGAAAGGAGGTGGTCGGGATGAGTCCTGGTGATCCTTGCAGTTCGCCGGAAAACCCTCACAGTCCGGGCAGGACTGTCCCTCCGTCCGCCTCCATCTGGCGTCCGGCCGTCGCCTCCGCGTGCTCCCTTCGCTGACCAGCCTGGGTTGAGCGCGCGCTACGCGCGTGTGGCCGGCGGGTTAGGAGCACCTCATGGCCATGACACGAGTCCGCCCCGGACGCGCGCTGTTCAAGACTCGCCGCCCCGCCGGCGTCCAGGCCCCGGACCGCGATACCGCCGTGATCGACTGGGCCGCCTACATCGACGGCCATCGAGCCTGCACCGACACCGTCGCCGACGCCGTCCGCCTCATCCGCGACGGCCGCCTCACCCCCGACGGTGAGAGCGCGGGCTTCGTCTGGGTCGGGCTGCACGAGCCGTCCGCGACCGAGCTGGCCGACCTCGCCGAGGTCTTCGGCCTGCACCCGCTCGCCGTCGAGGACGCGATCCACGCCCACCAGCGGCCGAAGCTCGAACGCTACGACGACGTCCACTTCGTCGTGATGAAGACGGTCGGCTACGTCTCCAGCGGGCCCGGCGGCGCCGAGGTCGTGGAGACCGGCGAGATCATGCTCTTCTGCGGGCCGGACTTCGTGGTGACCGTCCGGCACGGCGCGCACGGGGAGCTCGGCCCCGTCCGGCGCGACCTGGAGAAGGACCCGGCGCGGCTCGCGCTCGGCCCGGCCGCCGTCCTGCACGCCGTCGCCGACCGCGTCGTCGACGGCTACGTCGGCGTCGCCGACGCCGTCATGGAGGACATCGACGAGGTCGAGGAGGCCGTCTTCTCGCCCGAGCGCACCGACGAGTCCCGCCGCATCTACCGGCTCAAGCGCGAGGTCATCCAGCTCAAGCGCGCCGTGGGCCCGCTCGCCGGACCCCTGCGCAACCTGTCCGGGCGCCGGTTCGTCCCCGCCGAGATCAAGGAGTACCTCCGCGACGTCGAGGACCACCTCACCCGCGTCCGCGAGCAGGTCGAGTCCTACGACGAACTGCTCAACCCCATCCTCCAGGCGCACATGACCCAGGTGACCGTCGCCGACAACCGCGACATGCGCAAGATCTCCGCCTGGGGCGCCATCTTCATGGTCCCCACCGCCATAGCGGGCATCTACGGCATGAACTTCGACTTCATGCCCGAGACCAGATGGCGCTACGGCTATCCCATGATCCTCGTGGTCATAGCCATGGCCTGCATGTCCCTCTACCGGGGCTTCCGCCGCAACGGCTGGCTGTGACGGCCTAGCCCGCCAGGACGTGGTTCAGGCGGTCGGGGTAGTCGGTGACGATCGCGTCCACGCCGTACTTGATGAAGCGGGTCATGTCCTCGGGGGTGTTGACCGTCCAGACGATGACTTGGAGGGCGGCGGCGTGGGCCTGGTCCACCAGGGCCGGGGTCGTCAGGGCGTGCTCCGGGGAGAGGGCGTGCGCGCCCACCGCCTCGGCGACGGAGACCGGGTCGGTCGGGGGGTGGCCCGCCAGCCAGGCGGTGCCGGGGGCGAGGGTCTTGCGTTCCAGGAGCGCTACGCGGCCGAACTCCGGGTGGTCGCGGCGGGCCGTCGCCAGGACACGCCAGTCGAAGGCCAGGAGGCGGGAGCGGGCGGTGAGGCCGTGGGACGCCAGGACGCCGGTGACGGCCGTGGTGAGGCCCTCGATCTCGGGCTCGGGCCAGGCCGGGTCGGTCTTCAGCTCGACGGAGAGGCGCACGCCGGTCGGGGCCAGCAGGGCGCACGCCTCGTCGAGGGTCGGGATCCGCACGCCCGGGACCGGGACCTGGGTGAAGCGGGGGTGCGGGCGGGCGCCCGCGTCCACCGTGCGGAGCTGCGCCAGAGTCAGGTCGCGGATCCGCTTGCCGACGTAGGGGAAGGCGGGATCGTCCGGTACGGCGGGCTCGGTGTCGGCCAGGTTCACCGGCGACAGCGCCTGGTCGTGGTTCAGGACGACTACGCCGTCTGAGGAGAGGCCGACGTCCAGTTCGATGACGTCGACGCCCAGTTCGAGCGCGTGGACGAAACCGGGGAGCGTGTTCTCCGGGCGCAGCCCGCGCGCCCCCCGGTGGCCGTGGACCTCGACCGGCGGCACGGCGGCTAGACGAGCGGCCGCAGCGACAGCGTCTGGTCGCGGCCCGGCCCGACGCCGATCGCCGAGATGCGGCAGCCGGACATCTCCTCCAGCGCGCGGACGTAGGCCTGCGCGTTCTCGGGGAGGTCCTCGAACTTCTTGGCGCCGGTGATGTCCTCGCGCCAGCCGTCCAGGTATTCGAGGATCGGCTTGGCGTGGTGGAACTCGGTCTGCGTGGTGGGCAGCTCGTCGACGCGGGCGCCGTCCACCTCGTAGGCGACGCACACCGGGATCCGCTCCAGCCCGGACAGGACGTCCAGCTTCGTCAGGAAGTAGTCGGTGACGCCGTTGACGCGGGTGGCGTACCGGGCGATCACGGCGTCGAACCAGCCGCAGCGGCGGTCGCGGCCGGTGGTGACGCCGTACTCGCCGCCGGTCGTGCGCAGGTACTCGCCCTGCTCGTCCAGCAGCTCGGTGGGGAACGGTCCCGAGCCGACGCGGGTCGTGTACGCCTTGATGATGCCGATCACGCGGTTGATCTTCGTGGGGCCGATGCCGGAGCCCGCGCACGCGCCGCCCGCCGTCGGGCTGGACGACGTCACGAAGGGGTAGGTGCCGTGGTCGAGGTCGAGCAGCGTGCCCTGCGCGCCCTCCAGCAGGATCACCTTGCCGTCGTCCAGCGCCTTGTTCAGGATGAGCGTCGTGTCGGCGACGAACGGCTTGAGGCGCTCGCCGTACGCCAGGTACTCCTGCACGATCGGCCCGGTGTCGATCCGGCGCCGGTTGTAGACCTTCGTCAGCACCTGGTTCTTCTCGCGCAGCGCCAGGTCGAGCTTCTGGGTGAGGATGTTCGGGTCGAACAGGTCCTGCACGCGGATGCCCATCCGGTTGATCTTGTCGGCGTAGGTGGGGCCGATGCCGCGCCCGGTGGTGCCGATCCTGGCCTTGCCGAGGTAGCGCTCGGTGACCTTGTCGAGGGCCCGGTGGTGCGGCATGATCAGATGCGCGTTCGCCGAGATCAGCAGGCGTTCGCAGGAGACCCCGCGGTCCCGCAGGCCGTCGATCTCCTGGAGCAGCACGGCCGGGTCGATCACCACCCCGTTGCCGATCACCGGGACGACCTCCGGCGACAGCACCCCGGACGGCAGCAGGTGCAGCGCGTAGCTCTTGTCGCCGATGACCACGGTGTGGCCCGCGTTGTTGCCACCCTGGTAGCGGACGACGTAGTCGACGTCCCCGCCGAGCAGGTCTGTGGCCTTGCCCTTGCCCTCATCTCCCCATTGGGCTCCGACAAGAACGATGGCCGGCATGCCGCTTTCCTTCCCACGACGAAGGCCCCGGTCGCAGCAAGCGCGCGAAGGGGCCTCTTGCGATCAAAGCGTACCCGCACCTGAGCGGCAAGGAAACCGGAGGCGAACAACGGCGCCGGTCAGGGGCGGCCCACCCGATCGGCCCGCCCGATCGGCTCGGGACGTAGCGGCCCCTCGGCCAGGTCGGCGATGGGCCCCGGGCTAGGACGCGGCGAGCTCGTCCGCGGCGGTCTGGCTGCTGTCGCGCAGGAACGTGCGGCAGCGCTCGGCCTCGTCGTCCTCGCCGATCGCGGCGGCGGCCCGGCCGAGGGCGTGCAGGGAGCGCAGGAACCCGCGGTTCGCCTCGTGCTCCCACGGGATCGGGCCCTGGCCCCGCCACCCGGCCCGGCGGAGCTGGTCGAGGCCCCGGTGGTAGCCGGTGCGGGCGAACGCGTACGAGTCGATGACGCTGCCGTTCGCGAAGGCGCGGTCGGCGAGCGCGGCCCACGCCGCCGGGTGGTCCGGGTGCCGCGCGGCGACCTCGAACGGGTCGACGCCGTTCGCGAGGGCGGTGCGGGCCTCCGCGTTGTCCGGCAGTTCGGTCGGAGGCGGGCCGCCGAGCAGGTTCTGGGTCATGCGGGTCATCGTAGGTCGGCCCGGCCCGCCCGCACCAACCGGGGCGTCACCGCAGGTCGGACGCCACCCCGGCGATCGCCCCCGCGGGCGCCGGGGCGGGCATCGGCAGCGGCAGGCGGTAGCGCGCGGACTCGCCGTCCCTGGTCGAGCGGGCCGCCGGCCAGCCGCGCCGCAGGAACAGCACCGCGCCCCGGTTCGTGAGGACGACGTCCGCGTCGAACTCGGTGACCCCGCGCCGCTCGGCGAGCTTCGACAGGAACGCGACGAGCGTGGTGCCGAGGCCGTGGCGCTGCCAGGGGTCGCAGACGAGGACGGCGACGTCCGCGCGCCAGGGCCGGGCCGCGTCGCGGACGTACTCGGCGACGCCGACGATCTCGTCCCCGTCCAGGGCGACCAGGGCGTCCCGGTCCCAGTGGTCGACGCCGTCGAGGAGCCGGAGGTAGTGGTCGGGGATGCGGGGCGTCCCGGAGAAGAAGCGTGTGTAGAGGCTGGCGGTCGACAGCCGCGCCGACATCCGGCGGACCCGCTCCCGGTCGCCGTACCCGTACGGGCGGATCCGGACGTCGTCGGCGCGTCCCCCGCGCCCGCCGAGTTGCGTCATAAAACTCATTGGACCGCAGAAAGTAGCGTGAAGCAACTGTGAATGCGTCAGGCGGCCGGGCCGGGGATCGGCTCGACGTCCCCCGGACCGAGCTGCGCGCCGCAGGAATCGCAGGTGAACTGGGGGGTGAGCCGTCCGGAGCAGCCGCGGTGGCCGATGATCAGCGGCGGCCCCTCCGGCGCGTAGTGCCGGTCGCCCCACATCAGCAGCGTCATGATCACGGGCCACAGCTCGACGCCCTTGCGGGTCAGCCGGTACTCGAACCGCTCCGGCCGCTCCTGGTACGGGACGCGCCGCATGATCCCCTCGGCGCACAGCCGGTTCAGCCGGTCGGTGAGGACGTTGCGGGCCACGCCGAGGACGTCCTGGAAGTCGTCGAACCGCCGCACGCCCTGGAACGCGGTGCGGATCAGCAGCATCGTCCAGCGGTCGCCGACGACCTCAAGCGACCGGGCGACCGAGCAGTTCTGTGACTCGTACGTGCGGGGCAGTGCCACGTTCCGGAGCCTACCCGGAGTCTCGTGGGGCAACGCTCCGCCGAAACAGCGGTGTGCCCGCCCGGGGGACCATCCCTGGACGGGCACCGGACGGCACGTCCCGTTATCGCGTCAGCCGTTGGCGGTCACTTCAGCCGCTGGCCCGCGGACTGGAGGTTCTCGGCGGCCTCCACGACGCGGGCGGCCATCGCCGCCTCCGCCGCCTTGCCCCACGAGCGCGGGTCGTACTGCTTCTTGTTGCCGACCTCGCCGTCGACCTTCAGCACGCCGTCGTAGTTGCGGAGCATGTGGTCGGCGACCGGGCGCGTGAACGCGTACTGCGTGTCGGTGTCGATGTTCATCTTGACGACGCCGTACGACACGGCCTCGCGGATCTCCTCCAGCGTGGAGCCGGAGCCGCCGTGGAACACGAGGTCGAACGGCTTCTCCTTGCCGTACTTCGCGGCGACCGCGTCCTGGATCTCCTTGAGGACCTCGGGACGCAGCTTCACCGACCCCGGCTTGTAGACGCCGTGCACGTTGCCGAACGTCGCCGCGAGGATGTAGCGGCCCTTCTCGCCCACGCCGACGGCCTCGGCCGTCGCGAGCGCGTCGCCCGGCGTCGTGTAGAGCTTCTCGTTGATCTCGTTGGCGACGCCGTCCTCCTCGCCGCCGACGACGCCGATCTCCATCTCCATGATGATCCGCGCCTTGGCGCACTGGTCGAGCAGCTCGGCGGCGATCTCCAGGTTCTCGTGCAGCTCGACGGCGGAGCCGTCCCACATGTGCGACTGGAACAGCGGCTCCTCGCCGCGGGCCACCCGCTCCTGCGAGATCTTGATGAGCGGGCGCATGAAGCCGTCCAGCTTGTCCTTCGGGCAGTGGTCGGTGTGCAGCGCGATGTTCACCGGGTACTTGGCCGCCACGACGCGGGCGTACTCGGCCAGCGCGCTGGCGCCGACGACCATGTCCTTGACCGTGGAGCCGGACAGGTACTCGGCCCCACCGGTGGACACCTGCACGATCCCGTCGCTCTCGGCCTCGGCGAACCCGCGCAGCGCGGCGTTCAGCGTCTGGCTGGACGTCACGTTGATCGCGGGGAAGGCGAAGCGGTCCCGCTTGGCGCGGTCGAGCATCTCCGCGTAGACCTCGGGCGTTGCGATGGGCATTGGTCAGCGTCCTTTCGTGTGCGCGGTGCCGCCGGGCGTCCCCGCCGGGCGGTAGGACCCGGTCGTCCGCGTACCCGGGCGAGCGCCCAGGTCACGCGATTTCGGGTCCGGCATGCCGTCCACGCTCAGTATCCCGCCTAATCGGAGGCCCGGGAAAGGTACGCTCGCGGTGTGGATCTCACGGCCCTTCCCCTTGGCATCACCGAGTACCTGCACCCGGAGGCGTGGCTGCAGCTGTTCGGGACGTTCGCGACGATCGGCGTCCTCGCCATCATCTTCGCGGAGACCGGGCTGCTCTTCGGCTGCATCCTGCCGGGCGACTCGCTGCTGTTCACGGCGGGGATCCTCACGGCGGTCTCGACCGTCAACGGGCAGGAGTTCCAGCCGCTGTCACTGCCCTGGCTGCTGGTCGGCGGCCCGGTCGCGGCGATCGCGGGCGCCCAGCTCGGGCACTTCCTCGGCGCCCGCTACGGGCGCAAGCTCTTCGACCGGCCCGACTCGCGCATCTTCAAGCAGGAATGGGTCGAGAAGGCCGAGCACTACTTCAACCGGTTCGGCCCGGCGAAGGCCGTGGTGCTGGCCCGGTTCATCCCCATCGTCCGGACGTTCCTCAACCCGCTCGCCGGGATGCTCGGCATGCCGTCCCGCAAGTTCTTCATCTGGAACTGCGTCGGCGGCATCCTCTGGACGGACGCCCTGTTCATCCTCGGGCACTTCCTCGGTTCCGAGGTCCCGGACGTCGAGCGCTACATCCTGCCGGGAGTGGGCGTCATCCTGGTCCTTTCCGTGATCCCGATCATCCGGGAGATCATGAAGGGACGTAAAGCGGACCAGGGTCCAGATAAGAATGGCCCCGAAGAGTCACGTCCGTCGCTCAGCGGTGACAGTTATCGCTAACCTCCCCATGTGGGACGTCATCGGTCGGACCCTAGGGGTCTCGCGCGCATCCTGATCGCGGCCGTGGCCGTGATCGCGGCTCTGGCCCTCCTCGTGGTGGGCGCCATGGCTCTGGTCAACGCGGTCACCGGCGAACCCGACCCCAAGGGGCCCTCCGCGGCGGTCTCACCGTCCGACGCGAGCGCCGGGTCGACGTCGCCGGACGCCACCACGTCGCCGACGGTCGTGCTGCCCCTGGTGATCCGGGTGATCGGCCCGGCGACCCCGGTCGTCGTCCGGATCGCCGACACCAGCGGCAGGGTGCTCACCAACGGGACGCTCAAGACCGGCGACACCCTCCAGTACCGGGAGGCGCCCCTCCAGGTCGTCGCCGCCAACGGCGGGTCGCTGCAGGTCGTCATCTACGGCAAGCTGCAGCCGCGCGAGCCCGCGGGCGAACGCGCGCAGTGGTTCGTCAGGTCCCGCTAGCTAGGAAAGACCGAAAGCTAGGAAAGACCGAGGTCGGCCACGTCGTACGGGTGCCGGTAGGGCAGCCCCTCCGCGGCGATGCGCCCGGCCGCCCCCCGCTCCAGGATCGTCGCGACTCCCACGACCTCCGCCCCCGCCTCCCGCAGCGCCTCCACGGCCGTCAGCACCGACCCGCCCGTGGTCGAGGTGTCCTCGACGGCGAGGACCCGCCGCCCGGTCACGTCCGGGCCCTCGATGCGCCGCTGCAGCCCGTGCGCCTTGCCCTCCTTGCGGACGACGAACGCGTCCAGCACCCGTCCCCGCGCCGCCGCCGCGTGCAGCATCGCCGTCGCGACCGGGTCGGCGCCGAGCGTGAGCCCGCCCACCGCGTCGTAGCCGAGGTCGGCGGTGTGGTCGAGCATGACGCGTCCGACCAGCGGCGCCGTCGCCCCGTCGAGGGTCACCCGGCGCAGGTCCACATACCAGGAGGCCCGCTTGCCCGAGGACAGCACGAAGTCCCCGTGCACGACGGCCTTCTCCTTGATCATCCGCAGCAGCTCATCGCGATCGCTCACGCTCAGACCCTAGCCACCCGTCCGGCGCCGCCGCGCGCCGCCCGTGTACGGTGCCCGGCATGACGCCGGGAACGCTCGTCCTGCTGCACGCCCCGAAGGAGACCTCGGCCGCGTGGGGAGACCTGCCCGCGGCGCTCCGCGCGGCCGGGCTGGACGTCCGCGCGCCCGACGTCCCGGACGAGACCGGCCCCCGCTACATCGCCCGCGCCGCGCTGCTCGTCGGCGCGTCCGGGCCGGTGCCGCCGCTCGTCCTCGTCGCGCGCGGTGCCGCGGGCCCGCTGCTGCCCGGCCTCGCCCTCGCGCAGCGCGCCGCGCACCGTCCGATCGGCGGCTACGTCTTCGTGGACGCCGACCTCCCGCACCCGCTCCGCCACGACCACGCCGCGCCGGAGAACGACGTCCCGATGCCCCCAGATTGGCCGGAGGCGCCCTGCGGCTACCTCCGCACCCATCCGGTCGGCCAAGCCCACGACCAAGCCCTCAGAGAGGCCCACCTAAGAGGCTGGCCCACCAAGGACCAAGACCCTCAAACCCCACTGCCCCAAGCCCTACGCGACCTAATCAGCTCACTTTGAGCCCGAGCGTCCGGGGGTGGGTCAAGAATTCTTCAGTAGGTCGTCCAGAAGGGCGTCGTAGTCGTCTTCGCTGCGGCCCAGGTCTATGCGGGCCCGGTAGCGGAGGCGGAGGAGGGCTTCGAGGCTGTCCTCGGCCAGGGCGACGTCGTCGGGGCCCGGGGTGAGGGTGTCGGCGCCGGGGGCGGGCGGCTCGTCGGGGCCGCCGCCGATGCCGGTGCCGACGGCGCGGTCGCGGAGGGCGAGGATGACGTCGGCGCCGCTGGTGGCCCATTCGTGGGCGCCGGTCGCGTCGCCCTGCGCGTACAGCACCTCGGCGACGGCGCGGTACACCTCCGGGTCGCGCGGACGGTCGGCGCGGATCTGCTCGACCAGGGCGCGGGCCTCGTCGGCGCGGCCGAGCTCGAAGAGGGCGTCGGCGAGGTAGGCGCGCGGGTCGCCGTAGGTCTCACCGCCGTCGTCCAGGGCCTTGCGGTACAGCTCGGCGGCCTTGCCGTGGTCGCCGGCGTGCTGCCACTGCTCGCCCGCGCGCAGCAGGACGTTGGCGCGCGTCACCCCGCCCGACACCGATTCGGCCAGCTCGGACAGCCTGCGGGCCGCCGAGATGTGATCGCCGGTGCGCAGGGTGTCGAACTCCAGATCGTCGAGATCGTCTTCCGTCACATGCGTCACGCTTCAACGCTACCCGGCGCCGCGCGACCGAAGCGGGCGAATCGACGATGATCGTGGAATACCGGTGCTTACCTGTCAGCTCACCTGCGGGAACGTTCGAGCGCGTCCCAGAATCCGCGGCGCAGCGCGTGCCGCACCTCGTCGTGCAGGAGGAAGTCGATCGGCAGGGACGAACCCTGCAGGAGCCGCGCCTCAAGGTCGGACGGCATCCGCGGTTTTCGGGCGAGGACGGCCTCCAGCCACAGCGCGGGCGCGTCCCGCGCGACGGACTCGCCGAAGTCCTGGCCCTCCTGGTGGGCGGCCTTGACCGCGTCCGCCAGGGTCGGGGTGGTCTGCTGCACCGGGACGGGCGAGATCTGCTGCGGGCCGGTGTAGGGGCCGTGCCGTCCGTCCTGCTGCATGGTCTGCGGCGGCGGGGGCGGGGACGGCGCCGGGACGGGCGACGGCGAGTACTGCGGCCCGGCGGACGGCGGCTGCGCGGGCGCGGGCGCGGCGGGCGGCGCCGGGACCGGCGACGTCGAGGACGGCCCAGGGGACTGCAGCGGAAGCTGCTGCCCGCCCGTCGTGTACGACGGCGCGCCGGACCTGTCGGGCAGCGGCATCGGCCCGGTGCCGAGCCCGCCGGTGCTGTTCGGGCCGGTCAGCCCGCTGCCGCCGCCCATCGCCGGGCCGAGGTCGCGGACGGACGGCGCCGCCGCCGGCAGCGGCGGCCCGGCGATCGGCGTCGCGGGCGGCGGCCCGTTCTGCGCGGCGGGCTGGAGCGGGCCGAGCGACCCGCCGTGCCCGTTCGCGCTGTGCCCGCCGTGCCCGTTGGACAGCGGGGTCGCGCCGAGCGTCGAGCCGGAGTCGACGCCCGCGAGCAGGTTGACGTAGGGGCGCAGGTGCCCGGACCCGATCTCGATGAGGTCGTCGCACTCCTGCCGCAGGACGCGGGAGATCGTCCAGTTGCCGTCGACGGCGACGTGCACGACGGTGACGCGGATGCCGAGGTCCTGCGCGTCGGCGACGATCTGGGCGAGGTCCTCGTCGCCGCTGACGAGCACGGCGTCGGCGAGCGCGGCGTTGCGGGCGAGCGTCATCAGGTCGCGGTGGATCTCGGTGTCGACGCCCTCGCGGCGGCCGGGCCGGATGCGGCCGAGCCGGAGCTTCAGGCCGGGCAGGTCGGCGAGCGCGTCGTGCTCGGGGGAGCGGCGCCCCTCGACGGTCGCCTCGTACCAGTAGCAGCGCAGCAGCGGCATCCCGGTGCGTTCCCGGGCGAGGTTGCCGAGGAGTTGCAGGAGGCCGCCGAAGTCCCACGAGACGGTCTCGCGGTGGCGTGTGCCGTGCACCGCCATCGCGCCGTCTGCCAGCAGGTAGCCGGCGTCTACGAACAGCGCGCAGCGATCCATGCGACACCGCCCTTCCTCAACACGGGAGTTCACGGCATGCCCATCCGGCGTATGTGTCCCCGGGTCGCCTATAGCGTAGTGAAGCGCGGCAACCCGGTAGGCCAATACGGCGATTCGCCACTCTTTCACGGCAGGCCGTCGGTTGGCGACTCCCCGGTAACAAAGATTCGGGAGCCGCGGCGGACGCTACCAGCCCTTTCGGCCCGGCCCCGTCCTTCCCCGTGATCTTTACGGGAAGCAGCCGGTGCCGGGTCAGCCCCGGTGCCCCCGAGACCCGGGCTTCAACCGCCCATGGCGCCCGGAATGGATGTTCGAGTGGCGGGGCGCGTGCCGGGGCGCGGCGTGCGCGCGCCGATGCGGGACGGCGCGCGGAAAAGGCCGCGGTAGGTCGGCGCTAATGCGGATGTCGATTTCGGGACCACCGGGTGTCGTGCGCAGTTGGAGGTGGACCAGGATCAGGCTCGGCCGTTCCGGCCGTTTCGGCCGGTCGGGACGCTTCGGCGGTTTCCGCACGGGAGGTTTTCGCACCGGCGGTTTCCGCGCGACGGATTTGCGCGGCGGGACGTGTTTCGGCGGCTCGGCCATCGGCCGCTCCCGCCGGACGGCGGGCGGCGGCGTGAGCGGCGCGGGCGGCGGCGTGGGGGCGGGCGGCGCGGCGGTGGGCTCGGCGGCGGCGGGCGGGACGCGCGCGGGCGCCGTCGGCTCCTCGCTGGACACCAGCATCATCGCCATCGCCGCGGCCGCCGCCGCCGCGACCACGCCGCCGCTCACCGCCTGCCGCTGCCGCCGCCTCGGCAGCTTCCGGAACCACAGGAGCGCGCCGCCCTTGGACGCGAGGTATCCGGACGCCGCCGTCCCGAGGACGAGCGGCCCCAGCACGCCCCGAAGCGCGCTGTTCACGTGCGCCAGCTCGGCGTGGACGGCCTCGCAGCGCGCGCAGCCGTCCAGGTGCCGCCGCACCTTGCGGGCGTCGCGCTTGGCGAGCGCCCCGCGCACGTACGAGCCGAGCCGCTCCAGCGCGGGACGGCACGCGCCGTCCGCGGCGGCGGCGTCGAGGTGCATCTGGAGGTACGCCTGGCGCAGCCCCTCCCGGGCCCGGTAGGCGAGCGCGGCGGCGGCGTTCGCGCTGAGCCCGAGCAGCGGGGCGACCTGGGCGGGCTTGGCGCGCTCGACCTCGGTGTGCCAGAGCACCGTCTGCCACCGGGCGGGCAGCGAGCGGAACGCCGCCGCGACCATCGAGCGCTCCAGCTCGTCGACCGCCGGGTCGGCGAACGGCGCGCCGGGGTCGAAGTCCTCGATCTCGCCGGTGGGGTGGACGCGCCGCTCCGCGCGGGCCCGGTCGTAGACCGCCCTGCGGACGGCGGTGAGCAGGTAGGGGCGGAAGCTCCCGGCGGGCCCGCCGCCGCGTTCGAGGGCGTCGAGCACCTTGGCGAACGCGTCCTGGACGGCGTCCTCGGCGTCGCCCGCGCCGTCCCGTCCGGTGAGGTGGCGGGCGAGGCCGCGGGCGGCGTCCGCGTGGCGTTCGTAGAGCGTCCCGTAGGCGGCGACGTCGCCCGCGCGGACCCGCGCGATCAGCTCGTCGTCGCCGGGCTCCGCCGCCGCGCGCCCGTCCCCCTGGTCTTTACGCCGACCCCGTCGTCCCATGCTTGCTCATTGTGACGGCATGACCACGATTTGTCTTGCAATTCGGCAACGACGCAATCTTCGATCTTTCGCGTCATGGTCCGGACGGGCCGTCGTCGGAGAGGTATGGGCGGTACCGGGGCGGGCCGCCCGGGCGGGGCGCGTCCGTTCCGGCGAGGGGGTGGAACGGGAGCGCCCCGCCGTCCGCTCAATCGGTGATCTTGGCGCGGCCCATCTCGGCGAGCCCGCCGCCGCCCCTCGGGGTGTCCCAGCGGACGTCGCACTCGCGTCCCGACAGGTGGACGGTCGCGATCGCGTTGTCGAACCAGGGGCCGTCCGTCATCCGCCACCGGATCGGCGGGACGGGCACCTTCGACAGCTTCGCCAGCGCCCGGAACGGGCCGCCCGCCGCCCGCGAGCACGCGATGCGGTTCGCCATGCGGAACTTGCCGACCAGCGGGTTCCGCAGCGGCGAGCAGACGATCTGCGTCACCTTCGACTGGACGCCGGGCTCGACGACCCGCGCCAGGTAGGAGTAGTGGATGTCGCCCGACAGGAACGAGATGCTGGCGGGCGCCGGGCCGCGTTCCCCGCGCGCCACGGCGACGACGTCGGCCGCCACGGCCCGGAACGACTTCTCGAACGCCGCCCAGTGCTCCAGGTCGGCGGCCTGCCGGATCTTCTCGCCGAGCCGTCCCGCCGCCCTGCCCCACGCGCCGCCCGCCATGGCCTCGTTCCACGACTCGGCGTGGTGGATCGCCATGGGCAGCAGGTAGGGCAGGGAACTGGCGATGAGGAGGTGGTCCATGCCGCCCTGGCACTGCTCGTCCAGCCATTGGAACTCCTCGTCGTCGAGCATGCCGCGGCGGTCGGCGGTGAGGAGGCGGGAGCAGCGGCTGTCCACGACGATCAGGCGGGTGCCGCCCCAGTCGTGGGCGTAGCTCCAGCGGGTGCTGGCCGGTTCCTTGTCGGCCTTCTCGGCGAACTCGTCCAGGACGGCGCCCGCGTCGCCGCTCTCGTCGGACGCGGTCCGCAGCGCCTTGAAGAGGGGGTCGGACGCGCGGTCGCCCGGCGACATGTTCCCGAGGTGCTGGTAGATCCAGTACGAGCCGATCCCGCCGGTGATGCGGGCCTTCCACCAGGGCTGCGACCACATCTCCTCGCGCCAGGCGAAGGAGGTGTTCCAGTCGTCCCGGATGTCGTGGTCGTCGAAGATCGTGAACGTCGGGACGGTCGACAGCAGCCAGCGCACCGCCGGGTCGTCGTGCCAGGCCAGCTTGTAGAGGTGGGTGTAGTCCTCGAAGTCGGCGGCCTCGTCGTCGGGCGGGTCGCCGGGGGCGCGGCGGGCGCGGATGAACGCGCGCATCGCGTCGCTCAGCTCGTCCGCGTACACCTGGTCGCCGACCATCAGCAGGAGGTCGGGCCAGGCGTCGTCGTCGGCGCCGCGGAGCCGCTCGGCGAGCGCGGTCAGCGCGTCGTGGCCGAACTCCTCGACCGTGCCGGGCGAGCGGCGGCAGGAGCCGAACGAGATGCGCAGGCCGCCGTCCGGGTCGAGCGTCCTCAGCCGGGACGGCGGGTACCCGCCGTCCTCCTCCGGCCAGACGGTCTCGCCGTCCGCGAGCACCTCGTACGGGACGCGCGCCCCCGGCGCGAGCCCGTCGATCTCGACGAGCGCGTAGTGGTGGCCGTGCGCGGTGAACGTGCGGGCGCCCGCGTCCACGCCGTGCTCGCGGTTGACGACCCGGACCTCGCACGGACGGTCGGTCTCCACCCAGATCGTCGCGGTGTGCTCGCTCACGTGCCGGAGATGGGGCCCGAGTACCAAAGCGGTCATAGGCGTCTCTCTAGCGGACCGGACCCCGTCGCGTCCACCGAAGCGGCCTTAGGGGTGGAGCGCCTTCGCCTCTGCCTCCGGGCTCAACCCGAGGACGGGACGGTCAGGACGCTGCGGCGCCCGCCCCCCGATGGACTGGAGCCACTCCCACGTATCGTCCACCGTTTCCTGGACGGGCCTGCACCGCAGCCCCGCCGACAGCGCCTTGGACACGTTCACCCCATGGATCGTGTCGTACGCCTCCCCCGGCGGGATCCAGACCGGGAGGTCCATCCAGGGTTCGATGCCCGCGTCGAGGATGGTCTCTGGGGGCGTCCAGACGAGGTCTGCGTCCGAACCCGTCGTCCGGACGCACGCTTCGAGCAACTCGCCCATCGTCGTGTGGGTGGACGGGCAGACCAGGTCGAACGGTCCGCCCAGGTCGTTCTCGACGGCGTCCAGGGTCCAGGCGGCGAGGTCCCTGACGTCGATGTACTGGATGCCCGCGTCGCGTGGGCCGGGCGCGAGGACCTCGCCGCCCCGGGCGATCCGCGTCAGCCACCAGGGGAGGCGTCCGATGTTCTCGTAGGGGCCGAGGATGAGGCCCGCCCGCACCAGCAGCGCCCGGTCGCCGAACGCGCCGAGCGCGGCGAGTTCGCCGCCGCGCTTGGCCGCCGCGTAGTCGTCGTGGCCGCCGTCGTCGGGGGAGCCGTCCACGACGGGCGCGCCTTCACCGAGGCCCAGCGGCTCCGGGAACCGGTAGACCGAGCGGCTGGAGATGTAGGCGTAGGTTCCCGTCCGCCCTCGGAGCAGGCGCGCCGCGTCGCGGACGGCGGACGGCGCGCGGGACCAGGTGTCGACGACGGCGTCCCACGTCCCGCCTTCGAGGGCCGCGAGACCGCCCTCGGCCTCGCGGTCGCCGTGCAGGGACGCGACGCCCGCGGGCGGGTCGTGGCGGCCGCGGTGGAAGACGGTCACGTCCCAGCCGCGGGCGAGGGCGTCGTCGGTGATGGCGCGTCCGACGAACTCGGTCCCGCCCAGCATCAGAATCCTCATAGGGAGACTGTGCCGTCTGTACGTTCTGTACGGAACGGCTGCACGCTCAGAGCGGAACCGCCGTTCCGCGAATTTCTTCCCGGACGGATGTCGAAATCGGGCTGTCCCGATTGTCGACAGGGGGACAGAAGGTTCGCGGGAGGAGCGGGAGATGGACGTCGGAGGCCACCGCCGCGCGGCGGGGGAGCCGCGCCGCCGGGCGGCGCTGGGGCTGCTGTGCGCGGCGAACTTCATGGTGATCCTGGATTCGCAGATCGTCCTGCTGGCGCTGCCGTCGATCGACCGGGACCTCGGGTTCGCGGGCGGCGGCGCGCAGTGGGTGCTGAGCGCCTACCTGCTCGGCTTCGGCGGCCTGCTGCTGCTCGGCGGCCGGGTCGCCGACCTCGCCGGGCGGCGCCGCGCGTTCCTCGGCGGGACCGTCCTGTTCCTCGCGTCGTCGCTGCTGTGCGGCCTCGCCTGGACGGGCGGCGCGCTCGTCGCGGCCCGGGTCGCGCAGGGCGTGTCGGCCGCGCTGATGGCGCCGAGCGCGCTCGCGATCGTCACCGCGACGTTCCCGGAGGGGCCCGCGCGGAACCGGGCGATCGCGGTGTGGGGCAGCGTCGGCGGGTTCGGCGCGACGGCGGCGCTGCTGGTCGGCGGGCCGCTGACGGACGTCCTCGGCTGGCGGTCGATCTTCTTCCTGAACGTGCCGGTGGCGCTCGTCCTGCTCGCGCTCGGGCCGGTGCTGCTGGCGGAGAGCCGGGGCGTCGCACGGGCCTACGACCCGGTCGGCGCGCTGACCGTCACGCTCGCGGTGTCGGCGGCGGTGTACGGGGTCGTCCGCGCGCCCGAGGAGGGCTGGACGAGCGCCCGCACCGCCGCCGCGTTCGCGGTCGCGGCCGTCGCGGGCGCGCTGTTCGTCTGGGCGGAGTCGCGGTCGGCGGAGCCGCTCGTCCCGCTGCGGACGTTCCGGTCCCGCCTCCTGACCGGCGGGAACCTGGTGACGGCCGCGGCGGCGGCGACCGTGTTCGGCACCTCGCTCGGCGTCTCGGAGTACGCGCAGGGCGTCCTCGGGTACTCGCCGCTGGCGTTCGGTTTCGCGTCGGCGGTGCTGCCGGTGCTGGCGGTCGCGGGGTCGTTCGCGGCGCAGGCGGCGCTGCGGACGGCGTCCGCCCGGCCGGTCGCGGTCACCGGGCTGACGATCATGGCGGCGGGCTGCCTGCTGCTCGGCCGCGTCACGGCGGACGGCGGCTACGCGACCGGCCTCCTGCCCGGCCTGGCCCTGCTCGGGTTCGGGCTCGGCGCGTGCGGGGTCGCGGGGTCGGTGGCGGCGCTGTCGGCCGCGACGGACGGCGACGCGGGCCTCGCGTCCGGGATCAACACGGCGTCGTTCCAGCTCGGCGGCGCGCTCGGGGTGGCGGTCGCGTCGACCGTCGTCCTGTCCCGGACGCACGGGACGGCCCCCGGGGCCCTCACCGCCGGATTCCGCGCGTCCTTCGCCACGACGGCCGGGATCGCCCTGTTCGGGGCGGTCGTCGTGGCCGTCCTGCTGACCGCACCGTCCAGGCGACGAATTCCGCAGCCTGGGAAAGTCAAAGTCCACTAGGAGGAAACGATGCAGTACCTGATGCTGATCTGCGGCAAGGAGACGGACGTGCTCCCGCCCGACGAGCAGGCGGCCCTCATCGCCGACACCGAGGAATGGGTCAAGGAGATGGACGGACGCGGCGTCCGCCGACTGGGGAACCGCCTGCGCCTGACCGACACGGCCACCACGGTCCGCGTCCGCGGCGGCGAGACGCTCCTCTCGGACGGCCCGTTCGCCGAGACCAAGGAGCAGATCCTCGGCTTCGACCTGATCGAGTGCGCGGACCTGGAGGAGGCGCTGGAGGTCGCGTCCCGGCACCCGTCCGCGCGGCACGGCTCGATCGAGGTGCGCCCGCTCTGGCCGTTCGACGAGGAGGACTGACGGACCGGGGCGGGCTGACGGACGAGGTGGCGGCGGCCTTCCGCGCCGAATGGGGCAAGGTCGTCGCGACCCTCATCCGCGTGACCGGCGACTGGGACCTCGCCGAGGAGTGCGCCCAGGAGGCGTTCGCGCGCGCCCTGGAGCGCTGGCCGGCGGACGGCGTCCCGCGCAGCCCGGGCGCCTGGCTGACCACGACGGCCCGCAACCACGCGCTGAACCGGATCCGGCGCGGCGCCACCGAGACCGCCAAGCTGAGGGAGCTGACCGCCATGTCCGGCCCGCCGGACCCGCCGGACCCGAGCGGCGTCCCCGACGACCGGCTCCGGCTGATCTTCACCTGCTGCCATCCGGCGCTGCCGCTGGACGCCCGCGTCGCCCTCACCCTGCGCACGCTCCTCGGCCTGACCACGGCCGAGATCGCGCGGGCGTTCCTGGTCTCGGAGCCCGCGATGGGGCAGCGGCTCGTCCGGGCCAAGCGGAAGATCCGGCAGGCGGGCATCCCGTACCGGGTGCCGCCCGCGCGCCTGCTGCCGGAGCGGACCGCGTCCGTCCTCGGCGTCGTCTACCTGCTGTTCAACGAGGGCTACGCGGCGACCGGCGGCGCGGACCCGATCAGGGGCGGCCTGTGCGCGGAGGCGATCCGGCTCGCCCGCGTCCTGCGCGACCTGATGCCGGACGAGCCGGAGGCCGCCGGCCTCCTCGCCCTCCTCCTGCTCCAGGACTCCCGCCGCGCGGCCCGCCAGGACGCGGCGGGCGACCTCGTCCCGCTCGAGGACCAGGACCGCTCCCGCTGGGACCGCGCCGCGATCGCCGAGGGCACCGCCCTCCTGGACGCCGCCCTCCGCCGCGCCGCCCCCGGCCCCTACCAGGTCCAGGCGGCGATCGCCGCCTGCCACGCCACCGCCCGCCGCGCCGAGGACACCGACTGGCCCCAGATCGCCGCCCTCTACGACCGCCTGCTCACCCTGACCCCGAGCCCGGTCGTCCGCCTCAACCGCGCCGTGGCCATAGCCATGGCCGAGGGCCCCGAAGCGGCCCTCCCCCTCCTGGACGCCCTAGAAGAAGACCTCCCCGACTACCACCTGCTCCCAGCGACAAGAGCCGACCTCCTCCGCCGCCTGAACCGCCCCGAAGAAGCCGCCACGTACTACCGCAAGGCCCTAACCCTGGCCCAAACAACCCCCGACCGCCGCTTCCTCACCAACCGCCTGAACGCTATTTCGTGAGGGTTAGGCCGCGGGTTGGGTGGACGGTCAGTTTGTCAGCCTGTTCGTCCAGGTCGACGGTTACCTCGTCGCCGTCGCGGACTTCTCCGGAGAGGAGTTCGCGGGCCAACTGGTCGCCGATCGCGGTCTGGACTAGGCGGCGCAGCGGGCGGGCCCCGTAGAGGGGGTCGTAGCCGGTCAGGGCCAGCCATTCGCGGGCCGCGGGGGTGACGTCCAGGGTGAGCTGGCGGTCGGCGAGGCGGTCGGCGAGCTTGTCGACCTGGAGGTCGACGATGCGGGTCAGCTCGTCGGTGGAGAGGGCGTCGAAGAGGATGACGTCGTCCAGGCGGTTCAGGAACTCCGGCTTGAAGGAGTTGCGGACGGCGTTCCAGACGGCCTCGCGCTTCGCGCCGTTCTCCAGCGTCGGGTCGACCAGGAACTGCGAGCCGATGTTGGACGTGAGGATCAGGATCGCGTTGCGGAAGTCGACCGTGCGGCCCTGGCCGTCGGTGAGGCGGCCGTCGTCCAGGACCTGGAGGAGGATGTCGAAGACCTCGGGGTGGGCCTTCTCGACCTCGTCCAGCAGGACGACCGAGTACGGGCGGCGCCGGACGGCCTCCGTGAGCTGCCCGCCCTCCTCGTAGCCGACGTATCCGGGCGGCGCGCCGACGAGCCGGGCGACGCTGTGCTTCTCGGAGTACTCGCTCATGTCGATGCGGGTCATCGCCCGCTCGTCGTCGAACAGGAACTCCGCGAGGGCCTTCGCCAGCTCGGTCTTGCCGACGCCGGTGGGACCGAGGAACAGGAACGAGCCGGTCGGACGGTCCGGGTCGGAGATGCCCGCGCGGGCGCGGCGGACCGCGTCCGACACCGTGCGGACGGCCGTCTCCTGGCCGATGAGGCGCTTGCCGAGCTCGTCCTCCATGCGGAGGAGCTTCGCGGTCTCGCCTTCGAGGAGGCGTCCGGCGGGGATGCCCGTCCAGGACGCGACGACGTCGGCGACGTCGTCCGGACCGACCTCCTCCTTGACCATCGGCGTGGTGTTCTCGGCGGCCTCGGACGCCTCTTCGAGCTGCTTCTCCAGCGCCGGGATCTCGCCGTAGGTGAGGCGGGCGGACGTCTCCAGGTCGCCGTCGCGCTGGGCGCGCTCGGCCTCGCCGCGGAGCTGGTCGATGCGCTCCTTGATCTCGCCGACGCGATTCAGCCCGGCCTTCTCCTTGTCCCAGCGGGCGACGAGGCCGGTGAGGTGCTCCTGCTTGTCGGCGAGGTCGGCGCGGAGCCGTTCGAGGCGCTGCCGGGACGCCTCGTCCGTCTCCTTGGAGAGGTTCATCTCCTCCATCTTGAGCCGGTCGACCGTGCGCTGGAGCTCGTCGATCTCCACGGGACGGGAGTCGATCTCCATGCGGAGGCGGGACGCGGCCTCGTCCACCAGGTCGATCGCCTTGTCCGGCAGGTAGCGGGACGTGATGTAGCGGTCGGACAGCGTCGCCGCCGCCACCAGCGACGAGTCGTTGATCTGCACCTTGTGGTGCGCCTCGTAGCGGCCCTTGAGCCCGCGCAGGATCGCGATCGTGTCCTCGACGGACGGCTCGCCCACGAACACCTGCTGGAAGCGGCGCTCCAGCGCGGCGTCCTTCTCGATGCGCTCGCGGTACTCGTCCAGGGTCGTCGCGCCGATCATGCGCAGCTCGCCGCGGGCCAGCATCGGCTTCAGCATGTTGCCCGCGTCCATCGCGCCCTCGGCCGCGCCCGCCCCGACGACGGTGTGCAGCTCGTCGATGAACGTGACGACCTGCCCCTCGCTCTCCTTGATCTCGTTCAGGACGGCCTTCAGCCGCTCCTCGAACTCGCCCCGGTACTTCGCGCCCGCGACCATCGCGCCGAGGTCGAGCGAGACGAGCCGCTTGTCGCGCAGCGACTCGGGGACGTCCCCCGCGATGATCCGCTGCGCCAGCCCCTCGACGACGGCCGTCTTGCCGACGCCGGGCTCGCCGATCAGCACCGGGTTGTTCTTCGTCCGGCGCGACAGCACCTGGACGACCCGGCGGATCTCCGAGTCGCGTCCGATCACCGGGTCGAGCCGCCCGTCGCGCGCCGCCGCCGTCAGGTCGACGCCGTAGCGCTCCAGCGACTGGTACGTCCCCTCCGGGTTCTCGCTGGTCACGCGGGCGTGGCCGCGCACCTTCCCGAACGCGTCCAGAAGGGCCTGCGGCGTCGCGCCGAACTCCTTCAGCAGGCCCGCGGCCGGGCCGCCGTCGGCGGCGAGGCCGACGAGCAGGTGCTCGGTCGAGACGTAGTCGTCCTCCAACTGCTGGGCGCGGTTCGCCGCCGTGTTGATCGACCGCTGGAGCTGCCCGGACAGCCGCGGCGTCGCGACCGTCGAGCCCTGCGCCTTCGGCTTCGCGGCGAGCTGCTCCTCGGCGCGCCGCCGGATCGCCTGCCAGTCGGCGCCGACCGCCTCCAGCAGCGGGACGGCCGTGCCGTCCGCCAGCCCGATCAGCGACACCAGCAGGTGCTCCGGCTCCACCTCGGGGTGCCCCTCGGCCGCCGCCCGGCGGATCGCGACCGACAGCGCCTCCTGACTCTTCTGCGTCAGCTTGTAGTCCATTGCCCCCACCCCGTAGTTCAGTCTCGCCCGCGTTCGTGCCAGACGACGACACTGGTGTGCCGGATCGGCACCAGGTCGGCGCCCGGCGTGGCGGGCGGCTCCCCGCGCCGCCGCTGCTGCGCCAGCCGCGCCGCGACCGCGCGGGTCGATTCGAGTTCGTTGGCGAGCTCGTCCAGCGCGGCGTGCGCCTTCGCGAGCTCCTCGTGGAGCCGCGCGTTGTCGCGCTGCAGCTCCAGGATGTGCTTGATGCCGGACAGGTTGATGCCCTCCTCCTGCGAGAGCCGCTGGATCTCGCGGAGCATCACGATGTCGCGCATCGAGTAGCGGCGGCCGCGGCCCGCCGTCCGGCCGGGGGACACGAGGCCCATCCGGTCGTAGGTCCGCAGCGTCTGCGGGTGCAGCCCGGACAGCTGCGCCGCCACCGAGATCACGTAGACGGGCGTGTCGTCGCCGAAGGGAGTCATGACGGGGTCACTCCTGCCGTGCCTGCTGGACGAGGTCGGCGCGCAGGTCGTCCCCCGAACCCGACTCGCGCAGCTTGACCAGGGCCTCCCGGGCCTGGTCGTCGAGCTTCTGCGGGATCTGCACGTCCACGGTGACGAGCAGGTCGCCCTTCGTGCCGTCCCGCCGGGTCGCGCCGCGGCCCTTCACCCGGAACTTGCGGCCGTTCGGCGTCCCCTCCGGCAGCTTCAGCGTGACCGGCTGCCCCTGGAACGTCGGGACCCGGATCTCCGCGCCGAGCGCCGCCTCCGGGAACGTCACCGGGACGGTCAGCGTCAGGTTGTCGCCCGTCCGGCCGAACACCGGGTGCGGACGGACCTTGATGTTCACGTACAGGTCGCCGTGCGGGCCGCCGTTCTCGCCGGGCGCGCCCTTGCCCTTCAACCGGATCTTCTGGCCGTCCGCGACGCCCGCCGGGATGCGGGCCTGGATCGTCCGGGTGCCGGTCGCGCGGCCGCTGCCGTTGCAGACCGGGCACGGGTCGTCGACGACGAGCCCCCGGCCGTGGCACTCCTTGCACGGCTCCTGGAACCCGAAGCTGCCGAGGTTGCGGGTCTCGTGCCCGGTGCCCTCGCAGTTCGGGCACACCCGCGGGACGGTCCCCGCCTTCGCGCCGGTCCCCCGGCACGAGTTGCACGCCGCCTCGCTGGTCAGCTTGATCGGGACGGTCACGCCGTTCATCGCGCGGCCGAACGGCAGCGTCACGTCGGTCTCGACGTCCGCGCCGCGCCGGGCGCGCCGCGTGCCCGGGCCCGTCGTGCGGGTGCCGCCGCCCCGGCCGAACAGGCCGCCGAACAGGTCGCCGATCCGCTCGCCCGCGCCGCCGGTCTGCGTCCCGCCGCCGGGACCGCCCTGCCCGAACAGGTCGCCGAGGTCGAACGGGAACCCGCCGCCCTGCTGGCCGCGGAAACCGCCCGGCATCGACCGCACCGAGTCGTACTCCTTGCGGCGCTTCTCGTCGGACAGGACGTCGTAGGCCTCCGAGACCTCCTTGAAGCGGTCCTCGGCGTCGGTGTCGCCCTTGTTCGCGTCCGGGTGGTACTTGCGTGCCAGCTTCCGGTAGGACTTCTTGATCTCTTCCTGCGAGGCGGTCTTCGCGACACCGAGGACCTTGTAGTAGTCCTTCTCCAGGTAGTCCTTGGTGCTCACGGCGCCCCGCTCTCTGCTCTCGCCACTTGCCTCATGTCGATCACGCGTCCCTCCTCGGGCCCGCCCCGGCCGGGGCGGGCCC
>NZ_BCQP01000067.1 GCF_001552135.1 Actinomadura chibensis NBRC 106107 | reverse complement strand
TCCGGCGGACTGCACGGCGCGGGCTACATGACCGGCACGTCCATCGGAAAGTCGGGCGTCTTCGGCCGCCTCGCCGGACGCAACGCGGCACATGAGGAAAGCGAGCTCGAATGGTGAGGCCGATGGAACTGTTCGACCTGTCCGGGCAGGTGGCGCTGGTGGTCGGCGCGGCGTCCGGCGGTCTCGGGGAGCGCGCGGCGCGGGCCCTCGCGGGCGCGGGCGCGCGGGTCGCCGCCGCCGACCTGCCGTCCCGCGCCGCCGACCTCGCCGCCACCGCGCGGGACTGCGGGGCGAGCGCGCACGAGATCGACGTCACCGACGAAGCATCCGTCACGGCCGCCGTCTCCGCCGTGGTCGCAGAGCACGGACGGCTCGACGTCGTCGTCAACGCGGCGGGCGTCATGCTGCGCAAGCCCTACGACGAGACGACGGTGGACGAGTTCGAGCACGTCGTCCGGGTCAACCTCACCGGGACCTGGCTGGTCGGACGCGAGGCGGGCAAGGCCCTCACCCGGCAGGGCGGCGGCGGACGCATCGTCAACCTCACCACCGTCTACGCCGAACGCGTCGGGCCGGTGCCGGAGTCGGCGTACTACTCGTCCAAGGCCGGGGTCGTGAACGTGACGCGGGCGCTCGCCGCCGAACTCGGCCCGCACGGCGTCAACGTCAATTGCCTCGCCCCCGGCGTCTTCTACCCGACGCAGATGACGGCCGCGCTCGGCGCGCAACCCGACCGGCTGAAGTGGTTCGGCGAGCGCACCATGCTCGGCCGCCTCGGCGACCCGGACGCCGACTTCGCCGGGCCCCTGCTCCTGCTCGCGAGCCCGGCCGCCGCGTACATGACCGGGCAGGTCGTGTACGTGGACGGCGGCTGGTCCGCATGGTGACCCCGCCCGACCCGACTGAGGAGACCGATATGACCGCCGCCAAGAAGGCCCTGCTCATGCTCGACTACCAGGTCGCGCTGTGCGAGGAGGGCCCGCACCTGCGGATGCCGCCGCTCGCCGCGCAGATCGCCGAACGCGGCGTCCTCGCGACGGCGGAGCGCGTGCTGGCCGCCGCCCGCGCCGCCGGGACGCTCGTCGTGCACGTCCGGCTCGCGTTCGACCCGTCCTACAAGCTGCGCACGAACCGGCTGCCGCGCTTCGACCCGTACGAGGAGCAGCGCGCGATGCTCGCCGACTCGCCGGAGGCGCAGATCGTGAAGGCCCTCGCGCCGCGTCCGGACGAGCCGGTGATCGACAAGGGCTGCGTCGACCCGTTCGTCGGGACGCCGCTGCGCGACCTGCTCGCCGCCGAGGGCGTGACGGAGGTCGTGCTCGGCGGCGTCGCGACGAACCTGGTGGTCGAGTCGGCGGCGCGGCACGCGTCCGACTCCGGGCTCCAGGTGACGGTGGTCGAGGACATGTGCGCCTCGTTCCGCCCCGATTTCCACGAGTTCTCCGTGGCGAACATGCTGCCGCTCTTCGGTTCCGTGACCGGTTCCGCCGAGCTGGAATTCTGAGAGGAGACGGCATTGCGGACTCACCGTTACGACGTCGTCGTCGTCGGCGGCGGCGTCGCGGGCCTTTCGGCCGCCGTCTCGGCCGCCGAGAACGGCGCCCGCGTCGCGGTCCTGGAGCGCTCGCCGGAGGCCGAGACCGGCGGCAACACCCGCTACACCGAGGCCTTCCTGCGCATGAAGTCGCTGGACGAGGTCGCGGACGGTTTCGCCGACGCCCTCGTGGACGACTTCATGGGGCACCCGGACCCGTCCATCGTCAACGACGCCGCCCTTCCGCCCCGCAGGCAGAGCGCGCTTTACCGCGCCACCCACACCGTCGACCCGGAATACGTCGCCGCGCTGGCGGAGAAGGCGCCGCCGACGCTGCGCTGGATGTCCGGGCACGGCGTGCGGTTCGATTTCATGCCGACACCGTTCCTCACCCGGTCGACCACGCGGATGGCGCCCGTCGGCGGCGGGCTCGCCATCGTCGAGACGATGGGCAAGGCCGCCCGGGGCCTCGGCGCGGAATTCCATTTCGAGACGACGGCACGCCGCCTCGCCTTCACTGAGGAAGGCATCAACGGCGTCGTCGCGCACACGCCGGACGGGCCCGCGACGTTCGAGGGCGTGGTCGTGCTGGCCAGCGGCGGCTACCAGGGGAATTTCGAGCTGATGGCCCGTTATCACGGCGACCGCGCGCTGACGTGCCGCCCGGTCGCGAAGGGCGGGAACTACAACAAGGGCGAGGGCCTGGAAATGGCGCTCGCGCTCGGCGCCGCGACCGCCGGAAACTTCGCGCTCTTCCACGCCGAGCCGGTCGACCCGCGCAGCGGCGAGCCCGAGGCCGCCGTCTTCTGCTTCCCCTACGGCGTGCTGGTCAACAAGGACGGGCGCCGTTTCGTGGACGAGGCGCGCGGCACCGTCGACGCCTGGTACGAGCGGACGACCCGCGCCGTCCAGGCCCAGCCCGAAGGGATCGCCTGGGTCGTTCTCGACCGGCGGGGAATGGCGGTGCCGAACCTGATGGCGGGCGTCCGCACCGACATCGCGCCCGTCACCGCCGACACGATCGGCGAACTGGCCGGGCGCCTGGAACTGCCCGTCGCGGCCGTGGAATCGACCATTGCCGAGTACAACGCGGCCTGCCCGCCGCCGGACGGGTTCGACCACACCCGGCCTGACGGGCTCGCGACCCGCGGGCTCACTCCCGCGAAGTCGAACTGGAGCCGTCCCATCGCGGACGGGCCTTTCACCGCCTACCCGATAATGGCGGCGAACGTGTTCAGCTTCGGCGGCCTCAAGACGACGGCGGAGGCCGAGGTCGTCGACCGCGACGGACGCCCGATGCCCGGCCTCTACGCGGCCGGGGAACTGACGGGCCTCTACTACTCCAACTACACCGGCTCGACGTCGGTGCTGCGCGGCGCGACGTTCGGACGCGTCGCGGGCGCCAACGCCGCCGCCCGCGCGCTGGGGGCGTGAGCATGCGGATCTGGCACCAGTCGTTCACCGTTCTGGACGACGTCCCGCATTACCGCGACGCGCTCGCCCGGCACCTGCGTTCGCAGGCCCGTCCCGACACCGAGATCGAATTCCACGGGATGAGGCCGGGCACGTATCCGTCCGACTATCCGGGGACGCACATCGGCTACGCCTATCTCGCCGGGCTGCACAAGGAGCAGTTCGTGCACGCCGCGTTCCAGGCCGAGGACGAGGGCTACGACGCGTTCCTCATCGCGACCATTCCCGACACCGCGTACGAGGAGGTCCGGACGCTGGTCGACATCCCCGTCGTCGCGTTCGGCCAGACCTCCGTGCTCATGGCCGGGCAGCTCGGCGACCGCGTCGGGATCGTCAATTTCATCGGCGCGCTCGAACCGCGACTCCGCCGGAACATGCGCGACTACCGGCTCGACTCGCTGGTGGGTCCCATCGTCCAGGTGGACGCGGAGTTCTCCGACGTCATGGCCGCCTACGCCGATCCGCAACCGCTGCTGAACGCGTTCGCGCGGGCGGCGCGCAAGGCGATCGAGGCGGGCGCGAACGTCATCGTCCCCGGCGAGGGGCCGCTGAACGTGTTCCTTGCCGACCAGGGCGTCTCCCGGGTCGACGACGTTCCGGTGCTCGATTCCCTCGGCACGTGCGTGCGCGTCGCGGAACTGCGCGCCGCGCAATTCCGGGGCGCCGGTCTCGTCCCGGCGCGCCGGGGCTTCTACGGCGCGCGTCCGCCGCGCCCGCTGGTCGACGCCGCCCGCGATTTCTACGGAACGAACAGGACCCTGGCGTGACCGCCTGGGACACCGAGGTCGATGTCGCCGTGGTCGGCGGCGGGGCCTGCGGTGTAATGACCGCCCTTCGCGCCGCGCGCGATCCCGGCCGTCTCGTCGCCGTTTTCGAGAAGTCCACGCGCGAGGGCTGCAACGCCGCCATCTCCTCGGGGTCGCTCGCCGCCGGAGGCACCCGCTGGCAGGCCGCCGCTGGCATCGAGGATTCCCCGAAGCGGCACGCCGACGACATTCTGCGGGCGAGCGGCGACGAGGAATGGCGGCCCGTGGTGGAGGCGCTCTGCGCCGCCGCCCCGGACGTCGTGGAATGGATCGCCGGAACCGGATACCCCGTCGAACTCGGCACCGACATGCCCCGCGCCGGAATGACGGCGCGGCGGCTGCACACCGACACCGGACGGCTCGGCGGCGCCCGGCTCATGCGCCACCTGCGCGCCGTTCTCGGAACGCTCGACAACGTCGCCTTCGTGGACGAGGCCCCGGTCGTGGACCTCGTGTCGCACGAGGGCCGGGCGGTCGGCGTCGTCGTCTCGCAGAACGGCTCCCTTCAACGCGTCAAGGCCGATGCGGTCGTTCTCGCCGCCGACGGTTTCGCGGGCAGCCGGGACCTGGTCGGCGAGCATCTCCCGCACCTCGGGACGCCCTTCTACGGCGGAGTGTCCACGTCCACCGGAGACGCGCTCGCGTGGGCGCGGCGGCTCGGCGGCCAATTGCGGAACATGGGCGCCGCGCTGCGTTCCGGACTGGTCGTGGTCGACCACGGAACCCGCGTGTCCCCGGCATTGCCGTTCAACGGCGCCGTCCTCGTGAACCTCGACGGCGAGCGTTTCGTGGACGAGGAGTCGAAGGGCTATTCGTCCATGGCGGGAGTGCTGCGCCGCCAGCCGGGCGAGCGCGCCGCGATGGTCTTCGACGCCACCGCCATGGCCGCCACCCGCGAGTCGGAGATGATGCGCGAATGCCTCGCCGCGGGCGCCATTCACGACCGGCCGACCCTCGCGGAACTCGCCGCTTCCCTGAACCTCACGGAGGCGGAGACCGAGCGCGCTTTGACCCCGCTCCCGGGCCGCCGCCGACTCACCGCGCCCTACCATTTCGCCTGGGTCACCCACGGCCTTCTCGCCACCCAGGGCGGGCTCGTGATCGACCCGTCCGGACGCGTGCTGGACACCGGAGGCGAGCCGATCCCCGGCCTTTACGCGGGCGGCGGGACGGCCTGCGGCCTCGCCGGGCCCCATTCCGACGGCTACCTCTCCGGCAACGGCCTCCTGTCCGCCTTCGGAATGGGCTGGATCATCGGCAACGGCCTCGCCGCCGGTACCGTCCCCCGCCTTCCGTAGCCGCACCGGTTTTGCCCGCCATGGAGACGCGCCGGACGTATGGGCGCAACCCTGTCGACGACCTACGGTTCCTTGGTGGTCTTTTCCCAAATCGCCTTGTTTGACTGGAGGAAATGCGAGAGAGAGGAGACCGCCATGCCGGCCCCACCGTTCCAGCCTCCGGAGATGACGTATCCGCCGATCACGAGCGGCGCGACCGTCCGGCAGTGGCAGCAGCAGATGAAGAACCGCGGCTGGAACCTCGTCCCGGACGGGAAGTACGGCCCGATCAGCGAGCGGATCTGCACGAACTTCCAGCGGGAGCACCGGCTTGAGCCGGACGGGATCGTCGGCCCGATCACCTGGCGGGCCGCCTGGGAGGCCCCGAGCACGCTCGCCCCGCAGGCCCCGGCCGAGGTCCTGCACGTCGGCTCCTACGGCGACGCCGTCGCCGTCTGGGAGGAGCAGGCGGACAACCGCGGCTGGCCGATCAAGCACGTCGACAGCTCGTTCGACGAGGAGACCGCCGCCGCGTGCCGGGCGCTCCAGGCCGCCTACGGGCTGCCGGTCACGGGCAACGTCGACTACCAGACCTGGGACGCCGCCTGGCGCGAGGCCGCCCCCGCCTGACGCCCGCCCCCCGGACGGCCGGGAGGCCGGATGAGCCGCTGGACCGACTGGATCCCCGGCGCCGCGCGGCTCCGGGAGCGGCTGCGCGAGCGCGGCTCCTGGGTGCTGTGCGAGGAGGTGCGCGCGGGCATCCGCGAGATGGACGTCCTCGTCGCCGCCCGCAGGAGCGACGGCAAGGTGTCCGGCCAGGACGCCGAGCTGCTGCGCGGCGCCGACGAGGCCCTGGCCGAGGCGTCCCGCGTCATCGCCTTCGACGGGCACCGCAGATGCCACACGGCGTCGCACGTCACGAGCGCCCAGCTCCACCTCAACTCCGGGCGCTCGCTGTGGATGCGGACGCTGTCGCCCCGCGACCTCCAGTGCTACCTGCCCGCGATGATCGCCACGGTCAAGCAGTACCTGGTGCCGACCGACGAGAACCGGGCCGTGGTCGAGCAGATCGCCGTCCGGGTGCGGAAGGCGCAGGCCACCGGACGTCCCGCGCGGCTCTCCGGGGACCAGCTCGTCACCCTCGTCTCGTCGGTGTCCGCGGCGCGGCAGGCCGCCCTGCGCGAGAAGCTGCGCGCCAACAGCTTCGTGCGGATCGTCCACTGGGTCACGATCTTCCTGTTCCTGCTCGTGGTCCTCATCGGGGTGCTCACGGCGTGGCGGGACTCGGCCGTCCCGCTCTGCTTCTTCCCCGTGTCGGCGCCCGGCTCGAAGGGCGAGGTCAGCGTCGTCTGCCCGGTGGGGTCCCGGATGGGCGTCCCGGCGGCCGACGTCGCGGCGGCCACCCGGGAGACCGCCGGGTGGGCCGACTACGTCGTCGTCGAGATCGTCGGGATCGTCGCGGCCGGGATCGCGGCGGCGTCCGCGCTGCGCAAGATCCGCGGGACGTCCACCGCGTTCGGCATCCCGGTCGCGCTCGCCATGCTCAAGCTCCCGACCGGGGCCCTCACCGCCGTGCTCGGGCTGCTGCTGATGCGCGGCGCGTTCGTGCCCGGGCTGAACGCGCTCGACTCGTCGGCGCAGATCATCGCCTGGGCTGTCGTCCTCGGGTACTCGCAGCAGCTCTTCACCCGGTGGGTCGACCGGCAGGGGCAGGCCGTGCTGGACAGCGTGCGCGAGCCCGTGCCCGCCACGCTGTCGCCGCCGCGGCCCGCGCCGGCCGCGCCCGCGTCCGCGACGGGCAGGGCCCCGCCGCCCTGACCTCCGCTTAGAAGACCAGGGTCCAGCCTTCGCGGGACGCCTGCTCGCGGGTGTAGGAGACGCCGTCCACCTTGAGGCCGTCCGCGTTCAGCAGGGTGATCGCGCCGCCGCCGTTGCCGAGCTGGACGGGCGGCGCCAGCGGCACGGCGAGCGCCGCGCCCGGCTCGACCGTCCCGGACAGCGGCAGCCGGTTCTTCAGCCGGTCCGCGATCGCCCAGCCGTCGAGGACGACCCGTTCCGGCGACGCGTTCAGCAGCGTGACGGTCTCGTGCTCGGGCGCGGGGCCGACCGGGTTCACGAGCGCGCCGACGATCCGCACCACGCTGTCGGGCGAGCCCGGACCGGGCTCGTGGCCGGGGCCGCCCGTGTCGGGGATGGTGTGCCCGGTGGCGTCGTCGGTGTGCCACGACTGCGACCCGAACGCCAGGAACAGCGCGATCCAGCGTCCCGACGACAGCCGGATGAGGAGGCCGCCGTCCTGCCAGACGCCGTCGTCGGCGGTGAACCGCCCGGTGTTGCCCTGGTTCATGTGGATGTCGTGGACGCCGTTCCCCGGCGCGAAGCCGAAGATCTTGTCGCGCTTGTCCTCCGGGCCCCAGCGCTGCCCGAACGCGAACACGCGGGCGTCCTGGTCGTTCAGCGCCCGCTGGACGTGGTGGTCGAGGAACTCCCCGAGGTCGTTGTCGGGGCCGGGCACGCTCGTCGGCGCGGGACGCATCGCCGTCCGGTCGAACAGGTTCGCGCGGACGAAGTCGAGCGCCGCCCCGCCCGGCTTGCTGTCGAGCGGGGTGAAGCCGTCCGCCAGCCCGGCGACGGCATCGGTGACCGGGTGCTTGAAGTCGTCGACGGCCAGGTAGAGGAGGTCGGGCGGGGAGGTCTGCGAGCGGATGTTCACCGCGCAGCGGAAATCGCTCTCCCCGGCCTTGAGATGGATCTGGTAATGCGGCGTATCGGTCGTCTCGATACGGCGGTCGACGACCGTTCCCTTGAGCACGCCATAACCGTCGATCGGCATCGCAGCCATCCTCGCGTTCGTCCGGGCGGCGGCCCCGAACGCGCCGCCCTCGCACCTCTCGACGGTCGCAGTACCGCCGAGTCACGTACAGCCGCTTTCGCGTACTTGGCCAAAAGCGGTAATGATCCGGTCGCGTCCCGTTCACCCGGCGGTCCTGGCGAGCACGAGCCGGTCGGCGGTCCTGGACAGGACGGTGATGCCGTACGGCGCGCCCCGCCCGGCCGGGAACGCGACGGCGATCCGGTCGGGGCCGTGCCGCTCCCAGCGTCCCCGCACCTCGCGCGGACGGTCGTCCGGGCCGGGACGGTACTCGGCGAACGTGCCGTCCGCGTGGAACTCGATGCGGCGCCGGGGCCGCCGCGCCGGACGGAACGGGTGGTCGGCGGGCCGGTACACGGCCGCCTCCTCGGTGTCCTCCTCGAAGGCGTGGATCCAGGCGCCGGTCACGTCCGGCGGTTCTCCGCTGGACGGGCCGTTCACGAGCCGGAGCCGTGGCCGACGAGACCCAGCATGTTCTGGATGTCGGTGAGGACCTCCCTGGTCAGCCGCTCGGAGTCGTGCAGGAGCTTCTCGACGTCGCCGTTCTGCCCCCCGACCCCGGCGGGCTCCTTGGCCCCGGCGGGCGCGGGCGCGGCGGCGGGCGCGGGCGTGGCCGCGGCCTGGTGCGCGACGACGAACGAGGCGCGCGGACCGTCCAGGCAGGCGTTGATCCGCTCGCGCTGCCCCTTGGTGAACATGAACATGGTGTCGTCGTCGACGTAGTCCATGTAGTTCATGAACATGTCGCCGTTCGGCCCGTTGTCGCAGGTGATGTGCGGGAACTTCGGCTTGCCGGTGTTGGAGTCCGCCTGGTTCGGCGTGTCGGCGACGCGGTCGTCGTTGGTGCACGCGCCGTCGTCGTCGCCCCAGATGTGGAAGAGGTCGAGCCAGTGGCCGATCTCGTGGGTGGCGGTGCGTCCCCCGTCGTAGGGGGGCGCGGCGGTGCCGGTCGTCCCGAAGGCCGTGTCCAGGATGACGACGCCGTCCGTCTGCGGCGGGCCGCCGGGGAACTGCGCGTAGCCGAGCAGGCCGCCGCCCAACCGGCACACCCAGATGTTGAGGTACTGGTCGGTCGGCCATGGGTCGGACCCACCGGTCGCAGCGGCCTTCACCCCGTCGTGGGAGTCGAAGCCCGTCTGGTCGGTCTTGACCCGGACGATCCCGTCCGTGGGGTTGCCGAGCGGGTCGATCGTGGCGAGGGCGAACTGGCACTCGTTGTCGGCGACGAGCGAGCGCCACACGTCCGGCACCTTCGACACGTCGGGGTTGGCGGCCCGGTAGTCGCGGTTGAGGACGTCGATCTGGCTGGCGATCTGCGCGTCGTCGATGTTCTGGTCCGCGTCGTTGTAGACGACGTGGACGACGACGGGGAACGTCACCACCCCGCGCCGCGCGGCGCTGCGCCGTCCGGTCTCGTACATGAGCGCCCGGTTTTCGATCCGCTGCCGCTGGGCCCGGTAGGTCATGCTGTCGTTCAGCAGCCTGCGGTGCACCTGCATGGCCCCGCACAGGTCGCGTCTCGGCGGCGGGAAGGGAGTGGTCTCGGTCATGGCGGCGTCCGTCCTTTCGCGTCTCGGCATTAACCGCCTCAGTCGCCAGACCTACCAGCCGCCGTTTCTGAGCCGCGTTCCAATCGCCCCAAAACCTCGGAAAAGCTGTAGTTCATCCGCATTTCAATACTTTGGTCCGGTAATGACTTGTGCGGAGGGCCGCGCCTTCGCGGCCCCCCGCACAATCTCCGGGGACGGTCAACGCCCCGCGGTCTTCTCGTGCTCCGCGCCGGAGACGGGCGCGGGCGCCGGACGCTCCGGCCGGGGCGTCCGCAGCGCGGCGGCCACGAGACCCGCCCCGACCAGGGCGACCAGCCCCGCGCCGACGAACGCGGCGGAGAACCCGTCGGTGAGCGCGGGCAGGTTCCCGACCTGGTCCGCGCCCGCCGACGCGGCGATCGCGGTCATCGCCGCCAGGCCGAGCGCCGACCCCACCTGGTAGCTCGTGTTGACGATGCCGGACGCGAGCCCGCCCTCCTCCGGGCGCGCCGCCGAGATCGCGGTGCCGAGCGAGGGGATGAACGCGAGCGACATGCCGAGCGCGGCGAGCAGCGAGGCGGGCAGGACGTCCACCCAGTACGAGCCGTCCGAGCGGACCAGCGACAGCCAGCCCATCCCGGCGGCGAGCACCAGCAGGCCCGCGACGGTGACGGCCTTCGGCCCGAACCGTCCGATCGCGCGCGGCGCCAGGACGATCATCCCGAGCATGATCAGCACCGTCATCGGGACGAGCGCGGCCCCCGACGGGAAGGCGCTGTAGCCGAGCACCTGCTGAAGGTAGAGGTTCAGGAAGAACCACATCGGGATCCACGCGCCGCCGAGCAGCAGTTGCGCGAGGTTCGCGGCGCCGAGGTTCGGCGCCCGGAAGATCGACAGCGGCATCAGCGGGGCGCGCCGGGACGCCTGGACGCCGAGGAACGCGCCGAGCAGCGCGAGCCCGCCCGCGAGCACCGCCCAGGTCTCGCCCGCGTCCCAGCCGACCTCGGGCGCGCGGACGACCGCGAACACGATCGCGCCGAGCCCGGCCGTCGAGGTCAGCGCGCCGACCACGTCCACCGAGCCGCGGGCGCGGCCGCCGCCGCCCGGCATCAGCGCGGGCGCGGCTGCCAGCGCCAGGACGGCGATCGGGATGTTGACGTAGAACACCCACGGCCACGACACGTACTCGGTGATGAGGCCGCCGAGGAACACCCCGGCCGTGCCGCCCGCCGGGGCCGCCGCCCCGTACAGCGACAGCGCCTTGGTCAGCTCGCGCGGCTCGGAGCCGAACAACATCATCAACAGCGTCAGCGCGGCGGGCGCGATGAGCGCGGCGCCGACGCCCTGGACGGCGCGTCCGGTCAGCTCGACCTGGACGTTCCCGGCGGCGCCCGCCACGGCGGACCCGGCGAGCAGGACGGCCCAGCCGGTCGAGAACAGCCGCCGGGCGCCGAACAGGTCCGACAGCCGGCCGCCGAGCAGCAGCAGGCCGCCGAACGCGACGACGTAGGCGTTGAACACCCAGGACAGGTTCTCCTGCGAGAAGCCCAGGTCGTCCTGGATGCGCGGCAGGGCCACCCCGATGATCGAGGTGTCCATGATCACCATGAACTGGGCCAGCGCGATCAGCGCGAGCGCCCACCAGCGGCGGCTCGCGGGCGGTGCGGAACGTGCGGACATGACCTCTCCTTCTCCTACCCCCTGGGGGTATATCCCGGGGAAACGGGGCTTACCCTAGGGGGGTATGTCCGAAACGTCAAGCCCTGCGGAAACGCCCCGGCGGCGCGCGGGGGTCAGCCGATCGTCGTAGGACGCCGGTCCGAAGGACGCCACCGTCCGGTACCTGAGGACGAGTGCCCGATCGACGTTCAGCCGACGCGCGCCGTGCCCCTCTCCGGAGAAGGTCGGGGGGAGGGCTCATCGATCCGTTTCGGGAGGCGGAATGGGAATCAAGCGGGCGTGCGCGGCCGCGGTCGCGGCACTGGCGGTGGTCGGCGTGCCGGTGGCGGCGCTGCCGGGGTCGGCGTCGGCGGGGCCCGGGCTGCGGCTGTTCGTCGCGCCCTGGGGGAACGACGCGTGGCCGGGCACCATCGAGCGCCCATTCGCAACACCCGAACGGGCGCAGCGGGCCGTCCGGAAACTGACGGCGACGATGGCGTCGGACATCGTGGTGGATTTCCGGTCGGGCCTGTACCGGCTGGCCGAGCCGCTCACCCTGACGGAGGAGGCGGGCGACTCCGGCCGTAACGGCCACCGCGTCATCTACCAGGCGCACGGCTACGGGACGCCGCGCCAGGAGAAGGTGACGCTCAGCGGCGGACGCGAGGTCACCGGATGGAGGCCCGCCGAGAACTTAAAAGGGTTCTGGCGGGCTGACGTCGGGGGAATGGACGTCCGCCAGCTCTACGTCGACGACCGGCGGGCGCCGCGCCTCAGCCGCGGGAGTTCGGGCCCGAGCGGCGGCGCACTGAAACTGACGAAGACCGGCTACACCACCACGAGTCCCATTCCGAGGACGTGGCGCAATCCCGCCGACATCGAGTTCGTCTACCGCTACGCGTATGTCGAGGGCCGGTGCGGAGTGGCCGGGATCTCCAGCCGCGCCGGTAAGACCACGATCACCATGGACCAGCCGTGCTGGAACATGGCCAGGGACCTCTACGGCGCCGAATCCCTCAAGCAATGGTTCGCGATCGAGAACTCCCCGAGCTTTCCGAGTAAACCCGGCAGTTGGTATCTCGACCGTTCCCGGCCCGGACGGCATGTGCTGCTCTACCGTCCACGGCCGGGGGAGGACATGCGCCGCGTCCGCGTGACGGCCCCCGTCCTGCAATCTCTCGTCAATGGTTCGGGACGGCCCGGGCGCCCATTGCACGACATCGCCTTCAAGGGCCTGACCTTCGCCCACGCGACGTGGCTCGCGCCCAACGAGCCGGGCGGATTCGCCGCCGCGTGGAGCATGTACATGCGTCCGGCGAAGGACGGCATGACGGCGCTGACGGTGCCGGGGAACGTCGCCTTTCGCACGTCCGAGCGCATCACCGTGGAGGGCAACCGCTTCGCCCACCTGGGCGCCCAGGCCCTGGAGTTCTCCAAGAACAGCTCCTACAACGTCGTCGACGGGAATGTCATCACCGACGTCTCGGACGGGGGGATCCTCCTGGGCGTCGCGCCGCCCGACATGACGGGCACGAATCGCGGCAACCGCGTCACCAACAACTGGATTCACGCAACAGGGGCGGAATACAGCGCGTCATCCGCCATCTGGGACACCGCAACGCAGCACACGACCATCGCGCACAACCAGGTCAACGACGTCCCTTACAGCGGAATCCTGTCCGGGCCCAGCGAGGATCTGCGGGGCATCATGCGCGGCAACCGCATTCTCAACAACCGCGTGTTCCGCACGAACCGGCTGCTGGCCGACGGCGGCGGGATCTACCTGCGCGGCGAGCAGGGGACGGGCTTCGCGGACGGCGCCGTCATCAGCGGCAACGTCGTCACCGAAAGCAAGTTCACCCCCGAATGGAACGTCGGGGTCTACACCGACGACAGCACCAATTGGGTCACCGTCGATCGCAACGTCGTCTACGACTACGTGGCCTCGATCGGCGGGTGCAGCGAGGAGTGGGGGAACCGTCCCGTCCAGAACGTCCGGTATCGCGGCAACTTCTGGGACGACGCCGTCCCGAGCTGGCTGAAGCGCCGCGAGTTCCCCGGAGCCTGGCCCCCGGCCGACGAGCAGCACCCGGAAGAAGGATGCGGCGAACCCAGAAAACTCCATTTCGCGGGCAACACAAAGCTACCCCCCGCCGATCCAGGCCAAGCCTGCGGCACCAACCCACGATGCCTGGCCATCATCCAAACCGCCGGCCCACTCCCCCCATACCGCCACCTCCTCCTAACCCCGTAACACCCCCACGGGTCAACCGCCCTCGTATCGGGAGAGGTCCTCGGTGGTGCTTACCAGCCGGAACACTTGTCCTCCGGGGGCCTGGAAGTACAGGTGCGGATCCGGCACATCGAGTACCTTGACGTCGAAGTCGATGATTCTCTGCCGCATTTTCTCGACGTCCTCCGCCTTCAACTCCAGGAAGATCGCCTTCAGGAAGTCGTCGTCGGTCAGGGCGTCCTCGGCGGCGTAGGTCACCCCTTCGTCCACCTTCCGCCCGTCACCGGCGTCGTAGAGGAACGCGATATAGAAATCGTCTCCTATGCGGAAGTCGTCCTTGTCGTCGAACTTCCTGAGGAGTTCGCAGCCGAGGACGTCGCGGTAGAACTTCCGAATTCTGTCCCGTTCCGTCCGGCTCACTCGAAGCGCCGAATGGTTTCCGATGATGACCTCTGCCATGGGTCTCGCACTCTCCTGCGTCAGATCGGTTCGGTTGTCGAGCGCAGCGCCTGGATCGACTCGGCGATCGTCTTGATCCGGCGGAGGCGCGCGTCCCACGCCGCGCCGACCGAGGCCAGTTGCTCGACGGCGCGGGAGAACTGCGCCTCGTTGACGACGTAACGCACTTCGCGGCCCTCCTTGCGGGGCACGACCAGTTCGGCGCGCTCCAGGACGCCCAGATGCTTCGCGACCGCCTGGCGCGTCACGGGCAGATGGCCGCTCAGGCTCGTCGCCGTGCCGGAGCCGTCGGCGAGGAGCAGGTCCAGCAGTCGGCGCCGGGTCGGGTCGCCGATGGCCGCCCACAGTTCGTCGTCGATCGTCGGGGTCATGACCGCACCAGGCCCGCCGCGTACGCCGCGAGGCTCGGGAGGTGCCGGTCCCAGCCCGCACAATGGCTGCGGTAATGCGCCTCCAGTTGGGCGGCCTCCCAGCCGACCTCCCGGAATCCGGCCTCGGTGAGGCGTAGCAGCGTCCCGCCGTCGGCGGGCACCAGCTCGAACGTCACCAGGAACGAGTTCTGCGGCGTCGCCTCCTGGTCCTCCGGGTGAGCCCAACGGAAGACGAATCGCCGCGGCGCGTCCGCCTCGACGACGTGGATCGGCACGACGAGCGCGCCGCCACCGTCCCGCCGTTGCCTGGTCATCCGCCCGTCACCGCCCGGCACGGCCGGGAACGACGCGTCGAAGCCCCACCATTGCGCAATGTGCTCGGGCTTCGTGATGACCTCGTAGACCACGTCGGGAGCGGCGTCGATACGGATCTCGCGCGCTATGGTCCCGTACTCCACGACCCCTCCCCTGACCAGCAACCATTGGTTGCACCTTAG
The DNA here is from genome assembly GCF_001552135.1 of Actinomadura chibensis NBRC 106107. Classification (GTDB taxonomy): domain Bacteria; phylum Actinomycetota; class Actinomycetes; order Streptosporangiales; family Streptosporangiaceae; genus Spirillospora; species Spirillospora chibensis. Next base: position 57,519 of record NZ_BCQP01000067.1, on the reverse strand, counting down.
GTCACCGCAGACCGACGCGCAACCATCGGTTGCACGGCGCACGTCGCGGAGCCATCACGTGGAGGAGAGGAGCGCCGCAGGTGGTGTTTTCATCTGAAGCCGTTGTAGACGACGTCTTCTATGTGTGCCTTCACTAGGCGCAGGTTTGGCGGGGTGTCGCGTTGGGTCATTTCCTGGGTAACGCGGCGGATCACCTCTAGTTCGGGGTGCAGGTAGGCGTTGTCCTTTCTCCGCGACCCGGTGATCTGGCTTATCGCGCCGCGTTCAGCCCAACGCACAAGCGTGGCCGGTGACAGGCCGGTAAGCCTGCTCGCCTCACTGGTGCAGAGCCAGTTGCTGGCTTGGACGCCGTATAACACGGCGATCCAGCCCCAGCTGATGCGGTCGATGGTGTCGTGGATGGGGTCGACCAGGGTCACGCGCTTACCGCCTGGTCGCCGACTTCCAGTTCAGCCCACACGACCTTGCCCCAGGGAGCGACGGGGTAGAAACCCCACCGCACAGAAAGGGCTTCGACCATCTGGAGGCCCCGGCCTGTCGTGGGAAGCTGGTGTGTGGAAAGCGTGGGGTCGAACGGTCGCAGCTCGGGCTCACCGGGGAGGCGATCCCAGACTTCCACGGCCACGGAGGACGAGAAGCTCAGCATCCGAACGCGGATCAACGTGGACGCGCCGTTCGCCTGCCATTGGCGCGTCTTGCGGAACTCACCGCATGCGTCCACAGCGTTCGTCACCAATTCCCCGCCGACGGTGAGCATGTCGTCCACCACACTGGAAATGCCCCAGTGTTGGAGGGTTCGCTTCAGGAAGTGACGTGCGACGGCGAGGGAAGCGGGAGTCCCGGTGATGTCGAGAACGTCACTGAAGCGGATGGGATTTGCCAGGTGCGTGGCGTGTTCGAGAGGCATGCTTCGTCCTGCGGGCTGGGCGATCGGGGATGGGCGGGGCCGGGAGGGAGGCGAGTCCCCCGGTTCAGCGGCGGCTCATGAACCGGGCGGCGACTTCCGGCGGGTCGAGGTCAGGTAGGAAGAGGCACTGCGATTTGCCGAAAACGTGGCCGCGCCACCAGCCCGGCCCCAGGTCGCTCGGGGCGTAGAACGCGCAGACGACCGGCCCGTCCCGCTCGGCGATGATGAATACGCCGTTATTGCGGTACATCTCGTATGTGCCGAAGTCGAGGGTCACGCGGACCGCCTCGCCGCCATGATCTCCGCACCGAGCCGCTCGGGGTTCTCGCCTTCGACGAGCCGTTCCCGGTCGACGAGCGCCCACCACTCCTGCGTGAAGTAGCCGAACCACACCGTCGTCGCGCCGTACCGGTCCTGGAGGCGCCGGGCCTCGGCGACCCGGATCGGGACCGGGTCGATCACGGCCGTGTCGTCGGGCAACGGCTCGGTGGACGTCCGCGTCGTGCTCACTGGGCGTCCTCCTCGCGGAGAAGCCTCGCCAGTTCGTCGATGCTGCTCGCGCGCAGGACGGCGTGCTCGGGCGCGGCGGGCACGGTCTCGGCGAGCCAGTCGCCGTGTCGGCCGGTCGGCAGGACCTCTCTCCAGATGTCCCACCGATCTCCGTACTCGGCGCGCAATTCCTCTGCCTGTGACGGGCGCGGCGTTTCCACGGTGGCGATCATCTCCGGCTCCCTGACTGCGGGTTGCCGGTGACGCTATGTAGAGCCAGGGTGACGGAACAGGGACGATGCGCGACTGTTTAGCAGCGCCGATTCTGAAGGGATACGGGCCGTAGCCCTTTGGCTCCGAGCGCTGACGAAGGAGGCCCTGCGACCTACGCTGAGGTTGTCGAGACCATCAGGAAGGGGCAGGGCCAATGCACGAATCTAGCATTTCGGACCGCGTCCGGGAGCTGCGACGGCGCCGCGGAATGACACAGGAGGAACTCGCCGAACGGGCGGGCCTGTCCCTGGCGGTCATCAAAAAGCTGGAGCAGGGCGGCACCTGCCGAATGGAGACCTACCACCAGCTCGCCCGCACCCTCGATGTGACGACCGTATGGTTCGCGTCCGCTGGATCGCCCGAACCGGCTGAGGCGACCGTGGACGAAGTCGTGCTCGCCGACATACGGTCGGCGATCAACCCGCCCGTCGGAATGGCCGGGCGCCCGCTGTACGGCACCGCCGACGATGACCATCCCGACCTGAAAAGGCTCGGCCGTGCCGTCCGCATGGTCGCCCAGAAGTACCACGCCGACGAGTACGACGACCTCGCCAAGATGATGCCCGCGCTCGTCCGGTCGGCCCACCATCACGTGGACGCCTACGACGCCGGGGACGCCCGACGCGAGGCGCTCCGGCTCCGCGCCGACGTGACCGGGCTCGCGGGCAGGTACCTGATCCAGATTCGCGCCCACGACCTCGCGCTGATCGCCCTGCACGCGAGCCTGCGGGACGCGCTGGAGATCGAGGACCTCCCGCTCGCAGCGGCGTCGGTGTCCTCGCAGGCGTGGGCGATGCTCCGGCAAGGCCGATTCGACGAGGTGGAGCGGTTGTCCATCACGACCGCCGACCAGATCGAGCCGAAGATGAGCACCGCCACGCCCGACGAGTTGTCGGGGTGGGGATGGCTGCTGCTGCGCGCCGCCGCCGCCGCGTCCCGCAACAACCGCGCCGCTGAGGCACGCGATTACACACGGACAGCCGCTACGGCCGGAACCCGGCTCGGCGAGCAGAAGCACAACCTGTCCGGGCACAAGACCTTCGGGCCGCTTGACCCGCAGATCGTGCTGGCCGAGGTCGAGATGCTCGACGACCGCCCGGACAAGGTGATCCAGCTCGCCGACGAGTTGCCTCGCGGAGTCGGTCGGACGGACACCTCGTCATGGGACCGGCACCGTCTCGACATCGCGCGGGCGCGGCTCCGGCTCGGCGACGCCGACAAGGCGACCAACATCATGACCGGGCTGAGGCAGACGCACCCCGAATGGCTCCGCTACCAGCAGTACGGGCGCGACATCACGCGGGAGATCATCGAGGCCCGTCCGCGTATGCCCTCACGGGCGATGCTCGACCTCGCCGACTTCATGGGCGTCGAACCGTGACCGACGCCGACGTCCAGGCGAATGCCCGCTGGGAACGGCTGCTCGAAGAGGTGCCGCGCCACCTCTTCGTCCCGGACATCGCCGTGGTGGGGGCCGTCATGGACGACCCGCGGTCGTGGATCGACCGGACGGCCGACCCGGACCGCTGGTGGGCGACCGTGAACAGCGACACCGCGATTGGCGTCCAGCTCGATGACGGCACGGTCGACCTCACCGCGAAGACCGAGGCCGACCCGTGCGCGGTCGCCACCAGTTCGACGTCCGCCCCACACCTGGTCGCCGAAATGCTCGACCTCCTGGACGCCCGTCCGGGGCACCGCGTCCTGGAGGTGGGCACAGGCACCGGGTGGACGGCAGCCCTACTGGCGGGCAGGGTCGGTAATGCCAACGTCGTGAGCGTGGAGATCGACGCCGCCGTCGCCGCACGCGCCGCTGAGAACCTGCGGTCCGCCGGGGCCGATGTCCGGGTGATCAACGCGGACGGGACGCGGGGCTGGCCTGCCGGGGCTCCCTACGACCGGGTTCACGTCACGGTCGGCGTGCAGACCATCCCGTACGCATGGGTGGAGCAGACGCGGCCCGGCGGGGTGATCGTGCTTCCCTGGATGCCGGGCTGGCGGTCAGGCCACCTGGTCAAGCTCACCGTCACCGATGAGGGGGCCGCCCACGGCCGGATCGGTGAGGCATGCGGCTTCATGCTGCTGCGCGACCAGCGCCGGACGCCGGGCCCGGCCGAGGGCACCACAAGAGAGTCGCAGGCCACGGTGCCGCCGCGCGAGGTCGCGGAGGCCGAAGAGGGCTTCGAGATCATGCTCGCCGCATGCCTCCCCGGCGTGGAGGGCGGCGGGTTCCACAACGACGACGGCTCCTACCGCCTGGTGGTTCGTGACCACGAGTCGCGCGCTCTGGTCGTCCAACGTCCTGGGGAGCCGGTCGCCGAGGTCGAGCAGGCTGGCCCCCGCGATCTCTGGGACGAACTCGTGGCCGCATACCGCCGCTGGTGCTCGTCGGGCAGACCGGGCCGGGACCGTTTCGGCCTGTCAGTGACCCTTGAGGGAACCCTGATGCCGTGGGACCGGCAAGGTTTGAATTCTGCTTAGAAGAGGTCCCAGAAGTCGGGGCGTTGGTTCATTTGGTCGGCGGTTTCTTCGAGGATGATCTCGCCTGAGCGCATTACGTAGGCTCGGTCGGTTATCTGGAGGGCCTGTTTGACGTTCTGTTCTAGGAGGAGGATGGCGATTTGTTCGTCGTCGGCCAGGGAGCGGAGGCGGGCGAAGATCGTCTCCACGACGGAGGGGGCCAGGCCCAGGGACGGTTCGTCCAGGAGCAGGAGGCGCGGGCGGGCCATTAGGGCCATTCCCAGGCTCACCATTCGTTGCTGGCCGCCCGACATCGATCCGGCTGGTTGCTTTTCGCGCTCGTCCAGGATGGGGAACAGTTCCTTTACGGCTGCCAGGCGTTCGGCGGTGTTGGTGCCGGAGGGGGCGTTCGCGGCGCCCAGGAGAAGGTTGTCGTGTACTGAGAGGTCGGGGAAGACGAAGCGCTCGGACGGGATCATCGCGGCGCCCGCCGCCACGGCGCGGCGGACGGGGCGGCGCGTTGTGTCCTGTCCGGCTATTCGGACCGTTCCGGAGCGGGGGCGGACGGCGCCGAGCACCGACCTGATCGTGGTTGTTTTTCCGGCGCCGTTGTGGCCCATGAGTGTGACGATCTCGCCCGCGTTTACGTGGAGGGCGACGCCGTGCAGGACCTCTTTGCGGCCGTAGCCCGCGATCAGGCCGCTCACGTCGAGTAGTGGCTCGTTCTGCACCGTGGTCACGCGGGTCCCCCTTACTGGGCGCCGAAGTAGGCTTCGGCGAGACGGGCCGAGCCGGTCAGTTCGGCGAGCGTGCCCGAGGCGGTGATCTCGCCGAGTTCCATGAAGTACGTGTGGTCGGACAGTTCGCGCACCACATCGAGGTTGTGTTCGACCAGGCAGACGGTGCGGCCCTCGTCTCGGACGGCGGCGACCATCGCGAGCATGGTCTCGACCCAGGTCGCGTCCACGCCGGACGCGGGTTCGTCCAGTAGCAGGACGTCCGCGCGGGTGGCGAGGGCCCGTGCCAGGGAGACGAGTTTCGACTGCCCGTAGGAGAGCGCGTCGGCGGGCGTTCCGGCGTGGTCGGCCATGCCGACGAAGTCGAGCCATTCCATCGCCCGCGCGGCGACGGCGCGGTCCGCGCGGGAGACGCCGCGGCCGGGGACGAACAGGCGGCCGAGGCGTTCGCCCGGCTGGTCGGGGACGGCGAGCATGACGTTTTCCAGGCAGGTCAGCCGGTCGAGCAGCCGGACGTCCTGGAACGTGCGCACCAATCCGGCCCGGACGATCAGGTCCGGGCGCATCTCGACGAGTTCGGCGCCATTCAGCCGCACCGATCCCGTGTCCGGGACGACGGTGCCGGTGAGCAGGTTGAACGCCGTCGTCTTCCCGGCGCCGTTCGGGCCGACGAGCGCCGTGATCGTGCCGCGCCGCAGTTCGAGGGCGATGTCCTTGGCGGCGGTGATGCCGCCGAAGCGCTTGGACAGGCCCTCCGCCCGCAGCACGACCTCCGCGTCGGCGTAGGCGACGGGGCCGGACGGTGAGCGCGGCGTCACCTTCGCGCGCGCGGTGGCAGGCGGCGCCACGCGCTTGGAGCGTTCGGGGAACAAGCCCTGCGGCCGGACGATCATCACGAGCACCAGCAGCGCCCCGTACAGCACCACCTGCCACAACGCGGCCTGCGTGCTCTGCACGCCGAGCACCTCGCGCAGCACCGGCTCGATCATCGTGAGCACGGCACCGGCCACGACCGAGCCGACCAGGTTGGCGTTGCCGCCGACGATCACCATCGCGAAGACCGCCATGGCGAGCGGGAACCCGAACGCGGACGGTGTCGCCTGCCCGAGCCAGCCCGAGTACACGCCGCCGACGAGCCCGGTCAGCCCGCTGGTGATCGCGAAGATGCCGACCTTGCGGCCGAAGGTGTTCTTGCCGAGCGCGCGGGTCGCGACGGTGTCCTCGCGGATGCCCTTGAGGACCCGCCCGTACGGCGATTCGCCCAGCCGGTGGCACACCGCGAACACCAGGACGAGCACGACCGCCGACGGGATCAGCCAGTCGGACGGGCCGTCCAACTCGAAGCCGAACAGCCGCAGGCCGTCGACGCCGGTGAGGCCCATGACGCCGCCGAGCGAGTCGAACGTGGCGAAGACGCCGATGATCCCGAGCGAGAACGCGAGCGTCATCAGGATGAGGAACTCCTGCGCGAGCCCGAGCGCGATCAGCCCGATGACCACGCCGAACGCCGTCGCGACCAGCACGGCGACCGCCAGCGACGCGAGGTAGGGCCAGCCGTGCTCGCCCGCGAGGAAACAGACGGTGTACCCGCCGACGCCCGCGAACGCGGCGTGCGCGACGGAGACCTGCCCGGCGTAGCCGACGAGCAGGTTGACGCTGACGGCGAGCGCCGCGAGCAGCAGCGCCTGGTCCAGATAGTTGATCCACATGGCGTCAGGCCCTCCGCAGCGACACGGAACGGAACCGGGGCAGCCGCCCGCGGACCGCGAGGAACGCGAGGTACCCGGCGAGGACGGTGAACACGGCGGTCTGCGTCCATTGCAGCGACAGCCAGATCGACGCCCACTGCTCCAGCAGCCCGAGCCCGATCCCGACGGGCAGGGCACGCAGCGGGGACGAACGCGTCCCGGCCAGGAACGCGACCACGAATCCGTAGATGACCGTCGTGTCGCCCATGGTCGGCTGCACCGTGTAGAGCAGGCCGTACCAGAGCGCGCACGCGCCGGAGACCAGCCCGGCGATCGCGAAGCAGACGAGGTTGACCCGGCGGACGCTGATCCCCAGCACGGACGCCAACCCCGGGTTGCTGCGCACCGCCTTGATCGAGCGTCCAATCGGGGTGAAGGCGAGGAACGCCGCGAGCCCGGCGATGAGGACGAGGCACGTCGCCACCTGGTCGATCTCGAAGTTGGAGATCCGGACCGGGCCGACGTCGTGGCGCACCTGGTCCGGCCCGTAGAACGGCAGGCTGCTGGTCCCGAACTTGAGCTGGAGCAGGGCGATGCCCGCCGTGCTCACGCCGATCGACGTCACCAGCACCGCGAGCATGGCGCGGTCGGCGGCGCGGCGCGCGACCGGCTCGTACACCCCGGCCTCCAGCAGGACGCTGACGGCGACCGCCGTGCCGAGCCCGATCAGCGCGGACGGCCAGAACGGCACGCCGAGACCGTCCATCACCCAGAAGGCGACGTAGGGCGCCACCGTGTAGGTCAGCGCGTAGGCGAAGTGGAAGCGGGTGGTGACCCCGATGACGAGCGCCAGCCCGGCCCCGAGCGCCGCGTAGAACGCGCCCCGGACCAGGCCGTTCGCGGTCAGCTGCCAGAGTTCGGCGTCCAGCAGGTCATGCATGGCTCCTCCGGAATCGAGGCGCGGGGGACGGCCCCGGCGGGCCGTCCCCCTGGAGACCGATCAGTCCGCGAGGCGGAAGTCCTGACCCTTGACGTCGTAGGTGGCGAGCGGCTTGACCTTGCCGTCCTTGTACTCGAAGACGCCCATCGGACGCTTCGCGACACCGTGGGTGGCGAGGTCGATCTGGAGGGCGCCGACCGTCCCGCCGTCGCCGCCGTAGACCGACGCGAACTTCGGGTCCTTCTCCAGCGCGGCCTTGAGCTGGGCGCTGTCGGACGGGTCTCCCCCGGCGGCGACGACGCGGCGGACGAGGTCCCAGACCATCAGGGTCTCCTCGTAGGCGTTCGCGGCGTAGAAGTCGGCGGGCTCCCCGTACGCCTTCTTGTAGGCGTCGGCGAACAGCTTGGCCAGCGGGTTGGACGGCTTGGACGCGTCGAAGTAGTCCATCGCGAACTTGAAGCCGTCCTTGTCGAGCACGCCCTTGGACGCCTTGACGGCCTCCTGCGTGAACTCGATCCCGAGCAGCTCGCTGCCGATCCCCGCGCTCCTGGCCTGCGCGACGAACGCGCCGGGCGCGGCGCCGCCGAAGGCGACCCAGAGCAGGTCGGGCTCGTTCTTCTTGACCTTGGAGATCATGCTCGCGTAGTCCTGCGAGCTGGGCGAGACGGTCTCCCACAGGCCGTTGAAGGTGAGGCCCGCGGCCTCGATCTTCGCCTTCATGTCGGCCTGGATCGCCGCGTTCAGCGGGCCGAGGTCGACGCCGACGAGGCCGACCGTCCGGCCCTTGGGGTTGGTGCGCTTGAACCACTCCAGCGCGCCGGGCACCGCGTCGGACGGCGCGACCTCGCGCGTCCCGTAGAAGTACTGGGTGCCCTTGGTGAAGACCTGGGCGCCGCCGACGCCGTCCAGGCTGAGGATCTTGCTCTTGTCGGTGTCGGCGAGCATCGCGCCGAGCCCGTCGCCCATCGAGGTGATCTTGGCGGGGACGCGTTCGGCGGCCAGCTCGGACGCGGCCTGCTTGGCGGCGACGGGGTCGGGGCCCTTGATGTCCTTGACGCTCAGCGTGATCGTCGGGCCGCCGGCCGCCTTGATCTGCTTGGTCGCGAGCTCGATGGCGTTCTTCATCGACGCGCCGTTGCCGGCGGACGGGCCGGACAGGGTCAGCGCGGCGCCGAGCTTGAACTCGACCGTGCCGCCGAGGTCGGTCCCGTCCTTGATGTTCAGGAGTTTGACCAGGTCGGTGGCCTGGCTCTGGGCGTCCTCGGCGCTGACTCCGGCATCGCCGGAGCCGCAGGCCGCGAGGGTCGCCGCGGTGAGCGCGGCGACGACGGGGGCGATCAGCCGCCGCCGACGCCGGGCGGTCGGGCCGCGGTGTCTGGTGCGAGGGGTGGGCATCCGGGTGGGCATCGTGTTCTCCGTTTCGCTGACCAACGCCGCGGCGTTGCCAGGAACCACAAGCGTCCGAGAAAATCCGTACTGATCACTACACTCACTGGAGTGATCACTACAGGGACGCAAGCCGACCGTACCCATGATGTGATGGGCGGCACAACCCCCTGCCGGGGCCGAGTTTCCAAAGGCCAGAGGAGTAGAAGCGGATGCGGAAGACGGCGCGTCGCCATCAACGGGGCGAGGAGTCGAGGTCGCGGATCCTGGAGGCGACGCTCGCGATCGCCGCCGAACGCGGCTATGACGGCACCTCGATCGCCTTGGTCACGGAGGCGACCGGGCTTCCGGCGAGCTCCGTCTACTGGCACTTCCGCAACAAGGACGAGCTGCTCGCCGAAACCCTGGAGTTCAGCTACCGCCGCTGGCGCGAGACCGCCCCCACCTGGCAGGACCGGATCGGCATCTCCGACCCGGCCGAGGAGATCCGGGACCGGTTGCAGCGCGCCTCGCACGCGATCGCCGACCAGCCCGAGTTCTGGCGGCTCGGGCTGATGCTCGGGCTCGCGAACCGGCCGAAGGAGCCCGCCGCGCGGCGCCGCTACATCGAGGTGCGCGGCGAGACCCGCGCCGCCATCCGCGACTGGTGGGAGCAGGTCCTCCCGGACGGCGCGCCGGAGCGGGCGCGCGAGGTCGCCGACCGGATGTCCCGGTTCCACCTCGCCGTCATGGACGGGCTCTACATCGGCGTCCACTCGGGCCGGGGCTGGAACCTGGAGCGGATCGTCGACCTGATCGCGGCGGGCGTGCACGCACAGGCCCTGACCTGGCTCGGCGAGGCGGCGTGAGCACGATGCCGACCCCGTCCAAGCCCACGTCCAACTCCTCCGACGAGCAGGAGATCTCCCGGGTGCGCATCCTGCGCGCGGCGGCCGAGATCGCCTCGGAACTCGGCTACGAGGGCACGACGATCTCCCGCGTCACCAAGCGCTCCGGCCTCCCGGCGAGCTCGGTGTACTGGTTCTTCCGCGACAAGGACCACCTGATCGCGGAGGTCGTCCGGCACAGCTTCGAGCAGTGGATCGCCGCGCAGCCGCGCTGGGAGCGCGACCCGCGCGACGAGCGCCCGCTCGCCGACGGGCTGCGCGCGATCCTGTCCCGCTCGGTGCGGACGCTGCCCGGCGCGCCCGACTTCCTCCGGATCGGGCACATGCTGCTGCTGGAGTCGCGCGAGGTGGAGGCGGAGGCGCGGCAGTACTTCCTCGCCACCCGCGACGCCGTCGCCAACAGCATCGCGGCCTGGTTCACCTCGTACTTCGACGCCGAGCTGCAGGCCCGGCGGCCCGAGCTGGCGATGGACCTGGCGCGGATCGTGCTGGCCTCGACGGACGGGCTGTTCCTCGCCCACCAGATCCACGACGACTGGGACCCGGACGACTTCATCGAGATCATCGTCGCCATCGTCGAGCAGGCCGTCGCGGCCTGAGCCGGGACCCCGGCGCCAACGAGACGGTTGTCACGCCGGGGTCTCTCGTGGCAATCTCTGTAGTGATCGCTACAGGGAGGAGTTCCGTCATGCCGCTGACCGCCAACGGGGACGGCGCGCCGGTCATCGATCAGGCGCGCTTCCGCCACGTGCTCGGCCGCTACCCGACCGGCGTCGTCGTCGTGACCGCGCTCGACGCGGCGGGCACGGCCCTCGGCATGACCGTCGGCTCGTTCACCTCCGTCTCGCTCGACCCGCCGCTCGTGGCGTTCCTGCCGGACAAGAGCTCCAGCTCGTGGCGGGCGCTGCGCGAGTCGGGCGAGCGGTTCTGCGTGAACGTCCTGTCGGCCGCGCAGGAGGACGTCTGCCGCGCCGTCGCGATGCGCAAGACGGACAAGTTCCACGACATCGGCTGGCACCCGTCCCCCGCCGGGAACCCGATCATCGACGGCGCGGTCGCCTGGATCGACTGCGTCACCGAGCAGCTCCACGACGCCGGGGACCACCAGATCGTCGTCGGCCGGGTCGAGCACCTCCAGCTCGGCGACGACGACACCCCGCTGCTGTTCCACCGCGGCGCCTACGGGACGTTCACCCCGCACTAGCGCTTTGGCAGGTGTTGGCCGTGTCGGCGGGGTCCGGCCGGGGACGACCATGGTCATCCACCGAGGAGGTTGCGATGTCGTCTCCCAAGCGTCCCTTCCTGATCTGCGCCGGGCTCGCCGCGCTGGTCGTCGGGCTGTCCGGCTCCCAGCTCCCGGCGGCGGCGGCCTTACCCGCACGGGCCCCGGCCACCGCGCCCGGGTCCGGGGTGCGGGACGTCGTGTTCGCCGTCCACGGCGGCGCGGGCTCGCTGCCGCGCGGCAGCATCACGCCCGAGCAGGAGAAGGCGTACCGGGACGGGCTCACCAAGGCCCTGCGCACCGGCTACGGCCTGCTCAAGGACGGCAAGCCCGCGCTCGACGCGGTCGAGAAGGCGGTCAACGTCCTGGAGGACGACCCGCTCTTCAACGCGGGCAAGGGCGCGGTGTTCAACACCGACGCCGAGCAGGAGCTGGACGCCTCGATCATGAACGGCAGGGACCAGCGGTCGGGCGCCGTGGCGGGCGTCCACCACACGAAGAACCCGATCTCCCTCGCCCGGCTGGTGATGGAGAAGTCGCCGCACGTCTTCCTCGCCGGGAAGGGCGCGGACGAGTTCGCCCTCCGCAACGGCGTCCCGTACACCACGCAGGACTACTTCTGGACGCAGCGCCGCTGGGACCAGCTCATGGCGGCCAAGGGACAGGCCAAGGGGAACCCGTCCGAGGTGGGCGGGACGGTCGGCGCGATCGCCCTGGACGGCTCCCGCGACATGGCGGCCGCGACGTCCACCGGCGGCCTGACGAACAAGGAGGTCGGACGGGTCGGCGACTCCCCCGTCATCGGCGCCGGGACGTACGCGAACAACCGCACCCTCGCCATCTCCTGCACCGGCACCGGCGAGGTCTTCATCCGGGGCGTCGCCGCGCACGACGTGTCCGCGCTGATGGAGTACGCGCACCTGCCCGTGACCAAGGCCGCCGCCACGGTCGTCAACCAGAAGATCACCGCGCTGGGCGCGACCGGCGGCGTCATCGCGCTGGACGGGCGCGGCACCCTCGCCACCCCGCACAGCACGAAGGGGATCATCAACGGCTACGTGACGAAGGACGGCGGGATCGTCACGCGCCTCTACGACGACGAGACCCCGGCCGAGTAGGACCCGGTCAGTCGAAGGAGGCGATGGCGCGGGCGTGCTCGCCGAGGACGTGCGCGAGCAGCGCCGGGACGCGGGCGCCGTCGCCCGCGTCCGGGAGCACCTCGGGGGTCAGCGTCCAGTCGATGCCCACCCACGAGTCGCCGACCGTCCCGTCGCTGGACGGCAGGTTGTTGCACGACTGGCGGAGCCGGATCGCGCGCACCGACTCGGCGGCCGGGGTGTCGGACTCGACCAGCAGCACGGGGACGCCGACCAGCGGCCCGTCCTCCACGAGGCGGAGCAGGTGGTGGGCGTCCTCGCCGTCCAGGGCGGCGCCCGCGTCCATGATCACCACGAGCCGGACCGGCGGCCCGGCGGCGGCCGGGTCGTCGTCGGAGCCGCCGATGCGGCGCAGGTCGACGAGGTCGAGCAGCCGCCGTACCCGCTCGGCCGCGGCCGGTCCGGTCGCGACGCCGCCGCCGAGCAGGCGCGCGGCGCCCGGATCGAAGGAGTTCAGCATGCGCGCGCCCGACAGCCCGGTCGCGTCGATCACCTCCAGCCCGACCAGCCCCGGCGGGACGGCGGCGAGGAACCGCGTCACCAGCGACCAGGCGTAGGCCGCCGCGTCGCCGGGCGCCGTCCCGCCGGAGATCCACACGCCGCCGCGCCACGGGACGCGCAGCACGAGCGGCACCCGGAGGTCGGGCAGCTCGGCGGTGGACAGGCGGCCGAGCAGCATCCCCTCCGCCAGGTCGGTGCGGGGCCGCCAGGTCAGCCAGGACGGCGCGTCGAACGGCGCCGCCTCGGCCGTGACGTGCGGCTCCACCCGCGCCAGCTCGTCGCGGAGCTGCGCGGCGTCGTCGCGCAGCCGCCGGTCGGCCGCCGCCATGAGCTCGTCGAACCGGCCGCGCGGCGCCCGCCCGGTCACCTCGTCGTTGCGGACGTTCAGCGCGTGCTCGGTGGACGCGCGGAACGCCGCCACCGAACGGCTCGCGTCCTCCCAGACGAGCCAGCACCGTTCGAGGTACCCGACCTCCGAGGAGGACGGTCCGGGCGACGAAGGAGGCCCGGTTGGCGGGCCGGGCGGCGCGCCGAGGGACGGGCCGGGCGGCGCGGCGCCGAGGCCGGGCTCGGCCGCCTCGCCCGGGTCGTCCACCTCGACGCCGTGCGCCTCGACCAGCTCGGCCAGCCCGCCCGCGTAGCCCTGCCCGACCGCGCGCACCTTCCACCGGTCGGCGCGCCGGTACACCTCAAGCCCGATGATCGCCTTCTCCGCGCCGAGGCCCGCGACGGTGAACCCCGCCACCGCCTCGCCGCCCGCGACGGCGACCTGCACCCGCGGCGGCGGGACCGTCCCGAACGAGACGCCGCCGCCGGTCAGGCTGACCGCCACCAGTACCGCCCGGACGTCCGCCGGGACCGCGTCGAGGTCCAGCTCGACGCGCTGCCGTCCGCCGCCGTCGGCCCACCGCACGCCGGGGGCCTCGGGCGCGTTGAAGAACACGAGGTCGTCGTCGGACCGGACGCGCATGTCCGGCCCGACCAGCAGCGCGCTGACGTCCACGGGCACGGCGCAGGACACCGTGACCGCCACCCGGCGCGCGGGCAGCGGCGCGTTGGCGCCGGACGAGAGTTCGAGCATCGGCGGTCAGGCCAGGCCGGTGATGGTCGGCAGCATGTCCTCGAAGGTGCGGCCGTGGCACGGCTCGCCGATCGCGTTCATCTTCCACGCCTCGCCGTGCCGGTAGAGGCGGGCCATCACCATGGCGGTGTGCGCGCCGCCGCCGGTCAGCGTGTAGCGGGCGAGCTCGCCGCCGTCGGTCTCGTTGACGAGGCGGCAGAACGCGTTCTCGACCTCGTTGAACGTCTGCCCGTTGAACGAGCTGACGGTGAACACCAGCGACGTGACGTGCACGGGCAGCCGCGTCAGGTCGACGATCACCGACTCGTCGTCCCCGTCGCCCGCCCCGGTCAGGTTGTCGCCGGTGTGCCGGACGGACCCGTCGTCGCTGGTCAGCTTGCCGAAGTACACCACGTCCGCGATGCGGCCGTCGGCGAAGAGCACGCAGGACGCGTCGAGGTCGATCTCCCGTTCGCGCGAGCCGAAGAAGCCCTTCTTCTTCACGGCGTCCCAGCCCAGGCCCATGCGGACCATGCGCAGCGCCCCGCCCGGCTTCTCCAGCGAGATCCGCTGGCCCTTCGTCATAGAGACGGTCACAGCCGTCGCCTCCTCATGTCCCCAGAACGGCGACCCGGTCCCCCGAAAGGCGGACCAGGTGCGACGAAAGCCTGGCAGCCCGGCCCGCCGTTGTCATCCCGTTCGCCCGCCCTGGTCGTTCTCGCCATGAGCAGAACTGTCGTACCCGTCCGGCATGCTCCCCGCCATGTCCATCCACGTGCCCGGCCGCCTTTCCAAGCCCCTTTCCCGCGCCGCTTTGATAGCGCGCCGAATCGGCGGCGCCGCGTAGAACCGCCCGAGCCCGAACGACAAACACGGCTTCTGACATCCAGGACATGTGTGACAATTGGGGCGGCTGTGGCGCTTCCTGATCATGGGCTCGGCCGTGAACGGAGAAGCATCGTGAAGCGTACGTTGATCGGGGTGTCGGTCGCCGCCGTGGCGGTGGCCGGAACGGTGACCTGGACGGTCTCCGCCCACTCGAATGCCACGCGGGCGGCGGAGGAGAAGCCGGGCCGCGGCCGGGTACAGGCTAGGGCGCTCGCCGAACTCCCCGCGGCCGGGGCCGGGTCCGGAGCCAAGGCCGGACGCAAGGTCGTCGGCCTGCCCGCCGCGCGGACGGAGCCGTTCAGCCTGGTCGGCGTCACCTGGGACAGGCCGCGCGACGAGCTGCGCGGGACGGTCCGCCTCCGCACCCGCGACGCCCGCACCGGCGCCTGGTCGGGCTGGCGGTCCGTCGAGCCCGCGTCCGCCGACGCCCCCGACCGGGGCGGCCGCGGCGGCACGAGCGGGCTGTGGGTCGGGCCGTCCGACGGCGTCGAGGTGCGCGTCACCGGGCAGGGCCGCACCCTCCCGGACGGCCTGCGCGTCGACCTGGTCGACCCCGAGACCGGCCGGACGGTCGCGCCGAAGCCCCGCGCCGCCGCGCCCGGCGCCGGGACCGGGATGAGGCTCGTCGCCGCGACCACCCCGCTGGCCGGGCCGGTCACCGCGCCGAAGCCGACGATCGTGCCGCGCTCCGGGTGGGGCGCGGACGAGTCGATCGTCCGGAACCCGCCGACGTACGACTCGTCGGTGAAGGCGGCGTTCGTCCACCACACGGACACGGGCAACGACTACACGTGCGCGCAGTCCGCGTCCGTCGTCAGGTCGGTGTTCCTGTACCACGTGCAGAGCCAGGGCTGGGACGACATCGGCTACAACTTCCTCGTCGACAAGTGCGGCACCGTGTTCGAGGGACGGGCCGGGGGCGTCGAGCGTCCCGTCCACGGCGCGCACACCTACGGGTTCAACACCGACAGCACGGGGATCGCCGTCCTCGGCACCCACACCGCCGCCGACGACCCGACCACGCCCGGCGTCGCGCCGACCAAGGCGTCGCTCGACGGCGTCGCGAAGGTGGCGGCGTGGAAGCTCGGGCTGACCGGCGTCGACCCGACCGCGAAGACGACGCTGACCTCGAACGTGCCGGACGGCAAGTACCCGCAAGGGCAGCAGGTCGAGTTCTACACGATCTCCGGGCACCGCGACGGGTTCGCGACCGCCTGCCCGGGCGCGCAGCTCTACGCCGCGCTTCCCGCCGTCCGGACGGCGGCGAAGCAGATCACCGTCCCGGCGCTGGCCGCGACGCTGACCGGCGCGAAGGCCGCCGGGGGCCGCTACTACACGACCGGCCCGGCCACGCTGAACTGGACGCCCGCCGACGGCGCGTCCTACACCGTGAGCGTGGACGGCGCGACCGCCGCGTCGCCCGCCGCCGGGGACGCGTCCGCGACGGTGAACCTCGCGCCCGGCACGCACGCGGTGCAGTTGAACGCGACCTTCGCGGACGGCACGACGTCCGCGTCCCCGCAGTTCACGGTGGTCGCGGACACGACGCGCCCGACCGTGTCGTCCCTGGCGCTCGCGCTGCGCAGGTCGACGGTGAACAGCACCGCGATCCCGGTCACGTTCGGCTGGAAGGCGACCGACAACACGCTGCTCGCCGCGCTGAAGGCGACGTCCCCGGCCGCGAAGACGTTCACCCCGACCACGACGAGCTGGGCGGCGAGCGCGAAGCCGGGCGCCACCCAGTCGTGGGCGCTGGCCGCCGCGGACGCCGCGGGCAACACCGGGACGGCCGCCCTCAGCCGCTACGCGGGCGGGATCAGCGAGGGCTCGGCGCGCCGCACCGGCACCTGGAAGGTCACGACCACCAAGTACTACCTGGGCGGGCGCGGCCTCTACAGCGGTTCCAAGGGCGCCAGCGCCAGCTGGACGTTCACCGGCCGCACCGCCGGGCTGATCTTCAAGCGGGCGACCAACGTCGGCGCCGTGTACGTCTACGTGGACGGCGCCAAGATCGGCACGCTGGACACGCGGGCCTCGTCCACCGCCTACCGCCAGCTCCTGTGGACGCGCACCTGGAGCACCAGCGGCAAGCACACGATCAAGATCGTCGTCGCGGGCACGACGGGACGCCCGACGGTCGGCATCGACGGCCTGGTCTACCTGCGCTGACACGCGGGTCGGAGCGGGCGGGGGCGCGAGGCCCCGCCCGCTCCTCACCTCTTACCGCTTGAGCAGCGACCGCATCTTGGCGATCTCAGCGGACTGCGACGAGACGATGTCCCCCGCCATCCGCTTCGCCGCCGGGAACCGCCCCGACGCCTGCTCGGTCTTCGCCATCTCCACGGCGCCCTGGTGATGCTCGATCATCATCTCCAGGAAGGACGTGTCGAAGGCCCGGCCCTTCGCGGCCTCCAGGTCCTTCATGTCCTTCGCGGACATCATGCCGTCCATGCCGCCGTGGTGCATGGAGCCCGTCCCGGACGGCGGCACGGCCACGCCCCAGGACGTCAGCCAGCCGGAGAGCCGGGTGATCTCCGGGTCCTGCGCCTTCTTGATCGCGGCGGCGAGCCGCCCGACCTCGGGCGAGGACGCCCGGGTCGCGGCGAGGTCCGCCATCTCGATCGCCTGCCGGTGATGCGGGATCATCATCTGGGCGAACATGACGTCCTGCCCGTTGTGCGCCTCGGACCGCGTCCCCGCGCTGGAGGACGAACCGGGCCGCATCGAATGCTCCGGCATCGAGCCGGAGTCGTCGTCACCGCAGGCCGTCAGCGCGACGGCGAGCACGGGGACGACGGCGAGCGCGAACACGCGCTTCATCGTGGAACCTTCCGTGTCGAGTTCTGTGCCGGACCGTCCGGCGCACGCCGACGAACGCGTGCGCCGCGGCCCTGTCACAGCCGCAACACGCTCAACAGATGCAGGGACGGTGCCGGCGGCGGCCGCCCGCCCCGCAGGGTCCGGACGAGAACCGCCGCCCGCGGGACCGGGACGACCCGGTCGCGCGACCGCAGAGCCAGCAGCACGGCGGCGGCGACGAGCACGACCATGCTCAACATGGCCAGGCACACCTGGCCGCCCGGATGGTGGTCGCCCGAGTCGTCGGGGACCGCCGGAGCCTGGTCGGCGCCGTGCTGCCCGGCGCTCATCGACGTCAGCGGCACCCCGGACATCTCCGTCTGGTTCGGCGACGCCTGGAACCCGTGCATCGCCAGCACGCAGAACAGGAGGAACAGGCCGACGGGCAGCAGGAGGGACCGCTCGTCGCGGCGCCGTGCCGCGTCCCTCAGCCGTCGCACCCGCCACTCCCGAGCCGTCCGTCTCCGGGGCCAGGGTAGTCGACGATCACGGCCGGGCGACGACATCAGGGCATGGGGCCGGGGCCGCCGGGCAGGCGCGGCAGCTCGTCCGCGACGGCCTCGGCGGCGATGGCCGTGATCCGCTCGCGCTCGCCGGGGTCGGACATCAGCCGCCGCAGCGCCGCGCGGAGCCGCGCCAGGTCGGCCCCCTCCGGCGGCGCGGACGCCGGGCCGATCCGCAGCATCCCGCTCAGCCTGGTGCGTCCCCGCGCGCAGCGGCTCTTGACCGTCCCGGGCGGGACGGCGAGGACCTGGGCCGCGTCGTCGACGGAGTAGCCCATCATGTCGACCAGGACGACCGCCGCGCGCTGCTCGAACGGCAACCGTCCCAGGGCGGCGTGGATGTCGAGGGACTGGACGTGCGCGTCCGTCGGATCGGGCATGACCGGGGCGACGGAGTCGAAGGCGGCGGCGTCCCCCAGCGGCGTCGCGGGCCGGGCGGCCCTGCGCCTGACCCGGTCCAGGCAGGCGTTCACGACGATCCGGTGCAGCCAGGTGGTGACGGCGGTGTCGCCGCGGAACCGTCCGGCGGCGCGGAACGCCGACAGGAGGGCGTCCTGCAACGCGTCGGCGGCCTCCTCCGGATCGCCCAGCGTGCGCAGCGCGACCGCCCACAGCCGGTCGCGGTGGCGGCTCACCAGTTCGGCGAACGCCTGCGGGTCTCCCTCGGCGTGGCGGCGGAGCAGCTCGTGGTCGGCGACGGCGCCCGGGGCCGCGCCGGGCCGGTGGTCGCGCTGGTGGGCGGCGTCCTTGCTCACAGCTCGCCCTCCATCCAGTAGGTGAAGTCTTCGCCGAGATCGCGCCGGAGCCGTCCCCTGGCGCTCTCCAGGTACTTCGTCACCGTGCCCTTGCTGATACCCATTCTGGACGCCGCCTGCGACACGGAGTGGTCGGCCAGGTAGAACAACCGCGCGGCCGTGCCCTCCCGCGCCGGGAGCCTGCCGATGGCCTCGTCGAGGACGAGCCGCAGCTCCGGGCTCGCCACCCGCCGGACGGGCTCGGGGTGCGCCGCGAGCTCGTGCGGGTCGGGGTGCGGGACGCACCTGCCGCCCTCCCTGCCGAGCAGCTTCCGGGTCCGGTTCTCGGCGACCCGGTACAGGTAGGCGCGCGGGCAGTCCAGCCCGCGGACGTGGAACCAGCGGAGCCGGGTGGCGAGGAAGCTGTCCTGGACGACGTGCTCGGCGAGCGTCCGCGAGGCGCCCAACCGCACGAGGTGGTTCTCCAGCCGCGCGGCGTGGGCGACGAAGAGCTCGCAGATCTCCTCGTCGTACTTCGCCCGGAGGTGGGCGGGTTCCTCCTTCACGGCGCCGGATCCGCCTCGAGGTCCGCCGGCGCCTCACCGTACGCGCGGCGCTGCCGCGGCGCCCCTCCCACCGCAAGGGTGACCGCGCCGATGTCCGTCACGCGTCCTCCCGGGTCCCGTCGTCTCATCCTCACCGTCTACAGGCCGCGGGGCGGGGGGATGATGGGGCGTTCGCGCGGACTTTTTTCGCGGGCCCCCCGAAGACCGATGAGTTTTCGGGACATTCCGGGTCTGATCCGGCATGAAGACTACCTCTGAGCGCGCGGGGCGGACGCCCGCCGTCGTGCGGCTGCTCGTGCTCGCGACGTTCGTCGTGATCCTCAACGAGACGATCATGATCAACGCCATCCCGCGGCTGATGACGGACCTGCGGATCGGGGAGCAGGCGGCGCAGTGGCTCTCCACGGCGTTCATGCTGACGATGGCCGCCGTGATCCCGGTGACCGGGTGGTTCCTGCAGCGGGTCAGCACCCGCCGCGCCTACGCCACCGCGATGGGCGTGTTCCTCGCCGGGACGGCGCTCGCCGCGGTCGCGCCGGTGTTCGAGGTGCTGCTGCTGGCGCGGATCGTCCAGGCGTCCGGGACGGCGGTCATGATGCCGCTGCTGATGACGACGCTGATGACGGTCGTCCCGGAGAAGGACCGGGGACGCGTGATGGGCAACGTGACGATGGCGATCTCGGTCGCGCCCGCGCTGGGACCGGCGGTGTCCGGGCTGATCCTGCAGCTCGGCTCGTGGCGGCTGCTGTTCGCGGCGGTGCTGCCGATCGCCGCGCTGATCACCTGGCGCGGGCTCGGGAGTCTGGAGGACGTCGGGGAGCCGCGGCCCGGCACGATCGACTGGTTCAGCGTCGTCGCGGCGGCGGGCGGGTTCGGCTCGCTCGTCTACGGGCTCAGCCGGTTCGCCGAGGGCGGGACGGCGCTGCCCACGGCGATCGTCGCGACCGGGCTCGTCCTGATCGCGGTGTTCGCGGCGCGGCAGCTCCGGCTCCAGCGGCGCGGCACCCCCCTGCTGGACCTGCGCGTCCTGCGGCACCCGACGTACGCGCTGTCGCTGCTGCTGATGGCGCTCGGGTTCATGGCGATGCTCGGCTCGATGATCCTGCTGCCGATCTACCTGCAGAACCTGCGCGGCCTCTCGCCGTTGCAGACCGGCCTCCTCGTCATGCCGGGCGGCCTCGCGATGGGCCTGATCGGCCCGAGCGTCGGACGCCTCTTCGACCGCTTCGGCGCCCGGGTGCTGATCGTCCCGGGCTCGGTGGGGATCAGCCTCGCGCTCGCGGGCTTCACCCGGATCTCGCTGACGATGCCGTACTGGCAGGTGCTCGGCCTGCACGCGCTGCTCATGATCTCGCTGGCGACGACGTTCACGCCGGTGTTCACGCTCGGGCTGGGCGCGCTGCCGACGCGGCTGTACGCGCACGGCAGCTCGATGCTCGGCACGCTCCAGCAGGTCGCCGCCGCGTTCGGCACCGCGCTGGTCGTGACGGTCATGTCCGGGCGCGCCGAGAGCCGCGTCGCCGCGGGCGTCGGGCAGGCCGCCGCCCAGCTCGACGGGATGCGGCTGGCGTTCGTCATCAGCGCCGTGCTGGCGGCGGTGATGGTCGGGGTCGCGGTGCTGCTGCCTAAGCGTCCGAAGGCCGTTGTGGAAACGGCCGTCCCGGACGACGCCGCCGAACTCGACGCGGCTCCCGGCGCGGGTCTCGAAACCGTCCACTGAACTGCGGCGACGGTTCTTTTCAAAATTGGTCTGATCTTCCCGGAACTTCCTGACTCCCCGAGTCGTCAAACTGTCAACAAACCGCAATACCCCGCGTACCCCGCACAACCCCGCGCACCCCGCGCAGCACGAGGGCCGCCGCGAAAACGGACCGGCGGCCTCCGCACGAACGGGAGTTCCAGGGGAATTTCGCACATGCCAGTGAAAAGGGTGTACGACGTCGTGGCGATGCACGTGCCGATCGTCTACGACGCACACGGGGACCATGACCGCAACGGAATGATCTTCACCCTCGCGGAGCACGAGGGGGCGCTGACCGAACTCCGCGAGACCTTTCCGACTCCTTTTCCCGACCCGCTGAAAGAGCCGGAGCGGCTCCCGAAGCCCCATCCGCTGGTCCGGCCGCTCGTGCTGCGGGCGCGGGCCGGGGAGCGGGTCGTCGTCCGGTTCCGCAACGAGCTGCGGCGGCGCGCCGGGATCCACGCCCAGGGCGTCGGGTACCGGGTGCGGAACGCCGACGGCGGCGCGGTCGGGCGCAACCCCGACTCGTCCGTCGAGCCGGGCGGCACCGCCACCTACGAATGGGACGCCTGGCACGAGGGCGTCTTCCACTTCGGCGACCTCGCCGACCTGCGCGGCGGCGAGGACGGCTCGCAGGCGCACGGCCTGTTCGGCGCCCTCGTCGTCGAGCCCGAGGACGCCACCTGGACCGACCCGGTCACCGGCGACCCGCTGCTCGACGGGCTGTACGCCGACGTCCACGTGCCGGGACGGCCGAGCTTCCGCGAGTACACGCTGTTCATGCAGGACGAGACGCCGAACGACAACCCCGTCCCGCCGCCGCACCCGACCTACGAGTGCGACCGGCCCCGGCCGCACACGCACTCCCCGGCGGCGGGCGGGGAGCGGCTCGCGCCCGTCCTGTTCCCCGACCACGAGGGCGGCCACGACGGCGGGCACGGGGACGGGCACGGCGGCGGCCAGGACGAGCACACCATGTCGATGATGCTGATGAGCTACCGCACCGAGCCGATGGGCTGGCGCTCGCTCGCCTACGAGCGGCTGCTCGAACGCGGCGAGATCGACCCGGCGTGGGACGCGATCGTCGGCGAGGAGCAGCACCACAGCTCGTGGCTGTTCGGCGACCCGGAGACGCCGATCTTCCGCGCCTACGGCGGCGACCCGGCCAAGATCAGGTTAGTGCACGCCGGGGTGAAGGAGACCCACGTCTTCCACCTCCACCTGCACCAGTGGCGCGCGGTGCCGGGCCACGACGAGTCGCCGATCATCGACTCGATCACGCTCGGCCCGCAGCAGGCGTTCACGATCGAGCCCATCCACGGCGCGGGCTCGGTGCAGGAGGCGACCGGCGACATCATCTTCCACTGCCACCTCTATCCGCATTTCCACTCCGGGATGTGGGGGATGTGGCGGGTGTTCGACGTCCTCCAGGACGGCGCCGGGCACTACCCGGACGGCACGCCCATCGCGCCGCTCCGCCCGCTGCCGACCCGTCCGGCGCCGCCCGCGCCGACGCCGGCGCAGCCGGGATTCCCGGCGTTCATGGACGGCTCGTACCCGCAGAAGTCGCCGCGCCCGCCGCGCACCCCCGGAATGCCCAAGGGAATGGGACGCGAGCCGTCCGAACTGGAGCGGAACGCATTCGCTCCCGACCCGCAGCCCGGCGAGGCGTTCACCAAGGTGACGCACAATCCCGATGCCCCGGTGCGCCGCTATCACCTCGTCGTCATGCAAGGCACGCTGCACTATTACCAGGGCAAGGAAAGCGGCGGCCACCACACCACCTGGCATGACCATCGCGGGGTTTTCTTCGTCCTCCAAGAGGAGATCGACGCGGCGGGCGGCATCGAGAAATTCCAGCGCGAACTGGAGGAGGGAAAGCGGCGGATCGAGCCCATCGCGATCCGCGCCCGGAAGGGCGAGGTCCTCGAACTCACGCTCACCAACGCGCTGCCGCCCGGCTGCCACGAGGCGACGGCGTTCGACACCGTCCTGCCGTTCCAGCCGGAGGGCGGGCTGCACGTCCACCTGGTGAAGTTCGACCCGCTGGTGGCGGACGGCGCGAGCGTCGGCTGGAACTACCTGTCCGGAACGACCACCGCCGACGCGGGCGAGCGGGACCACGAGCGCTACCGCTCGTGGATCTACCGCTGGTACTGCGACGAGGAGTTCGGCGTCGTCTTCTTCCACGACCACCTGCTGGCCAACGAGCGGCAGCGGCACGGCCTGTTCGGCTCCATGACGGCCGAGCCGGAGGGCGCCGTCTGGGTCGACCCGCACGACCACGGCCGGGAGGTCCGCAACGCGGCGACGGCCGTGGTGAAACTCCCGGACGGGACGGCCTTCCGCGAGCGGGTCGTCCCGGTGGCGGACTTCGTCCCGCTGTTCGAGCACGGCGCCGGGGAGACCGGCAACCCGATCAACCCGCCGTCGTTCCCCGGCGCCATGGACGACCAGGGCGCCATGGCCGTCGGCTACCGCTGCGAGCCGCTGCACGAGCGTCCCGGCGACCCGGCCGACTGGTTCTCCAGCGCCGTGCACGGCGACCCGCAGACCCCGATGCTGCGCGGCTACCCGGGCGAGAAGGTGCGCGTCCGGCTCTACCAGGGGTCGCACGAGGAGCAGCACGGGTTCACGACGAGCGGGCTGCGCTGGCACGCCTGGCGGGACGACCCGCGCTCGCCGCTGCGCACGCAGCAGACGATCGGGATCTCCGAGGCGTTCAGCCTGCACCTCAGCGAGGCGCCCGTGCCCGGCGACTACATGTGGTCGTTCTCGGCGATCGACGACACCTGGCTCGGCTGCTGGGGCCTGTTCCGCTTCCACGAGGCGCCGCAGGCCGACCTCCCGCCGCTGCCGGGCGCGTTCCGGGGCGAGGGCCTGCCGCCGTTCGACCCGGCCACGGCGCGCCGGTACGACGTCCGGGCCGTCGCCCGCGAGATCGCCTACAGCGACCGGCGCAGCGACCCGTTCGGCCTCGTCTACACGGTCGCCGGGCAGGACGACGGATCCACCGACGGAGGGCCGCTCGTCCTGCGCTGCCGGGCCGGGGAGTGGGTCGAGGTGACGCTCACGAACGAGGTGGACGTCCCGCCCGAGCCGACCCCCTACGACCCGCGCCTCCCGGCCCTCGACGAGCCCGCCGAGCGCGAGGTGTCGGCGCGGGTGTCGCTGCACCCGGTGGGACCGCTGCGGTACGACGTCCGCGACAGCGACGGCGCCTACGCCGGACGCAACGGCGACGGCACCGTCAAGCCGGGCGCGGCCGTCACCTACCGCTGGTTCGCCGACACCCCCGGCGTCGTCCTCCTGGAGGACCGCGCCGACGTCCGCACCCACCGGCACCGCGGGCTGGTCGGCGCGCTGGTCGTGGAGGCGGCCGACGCGACGCCGCGGGGCGGCGCCTGGACGGGCCACCAGGCGACGATCCGCCGCCCGCAGGGCGAGGACGTCCACGAACTGGTCCTCGTGCTCCAGGACGGCGTCCGCCAGTACCACCACGGCGACCCGACCCAGCCGGTGACCGACCTGGAGGACGAGCCCGAGGACTCGGGGCAGAAGGCGTTCAACTACCGCAGCGCCCACCTGCTCCCCACGCGCCCGTCGCTGGCGGTCGAGGAGCCGGGGACGCCGCTGCTCGTGTGCCGTCCGGGCGACCTCGTCCGGGTGCACCTGGTGGTGGGGTCGGACCGGCCGCGCAACCACACCTTCCAGATCCACGGCCAGACATGGCCCATGGAGGAGCACCTCGAAGCCCCGCGCGTCGGCGCGATCGGCGGGCTGGCCAACGGGTCGCTGCGCACGCTGACCTTCAGGGCCGGTCCGCCCGGTGACTACGCCTACCGGACGGGCGTGTTCCGCTGGGCGCTGACCGAGGGCCTGTGGGGGGTGATCCACGTCCGCTGACGTCCCCTGCTGAACGTCGATGGACCGCCGCCGGCCGGTGGGGTGGCCCACCCCCACCGGCCGGCGGTTCCCTTCACAGGGCGAGGACGCGGAGGAAGCGGTGCGGGTCGGCGGTGTCGCCGGGAGCGACGACGGGCGCGCCCGCCGCCTCCACCCAGGCGTGGAACCGGTACGGGTCGGGGACGGCTCCGATGCACCAGGTCAGGCGGCGTCCCGTCAAGGCCGCCATGAGGACGGCGGCGAGGGACTGCTCCATGCAGGCGGCGCGGAACGGGTACCGGCGGGCCGCGCGCTCGACGGCCGCGACGATGCGGGTGGCACGTTCTACCGGGACGTCCGAGCGGCACCACGGCCGGGTGAGCGACACGGCCGCGCAGGCGGCGCGGAACGGCGCCCTGGCCAGCAGCGCCGCCGCCACGAGGAACGGGAACGCCACCACCGCGCGGAACCGGCCGGACGCGGACCGCGCGGGCGCCGGGGCCTCGGCCATGGTGACCGCCTCGCCCGCCGGGCACGACGCCGGGTCGGCCCGGACGAGCCCGCGCCGCACGAGGTCGCCGAGCAGGCGCGCCGCGTCCGCGCGGAGCCGGTCGGCCGGGACGTCCGGGTGCCGTCCGGCGACGGCGGCGACGGACTGCTCGAACCCCGAGCCCTCGCTCCAGTGCCGCCAGAGCAGCCCGGCGGTCGTGTTCAGCGCGTGCCACTGGCCGGTCTTCCGGTTGAGCACGACCACACCGCCGTGCGCGTTGGACCGGTGGTCGAGATGGTCGGGCACTTCGATGGCGAGCATGGCGCACCTTCTTGGTCTGGTGGGTCCTGCGGAGACGGAGTCAGGGATGCGCGGCGGGCTCCGGGCCCGCCGCCGCGGGCAGGCTCGGGACCGGCGGCGCGGGCGAGCGCAGCCACGCCTCGGTCGCGAACAGCGTGTTCAGCGACCCCAGCGGAACTTCCACGCCCGCCAGCAGCCGGTCGACGGCGCGGCCGACCGCGGCGGGGTCGACGACGCCGAGGTCGGCGAGCCGGGAGCCGGTGAGCAGCCCGCGGATCGCGGCGGCGGCGCGGCGGGCGCCGCGGTAGTCCTCGCCGGTGTAGTCGCCCTTGGTGCGGCGGCCGAGCACCTCGCCGGGCACGAGGCCGTGCATGGCGCGGGCGAGCAGCGGTTTGAAGGCGTCCGGCGCGACCTTCGCGGACGGCGGGACGCGCAGGCACGCCGCGACGACCGCGTCGTCCAGGAACGGCGCGTGCACCGCGACGCCGAGCCCCGCGCCGAGTTCGCGCAGGTGCCGTTGCGTGTCGGCGGAGTGCCGCAGGTCGGTCCGCGCCGCCATGTCCGCCGCCGAGCGGACGCCGGGCACGTCGCACCCTCCGGCGGCGAGGTCGGCGAGCCCGGCGCGGGCGCGCGGGGTCAGCCACCGCACGGCCGCGGGCGCGACCGGCCACCAGGCGACGCCGTCCGGCCAGCCGAAGACGCCCGGCTCCGGCGGCCGGGCCAACGTCGCGGCCAGCGCGGCCAGCGCGCCCGCCGGGCCGGTCGCGGCCGTCCGCCGGGCCCGGACGGCGAGCCCGACCGCCGAGGTGTGCCGCAGCCTGGCCTGCCGCGCGCAGTGCGCCGCGAACCGCCGCGCGGACCCGGGACGGGCGAGTTCGGCCAGGTAGGACGGGGCGGCCCCGAGCAGCGCGTCGGCGCCCTCCCCGGTCAGGTGGAGCCGCGCCCGCACGGCCGCGGCGTGCTGGAGCCGCAGCGCGGAGCGCCGCCAGGCGAGCGCGCCCGGCGCGGGCTCCCCGGAGCCGGCGCCGGCGGGCTCGCCGAGCGCCTGGTAGGGCAGGGTGTCGTCGGTGCCGTGCACGACCGCCGGGCGCAGCCGCGCGTCGAGGGCGCCGCTCCGCGCCGCCTCCGCGAGGTCGGCCGCCGGGACGCCGGGATGGTGGTAGGTGACGGCCTCGACCGGCGCGGCGGCGTGCCGGGCCGCGAGGAACGCGACGGAGGTCGAGTCGAGCCCGCCGCTCAGGTCGGCGGACACCGGCTCGGACTCGGTCGCGCCCGCGCAGCGCAGCCGGACGGCCTCGTCCAGCGCGGACCGCAGTTCGCGGGCCCCTTCGTCCAGGGACAGCGGCTCGCGGTCGGAACCCCTCGGCAGGGCCCGCCGGCCGGACCGGTCGATGTGCAGCCAGGTGCCGGACGGGAGCCGCGCGACGTCCTGGAACGGGGAGCGGTCGCCCCACAGCGGCAGGACGTGCGGGCAGGCGACGCGTGCCGCGAGCGACAGCGCGTCGAACGCGCGGCCGTGCGCCTCGGCCAGCAGGTGCGGATGGGTGCCGACGAGCGTCTCCCCCGCCCGCGCGGACGAGTACAGCGGGAACTGCCCCGCGAGGTCGGTGCGCGCCTGGAACTCGCAGGCGTAGGGCGGTTCGCCGGGACGCGGAAGCCGGACGATCAGCATGAGGCAGGCGCCGAAGAGCCCGGCGAGCCGGTCCGGGTCGCCGGACTCCATGGCGGCGCGGAAGCGGGCGGCGACCGTCTCGGCGTCCGCGAGCCGGTGCCCGGCGACGAGGAGCCGCGCGGACGGATGCCGCACCCGGACGACCTCGTCCGGCTCCCAGCCGCCATAGAGGCGGACGCCGGGGACGTCGTCCCACACCGGGGTCCCGGCGAGGGCCGGGAGCGCCCCGGACGCGGACGCCACGGCGATCACGCCGGGCGGTGTGCCGCGGGACACGGCACTACCAGTAGTACTGGGAATTGGCGTCCGAGGCCCCGCTCGCGGAGCTGCCCTTGACGAGGTCGCGGATCGTGCCGACGTCCAGGACGGCGGGCGGTTCGTACCGCGATTCGGTGATCTTGGGGAGCGGGCCGGCGGGGTGGTCGGCGCCCTGGTCGGTGCGGCCGGAGAGCGCGTCTCCGGAACGGCTGGAAATGGTCATGGCGTTCCTCGCGTTCGCGGACATGGCCTGCTCATGCGCCGCCACCGCCGAGCACAACCTCGGGATTCCTATAAAAGCGTAACACCGAATCCCGCTCTACCGAGCCGAACGGAAGTAAATTCCGGCCGCCGATAATTGCGGATAGAATCGGAGAATTGAAGGCTTTGATTCTAACGGTGCGGCGGACGCCTCCATTGCGGCACGGTTAGAATCAGCCGACCGGAAGACGAAATCCGAATCAGTCCCGGTAGGTGGTGCCCTCCAGGCCGAGCAGCAGCGCGCCCTGCGCGGACGCGTGCTCGACGGTGCTGGCCTCCACCACGAACCTGTCGGCGTCGAAGGCGGCCGCCATCGCGGTGGTCTCGATCGCGTCCCGGCACGGGCCGAGCACGAGCGACCCGGCCTGCGCGAGGCTCCCGCCCACCACCACGACGTTGGGGTTGATGATGTTGCAGACGTTCCCGATGGCGTACCCGAGCTGCGTCCCGGCCTCGCGGAGCATGCGGCGCGCGAGCGCGTCCCCCACCCGGGCCTTCTCGATCATGTCGGTCAGGCTGCGGTAGGCGGTGATCCGCTCGCCGAGGACCAGCCGGGCGCGGTCGACCAGCCGGTCCGCGCCGATCAGGGTCTCCAGGCAGCCGCGCCCGCCGCACAGGCAGAACCGGCCGTTGGGATCGACCATGACGTGCCCGATCTCGCCCGCCACCCCGCTCGCCCCGCGAAACAGCCGGCCGCCCACGCACAGCCCGGCGCCGACGCCGGTCGACGCCTTCACATAGAGCAGGATCTCCCGGCCGGAGTGGGCGTAGACGCTTTCGGCGAGCGCGCCGAGGTTGGCGTCGTTGTCGATGAGGGGCCGCGGCAGCGGCTGCCGGTCCCGGCCCCCGGCGGCGGCGCGCAGGTCGGCGAGCTCCTCGGCGAGCGAGACGTCGGGGGCGCTCCCCTCCTCCCAGGGCGGCAGCGTCGGCGGCGCGAACCGGCCCGTCCGCGGGGAGATCATCCGCGGCACGGCGAGCCCGAGGGTGGCGAGGGCGTGCGGCTCGCCGAACTCGGAGACGAGCTCCTGCACCGCGACCGCGACCGCGCGCACCCAGTGCGGCTCGCCGCTGGACGCCCCGACCTGCAGGGTGCGGCTCACGGACTCGTGCCGCTCGTGGTGGGCGAGCCTGCCGACGATCACCGTCTTCTGGTAGCCGAGCTCGACCCCGACCGCGACGCCGTCCACCGGGGCGAGCCGGACGAAGGTGTCCCGGCCCTGCCGCTCGGTCTGGACGATCCCGTTGCGCTCCAGCTCGCGGACCGCCTCCGACACCGTGGCCGACGACATCCCGCTGCGCCGGACGAGGTCGGACTGGTTCCCGGCGCGGCTCAGCACGGCCCGGACGATCTTCTGCCGGTTCTCCTGCTTCGCGCCCTTGGTCCCGCGCAGCAGCTCACGCAGTAGCACGCCCGTCCCCCAACCGTCGAGTCCCCGCCTCATTTCTCGGCCTTGTCAACATAAATGAGGCGGACATCGCTCGATGTGAACTGACGCACGGCTTGATTGAGCCGTTATGCGAGGTCCGGGGCGCCCTGGATTCGCCCCAGTTTCGGCGCGCCGCAAATGACATTCCGCACTGTCCGGCGGTGGATCACATCCCGGACCGGCTGCGCGCGTAGGCCCCCTTGGCGGCGACGTGGCGGTCGGTGATGAGCAGCACCGGAATTCGGCCGAGCATGTCGGCGTGCTGCGCGCCGCGGCAGACCATCCGCTCCCGGAACGGGGTCTCCGACACGAGCAGCTCGCCGATTCCGGGTGCCTGCAGGACGCTTCCGCCGAGCCAGACCTCCGCGCCCTCCGGATGCGACACGAGCAGCAGGTCGCGGAGGAACTGGCCGAGGATCCCGCCGTACAGCGCGAGCAGCTCGCGCGCGAAGCCGTCGCCCGCGGCGGCCGCCGCCGTGAGCACCGGGCCGAGCTCCCCGCCGCCCGCCGCCCGCGCCGCGACGCGTTCCCGCAGGCCGGGGCCCGGGTCGCGGCGGCCGCTGAGGAAGTCGTACAGGTGCCGGAACCCGGCCAGGCCGCCGAGCACCTGCTCCACCGTGACGACCGGCCCGCCCGACGCGGCGCGGACGAACCGCAGCAGCGCCGCCTCGTCGTCCGTCACCGGCTGCCACGACACGTGCCCCGCCTCGCTGGACCGGACGCCGCCGTCCGCGTCCACGACGGCGGCGCCGACGCCGGTGCCGATCGCGACGACCGCGCGGGCCGCCCCGCCGAGCCGCGGGACGTCGGGCAGCAGCGCGCGGTAGCCGTCCCCGCCGAGCTCCCCCGCGCCGATGGCGGTCGCGACCAGGTCGTTGACGACCGCGACGTCGACGCCGTGCGCGGCGCCGAACTCGGCCCGGCGGAACACCGGCCACGCGGGCCGGTTCGTCAGGTGCACGTCGCCGTCCGGCAGCACCCGGCCCGCGACGCCCGCGACGAGCGCGCGCGGGACGCACCCGGCCAGCCGGAAGCAGCCGCGCAGCAGGTCGTCCAGCGAGTCGTACTCCTCGCAGCGCGTCTCCACCGACCGGACCTCACCGGTGCGCGGATCGGGGTAGCGCATGTGCGCCTTGGTTCCGCCGACGTCGACTCCGGCGCCGCCGGTGCGCGGCAGCCCGCGCCCGGGTCCGTCCGTCCTGGCCGTCATCGCCACTCCCTCTGGGCCGTTCATGGCACGTGTCGCTCCTTTCCCTGGACGTCCCGCTGGGGCCCGCCGACGTGCGCTGACCTGATCCAGCGCAGCCGACGCAGGACGTTCTCGATCTCTTCCACCGCCGAGCACAGCGCTGCGCCCGGCTCGCGGGCCGCCGCGGTCGCCGGGGCGGTCATTCCGACGTCCCGGAGCGGCCGCGGATCAGCAGGCGGGGCAGCCTCTTCAGCTTGTGCGTGCTCTCCACGTGGGTCCGCGCGATGTTGAGGTCTCTGAGCGCGTTCAGCCGCGCGAGCGGGGACACGTCGCGCACCCGGGTGCCCTCCAGGTCGAGGGACCGCAGCTTGGTCAGCTTGGCGAGCGGCGACACGTCCACGACGGGCGCGTCCACGAGCGACAGCTTCTCCAGCCGGGTCAGCCCGGCGAGCGGGCCCAGGTCGGCGACGGCCGTCCCGCTCAGGTCGAGGACGCGCAGCGTCCGCAGCGGCGCCAGCTCCTCGGCGTCGGTCAGCGCGCACGACACCTCAAGGTGGGTCAGCCGCGACACCGACGCCAGGTGCGGCAGGTACGAGGGGTCCTGGACGACGACCGGGATGCCGGTGAGGTCCATCCCGGCGAGGATCTCAAGGGCGAACGCCTCGGGCGTCTGCGAGTCGTACCAGGCCCGCACCACCTCGGCCCGGACGGTGTCGCTGTGGTGCTCGCGGAAGCGCTTCAGCATGCCGAGCGTCTGCGGCCCGCCGACCAGCCGGATCGCCAGCACCGTCGCGGCGGCCTGCTCGCCGCGCGGCGGCCGCCCGTCGATCGCCTCCGCGAGCAGGTCGAGGACGAACTCACCGGCCGCAGCGAGGCCCGCCGCCTCGTCGGCGTTGCGCGGCGGCAGCAGGCCGCGCGTCTTGCCGCGGATGCGCTCCGACAGCTCCGGGTCGACGATGTCGACGTCGGCGATGCAGGCCGCCGCGAGCAGCCACAGCCGCCGCGCCTCGGCCGACCCGCCGTGCTGCTCGGCCCGCGACACCAGGCCCTGGAGGATGAGCTTCTGCCGCTGGTCCTCGCGCTGCTGCTGCCCGACGACCATGATCAGGACGTCCTGGAAGAGCGGGTCGTCGGCGTTGCGGAGCAGCTCGTCGACGTAGTTCTTGCGGAACACCTCGATCCCGGCGAGGTAGTCCTGGAAGCTCGGATGGCAGAACTCCATGAGGTCGCCGTCGAACTGGAGGACTCCCGACCGCTCCACGAGGCGGCGCAGGACGAGCGCCGCCGCGCCCTGCCCGCCCGTCTGCCCGGCCGGGTCGGAGAAGTTGACGCGGACGCTCGGCAGCAGGTCTTCGATCAGGTTGAGGGCGTCGCGCTCCGGGATCGTCCGGCGGAAGTTGTGGGTCATCCACATCGCCATGTTGGCGAGGAAGGCCTCGCTCTGGACGTAGGAGAGGGCCACCGTGTCCTCCGGCACCCCGCGCTCCCGGTCGAGGTTCTCCAGCAGCATCTCCAGCGCGGCGCGGTACAGCGCGATGCGCCCGCGCGGAAGCTCGGCGCTGCGCACCCGGTTCAGCGCGCACAGCACGCCGCACAGCAGCGGGTTGGTCGCCAGCCTGGACAGGTCGCGCCGCTTGAAGAGCGCCCCCTTGAGCGCCTGCGCCCGGTCCGGGCGGTCGTCGGCGTCGGCCGAGACGACCCGCGCGCTCCCGTACCAGCGGTCGATGAACCGGTCCACCTGGAGCGGGGTCATCGGGTCGAGCGTGGTGGTGACGTAGCCGCGGCGGCGCAGGACGCGCTGCTCCTCGTCCAGCTCCCCGGCCGGGCGGGACGTGACGACGAACCGCGCCGCCGGGAACGCCTCCTCCAGCTCGCGCAGCCAGTCGAGCACCGCGCGCCGGCACCGGGACGGCACCTCGTCCAGGCCGTCCAGCAGGACGGCGGCGCGGCCGCCGCGCAGCAGCTCCGACGCCCAGCCCCGCGGCGTCGTCCCCTGGAGCATCCGCACCGCCTGCTCCGGGAAGGTCTCCGGGGCGGGCAGGTCGAGGTGCCCGTTGCGCAGGAACCGGCGCAGCCGGAGCGGGAACGGCACGACGTCCCGCCAGGACTGGAGCTGCTCGGGCAGCCGGTCGCGGCACAGGTTCAGCGTGAGCATCTTCAGCAGCGTCGACTTGCCCGCGCCCGCCGACCCGATCAGCAGCACCCGCGAGCTGGTGGCGAGCAGGCTCTCGAAGGGACGGCCGGGCGCCGTGGCCGGCCGCTCGCCGCCGTCCGCGTCCCGCGTCCCGCGGCCGGTGCGCACGCGCGTCGAGAGCTGGACGTAGGCGGTGTCGAGCGGGTACTCCGCGTCCTCCTCGGGCAGCGCCAGGCCGAACAGCCTCGTGTTGCGGTGCAGCCGGGACAGCAGCTCGCGGTAGCGCTCCTCGAACGGCAACGCGACGCGGTCGCCGCCGGGGAGGCGCTCGTCCAGCTCGCCGAGCTTGCGGAAGATCTCCAGCAGCGTCCGCGCGGTGAAGTCGGGGTTGCGGGTGAAGTACTCGACGAGCTGCGTGGCGCAGGGCCCGATCATCAGCTCGTAGAGCCGCCTCCCGCGCTCGCTCAGCGCCCCGGCCGGATCGTCCGCGGCCTCGGTCAGCGCGTCGGCGAGCCGCTCCGGGTCGGCGTAGACGTCGCGCAGGACGTCCCAGGTGATGTCGCCGAGCGCCATCAGCGTCCGCGTGACCGCGTCGACCACGGCGTCGCCGTCGTCCTGCAACCGCAGGTCGGGGTGCTCTTCGGTGACGACCCGCGCCATCCGCGCGGTCAGCTTGCGGACGTCCCGCGCCACGACCGTCCGCGCCTCGCCCCGGCTGAGGACGCCCCGGCCCTTGAAGCCGATCGGGTCGGCCAGCCCCGCGCCGGGCAGCGGCGCGGGCATCAGCTTGCCGATCAGCGGTTTCACCGCCGCCGCCGCCAGCGGGCCGATCGGTACGTCCACGAGACCACCCCTCCCGCGGCCGCCGGGGGACGGCCGCGGAATTACCGCCGAAATCAAACGCCGCGGGGAGTGTAACTCGAAAAGGAAAGGCAGCCGCTTTCGATCTTGACGAAGGCCACATTTGGACACTTCATTTCTAACGGTCGGATCGTGCGATCCAATCACGCGGCATTTTCTTTTCGACGGAAAAGGGCGGGGCGGCGGCTCCGGTCAGCGGCCGGTGGCGCCCGCGGGCGGGGCGGTGAGCGCGTAGATCAGCAGGATGCAGAGCGCGATCGTCAGCACCGACCAGAGCGGGAACGCCTGGAGGAACGCCAGGTGCCCGATCGCGGCGACGACGGCGAAGAAGACGCCGACGGCGCGGGCCCACAGCCGTCCCGACAGGATTCCGGCGCCGACCGCGATCTGGACGATCCCGAGAATGAGCCAGATCCAGCCCCACGCGGTGTAGTCGAAGACCAGGATCCTGTTCTGGCCGACGAGGTAGTAGTTGTCCCGGAAGAGGGCGACCAGCCCGTCGATGATGTTGAACGCGCCGACCACGAGGGAGAGGGTCCCGGCGAAGGTCAGCCAGCCGGACGTCCGGTACCGCCGCTCCGGCACGGAGCCCGCGCCATGGGTCATCCTGCTCGTCATCGAACCTCCCTGAATCACGGGTACCGGGATTCGAATCACGGGTACCGGGGTGCAGGGAGAAATGCCTCGAATCGACCCTCGCAAACCATGCTCAATGGCGGCTTGCCGATTTATTGGGCGGCGGTTTACCGTCGCCCGCGGGCCGGTCAGGGGGTGGCCGCGCCGAGGCTGCGCAGGACGAAGGTCGTCACCCGCGCGACCGTCTCGTCCAGGTCGCGGGTCCCCTGCCCGAGCGGATGGCGCTCGGCGCCGAGGCAGGCGAGGACGAGGTGCGCGGTCCCGGCCGGGTCGCACGGCGCGAACTCCCCGGCCCGGACGCCGTCCTCGATCATCTCGGTGAGCAGCCGCCCCAGCGGGCGGACGTGGGCGTGCATCTCCCGGTAGCCGTCCGGGCCGAGGAGGGTCGCGAGCTCGGGGCCGGCGGGCTGCGGGTGGGCGGCGAAGTCGGCGAGCTGCTGCCGGACGTACACGGTGATGCGCTCGGTCGGCCCGGCGGCGCCCGCGAGCGCGCGGTGCAGCTCGTCGGTGAAGCGGGTCGTCTCGTGCTCGGCGTGCGCGATGATCAGCGCGCGGACGTCCGGGAAGTAGTTGTAGACGACGCTGCGGTTCAGCCCCGACCGGCTCGCGACCTCGGCCATGGACAGCCGGTCGACGCCGTCCCGCGCCATGATCTCGCGGACGGCCCCGAGGACGCGCTCGCGCGTCGCGGCGCGGTGCTCGTCGAGGGATCCGGTGATGCGGGGCACGCCCGCATGCTAGAAGGCCGCAATACTACGAGACGTAGTAGCAAACTGTCTGTATCGTTGCCCGCGTGACTTCCGACCCGGGAACCACGGCGCCCGCCGCCGCCGTCGGCGCGGCCTGCGCGGTGAGCGGCCTGTCCCGCGCCTACCGGGGCGCGGACCGCCGCGCGGTGGACGACGTCTCCTTCGACGTCCGGCCCGGCGAGGTGTTCGGCGTGCTCGGCCGCAACGGCGCGGGGAAGACGACGCTGGTCCGCATGATGGTGGGCCTGCTGCGCCCCGACGGCGGGACGGTGCGGATCGCCGGTTCCGACGTGACCGGGCGCGCCGCCGACGCCGCCGCGCACGTCGCCTACCTGCCGCAGGCCGAGTCCGCGCTGACCGACATGAGCGTGCGGACGGCGGTCGAGACGACGGCCCGGCTGCGCGGCCTCCCCCGCGCGGACGCCCGCCGCGAGACCGCGGACCTGCTCGCCGAGCTGGCGCTGACCGGACTCGCGGGCGCGCGGGTCGGGAAGCTGTCCGGCGGCCAGCGCAGGCTGGCCGGGGTCGCGGCGGCGCTCGCCGGGGGCCGCCGCCTCCTGGTGCTGGACGAGCCGACCACCGGCCTCGACCTCGACGCCCGCCGCGCCGTGTGGCGGGCGCTCGACCGGCGGCGGGCGGGCGGCGCGGCCGTCGTCCTCGTCACGCACAACGTGCTGGAGGCGGAGACCGTCCTCGACCGCGTGCTGGTCCTGCACCGGGGCCGGACGGTCGCCTGCGACACCCCGGGACGGCTCAAGGAGCGGTTCGGCGGGCTCGTCCGGCTCGACCTGTCCTGGCGGGGCGCGCCGCCGCTCAGCCCCGCCGACCTCGGCGGGGACGTCCGCGCGACGGGGAACCGGTGGTCGGTGCGGCTGCCGGTGGAGGACGCGCGGCGGGCGCTCGGCGCCGTCCTGTCCGGGGCCGCGTACGCGGCGCTCGACGACTTCAGCCTCGCCCCGCCCGGCCTGGAGGACGTCCTCCTCGCCTGCGACGCGAGCACCGAGGAGGAGCGCGCGTGACCCCGATGATGGCGAGCATCGCCGCCGTGCACACCGCGCAGCTCGGCCGCGCCCGCGCGGGCGGCGGCGCGGTGGTGGTCGTCGCGACCGTCCAGTCCCTCGCGATCCTCGCGCTGCTGCGCGGCGTCGGCGGGACGGCCGACACCGGCGCGCGGGCCGCCGTCGTCTCCGGCGCCGTCCTCACGGTCGTCGCGTTCATCGCCTGGAACCTGCTCGCGCAGCGGCTCGCCGCGCTCAAGGCGGGCGGCGGGCTCGACTACTTCGGGACGCTCCCCGTCCGTCCGGCCGCCGTCGTGCTCGGGTTCTGCTCCAGCTACGCGGTGTTCGCCGTCCCCGGCGTGATCCTGACGGCGGT
Source organism: Actinomadura chibensis NBRC 106107 (assembly GCF_001552135.1). Classification (GTDB taxonomy): domain Bacteria; phylum Actinomycetota; class Actinomycetes; order Streptosporangiales; family Streptosporangiaceae; genus Spirillospora; species Spirillospora chibensis. Next base: position 21,285 of record NZ_BCQP01000067.1, on the reverse strand, counting down.
CGCGGGGATCGCGCTGTTCGGGCTGCCGTTCGCGCAGTTCTGGGTGCTGGCCCCGGCGGCGGTCACGGCGGCAGTCGCGTTCGGCGGGCTCGGCGCGCTGAGCGGGCTCGGCCCGGCCCGTCCGGAGACCGCGACGCTCGCCGGGCAGCTCGGCCTCACCGCCGTGATGTTCGCCGGGCTGATCCCGCCCGGACCGCTGCCCGGGTGGGTCGCGGCGGCCCGCGCCGCGACGCCGCTCGCCTACGACGTCGACGCGTTCGCGTCCGCGCTCGCGCCACACCCCGACTGGCCGGGCATCGCGCTCCGGCTCGCCGGGTCCGCCCTCTTCGGCGCGTGCTGCCTGGCCCTCGCGGCCCGCGCGTACGGGCGGGCCCTGAACCGCTGACGGGCCCCGGCGGGTTCGCCCGTCCCGGTACGATTCGGCGGGCGAGTACGGATTTCGGTACCAGCGACGTTCGGGTGGGGCATGGCAGCGAGCGGGCGGACGCCCGGGCGGCGTCCCGGCGCCGCGCGGACCCGCGAGACGATCCTCGGCGCGGCCCGGCGGTGCTTCGCCGAGGACGGCTACACCGGGACCTCCATCCGCCGGATCGCCCGCGACGCCGACGTCGACCACGCGCTCGTCCTCCACTTCTTCGGCACGAAGGACGCGCTGTTCGGCGTCGTGCTGCGGTCCGTCCCGCTGCTCGCGGGCCTCGCCCGCGAGGCGGGCGAGGGCGCGCCGGACGGCCTCGGCGAGCGGTTCGTCCGCGGCTACCTCGACCGCTGGGAGGACCAGGACGCCGGGCCCTGGCTGCGCGTCGTCGTCCGGGCGGCGGCCGCGTCGCCGAACGCGGCGGCGGCGCTCGCGTCGCTCATCGCCGACGAGGTGATGGTCCTGCCCGCCCGCTACGTCGGCGGGGCGGACGCGGAGCTGCGCGCGAACCTCGCCGGCGCCCAGCTCCTCGGCGTCGCGACCGCCCGCTACGTGGTCGGGACGGAGCCCCTCGCCTCCGCCGCCCGCGAGGACGTGGTCGCCCGCCTGGCGCCGCTCGTCCAGCGGCTCGTGACCGGCGGGCCCACCGCTCCCTGACCCGATCGTGCCACCTGACCGGAACACCTGCCGGAGTAAGGGTGCAATGTCATATGTTGTTGAGCATGAAGTTGGATCTGCCGTCCCTGGGGCCCCGGCAGAAGGTCCGCGAGCAGGTCGCGCACGCGCTGCGGGCGGCGCTCGTGTCCGGGGAGATGCGGCCGGGCGTCGTGTACTCGGCCCCGGCGATCGCCGTCCGGTTCGGGGTGTCGCCGACGCCGGTCCGCGAGGCGATGATCGACCTCGCCCGGGAGGGGCTCGTCGCCGTCGTCCGGAACAAGGGGTTCAAGGTCACCGAGCTGTCCGACCGCGAGCTGGACGAGATCACCGAGGTGCGCGAGCTGATCGAAGTGTCCGCCGTGGTGCGCGCCGCCGAGCGCGGGCAGGCCGCCCGGGTCCGCGCGCTGCGCCCGCTCGCCGGGGAGATCGTGGCCGCCGCGGAGCGCCGCGACGTCCTCGCCTACATCGACGCCGACCACCGCTTCCACCTCGAACTGCTCGGGCTGTGCGGCAACGCGCAGCTCGTCCGGCTGGTGAGCGAGCTGCGGTACAAGGCGCGCCTGTACGGGGTGCCGCGGCTCGCCGAGCGCGGCGAGCTGGTGCCGTCCGCCCGCGAACACGAGGACCTGCTCGACGCCGTCGCGGCGGGCGACGGTGATGGCGCCCGCACCCTGATGCGCCACCACCTCCGCCACATCCGGGGCATCTGGGCGGACCGCCCCGAACGCCCCCGTCCCGAACCGCACTGACCGGCGGGGCGTCACGCCAGGTCCTCGCAGTGCCGGACGACCTGCTCGACGACCTCCACCGCGTCCGACGGCGGGTACCGGACGGCGACCCGGCCGGGGCCGTCGAGGTGCAGCGCCTCCCGGCTCACCCACACGCACCGTCCCGCCCCTAGGTGCACCACGGTCAGCTCGTGGTCGGCGAAGACGCGCGGCTGGAGCCCGCGCGCGGTCGCGAGCGCGCAGATCCGCTCGTGCGACGGCCACCTCGACTCCGGCGCGGCGTGCCCCGGAACGGGAACGGTGAAGTAGACGGCCTTGCCGGGGACGGGCCGCGCGCCGAGCCGCCCCCGCGTCGGGTGGACGCCCCACCGGCCGCCCGCGTCCGCGGTCAGCGCGCCGACCAGCGTCAGCCCGCGCCCGCCCGGGGCGTCGACCGGCCGCGGCACCGGCCGCCGCCAGGGCGCCGCGTCGAACACCTTGAAAACGATCTCTGGATTCTCCCGGCCGCGCAGGTACGCCCAAACCTCGGCACGTTCCCGGCCGCCGTGCAGAATGGCGTTCGCCGCCAACTCCGAAATGATCAATTCCGCGTCGGCGCGGGTTTCCGGGGGCAACTCGAATGGGGTGAGGACGGTGCGGGCGATGCCCCGCGCGGCCCCCGCCGCGCGGGGTCCGGGCGGCAGCGCCCAGGCCGGGAAGGCGCCGCCGCCCACGTCGGTCATGTCCAGCTCGGCCAGTCGCGGCTTTTCCGCCATGACGATCACTTTCCATGAGACGCACGGGACGGACCGGCCGGGAAGCCGCCGGGAGAGGGAGGCGGTGAGGAGGCCCTCTCCCGGCGGGAGGAGTACCGGCATTCTGTCCGCACCACCGGCCCGGACGTCATCCGTTAGTGCATAATTTCCGGCTATGGATCTCGATATCAGCCATCTGCGTATGGTGTGCGCGATGGCGGAGACCGGGAGCATCACCCAGGCGGCGGCCCGGATGGGCATGTCGCAGCCCGCGATGTCGAACCAGCTGCGCCGCGTGGAGGAGATCGTGGGCGGGCAGTTGTTCGTCCGCAGCCGCACCGGCCTGGAGCCGACGGCGCTGGGCGGCCAGGTCATCTCGCGGGCGCGGACCGTCCTGTCCGAGCTGGACACGCTGTTCGGCGACCTGCACGGCGGGGACGGCCCGGCCGGGACGCTCGGCCTCGGCTGCGTGCACCTGGCCTGCGTCGCGAGCATCGTCGCCCGGGTGAGCGAGGCGCTGCCGGGGCGCAAGGTGTCGCTGCGCATCGAGCCGTCGTCGATCCTGCTCGGCGACGCCCTGGCGCGCGGCCACCTGGACGCGGCGCTGATCGGCATCATGGAGGGCTTCGACGTCCCGTTCAACGCGCCGGTCGTGACCCGCACGCTGGTGCCGCGCTACCCGATCTACGTGACGCTCGCCGCGGCGCACCCGCTGGCCGGCCGGGACGAGATCAGCCTCTCCGACCTGAAGGACGAGCACTGGATCGGTCCGCCGGGCGCCGACGACGGCTCGCTCGCCTCACTGCGGGCGTCCTGCCGCAAGGCGGGCTTCGAGCCGACCGTCCGGTACGAGGCGCCGAGCGGCGCGGCGATCCCGCTGGTCGCGGCGGGCCAGGCGGTCCGCCTGGTGGACCCGTCCTGGCCGCCGAACCCGGGCACGGTCGTCCGCCCGCTGGCGGGCGAGCCGCAGGTGGCGAAGCTGCTGGTGGCCTGGCGCCGGGACCGGCTGAGCCCGGAGAGCGCCGCCGCCCTCTACCGCGGCCTGGCCGCCGCCTTCGTGGAGCACGTGGGCAACAACCCGTCCTTCGGCGAGTGGTGGCGGTCCCACCCCGAGGTCCACCCGATCGTCTGACCGGGGCGGCGGGCGGCCGGGACCTGATCCGAACCGACGAACCTATATTCTGATCGTTGGTGAGGAGGGGCATATGGATCCGGTGTCCGATGCCCTCGTCGGGCTGCCGGAGCTCGGCGGGCGCGACAGCCTGCGCGGGCAGGTCGGCGAGGCGTTGCGCAACGCGCTGGTCGGCGGGAAGCTCCGCCCCGGCGTGGTGTACTCCGCCCCCGCGCTGGCGGACGAGTTCGGCGTGTCGGCGACGCCGGTCCGCGAGGCGATGATCGACCTGGTCCGGGACGGGCTGTTCGAGGCCGTGCGCAACCGCGGGTTCCGGGTGGTGCCGCTGTCGGCGCGCGACCTCGCGGAGCTGACCGAGCTCCGCGAGATGGTCGAGGTGCCCGCGGTGGCGCGGCTCGCCGGCGCCGTCCCGGACGACGCGCTGCCGGGCCTCCGCGCGCTGGCCGCCGAGACCGCGACCGAGGCGGGCACGGGCGACCTCCTCCGCTTCCTGGACGCCGACCGCCGCTTCCACGCCGAACTGCTCGCGCTGACGCGGAACCGGACGCTGGCGCGGACCGTCCTCGACCTGCGCAGCCGGTCCCGCATGTACGGGCTGGCGAAGCCCGCCGCGAAGGACGAGATGGAGACGGCGGCCGCCGAGCACGCCGCGCTGGTGGACGCGCTGGCGGGCGGCGACGCCGCGAAGGCGCGGGAGATCATGCTCCAGCACCTGGACCACGTGCGGAACGCCTGGAGCTGACACCCACCCCGGGCGGAGGCCCGGAACTTCGGGTCTTGGCAAGTAGGGTTTTACATTTTACAGTGCAATTTCACATTGCAGAGCGGACGCCACCGCCTCCGGTGGCAGCCCCCGTCCGCGAAGGAGGAACCCCCCGATGGTCCGCCCGAAACGCAGTAGCGCAGCCTTGGCGATCGCCTCGGCCGCCGCGCTGACCTCGGTCTTCATGGCCGTACCGGCGAACGCCGGTGCGCCCGCAGGCCGTGGCGCGTCCCCCGCACACCCCCAGAAGGAGGCGAGGCAGGCACTCGTCCAGCAGATCGTCAAGGACCAGGGCGTCCCGGCGGCCGAGGCCGCGCGCCGCGCCGACCGGCAGCCCGCGCAGCTCAAGCTGGCCGCCTCCGTCGGCCGGACGCTCGGTGCCCGGTACGGCGGCGCCTGGATCGACCAGGAGCACGGCGGCAGGCTCACCGTCGGCGTCACCACGGACAAGGCGGCCCCCGCCGTGACCAAGGCCGCCGCGACGGCCGGAATGGGAGACACCGCGACGGCCCGCGTCCGGTACGGGTACCGGCACCTCCAGCAGGTGTCGGACGCGCTCGCCAAGCGGGTCGCCAAGGCCAACAAGGGCGCGAAGGACGGCCTCCAGACGGGGATCGTCACGTCCGGGAACAAGGTGCGGCTGACCAGCCTGCGCGGCGCGCGGATCACCGCCGCGCAGTGGGACGTCCTGCGCTGGGCCAAGCACGAGTTCGGCGACGCGGTCGAGATCTCGACCCACGCGCAGAAGTCCGTGCCGCGCTACTGCCAGGACGACTACGCCTGCGACCCGCCGCTGCGCTCCGGGCTCGCGATCTTCACCGGCGGCGCGCGCTGCACGTCGGCGTTCACGGCGTACTCCGGCGGCAGCTACTACATGATGACCGCCGGGCACTGCGCCGAGATCGGCTACTGGTGGGACGTCTCCACCTACAGCTACGGCTACCAGAACGTCGGTGGCGTCGCCGGCTACGAGTTCAGCTGGTACGGCGACTCGGCGATCGTCTCCGTGGGCGACCCCGGCTGGTGGCAGCCGCGCGGCTGGGTGCTGCACGAGACGCCGATCTACGGCAGCGAAGCCGACTACGTGGGCGGCTACGTCTGCAAGCAGGGCTCGACGACCGGCTACACCTGCGGGACGGTCACCGAGGTCGACGCCACCGTCTCCTACCCGGACCGGACGCTCTCCGGCATGACCTGGAGCACCGCGTGCGACGGTCCCGGCGACAGCGGCAGCGGCGTGTTCGCGGGCAACTACGCCCACGGCATCCTGAGCGGCGGCCCGTTCTCGGGCTGCGGCATGATCCACGAACCGATCGGCCGGGCCCTGTCGGCCTGGGGCGTCTCACTGCTCAGCGGCTGAGCCGCTGAACGCGAACGGTGCCGCGCCCGGGCCCCTGTCCCGGCGCGGCACCGTCCGCGCGTCCGAGGTCGTCCGGCTCAGGCGAGCGACTGCACCCAGTGCTCGACCTCTTCCGGATGGCGGGGCAGCCCGGCCGACATCAGGCGGGCGCCGTTCTCGGTGACGACGACGTCGTCCTCGATCCGGACGGCGATGCCCCGCAGTTCCTCCGGGACGGTCAGGTCGTCGGGCTGGAAGTACAGGCCCGGTTCGACGGTCAGGACGTGTCCCGGCTCCAGCACGCCGTCGAGGTACTGGGACGCGCGGGCCTGCGCGCAGTCGTGGACGTCCATCCCGAGCATGTGCCCGCTGCTGCACAGGGTGTAGCGGCGGTACACGCCGGACGCCGGGTCGAGCGCCGCGTCCGCGTCGGGAAGGATGCCCCACTCCGCGAGCCCCTCGGCGATGACGCGCATCGCGGCCTGGTGGAAGTCGCGGAACCGCGCCCCCGGCCGGACGAAGGCGAGCGCCGCCTCCTGCGCGTGGTAGACGAGGTCGTACACCTGCCGCTGGCGCGCCGTGAACCAGCCGTTGACCGGGATGGTGCGGGTGATGTCGGCCGTGTAGAGCGTGTCGGTCTCGACGCCCGCGTCGAGGAGGAGGGTGTCGCCCTTGCGGAGCGGGCCGTCGTTGCGCGTCCAGTGCAGGACGCAGCCGTGCGCCCCGGCGGCGGCGATCGTGTCGTAGCCGACGCCGTTGCCGGACGCGCGGGCGGAGCGCTCGAACGTCCCCTCGATCCAGCGCTCGCCGCGCGGGCGGCCGAGCGCGCACGGGATGGCGGCGACGGCGTCGGCGAACCCGTCCACGGTGTGGCCGACGGCGGCCTGGAGCTGGGCGATCTCCCAGTCGTCCTTGACGAGCCGCAGTTCGGCGACGGCCGCGGCGAGCTCCCGGTCGAGCGCCGGGTCCTTGACCGGGACGGCGGCGTCGACGTCCGGCGCGACGCCGCGCATCGCCCGCGCGGGGACGGCGAGCCGCAGCGCGCCGGGCAGCGCGTCCAGCGGGCGGCAGACGACCCCGAGCCGCCGCTCGGTCTCGGCGAGCGTCTCGCGCGGGCCGACCCAGAACTCGCCGTCGCGGCGGTCCCGGTAGAAGGCGTCGCCGTCGCGGCCGGACGGCGGCCGCCGGTACACGACCGCCTCGTGCCCGCCGCCGACCGGCTCCAGGACGAGGACGGCGCCCGGCCCGGTGTCGGCCGTCGTGTCCCCGGTGAGGTGCGCGTAGGCGGTGTGCGGCCGGTAGCGGTGGTCGCAGTCGTTGCTCCGCACCTTCGGCGGCCCGGCGGGGATGACGAGCCGCTCGCCCGGGAACCGCTCCGCCAGGGCGGCGCGGCGGAGGGCGGCGTAGGGCGCGACGGAGTCGGCGGCGAGGGGAGGCGTGGCGGGGGGCGTGGCCCATTGCGTCCGCATGAAGGCGGCGAGGGCCGGCGAGACCGGCAGGTCGTGGCTGCCGGTGGCGAGACGGTCCATGTGCGGTCCCGGGGGGTCGGAGAGTCGGGCTGGGGCGAAGAAGCGGGTGGGGTGGACGGGTCTTACGGGGTGGAGATTCGGTAACGCTTCTAGACGTACAATTTTACTGTACTATTTTATATGGCACTTCGCCCCACGATGTTCGGAGTGTCATGACACGTCCTCCGCGCGGTCCGCTGCGTACCACGGCCGCCCTCTCGCTCTCCCTCGTCCTCGCCGGCGGGCTCGCGTCCTGCGGGTCCGACGGCGACGGGTCCTCCTCCGGCGCGGCCGGCGGCACGCTCACCGTCCTGTACACGCAGGACATCGCCCACCTCGACCCGCAGCGCAACTACGTGATGTTCGCGATGGACTTCGGCGTCCGGCTGCTGTACCGGACGCTCACCACCTACGCCGCGAAGCCCGGCCAGCCGGGCACCGAGGTCGTCCCGGACCTGGCCGAGGACTCCGGGAAGACCTCCGACGGCGGCCAGACCTGGACGTTCCGCCTCAAGCAGGGCCTCAAGTACGAGGACGGCACGCCGATCACCAGCCAGGACGTGAAGTACGGCGTGGAGCGCTCCTTCGCCCCCGACCTGCCCGAAGGCCCCGGCTACGCCCGGACGATGCTCGCGGGCGGCGACAAGTACAAGGGGCCCTACAAGGGCGGGAGCCTGGCCGCGATCGAGACGCCGGACGCCCGGACGGTCGTGTTCCACCTGAAGGAACCGTCCATGGACTGGCCGAAGATCGCGACGCTGCCGACGTTCGCGCCCGTCCCGAAGGCGAAGGACACCGGCGTCAACTACGATAAGCGCCCCTTCTCCTCCGGCCCGTACAAGGTGGAGTCGTACGACCGGGGACGGCGGCTCGTCCTCGTCCGCAACCCGCACTGGGACAAGGCCACCGACACCGTCCGGCAGGGGAAGCCGGACAAGATCGTCCTGGAGGAGGGCCTCGCGCAGACGGCCATCGACCAGCGCCTCATCGCCGACCAGGGCGCGGACAAGCGCGCGGTCACCCTCTACAGCGTCGCGGCGGCCAGCATGCCGCGCATCCTGACCAGGGCGGACGTCAAGAAGCGGTTCATCAGCGCGACGAGCCTGTGCACGCGGTTCCTCGCGATGAACACCTCCAAGCCGCCGTTCGACGACCCGCGCGTCCGGCAGGCGATGCAGTACGCGGTGGACAAGGAGGCGTACCGCACCGCGCACGGCGGCAGCGGCGTCGGCGAGCTCGCGGGCTCCTACCTCCCGCCGACGATGACCGACGGCAAGGCGCTGGACGTCTACCACGCCCCGGCGAACGGCGACCCGGCGCGGGCCAAGCAGATGCTCACGGCCGCGGGCAAGGGCGGCGGGTTCTCGATCACGCTGACGACGACCAGCACCGAGCAGGGCAAGGCGGAGGGCGAGGCGGTGCAGCAGGCGCTCGCCCGCGTCGGCGTGAAGGTCCGGCTGAACCCGGTCGCGAAGAGCGTCTACTACGACGCCATCGGCGACATCAAGAAGGAGGACGAGCTGGTCTTCTACGGCTGGTGCGCCGACTTCCCGTCCGCGTCGTCGTTCATCCCGCCGATCTTCGACGGGCGCAACATCACGCCGAAGGGCAACACCGTCGTCTCGCAGTACGACGACCGCGCGCTGAACGACGCGATCGGCGCGGCGGTGAAGGGCGGCGACACGGCGACCTGGCAGGCCGTCGACCAGCGGATCATGCAGGCGTCCCCGATGGTCCCGCTGATCCACGACAAGCTGCCCCTGCTGCGCGGCTCGAAGGTCACCGGGGCCTTCGGCCACCCGATCTGGGAGGGCGAGTTCGACTTCGCCACGCTCGGGGTGTCGGAGTGAGCGCACCCTCCCTGGCCGAGGGGCGGGCGGCGACCCCGCCGCCCCTCGGCCGCTCCCCGTGGCGGACCGCCGCCGGGCGCCTGCGGCGCGATCCCGCCGCCCTGATCGGGCTCGGGATCGTGCTGCTGTTCGTCCTGATGGCGCTGACCGCGCCGCTGCTGACCGCGCTCAACGGGCACGGCCCGAACGAGTTCCACCCGGAGAAGATCGACAAGGCGCTGGCGGGCGCGCCGAAGGGCGCGCTCGGCGGCGTGGACGGCGACTTCTGGCTCGGCGTCGAGCCGGGCACCGGGCGGGACGTGTTCAGCCGCATGGTCCACGGCGCGCGGATCTCGCTGCTGATCTCCGTCCTGGCGACCGGCGTCGCCACCGTCGCCGGGACGGCGCTCGGCCTCCTCGCGGGGTTCTCCGGCGGGCGGCTGGACGCCCTGATCAGCCGCGTGATGGACCTCGTCCTGTCGTTCCCGCAGCTCATCTTCATGATCGCGCTGGTGTCGGTGCTGCCGGAGGGGAACCGGACGCTGGAGCTCATCTTCGTCATGGGCTTCTTCGGCTGGCCGTACGTCGGGCGGATCGTGCGCGGGCAGGCGCTCGTCCTGCGCAGCCGCGAGTTCGTGGAGGCGGCGCGCGCGGCGGGGATGACGCGCGCCCGCATCCTGTTCCGCGAGGTGCTGCCGAACCTGCTCGCGCCGATCCTCGTGTACGCGACGCTGACCGTCCCGATCAACATCGGGACGGAGGCGGCGCTGTCGTTCCTCGGCATCGGAGTGCGGCCGCCCGACTCGTCCTGGGGGCAGATGATGGCGACCGCGATGACCTGGTACCAGGTCGACCCGATGTTCTTCGTCGTGCCGGGCGTGTGCCTGCTGCTGACCGTCCTCGCGTTCACGCTGCTCGGCGACGCCTTCCGGGACGCCCTCGACCCGCGGAGCGCCACCCGATGATCCGCTACGTCGCGCTGCGGCTGGCCGGGATGGCGGGCGTCCTCCTCGTCATCTGCGCGGTCACCTTCACGATCTTCTACGTCTTCCCCGCCGACCCGGCCCTCCAGGCGTGCGGCAAGTCGTGCACGCCGGAGCGGCTCGCGATGCTGCACCACCAGATGGGCCTGGACCGTCCGCTGTGGAAGCAGTTCACCGGCTACCTGACCGGCATCTTCGCGGGACGGACCTACGGCGAGGGCCCGCTCGCCGTCCACTGCCACTTCCCCTGCCTCGGCTTCTCGTACCAGAACAACACGCCCGTCTGGGACCTGATGATGCGGCGGCTGCCGACGACGCTGTCGATCGCGGCGGGCGCGGCCGTGCTGTGGCTGGCGGGCGGCGTCGCGGTCGGCGTGGTGTCCGCGCTGCGCAAGGACACGCTGCTCGACCGGACGATGATGGTCGGCACGCTCACCTCCGCGTCCCTGCCCATCTACTTCACGGCGATGACGCTGACGGTGCTCGTCGTCCAGGTCGGGGGGCTGCTGCCTTACTCCAGCTACGTCCCGGTGGGGCAGGACCCTGTGGGGTGGGCGAAGAACCTCGTCCTGCCCTGGGTCGCGCTCGCTCTGCTGTATGCCGCGATGTACGCGCGGATGACGCGGGCGTCGATGGTCGAGACGATGGCGGAGCCGTTCATCCGCACCGCCCGCGCGAAGGGCCTCCCGGAGCGGACGGTCGTCTCGAAGCACGGGCTGCGCGCCGGGCTGACGCCCGTCCTCACCGTGTTCGGGATGGACCTCGGCGCGCTGCTCGGCGGCGCCGTCATCACCGAGAGCGTGTTCGGGCTGCCCGGCCTCGGACGGCTCACCATCGACTCGATCGAGACGTCCGACCAGCCGGTGGTGATGGGCGTCGCGCTGCTCGCCGCCTTCTTCATCACGTTCGCCAACCTGGTCGTGGACCTCGCCTACGCCGTCGTCGACCCGCAGGTGAGGTTCTCATGAGCTTGCTGAACGTCCGGGAGTTGACCGTCGAGTTCCCGCACCCGAAGGGGCCGCTGCGGGCCGTGGACGGGGTGTCGTTCGCCGTCGAGCCGGGGCGCACGGTCGGGATCGTCGGGGAGTCCGGGTCCGGCAAGTCCGCGACCAGCCTCGCGATCATGGGGCTGCACGCGGCGGCGCGGATCGGCGGGTCGATCGAGCTGGACGGCGTCCAGCTCGTCGGCGCGGGCCGCGAGAAGGTCCGCGCGGTGCGCGGCCGCCGGGTCGCGATGATCTTCCAGGACCCGCTGTCGTCGCTGCACCCGCACTTCCGCGTCGGCGAGCAGATCGCCGAGGCGCGGCGGCTGCACTTCGGCGAGTCGCGGCGGGCCGCGCACGCGCGGGCGGTGCGGCTGCTCGCGGACGTCGGCATCCCCGACCCGGACGAGCGGGCCCGCGACCATCCGCACCGGTTCTCCGGCGGGATGCGCCAGCGCGTCATGATCGCGATGGCGCTGGCCTGCGAGCCGGACCTGCTGATCGCCGACGAGCCGACGACCGCGCTGGACGTGACCGTCCAGGCGCAGATCCTGGAGCTGATCGCGGGCGCGCAGCGCGAGCGCGGGCTCGCCGTCCTGATGATCACGCACGATCTCGGGGTGGTCGCGCGGGTCGCCGACGACGTCCTCGTGATGTACGCGGGACGGGTCGTCGAGCACGCCGACGCCGAGACCCTGTTCGCCTCGCCCCGGCACCCCTACACGCGCGGGCTGCTCGGCTCGCTGCCGCGGCTGACCGGCCCGGCCGGGGAGCTGAGCCCGATCCCGGGGAGCCCGCCGTCGCTACTGGCGCCGCCGTCCGGCTGCCCGTTCCATCCGCGCTGCCCGGACCGGGTCGCGGCGTGCGAGATCGCGCGCCCCGAACTGGAGGGCGCGACCCACCAGGCGGCCTGCCACCTGACCGCCGCGAAGGAGCCCCGATGACCGCAGCGAAGGGAGGATCTTCGGGGCCCCCGCCCGGAGGTCCGGAGGCCGTCCCCCGGAAAGGCGACGCGGATCCCGCGTTGCTGGCCTTGGAAGGGCTGACGAAGACGTTCCAGACCCGGCGCGGGAGCGTCCGCGCCGTGGACGGGCTCGACCTGGAGGTCCGCTCCGGCGAGACGCTCGGGCTCGTCGGGGAGTCGGGGTGCGGGAAGTCGACGACCGGGCGGATGCTCGTCCGGCTGCTCGACCCGACGTCCGGCCGCATCACCTTCGACGGCACCGACATCACCGCGCTCCCCCAGCGGCGCATGCGCCCGCTCCGGAGCGATCTGCAGATCGTGTTCCAGGACCCGTACTCGTCGCTGAACCCGCGGCAGACGGTCGCGTCGATCGTCGGGGCGCCGCTGCGCGTGCAGGGCGTCCCGGCGGCGGAGGCGCACGCCCGCGTGCGGGAGATGCTGAGCCTCGTCGGGCTGGACGCCGAGCACGCCGGGCGCTACCCGCACGAGTTCTCCGGCGGGCAGGCGCAGCGCATCGGGATCGCCCGCGCGCTCGTCACCCGGCCGCGGCTGGTCGTCGCGGACGAGCCGGTGTCGGCGCTCGACGTCTCGATCCAGGCGCAGATCGTCAACCTGCTGTCCGAGCTGCGCCGGGAGCTGGACCTCGCGCTCGTGCTGATCGCGCACGACCTCGCCGTCGTGCGGCACGTGTGCGCGCGGGTCGCGGTGATGTACCTCGGCCGGATCGTCGAGATCGGCGAGCGGGACGCGATCTACGACGCGCCCGCGCACCCGTACACGCGGGCGCTGCTGTCGGCGATCCCGCTGCCCGACCCGGTGGCCGAGCGGGCGCGGGAGCGGATCGTGCTGCGCGGCGACCCGCCGAGCCCGGCGTCGCCGCCGTCCGGCTGCCCTTTCCACCCGCGCTGCCACAAGGCGGAGTCGATGTGCCGGACGGAGCGTCCCGTCCTTTCGCGCGTGGCCGGGCGCGAGGTCGCCTGCCATTTCCCCGAAGTCTCCTGAGTCCGCAGGAGAAGGTTCCGGGCACGAGAAAGGGCCGGGATCGGGCTGCGGGGCCCGATCCCGGCCTTCTTTCACGCAGGGTCACACAAAGGCCGGAATCAGTACTCGACCTTTACCGAAGCTCCGTTGAAGGCCTCCTTTCCGTACATGCTGATGTAGTTGTAACCGGCCGGCGGGCTGTTGACCGTCAGGGTCTCGGCGTTGCCCGCGTTCATGGAGCGCTGGGTGTAGGACGTCGGCGTCGCCCACGTGCTGCCGTTGTAGTAGAGGTCGGCGTCGCCGGTCCCGCCGGACGAGGTGATGGTGATCGACCGCGTCCCGGACGGGATGTAGATGTACAGGTAGTACGTGCCGCCCTTCGCGGCCGAGAGGTTGCTCCGCTGGCAGTTCCGGTCGAGCTGCCTCGTGTCGGAGCCGGTGCACTCCGTCGTCCCGCCGCCGCCTCCGGCGGACACCGAGACCTGCTGGGTCACGGTGTCGGTGCCGCCGGCGTTGTCGGTGACGGTGAGGGACACGGTGTAGTTGCCGTCCGCCCCGTAGGTGTGGGACGGGTTGGCCGACGTCGACGTGGTGCCGTCGCCGAAGTCCCAGCGGCGGGACGCGATCGTCCCGTCGGAGTCGGTGGACTGGTCGGTGAACGCGACCGCCAGGCCGTTCGCCTGGTAGCCGAACCGGGCGACGGGCGCCTGGTTGCCGCCACCGCCGCCGCCCGCGCAGGCGCCGGCGGCGCAGGCGGCGAGCCACGTCCACCAGTCGCTGTCGTAGCGGCTGCCGATGGTGCTGGTCAGGTACGTCCGGGCGGCGTTCCAGTTGCCGGTCCGGTAGTAGCCGAGAACGGTGGAGATGTCGCCGGGGTGCTTCTCGAACATGTACCGGACGGCGAGGTATCCCCAGTAGTAGATGCGCGTCGTGTCATGGCTGTAGGTCGTGTTGAAGAGGGTGCTGAGCGCGTACGTCCGCCGGGCCGCCTCGGCGATGGCCGAGTCGTTGTTCACCTTCCGGTAGGAGTAGGAGACGTACTCGGCGAAGCCCTCGATCCACCAGATGGTCGGCGTCGTGACATTGGCGTTGAAGTCGCCGTACATGTCGAACCGGCCGTCGAGGTAGTGGGTGTACTCGTGGTTGAGGTTCCAGATCTGGAACGTCGGGCGCACCCATTCGGCCTCGTAGGCGATGAACCTCGGCTGGTTCCCGGCCGCGGCCGGGTCGCCCTCCAGGTACATTCCGCCGTTGTTGGTGTCGATGCCGAACATCGCACCGGCGTACGTCTGGTAGTCCGTACTGGAATCGAAGACGCACACCTCGATCGTGGTGTTGTTGTCGTTCGCGACCGGCCTGTTGCCGTCCTTCACCAGGCCGTGGAAATAGGCGTCCTGGTTCATCAGGCTCGCGCACGTGTCGGACAGCTGCGACGCCGTCATGTCCTGCGCCCGGATCCGGATGCTGGAACTGCACGTGTGGTTGATGGTCAGGACGTTCTGCGCCAGCCGCTGCTGGAGGTTGCACGTGTCGTAGTAGGTGCAGTTCGCCTTGTCGTAGTAGTCGGTCATCTCGGCGATGCCGACCCACAGCGGAGCCGTCTTCCCCGTCATGGCGCTCTGCCCGAGAAGGCCCTTCGCCTGCGGCCTCACCTTCGTCTGGAGCGGGGCGTGCTGGAGGAAGCGGGCCATTTCACGTCCCGCGTTGGAGACGAGGTAGCTGCGGTCCGTTCCGAGGAGGGAGAGGTGTCCGGACGCGAACGAGTTGAGCGTGTCCAGAACACTCGGATCGGACTGCACGGCGGAGACGAACTCCGGAACCTGGTGGCCGCGGAACAGGATCGTGTAGACGTTGTTGACCGCGTTGAGCATCCACCAGTGCGCGTCATAGGAGCTGTTGTAGCCGGTCAGCATCCGCTTGATGACGTAGATGTACCGGGCGTTCTCCTGGGCGCTGTCGACCAGCGTGACCGCCTCGGCGAGCACCTCGCCGTTGGCGTCGCTGACCGTCGACGATTTGGAGTTCCCGAAGTAGGCGTCGAGGCCCGACTGGATCGCCGTCTTCAGCGACGCGCCGTAGGCGCCCACGTCACTCGGGTAGTACCACTGCACGTAATACCCGGCGCGCAGGTAAAGGACGAGCTGGGCGGTACCCGTGGTGTTGTCGCCCGGGTAGTAGAGGCCGTTGTCGCGCAGCGCGTACGCGACCGTCGTCATCTGGGATTCGCGGAACGCGTAGTAGGCGTCCCCGCCGGTCAGGCTGAACAGCGTGTTGACACAGTCCGTCGTGGAGCTCTTGATCTGCTGCACGAGCGCGCTGCCGGAACGGCTGGTGAAGTCGCTGGGACTGCACGCCGCCGCCGCTTTCGCCTTCGGCGCGCCCTTCGGGGCCTGCTTCATGGAGGGCCGCCGCACTTCCGCGGACTTCCGCGGCTTGTCCGGACGGCTCTTCAGCGCGTCGTCGGTGGCGGGGAGCGGCGGCCGGTCCTTGACCGGGAGCGGCGACTTCCGCAGGTGCCCGCTCGCGTCGTCTCCGGTGCGGGCCGTGACGGGGTGCGGGCGGGGTGCGGGAGCCGCGTTGGCGGGGCTGGCGGGCGAGACCATGAAGCTGATCCCGAGTGCGAGGACCAGCGACGCCCGCAGGCATCTGATCGAGGTGTGTCTTTTTCTCACGGGGGGTTCCTCCGGGGCATCCCGGCGAAGCCGGGATGGGATTCCGATGGCTCGTGGACGAAAAGGCGCCGCCGGCCTCCAACGCCCGGCGGTCTAGGCGATCTCTGCGCCCGCAGTGTGAGCGCCCGATCCGCGCCGTGGTCATACGCGCCTCCATACATCTGCGTTATGGAGAGGCGCGGCCCGCCCATCGCGGTCGGCGCGGCCCGGGGGGTGTCGCGGCGGCTCCGGGAAGTACCGGAAACCGCGTCCTGGCAGGGGTTTCCGGAGGGGTTCTCGGAGCCCTCGACAGTTCCCTGGACAGGTTCTCAGGAGGTGTGCAATTGTACACTGCAATTTCACACTGAGATCAGGGAGGCAGCCGGTGAGAGCCCGGAGAAGGAGACGCGCGGGCGCGGTCATCGCCGCCGCCGGGGTCGCCGTGGGAGCGGCGGTGGGCGGTGTCCCGCGGGCCGCCGTCGCGCAGGCCCCGGACGTGCAGTGGCGGTCGTGCGCGGAGCCGGAGGCTCCTACGTTGCAGTGCGCGATGGTGGAGGTGCCGCTCGATCACGCCCGGCCGGACGGGCGGACGGTGAAGGTCGCGGTCAACCGGCTGCCCGCCACCGCGCCGGAGGGGCGACGGCAGGGGCCGATCCTGCTCAACCCCGGCGGGCCCGGCATCAGCGGGCTGTGGATGGCGTCGTGGATCCCGTCGCAACTGCCGCCGGACGTCGCCGCCGCCTACGACTGGATCGGCTTCGACCTGCGCGGGTCGCAGCACAGCGAGCCGCGCATGTCCTGCGACCCGCACTACTTCGACGGGCCGCGTCCCGACTTCCAGGTGAGCCAGGGGACGACGCGGACGTGGCTCGCGAAGGCGGCCGGGTACGTGAAGAACTGCACGGAGAAGCACGCGGAGCTGCTGCCGCACCTGTCGACCGTCGACCACGTCCGGGACATGGACGCGATCCGCCGCGCGCTCGGCGCCGAGAAGATCAACTTCTTCGGCTGGTCGTACGGGACGACGCTCGGCTCGACGTACGCGCAGCTCTACCCGTCGCACGTCCGCCGGTTCGTGCTCGACAGCATCGTCGGGCCGTCCATCCCCTGGTACGACCACAACGTGCTGCAGGACCTCCAGCACGAGAAGCGGTTCAAGGCGTTCACCGCGTGGGTCGCGAAGGCGGACGGCGTCTACCACCTCGGCACCGACCCCGACGACGTCGAGGACAAGTGGTACGCCATGCGCGCCTCGCTGCGGGCGCACCCGGTCGGGCGCATCGGCCCGGACGAGTTCGACGACACCCAGGTCGCGGGCGGCTACAACATCCTGCGGTGGCCGCGGCTCGCGACCGTCCTGTCCGCCTACACGAACTCGGGGGACACGGCTCCGCTCGTCACCGCCTATGACCGGTACGCGGCGCCCGACCCGACGGACGACTCCTTCGACCTGTACAACGCCGTCCAGTGCTCGGACAGCCGGTGGCCCCGCGACTTCCGCTACTGGCAGAAGGACCAGGCGAAGGTCAACGAGAAGGCGCCCTTCTACACCTACAACAACATGTGGTTCAACGCCGCCTGCCTGACGTGGCCGGTGAAGGCGGGGCACCGCACCCGCATCGACGGACGCGGCCTGCCCCCGATGCTGCTCTTCCAGGCGACGGACGACCCGGCGACGCCCTACCAGGGGGGCGTCGACATGGCGCGGGCCCTGCCCGGGGCCCGGCTCGTCGTGGAGCGCGGCGGCGGCAGCCACGCGATCACGTTCGCGGGCAACCGCTGCCTGGACGACACGCTCGTCGCCTACCTGCGCGACGGCACGCTGCCCGCGAACCGCGGGCTGGTCGACCGGACCTGCGACAAGCTGCCGGATCCGGACCCGGTCTGGGTCGCCCCGGCCCCCGCGGCCGCCGCGGCCGCCCCGGCGGCCGAGCGACCGGACCCGGCGCCGCTCGTACGCTGAGACCGCGGCGCGTCGTCCGGCGATCCGGCACGCCGGGCGGCGCGCCGCTCCACCACGCGTTCCTCAGCCGCGCGCCGCTCAGCCACGGGCCCGGCGGCGGACGCGGCCCCACGGCTTCGCGACCGCGAGGACGGTCGCGAGCGTCAGCGCCGTCAGCGACACGGCGGGCGGGTAGAACAGGTCGGAGACGCGGCCCGGGTCGGGCGCGCCGCCCGCCGCCAGCGTCCGGCCGTAGTCGTCCACCTCGCCCATTCCCGGTTGCAGCGCGATCAGGATCAGCGTGCACAGGACGAGGTTCAGCGCCAGCTTGATCGCCACCCACCAGTAGCGCAGCAGGCCCCATTTCGTGCCGAGCCCGAGCACGAGCCCGCTGGCCAGGCAGACGAGCCCGCTGGTCAGCATCGGCCAGACGACGAACGTCGCGAGCGCCCGGTAGGCGAGGCCGCGGACGTCGCCGCTCCCGCCGTACCGCCCGGTCAGGACGAGGACGGCCACGATCACGTCGATCCCGATCCACGCCCCGGCGGACACGATGTGCACGATGAGCGTCGCCCGCCGCCAGTTCCGTCCTATGCGGAGCCGGGCGGTCGGGCCCGGCGCGGGTACGGTGCGGGTTTCCTGTGCCGCCATGTCGTCACGTCCTTTCCGGTGCGTCCCGGAAAGACGATCCCGGTTCGCGGGCGGAAAGGCGTCCCGTGCGCGGCGACACCGGAGATACGGCGGACGGCGCACGCCGCGGCGGCGCGCCTACGCCGCGCGGGGTACGCGCCCTGGTCACGGCACGGCGGACTGCTCCGTCAGGTACCGGACGAACCACTGCGCGGCCAGGTCGGTGACCCGCTCCATCGTGCCGGGCTCCTCGAACAGGTGCGACGCGCGCGGTACGACCTCCAGCCGGTGGACGGCGCCCCGCAGCCGTCCGGCCGCCTCGTCGTTCAGCCGCAGCACCACCGGGTCGCGGGCGCCGACGATCAGCAGGACGGGCGCGGCGACCCGGCCGAGCGCGTCCCCGGCGAGGTCCGGGCGGCCGCCCCGGGACACCACCGCGCCGATCCGTCCCGGCCGTTCCGCCGCCGCCGCGAGCGCCGCCGCCGCGCCGGTGCTCGCGCCGAACAGCCCGACCGGGCGGCCCGCCGTCGCGGGCGCGGCGGCGAGCCAGTCGATCGCCCCGGCGAGCCGCCTGGTCAGCAGCCCGATGTCGAAGCGCAGCTCGGCGGTGACGGCGTCGCGCGCGTCCTCCTCGGCGGTGAGGAGGTCGATCAGCAGCGTGCCGATGCCCGCCTCGTTGAGCCCGGCGGCGACGGCCCGGTTGCGCGGGCTGTGCCGCGAGCTGCCGCTGCCGTGCGCGAACAGCACCACGCCGCCGGGCTCGTCGCCGGGCAGGGCGAGGTCGCCCGGCAGCGTCGCGTCCGCCAGGTCGAGCGTCACGTCCGCGGTGTCCATACGGCCGGGCTACCCCTCCCCCGCCCGCCCATGCCGGACGTCACCCCCGGACGGACGCGGGCGCGGGCTCCTCGCTGCGTTCCGGGCGCCGGACGGTGAAGAACCCGACCAGCGCGGCGAGCGCCGCGACCAGCTCGCCCGCCAGGCTGATCGTCTTGTCGGCGTACCAGGACGGGTCGTACATGCGCGGGATCGGGCCGATGCGCCCGAAGTCGACGGAGTAGTACAGCAGGACGGCCCCGGCCGCGCTCGCCGCGACGGCGAACGCGATCGCGTACGTCCATTTCCGCGCCAGGACGAGGACGAGCACGGCCGCGACGGCGGCGGCGATCGCCTGGCCGTAGAACAGGTCGTCGCCGGGGATGGTGTCGCTCGGCGTGTGCGGGCCCGGCGCCATGTCCGGCGCGAACCGCCAGTGGACGACGGCGTCCGCCGCCAGCCCACCGGCCACGAGAAGTCGGAGAAGAATGCCCATGACCATTGCACGGGCATACCCGCTCCGCGGATCAACTCCGCCGAAGAAATGGCCGGATCAGGCGCGGAGGCCCGGTGGAACGGTCAGGCGCGGCGGGCGGCGCGGACGCGGCGGTGGCTCCAGACCAGCAGCGCGAACAGGATGACGCCGGACAGGATGAGGCCCGACCCCGCGCTCCACCCCGAGAACGGCAGCTCGTCCACCAGCCCCCAGGCGACGCCCGCGGCGAGCAGCGCGAGGCCCGTCAGGATCGAGCCGGTGAGCTTCCACCAGGACGTGACGCTCTCCTCCGCCGCCTGGATCGCCCGCTCCCGGACGGGTTCGACGTACTTGTCCACGGCCGGGAACTCGCGGGCGAGGATGAGCAGGCCCGCGAGCACCAGCAGCAGCCCCGGCCCGGGCAGGACGAGCAGCGCGACGCCGCCGAGCAGGACCACGCCGCCGACGACGATCACCACACCGCGTCTGGCATGCCTGACGTATCCCATGCTCCGCCTCCGTCCGGCGCGTCCCCGCGCGTGCTCGTCCACCGCCCGTGCAGTACCCACGCTAGATCGTCGGGCCAGGTCGTCCTTCCAACCTCCCCGGTCAACGGGAAAAGAGTCGGCCCGACAACCGGTCAGCGCAGCGCCGCCATCAGGGCGTCGCTCGGGGAGCACCAGACCTGGCGCGCCTCGCTGAACCCCTGCTCGCGGAGCGCGTCGGCGTGCCACCGCGTCGAGGTCGGACGGTCGCGGTTCGCGGCGGCGTAGCCGTGGTCGCGCGGGTCGCCGAAGATCTCGAACCGGCGGCGCGCGGGCCCGGCCAGGACGGGGTCGCCCGCCACCGCGTCCCACCAGCCCGCCCAGTCGAGCGCCCCGGCCGCCCGCTCGCGGTCCATGCGGGCCTCGTGGAACGCGGTCGCGGCGGCGTTCAGCCGGGGCGCGGACTCGTCGGTCATGTGGTCGGCGTTGAGGAAGACGCCGCCGTCCCGGAGCACGCCCGCGACCTGCCCGTACAGCGTCCGCAGCGGTCCGGCGTCGAACCAGTGCAGCGCGGTCGCCGTGACGACGGCGTCATACGAGCGGTGCGGGAGCGCGTCCGTCCAGCCGGGGTCGGTGAGGTCGGCGGTGACGAACGCGACGCGGTCGTCGCCCGCGAAATGCCCTTCGGCGATGGCGAGCAGCGCCGGGTCGAGGTCGATGCCCGTGCTGCGCGCGCCGGGGAGCCGCCGCAGCAGCCGGTCGGTGATCGTGCCCGTCCCGCAGGCCAGGTCGAGGACGGTCGGCTCCGGCCCCGCGACCGCCTCCACCGTCTCCAGCATCACCCGGAACCGCTCCTCGCGGTCGGGCATGTACCACTCCTGCATGGCGTCCCAGCGGTCCTGCCAGGACTGCCAGCCGGTCTCCGCGATCGTGTCGGTCACGTGTCCGCTCCTTTCAGCCGTTCCAGTTCATGGCGGGACGCCCGCCCGCCGAGGTCGATCACCCGCCGCCGGTCGCCCGCCGCCGCGATCCGGCCGCCCTCCAGGACGAGGACCCGCTCCGCGACGGCGGGCAGGAGGCGCAGGTCGTGCCCGATCCACAGCACGGACACGGCCCGCTCCCGGCGCATCCGCCCGAGTTCGGCGAGGACGAGCCGGGTGGCGTCGTCGTCCAGCGCGGAGGTGATCTCGTCGCAGATCAGGACGTCGGGCCCGGCCAGCGCGGCGCGGGCGAAGGCGGCGCGCTGCAGTTCGCCGCCGGACAGCGCGGCGGG
>NZ_BCQP01000066.1 GCF_001552135.1 Actinomadura chibensis NBRC 106107 | reverse complement strand
CCCCCAGCCGCACCGGCGGCGTCCCGGCGCGGCGGGCCGCGGCGGCGGGCGACAGCGGATCCGGGAAGCGGGCGAGCTCGTGCAGGTCGTCGATCCCGGCGAGCCGCCGGACCTCGTCCAGGTCGCCGGGCTCCCCTGGGGTCACGCCGGTCTGGCCCGGCTTGACCACGGCGACGGAGACGCCGCGCGCCGCGGCGACCGCCGCCAGCGCCGCGCTGACGACGGTCTTCCCGACGCCGGTACACGTCCCGGTCACCACGAGCACACTCACAAGGCGGCACACTAGCGCGGGGCCCCGGGCCGGTCGGCGGCCGGATCCCACAGTCTTCGGCGGGCGATTTTGTATCGGGATGAATCGGGGGGAACCGGACGGCATGCGAGGGCGTCGAACCGTCATGGCCGGACCGTACACACGTTCCCACCGGGTGCCGGCGTTCGCCTGCGCGGCCGTCGCGGCCTGCGCGGCGCTGACCTCCTGCGGCGGCTCGGAGACGGCGTCCGCGCCGTCCTCGCCGCCGCCGTCGTCCCCCGCACCCGCCAGCTCCCCGTCACCCACCGCGTCACCCACCGCGTCCCCCGTCGACCAGTCTCCCGCCGGTGAGAAGCTCGTCCTGCGCTGGCGCAGGACGGGCGGCTTCGCCGGGGTCGGCGGCCCGGGCAGCGTCCCCGAGTTCTCCCTCTACTCCAGCGGGCGCGCGATCGTCGCGTCCGGCGCCGCGCCCGGCGGGCAGCCGCGGGGCGGGCTCACCGAGTACCGCCTGAAGCCGGAGGCGGTGCGCCCGCTCCTGGACGGCGCCCGCGCCGCCGGGCTCGGCCGGTCCCACACCGTCGGGTCCGAGCGGATCGCGGACGCGCTGATCACCGTGGTCACGATGGACGGGGCCACGACCCGGATCATCCAGGCCGAGTCCCAGTCCGGGCCCGAGGCGCGGTTCCTCAAGCGCCTCGACCCGGCGGGCTGGCCCGCGTCCGACCAGGCGGCGAAGCCGAAGCCGTACGAGCCCGCGAAGACGGCCGTCCTCGCGGGCGAGACGGCGGCGACGGGCACGGTCAAGGCGTGGCCGCTCGCCCCGCTCGGCGACGGGGTCCGGGAGGCGGGCGCGCTCTGCACCCTCGCCCCGGCCCGGAAGGTCCCCGCCACGAGGCCGGACATCGGCTGGCGGAGCGAGGGAAAGACGTACTCGGTCCGGCTGCGCCCGCTGCTGCCCGCCGAGTCGTCCTGCCGGGACATCGCCTGATTCAGTCTGTCTTGTGGGCTTATAGCCTGTAACGCCGGAGCCCGGGGTCGCCGTGATCCCGGGCGGCGGGACGGACTTGGAGCACCCCCCGATGCGCACGCTGAACGGCAGCCAGCCGGTCGTCGTCCGGACGGCGACGCCGGACGAGTACGGCCTCATCGGCGACCTGACCGTCGAGGTCTACGTCGCGGGCGGGCTGGTGTCGTCCGCGTCGCCGTACGTCGAGAAGCTGCGGGACACCGCCGCCCGCGCCGCGGACTGCGAGCTGCTCGTCGCCGAGTCCGGCGGCGAGGTCGGCGGGGCCGTGACGTACTGCCCGCCGGGCAGCCCGTACGCCACGCTGGCCGGGCCGGACGAGGCCGAGTTCCGGATGCTCGCCGTCCTGGAGCGGGCGCGCGGGAAGGGGATCGGGCGGGCGCTGGTCCGCGCCTGCGCGGACCGGGCCCGCGCCGCCGGGCTCACCGGCCTCCGGCTGTCGACGCAGCGGAACATGGAGGACGCGCACCGGCTGTACGAGCGGATGGGGTTCGTCCGCACGCCCTGCCGCGACTGGGCGCCCGTGCCGGGGCTCGACCTGCTGACCTACGCGCTCGCGCTCTAGCCGCGCAGGTCGCCGTGCTCGGCGCAGCGGGCCGTCCAGCCGACGGGGGTGACCTGGACGACCATCCGCCGCCGGCAGCGCCCGCAGTACCGGGGCGGCTCCATCGCGCGGGCCGCGCGGCACGCGGCGTGGTCGCCCCCGGAGGCGGCGGGCTCCCCGCAGCGGTCGCAGTACACCTGCGCGTCGTCCGCCTGCGCGTCCTTCGTCTGCGCGTCCTTCGTCGGCACGTCGTTCGTCTGCGCGTCGTTCGTTTGCACGGCGCCACCCTAGTCCGGTCGGCGCGGCGCGGTCGCGGGGCGCGGGGTCACGCGGGGGTGCGCATGCGGCCGACGAGCCGGGTGTCGTAGGCGCCGTCCACGAACTCGGGACGGTCGAGCAGCTCCCGCAGGAACGGCAGGTTCGTCGGCGGGCCCTCGATGCGGAACGCCTCGACGGCGGCCCGCGCGCGGCGCAGCGCGTGCTCCCGGTCGTCGCCGTGGACGCACAGCTTGGCGAGCAGCGAGTCGTAGTGGGCGGTGACGGCGCTGCCCTCCGCGTACCCGGCGTCGATGCGGATGCCGTCGCCGACCGGCTCCTCCCACACCTTGATCTCGCCGGTGCCGGGGACGAACCGCAGCGGGTCCTCGGCGTGGACGCGGAACTCGAAGGCGTGGCCGCGCGGGGCCGCGTCCGCGAACGAGACGGCCTCCCCGCACGCGACCCGGAACTGCTGCTCGACGAGGTCGACGCCGGTGACCAGCTCGGTGATCGCGTGCGCGACCTCCAGGTACGGGTTCATCTCCAGGAAGAAGAACTCCCCGGTCGCGGGGTCGACGAGGAACTCGACGGTCCCGGCGCCCCGGTAGCCGACCGTCTCGCCCGCGCGGACGGCGGCGGCGAGGATCCGCTCGCGCAGCCCGGGATCGACGCCGGGGGACGGCGTCTCCGCCGCGACCTGCTGGTGGCGGCGCTGGACGGAGCAGTCGCGCTCGCCCAGCGGGACGACCGTCCCGTCGGCGAGTCCGAGGATCTGCACCTCGACGTGCCGGGCGCCCTCCACGTACCGTTCGAGCAGGACGTCGGCCCGCCCGAAGATCCGTTCGGCGCGGGCGCGGGAGGCCGCGTAGGCCTCGCGCAGCGTCGTCTCGTCGCGGGCGGCGGCCAGACCGATGCCGCCGCCGCCCGCGGCGGGCTTCACCATGACCGGGTAGCCGATGCGCTCGGCCTCCTCGGCGGCGGTCGCCGCGTCCGGCACGGGCTCCCACACGCCGGGCGCGACCGGGACGCCCGCCTCCTTCATCAGGTTCCGGGCGTTGATCTTGTCGGCCATCCGGGCGGCGGCGAGCGGCGGCGGGCCGACCCAGACGTGGCCGCGGCCCGCGACCGCGCGGGCGAAGTCGGCGTTCCCGGCGAGGAACCCGTAGCCGGGGTGGACGGCCTGCGCGTTCGTCCGGTCCGCGGCCTCCAGGATCGCCGGGACGTTGAGGTAGCTGCGCGCCGGGTCGGCCGGGCCGATGAGGACGGCCTCGTCCGCCTCCGCGACGAACGGCAGCCCGGCGTCGGCGGCCGAGTGCACCGCGATGGCCTTGACGCCCAGCGCGCGGGCCGTGTGGACGATCCGTCCCGCGATCTCTCCGCGGTTCGCCACGAGCACGGACTCGAACACCTGGTGACTCCCCCTCGCGAACGGCCGGGGCCGGGGCGCCCCGCCAGGCCCGAGACTAGTGGGATCCGCGCCGCCGGGGTGCTCGACAGATCCGGGGAATGCGGGAAAATGCGGTCGCGTCCAACCGAAGGGAGTCGCGGTGACGGGCAGGCGCGCGACCCCCACCGGCCGGTACGGGGGCAGGACGGCGGCCGAGCGGCGGGCCGAGCGCCGCCGCAGGTTCCTCGCCGCCGGGCTGGAGATGTTCGGCCGCGGCCCCGGCTACCGGGGCACGACCGTGGCGGCGCTGAGCGAGGCCGCCGGGCTGTCCACCCGCCAGTTCTACGAGGAGTTCCGCACCCTGGAGGACCTGCTCGCCGAGCTGCACCGCGAGATCGACGACGACGCCGAGCGGGCCGTCGTGGACGCGCTGCCGGGCGTCGCGGGCCTGGGCCTCGCCGCGCGCACCGCCCGCCTGTTCGGCGCGTACGCGGCGAGCGTCGCCGCGGACCCGGCGCGCGTCCGGGTCGCCTTCGTGGAGATCATCGGCGCCGGGCCGCGGCTCGACCGGCAGCGCCTCGACCGCCGCGCCCGCTGGGTCGAGTTCATCTGCGCCGAGGCGGCGGGCGCCGCCGCCCGCGGCGAGATCCCGGCCCGCGACTACCGGATCGCGGCGACCGCGTTCATCGCGAGCATCAACGGCCTCCTCCACGACTGGAGCACCGGCTGGGTCGACGCCACCCTGGACGAGGTGATCGACGAGCTCGTCCTCATGCTGCTCGGCCGCCTCACCGCCCCCGACCGCCCGTCCTGACGCGGGACGGGCGCGCTCACGTGAGTTGGTGGGGAGCGGTGGAGCGGGACGACGGGGTGATGAGGGCCAGGCGCGCGCCGGTCGGGTCGGTCAGGACGGAGAAGCGGCCCGGGCCGATGTCGACCGGCTGGACGTAGACGTGGGCGCCGAGGTCGGCGGCGCGGGACGTGGTGGCGTCGCAGTCCGACACCCAGAAGTAGGGGGTCCAGTGCGGCGGGAAGCTGCGCGGCCACCACTCCTCGATCGGCACGAGGCCCGCCACGGACCGGCCGCCGAGCTTCCAGTTGGTGTAGTCGGGGGCGTAGTAGGTGCGGTCGACGGGCGTCCAGCCGAAGACGCTGCCGTAGAAGCGGCGGGCGTCCTGGACGTCGGGGCAGGCCAGCTCCACCCAGCACATCGCGTTCGGCTCGTCGATGACGCCCGCGCCCTTCAGGTTGTACGGCAGCCAGAGCCCGAAGTCGGCGCCCTGCGAGTCGGAGCACAGCGCCCCCCGGCCGAGGTCGCCGACGTCGGTGGGCTCGGCGGCGACCAGCCCGCCCGCGGCGCGGACCGCGTCGAGGGTGGCAGGGGGGTCGTCGGTGCGGAAGTAGCACGTCCACGAGCCGGGCTGGGACTCGTCGGCGAGCGGCTGCGCGCCGGTGACCTCGGGGCCCTGGACGCCGCCGAGGGTGAAGATCTCGTAGTCGCCGAGCGGGGAGACGGTCAGCGTGTAGGAGTACCACCCGAAGACCTCGCGGTAGAACGTCCTGGACGCGTCCACACTCGGGGTGGCCAGCTCCATCCAGGCCACGGTCCCGGGGGCGTGTGCGGTCACCTCGGGCATTCCTCCACCGTAGGGACGGACGCGCAATGCCCGATGCCGGGAACCGCCAATATCGCCCCAAAGTGTCAGGCGGGCTCGACCGCCTGGAGCAGGCCCCACACGAAGTGCGCCGTGACCGTGCCGCCGCCGGGCGTCGCGACGGTGGCGTGCCAGCGGCTCGGCGCGTCGCCGTCCTGGTGCGCGACGCTCCCGAAGCGTCGGGTGACGTCGTCGACCACGCACGACCAGGGGACGAGGTCGTCGACGCCCTCCAGCTCCGGCACGGGCACGCCGTCGTGCCGGACGAGCCACTCGTGCAGGACCGTCCCGTCCGGGGCCAGGAGGATCTCGAAGCGCAGGCCGGGCCACAGCGGGAACGGCGGCCACCAGGCGACCGCGCAGTCCACGTCGCCGACGCGGCGCGGCTCGACCGCGCCGGGCGGGCCGAGGACCGCCTCGTACCGGCGCCGCCCGCGCGGGAACGTCCGCGACCGGACGATCCGCTGCCAGCGGGCGTTGACCTGCCGCATCTCGGTGCGGGTGGCGGCGAGCGAGCGCATCGCGTCCTCGACCAGGCCGGGCTGGTAGTCGGCCATCCGGCGGAGCAGGACGAGCTGGAACTCCCGCCGCGCGAACCCGTTCACCGCCGCCCCGGTCAGGACCTGCGGGCGCCGATGGCGGCGGCGATCGCGGGCCAGCTCCGCACCAGCTCGACGCGCCAGTACTTCCAGTTGTGCATGCCCGGCCCGTACAGGTGCGCGGTGACCGGGACGCCCGCCCGCCGCGCCGCCGCGACGAAGTTGTCGTTCATCACGCCGGAGAGCTGCTCGCCGATGCGCCCGGCGTCCCACGGCGCGGCGTCCGGGTTGTCGTAGGGGCCGGGCTGCCCGTTGCCGGACGAGACGTACACGCCGACGCCCTTCAGCCTCGACACCATGACGGCCGCGTCGTGCGCCTCCCAGTTCGCCCGCGCGGTGATCGGGTCGCCCCAGATCGAGGTGCCCGCCTCCCGGTTCATGGTCGTCAGGATGATCGGCATGCCCGGCGCGGTGATGTTCAGGGCGCCGCTGTAGGACGCGGCGTACTTGAACACGCCCCGGTGGCGTTCGGCGTAGGTGATGGCGCCCTGCCCGCCGGACGACAGCCCGATCGCGGCGCGCACCGAGCCCGCGCGGAAGTTGCGTTCCATCAGCGGGATGACCTCGCGGATATGGAACGTCTCCCATTCGGGGATGCCGCCCTTGCCGCCGTTCCACCAGTTGGTGTACGACCCGTTCCAGCCGCCCTCGGGCATGACGACCATCGCGTTGTACGGGCCGGCGACCTGCTCGATGTTGGAGTCCTTCGTCCAGGACGTGTAGTTGTTGTTGCCGCCGTGGTAGGCGTACACGACGGGCCACGTCCTGGTCGTGTTCCGCGTCCAGCCCTTCGGCACCATGACGCGCGTCTTCACCTTCGCGCCGAGCGCCGGGGACGCGATCGTGACGTCGAACTGCCGCGAGTTCACCTTCGTGACGCCGGTGACGGCCGCGCCGTCGGGCGCCTTCGCGTAGCCGCGGCCGCTCGTCCCGCCCGGGGCCTTCGGCTTCCTGCCGTGGCTGCCGGTGTTGGAGTCGGGGTCGTCCGGGGCGGGCGCGCCGCCGCCCGTCTTGAACGGGTTGGTGTTCGGCGGGACGTGCGGCAGCTTCGGCGGCTTCGGCGACGCGGTGCGGGACCTCGGCGCGCCCGGCTGCGTAGCGGGCCCGAAGGAGGGGACCGGATCGGCGTTGCCGGACGCCTCGGAGCGCCCCTTCGGCACGCCGATCCCGGCCTGCGCGAGGCCGACCATGACGGCGGGCAGGAGCACGGCCGCCGCCGCGGTGCCCGCGATGGCGATCTTCCTGTCGGTGCGCTTCTTCATGGGCTCCCCAGCCGGTCCTCATGGGCTCCCACCCGGCCCGGAGCGCGTCCGGCGCGGCGCCCCGCATCGCCCGACGAAACTACTGTCCCCGCCGTCACGGCCGCAAGTATTGGCAATGAATGCAATAAAGGCGAGACAGGCGGCGGCGCACCGTTCCCCGGCCGGTGGCGGCGGCGCGCGTCAGGGCGCCCCGTTCGGGCGGATGGACTGGGTGTGCCGGAAGACGTCCCGCGGGTCCCAGTGGCGCTTGACCTCCTGGAGTTTCCGGTACGCGTCCTTGTAGTAGAGCGTCTCCCACGACTGGCCGGACTCGTTCCACGGCTCGCCGTTCAGGTCGACGTCCGGGTAGCCGATGTAGCAGCCGTCGGTGACGTCGCCGTCCGCGACGGGCACGCCGCCGGTCGTCGCGAACGTCGCCTTGTAGGTGTCGCGGATCCAGGAGAGGTGCAGGTCCTCGGCGGGGTCGTTCTTCGTCCAGTACACCTGGTACTGCAGTTTGAGGATGGAGTCGCGCTGCCGCGCCGCCGTCTTGTGCTCGGGCCGGTTGATCGCGCTTCCGTAGGAGTCGACCTGGATGAGCGCCTGCTTGTTGTCGTAGTGGGTGTACCTCTCGTTGCCGAGATAGGCCCACATCGCCTCGATCATCTGGTCGGTGAACGGCTTGCGCAGATAGGCCGACTTGTATTTGCCGCAGCGGTTCTCCCCGCTGGCGTTCAGCGCCTGCGTCGCCGTGAGCCACGGCATCACGCGCGGAATGTCCATGTGGACGAAATGCTCGCCCATCACCGACTTGATGACCGTCGCGGCGGGACGGATCCGCCCGTCGACCGCGTTCACGAACTCCGCCATCGCCTGCTGGCCGTCGGCGTCGTCGGCCTCCACCTGCGCGAGCAGCCCGATCTGGCCGTTGCTCACGTGGTTGAGCTTGAGCAGGGCGAACAGCTTCCCCTCCGCCGTGTCCGGGTCCTGGTGGTCGCGGAAGTACTCGCCGTAGGCCGTCACCAGCTCCGCGAACTCGCCGACGGTGAAGTCCTTCCAGTCCCACGCGAGACCCGTCAGCATCACCTCCTTCGGCGGCTCCGGCAGCTCCCGGAACCAGAACCGGGTGACGATCCCGAAGTTGCCGCCCCCGCCCCCGGTGTGCGCCCACAGCAGGTCGTACAGCGGGCCCCTGTCGTCCCGCGTGGCGACGACCAGCTCGACGTTCTTGTACTCGTCCACCACCGCCACCTCCACCGCGTAGAGGTAGTCGACGGTGAGCCCGTGCTGCCGCGACAGCAGCCCGAACCCGCCCGCCGGGATGTGCCCGCCGAGCCCCACCGAGTAGCACGACCCTCCCGGCAGCGCCCTCCCGCTCATCGGGTACAGGTGGCTGTACACGTGCCAGTTCGTCGCCCCGGCCTGCACGCAGTACGCCTGCATGGCGTCGTCGTAGAACACGTCGCACATCGGGCTGACGTCGAGGATCACCCGCACGTCCTGCCCGCAGACGAAGTCCTCGTAGCAGTGGCCGCCCGCCTTGACGGTGATCCGCGTCCGCTCCGGGTCGTCCGGGGTCTCGCGCAGCGCCGCGGCGAGCGCCTCCCGCACCTCCTCCGGCGTCCGCACCAGCCGGACGTAGTCGGGCCGCCCGATCCACCGCTGGTTGAACCCCCGGCTGAGCGCCGGATACCGCTTGTCCCCCGGCGTCACCCTCGTCGTAGGCACCCCGGCCCCTCCACCCATCCCCATCGCCTCCGCGCACTCGAACCCGAACGCGACAGACCCTTCCCACTCACCCCACCCGGTAGTCGATCAGCAACACACAGTTAACCCCCAAGCGACGTCCGGCACTCACCCCGGAGTTCGCGGGGAATTGAAAATTCACAGTTCGGGGTGAGGGGCTTGAAAAGCGTGGTGGGCGGGGAACTCTGAGCTGCTGTTTTTCGGGTGGGACAGGTGGCCGGGGGTGTTTCTGGTTAACGGGGGGTCGTTGTCAGGTGGGGGTTGGCGGGTCATTGTGGCGGCTATCGCTAGCGTTTGGTCGGCCTTGGGGAAAACTCCGCAGTGTGGTCGGCGGCGCACGGAGCCGATGGCAGGTAGTTCGTCATGTCCCGCAGACCGCATTTCCTTTTCGCCGTCGTCGCGGCGCTGGCCCTGGTGCTGGCCGGGGTCGCCGTTCCCTCGTCCGCGTCGGGGCCCGAGACGTCGGGCGAGTACGTGGTGCGGGGGGTGCGGACCGTCCAGCAGCGCAACCAGGTCGCCGGGACGGGGGCCGCGATCGACCGCGTGCAGGGCGCGGAGCTGCGGGTCAGTGCGCTTCCGTCGGAGGTCCGGGCGATTCGGGGGCTCGGGTTCGCGGTGACGGCGGCGCCGCCTCGGGCAGTCGGGCCGTTGAAGTCGGCGACGTCGTACCACACGTACGCGGAAATGCGGCAGGAAGTGGATTCGGTGGTGGCCGCGCATCCGCAGATAGCCAGCAAGTTCGTGGCGGGGAAGTCCTATGAGGGGCGCGACATCGTCGGCGTGAAGATCAGCGACAATGTGGCGACGGACGAGAACGAGCCGGAAATGCTCGTCATCGCCAACATCCACGCGCGCGAACGGCTCACCGCCGAGCAGGCGCTCGACTATCTCGGGCAGCTCACGGGCGGGTACGGGACGAACAGCCGCATCACGAACCTCGTGAACGAGAACGAGATCTACGTGATGCCGATGGTCAACCCCGACGGCCAGGTCTACGACATGACGAGCGACACCCAGCCCGGACGGATGTGGCGCAAGAACCGGCAGCCGAACCCGACCTCGGTCGGCACCGACCTGAACCGCAACTTCAGCTACAAGTGGGGATGCTGCGGCGGGTCGTCCGGCAACGGCGCGAGCGAGACGTACCGGGGCACGGCCGCCGAGTCCGCGCCCGAGGTGAAGGTCATCGAGGACTTCGTGCGGAGCCGGGTCGTCGGCGGCAAGCAGCAGATCAAGGTCTTCCTGGACATCCACTCAGTCGCCGAACTGGTGCTCTGGCCGTTCGGGTACACGATGAGCGACACCGTCCCCGGGAGCATGTCCGCGGACGAGGAGGCGGTCCACCGCACCATCGGCCGCGAGCTCGCCGCGACGAACGGCTTCACCCCGGAGCAGGACAGCGACCTCTACATCACCGACGGCACGTCCGACGACTGGACGTGGGGCGACCAGCGCATCGTGTCGTTCACGTTCGAGCTGGGCGGGGGCGACTTCTACCCGCCGCCGTCCGCGATCGACGGGCAGGTGCAGCGCAGCCGCGAGGCGCTGCTGCGGCTGACCGACTACGCCGACTGCCCCTACCGGGCGATCGGCAAGCAGGGGCAGTACTGCACCGGCTGAGCCGGAGCGGGGCGCGGGTCGTCCGTGCTGGACCGCGTCCCGCTCCCCCGGCGGCTCATCCGAAGCGCTCGCGCAGGACGGGCAGGAGGTCCGCCTCCGCCCAGGTGCGGAAGTCCTTCTGGTGGTCCGGGCCTGACTGGCAGAAGGCGATGTGGGTGAAGCCCGCGTCCGCCCACTTCTGGACGGCCCGGACGTAGTCGTCCACGTCGTCCCCGCACGGGACGGCCTCGGCGACGTCCTCCGGACGGACGGTCTTCGCCGCCGCCTCGAAGTTCTTCGGCCCCGGCAGCTCGGCCATGACCTTCCAGGCGGGCACCGAGAACCGCCAGATGCGGTGCGCCCGCCGCTTGCACTCCTCGACGTCGCTCCCGAACGCGACGGGGATCTGCCCGTAGACGGGCTTCCCCGCGCCGCCCTCCCCGTGGAACAGGTCGACGACCTCCCCGATGGGCTGGTCGGAGATCATCAGGTCGGCGTGCCGGGCGGCGAGCCGTCCGGCGCGCGGGCCGAACGCGGCCATCCCGATCCGGACGGGCTGGTCCGGCAGGTCGTACACCTTCGCGGAGTCGACGGTGAAGTGGCGGCCGCGGTAGTTGACGTAGCCGCCGCCGAGGAGGGCCCTGATGATCTCGACGGCCTCCTCGAACATCTCGTGCCGGACGTCCACCGAGGGCCAGCCGCGCCCCACGACGTGCTCGTTGAGGTTCTCGCCCGCGCCGAGCCCGAGCGTGAACCTGCCGTCCGACAGGACGCCCATCGTGGCGGCCTTCTGCGCCACCACCGCCGGGTGGTAGCGCATGATCGGGCAGGTCACGAACGTCATCAGCGGGATGCGGCCGGTGGCCTGGGCGAGCGCGCCGAGGACCGACCACGCGTAGGCCGAATGGCCCTGGTCCTCCAGCCACGGGAAGTAGTGGTCGGAGATGACCGAGTAGTCGAACCCGGCGTCCTCCGCCTCGACCAGGTCGGTGACGAGTTGCTTTGGCGGCGTCTGCTCGCAGAGCAGCGTGTATCCGAATTCCATGCGGGCTCGATACCCGTCCCGACGAAGCGAATCGCCGCCGCCCGAGGGGCCCGTCAAGATTCGGTCAAGGATGTCCCGTCCGAACGCCTTCTTCGTCCCGCGGAATCGTCAGTATCCGAGGAGGTCGATGAGGTCGTCGGC
This sequence comes from Actinomadura chibensis NBRC 106107, assembly GCF_001552135.1. Taxonomy (GTDB): domain Bacteria; phylum Actinomycetota; class Actinomycetes; order Streptosporangiales; family Streptosporangiaceae; genus Spirillospora; species Spirillospora chibensis. Next base: position 62,962 of record NZ_BCQP01000066.1, on the reverse strand, counting down.
GTGTTCCTCCTCCTCTTCGAGGATGTGCTCCATCAGCCGCCGGGTGGTCACGTCGCCGTCCCCGAGCCAGCGGATTATCTCCTGGTAGGACTCGATGACGATGCGCTCCGCGACGAGGTTGTCCTGCAGCATTCCCTTCAGGTCGGAGTCGTCGAAGGTGTCGTAGGTCGTGTGCGAGCGCGTCGTGATCGTGTCGGGGTTGAAGTCCGGCTCGCCGCCGAGCTGGTTGATCCGCTCCGCCGCGCGCATCGCGTGGTCGCGCTCCTCGTCGGCGTGCTCGCTGAACTCCGCCGCGACCTGCGCCCGGTCGATCCCGGAGGCGCTGATCGCGTGCCGGGAGTAGCGCATCCAGCAGACGATCTCGGTGGCTAGCACGTCGTTCAGCACGCCGATGACCTCGTCGGCGCTGCGCCGGTAGCCCTCCGTGACGGGGCCGTCCGCCATCTTCTGCCGGGCCCTGTCCCGGATCGCCGCGACGTCGATGCTGAAACTCCTGTCGGCCATTCCCGCTCCCCCTGGTCAGCCCATCGTTCTCCGTTCGGACGACCCGGTACTACCCACCGTGGGCGCGGCATGCGCGAGAGCCGCGGCCGTGGAATCGCCGTCACGCCCCGTGTTGGCCACCGTCCGTCACATCTGCTATACGTAGAGCTATCTCGCCTCGACCCGAGGCGGGAGAAGGGACATCCGGTATCCACCTTGAGATCCGGGCGTGACAAGGAGAAAAGGAACCACATGAAGTCCTTCAGCTACACCGAGCTGGACAAGCTGGCCGGCGAGGTCCTGCCGGAGCGCGCCGTGCTGTCCACCCTTCTCGTCGGTGGCGGCAGCGACAACGACAACAGCAACCTCAACTTCAACCACGGTGGCGGCGGCCACGGCGGCGGCACCACCGCGGTCGTGCCGAACTGCCAGGCCATCAACAACAACCCGCAGGGCGGGCTCATCGGCGCGCTGGGGCTCAGCTCCAACAACCCGACCTCCTCGTTCACCTGCGCGAGCAGCTCGGTGGTCTCGGGTCACTGATCCGGCATGGCATGAAAGCGGGCCCCTGGCCCGTATGGGAAGGGCCGGCGTTCTCCCGTCGGCCCTTCCCCCCTTTCACGGCCCTTTCCCCATGACTCCACACGACGCGAAAGCGATCCGATGAGCCACACGCACCCTCGCACGCTCACCTTCGCCGACCTCGACGGCCTCTGCGCCGAGGTCCTGCCCGGACGGCTGCCGCTGTCGGCCATGGCGCCGCTCGGCGGGGCCGGGGACGGCGACACCACGATCGTCTACGCCTGCCAGGCGACCAACTCCCCCGGCACCGCCGGCCTCCTCGGGACGGGCCTGTTCGCGCAGGCGCCGTACTCCTCGCTGACCTGCGTCCCGGGCACCGTCGTCCAGCAGCACGGCTGATGGGCACCCCGGCGACCCCGGCCGTGGACGGCGCCGAGCCGCCCGCCGCCCTCACGCTGCCCGCCCTCGTCGACGGCGCCGAGCTGGTCGGGGAGTTCAAGAACTCCGGCTACCGGGAGCCGCCCGAGCTCGTCCGGCTGCCCAACGGGCAGCTCGTCCGGCTGCCGCCGCTGCTGTTCCTCGTCGCGAAGGCGCTGCACGAGCACCGCGACCTCGCGGGCGGCGACGCCGCCGCGGCCCTCGACCGGGTCGCCGCGGCGGTGAGCGAGCAGGCGGGCGCGCGGCTCACCGGCGAGCAGGTCGTCTACCTGGCCGACCGCAAGCTCGCCCCGCTCGGCGTCACGACCTACAGCGACGGCACCCCCGCCCAGCCGGTGAAGGCCGACCCGTTCCTCGGGCTGAAGTTCCGCGTCGCGGTCCTGCCCGAGTCGTTCACCTGGTTCGTCGGCGGGCTGTTCGGCTGGCTGTTCCGGCCGGTCGTGCTGATCGCGATGCTCGCCGCGTTCGGCGCCGCCGAGACGTGGCTGCTCACCACCCGCTCCATGGTGGACGCGATCACCACGGCGATCATGAACCCGGTCAGCATCCTGCTGGTCATGGGGCTCGGCGTCGCGTCCTGCGCGTTCCACGAGGTCGGGCACGCGACGGCCTGCCGGTACGGGGGCGTGCGGCCCGGCGTCATGGGCTGCGGCATCTACCTCGTCTGGCCCGCGTTCTACACCGACATCACCGAGTCGTACCGGCTCGGACGCGGCGGACGCCTCCGCACCGACCTCGCGGGCGTCTACTTCAACGCCCTCTTCGTCGTCGGGCTGACGCTCGCCTACCTGCAGACGGGGTTCGAGCCGCTGCTCGTCGCCGTCCTGTACGTCAACCTGGAGATGATCCAGCAACTGCTGCCGACGCTGCGGTTCGACGGGTACTACATCATGTCCGACCTGATCGGCATCCCCGACCTGTTCAAGTACATCGGGCCGATCCTGCGCCGGACGCTGCTGCGCCGCCCCGCCGACGCCCGGCTGGACGACCTCAAGCGCTGGCCGCAGATCTTCGTCACGATCTGGGTGCTGACGATCATCCCGGTGCTGCTGCTCCAGCTCGGCCTCATCATCAGCCAGGTCCCGGCGCTCGTCTCCAAGGACTGGTGGATGATCCAGCGGCTCGCGGCGGAGGCGTCGCGGGGCGCGGGCGCGCTCGAACTGATCACCTCGGGGTTGCAGATCGTCCTGCTCGTCCTGCCGCTGGCCGGTGTCGCGCTGATCCTGTTCGGCATCGCGCGCGGGCTCGGGCGGTGGGCCGTCCGGTACGTGCGGGGGCCCGCGCCGCAGCCGTGACGGTCAGGTCTGCAACTGCCGCTCCCGCGCCCGGGCGCTGTCCCCGGACGGCCCGTGCCACTCGACGAGCAGGACGGTCGCGTCGTCGTCGAGGCGTCCGGAGTGGTGTTCGAGGATGCTGTGGATGAGGCGCCGCAGCGTCTCCGGGACGGGCAGCCCGTCCGCCTCCCGCTTGATGATGAAGTCGACGAACCGTTCGAGCCCGAACTCCTGCTTCTCCGGGTCGCGGGCCTCGACGATCCCGTCGCTGTAGAGGATGACGCGGTCGCCGGGTTGGAGCTGCTCGCTGCACAGTTCGGGGGTGTCGCCGAGCTCCGTCCCGAGCGGCGCGCCGGGGCGGCACTCCAGGGTCGTCACCCAGCGGCCGTCGCGGATGACCACGGGCGGCGGGTGGCCGTGCGAGATCCAGGACAGGAACCCCGACCGCAGGTCCAGTTCGGCCAGCACGGCGGTGACGAAGCGGCCGTTCCCGTCCTGCTCGGCGAGGACCGCCTCGATCGCCTGCCCGGTCTCGATGAGGCCCGCGCCCTGGAGGCGGCTGTTGCGGCAGGCCGCGATGGCGAGGTTGGACGTCAGCCCCGCCGTGGTGTCGTGGCCCATCGCGTCGAAGATCGCGAGATGGACGGTGTCCCCGGCGAGGGCGTAGTCGAAGGTGTCGCCGCCGAGCTCGTACGCGGGTTCCAGGGCGGCGCCGATGACCACCAGGTCGTTGGCGAAGGTGGTCGGCGGCAGCAGCCGCCACTGCATCTCGGCGGACACCGACATGTCCCGGGTGCGCACGAGCCGGGAGAGCGAGTCGCTGTAGGGGCCCTTGCTGACGATCATCAGCGCGACCAGGCCCGCGAGGTACTCGGCGTCCTCCTTCGCCCGGTCGTCCTCGGCGGGGATCGTGACCCTGAGCACGCCGATCCGCTCGGACCCGTCGAGGATCGGCAGCCAGTACTGGCACGTACCGTCGTCGAACGCCTGGCCGGTCACCGGCCGGAGGGTCTGGAACGCGCGGCCCGCGATCGTCCCGTCGACCTTGTACTCCGCGATCTCCGCCCCGGGGTCGCGGCGGGCGTCCGGCCCCTTCCCGGTGACCAGGCGCAGCACCGTCTGCTGCAGGTCGACGACGTAGATCAGCGTGTCGTGCAGACCCGCGTCCGCGGCGTGGAAGGCCACCGCGTCCGGCAACTGCTCCATCGACATCAGGTGGCTCGCCGCCACCAGCTCTCTCAGCATCGGTCGCCGTCCCGGGCCGTCTCCTCGGCTTGGTGCTCCGTTTCCGTCGCGGAGTGTGTACCCAGCCCGGCCGCGTCCAATGTGGCGGGACCGGCCGGGCCCCGGACGCCCCCCTACTTGGGCAGCATCGCCGCGATCTCGGGCTTCAGCAGCGCGCGGACGCTCGCGTACGACGCGCCGAAGTTCAGGTCGCCGCAGCCGTCGCTGCCGCCCGCGAGGTAGGAGAGCTGGAACTCGGCGGGCGTGAAGAACGCGCTCAGGTACGGCGGCGCGCTCCGCTGGCCGGGCGCGATCGTCCTGCCCGGGAAGAAGTCGGACCGCCGGAACCGGCCGTCCGGCGAGCAGTCGGACCAGCGGCGCTCGTTGCCGACGGGGTGCTGCGCGACGATCGACCTGAGCCGGGCGGCGCCCGCGTCCGTCAGCACGTCCGGACGGAACACGTCGGCGGCGGTGAGCCTGCGCCCGGTGCGCAGGTCGACGGTGACGACCTCGCCGCCGGGCGACCCGTCCGCCTGCTGGCAGTTGTCGGTCACCTGGAAGTACCGGACGGACACGAGCCGGGGCCCGCGCAGCCCGAGCCGCGTCTTCGTACCGATCTTCACGGGTTTGCCGTGGCAGCCGACGTTGGTGGCGAGGGACCGCGACATCGCGATGAGGCGGTCCAGCGGGCCGCGCAGCTCGGCGTTGATCCGCCGTTCGAGCGCCGGGTCTCGCAGGCCGCTGACCTTGGGGTACTGCACGTTCTGCACCACGATCTCCGGGTCGCGAAGCGTCTCGTTCTGGGCGGCGAGGGCGACGACCGCGACGGGGGCGGGCGGCGGTTCCTTGTGGTCGCGGGTGGCGTAGACGGCGCCGCCCGCCGTCGCGGCGACGACGGCCGCGCCCGCGGCGGCGACCGCGCCCTTGCCCGCCGCCGTGGCGAGGATGCCCTTGCCCGCGGCCGCCCCGGCGGCGCCCGCGCCGCCGCCCGACCCGGCCGCGCCCGACCCGGCGGCTCCGGCCGCCCCGGCCGCGCCGGCGGCGCCGGAGGCGGGGGCGACGCTGAGCGCGCCGAGCGGGAACAGCGCGGCCAGCGCGACCGCGGCGGCGGCGAGCGCGCGGACGCCCCGCTGCTCCCAGTCGCTCCCGTAGGCGGCGACGGCCGCCGACTCCAGCATGGTGACGAACGACGCGGCGCCCGCCGGGCGCTCCCCCGGCTCCTTCGCCATGCCGCGCAGGACGAGCGGGCGCAGCGGCTCGGGGACGTCCGACACGTCGACCTGGGCGGTCAGGTGCTGGTTCATGAGCGCGGCCCGCTGGTCCGCCGCGAACGGCCGGCGCCCGGTCACGCACTCGACGAACACGCAGGTGGCGGCGTACACGTCGGTGGCGGGGGTGGCGGGCTCGCCGCGCCACTGCTCGGGCGCCATGTAGACGGGCGTCCCGGCGAGCGAGCCCTGCCCGGCGAGGACGGCGACGCCGAAGTCGACCAGCTTGCTGAGCCCGTCCGCCTGGACGACGACGTTCGCGGGCTTGTAGTCGCGGTGCACGACGCCGACGGCGTGCGCCGCCGCGAGCCCGAGCAGCGACCCCTTCAGCACGAGCAGCGCCGCCTCCGGGGCGAGCGCGCCGTGCTCGCGCAGGACGGCCTTCAGCGACGCGCCGTCGATCGCCTCCATGACGATCGCCGCGCCCTGCTCGCGCTCCACGAACTGGTAGAGGCGCGCGACGTAGGGGCTGGTCAGGCGGCCGAGCATCTGCGCCTCCGAGCGCAGCGCCGCGAGCGCCCCCGGGTCGCCCTGCACGAGGTACTTGATCGCGACCGGCGTCCCGGAGCCGGTGTGCCGGGCGAGGACGACCCTGCCCTGCGCGCCGCGTCCGAGTTCGCGCTCCTCGGTGAAGTCCGTCAGCCGCCAGTCCATCCCGCGCTCCCAGCCTCCTCGATCATGTTCCACAGGACGGTGACGCCGCCGCGTGAGGAAAGGTTCGCGGAAAGTCGCGCCGATCGCCACCCCGCCGCCGGTCCGCGCCCCGCCGCGGAGCGCGCCGCCGCGGTCCTGATCTTGCGGCCGGATTGTGCTAGAACGCGTATGCGGCGCGCCGAGCCGAAAGGACGGTCATGGACGCAGCGGAGGACTTCGGGCGGGTGGTCGCCGACCGCTATCTGCCGGACGGATGGCTCCCCGTCATTTCGCGGGCCAGGGCGGAGCTGGCGAAAACGGGCTGCTGCGTGCTGCCCGACTTCATTCGTCCCGCATTGCTGGACGCATTGCGCACGGAATGCGCGCAGTCCGCGTCGTTCGCCCACACCGACGTGGAAACGGTGAACGCCTACAACATCGACGTCACCACGCCATTGCCGGACGGTCATCCGGGACGGGTCACCATGGAGCGGGGCAACGCGTTCGTCCCGCGCGACCGGATCCCGGCCGCGTTCATCATCCACCGGCTTTATTCAAATCCGCTGTTCCGCCGGTTGACGGCCGCCTGTTTCGGAATGCCGGTCGTGTACGAGCTGGCCGATCCGCTGTCGGGGCTGTGCCTGAACGTCGTCGAACCCGGTATGGAGCATCCCTGGCATTTCGATACCAACGAGTTCACGGTGAGCATGCTCGTCCAGGAGGCCGAGGCGGGCGGCGGCTTCGAGTACTGCCCGAACATCCGGTCGGCGGACGCGGAGAACTTCGGCGACGTCGGCCGGGTGCTGGCCGGGCGCGGCGGCGACCTCGTCCAGCGGCTCACGCTGCGGCCCGGTGACCTGCAGTTATTCAAGGGACGGTACTCGCTGCACCGGGTGGCCAGGGTCGCCGGGAGCACGGCGCGGCACACGGCGATCTTCGCCTACAGCGAGCGTCCGGGGGTCGTCGGCAGCGTCGCGCGGACGCGGCAGCTCTTCGGCCGCGTCCTGCCCGCGCACCTGGCGGCGGAGGGGCGTGCCGTGCGGGTCGACGGGCTGCTGGACTAGGGGCGTCCGATGCGCACCGGCGAGACCGGCAAGACCTCGTTCGACCACATCTACACGCGGCCCGATCCGCGGGCCTACTTCGGCACCCTCCGCGAACTCGACTACTCCATACCGGAGCTGGCGAAACCGTACTTCCGGCGGCTGATCAGCGAATACCGGGAGGCGTGCGGGGTGCCCGTCCCGACCGTTCTGGACATCGGCTGCTCCTACGGCGTCAACGCCGCCCTCGTGAAATACGGGGCGACGATGGAAGAGCTGTACGATCGCTACGCCGACCCGGACGCGCATCGGCGGACACGCGAGTCGCTGCTGACTCGGGACAGGGAGCTCGTCCGTTCCGGCAGCCGCACTGACCCCATGCGTTTCCTTGGCCTGGACGCCTCGGAGGAAGCACTTTCCTATGCCCTCGAAGCCGGATTCCTGGACGGCGCCGTCCACGCCGATCTGGAGAACGGCGAACCGACCGCCGAGCAGCGCGCGCGGCTCGACGGGACCGATCTCGTCATCTCCACCGGCTGCCTCGGATACGTCACCGAGCGGACCATTTCCAGGATCCTCGGCGGGCCCGGCGGGAACCGGCCGTGGATGGCGCACTTCGTGCTGCGCATGTTCCCCTTCGAGCCGATCGCGGAGACCCTCGCCGCGGCGGGGTACCGGACCGTCCGCCACGAGGGGCTGTTCCGGCAGCGGCGGTTCGCGACGCCGCGGGAGCGCGCGCGGGTCCTGGACCGGCTCCGCGCCGCGGGCGTCGACCCCACCGGCGTGGAGACCGACGGCTGGCTCTACGCCCAGCTCTATTCGTCCCGGCCCATACGTTCCCGGCCCGCGCGGGCCGGGCACCGCCCGGAAACACGAGGATCGAAGTGAACGCCAGCAACCCCAGCGATGAGCTCTCGTCCCGCACCTTCGGCAACGAGGCGGCGCTGCCGCGCGTGCCGCTCCCGACGCTCGACGCGACCTGCGAGCGGTTCCTGGAGTGGTGCGCGCCGCTGCTGACCCCGGACGAGCGGGCCCGGACGGAGGCCGCGGTCGCCGACTTCGCCCGCCCGGACGGCCCCGGCCGCAAGCTGCACGCGGCCCTCGAACGCTACGACGCGTCGGAGGGCGTGCAGAGCTGGCTCGACACGTTCTGGCCGTACCGCTACCTCGGCCGCCGCGACCGCATCGCCCTGAACGCCAACTTCTTCTTCCTGTTCAAGGAGTCGGACGAGGGCCAGGTGCGGCGCGCGGCCGGGCTGATCGCCGCGGCGCTCGACTACAAGATCCGGCTGGACGACGAGGCCGTCCCCCCGGTCGTGCTGCGCGGGCGCCCGCTGTCGATGGTGCAGAACAAGTTCCTGTTCTCCACGACCCGCATCCCCGGCGCGGAGCAGGACACGGTCCGCGGCCCGTACTCCGACGCGTGGCCCGGCCCGTCGCAGGCCCGGCACATCGTGGTCTTCTTCCGCGGCAACCTGATCCGGATGGACGTGCTCGGCCCGGAGGGGCGCCCGCACGCCCTGGACGAGCTGACCGCCGGCCTTGAGACGATCATGAAGGCGGAGCCCGCGGTGGAGCCGTCCGCCGGGCACCTCACCACCAAGGCCCGCGCCGACTGGGCGGCGAGCCGCACCGCCCTGCTCGCCGCCGACCCGCGCAACGCGCGGGCGCTGGACGAGATCGAGACCGCGCTGTTCTGCGTCTGCCTGGAGGACTTCGTCCCCCGCAACACCCTCGACGCGTGCGACCACCTCCTGCACGGCGACAGCGGCAACCGCTGGTTCGACAAGGCCGTGTCGTTCGTCGTGTTCGCGGACGGGACGGCCGGGATCAACGTCGAGCACTGCGGCCTGGACGGCACCACCGTCCTCAGCTTCGTGGACGCGCTGTTCAGCATGTCCCCGGCGGTGCTGTCGCGGCGGTCGGGCGCGCGGTCGCAGGGGCTCCCGGTGATCGAGCCGATCGAGTTCGCGCTGGACGACGCGCTCCGCCGCGACATCCGCGACGCCGCCGCCGCGTTCGCCGCCTACGGCGCCGCGACCGCGACGACGACCGTGTCGTTCGCGACGTTCGGGTCCACCGAGATCAAGCGGCTCGGGACGTCGCCGGACGCGTTCGTCCAGCTCGCCTACCAGCTCGCCCACCGGCGCGCGAAGGGCCTGACCGGCGCGACCTACGAGTCGATCGCGACCCGCCACTACCGGCACGGCCGCACCGAGGCGATGCGGGTCGTCACGCCCGAGGCGGTGCGGTTCGCCGACGTCATGGACGATCCGGCCGCCGGCCGCGGGATCCGCCGGGACGCGTTCCGCGCCGCCGCCGACGCGCACGTCCGGCGGGCCCGCGAGTGCCAGGCGGGGCAGGCGCCCGAGCAGCACCTGTGGGAGCTGCAGCTGATCCAGCGGCGGCGCGGCGCGGAGGTCGGCGTCACCGAGCCACCGCGGCTGTTCGCCTCGCCCGGCTGGCTCGTCATGCGGGACGACTACCTGAGCACCAGCTCGGCGCCGTCGGAGAACATCCGGTACTTCGGGTTCGGGTCGACCAGCGAGCAGTGCATCGGCGTGGCCTACGTCCTGCTCCCCGACCGGTTCAACGTCTACCTGAGCACCCCGCACGCGGTCGCGGACGCGATGTTCGCGTTCGCCGACCGGCTCCGCGACGCCGTCCGCGAACTCCACGACCTGCTGGTCTGATCAGCGGCCCGGCTTCGCGGGGCGGTGCGCCCGCCCGACCGGGTACAGCCACCGCCGGAACGCCCTGCTGAGCAGCGGCATGACGAGCAGCGTCAGCAGCGGGACGAGGATCACCGGGAACGTCAGCGCCTTCACCGCGACCGGCCACGTCATGGTCAGCGGGGTGACGAACGCGTTCAGCGCCAGGCTGATCGGATACACGGCGATGAACGTGACGACGATCATCTTGGCCTTGGACGGCGGCGGCACCGACTCCCCCGGCAGGCTGAACCAGGTCTCCAGGCCGGTCGTCTGGGGCTGCCGCTCGGCCGCGATCCCGTGCAGGCGGCGGAGCCAGTCGGCGCGGTCGCGGGACCCGAGCCACGCGTCCAGGTGCTCCCGGTCGTCGAAGTTCACCACGGTGTAGTAGCGGTTCCGCGACCCCTCGGCGCGCAGCCAGGTCGCGCCGCGGTGCCCGGGGTGGCGCATGGCGATCCGGTGCATGCCCTCGGCCCAGTCCTCGAACTCGCGCTCGCGGCCGGGCTTGACGTCCCAGGTGACCACGGCCGTGACGGGCTCGCCGTCGCGTTCAGCCATGTCGGGGAGTGTGACCGGATCCACCGTTTCCATGCGGACCGCGACGCCGCGCGGACCGGTGCGCGGACCGGCCCCGGCGTCGCCCGCACCCCACCCGACCTGGGCGTATAGGGCCATATACACCGCAGTTATGACCTGCTGACATTACCGGCGAATTGCCGCCAATGAGACTGTCATGGTGTTCCTACGGCCTCTCGCCCGGGGTTCCCCGCCCGGAAGACTCCCCCGGCACCGGTAGGGATACCGCGAGGTGTGCGATCCGTCCTCCCGCCGGCCAGTGCTCCCGTCCGGCGAAACGGAGGCCCTTCGCGCGCACCGTGCCCGGACGGGAGGCCGCACGGCGATAGCCGGGAGAAAAGGCGGAAGCGAATGAGACAGCGTACCCGACCCGCCCGGGCACGCCTACGGCTCGCGGCCGGTATCGCGGGCGTAGCGGCGACCACCTTCGCGGTGTCGTCGGGGGTCGCCTCGGCAGGCGTCCTCCAGATCCAGCAGGAGGTCCAGCAGCAGAACCAGTGGTGCTGGGCCGCAAGCGGGCTCACCATCGCCAAGTTCCACGGCAAGGGGAACGTCAGCCAGAACGAGTTCTGCAACCTCGCGAGGAACCGCCCCGCGGGCGGCCAGTGCCCGAACCAGCCCGGCCAGCTGCAGTGGGACCAGACGGCGTTCCAGAAGCTCGGGCTCTCCCCGGGCCAGGTGACCGGACCGCTGTCGTACCAGGCCGTGGTCACCGAGATCGACGGGCGGCGCCCGATCGAGACCGGCATCTACTGGACCGCCGGCGGCGGCCACGCCCAGGTGATCTACGGGTACACCGGGCAGACGCTCTCCTACGGCGACCCGTGGCCGGCGAGCCCGAGGTACGGCGAGATGAGCCACAGCAGCTACGTCAGCAACGGGCAGTTCCGCTGGGGCGAGGCCCTGTCGAAGGTGGGTGCCTGACATGCGGAACACCAAGATCAACCACAAGGTCGACAACAAGGTCAACCACGCGGCCAAGTTCACCGCGGCCGCGCTCATCGGCGGCACCGTCCTGATGGGCGGCAACGCCGCGTTCGCCGCCGGGCCGTCCGCGGACGAGGCCGCCGCGGCGAAGGTCGCCTCCTCCGCCGCCGCCCAGCAGCGGATCGGGCAGTTCTTCGTCCACCTCGACCAGCACAACCGCGGCCAGGTCACCAACCAGGCCGTCCCGCAGGCGGCGATCGCGGCGAAGGCGCCGAGGCTTGAGGGCGCCGTCCACCCCGTGTACTCGCTCAACCCCGAGTTCGTGAAGGGGACGCCGAACGCTCCCGTCGCGCAGTTCGCCTACATGGCGGTCGGCGCGAAGTCGGCGACCGGGCAGCACGCGACGGTGTGGCTCACCAAGTCCGGCGCCGACTGGACGATCATGAACGTGATCTCCGGCACCGAGGAGGCCGTGTACCCGGCCAAGGCGGACGGCGGCCAGGTGTTCACCGAGCCGCAGATCCACGCCTGGTACCGGCTCAAGGACGGCCGCGTCACGCCTCTGAACGACACCGCGAAGACGTCCGTCAAGCAGGGCGTGACGGTCGGGTCGTACCAGAAGCTCGTGCACGGCCGCTACGCGGACAAGCTCCCTGGCTCCGCGTACCAGCGCTCCGGGAAGCTCGGCGGCTTCTCGCCCACCACCGGCGTCAGCGATCGGGCGCCGGACAGGGGCCCGGCGCCCGTCCTCCTCGCGCTCGGCGCGGGCGGACTGGTGACCGCGGCCGGCGTCGTCATGGCGCGACGACGCCGTACCCCGGGCAGCTACTAGCCGCCTCCGAGCGGGTTCCGGGAACCGCCCCCCTTCCCGGAACCCGCCTCCCGGGCGGAGTCCGCCTCTCGGGACGCGGCCACGGGTAACGCCGGATGCGCCTCGGGATGCTCGTCCCACCATTCGCTGTACACCCGCTGAGCCCGGACGAGGTCCATGTACACGTCGTTGAACACGCCGCGCAGCCGCGCCGCGGCCTGCTCGGCCTCGGGGCGCCAGACCAGCACGATCCGCTGCGAGATCGGGTCGCCCTCGATCCGGCGCAGCGCGATCCCCTCGCGGGGGCTCGCGGTCGGCTGGTACAGCCCGACCGCCCGCCCGGACCGGATGATGGAGGCGGAGATCCCCCAGTCGCTCGCCCAGTACCGCACCCGGGGCTGGAACCCGGCGCCGGCGCACACCCCGCGGATGTACGCGGGCCACGGGCCGTCGTCGAGCGGGTCGTCGACCCAGTCCAGCTCGGCGAGCTCCGCCAGCTCGACGGTCTCGCGGGCGGCGAGCGGGCTGTCGGACGACATCCCGGCGAGGATCGGCTCCCGCTCCACGAGGACGAGCCGTTCGAGTGCGCCCAGCGGCCGCGGGACGTGCTCGAACGGCTCCTGGAACAGCCCGATGTCGAGCGCGCCGGAGGCGAGCAGCGCGGGGATGCGCCCGCCGCCCTGGTCGACCCGCAGGTGCAGCCGGGACGCCGGGGACAGCCCGCCGAGGTGCTCGCTCAGCCCGGTCAGCACCGGGCACACCTGGACGCCGACCCGCAGCAGCGGCATCGCCGACGGGTCGCTGATCCGGTGCGCGAGGGCGGCGTTGAGGTCGTCGATGCTCGCGAGCGCGGCCCGCGCGCGGGTGGCGACCTCCGCCCCGACCGGCGTCGGCGTCACGCCCTCGGGGGACCGGACGAACAACTGAACGCCGAGGTGGCTCTCCACCCGGCGGAGCATGGTGCTCACCGCGGGCTGGGTCAGGCCGAGCCGGGCCGCGGCCTTGCTGATGCTGCCGGTCGCGGCGATAGCCTCGATCATCCGGAGATGGTGGGGGCCGAGGTCCACGAGCGCGCTCCTGACCGTCTTTCGCCCCGTTTGCTGATTTCAGTCGAATATTAACCCCAGATTGGTCCGCGCAGCCTGGAAATCCGTGCCAGACAACGCGTGCCAGGGCGGGCCCGGCGTCACCGCGCGGTGCGCGGCGGCCCCTGTCGCCGCAGCTCGCGGGGGCTGACGCCGAACCGCCTGCGGAACGCGTGGCTGAGCGCGCTGGCCGAGGAGAACCCCGTCGCGTGCGCCAGGTCGGTGATCGTGACGTGCCGGTCGAGCGGGCTGCGCAGCCGGTCCCGGACGAGCCGGAGCCGCTCCTCGCGGATCAGCTCGCGGGGCGTCGTCCCGGCCCGCTGCAGCGCGAGCTGCACCTGCCGCAACGACCAGCCGAGGGCCTGCGCGACCCGCGCCCCGGTCAGCGCCGGGTCGGTGACGTGATCGCGGACGTACCGCCGCACCACCGCCTCCACCTCGGCGAGGTGGCCGGGCGCGGGCGGCCGGTCGCCGCCCGCCCGCCGGCCCGCGACGACGATGCACAGCAGCTCGGTGATCCGGTCGCAGGCGGCCTCGAACTGCCGCTCGGTCAGCGCCTCGCGCTCCTCCCCGACGGCCCGGACCATGTCGGCGACGACGCGGCCGAGCCCGGCGGACAGGTCCAGCTCGGCCGAGAGCCCGGCGGCGAACGGGGACTCCGGGAGCAGCCTGCCGTCCACCTCGCGCGCGGGGATCGTCAGGACCAGGACGCGGGCGGGCGGGTGGCGCCCGGCGCGGAGCGTCGCGGCGGACGGCACGAGGCCGCCCGTGCCCGGACGGAGCGGCGCCTCCCCGCCGTCGTCGAGCACGACCACCAGCTCGCCGTGCAGGGGCAGCAGGAACCGGTAGACGTCCTCGTCCCGGTCGTGCCCGCCACGCTCGTGCCCGCCGTGCTCGCGGACCTCGCCCGGGTAGACGTCGCTCGCGTAGGCGCCGCCCGCGTAGATGTCGCTCGCGTGGATGGCGCCCGCCCGGTCCGACCGGTACAGGGCGAGCCGGTAGGCGGCGCGGTCCGCACGGGCGGGCCCGCCGAGGATGTCGTCCACCGCAGGCCCTCCGCCGATGCGTCCCGTCCATGGCGCGCCCGGCGTGCGGGCCGCCGCGCCCGTGGCCGACCCCGGCCGCGCGGACGGTGATCAGCGCAGGTGAGCGTATCCGATCCGGGCCGTCCGAACAGGCGTTTCCAGCGGAAAGTGAGGCGATTCCGACGGTGTGTGACCATCCGATGCGCGATGCCGCAAAATCCTTGCGCCCGGGGGCAAGCGCCCGGGCGCGCGCCCGTCCTACGGTGCCGAAACCGCGGCGTTTCGCATGCGCCCGGAAACCCACCCCCCGGCCGAGAGGCGGTCCGCGACGGCCCGCCTCGCCCCATTCGTGTGCACCCGAGGATCTGATGGAGCCCTTCCTCTTCGCGACGGCGTTCGTCCTCGTGGCCGGCGCCGGGATCGCGACCGCGGTCCTGCTCGTCCAGCAGCGCCGCGCCGCCGACCTCCTGCGCGCGCGGAACGCCGTCCTGGCCCGCGGCGTCGAGCTGCGCGACCGGGAGCTGCGGCACCTCGCGGACGTCCGGCTGCCGGAGCTGCTGCGGTCGCTCGGCGATCCGGGGGCGCGCTTCGTCGGCCCGCTGCACGACGTGGACCGGGAGGCGCCCGCCTTCGCGCACTCCCTGCGCACCGTGATGGACCTGTTCGCCGGGTCGGCGGAGCAGGTCAAGGAGCAGGCCGACCAGTCCGCGAAGTCGACGCTGCGGGCGATGATGCGCGCCGTGCAGAGCCTCGCGAACGAGCAGCAGCTCGCCATCTCCACCATGCAGGACCGGCACGACGACCCGGACGTGCTGGCGGGCCTGCTCCGCATCGACCACATGAACGCGCAGCTCGGACGGCGCGCCCAGGCCACCGCCGTGCTGTGCGGGTCGTGGCCGGGGCAGCAGCGCTCGGCGTCCTCGCTGACCGACGTGGTGCGCGGCGCCACCTCCCGCATCCGCGACTACCTGCGCGTCAACCTGGAGGGCGCGCTCAACTCCGCGGTGACCAGCCGGGCCGTCGAGCCGGTCGTGCTGGCGCTCGCCGAGCTGCTCGACAACGCCGCGCGGCACTCCCGTCCCGACACCACCGTCGAGGTCAACTTCCGCTCCACGCACAACGGCGTCGCCATCATGATCGACGACGCGGGCGTCGCGATGGACGCCGACGAATTGCAGCGCGCGTCCGACCTGCTGTCCGGCGAGGCGTCGGTGGACATCCACCGGCTCGGCGACCCGCCGCAGATCGGGTTCGCCGTGGCCGGGGTGCTCGCCGCCCGGTACGGCTTCCGGGTGTCGGTCGACTCCCGCTCCCCCTACGGCGGCGTGCGCGCCGTGGTGTTCGTGCCGTCGGCGCTGCTCACGAACGTCCCGGACGACCGGGAGCCCGAGCCCGCCGCCGCGCCGCGCCCGGCGCCGAAGACGGTCGCCGCCGCCGCGGCCGCCCCCGCGTCCACGGCGGGCGGCCTGCCGAAACGCAGCCGCGTCGCGGTGGCCGAACCTCCCCCCGCCGACGCGCCCCCCGCCGACACCGCCGCCGCCGGGACGGACGAGGCGGCGCCGCCCGCCCGGCCCGCGCGGGAGACGGCGAAGGGGCTCGGCGCCTGGCAGCGGGGGACGCGGTCCGGCCGCGCCGCCACACCGCCCGGCGACGGCGCCCCCGGCGACGAGGGGCCCGGCACGGCGGGCGGAGAGCAGCGGCGATGAACGAGGGGAACGGCGCGATGGACGACGGTACGAACCGGCTCGGCTGGATGCTGGACGACGCGCTCCGCATGCCGGAGACCCGCTACGCGATCCTGCTCTCCGCGGACGGCCTGCTCATGGCGCACTCCGAGCGGATCGGCAGGGACGAGGCGGAGCGCCAGGCCGCGGGCATGGCGGGCCTGCAGTCGCTCGCCCGCAGCACCGCCGAGTTCTGCGGCGACCCCGGCACGACGTGGCGGCAGACCGTCAACGAGTTCGACGACGGCTACGTGTTCCTCGTCGCGGCCGGGCCGGGCGCGTACCTCGCGGTGTCCGCGACGCAGCACGTGGACATGGAGACCGTGTCGTTCCGGCTGCAGGAGCTCGTCCAGCGGCTCGGCAAGGAGATGACGAGCCCGCCGCGGCCGGGGGCGGGCCGACCCGGATGACGCGGCGCCGGAACGAGCGGGCGCTCGTCCGTCCGCACGTCGTCACCGGGGGGCGGGCGCATCCGTCCCGCAACGTGTTCGACCTCGTCACGCTCGTCATCGCGAGCGGCGGGCCCGGCCCGCCGCTCACCGGCCTCAGCCCGGAGAAGGTCCGCATCGTGGAGCTGTGCCGCGGCGGCGCGCTGTCGGTCGTGGAGATCTCCGGTCATCTGGGCCTGCCCGTCGGGCTCACCAAGGTGCTGCTGTCCGACCTGGTGGACAGCGGCCATGTCAGCACCCGCGCCGGCGCCCCCGCCGCCGCCCAGCCGTCCCAGGTCTCGCTCCTTCAGGAGGTGCTCGATGGACTCCGGGCTCGTCTCTGAGACGCCCTACCTGCGCGACACCGTGAGGACGTCCGTCAAGATCCTCATCGTCGGGCACTTCGCGGTCGGCAAGACCACGTTCGTCGGGACGCTGTCGGAGATCCGCCCGCTGCGCACCGAGGAGCGGATGACGCAGGCCGGCGCGACGGTCGACGACCTCGCCGGGATCAAGGACAAGACGACCACCACGGTCGCGCTCGACTTCGGGCGCCTCACCCTCAGCGACGACATCGTCCTGTACCTGTTCGGCGCGCCGGGCCAGAAGCGCTTCAACCGCCTCTGGGACGACCTCGCGCGCGGCGCGCTCGGCGCGCTCGTCCTCGTCGACACCGCGCGGCTGGAGCAGTCGTTCGCCGTCATGGACATCGTCGAGAAGCAGGGGCTGCCGTACGCGGTGGCCGTGAACCACTTCGACGGCTCGCCCGGCTTCCCCGACGAGGAGGTCCGCGAGGCCCTCGACCTCGCGCCCGGCACGCCGCTCGTCAACTGCGACGCCCGCGACCGCAGGTCGTCCACCGAGGCCCTGATCTCGCTCGTCGACCACCTCGTGACCACCACCCGGGAGAAGAAGCAGTGACCGCGGAGAGCCCCGAGCACACCACGGAACTCAGCGCCGACGACGACGGGCGCATCCCGATGTACGGGCCGGAGTTCACGCGGGACCCCGTCCGCGTCTACGACCTGGCGCGGGAGCACGGCGAGCTCGCGCCCGTCGAGCTGGCGCCCGGCGTGCCCGCGACCCTCGTCGTCGGGTACGACGCGGCGCTGGAGATCATGCGCGACCCGGGCCGGTTCCCGCGCGGCAGCGCGGTGTGGGAGGAGGAGGTCGGGCCGGACTGCCCGGTGCTGCCGATCCTGATGGCCCGGCCGAACGCGCTCGCCACCAACGGGCCCGTGCACGCGCGGTTCCGGTCGGCGATCGTCGACAGCCTGAGCCGCGTCCACCCGGCCGAGCTGCGCCGCTACGTCGAGACCAGCGCGGACGCCCTCATCGACGAGTTCGCCGGGGACGGCAAGGCCGACCTGATCGACCAGTACACGCGGCCGCTGCCGCTGCTCGTCCTCTCCGACATGCTCGGCTGCCCGCGCGACCTCGCGGACCGGTACGAGCGGGGCATGGCCGGGATCATCGAGGGCGCCGACCCGGAGGCGTCCCTCGCGATGCTCTCGGAGGCGGTCCAGGAACTGGTGGCGCTGCGGAAGGCGGACCCGGGCCGGGACGTGACGTCCTGGATGATCCGGCACCCGGCCGCGCTCGACGACGACGAGACCGCGAACCAGATCGGGATGCTGTTCGCCTCCGGCACCGAGCCGCTGAACTCGCTCGTCGCGAACGGGCTGCGGCTGCTGCTGTCGGACGACCGGTTCTTCGGCGGGCTGTCCGGCGGCACGCTGCCCGTCCAGGACGCGCTGGACGAGGTCCTCTGGACCGACCCGCCGATCTCCAACTGCGGCCCGACCTTCCCCCGCCGGGACACCGAGTTCCGCGGCCACCGGCTGCCCGCCCACCAGCCCGTCATCATCGGCTACACCGCGGCGAACACCGACCCGTCGCGGGCGTCCGGCGACCGGACGGGCAACCGGGCGCACCTCGCCTTCGGCGGCGGCCCGCACACCTGCCCGGCCAAGGGCCACTCGCGGCTGATCGCGGCGGTGGCCATCGAGCGGCTCCTCGACCGGGTGCCGGAGATGGAGCTGGCCGTCCCGGTCGAGGAGCTTGAGTGGCGGCCGGGGCCGTTCCACCGGGCCCTGACCGCGCTGCCCGTCCGGTTCCCGCCTATCCCCGACCCTGGTCGGCGCCGGTAGCGTCCCCGGCGGCGGCGCGGAGCGCCCCGACGACGGCGGCGAGCTGCGTGACCAGCCCGGCGACGCTGGTCTGGTCGACGCCGTTGACGGTGATCGCGCGCAGCTCGTCCGGCTTCGGCAGCCGCGCCATGATCTGCGGCAGCTCGCCGATCAGCCGGGCCTGCAGCGCGGCGGGCGTCCGCTCGTTCTCCAGCGCGGCGCGGGCGCCCTCCCGCTCCAGGTCGAGCAGCTCCTGCTCGTGCCGGGACCGGGCGCGCAGCTCGGCGACGGCGGCCTCGCCCTCGGCGCGGAGCCGCGCCAGCTCGTGGTCGCGCTCGATGCGCAGCCGTCCCGTCTCGGCCTCCTCGGCGTGCCGCTCCCGCTCCATCAGCAGGGCGTGCCGCGTCGTCTCGGTCTGCAGCTCGGCGACCTCGCGCTGGTCGTCGTGCTCGCGCTTCGTCCGGCGCAGCTTCTCGGCCGCCTCCGTGTCGAACAGCCGCGACTCGTTGCGGGCGCGCAGCTCGGCGAGCTCCCGCTCGTGTTCGAGCCGCTGCGTCTCCTTGATCCGCGCGGCGGCCATCTCGCGCTGCGCGACCGCCTCCTCCGCCTCCAGCTCCGCGAGCCGCGCGATCTGGCCCTGCTCGGCCCGGTACGGCTTCTGCAGGTTCTCCCAGAGCCGGGACGAGCTGACCACCGCCTCCTTGATCTGCACGGTGACGATCCGGAGCCCGAGCCCCTCGTCGCCCTCCTGCCCCTCGGCGACGCCGCGCAGCCGGGCGGTCAGCTCCTCGATGATCGGCTGCTTGTCGCTGAGGACGTCCCGGACGCCCATCGTCGCGACCTTGTCCTTGATCGCGGCCTCCGCCTGCTCGCGCAGCTGGAGGTTGACCAGGCGCATCGGGTCGTCGGCGTCGCCGAAGTCGAGCTTGCGGTAGGCGGTCCCGAAGTCCTGGATGATCCACTGGACGTAGCCCTGGACGAGCACGCCCTGCAGCTCCCGGCAGATGCAGTACGCGTTGATCAGGATCGTCTGCGTCGCGCCCGGCACCACGAGGAACGAGTCCGTGGACGGGTTGAACCGGAACGACACGCCGAGCCCGATGTGCAGCGGCTCGTCCCGGCCGCGCCGCGTGTGGACGACGAAGGCGTTCGGCGGGACGAGCACGTTCTTCCACCGCCAGAACCCGCTGATCCGGACGTCCACCGGGCCGGGCGCGGAACGTTCCCCGGACGGCGCGCCGCCGAGCGCCCGGTCGCGCTTGGCGAGCGGGCCGGGCGGCGGCGGGACGGCGCCCGGCGCGAGCGCCGCCGGCGCCGAGGACGAGCGCCTCGCCCTGAGGTCGCCCTCCAGCTCCGCCTGCTGCGCGACGACCTTCTCCAGATACGTGTTGCTGCCTTGATCCGGGGCGTTCATCCCGCTCCTCAGCGCTTGATCGGTTGGCGGTACCTTATTGCGGCCTGAACCTTATTGCGGCTTGAACGTTTCAGACGGCCTTATGCGTATGTCCGGCCGTGACGACACACGAGCGCCCCGCGCCCCCGGCGACGGCGACCGGCGCGGCCCCCGCCCCGGTGACCGATCGGACGATGCTCGCCATCGGCGCGGCGGCGCTGGCGCTGGTCGTCCTCGCGGTGGTCGTGCGGGTCGGCGGGGCGTTCAGCGCGTCCGCGACGCCGGGGCTGTCGCAGTCCGGGGCGCTGACCAAGGCCGGGCTGTCGGTGGCGAAGCTCGGCGGGAACGCGGCGGCGGTGCTGACGGTCGGGTGGCTGCTGGTCGCGGCGGTGTTCGTCCGGGAGCCGTCGCCGGTCGTCCGGCGGTGCCTGCGGGCCGCGTCGGCGACCGCGCTGCTCTGGGCGCTGTGCACGCTGGCGCTGATCGTGTGCACCGTCCTCGACCTGTTCGGGACGGGCCCGGCCGGGCTCACCGGCGGCATGATGCGGACGTTCCTCGTCGAGCTGCCGCAGGGGCGGGCGCTGCTGCTCGTCCTCGCCGCCGCCGTCGCGCTGGCCGTCGCGGCGAGCCTGCCCGGCGCGCCGCGCGCCGCCGGGTACCTGCTGGCCGGCGCGCTCGCCGGGCTGCTGCCGCCGCTGTTCACCGGGCACGCGGCGAACGCCTCGCAACACGCGCTCGCCGTCTACAGCCTGGCCGCCCACGTCGGCGGCGTCGCGCTGTGGGTCGGCGGGCTCGTCGCGCTCGTCACCGTCGCGCCGCACGTCCGGCTCGCCGACATGGCGGGCCGGTACAGCACGCTCGCGCTCGCGTCGTTCCTCGTCGTCGGGGCGAGCGGCGCGGTGAACGCGTGGGTGCGGCTCGGCGGCGTCCACCTCGGGTCGCGGTACGGGGCGCTCGTCGTCGCGAAGGCCGCCGCGCTCGCCGTGCTCGGCGCGTTCGGCTGGTGGCACCGCCGCGCCACCCTCCCCGCGCTGCGGGACGGCCGGGGGCGGCGCGGGTTCGTCCGCCTCGCCGCCGCCGAGATCCTCGTGATGGCGGCGACGATGGCGCTCGCGACCGGGCTGGCGAGGACGCCGCCGCCGGAGAACGCGCCCGGCACGCTCGACGTCGTCGCGCTGCGGCTCGGCTTCCCGCTGCCCGGCCCGCCCGGCGTCCGCCCGTACCTGCTCGACTGGTGGCCCGACCCGCTGTTCACCGTGCTGGTCGCGGCCGGGGCCGTGCTCTACGGGACGGCCCTCGCCCGCGTCCGCGACCGGCCGTGGCGGCGCGCCGCGTCCTGGACGGCGGGCCTGCTGGTCGTCCTGCTCGCGACCTGCGGCGGGCTGTCCCGGTACAGCATGGTGCTGTTCAGCGCGCACGCCGTCCAGCACGTGCTCGTCGGGGTGGTCGCCCCGCCGCTGCTCCTGTACGGCGCGCCGCTGCGGCTGGCGTCGCGGGCCCTGCGCGGCGACGGCGCGCGGCTCCTCGCCGAGGCGGCGGGCAGCCGGGCGGTGCGGGCGCTGACCCAGCCGATCACCGCGTCCGCGCTGCTCCTGCTGAGCCTCTACGGGTGGTACGTGTCGCCGTTCTTCGGCGCGTCGCTCGCCGACCACGCCCTGCACTCGCTCGCGCTGGCGCTGTTCCTCGCCGCCGGGCTCGCCTACTTCCACGGGACGGCCGGGACGCTGACGCCGTTCGCCGTCCTGCCGCTGCACGCCGTCGCCGGGATCGCGCTCATGCGGGACGGCGCCGTCCGCGGCGGCTGGTACGAGGACCTCGGCCGCCGCTGGGGCCCGCCGCCCCTGCACGACCAGCGCCTCGGCGCGCTCCTGCTCTGGACGCTCACCGCCGCCGTCACCCTCGCCGTCGCGGAGGCCCAGCGCCGTTACTGGCGGCGCCGCTACTGGCGGGGCCGCCGGTCGACGACGCGGCTGAGCGCCTCCACCACGGTCGGGTCGTACTCGGCGGCCGAGTCGAGCCTCAGCCGCTCCAGCACGGCCGCCCCCCGGTCGCGGTCGGAGGAGTCGCCGACCAGGTCGTCGTAGGCGTTCGCGACCTTGATGATGCGCCCGGCGAGCGGCGGCGGGATCGGCCGCGCCGCGTCCGCGGAGTCGCCGGCCGCGGGCTCGGGCCCCGTCCGGTACGGGTGGGACGAGAGCTGGACGATGTGCGCCACCCGGTCCAGCACCCCGGTCTGCTTGATCACCTCGGCGCCCAGCTCCGCGATCCGGCGCTGCTCGGCCGGGGACGCCAGCACCGTCGCCCCGCCCGGGATCGGGTCGCCGAGCGACAGCTGCCCGATGTCGTGCATGAGCGCCGCGTACTCCAGTTCGAGCAGCTCCTCCTCGGACATGCCGAGCTCGCGCCCCATCGCGACGGCGAGCTGCGACACCCGCCGCGAGTGCCCCGTCTCGACGTAGCCGCCGACCTCGGTGACCCGCGACAGCGCCCGCACCGTCTGCAGGTAGGTCGCGCGGATGCCCGCGTAGCGGCGGAACGCGAACTGCGTCACGAGGATCGGCACCGTGAAGACCAGCAGCGCGGCCTCGCCCATCGCGGTCGTCGCGACCGCGATCAGCATCGCGGTCGCGCTGGTCGCCGCGCACAGCGCGAGCTTGGCGTCGATCTCGTCCCGCAGCGCGATGCCGAACCTGGCCCGGACGGCCTCCGCCCGGATCATCGCCGCGATCAGCACGTCGGTGAAGCAGGACCCGACCACGACGAGCCCCATCACCGCGAGCACCGCCTGCCAGGGCAGGTCGAGCGACAGCACGGGGCGGAAGCACAGCGCGACGACCGCGACGTTGAACAGGCGGCGGGCCATCGCGTCCGGGCGCGGCATCCGGCCGACCGCGACGTGCGGCAGCGAGCCGACCAGCATGCCGACCGCGGTGACCGCGACGACCTGCAGCGCCGAGTGGTCGGCCGGGACGACGCCGAGCGGCGCGTCCGGCGGGGCGCCCTCCGGGCCGATGCCGACGAGCAGCGCGTAGCCCATCGCGCCCGCCGTCGCGATCGGCGCGACCTCCCGGTTGCCGGGCATCACCATGCGGAACAGCTCGCCGAGCGCGACCAGCACGCCGAAGATGATCGCGACGTTGGGCTGCCGCAGCCCGGCCGCCGCGACCTGCGCGATCGCCACGATCACGAACAGCCCGGCGGTCGCGATCAGCAGGAGCTGGCCGGAGTCGATCGTCTGCCACGCGGCGCGCTCCCGGGCGCGCCGCTCACCCGCGGTGTCAGTCGCCATGGCGCCCGGTCACCGCCGTGCCCCGTCGCCGGGGCGCACCCCGTCACCGGCGGGCCCGCCCGCCCGGTCACCAGCCCGGTCGCCCGCCGGGTCGCCCGCGACGCGCAGGGGCGCGCTCGGGTCGTCGTGGTCCTGCTGGGTGGTCTCGACGACGTCGTCGTCCGGCAGGACGACCGGGTCGGGCGGCACCCACGGGTCGCGCTCCAGCGCCCGCAGGAACGCCTCGACCATCACCGGGTCGAAGTGGTCGCCCATGCAGCGGCGCAGCTCCGCCACCGCCTCGTCGACGCTGCGGGCGGGCCGGTAGGACCGGGTGGAGGTCATCGAGTCGAACGCGTCCGCGACGGCGATCACCCGGGCGAACTCGGGGATCTCGTCGCCCGCGAGGCCCATGGGGTAGCCGCGGCCGTCCATCTTCTCGTGGTGGTGCATGATCCCGGCGAGCGCCTCGTCCAGGAACCCGATCTCGCGGACGATCTCCAGCCCGCGCATCGGGTGCAGCTGGATGGCGGCGAACTCCTCCTCCGTCATCGGCCCGTTCTTCTGCAGCACCTTGGTCGGGACGCCGAGCTTGCCGACGTCGTGGAGCATCCCGGCGTAGCGGATCGCCTCGACCCGGTCGGCGCGCATCCCGATCTCCTGCGCGATCATCACCGAGCCGCGCGAGACGCGCTCGGAGTGGCCGCGGGTGTAGTAGTCCTTGGTCTCGACGGCCTGGCACAGCGCGGCGAGCGTGGCGGCGTGCGCCTGCTGCTGCGCGTACGCCTGGTCCATCGCCCAGCGCGCGATGAACAGCGGCAGCAGGACGAGCACCGCCGCGAACGGCCCGACGCCCGGCCACAGCCCGGCGATCAGCAGCCCGACCATGCCGTAGCCGAGGCAGCCGAACGCGAGCTGCCCGGACTCGTGCAGCAGCTCGCGCGGCGCGGCCTGCCTGCTGAGCAGCAGGACCCCGGCCATCAGCGTCAGGTTGACCACGACGAACGTGACGAGCGCGCCGAGGAACGGGCCGATCACGCCCTCCACCCAGCGGGGCTGCTCGGCGTCGAAGCCGTCACCGCCGAGCAGGTCGAAGACCGTCCCGGCGACGAAGCCGCTGAGCGCGAGCTGCGCGCCGTTGAACAGCCGCTTGACCGGGGCGAAGAACCGCTGCCCGGTGACGACGGCGCAGAACCCGAGCAGGGCCGCGCCCGCCGGGCCGAGCAGCACCACCGACGCGAGGCTCGCGGCGAAGCTCATCGACACCCTCGCCCGCGCGAGGTTCAGCCGCGCGGGCGCGGAGTCGCAGACGAGGAACAGCACCGCCAGCACGGCCAGCACGAACCAGTCGATTTCGGCGAAGGACGACGTCGCGATGAGGGCGGCCGCGAGCGCGACCACACCACAGACGTACGCCCAGGCAGCGAGAGGTAGTCCACGCATTGTCGCCCCTCGGGAGTGACGAATGGCGGGCCGCCGCCGGGCTCCGCGTGCCTGCCGGCACCTAGACCCAGGACACGCCCTCGGGCATCATCAGCGACGCCGCCGAGGCGTGCCGGCGGTCTCCCGCCGGCGTCACGCGCTTGCGCATGGCTCTCCTGCCTCCCCCCGCGATTCCGATCCGTCCGGCCTCGGGCCGGCCGTCGGGTACCGGGCCCGCCCGGGCGAGCACATACCCCGAATTCGCGCTGGCGCACGTGCTCCCGTCGCTGATTTCGGCACAAGCCTAACGCGCGGTGCCGAGGTCACACAGGCATGCGGGAAAACGTGAGCAAAGCGTGAACCAATCGTCACCTTAGGTGATCAATTGTCCCGCCTGAATGCACTTAACGTGGCCATGCTAACGGCTGCACGACAGAATGCACGACTGAATGCACAGCTGAATGCACGTGCATTGCGAATGGGGCGCGCGGGGCCGCCAGAAATGGGCGGCAAAACGCCGACGTCGCGTCATTCGGGGGCGGTCGGGGCGGCGCGCTCGCGGGCCCAGGCGACGGTCGCGGCGAGGCCGTCCGGGAGCGCGACCCGCGGCTCCCAGCCGAGCGCGTCGCGGGTCGCCGCCGGGTCGACGGCCATCGCGGGCAGGTCGCCGAGCCGGGGCGGCGCGAACTCCGGGTCGTCCGGCGCGCCCGCCGCCGCGGCGACGAGGGAGTGCAGATCGCGGTCGGTGGTCTGGGCGCCGGTGCCCACGTTCAGCCGCAGCCCGCCGCCGCGCTCCCCCGCCGCGCGGGCGAACGCGTCGACCACGTCCAGCACGTACACGTAGTCGCGGGTCTGCGTGCCGTCGCCGTACACCCGGGTGGGACGCCCGGCCAGCAGCGCGTCCGTGAAGATCGAGATGACGCCCGCCTCGCCCTCCGGCGTCTGCCGCGGCCCGTACACGTTCGCCAGCGTCAGCGTCGTGAAGTCGACGTGGTGCAGGGTCCGGTACATCTCCGCGTACACCTCGCCGGAGACCTTCGACGCCGCGTACGGGGACGCGGGCCGCAGCTCCGCGTCCGGCGGGACGGGCAGCGCGTCCGGCACCCCGTACACCGCGCAGCTCGAGGTGAACACGACCTTGCGGGCGCCCGCCGCGCGGGCCGCCTCCAGGACGTTCGCCGTGCCGACCACGTTCGTCCGGGCGTCGCGCAGCGGGTCGGCCACGCTCGCCCGGACACTGACCTGGGCGGCCAGATGGCAGATCACCTCGGGCCGCCGGACCGCGGCCTTCTCGACGAGCGAGGGGTCGGCGACGTCCATCTCCCAGAGCTCCACGCCCGGCAGGGTCCCCGCGGGGGGACGGCTCCCCGCACCCCCCGAGAAGACCTGGACGTTCGCGCCGGACGACAGGTCATCGACCCCGATGACCTCGTGGCCGTCCGCGAGCAGCCGGTCGACGAGATGGGAACCGATGAACCCGGCCGCGCCGGTGACGAGTGCGAGCACCCGCAGAACGATACCGGCGCTCAGACGCTTCCGGACTTTTCGGCGCCGCCGGACGCCTTGATCTCGCCGCAGATCTCCTCGATGCGGCCGAGCACCTTGGCGCGCAGGTCGGTCGGCGCCTGCTCGCAGGCGCACGACTTGTTCACGAGCTTCTTGACCGCCTCTTCGAGGCCGTACTCGCGCAGGCAGGGGCCGCACTCGTCCAGGTGCTGGCGCACCTCGCCGCAGCCGCCCTGGTCGAGCTCGCCGTCGAGATAGGTGTAGACCCGCGCCAGCACCTCGTCACAGGGGGTCTCGTGGTGATTGCCACAGCTCATGGCTTCACTCACCCTTTCGCACGGGTAAGCCCGCGTTCCTCGGCGTAGTCCTCCAACATGCCTCGCAGCTGCCGCCGGCCGCGGTGCAGCCGGGACATCACGGTGCCGATGGGCGTGCCCATGATCTCCGCGATCTCCTTGTAGGCGAAGCCCTCGACGTCAGCGAGATAGACGGCGATGCGGAACTCCTCCGGCAGCTCCTGCAGGGCCCGCTTGACGTCGGAGTCGGGCAGGTGCTCCAGCGCCTCGGCCTCGGCGGACTTCAGCCCGCTGGAGGTGTGCGACTCGGCGCGGGCGATCTGCCAGTCCTCGATGTCGTCGGTGGCGGCCTGCTGCGGCTGGCGCTGCTTCTTGCGGTAGGAGTTGATGAACGTGTTGGTCAGGATCCGGTAGAGCCACGCCTTGAGGTTCGTGCCCTCCTTGAACTGGTGGAAGGACGCGAACGCCTTGGCGAAGGTCTCCTGGACGAGGTCCTCGGCGTCGGCCGGGTTGCGCGTCATCCTCAGCGCGGCCGAATAAAGCTGGTCCAAGAACGGGAGCACGTCGCGCTGGAACCGCTCCTGGCGCTGCTCCACGGTCTCCGTGGTGCCCTGTACCTGACCCACCCCCTCGGCTGTGGCGCCCGCGGTCTTCGGCGAAGTCCTCGGCGAGCCGCCGGCGTCGTATCCCACAGAGGGTATCGGTCCGCGGGGCCTTCCCACGCGCGCGGGTGCCGGCGGGGCGCCGCGCGGCGCTCGCCCGGCGAACCGCTCCTGGTCGGCCACGGCCGTGGTCATCGGTGCGCACCTCCGTCGAACAGGGGTTGTGAGACGGTGCAACACCGTGACGCCGCCGCGGATTCCCCGTCCGCGCCCGCGTGCCGCCCCGGCCGACGGACGGAACCGGATGATTCCACCCCGTCCTACACGCAGGGTGATGCCCGCACCTTAACGGGGAAAGAACTGACATATATGGCGAGAACAGGAGCAAAGCGTTGCTACCGGTGCCGGCGCGACCTTCCGAGCCCACCATCGCCAGCCTGCGCGACGTCTCCGGGGACTCCCTGGCGCGCTACTGGACGTTCTACTGGGCCGTCGCGGCCGCCCAGCTGACGCGTTGGCTGCCGCGAAGACCGTCCCTGGTGCTGGACGTCTCCGGCGGGCGGTGCGCGGCGCGGGCCGCCGAGGCGGGGCACAGCGTCCTCGAAGTGCGCGACCCCGGCCGCGACCTCGGGACGGCCGGGGATCCGGGCCGTCCGGCGCGGAAGGCGCCGAAGGGGACCGTGGTCCCGGTGGTCGGGGACAGCGGCGCGCTCGGCTTCCTCGCCGACGGCGCCGTGGACGCGGTGGTCGCCGAGAACCGGGTGCTGTCCCGCCACCTCGCGACCGAGGCCACGGTCGCGGAGATCGCGCGGGTGCTGCGCCCCGGCGGGCGCGTCCTGCTCTGCGTCGACTCGCTCACCCTCGGGATGGCATTGCTCGCGGAGCGCAACTACTGGGCGCACCTGTCGGACGTGCCGAGCGCGGAGGTCGTCCTCGTCCCCTGGCCGGACGGGACGATCACCCGCTCCTTCTCCGCCCACCAGCTCCGCGAGCTGCTCGCGGACGCCGGGCTGGAGGTCGAGTGGGTCAGGCCCCGGACGGTCCTCTCGCCGTCGACGGTCGAGCACGTGCTCGCCGAGTCGCCGCGCGCGCTGGCGCGGCTCGTGCGGACCGAGCTGAACGCGCCCGACCCGGACGAGTCGCTCGGCATTCACCTGCTGGCGAGCGCCGTCCGCCCGCGCTGACAGGCGGTTCCCGGCGCGCGGCGATGGACATGGAGAATGGCGCTGGAACGATCCAACACATTGCGCGCCGCCCTCGGTCGAGAGCGGCTCACGGCGGTGCCGGCGATGCGGCTCGGGGTCGCGCGGGCGGCGATTCCGGGGACGGTCAGAACAGGCCGTCGGAATGGCCGTCCGAGCCGTCGCCGGACTCCACGGGCGCGATGAGTTCGGGCCCGTTGTTTTTCACGCTGTTGACCGCCTTGGACACCGGATAGGCGTCCATTGTCCCGGCCATGGCGGGGACGAGGAGGCCGCGCACCGTCTCGGTGTCGGTCAGCTCCGGGTCGAGCCAGGCGTCCCAGCGGTCGGGCTCGACGACCATCGGCATCCGGTCGTGGATGCGGCCGAGGTCGTCGGGCGCGTCGGTGGTGATCACCGTGCACGTCCAGACCCATTCGTCCTCGGGCGACTTCCACAGCTCGTAGAGCCCGGCCATGGCCATGACGGCGCCGTCCTTCGGGCGGATGAAGAACGGCTGCTTCTGCGGCTTGCGCTTCTTGGCCTTCTTCTCGCCGTCCGCCGGGCCGGGCGCGTCGTCCCGGCCCTCCAGGACGTACCACTCGAAGTAGCCGTCGGCGGGCAGCAGGCAGCGCCGGCGCGCGAACGCGCGCCGGTACGACGGCTTCTCGTGCACCGTCTCGACCCGCGCGTTGATCATGCGGGAGCCGATCGACAGGTCCTTCGCCCAGGACGGGACGAGCCCCCAGCGCACCGTCCGGAGCTGCCGGACCGCGGCCTCCTCCTCGGGCGCGTCCTTCGGGCGCCGGTCGAGCACGACCGGGACCTGCTTGGTCGGGGCGACGTTGTAGTCGGGCCGGATGTCCCCGTCGGCGGCGTCGAGCTGCACCTGGAACTCGTCCAGCAGCTCCTGACGCGCGCGGGTGGTGGCGTATCGTCCGCACATGGCTCCCATCCTGCCGCGCTTGAGCGACGGTCCGCTGGGCATGTAGCGGGTCATGCGACCCTTCACCACTCTGGCCCGCCCCCTGGTGGCGGCCCCTTTCATCGTGACCGGCCTGGACGCCGTCCGGGATCCCCGAGCGCGCGCCGAGCGGGTCGGCCCCATGGTCAAGCCGGTCGCGGACCGCTTCGACCGGCTGCCGAAGGACCCCGAGACGCTCGTCCGCATCCAGGGCGCCGTGAGCCTCGGCACCGGCGCGCTCCTGCTGACCGGGCGGTTCCAGCGGCTGACCACGCTGCTGCTGGCCGCGCAGCTCGTCCCCGCGCTCGCGACCGAGCACCGCTACTGGACCGAGGACGACCCCGACCGCCGTGCCGACGAGCGGTCCCACCTGCTGAAGAACGCCGGGCTGTTCGGGGCGCTGCTCCTCGCGGTGTCGGAGTCCGGCCGCGTGCCGCGCCGGGCGGAGCTGCGGCGCCAGCTGCGGGAGCAGAAGGTCAGGAGCAGCGCGGAGGCGAAGGCGCTGCGCAAAGAGGCAGCGCTCACGCTGCGGGACGCGCGCCGCGAGGCGTCCCGGCAGGTGCGCACGGCCCGCGCCGAGGCGCGGCGCAAGGGCGCGAAGACCAGCGGCAGGGCGAGCGGCATGCTCAAGGCCGGGAAGGCGGGCGGCCTCGCGGCGGGCGGCGCGGCGGGCGGCGCGCTGAAGGGCGCGGGGAGCGCGCTCCGGATCGGCCGGGCGGCGAAGCCGGGCCGCGCGGCGCGCGCCGGGCGGACCGTCAAGGCCGGGACGGCGGCGCAGGCCGCGAAGGCGGTGAAGGCGAGCCGCACCGTGAAGGCGGGGACGGCCGTCCAGGCGGGCCGGATCAAGCAGGCCGTGAAGCACTGACCCCGCCGGGCGGCGCGGCGCGCGGGGCGGGAATCCGAAGAGAACCTTAAAGGAGTCCTAAATCGGTTGAACCGCCAGGCCGCGCGGCTCCGTACTTCCAGGTGACCGTTCGCCACCCACCCCCGACGGAGACGCCCCGGCCATGGCAGTTCCCGGATCGACCGGTCGCCAGACCGGCGGGTTGCGGAGCCTGCTCCGCCGCCCCGGCACCGCGCGTCCCGCTTCGGCCGTCCGGGACGAGGAGATCGCCGCCGAGCTGTACCGCGAGTACCATCGGCCGCTCCTCGCGTTCGTGCTCCGGCTGACCGGCGGCGACCGCCCGTGGGCCGAGGACGTGGTGCAGGAGACCATGATCCGGGCATGGCGCAACGCGGACCGGCTCGACGACCGCACGTCCTCGCTGATGCCGTGGCTGGCCACGGTCTCCCGGCGTATCGTGATCGACAACCGGCGGCAGCGCGAGGTCCGGCCGCCGGAGGTCGGCGACGGCCCTCTGGAGAACCTGCCGATGGCGGACGAGTTGGACGCGCTGCTGCGCAAGGTCGTGGTGACCGAGGC
Source organism: Actinomadura chibensis NBRC 106107 (assembly GCF_001552135.1). Classification (GTDB taxonomy): domain Bacteria; phylum Actinomycetota; class Actinomycetes; order Streptosporangiales; family Streptosporangiaceae; genus Spirillospora; species Spirillospora chibensis. The sequence goes on along the minus strand of NZ_BCQP01000066.1, from coordinate 32,606 downwards.
GCTGGAGTCGCTCTCCCCGGCGCACCGGGAGGCGCTGACGGAGACGGTGCTCCGCGACCGCACCGTGAACCAGGCGGCCGAGCACCTCGGCATCCCGGTGGGGACGGTCAAGTCCCGTGTCTACTACGCGTTGCGCGCGTTGCGCGTCGCGCTGGAGGAGAGGGGGGTGACCTCATGAGTTCGCGGGTCGAGCACACCGACGTCGGCGCGTACGCGCTGGGCCTCCTCGACGACGGCGACCGGCTGGCCTTCGAGGAGCACCTGCGCGGCTGCGCGGTGTGCCGGGCCGAGCTGGACGAGATGTCGGGCACCGCCGGGATCCTCACCGCCTTCGGCGCGACCGCCGAGCCGGAGCCCGCGCCCTCCCCCGCCCAGTCCCCCGCCGAGGGGCCGGGCGCGTCCGCTCCCGCGCCGGTGATCGACATGATGCGGCGCAGGCGGCGGGCCGACCGGCGGGCCCGGCGCGTCGCGACCGCGCTCGGCACGGCCGCCGCCGCGGTGGCGCTGGCGGCGGGCATCGGCGTCGGGACGGCGCTGGACAACGGCGGGACCTCGCCGAACCCGGCCCCGACCCAGGCGATCACCGGCCAGAGGTTCACCGGCAAGAACCCGACGACGGGCGCGACCGGCACGGTCGGCCTCGTCGACAAGGGCTGGGGCACGCAGGTCAGCCTCCAGCTCGGCGGCATCCGCGGGCCGCTGCGGTGCCAGCTCGAAGCCGTCGCGAAGGACGGGACGCGGAGCGTGGTGGCCGGGTGGCGCGTTCCGAACGAGGGGTACGGGGTGCCCGAGCAGCCGAAGCCGCTCGTCATGCAGGGCGGGACGGGCCTCAGCCGCCAGCAGATCAGCCACTTCGAGGTGCGGATCGACACCGGTGGCACGCTCCTCACCATCCCGGTCTGAATCCCGCGGGGCCCGATAACCTTGGGGCATGCCCTCTCCGCATTGGTCGGCCCCGGTCGCCCGCACCCCGGTGGACGCCGCCGTGCCGATCCCCGGATCGAAGTCGATGACGAACCGGGCGCTGATCCTCGCCGCGCTCGCCGCGGAGCCGTCCCGGATCGTGCGGCCGCTGCGCAGCCGCGACACCGTCCTGATGGCCGACGCCCTCCGCGCGCTCGGCACCGGCGTCACCGACGACGGGGCCGACTGGCGGGTGGTGCCAGGTGAGCTGCGCGGCCCGGCCCGGATCGACGCGGGCCTCGCCGGGACGGTCATGCGCTTCGTCCCGCCGGTCGCCGCGCTGGCGTCCGGCGAGGTGGCGGTCGACGGCGACCCGCGCGCGCGGGAGCGTCCGATGGGGCCGATCATCACGGCGCTGCGGACGCTCGGCGCGGCGGTCGACGACGGCGGGCGTGGCGCGCTCCCGTTCACCGTGCGCGGGACGGGCGCGGTGAACGGCGGCGAGGTCGTGATCGACGCCTCGGGGTCGTCGCAGCTCGTGTCGGGGCTGCTGCTCGCCGCGCCGCGCTTCGAGAAGGGCGTGGAGGTGAGGCACGAGGGGCCGCCGGTGCCGTCCGCGCCGCACCTGGAGATGACGGTCCGGATGCTGCGGGACGCGGGCGCCGCCGTCGAGACCGAGGAGAACGTCTGGCGCGTCGCGCCGGGCCCGCTGCGCGGCGGCGACCGGGTGATCGAGCCCGACCTGTCGAACGCGGCGCCGTTCCTCGGCGCGGCGCTGATCGCGGGCGGGCGCGTCACGGTGCCGGGCTGGCCGCCCGACACGACGCAGCCGGGCGACGCGCTGCGCGGCCTGCTCGCCGAGATGGGCGCGGACGTCTCCCTCGGCCCGGACGGGCTGACCGTCCGGGGCACCGGCGAGTTCCGCGGCCTGGACGCCGACCTGCACGAGGTCGGGGAGCTGACCCCGGTGCTCGCCGCGCTCGCGGCGCTCGCCGGGTCGCCGTCCCGGCTGACGGGCGTCGCGCACCTGCGCGGCCACGAGACCGACCGGCTCGCGGCCCTCGTCGCCGAGCTCAACGGGCTCGGCGGCGACGCCGTCGAGCTGCCGGACGGCCTGGAGATCCGCCCCCGCCCGCTGCACGGCGGGGTGTTCCACACCTACGACGACCACCGGCTGGTGATGGCGGCGGCCGTCCTCGGACTGGCCGTTCCCGGCATCGATGTGGAGAACCCGGGCACCGTGGGCAAGACTCTTCCGAACTTCACCGAGCTGTGGGCGTCCTTGGCGGCGCCCGCCTGAGAGCAGGGGACGGACCTCTGGCACGACGAACGAAGGACTACGACGAGGACGACGTCCGGGTGCGACCCGGGCGGCGGGGGTCGCGGCCGCGCACCCGCCGCCGTCCGGCGCACGACGACGCCTCCCCCGGCTTCGTGACCGCCGTCGACCGGGGCCGCTACCGCTGCCTCGCCGACCCGGGCACGGCCGACGAGCGCGGCGTCACCGCCATGCGCGCCCGCGAGCTCGGCCGCAAGGGCGTCGTCGTCGGGGACCGGGTCGCGCTCGTCGGGGACGTGTCCGGCGCCCCCGACACGCTCGCCCGCATCGTCCGGGTCGAGCCGCGGACGTCGTCGCTGCGCCGCACCGCCGACGACACCGACCCGTTCGAGCGGATCGTCGTCGCGAACGCCGACCAGCTCGCGATCGTGACCGCGCTGGCCGACCCCGAGCCGCGCCCCCGGATGATCGACCGGCAGCTCGTCGCCGCCTACGACGCGGGCATGGAGCCGCTGCTCTGCCTCACCAAGGCCGACCTCGCGGGCCCGGAGGCCCTGATCGCGGAGTACGCGCCGCTCGGCGTCCCGTACGTGGTGACGCGGCGCGGCGGCGACCTCGACGCGCTGCGCGCCCACCTCGCCGGGCGGACGAGCGTCCTCGTCGGGCACTCGGGCGTCGGCAAGTCGACGCTGGTGAACGCGCTCGTCCCGGACGCCGAGCGCGCCGTCAGCCACGTCAACGCGGTCACCGGGCGGGGGCGGCACACCTCGTCGTCGGCGATCGCGCTGGAGCTGCCCGGCGGCGACGGCTGGATCATCGACACGCCGGGCGTGCGGAGCTTCGGGCTCGCGCACGTCGAGCCGGAGAACGTGATCAACGCGTTCGACGACCTGGCGCGGGGCGCGGCCGAACGCTGCCCGCCGCTCTGCGACCATCTCCCGAAGGAGCCGGGGGGTCTGGGGGGTCGCCCCCCCGGCGAGGCAGGGCAGAGCTGCGGACTGGACGGCTGGGTCGCCGAAGGCCACGCGAGCCAGGCCCGCCTCGACTCGCTCCGCCGCCTGCTGGCGAGCCGCGAGGGCGAAGCCGAGTAACCGTCCGACACTCCGGGACCGTGCCCGGCTCGGGTCGGTATGGTCGCGTGTATGCCGCAGACGATCGCAGCGCGCTACGAGCTCGTGGAGGTGCTCGGGCGCGGCGGGATGGGCGCCGTCTGGCGGGCCCGCGACCGCACGCTCGACCGGGAGGTGGCGATCAAGGAGGTGTCGCTGCCGCCCGGCCTGGACGAGGCGCAGGTCGAACGCACCTACGCGCGGACGTTCCGGGAGGCGCGGTCGGCGGCGCGGCTCGACCATCCGGGCATCGTGACGGTGCACGACGTCGTCGAGGAGGACGGCCGCCCCTGGATCGTGATGCAGCTCGTCCGGGCCGAGGGGCTCGACAAGGTCATCGCGCGGGAGGGCCCGCTGCCGCCGGGGCGGGTCGCCTCGATCGGCCTCGACCTGCTCGACGCGCTGCGCGCCGCGCACGGGGCCGGGGTCGTCCACCGCGACGTCAAGCCCGGCAACGTGCTCCTTCCGGCGGGGCGGGCCATCCTCACCGACTTCGGCATCGCGACCGTGGCGGGCGACGAGACCCTCACCCAGGCGGGGGCCGTCGTCGGGTCGCCCGCCTACCTGGCCCCCGAGCAGGCGCGCCACCAGAAGGCCACCCCGGCGTCGGACCTGTGGTCGCTGGGCGCGACGCTCTACGCCGCCGTGGAGGGACGCCCCCCGTACCGGCGGCCGGACGTGTGGGGCGTGATGGCCGCCGTCCTGTCCGACGACCCGGACCCGGTGCGGCTCGCCGGGCCGCTCACGCCCGTCCTGCACGGGCTGCTGCGCAAGGACCCCGCCGAGCGGCTGAGCCCCGACGAGGCCGGACGGCTGCTCCACCAGGTTGCGCGGGGCGCGGTGGCCGCTCCCCGGTTCCCGCCGCCCGTCCAGCCGCCCGTCCCGCCGCACAACGTGACGCTGCCGCCGTCGCCGACCCTGCCCCCGAGCCCGACCGGCCCGCCGCCCCTCCCGCCCGCCGGTCCGGCGCGGCGGGCGCCGTGGCCGCTGCTCGTCCCGGCCGGGATCTTCGCGGTCGCGCTGGTCGCGGCCGTCGTCGCGGTCCTCGTGTTCACGCGGAACGGCGACGACCGCGACCGGGCGGGTCACACGCGCTCCTCGCCGCCCGTGTCGGCGTCGTCCACGGGCGCCGCCGTCCCCGCCGGGTACACGCTGTTCCGCGGGTCGGCGTTCACCGCGGCCGTCCCGCGCGGGTGGAAGACCGAGTCCGAAGGGGACAGCTCGACCTTCACCGACCCGGCCCAGGGCCTGAAGCGCGGGATCGCCATCCAGCGCGTCGCGGCCTTCGGCGATCCGGGCGACGGCCTGTCCGACGCGGTCGGGAAGATGAAGTCCAGCTCGGACTACCCCGACTTCAAGCAGGAGAGCTTCGACCGGAACGTGCCCTACAGGGGCGACAAGGCGGCCGAGGTGCAGTTCTCGTTCACCCAGAACGGGATCCCGGCCCGCTGCCGGGTGCGGGTGTTCCGGTTCGACGGCGCCCTGTACCAGGCCCTCATGGCCGGCGACCGGGACCACTGGGACCAGGGCGTCCCCTACTTCGAGACGTTCCTCAACACGTTGCAGAGCACGTCCTGACCTCCTGGCTCCCAAGGAAGGCGCGCATGGACCGGCGTTCCGTGCTGAAGGCGACCATGCTCGGCGCCATGGCGGCGGCGGCCTCCGCCGGGTGCTCCGGCGGGAAGGCGTCCGGGAACGCGGGCCGCCCGGCCCCGGCCCGGCCGCGTCCGACCGGTCCCGCCGACTGGGCGGCGCTGGAACGCGGCCTGGACGGCAGGCTCGTCCGCCCGTCCGACGCGGCGTACGCCCGGGCGCGGCGGCTCTACATCCCGCGCTACGACCGCGTGCGGCCCGCCGGGATCGCGTACTGCGAGACGCCGGAGGACGTGTCCGAGTGCGTCGCGTTCGCGACGCTGCGGCGCATGCCGCTCGCGGTCCGCTGCGGCGGGCACAGCTACGCGGGCTGGTCGACGGGGACGGGCCTGGTCGTCGACGTGTCCCCGATGGACGCGGTCCGGCGCGACGGCGGCCACGCGGTCGTCGGCGCGGGCGCACGGCTGATCGACCTGTACGCGGCGCTCGCCGCCGACGGGACGGGCGTCCCGGCGGGCACCTGCCCCACGGTCGGCGTGGCGGGGCTGACGCTCGGCGGCGGGCTCGGCGTGACGTCCCGCGCGTACGGGCTGTCCTGCGACGTGCTGGAGTCGGTCCAGGTCGTCACCGCGGACGGGCGCGTCCTGACCTGCGACGCGAAGCGGAACCCCGACCTGTTCTGGGCGTGCCGGGGCGGGGGCGGCGGCAACTTCGGCGTCGCGGTGTCGTTCACGTTCCGCACGCACGAGGCGGGCGGCGTCACGCCGTTCAGCCTGCGCTGGCCCTGGGCGCGGGCCGCCGAGGTGATCCGCGGCTGGCAGCGCTGGGCCCCGTCCGCGCCCGACGACGTGTGGACGACCCTCCACCTCGACACCGAGCCCGGCCAGGCCACGCCGAGCGTCGAGGTCGCGGGCGTCGCGCTCGCCGACGCGGACGGCCACATCGCCCGGCTCACGGCGGCGGCCGGGGCCGAGCCGGTGTCGTCCAACTCCCGGAGCCGTCCCTACCTGGACGCGATGAAGTTCCTCGGCGGATGCTCCGGCCAGTCCGTCGAGCAGTGCCACCAGCAGGGGACGCTCCCCGGGCAGAGCCCCGCCGGGGCCTTCCCCCGCACCGACTACGCCGGGAAGTCGCACATCGCCTACAAGCCCCTGCCCGACGACGCCGTGAGCGCGCTCCTCGACCGGTTCGTCCAGGGCAACGACGTCCGGGACCGGTCGCTGTTGATGGACGCCATGGGCGGCGCGATATCCCGCGTCGGGCCGGGCGACACCGCGTTCCCGCACCGCAAGGGGCTGTTCGTCGTCCAGTACCTCGCGCCGGACGCCGCCTGGCTCCGCGCCACACACGCCGCCATGGAGCCCTACCTGGGCGGCGCCGCCTACGTGAACTACATCGACCCCGACCTCAAGGACTGGGCCCGCGCCTACTACGGCCCGAACCTCGACCGGCTCCGGAGGGTCAAGGCCGCCTACGACCCGGAGAGACTGTTCCGCTTCCCCCAGGCCGTCTAGCCCTTGGTGGGCTCCTCGAACAGGCTGCGCGCCCTGGCCTCGGCCTCGTTGAGCGCCCTGACGTGCCCCGGCGCGAGCTCCTCCACGCAGCGGGTCATCTCCTCGGTGACGCTGCTGAACGCGCTCTCCTCCGCGCCGCGCAGCGCCGCCCGGACGGTCGCCGACCGCGCCCCGAGCGCCGCCCACTCCAGTTCGAGCCGGGCGACGGCCTCGTCGAACGCCCGGGACGTGGCCTCGCCCGCGTCCGCCAGCTCGGCCGGGATCGGCCCGCGGCCCGCCTTCCGCGCGCTGCCGGACAGCGTGGAGATCCGGCTCGCGAGCGCCAGCCCCTCGCGGGCCAGCGGCAGCACGTCGTGGACGAGGTCGGTGACCGCGCGGGCGAGCTCCTCGACCCGGTTCAGCAGCAGCCGCGTCGCCTCCTCCAGCGCGGTGGAGGTGCGCTCGGCGACCCGCTCGGCGACGTCGCGCTGCCGCTCCGACAGCGCCGGGACGACGGCGAGGTCGAGCCGCCGCCGCAGCTCCCGCTCGCGGGCGCCCCGGTCGCCGGGGGCGGCGAGGGCGGCCCAGTCGGCCACGACCCGCGCGATGCGCTCCTCCCCGGACGCGGCGATCTCCGCCGTGATCTCGTCCAGGGCCTCGCCGACCCGGGCCTTGAGCCGCTCCACGCGCCCGTAGAGCGCCTCGCGCTTGAACGGGTCGTTGAGCTCGTTGAGCTGCGCCTGCAGCCGCCGGGACACGTCGATGGCGTGCTCGGCCAGGGGGACGAGGCGGTCGGCGAGCTCGTCGAGCGTCCCGGCCCGGCGCGGGTCGGTCAGCTCGGCCACCCATGCGGGAAGGTCGTGCGGCATGCGCCCATGCTGCCACCAACGTCCGGGGAACCGGTCCGCAACGCCCCGGCGCGCCCCCGAAGGTCCGACCGAAACGCCGGATCGGCCGGGTAAGTGTGTCTGGACCGGACGTGAGCAGGGTAGCGTGCTCGCCGTGGCGGGCTATTCCGATGACCTTCGTCTCGCGCATGTGCTGGCGGACGGGGCCGACGACATCACGACAAGGCGTTTCCGCGCCCTCGATCTCGACATCGAGACGAAGCCGGACCTGACCCCGGTCAGCGACGCCGACCGCAGCGTCGAGGAGCAGATCCGCGGCACGCTGAAGCGCGCCCGCCCACGGGACGCGGTCCTCGGCGAGGAGTTCGGCAAGACCGGCTACGGCAACCGCTGCTGGATCATCGACCCGATCGACGCGACGAAGAACTTCGTGCGCGGCGTCCCGGTGTGGGCGACGCTGATCGCGCTGATGGAGAACGACCAGATCGTCGTCGGGGTCGTGTCCGCGCCCGCGCTGAACCGGCGCTGGTGGGCGGCGCGCGGCGGCGGCGCCTGGACGGGCCGCAGCCTGACCCGCGCCACCCGGATGAACGTCTCCGCGGTGTCCGACCTGTCGGACGCCTCACTGTCGTTCTCCAGCCTGAGCGGCTGGGAGGAGGAGGGCCGCCTCCCCCGCTTCCTCGACCTGACCCGCGAGGTGTGGCGGACGCGGGCGTTCGGCGACTTCTGGTCCCACATGATGGTCGCGGAGGGCTCGGTCGACATCTCCGCCGAGCCGGAGGTCTCGCTGTGGGACCTCGCCGCGCTGCAGGTCATCGTGGAGGAGGCGGGCGGCATGTTCACCGACCTGTCCGGGGCGCCGGGGCCGGACGGCGGCAGCGTCGTCTGCACGAACGGCAAGCTGCACGCGGAGGTCCTGCGCACGCTCGGCGGCGGCCAGCTCTCCCTGCGCATCTGACCTCCGCCGTCCGGATCTTCACCGGTCGCCCCCGGTGGCCATCGGCCCGACTCGCGACATATCGTGGAACAGCGGTCGCACGGTGGCCGTTGTAGATGGCAAGGGCGGCCCGTCAGTGGAGGTACCAGATGTCGACCCAGACCAAGTTCGTGATCGGCGGCGTCGTCGTCGGCCTGCTGACCCTGTTCATCTTCCCCTGGTGGCTGACCGCGCTGATCATCCTCGGCGTGCTCGGCGCGCCGCTCGTCGGGTACCTGATGCTCGACCCGTCCCAGCGCAGGCGGGTCCGCGCGCAGGGGCGCAAGCGCCTCGGCAGCTGACCCGCCCGTGCGGGTCGGGGTGGTGGGCGCGGGCATCCTCGGGCTGGCGGTCGCGCGCCGGCTGACCGAGACGCGCCCGGACGTGACGGTCACCGTCCTCGACAAGGAGGACCGCGTCGCCGCCCACCAGACGGGCCGCAACAGCGGCGTCGCCCACGCCGGCCTCTACTACGCGCCCGGCTCGCTGAAGGCCACGCTGTGCAGGCGCGGCGTCGGCCTCCTCAAGGAATATTGCGAAGACCGGAACCTGCCCTACGAGGAGTGCGGCAAGGTCGTCGTGGCCCGCGACGCGGCGGAACTCGCCGCCCTGGACGAGATCGAGCGCCGCGCCCGCGCCAACGGCGTCCCCGGCCTGCGCCGGCTGACCGGCGGGGAACTGCGCGAGATCGAGCCGCACGCGGCCGGGGTCGCGGCGCTGCACTCCCCCGCCACCGCGATCGTCGACTTCCCCGCGGTGGCCCGCGCGTTCGCCCGCGACGTGGCGGACGGCGGCGGCGAGGTCAGGCTCGGCTTCGAGGTCGTCCGGCTGGGCCGGGCCGGGGACCGCGTCGCCGTCGCCTCGCCCGGTGCCGAGCTGGTGTTCGACCGGCTGGTGGTGTGCGCGGGGCTGCAGTCCGACCGGGTGGCGCGGCTGGCGGGCGACTCGGCGGGGCCCGCGATCGTCCCGTTCCGGGGCGAGTACTACCGGCTGGCGCCGTCCCGCACGGATCTCGTCCGCGGCTTGATCTATCCGGTGCCCGACCCGCGGTACCCGTTCCTTGGCGTCCACTTCACGCGGCGCGTAGACGGCGGCGTGGACGTCGGGCCCAACGCCGTCCTGGCCCTGGCCAGGGAGGGGTACCGGTGGCGCGACGTCCGCCCGGCGGACCTGTGGGAGACCCTCCGCTGGCCCGGCTTCCGGCGCCTCGCCCGCGAGCACTGGCGGACGGGCGCGCGGGAGCTGTACGGCTCGGCGGTGAAGCGGGCGTTCGTCGCGGCGGCGCGCCGGTTCGTCCCCGAGCTGACCGCCGCCGACGTCGTCCCCGCGCCCGCCGGGGTCCGCGCGCAGGCGGTGGACGCGGACGGCTCGCTCGTCGACGACTTCCGCCTCGGCCGCGTCGGGCCGGTCACGACCGTCCGGAACGCCCCGTCCCCGGCGGCGACGTCCGCGCTCGCCATCGCCGAACACGTCGTCGCGCGGCTCTAGCCCCCGGCTAGTCCCAGAGCTTGCGGTCGTCGCCGCGCGGGTCGGCGACCACCTCGTCGGACGGGTCGTCGAAGACGTTCACCAGCCGGGACGACGGGTCGAACCGCGCCCACCCGGGGTCGCCGTCGGCGGCGAACGCGACCCAGGCGCGGTGCATCCGGTCGGCGAGCGCCTGGGGCGGGTTCGGCCCGGACAGCCCGTCCGGGTCGCCGGACAGGTTGTCGAACACGAAGCCCAGTTCCAGCGCGTGGCAGGCGCCGAGGTCGTGGCTCGGCGACGGCCACGCGAACTCGTACATCCACGTCCGCCCGCCGGACGCGGCGTGCCCGGCGGCGGCGCGGTGCGCGGGGACGCGGAACAGCGCGTCGGTGATGATCGTCGCGAGCAGCTCGCCGGGGGTCTGGCCGGGGTGCCGGTCCCGGTAGGCGGCGGGGATCCCGGGCGGGACGCCCATCCCCGCCGTCACGAGGCCGACCAGGTCCTCGGTCAGCACGGCGGCGATCCCGGACGGCATCAGGAAGAGCCGGAACTCCTCGGCCGTGTAGCCGGTGAGCAGGTCGGCGCCGCGTCCGGCGCCCGCCGCGATGGCGTCCTCGGGACGGCGGGCCAGCAGCTCGCCGTCCAGGACGGGCGTCAGCGACATCGCGCCCGCCGCCGTGGTCGCGCCCCAGCGTCCCGGGTCGGGCATCGCGGCGACCTCGGCCGCGACCGCCGCCTGCACCGGGATGATCGCGGCCGGGTCGAGCGCGGCGAACCCCTCGGCGGTCGGCGCGACGCCGAGCCGCGCGGCCATCTCGCGCGTGACGAGGAGCGCGTCGTCCGGGTCCTGGGCGATGCCGCCCGCGCCGCTCTGCGCGATCGCCCGGCCGAACAGCCCGAGGTCGAGGGAGAGCAGGGTGGTGACGCTCATCCCGCCCGCCGACTCGCCGAACACGGTGACCCGCCCCGGGTCGCCGCCGAACGCCGCGATGTTGTCGCGGACCCATTCCAGCGCGGCGATCTGGTCGAGCAGCCCCCGGTTGGACGGGGCGCCCGGCAGGTGCGCGAAGCCCTCCACGCCGAGCCGGTAGTTGATCGTCACGCAGACGACGCCGTCGCGGGCGAAGTTCCGTCCGGCGTAGACGGGGACGGCGCCGGACCCGTTCCGGAACGCCCCGCCGTGGATCCACACCATCACGGGCAGGCCCGCCGCGCCGGGGTCGGGCGTCCAGACGTTGAGGTTGAGGCAGTCGTCGCCCGGGATGGACGGGTCGTCGAGCAGGCGGTCGTAGGGGCGGGCGTAGGCGGGCTTGGGCGCGGTGGGCCCGTACGCGACCGCGTCGCGGACGCCGTCCCACGGCTCGGGCGGGCGCGGCGGGCGGAACCGGTTCGCCCCGAACGGGGGCGCCGCGTAGGGGATGCCGAGGAACGCGGTGACACCGTCCCTGGTGGTCCCGCGGACGCTCCCGTGGGCCGTGCGAACGACGGCGTCCATGCGCGCCTCCGGTTCTAGAACAGAGTTCGACCTCCAGAGCCTACGGGGTGCGGATGCGCGCGTCGTAGCCCTTACGCGCCTCGTGGTCGTACTCCAGGAAGATCTTGTCGAGCCCGTAGCGGCGCGCGACGGCCTGCCTGACCCGGTCGGGCAGCAGCGCGCCGAGCTTCACCTGCCGTCCGAGCTTCTTCGGGACGACGACCTGCGGCCGCGGCCGTCCGATCAGCTCCACGACCGCCGCCGCGATGTCCTCGGGCTCGCAGTTCCGCTGGCCCTTCGGGCTGCGCGTCCCGGCGACCAGCTCGGTGTTGGTGAACGTCGGCAGGACGGCGCCGACGTGCACGCCCCGGTCCTGGACCTCCAGCCGGGTCGCCTCGGTGAACGCGACGACCGCCGCCTTGCTGGCGTTGTAGAGCGCGAGGCCCGGCGTGAACGTGACGCCCGCCAGCGACGCGATGTTGATGATGTGGCCCTTCCCGCGCGGCAGCATCCGGCCGAGGGCGAGCTTCGTGCCGAGCATCACGCCGTGGACGTTGATGTCGACGCACCGCCGCGCGTCGGCGTCGCTCTCGTCCGTGACCGGGCCGATCGGCATGATCCCGGCGTTGTTGACCAGGACGTCGAGCGGCCCGGCGGACCGCTCGGCCGCGTCCAGGAAGGCGGTGAACGACTCGCGGGACGTGACGTCCACGACGAGCCCGGCGACGCCGAGCGACTCGGCCGCGTCCTTGACGGCCGCCTCGTCGATGTCGCCGATGACGACGGTCGCGCCCTTCGCCTTGAGGGCGCGGGCGGTGGCGAGGCCGATGCCCCGCGCCGCCCCGGTGATCGCGATGACCTTGCTCATCCGCTCCGCTCCAAGCTCGTCCGCTCCGGGGTCATGGGGCCGCCGCGAGCCGGGCCAGCCGCACGGGCAGCCCGTCCTTCGGCGACGGCAGGGACGTGGTGTCGAGCGGCATCTCGTACCGCCCGGGGACGCTCCACCGGTATCGCAGCAGGATCTGGTGCAGGACCGCCTTCACCTGCATCCCCGCGAAGTACATCCCGATGCACTTGTGGGCTCCCCCGCCGAACGGCGACCACGCGTACTTGTGGACCTTGTCCTCGCGGCGCTCGGCGGAGAACCGCCCGGGGTCGAACGCGTCGGGGTCGGGCCACCAGTCGGCCATCCGGTGGTTGCTCAGCATCGGGACGACGACGGTCGTCCCGGCGGGGATGTGGAAGCCGAGGACGGAGGTGTCCTTGACGACCTTGCGCGGCAGCGCCGGGACGGGCGCGATCATCCGCATGGACTCCTTCATCACCATGTCCATGGCGGTGAGGGCGTCGAGGTCCTCGTAGGAGGGTTCCGCCTTGCCGAGGGCGAGCGACTCGTCCCGGAGCCGCTCCTGCCATTCGGGGAACTTGGCGAGGTGGTACGCCATGCTCGTCAGCGTGATGGTGGTCGTGTCGTGCGCCGCCATCAGCGCGAAGATCATGTGGTTGACGACGTCCTCGTCGGTGAACCGCTCGCCGTCGTCGGTCTCCGCCGCGCACAGCGCGGCGAACAGGTCGTCGCCGCCGTCGCGGCGCTTGGCGGGCAGGTGCCGGTGGAAGAACTCCTCCAGCACCCCGCGGGCGCGCAGGCCGCGGTGCCAGCGCAGGCCGGGGACGGGGAAGCGGACGTAGGCCGTCCCCGCCCGGACGGCGTCGATGAACGCGCCGTTCACCCTCGCCCGTTCGGCGCCGCCCAGCTCGACGCCCATGAACACGTCGGCGGCCAGGTCGAGCGTGAGCCGCTTGACGTGCTGGTACACCCTGAAGCCCTCGCCCGGCGACCACGCCTCGACGCCCTTGGCGATGCCGGGCGCCATCGCGTCCAGGTAGGCGCGCAGCCGGGGACGGGTGAACGCCTGCTGCATGATGCGGCGGTGGTGCAGGTGCTCCTCGAAGTCGAGGAGCATGATGCCGCGGTTGAAGAACGGGCCGATGAAGTAGCTCCACGCGGGCCCGTTCGCGAACGCCTTGTCCCTGTTGACGAGGACGACCTCGGCCGCCTCCGGCCCGTGGACGGTGACCGTCCGCTGGCCGAGCAGCCATCCCCAGGCGACGGGCCCGTGCTCGGCGTACCGCTTGCGCGCCATCCCGATCGGGTCCCGCATGACGGCGATCGTGCTGCCGATGTACGGGACGCCCTTGACCCCGGGGACCGCCTTCAGGCCGCTGCCCGGCGGCGGCGGCGCGAGCACGCTCGTCATGATCCCTCCGAACGGCGGGCCGGGCGGCGGCACGCGGCAGATGATCGGTCTTCTTCCGGTAAGTCCATACTTATCACCCGCGCCCCAGAACCCGCCAGCACGCCCACCGGTCGGTACGCCCGTCAGCGGGCCTGCCGCGCCCCCGGGGCCTTCAGGAGGCGGCGGCGCGCCGCGTCGGTCAGCGGCCGGTACGCGCCCGCCTTGTCGCGGTAGTAGACCCGGCCGTCCCCGGCGGCGGGCACGCCCTCGGCGCGCAGCGGCGCGGTCAGCGGGCGGCGCCCGGCGGTGACGGGCACCTCGTCCACGACCCGGACGAGCGCGGGCCGCAGCCCCGGCTCGACCCGCAGCAGCGCCTCCGACAGGTCCACCGGCCTGAGGTCGGCGGAGTCGCGCAGGACCACGGCGGCGGCGGTCAGCTCGGCGCCGCCCACCGGGATCCCGTAGACGGCGACCGCGTCGACGCAGGGCAGGTCGCCGAGCGCGTCCCTGATCGGGCCGGGCGGGACGATGCCGTCCGCCGTGCGGATCAGCTCGGCGTCCCGGCCGACCAGCCAGAAGTCGCCGTCGGCGTCGCGGCGGAACAGGTCGCCGGTGATCGTCCAGGCGTCCTCGGGGGCGAACACGCCGCGCACACAGCGCGGGGCGGTCGCGGCGGCGGCGAGCCGGACGCGGGCGAGCAGCATCCCGATCTCGCCGGGCTCGCACTCGATCGCGAGCCCGTCCGGGCCTTCGACCAGGCGGCCCGACTCCAGGTCGTAGCGGGCGACGCGCACCTCGGCGCTGCCGGGCAGCGGGCGTCCGAGCGAGCCGGGCTTCTTGCCGCTCAGGTTCACGAGCACCGACTCGCCCTCGGTGGAGGCGTAGAACTCCAGGACGCGGGCGGGCGCGAACCGCTCCTCGACGCGCCGCCACAGCCCGCGCGGCATGCCCGAGCCGATGAACAGCCGGACGGCGTGGTGCCGCTCGGCCGGGTCGGGCGGCGCGTTCACGAGGTCGCGGAGCAGCGTCCAGGTGTAGGACGCGACGGTGACGCCGTAGCGGCGGGCCTCGTCCCAGAACGTCTCCGGGTCGAACTCCTTGTGAGGGGACGACCCGCCACTCCCCCCGGAGTCGGGGTGGGCGCTCGCCAGCGCGAGCCGGGCGCCGCCCGCGACCGCGCCGCCGAGGCTCATCAGCAGCGCGGACGGGTGCTGGAGCGGCGTGACGCTGTACACGGTGTCCGACGACGACAGCGCGGCGGACGACGCCGTCCCGAACGCCGACAGCGCCCACCGCCGGTTCGTGACGCGGTGCGCGCGCAGGTGCTCGCCGTCCCCGCTGAACACGACGAAGGCCAGATCACCGGCCCGGCCCGGGTTCGGCCGGTACCAGCCGGGCGGCTCGACCTCGTCCGGGTCGATCGCCTCCATGTCGGGCAGCGGGCCCCGCTCGCCCCGGCCCGCGCCGCCGAGCAGGTGCGCCTCCACGCCGTCCAGCCGGGCGGCCAGCTCGGCGTGCTCGGGGTCGGCGATCACCCGCGCCACCCGGCCGAGCCGCGCCTCGGCGGCCGGGTCGCCGTCCGGGCGCAGCAGGACGGCGACCGCGCCGAGCCTGCTCAGCGCGGCGACCAGCGCGAGCGCGGTCGGCCGCGTGTCCATCAGCACGCCGACCGCCTCGCCGCGCCGCACCCCGACGCTGATCAGCCCACGGACGACGGCGTCGACGCGGCTCTTCGCGGCCTCGTGCGTGTACGGGCGGCCCCGGTAGAGGAAGAACACCTCGCCGGGCCTGCGCCGGGCCTGCTCGTCGAGGAGGAGCCCCATGGACATGCGGGTGTCGGACTGGATGCGCTCCAGCCGGGCCAGCCGGGGCAGGTTCCGCGCCGCCTCGCCGGAGAGCTGCCGGGTGCCGTGCAGGACGCCCGACGCCGTCCGGTAGGCGGAGCGGACGGCACTCGTCCCGACGCCCATCGCGAGCTGGAGCCCGTACCCGGCGGGGCCGCCGGGCAGGTCGGCGGGGGCGGCCTCCTCGTCCCCGGCGACGGGCGCGACGGTCTCCGGCAGCCCGCCCTCGCCCGCGCGCCACCGCGCCCACTCGGCGACGGCGGGCCAGGTCTGGGCGATGGCGAGGCTGCCGACGACGAGCCCGAAGTGCCCGGCGCGCAGGGACGCCTCGTACACCTGGGCGCGCGGCGCGGCCCGCCGGATCCCGCGGACCATCGGCGGCGGCGCGATCTCGTCCACCTCGCCGACGAAGGTGAGCACCGGGCAGGTGATGTCGGCGAGCGTGACGAGCCGGTCGCCGATGACGAACCCGCCGGTCAGCATGCGGTTGTGCTGGACGAACTGGCGCAGGAACTCGGCCAGCGCGGGCCCCGGCCACGACACCCAGCCCTCCCGCTCCAGGAACCGCCGCTGCCGCTCGCGGGCCGCGAGCCGCTCCCGGTCGTGCAACTGCAGGATGAAATCGACGCGTGACCTCACCGACTTCACCGGGCTGAGCAGCTGGAACCCGAGCCGCGTCACCCACCCCGGCACGGCGAACCCGCCGAGCACCCAGTCGGGGATCCGCTCGACGCCCTCCGACGCGAGCCACCCCGGCAGCCCGAACGGCAGCCCCACGCTCGTGTCGGACGGGCTCCCGAACGTCACCACCGACTCGACGCCCTCGCTGCGCCGGTACGCGGCGGCCTGGTAGACGAACATCCCGCCCTGCGAGTACCCGGCGAGGTGGACGTCCCGCCCGGTGGCCTTCCGGACGCGGTCGACGGCGTCGCTGACGGCGAGGACGTGGTCGGAGACCGTCCGCTCCAGGCCGCCGGGCTCCCGCTCCGGCGCGCCGAAGTCGACCACCCACGGGTCGACGCCCCGGTCGCGCAGCACCCGCACCGCGCTGACCCGCGACGCGATGTCGTACACCTCCGCCGTGATCATCAGCGGCGGGACGAGCAGCACGGCGGGCCCGTCCCCGGCGCCCGGGAAGTAGTGCCGCAGCCGGTACACGCGCTGCTCGGTCACCACCTCGCAGGGGGAGGCGTCCTCGCCCGTGTCGAAGCCGCCGAACCGGGCGACCTCCAGGGCGTTCTGGGCGGTGGAGCCCAGGCGGGCGCCCAGGCGGAGGAGCGTTCTCGCAGCAGCCGGCATCGTCGACCTTTCACGGCGTCAACGTCATCGTGGCGCGCCGCCGCCCGCTTCCGCAATCGCGCGATCACGGGGACGGGCGGGCGGCCGCGCGCCGCCGCGCCGGTCAGGGGGCGACGACCCGCGCCCCCTCCATGTGCCCGCCGCGCAGCCGCTCCCACATGTAGCGGCGGCGGGGCTTGCCGCTGGAGGTCCGCTGGATCAGCCCGGTCCCGACGACGATCGTCAGCTCCACGTCGTCGCCGACGCGGCGGCGGAGCATCTCGCGGACGCCGCCGGTCCACGACTCGTCCTGCGTCTCGGCGAACAGCGCGAGGCCCTTGCGCCCGGCGCCCGGCACGCCGACGACCACGATGCGGCCCTTCCCGAGCCCGCTCACCTCGGCGATCTTCGCTTCGAGGTCCTCGACGTAGACGGACCGCCCCCGGACCTTGATGCTGTCGCCCATCCGCCCGAGGACGAACAGCTGCCCCTCGTAGAAGAACCCGGCGTCGCCCGTGTAGACCTTGCCGTCGAGGAACCGCGTCGACTTGGCCTCGGCGCCCGCGTAGTAGCCGGGGCACGCCGACGGCCCGCCGACGACGATCTCGCCGAGCAGCCCCTCCGCCAGTTCGCGTCCGGCGTCGTCGACGATCGCGACGGGCACCTCGCTCTCCGGGGTGCCGCAGCCGACGACCCAGCCGGCCTTCGCGCCGAGCGACTCGGCCCCGAGCGTGTGCCGCTCCAGGATCCGCACCGGCTCCCCGGTGGTCAGCGCCTCCGGGTCGGGCCGGACGGCGAGCGGGTCCCGCGCCACCTGGTCCATGGTGACGAGCAGGGTCGTCTCGGCCATGCCGTAGGCGGGCTTGAACGCCGTCCGGGAGAACCCGAACGGCTCGACGAGCCGGGCGAACACCTCCAGCGCGTGCGGGTCGATCGGCTCCGCGCCGACGATCACCGTCCGCCAGCCGGACAGGTCGAGGCCCTCCAGCTGCTCCGGCTTGACGCGCCGCGCGCAGTAGGCGTACGCGAACGGCGGCGCGGCCGTGTGCGCGGCCTCGGCGAAACAGCGGATCCACCGGGCGGGGTCGCGGATGAAGTGGTCGGGGCGCATCAGCCGGAGCGTCGCCTGCCGGGTGATCGGCGTCAGGAAGCAGCCGATCAGCCCCATGTCGTGGTAGAGCGGCAGCCAGGACGCGACGGAGTCGTCGTCGGCGAATCCCGCCGCCCGCGCGATGAGCTCGATGTTGAACTCGAGGTTCTCCCAGGTGACCATGACGCCGCGCGGCGCGCCGCTGGACCCGGACGTGAACTGCAGCAGCGCCAGCTCCCCGGCGGGCTGGACGTCGGCCTCCTCGTCGGCCTGGCGGGGCAGCCACGGCTCGCCGTCCATGCCCGCCTGCTCCATGGCCCGGCGGGCGTAGTCGTCGAGGTCCTTGGACGCGGCGACCAGCGCGGGCGCGGCCTGCCGCAGGATCGCGGCGACATGCGCGACGTAGTCGTCGCCGTCCTGGAACAGCGGCGGCGTGATCAGGCAGACGGTCGCCCCCGCCGCCCACACCGCGAAGTAGGTCTCGACGCAGGTGTAGTCGGTGGGGAGGATCAGGCACACGACGTCCCCCGGCCGGACGCCCGCCTCGATCAGCGCCCCGGCGGTGCGGCGCGCGGCGGACGCCAGCTCACCGTAGTCGCGGTACTCCCAGCCTCCGTCGTCGGCCGCCAGGTGCACGCCACGTCCGGTGTTCGGCTTGTCCAGCCAGTCGCGCAGCGCAGATGCCATCGTGTCCCTTTCGCCTGGGTGACTCGCCGGTAACTTCATCAGGACGCCACGTTTCCGTCAACAGCGCCCATCAGCAAAGAGACCGGTCGGTCATTTGGAGACGTCCCACAAGGGCTCACTCCTGGCGGGACACGCTCCGCACCCCCGCGACCCGGGCGCCGGCGCGCCAGCCGAGCAGCGCCGCGCCGAGGAAGACCGTGGCCACGACCACGAACGCGAAGGCCGTCCCCTGCCCCGAGACGGCCCGCAGCACCATCCCGAGCGCGACGCAGGCCGCCCACACCGCGACCCCGGCGGGCGCGATCCCCTCCGGCCGCCGCCACCCGCGCCCGGCGGCCCATCCGGCGGCGAGCCCGACGAGGAACGGCCAGGCCGTGGCGGCGAATCCGGAGACGCTGCCCGCCTCGTCGTGCGAGGCCCGTCCGATGGCCACGAACGCGAGCACGCAGCCCACGTCCAGGCTCCCCGCCACCACTTTGCGCATGGAGCCAACCCTATGCAGCGCGGAGAGCGCCTTCGCCATTGACCGTATCCGGCCGGTCACACACCGTTTTGCTGAGCATTTCAGCAGGCCCCGAGCCCCGCCCCCAAATGAACACCCTCCGTAATCACATTGAGGCACTCTCCGTAATCTGTTCGTCACAAGAAGTGAATGGAAACCGACTGTGATTGGCCTAATACTTTTCGTGTCCGGCCTCATTGGCCCCCTACGAAGGAGAAAGCCATGCCGTCGATGAAGACCACCGCCCTGGCCCTGGCCACGGCCACCGCCGCCACCTGCCTGGCCACGGCCGGGGTGGCCAGCGCCCAGAGCGCCCAGGCCCCCGCCAAGCCGGCCGTCCACGTCCCGCCGGGCTACGAGATCGTCGCCCTGCCGAACAGCAACGTCCCGAACTTCCAGCGCCGGACCGTCTTCTGCCCCGGCAGCAAGCACGTCCTCGGCGGCGGCGGTGAGGCGCAGGGCAACGGCGCCATCCTCGTGGGCTCGTTCCCCACCCCCGACGGCCGCGGCTGGATCGCGCTCGGCCGCCAGATCGGCTACAACGACGTCGGCATCAGCGTCTACGCGGTCTGCGCCGACTGACCGACCCGCATCTCCCGCCGGTCCCGCGCCGCCCCTTCCGGCGGCCGGGACCGGCTCCCGCGCCCCGCGCGAAGGGCCCGCCGCCTGCTCACGCTGTGGCGTCGGTCCCGGGTGCGGGTGTGCGCAGATGGCCCCCGCGCGGGTCGGCCGCGCGCGGGTGGGCGGCGGCCGCGTCCGGGGGGAAGACCTCGGCGAGGAACGGATCTTCAACGTCCGCCTCGGGCGGAGCGTCGGGGCTCGGCGACCGGTCGGCGAACCGGTTCAGGACCCCGTTGGAGGCGTAGTGCAGGACGTTCACGACGACGATCGCGGGCGCGACGATCCCGACGGTGCCCCGGAAGTCGGGCTCCAGCGCCAGCGCCAGGATGATCGCGGTGATCCCGTTCTGCTGGCCGAGCGCCAGGTGGACGCGGTCGCGGCGGCTCAGCCCGTGCTTCAGCACGGGCACCACGAGCAGCGAGATGAGCGCCTGCGCGCCGAACGCCGCGCAGCCGAGCACCAGCGCGGGGAGCAGGTCGACGCCGTCCACGAGCAGCAGGCCGAGGGCGAAGGAGGCGACGAGGAAGGCGACCGACACGGCGCGGTCGATCAGCTCCGCGTGCGCGCCCACCCGGAAGAACAGCCCGGTCACGGCCACGGCCAGCATCAGCATCGAGTCGGCCGCGATCAGGAAGAGGCCCGCCAGCGCCACCAGGGAGAGCAGGTCGACGCCCCGGCCGCCGCCCCCTCCGGCACGCGCGCCCGCACGCCTCCGCATGGCCCGCAGCACGAAGAACACCAGCAGCGCCCCGGCCACAAGGACGACGTTCCACCCGAGGTCGGTGAGGTAGCCGACGGCCCCGTCCCCGGACGGACCGGTTCGCGGCGTCCCTTCCCGTCCCGACCATCGGAAGGCGAGGATCGAGAAGTAGAGGGCGAGGAGCACCGTCACGGGGTCGTCGAACGAGGCCCAGGCGAAAAGGAGCGCCTTCGCCCGCTCCGACATCCGGCTGCTGGCCCGCATCGCGGCCACCGAAAGCGGGTCGATCTGCGCGACGGCGATTCCGAGCACCAGAAAACGGGCCTCATGGAACGCCAGGAGCATTACTCCGGCGATCACCGTCGCCTTGAGGACCACGCCCAATGTGACGGCGACGAGAACGCCCCGGACGTCCCGCCTCAGCGCCCCGAGGTCGATCGCCTGGGTGCTCCCGTACAGCCCGATCGCGAGCAGGAACCCGGCGAGCAGCGAGTACCGGGCCGACCCGGCCAGATCATGCGGGCGGACGACCGCGCCCGCGCCGAGCCCGGCCATCGTGGCGAGCACCGCCCCGACCACGATGAGCGGGACGATCCGCGACAGCCGTTCCCACGATAAGCGCGCACCCAACGGCACACCCCGTTCCAGGAGCCGATCCCGCCGTCCGGCGGAGCCCCGGCAGGCCGCCGACGGCCGCCTCGACGAAGCCTGCGAGCACGGACATCATAAGAAATGATCTCCGTCCGGGGAAAGGCCGCCGCGATATCAGTCGACTTACCTCCTGACCGAATCCGGCTACCTCGGTGAAGCCGGATATGGCAGGCCCACCCGTCCGAAAACCCGGCGTTCCACCCCGTGTCCATGGACAGTTCCATGGACAAACCACGCCCAAAAACACAAAGAACCGAGCCCACCAGCCCGAAGGCGAGACACAGCGCACTTTCCAACAAAAACGACGAACGCCATCCAAAGCACGAACGCCCCGAACGGGGCGGGCGGGCGGGGGATGGCGGAGGAGCCGGGGCCCGGGGGGTCGCCCCCCCGATAAACGCGAAGGATCCCCAAGGAAGCCGCAAGCGGCGACCATGGGGATCCAGATCCGTAGCGGGGGCAGGATTTGAACCTGCGACCTCTGGGTTATGAGCCCAGCGAGCTACCGAACTGCTCCACCCCGCGGTGATGAGTCAACTGTATGGGGCTGGGGGTGCTTAGGCAAACGGGTTTCGAGGGTGGGGGCCTGGACGGGGTCTGCGGTGCGGGTGCGCGGCGCCGGTCGCCCGTGGCCGGGAGCGCCCGTGGCCGGGAGCGGGTCGCGGCCACGGGCGGTCCGGGCCGGTCAGCCCATGTGGGGGTAGCGGTAGTCGGTCGGCGGGACGAACGTCTCCTTGATGGAGCGCGGCGACGTCCAGCGGAGCAGGTTGAACACGGATCCGGCCTTGTCGTTGGTGCCGGAGGCCCGTGCCCCGCCGAACGGCTGCTGCCCGACGACGGCGCCGGTGGGCTTGTCGTTGATGTAGAAGTTCCCGGCGGCGTAGCGGAGCACGTCGGCGGTGTGCGCGGCGGCCTCGCGGTCGTTCGCGATGACGGCGCCGGTGAGGGCGTAGTCGGCGATCGACTCCATCTGGGCGAGCATCTCCTCGTAGCGGTCGTCCTCGTACACGTGGACGCCGAGGATCGGTCCGAAGTACTCGGTGCGGAAGATCTCGTTGTCCGGGTCGTCCGAGGCGAGGACGGTCGGCCGGACGAAGTATCCGACCGAGTCGTCGTAGGTTCCGCCCGCGACGATCTCGACGTCCGGGTCCTCCTTGGCGCGGTCGATGGCGGCCTTGCTCTTGGCGAAGGCCCGCTCGTCGATCAGGGCGCCCATGAAGTTGGACAGGTCGGCGACGTCCCCCATGGTGAGCCCGTCGGCCTCGGCGGCGAGGGCCTCCTTGAACCCGCCGTCCCAGATCGACCGGGGGATGTAGGCGCGGGACGCGGCCGAGCACTTCTGCCCCTGGTATTCGAACGCGCCGCGCACGAGGGCCGTCTTGAGCACGGCGGGGTCGGCGGACGGGTGCGCGACGACGAAGTCCTTACCGCCCGTCTCGCCGACGAGCCGGGGGTAGCCGCGGAACTTGCCGATGTTGTCGCCGACGGTCCGCCACAGGTGCCGGAACGTCGCGGTGGACCCGGTGAAGTGGATCCCGGCGAGGTCGCGGTGCTCCAGCGCCACGTTCGAGACGGCGATCCCGTCCCCGGTCACGAGGTTGATCACGCCGGGCGGCAGGCCCGCCTCCTCCAGCAGGCGCATGAGCAGGACGGCCGAGTACGTCTGCGTCGGGGACGGCTTCCACACCACGACGTTGCCCATCAGCGCGGGCGCGGTCGGGAGGTTCCCGGCGATCGCGGTGAAGTTGAACGGCGTGATCGCGTAGACGAACCCCTCCAGCGGCCGGTGGTCGAACCGGTTCCACACGCCGGGGCTGTTGATCGGCTGCTCGGCGAGGACCTGCCGGGCGAAGTGGACGTTGAACCGCCAGAAGTCGACCAGCTCGCACGGGCTGTCGATCTCCGCCTGCTGGACGGTCTTGGACTGCCCGAGCATCGTCGCGGCGAGCAGCGTCTCGCGCCACGGCCCGGCGAGCAGGTCCGCGGCCCGCAGGAAGATCGCGGCGCGGTCGTCGAACGGCAGCGCCCGCCAGCCGGGGGCGGCCTCCAGGGCGGCGTCGATGGCGTCGCGGGCGTCGTCCTCGGTGGCCGTCCCGAACGTCCCGAGGACGGACGCGTGCTTGTGCGGCTGCACCACCGCGACCTTGGCGCCCGCGCCGAGGCGGCGCTCGCCGCCGATGGTCATGGGCAGGTCGATCGGCGCCTCGGCGGTCAGCTCGGCGAGCCTCGCCTCCAGCCGGGCCCGCTCGGCGCTGCCCGGGGCGTAGCCGCGCACCGGCTCGTTCGCCGGCGTCGGAACGGTGGTCACGGCGTCCATGGAAGGAACCTCCTGTGGGGTCGGCGGAATGAGCGGGTGGGCGGGAGGCGGGTCAGCGGGAGGTGAAGGAGCGGAGGAAGAACACGAGGTTGGCGGGACGCTCGGCGAGCCGCCGCATGAAGTAGCCGTACCAGTCGGCCCCGTAGGGGACGTAGACGCGCATCTGGTGGCCTTCGGCGAGGCGCCGCTGCTCGGCCGTCCGGATCCCGTACAGCATCTGGAACTCGTAGGAGGACGGGCTTCTTCCCGCGGCCAGCGACAGCGCGATCTCGATGATCCGCGGGTCGTGGCTGCCGACCATCGGGTATCCGTCGCCGTTCATCAGCGTGCGGAGGGCGCGGACGTAGGCGCGGTCGACGTCGCGCTTGCTCTGGAAGGCCACCGAGGCGGGTTCGGCGTAGGCGCCCTTCACCAGCCGGACCCGCGATCCCTCGCCGACGAGGTCCTTGAGGTCGCCTTCCGTCCGCCGCAGCATCGACTGGATGGCGACGCCGACCCAGGGGAAGTCGACGCGGAGCTTCCCGAGGGTGTCCAGCGTGGAGTCGACCGTGGTGTGGTCCTCCATGTCGAGCGTGACGGTCATGCCGACGCGTCCGGCCGCGGCGCAGATCTCGCGGGCGTGGTCGAGGGCGAGGTCCCCGGGGAGCGCCTGGCCGAGCGCCGACAGCTTCACCGACGCGTCCGCGCCGGCCGCGTACCCGTGGTCGGCGAAGGCGGTGAACAGTTCCAGGTAGGCGTCGCGCGTGGCGGCCGCCTGGGCCCGGTCCCTCGTGTCCTCGCCGAGGTGGTCGAGGGTGACGCGCAGTCCGGCCGCGTCCAGCTCGCCGACCGCGCGCAGGGCGCCGCCGAGGTCCTCGCCGGCGACGAACCGGTCGACGACCCCCCTGGTCAGGGGCATGGACGTGACGAGGCCACGCATCCGCCGGCTGCGCGCGGCGGCGAGCAGAAGGGGACTGAGCATCGGACCCTCCAACGTCGGGGAACACCCCGCACGTTAGGAGCGCCCGGCCACCGTCCCGTATAGCCAGACGCAACTTTCCGGACGCGATTTCTTCATACAGACGTATGATGGGCGAGCATGGACCTGCAGGAGATCGCGGAACACGCGGCCGACCTCCTCCGCGCCCCCGCCACGCTGGAGGACCGCGACTTCCACCTCGTCGCCTACGCCGCCCACGGCGACACGATCGACCCCGTCCGGATGGACTCGATCCTCCACCGCCGCGCCACCCGCGCCGTCCGCACCCGGTTCGAGCGGCACGGCATCGCCCGCGCGACGGGGCCCATCCGCATCCCGGCGGACGCCTCCGTCGGGCAGCTCGGACGGCTGTGCCTGCCCGTCCGCTGGAACAACGTCACCTACGGCTACCTGTGGCTGCTCGACGACCAGGAGCGCATCACCCCCGCCCAGGCCGCCCAGGCCATGCCGCTCTGCGAGCGCGCGGGCCTGCTGATGGCCCGCCAGGCCCGCGAGCGCGACGACCTCGGCTGGCGGGTCGCCGACCTGCTCTCCACCCATCTCGACGTCCGCACCCAGGCGGCGGACGAGCTGACCGACGCGGGCGTGGCCGAGCCTCCCTTCACGGTCGCCGTCCTGCGCACCCCGAGCGCCGAGCCCCTCAACCCGTGGCTGCTCCCCCACTCCGCCTTGGCGACGGTGTGGCAGCGCGACCACGTCCTCGTGATCCCGTCAACGTCGTCCGCGCCGATCGACCGGGCCCGGCGCCTCCTGGAGGAGCGCAACGTCACCGTCCGGGCGGGCGTCTACTCCCCCTGCCTCTCGCTCGACCAGGTCCACGAGGCATGGCTCCGCGCCCGCGTCGCCGCCCGCGTGGCGGCCCCCGGCGAGACCCGCGACTGGACGTCCCTCGGCGCCCTCCGCCTCCTCCGCACGGCGGGCGACGAGGCCCTCACCCAGGCGTCCCAGACCGAAGGCACCGAACGCCTCCTCCAGCACCCGGACCTGGCCGAAACGGCCCGCACCTACCTGGACCTGGCGGGCAACGTCCAGAAGACGGCCCAGACCTTGAACATCCACCGCCAGACCCTCTACCACCGCCTGCGCCGCATAGAGGACCTGACGTCCCTGACCCTGACCAACGGCCAGGACCGCCTGACCCTCCACCTGGCCCTGACCCTCGCCCCCCACCTGAAGCAGGACGCCCCCTAGGCCCGGGGCTCCGGCTCAGACTCGGAGAGGTGGGCGTGTTGGGTGCGGAGGGCGCGTTTGAGGATCTTGCCGCTCGGGTTCTTCGGGAGGGCTTCGGCGAAGACGACGTACTTCGGGCGTTTGTAGCCGGCGAGGCGGGCGCGGGTGTGGGCGTGGACGTCGGCGGCGGTCAGGGACGCGCCGGGCTTCGGGACGACGACCGCCGTGACCGCCTCGATCCAGCGGGGATGGCCGATGCCGAACACCGCGACCTCGGCCACGCCGTCCAGCTCGTAAATCGCCTCCTCGACCTCGCGGCTGGCGACGTTCTCGCCGCCCGTCTTGATCATGTCCTTCTTGCGGTCGACGACGGAGAGGTAGCCGTCCTCGGTCATGACGCCGAGGTCGCCGGAGTGGAACCAGCCGCCGCGGAAGGCGTCGGCGGTCTTCTCCTCGTCCCGGTAGTAGCCGAGCGCGGCGTGCGGGCTGCGGTGCACGATCTCGCCGACCTCGCCCGCCGGAACCGGATTTCCGTCGTCGTCGACGAGCATCGTCTCGACGTTGACGGCGGCGCGTCCCGCGCTGCCCGCCCTTTCGAGCTGCTCGTGCGGACGCAGAATGGTCGCGAGCGGGGCCATCTCGGTCTGGCCGTAGAAATTCCACAGCCGCACGTCCGGCAGCCGCCGCATCAGTTCCCGGAGCACTTCGACGGGCATCGGCGAAGCGCCGTAGTAGCCCTTGCGCAGGCTGGACAGGTCGCGCTTCTCGAAGTCCGGGTGGCGCAGGAGGGAGATCCAGACGGTCGGCGGGCAGAACAGCTTGGTGACCTTCTCCCGCTCGATCGTCTCCAGCAGGACGGCGGGGTCGGGGCCCGGCAGGATGACGCTGGTCGCCCCGAGGTAGACGTCCACGGAGAAGAAGCAGTCGAGTTGCGCGCAGTGGTACATCGGCAGGGAATGCGCTTCGACGTCGTCCTCGGTCATGCCGCCGTCGATCGCGCAACTGACGTACTGGGAGATGAGCGACCGGCTGGAAAGCATGACGCCCTTGGGACGCGATTCGGTGCCCGAGGTGTACATCAGCCTCAGCGGGTCGTCGTCCTCGACGGGGACGTCGGGCGCGGTCTCCGGCCCGGACGTCCACCAGGCGTCGACGTCCTCCCAGCCCTCGGCGGGGGCGCCGCCTATCGCACCGCGCACTCCGTCCTCAATTCCGGCGGTGGCGAGCGCCTTTTCGGCGGTGGGCACGAGCGCGTCCTCGGCGACCATTCCGGACGCCCCGGAGTGCCCGAGGATGTAGGCGATCTCGTCGGCGTTCAGCATGAAATTGACCGGGACGAGCACCACCCCGAGTTTCGCGGTGGCGAACACCGTCACGGCGTATTGCCAGCAGTTGTGGCTGAGCAGCGCCAGCCGGTCGCCTTTCCGCATGCCGCGTCCCGCCAGGGCGTGCGCGGCGCGGTTCACGGCGGTGTCGAACTCGGCGTAGGTGAAACGCGCGCCGCCGCTGACGACGGCGACCTTTCCCGGATGCCGCCGCGCCGTCCGGTGCAGCAGATCCCCGACCGAATGCCGCCTCGCCCGCCCGACCACGTCCACCGTCGCCTCCGCTAGTCGTCCACCGGTTCCGGCGAACATAACCGCTGGCAGACGCCCCCGGCCACCCCCGAAAGGGGGGACCGCGCCCGCCCGCCGCGCCGGGGCCGCGCCTCGGCGCGGTGTATCGCGGACGTATCGAAAACCGCATACGCCCTCGCAACGATCTTCCTTCTTCAGTGGAGGCATGAACCACAGCGCATCACTGTCAGAGAGCGACGGCGCCATTCCCAGCGGGGTGACGGTCTCGGTTTTCGACGATGGGGCACCGGCGGTGGAGGGACTCGACCCGGATCTGCGCGCCGCGCTCCGCCGGGCGGCGGCGGACGCGGAGTCCGCCGGCGTCCGGCTCCGGGTCAACAGCGGCTGGCGGTCGCCCGAGCACCAGCGGCGGCTGCTGCGGGAGGCCGTCGCCAGATACGGCTCGGCGGACGAGGCGGCCCGCTGGGTGGCCACTCCGGAGACGTCCGCCCACGTGTCGGGCGAGGCGGTCGACATCGGCCCCCCGGACGCCGCGGCCTGGCTCTGCGAGCACGGCGCCGCGTACGGGCTGTGCCAGATCTACCGGAACGAGCCCTGGCATTTCGAACTGCGTCCGGACGCGGTCGGGAACGGCTGCCCGCCGATGTACGCCGACCCGACCGAGGATCCGAGGATGCGGCGGTGAACTCCGCCCCGGTCGCCGTCCGGCGGCGGTCAGGGACCTTCCCGCCGCCGACCCTGGAGACGCTGCCGGTGGCGGTGACCGCGAACGTGGCCAGGGTCCGCGCGCGGACGCGGAGCACGATCATGGCCGTCGTCAAGGCGGACGGCTACGGCCACGGCGCCGTCGCGGTCGCCAGGGCGGCCGTCGCCGCCGGGGCCGGCTGGCTCGGGACGACCAGCCTCGCCGAGGCCGCCGCGCTCCGCGCCGCCGGGCTGGCGGCGCCGATCCTCACCTGGCTGCACCCGTCCGGCATCGACGCCGAGGCGGCCGCGAAGGCCAAGGTCGACGTCGCGGTCGGGTCGGTGGACGAATTCGGCGCGCTCCTCGCGCAGGCCGCCCCGGCGACGGTGCGGATCCACCTCCACCTGGACACCGGGATGTCCCGCGGCGGCTGCCCCCGCGAGCAGTGGGACGACCTGCTCCGCCTCGCCCGGGACGGCCAGCGGGCCAGGCGGGTCCGCGTCACGGGCGTCATGGGGCACCTCCCGCTGGCCGACCGCGCCGACCCCGCGGCGAACGCGGCGGCGGTCGCCGCCATGCGCGAGGCGCTGCGGGAGGTCCGGGCGGCGGGGTTCCGGTCGCCGCTCGCCCACCTCGCCGCCACGTCGGGGACGCTGACCGACCCGGCGACGCACTTCGGCATGGTCCGGGTCGGGGCGGGGCTGGTCGGCATCGACCCGTCCGGGAGCGTGGCGATGCACGGCGCGTCCCGGCTGACCGCGCCGGTCGTGCACACGGCGCGGGTCGGGGCCGGGACGCCGGTCGGCTACGACGGCGCGTACGTCACCGACCGCGCCACCCACCTGAGCGTCCTCCCCCTCGGATACGCCGACGGGATCCCGCGCGAGCTGTCGCCGCGGGCCGGGGTCGAGATCCGCGGGCGCCGCCTCCCGGTCGTCGGACGCGTCTCGATGGACCAGATCGTGATCGACACCGGCGCCGTGCCCGTCCCGGTCGGCACGTCCGCGACCGTGTTCGGCCCGGACGGGGGCGCGACGCCGTCCGTCCACGACTGGGCCCGCTGGGCCGGGACCATCCCGCACACCATCGTCACCGGCATCGGCCCCCGCGTGAAACGAAGCACCACTTGAACAGGAGAGCAGTATGAGCAGGAGCAGACGGCGGGTCGTGGTGATCGGCGGCGGGGAGAGCGCCGAGCATGACGTCTCCCTCGCCACGGCCGCGGCGATCGCGGCGGCGCTGCGGTCCGGCGGCTTCGCGGCCGACGAGCTGACCATCGGCCGCGACGGGACGTGGCGGCGCGGGCCGAGCGCGCTCCGGCTGCGGCCCGCCGGGTCCCTGGCGGCCGCGCTGGGCGTCATCGAGGGCGCCGACGCCGTCTTCCCCGCCGTCCACGGCCCGGTCGGCGAGGACGGGACGCTCGCGGCCCTGTGCGCCCTCACGCACACGCCGATGGTCGGCTCCGGCCTGCGCGCCGGAGCGCTCGGCATGGACAAGTGGGCGACCAAGCTCGTCGCGGCGGCCGTCGGGATCGACACCGCCCGCGGCCGCCTGGTCGCGGCCGACCGCCCGGACATCGAGTTCGAGAACCCCGTGGTGGTGAAGCCGGTCTCGGCCGGGTCGAGCTTCGGCGTCGCCCTGGCCCGCGACGCCGCCCGGCTCCGCGCGGCGCTGCGCGACGCGGCGCGCTACGACGACCGGATCCTGGTCGAGGACGTCGTGGCGGGCAGGGAGATCGACGTGGCCGTCCTCCGCGAGGCCGACGGCCGGACCTGGGCGGCGCCGCCCCTGGAGATCCACGCGGACGGCGTGTTCGACACCCGGTCCAAGTACGA
The DNA here is from genome assembly GCF_001552135.1 of Actinomadura chibensis NBRC 106107. Classification (GTDB taxonomy): domain Bacteria; phylum Actinomycetota; class Actinomycetes; order Streptosporangiales; family Streptosporangiaceae; genus Spirillospora; species Spirillospora chibensis. The sequence goes on along the minus strand of NZ_BCQP01000066.1, from coordinate 3,291 downwards.
CGGATCGGCCCGGTTCACCGTGCCCGCCGACCTCGACGACGCCGACCGGAAGGCCCTGACCGAGGCGGCCCTGCGGATGTTCGACGCGCTCGGCTGCGCCGGTGTCGCCCGCGTCGACTTCTTCCTCACCGAGCGCGGGCCCGTCCTCAACGAGGTCAACACCATGCCGGGGATGACAGCCGAATCCCAGGTGCCGAGGATGTTCGCCGCGGCCGGACTGCCCTACGAGGAGCTGGTCGCGCGCCTGGTCGACGCCGCCGCCGTCCCCGGCCCCGCGGACCCGCCCGGAAGGCGCGTCCGATTTTGATATGTCAGCGATACGCCGTCCCGCCTAACCTGCAGGTATGTGCGTGCTGACCGTGACGGACGAGCCCTGCCCGCCGGGCGTCGCCCACCGCCTCGACATCGGCGGCGCCCATGGGTAGGCGCCCCGGCTTCAGCGTCCGGCTGAAACTCACCATCAGCTACGCGGGGTTCCTCGTGCTCGTCGGCGGCCTGCTGCTGGCCGTGGTGTGGCTGTTCCTGCTGCGGTACGTCCCGGTCAACACCCTGTACGGCCCCGGCGGCTACATCCCGAACCGCGGCGACCTGCAGCGCGCCTTCCTCCCCCGCGCGGCCACGGCGATGCTCTTCCTGCTGATGTTCGGCCTCGCGGGCGGGTGGTTCCTCGCCGGACGGATGCTCGCCCCGCTCACGCAGATCACCAACGCCGCGCGGCTGGCCGCCCAGGGGTCGCTGTCCCACCGGATCCGCATGCAGGGCCCCGCGGACGAGTTCCGCGAACTCGCCGACGTGTTCGACGCCATGCTCCACCAGCACGAGTCCCACCTCGCGGAGCAGCAGCGGTTCGCCGCCAACGCGTCCCACGAGCTGCGCACCCCGCTGGCCATCACCCGCGCCATCCTCGACGTCGCCCGCACCGACCCCACCCGCGACAAGCGCGAGCTCCTCGACCGCCTGCACAAGGTCAACACCCGCGCCATCGACCTCACCGAGTCCCTCCTGCTGCTGTCGCGCAGCAAGGGCCAGGGCCTGGCCCGCGAACCCGTCGACCTGTCCCTCATCGCCGAAGAGGCGTCCGAGACACTGCTCCCGCTCGCCGAGCAGCGTGAGATCACCCTCGAAGTCACCGGCGAGCCGACCCAGGCGACCGGCTCCGCCGAACTCCTCCTGCGGATGGTGACCAACCTCGTCCAGAACGCCATCGTCCACAACATCGCCACCGGCGGCACCGTCACCGTCCACACCGCGACGCAGCACGGCGCGAGCGTCCTCCAGGTCCACAACACCGGGCCCCGGCTCCCGGCCGAACTGGTGGCGACCCTCACCGAGCCCTTCCAGCGCGGCACCCAGCGCGTCCGCACCGACGAACACGCCGGGGTCGGCCTCGGCCTCGCCATCGTGCAGAGCATCGTCCGCGCCCACCACGGCACCCTGGAGCTCACGCCCCGCTCGGGCGGCGGCCTGATCGCGACGGTCCGGCTTCCCAGCGCGCAAAGCCAAGGGCCCGTGCTCTCGATGACGAGAACCGGGCCCTGACGTCGTACTTCCTGGTAGCGGGGGCAGGATTTGAACCTGCGACCTCTGGGTTATGAGCCCAGCGAGCTACCGAACTGCTCCACCCCGCGGTGATGTCTCCAGTGTATTGCATGCGTGGGCGTGGTCTGAACGTTCGGCGTCATTTGGTGCAGGCCGGGACGCTTCCCTTGCCGGACGTGATCGCGTTGATGGCCTGGACGGCGCCGTGCAGCGTGTCGGCGCGGACGAGGCGAAGCCCGTCGGGACGGGCGGAGAGGGCGTCCGCGCAGTTGTCCTTCGGGGTGAGGAAGACGGTGGCCCCGGCCTTGCGGGCCGCGATCATCTTCTGCTGGATGCCGCCGATCGGGCCGACCTCGCCCTCGGGGGTGATGGTGCCGGTGCCCGCGAAGAACTTGCCCTGGGTGAGAGGGCCGGGGGTGAGCTTGTCGTAGATGGCGAGGGAGAACATCAGGCCCGCGGAGGGGCCGCCGATGTCGCCGATGCTGATGTCGATCTTGAAGGGGAACTTGTACTGGTCGCCGAGGACGACGCCGACGACGGCGCGCTTGCCCTCCGGGTCCGCGACGGTCTTGAGGGCGGCCTTGCCCTCCTTGCCCGCGCGGTTGTAGGTGAGGGTGACGGTGTCGCCGATCTTGCGCTTGGCCATCGTGCCGGTGACCTGGGAGACGCTGGTGACCTTGGCGCCGTCCAGCGCGGTGATCTCGTCGCCGGGCTTGAGGACGCCGTCCGCCGGGCGCCCCTTCTGGATGCCCTCGATGACGACCCGGGTGGAGACCGAGATGCCGAGCTCGTGCAGGGCGGCGGCCTCGGCGCTCTGCTGGGAGTCCTGCATCTGGCGGGTGTTCTCCTCGTCGATCTGCTTCTGCGACTCGTCGTCCGGGAAGATCGTCTCCTCGGGGACGATCGCGGTGTCCTTCGCGAGCCAGCCGCGCAGCGCGGTGAGGAGGTCGATGCGCCCGCCGGGGCCGCCGCGGTAGGTGACGGTGGTGAAGTTGAGGTGGCCCTCGTCCGGGTAGGTGGTGCGGCCGTCGATCCTGATGAGGGGCTGCCCCTTGTCGTTCGTGCCGAGGGTGTTGCTCGTGGGCCCGGGCATCAGCGCGACGTACGGGACCGGCATGACGGAGCCGATGAGGGCGAGCACGAGGACGAGCACGCTCGCGGCGGTGAGCGTGGCGGCACGACGAGACATGGTCGGAACTCTATGCCGTCAAGGGGGTCAGCAGATCCCGACCCACTCGTCCCCGCCGTCGGCGAAGGTCTGGTGCTTCCAGATGGGGACGTGCTCCTTGAGGTCGTCGATGAGCCTGCGGCAGGCGTCGAACGCGTCGGCGCGGTGGGCGCTGGACGCGGCGACGACGACGGCGAGGTCGCCGACCTCCAGGTCGCCGACCCGGTGGACGGCCGCGAGCCCGATCACCGGGTGGTCCGCCGCGACCTTCTCCATGATCGCGCGGAGCCGCTGCTCGGCGGTCGGATGCGCGCTGTAGGACAGGGCGCTGACGGCCCGCGCGTGGTCGTGGTCGCGGACCGCGCCGACGAAGACGGCGATGCCGCCGGCGCCGGGGTCGGCGACGGCGGCGTACGCCTCGTCCATGGACAGGGGGGCGTCGCGGACGCCGATCAGCCGGATGACGGCGGCGGGGCTGTCGTGGCTCACGTCCCGCAGATTACCTTTCCGGTGCGCCGCCGGGTTCGTCCGGTTCGAAGGTCGCGACGAGGGCGTCCGGGATGGAGCGGACGAGGTCGGGCCCG
>NZ_BCQP01000065.1 GCF_001552135.1 Actinomadura chibensis NBRC 106107 | reverse complement strand
TCGGGGCGGGCGGGGCCGCGCCCGGACGCTGGAAGCCCAGCTCGGTGTAGGGCGGCGCGGCGGGAGCGTCGCCCCCGTCGTCCTCGATGGGCGGCGAGCCGCCGATCAGCGGGTCTGGGGAGGCGAACGCGGCCTGCTGCCCCGGCCCGGGGCCCGGCCCCGCCGGACCCGGCGCGTTCTCCCAGCCCGGCTGGGCGGGCGGCTGCACGAACGGGCGGTCCGCCCCGGACGGCGTCCCGGGCTGCGGCGACGCGCCCGGCGCGAGCCCCGGCTGGCTCTGCATCACGAACGGGTTCGGCTGCGGCGGCGCCGGGACGGGCGGCGGCGTCGCGGCCGGGACGGCGCCCGTCGCGCGGGCCCGCCCGCGTCCGATCATCCCGGCGATGACCGCGGTCGGGACGGGGAACCCGCGCGGCCGCGCGGGCATCCCGCCGAGCCTGCACCAGGCGAGGTCGACCTCGTACATCGCGGCGAGCAGCGACTCCGCGCCCGGCCCCGACCCGGCGGCCGAGCGCAGCGGCTCGGGGAGGCGCATGTCCTGCGGCCACAGCCGGCGAAGCGGATGCCCCTTCTGCTCCGACACCGCCTGCACCGTGTAGCGGATCTCGGGGTCGAGCCAGGGGACGATGGTGCCCACCATGTCCTTGCGGACGACGTCGAGGTCGGCGGCGAGCAGCGCGGCGGCCACGAGCCGGGGCTCGACGTAGGCGGGTTCGGCGGGATCGCCGGACAGCTCGGCGATCAGCTCGCTGAGCGTGTAGAAGGCGTGCCGGAAGTTGTCGCCGGGCGAGCTCTCGTTGCGCAGCGCGGGCACCAGGTTCGGCGGGCACCGGGTCAGCCACTGCTGGACGATCGCCTGGTCCCCGTACGGCAGGGCGCCGTAGTCGACGGTCGGGTTGGCGAGCGTGGTGCCGAGGATGGCGAGCAGCGCGTCCGCCCTGATCTGGAACCGGACGTCGTCGCGCAGCGCGCTGGCGACGGCCCACATCGTCCGCAGGACGACGACCGCCGCGTCCACCCGGCTCGCGCGCAGCCGCTCGGCGTACAGCCCGACCAGCGTCTCCAGCGGCGGCGGGGTGAGCCAGCGCGGGCCGTCCACCTCGGGGAGCGGACGCGCGCGGTACGGCTTCCACAGGTCGAGCATCTGCGCGTCCAGCCGCGAGTCGAACGCGGGCGCGGACGAGCACCACAGCATCACGCCCCACGCCACCGCCACCGTGGACGGCGTCTCGGCGGTGAACTCGGGCCAGCCGTGCGGGTAGTCGGGCGCGGTCAGCGCGGCGGCCGAGTCGACCGTCGCCCGGACCCGCGCGGTCAGCTCCGTCGCGAAGCCGTGCGCGACGAACGGCAGCCCGGCGGGCGGGTCGTAGGAGAAGTCGGGCCCGGCCGGGACCACGTGCGGCGGCAGCATCGGCACCTGCCCGGCGCCGTGCTGCGCGGGCCGCGCCGCCATCCGGACGGCGGGCGTGCGCGGTGGCGGGCACAGGTACCACTGGCCGTCCGACGGGTGCAGCCGGTACCAGCGGGCCCACGCGCCGAACAGCCACCACGTCCCGTCCGGGAGGACGAGCATGCGGCCGCCGATCGCGTGCTGGCGCTGCTGCGGCGGCGCCGACGGCCACCACGCGGCGGCCACCATCGCCCGCGTGTCCCGCTCTGCCTCCGCGAACGGATCCTGCCCCGCCTGGGGGCTGGGCGGCGGAGCACTGCCATAGCCCGGTCCCCACACCACGCTGGTCATGGTAGTCAGCAGAACGCGGGCGGGGTGCCGCGCCTCTGGACAATCGTCGCGTCCGCGCAGGTCAGGGCGTCAGCAATGGGCTCGGCGAGCGGGCCTGGGATCACTGCCAGACGGCGTCGCGGTGCTGCCGCGCCTTCGCCACGTACACCTCGGACGTGTGCCGCAGGACGAGCCGGTCGTCGTCGGTCAGCTCCCGGACGACCCGTCCCGGCGTCCCGGCGACGAGCACCCCGGACGGGATCGTCCGGCCCGGCGGGACGAGCGCCCCGGCGGCGATCAGCGTCCCGGCGCCGATCCGCGCGCCGTTCAGGACGATCGCGCCGATCCCGATGAGCGAGCCGGTCTCGACGTGCGCGCCGTGCACCATCGCCTTGTGCCCGAGGCTGACCCGGTCCTCCAGGACGGCGGGCGTACCCGGGTCGGCGTGCAGGCAGCTCAGGTCCTGGATGTTGCACTCCTCGCCGACGACGATCTCCTCGTCGTCGCCACGCAGCACCGAGCCGTACCAGACGCTGGACGCCCGGCCCAGCGTCACCCGTCCGACGACGACCGCGCCCGGCGCGACCCACGCGTCCGGGTCGATCTTCGGCCGGTCCTCGCCCAACGCTCCCACGTACCTCGTGTCGCCGCTCATGCCGCCGATGCTAGGACGGCCCCGGCCGCGTCCCCGCACACGGCCCCCGGGATGACCGGCCGGTGGGGGTCCGGTGGGAGTCGGGTCGAATCCGCTTCGACGACACGCCCGCCCATCGCGCGAATTCTCCAGAGATTGGATAGTTTGTCGCTTCTACCAGGTGAAGAAACGGCAGCGAGAGGCGCGTTCCGGTTGCGCGAATGGGGTGGACCGGACAAGAGTCGTCCTGACGTTTCCACATGTGGACCCGCTCAACCGGCGGGTGAGGATCGCAACCGACCCTGACGGGGTGACGACCCCCGCCAACGACCCCCCAAGGCATCATGAGCAACGAAGCCGAAATCCTGCCTAACCTCCTCCAAGAAGAGTCCTTCGAGATCGTCATGCGCGGCTACAACCGCCGCCAGGTCGACGACTACATCGCCCGCGCCCAGCAGAAGCACCGTGAGCTGGAGGCCCGCCTCGCCCGCGCGCAGGACGACTCCGAGCGGCTCCGCCGCGAGATGGCCGAGCTCCGGGAGGCCCGCAAGCCGACCGGCGACGACCTGAGCGACCGGCTCCGCCAGATCATCAACCTCGCCGAGGACGAGGCCCAGGACAAGGTCGCCGAGGCCGAGGCCAAGGGGACGGAGATCCGCAAGGACGCCGAGCAGGAGTCCAAGCGCATCATCGACGACGCGCGCGCGCACGCCGAGAAGAACCTCGCCCAGGCGCAGGAGAAGGCCGAGCACGTGCTCGCGACGGCCAAGAAGGAGTCCGAGAGCGTCCTCGGGTCCGCGAAGCAGGAGGCCGAGCAGACGGTGACGAGCGCGCGGCTGGAGGCCGAGCGCACCCTCACCGCGTCCGAGCGGCGGGCCAGCGTGATCAACGAGGGCGCGACGCAGCGGCTCACCGCGCTCACCAAGAACCACACGCAGGCCCTGCAGCGGCTCACCGAGATCAGCGACACCCTGCACCGCCTCCTCACCGCGGAGAACGAGGCCGGTCCGCTGGAGAAGATGGTCGAGGACGCCGTCCGGCAGAGCGCGCCGCGCAAGCAGCCCGCGTCCCCGCCGCCCGCGAAGCCCGCCCCGGCCGCGGCCAAGCCCGCCGCCGCGCCCGCGCCGCAGAGCGCGCCGTCCATGAAGAAGCCCGAACCGGCCGTCGAGGCCCCGGCCGCCTCGTCGTCGGCTCCGTCGGCCGCGCCGTCAGCGACCCCGTCCGCGGCCCCGCAGCCGCCGAAGTCCCCGCGTCCGGCCGAGGACGCGGTGGGCCCGGCGGCGCCGGCCGTCCCGCCGCAGCAGTCCCGCGGCCCGATCGAGTTGTAACCCGCCCCAGCACCGGAAACGTCAGGCGGGACAGACAGCGCGCGGCGGTGCGCATCGGCTCTCACGGGGCCGGTGCGCACCGCCGCGTCTTTTATAGGATCTTGACGTGAGCAAGAGGACCCACACGCGCCAGGGCACGGCCCGTCCCATCAGGCTCCTCGGAGATCCGGTCCTGCGCACCGAGTGCGACCCGGTCCGGACGTTCGACGCCGCGCTGGAGCGGCTCGTCGACGACATGTTCGTCACCATGTACGAGGAGGACGGCGCGGGCGTCGCCGCCAACCAGGTGGGCGTCGGCCTGCGCGCGTTCGTGTACGACTGCAAGGACGACAAGGGGCGCAGGCACGTCGGCCACGTCGTCAACCCGCGGCTCGTCACCGCCGACGGGGAACTGCTGGTCGAGCCGGAGGGCTGCCTCTCCGTCCCCGGGATGCACTTCGAGACGGCCCGGCACGCGCACGCCGTCGTCGAGGGCGTCGACGTGAAGGGCAGGCCCGTCCGCGTGGAGGGGACGGGGTATTTCGCGCGCTGCCTCCAGCACGAGTGCGGCCACCTCGACGGGAACGTGTACATCGACGTCCTGTCCGGCGACGCGCGCCGGGAGGCGATGCGCGCGATCCGCGCGCTCGACCGCTGACGCCCCCTCACCGTTTTCCAGCGCTGACCCGGCCTTGACCTGGGCCTTAGCCTGGTACTGGGCGGGCGGTTCCGGCTCAGCCCGTTCTCAACCGTTCCTTTGCTCGCATTCAGGGGACATTCAGCTTCGCATGCGAACCTGCGCCCTAACTTGTGAGGGGGACTGTGCCATTGGTTGATCGAACGGCGAACGGCGGCAAACCGGCGGAGGCGACCCTGCTCGTCGTCGAGGACGAGCCCAACATCCTGGAGCTCCTCGCCGGGAGCCTGCGCTTCACCGGGTTCGACGTGGTCACCGCCACCAACGGGGCGGACGCGGTGCAGTCGGCGCGGCGGCACCGGCCGGACCTCATCGTCCTGGACGTGATGCTCCCCGACATCGACGGCTTCGACGTCGCGCGGCGGCTGCGCTCCGGCGGCGACCACACGCCCGTGCTGTTCCTGACCGCGCGGGACGCCGTCCAGGACCGCGTCAAGGGGCTGACGATCGGCGGCGACGACTACGTCACCAAGCCGTTCAGCCTGGAGGAGGTCATCGCCCGCATCCGGGCGGTGCTGCGGCGGTTCCGGGGCGGGGTGAGCGAGCCGCCGCCCCGCATGGTGTTCGCGGACGTCGAACTCGACGAGGACAGCCACGAGGTGTGGCGCGGGGGCCGCGCGATCCAGCTGTCCCCGACCGAGTTCAAGCTGCTGCGCTACTTCATGGCGAACGCGGGGCGCGTCGTGTCGAAGGCGCAGATCCTCGACCACGTCTGGAACTACGACTTCCGCGGCGACGCGGGCATCGTCGAGTCGTACGTCTCGGCGCTGCGCCGCAAGGTCGACAACGCCGAGCCGCGGCTCATCCACACCCTGCGCGGCGTCGGCTACGTGCTGCGCGAGCCCGCGAAACCGGGCTGATGGCGACGCTCGCCCCGGGGCCCGCGGCGGGCGGGCCCCCCGGGTGGTCGCCGCGCGGCCTCGCGGGGCTGTGGGGCCGGACGCCGCTGCGCGTCAAGCTGATCGCCGGGATGCTCGTGCTCGTCACGCTCGGGATGCTGGTGATGAGCGCGGCGGGCGCGTCCGTCCTGCGCCACTACCTGATCGGACGGGCCGACGACCAGTTGCGCGGCTCAGTCGGGCGGACGATCGAGCAGGTCGTCCCGCAGCTGCGGAGCGGCGACGGCCGGATCACGGTGCGGATCCCGAGCGAGATGTACGGGCAGATCCGCACGAACGACGGCCGCGCCGTGGGGTGGAGCGACGCGTGGAGCGAGCCGGGCACGCCGCACCTCCCGGCCGACCTGTCCGGCCGGATCGACCGCCCGTTCACGGTGCGCGGCACGGGCGGCTCCGACGCGGCGTGGCGGATCCTCGCCGAGCCGATCCCCGGCACGGACGGGACGATCATCGTCCTCGCGTTCAGCCTGGACGAGGTCGACCGCACCGTCGGACGGCTCGTCGCGATCGACGCGATCGTCGGGCTGCTGGTGCTGTCGGTGCTGGTCGGGCTCGGGGTGTGGGTCGTGCGGGCGAGCCTGCGGCCGCTCGCCGCGGTGGAGGAGACGGCGGGCGCGATCGCGGCGGGCGACCTGTCGCGGCGCGTCCCGCAGGCCGATCCGCGGACCGAGATGGGACGCCTCGGCCGGTCGCTGAACGTGATGCTGGCGCAGATCGAGTACGCGTTCCGGGCCCGCGCCGAGTCGGAGGCGGCGGCCCGCCACTCCGAGCGGACGGCGCTGTACTCGGAGGAGCGGATGCGCCGGTTCGTCGCGGACGCGAGCCACGAGCTGCGCACCCCGCTCACCGCGATCCGCGGGTTCGCCGAGTTCTACCGGCAGGGCGCGGCCCGCACCCCGGAGGAGACCGACCGGCTGGTGGGGCGGATCGAGGAGATGGCGTCCCGGATGGGCCTGCTCGTCGAGGACCTCCTCCTGCTCGCCCGGCTGGACGGGCAGCGGCCGATCGAGCGGCGTCCGGTGGACCTGCTCGCGGTCGCCGCCGACTGTGTCCAGGAGGCCAGGATCTTGGCACCCGAGCGCTCGATCGACCTGTCTGTCGAGGGCGGTGTGGCGTATCAGGTGCGGGGGGACGAGCCGCGCCTGCGCCAGGTGTTCGGCAACCTGCTGAACAACGCGGTCAAGCACACGCCGGGCGGCACGCCGGTCTCGGTGCGGCTCTCCCCCGGCACGCTGCGCGACGCCCCCGCCGCCGTCGTCGAGGTCGCCGACGAGGGCCCCGGGCTCCAGCCCGACCAGGCGGAACGGGTCTTCGAGCGGTTCTACCGCGCCGACGAGGCGCGCTCCCGGCAGGACGGCGGCGCGGGCCTCGGCCTGTCCATCGTCGCCGCCCTCGTCACCGCGCACGAGGGGCTCGTGGAGGCCGACTCGACGCCGGGCGAGGGCGCGACGTTCCGGGTTGTCCTGCCCCTGGACGACGGCTGACCGCCGTCCCGCGCGGGGCCCGGGGCGTTCAGGCAACGTTCAGGAAATTGCGCTTAGGTAGGACGCACAGGGCGCGCCCCGATCTCGACGGGGACCGGGAGGCCGCGCCCTGGCCAGCCACGACACCGGAACCGCGGCCGGGGACAAGTCCGACTCGCCTCCCGGCCGCGGTTTTCTTGCGGTGTCCGGCGTTCAGCACACTTTCAGGTGAGATCCAGGGACGGTGGAGCCCCCGGACGCATCCTCCAAAGTGACCAGACGACAGGGGATGCAGATGAACGCCGACCGACCCCAACACCCGTGGGACCCCGGAACCCCGGAACACGACCAGTGGACGAACCCCACCTGGGAAAACCCGGACCACACCCCGCCCCCCGCCCCTTCGACGCCGCCCAGCTCCTCAATGCCCTTCGCCCCCTCGACGCCCTCCGCCTCACCGACGCCCCCCGGGCCGTCGACACCCTCCGCCTCCTCGACGCCTCCCAGCCCGTCGACGCCCTTCGGCCCCTCCACGCCCTCCGCCTCATCGACGCCTTCCGGCCCCTCGACGCCTCCCGGGCCGTCGACGCCTTCCGGCCCCTCGATGCCCTTCGGCTCCTCGATGCCGTCCGGGTCTTCCGCGCCGTTCGGGGCCGCGGCACCGCCGCCGCCGGGATATTCGATGTCGTCGCCGGGCGAGCGTCCTCGGATGTTCGGGACGGCCCGGCAGAAGCTCGCGGCGGTGGCCGTCGCGACGGCGCTCGCGATCGCGGCGGGCGGCGCGGGCGCGGCGATCACGACCGCGCTGACCCGCGACGGCACCGGCTACGCGAGCCCGGCCGCCGTGTCCGGGGTGCCCGCGAAGGGCGGCACGACCGCGCAGGTCGCCGCCGCCGTCCAGCCGAGCGTGGTGTCGATCGAGGCGCGGGTGTCCGGCGGGACGAGCGGCGGCTCCGGCGTCATCCTCCGCTCGGACGGCGTGATCCTCACCAACGCGCACGTCGTCTCCGGCGCCCGCGCGGTGTCGGTGAAGTTCAGCGACGGCAGGACGGCCCCCGCCGAGGTGCTCGGCGCCGACCGCGCCGGGGACATCGCGGTCCTCAAGGCGCAGGGCGTGTCCGGGCTGAAGGCGGCCACGCTCGGCGACAGCCGGACCCTGGCCATCGGCGACACCGTCCTCGCCGTGGGCAGCCCGCTCGGCCTGGACGGCTCGGTGACGTCCGGCATCGTCAGCGGCCTCGGCCGCGAGGTGCGCGAGGGCGGCGAGCAGCCGCAGCTCCCGCCCGGACTGCGCGGGCAGCTCTCCGAGCAGCAGCAGACCGTGATCAGCAACGCGATCCAGACCGACGCCGCCATCAACCCCGGGAACTCGGGCGGCGCGCTGGTCAACGCCGCCGGGCAGGTGATCGGCGTGAACACCGCCATCGCCACCTCGGGCAGCAGCTCCGGCAACATCGGCGTCGGGTTCGCGATCCCGATGGACACGGCGAAGAAGGCCGCCGACGCGATCATCGCGGGCGCGTCGGTCTGACCAACGGGGGGATGGGAGCGGCCGCGCGGCCTCCCGCACGGGTCGCGCGGCCGCATACCTCACCCGGTCAGCTCGACCTGGCCACGGCGGCGGGACGGCGGTTCAGCTTCGCCAGCATCCGGCGGGTCGTGTGCAGGTAGTACCGCCTCGGCAGCGTCCGGACGGCCAGCGGGAGCCGCGGGTAGACGACGGCGAGCGTCCCGACGAGGAGCCGGAACCGCCGCTCGCGTCCGGCGTCCCACTTCCACCCGTACTGCTCGCGGATCGGCGCGGGCATCAAGCCCGCCGTGATCAGCCGGATCGCCATCAGCCCGGGCGCGTTCAGCGGCCCGCCCGGCAGCCGCGGCCGCAGCACCTGCGCCGCGATCGCCCGCGACGCGTCGGTGATCTGCAGGCTCTGGACCATGTCCGCGTAGTACTCGCGGAACAGCGGGTACGTGGCGGGCATCCGCTCCTCCGGGCAGCCGAGGATCGTCGCGTAGACCTTGGCCTGCTGGTAGAACTCCTCCAGCTCCGCCGCGTCGAACGTCCGCCGGAACAGGAGCTGGTAGAACTGCACCGCCACCGCGAACAGGGTGGACGCCACCCACACCTGCAACTCCGGGTCGTTCGCCTCGTAGCCGGGCCCGGTGACGCTCTCGTGGCCCTTCCTGACCAGGGCGCTGAACGCCTCGGCCTCCTCCCGCGTGCCGAACTGCACCGCGTACAGCCAGCCCATCGTGTTGCGCAGTCGGCGGAGCGGGTCGTCGGCGGTGTAGCTGTGGTCGTACACGCCCTGCGCCACCCGCGGATGCGCGGTCTGGAGCAGCGACGCCGCGCCGCCCGCCGCGATCAGCGCGCCCTCCCGCGAGACGACGCGGATGAGGTCGTCGTCCGAGAACAGTCCATCGGTCATGGCGATCAGTGTAAGTAAGTACTTTCAGATGTCGAGGGCGGGGGGTTAACGAGACGACAAGATCACTTCTACCCTGCGACAATGGAGACATGCCCGACCAGATCCATGTCCGCGGCTCGATCTCCATCCCGGAGTCCGAGCTGAGCTGGCGTTTCTCGCGTTCCTCGGGTCCGGGCGGGCAGCACGTCAACACGAGCGCCACCGCCGCCGAACTCTCCTTCGACGTCGCGAACTCGCCGTCCCTGCCGGAGCCGCTGCGCTCCCGCGCGCTGGAGCGGCTCGCGTCCCGCCTGGTCCGCGGCGTCCTCACGATCCGCGCCGAGGAGTACCGCTCCCAGCAGCGCAACCGCGACGCCGCCCGCACCCGCCTCGCCACCCTCCTCGCCGACGCCACGGCCCCGCCCCCGAAGAAGCGCGTCCCGAAGAAGATCCCCCGCGGCATCAACGAACGCCGCCTGGAGAACAAGAAACGCCGCTCCGCCCTGAAACGCCAACGCACCACCCGCTGGGACTGACCCGCCGGACGGGGCGTCACACACTGGACGAATCGCCGGTCCCGACTTACCATCGATGATATATATCATCAACGATATGTTCGAGATCGAGATGGAGCCCCAGGTCGTCGAGTGGTTGGACACGTTGAGCTTCGCCCAGTACCAGCGCGTCATGCGCAACGTGGACGACTACCTCGTCGTCCGGGGTGACCTGCTCGACGGAAACCACACCAAGGCGTTACGGGACGGCGTTCGCGAACTGCGGCTGTACCTTGAGGAAACGGCGTGGCGGATCACCTACTGGCTGCCGACCGGGCGAGGACGACTCATCGTGCTGCTGACCGTGTTCCAGAAGGTGAGGAACGACGCGCAGCCGCGCGACGTCGAGCGAGCGGTCACGCTGCGCGGGCTCTGCGAGTCGTCGCATTCGGGACCGGCGGGACACGTCTACGAGAGGAGCCGGTGATGACGGGACACTCCGCGTGGCGGACCTACCGGGAGAAGCGGCTGCGCGAGGACGCGGCGCCGCACCCCGAGTACGACCAGGCGGGCCTTGACCTGCGACTCGGTGACATGGTGCGGGAGCGCCGCATCGAGCTCGGCCTCACCCAGGCCATGGTGGCCGAACGAGCAGGCATCACCCAGCCCGCGCTTTCGCGCATCGAGGGCGGGGGCGGCATCCCCACGTTGGGAATGCTCGACCGCATCGCCAAAGCGATGCACACCACCTTCACGATCACCGTGGGAGACCACGCCGCCTGACCGCGCCACGCGTCGGCAGGACACCGGAGGAGGGCCGGGCCGAGCCTGGGCGGCGACGCACGGCAGGCTCAACCGCCTGCAACCACTCAGTCACGGAGAGTGGTTGGGTGTGCGAGGATGGGGCTCCCCCCGTCCGGCGGCCGTGCCGGAGGACCGTAGAGAGGTAGCATCACCACCATGGCGTCCAAGCCCCTCGCAGAGGTGAGACTCGTTGACCTGGCCACCAAGGAGGACCTGCAGCACCTGGCCACCAAGGACGACGTCGCGGAACTCAGGCAGGAGGTCGGCGACGTCAAGCAGGAGTTGGGGTCGGCCGTGAACCTGCTCATGGGGGAGATCGGCAAGATCGCCGCTCGGCAGGAGGAGATGGCCGGGCACGTCGCGCGTCTGGTCGCCAGGTCCGAGGGTGTGAAGCACTAGTCCGCGTTCAGAGCCGGTGCCCCTGGGAGTGATTCCCAGGGGCATTGCCTTGTTCGCGGGCGCCTGTGTCATACCGGCGGGGGAAAGGGATCGGTCGCGTTGGGGAGGAAGGGCGGGCGCGTCGGGCGGAGCATCGAGGGGTCGGGCCATTCGGGGTCCGGCTGGAACGGACGGGAGTCTCGATGTTCGGCAAGGCGATGAAGTTGGGCGTGCTGGCCATGGCGGGAGTCGCGCTGGTGGCCGCTCCCGTGGCGGCGCAGGAGACGGGAAACACGGCCGGAAAGGTCGCGAAAGGCGCGCGGGTATCAGGGTCCGCGCAGATCAAGTTGACTTTCTCGCCCGATCAGGACGTGCGCGCGTTCACGTTCGACGTGACGGGCGTCCCGTATTCGGAGCCGAAGCAAGGCGCTCCGCAGGGCCTGCCGACCGACGCTCGCGGAACGGTGCAGATCTCCCACCATTCCCCGCGGGAAGGGTGGACGGTGACGTCGAAGGCCAAGGTCGACTGCCTGGTGACGAGTCCCGGAAACGCGACGCTCACGGCGGTCGTCTACGCGGCGGACGAACCGATCAAAGACTGGATCGGCAAGCGCCTCGGTTTCAGCGTCCACGACGGCCGCGGCGGTGAGCCGGACCGGATGGGATTCTCCTGGGCGGTGGTCAACGGCGTCCAGAACGACAAGGGCGAATGGGAGGAGGGAAAGGTCGGGACGTGCATGGGCCCCGCGGCTTTCGCGCCGGTCACCAAGGGCGGTTACCGGGTCGAGCACGCCGATCTGCTACCCCAGCCGAAGTGAGGGTTTGCGGCCGACGCCGCCCCACATGCCGGTCGTGAGGGACGGGGGCGCGCCGGGATCGGGACGCCAGTCCTGCACCGGGACGACACCGGGTTCGAGCAGGTCGAGGCCGTCGAAGAAGCGGCTGACGCCCGCGTGCGTGCGGAAGGTGACGCGGAATCCCATCGCCTTGGTGAGGGCCTTTTCGGCGGCGCCCATCTGCTCCGGCAATTGGTCGATACCCGGATGCGTGATGGCGAGGAAACTGCCCGGCGGAAACGCGTCCATGAGGGTGCGGACGATTTCGCCGGGCTCGTCCTCGTCCGGGACGCAGTGCAGTATCGCGATCAGCAGCAGTCCCACCGGGCGGTCGAGGTCGAGCAGCCCGGACGCGCCTTTCAGGATCAGGCCGGTGTCCCGCAGATCGGCGTCGATGAACGCGGTCGGCGCGCTGACGCCGGACAGCAGCGCCCGCGCGTGAACGAGCACGATCGGGTCGTTGTCGACGTAGACGACCCGGCAGTCGGGATTGACGGCCTGCGCGACGAGATGCGTGTTGTCGGCGGTCGGAATGCCGGTGCCGATGTCGAGGAACTGGGTGATTCCCCGTCCGGCCATGAAGCGAACGGCGCGGCTCAGGAACGCCCGGTTCGCGGTGACTCCGGGCTTGATGGTCGGGGTGGCCGCCATGACCTGCTCGGCGGCGATCCGATCGGACTCGTAATTGTCCTTGCCGCCTAACCAGTAGTCGTAAATCCGGGCGATGTGCGGGGTGGTGATGTCGATGCCCGCCGGTGCGGTCCCGTCCTCGCCGACCATGGAATCAGCCTAGCCCTGACAACGAATGGAAGATCATGTTTCGCCGTTGGTAAATGGCCGACAGCGGCCGCCCCCAAGCCCGGCCGCCCAGGGCCGTGCGCCGCGGTGCTCGGGGAAGCCCGTTGAGCACCGCGGCGCGCGGAATACCGAAGGGGAGCGGACGGGAGTTAGATCTTCTCCCAGAGGGCCGGGACGTTCGGCGGCGTCCAGCCGGGCGCGGCGGTGTGCGCCTGGAGGCAGCGGTACTGCACGCCGTCGTAGGTGACGACGTCACCGACCTTGTAGGAGGCGTCCGCGGCCCAGGTGGTGGAGCCGCCCGGGTCGCCCGGGTCTCCGGGGTCACCCGGGTCGCTGGCCCGGCTGCCGACCTTCACGCCCGCCCAGGCGTTCGCGGTCGCCGTGTACTCCGGGCTGGTCGCCCCGTACAGGGCGGACGCGGCGGCGAGCGTCGCGCGGCGGGCGTCGGCGTAGTCGGTGTTCGAGCGCATCTGCTCGGTCAGCGCCTTGAACCAGATCGCGGCGGCCTTCTCCCGCCCGATGCCGGTGACCGGCTTGCCGTCGGCCGTCGGCGAGTTGTACGACACGCCGTTGATGGTCTTCGCGCCGCTGCCCTCGGACAGCAGGTAGAAGAAGTGGTTCGCGATGCCGGACGAGTAGTGCACGTCCACGTTCCCGGCGTTCGTCGACCAGTTGTCGAGCGAGTTGCCGTCCTTGCTCGGCTTGTCCATGTACCGGAGCGGCTGGCCGTTGCCGAAGATGTTCAGCTTCTCGCCGATGAGGTAGTCGCCGACGTCGCTGGAGTTGTTCGCCCAGAACTCCATGGCGGTCGCCATGATGTCGGACGTCGCCTCGTTCAGACCGCCGGACTCGCCCTGGTAGATGAGGCCCGCGGTGTTGGACGTGACGCCGTGGCTCATCTCGTGGCCCGCGACGTCCAGTTCGGTCAGCGGCGCGTTGTTGCCGGAGCCGTCGCCGTACGTCATGCAGAAGCAGCTGTCGTCCCAGAAGGCGTTGACGTAGTTGCTGCTGTAGTGGACGCGGGAGTAAGCGCCGACGCCGTCGCCGCGGATCCCGGCCCGGCCGAAGACGGTCTTGTAGAAGTCCCACGTCTCGCCCGCGCCGTACGCCGCGTCCACGGCGGCGGTCTGGCTGTTGCTCGGCGAGCCGTTGCCCCACGTGTCGGTGGAGTTGGAGAACAGGGTGCCGCGACCCGACGTGGCCCGGTTCAGGTTCGTCGTGTCGTGGTTGCCGCGGCCGGTGTCGCGCAGCACGTACTGCCCGCCGGACTGGCTGGTGCCGAGCTGGACGGTGCCGGAGTACTGGCTGTTGCCGGTCCCGGTCTGGACGCCCTGCCACTGCGTGATCGTCTTGCCGGTGGCGGCGTCGGTGATGACGTGCAGGCGGTTCGGGGTGCCGTCCTTCTGCGTCCCGCCGACGACGGTCTCCCAGGCCAGGACGGGCTTGGAGCCCTGCATCCAGACGACCTTGCGCGGGGCGACGCTGCCCTTGGCCTTGGGCGTGGCGGGCTTGGTGGACGCGAGGGTCCGCGGCGCCGTGTCCACCTTCAGCTCGGCGGTCAGCCCCTGGGTGACGCCCTCGATCTTGCCGGACGGCGCCCGGTGCACGATGAGGTCGCCGCCGATGACGGGCAGACCCTCGTAGGTGCGCTGGTAGCGGGTGTGGGTGGTGCCGTCCTGGTTCTTGATGACGCTCTTGGCCTGGAGCTCGACCTTGTCGCTGAACTTCAGCTCGGACGCGGTCGTGTCCTCCTGGGCCTTGGCCTTGCCGACGAGAGCCTTGTACTCCTGGGCGCTGACCTTGGCGGGGAGCTGTCCGGGGTCGCCCTGGGAGGGCTTCGCCGGGGCGGCGGACGCCGGTCCCGTCTGGAGGCCGATCGCCGCCATGGCGGCGACGGTGACCAGCGCGGTGCCGGTGGCGACGCGCCTGTGGGCACGTCCTCGGGGTGTGGATCTCACGCGGTGCTCCTTGTCTGCCGGCCGTCTCGGGGTGACGGCCGAGGGGGGTTGCTCTCCGGGCGGACGCGGTCGCGCCCACGGAGCTCCGGAGTGCTGGGAGGCGGTTGACCCGGGAACGATCGCATGCATTTGTGTGCATGTCACCGCAAAGTTCGCGGCTCGCCGGCATCCGTAGGGACATCAGAGGGGAGGCAAGGGAAACCCCTACACACCCCAGGGGTTGACGAGGGTGCGTTATCGGGACAGGGTGGCGCCCGGCCCGTCGAGCCCTCCGCCCAGGAGCGAGCCGAGCTGCGACCGGGAGCGGATCCCGAGCTTTCGGTAGATCCGCGTGAGGGACGCCTCGACGGTCTTCACGCTGAGGAACAACCGGTGCGCCACCTGCTGGTTCGTCGCGCCCTGGCCGACGAGCAGCGCGATCCGCCGCTCGCCCTCGGTCAGCGCGATCTGCGCCGCGGGGACGGGCGCGGCGGGACCGTCCGGGACGCCCGCGTCCGGCCGCGCGAGCCGGTGCCGCGCCTGCTCGGCCCAGGGCCGCGCGCCGCAGCGCAGGAAGATCTCCAGGGCCTCGGCCGCCGTCCGCCGGGCGGGGCCGCCGCGCCGCCGCCGCCGTTCGATCCGGGCCTCCTCCAGCAGGCACTGCCCGACTTCGAGCGGCTGGCCGAGCCGTTCGAAGAGCGCGGCGGCGCGGCGCAGCAGCGCGACGGCCTGGTCGTGCTCGCCGCGCGCCGCGAGCACGCACGCCTCGGCCCGGTCGAGCTGGCCGGTGACGCCGACGCCGCGCGTGCGGTCGCCGACCACGGCGCGCGTCGCGCTGATCACCCGTTCGGCCCGCTCGGTCTCCCCGAGGGACGCGAGCCCTTGCGCGAGGTCGCCGTGCCAGCGAAGCACCATCGGGGACAGGGGTCCGCGCCCATGTTCGTCGGTGGCGAAGCCCAGCGCGTCGATGCGCAAGAGGGTGTCGACTCCCGTACGCACGTCACCCGCGCGCATGTGCGCGACCCCCAGCACGTGGAGCAATCGGCTCTGGAAGATGACGTCGTTCTCCTGCTCGGACGCGCGCAGCCCTTGCTCGGCCAGCGCGGCGGCACGGTCCACACTGCCTCCGGCCAGTTCGGCCAGGGCGCCGTGGTACCAGGCGGGTCCGGGGCTGAGCGCGGCCTGCTCGGTGATGCGCATGGCACGGTCCGCGAAGTCGAGCGCCTCGCGGCAGCGTCCCGTCCGGACCGACACCTCCGACAGGTTGCGCAGGACGTGGACGACCTCTTCGCCCGACCCGCGCTCCACCAGCGCCAGCATGCGCAGCAGTTCCGTACGGGCCTCGGTAAGGCGGTCTTCGAAAATGGCGCAGTAGGCGGCCAGGTATCGGGGCGTTGTATGAAGTTGGCCGTCGAGTGGAGGCTCGGGCAGGCGGCGGGCGCGTTTCAGGTCGCTGGCGTAGTCTCCGCGTCCTTCTAGTAGGGAGATGTTCGCGCGGAGGGCGAGGGCCTTGGCCTCCAATGCCGTGTCGCCTATCGCGCGGGCGTGCGCCAGCGCGCCGTTCGCCTCGTGCTCCGCGCGCTCGGACGCGCCGTTCACGAGCAGCCCGATCGCCATCCGCAACCGGAGCGGGCCGAGGAGCGCGGGGTCGCCGTCCGCGTCGACGAGCGCCGCCGCGAACACCTCGCCCATCTCCGCGAGCCCCTGCCCGGACAGGTCCAGCAGCGCGAGCCGGACCCGGACGCGCTGGCCGCGCGTAGCGTCCGCCGCGAGGACGGCCTCCGCCGCCCGGTGCACGAGGTCGGGCAGCCCGCCGTTCGCGCCCGTCTCGGCCGCCGCGACCAGCCATTCCAGCCGCTCCGCCGCGGGCTCGGCCGGGGACCGGTCGGCGGCCAGCCGGTACAGCTCGGCCGCCATCCGGTGCGAGCCCTGCCGGACGGCCTGCTCCGCCGCCGTCACCAGCGAGTGCGCCAGCTCGGCGTTCGGGCCCGGGTCGGCGAGGGCGCGGTGCCTGGCGCGTCCGGCCGCGTCCGGGACGACGGCCGCGAGCGCCCGGTGCGCCCGCGCGAGGTGCCGCGCGTCGGCGGACTCGGCGAGGACCGTCCCGACCGCGGGCGGCGTGAACCGGATCCCGCCGCCCTCGGTGATCAGCAGGCCGAGCCCGGCGGCGGTGCGGATGTCGCGCGCCGCCTCGGTGCGGCCGGCGCGGCGCAGCAGGTCGGCGGTGGGACGGATGGCGAGCGCGGCCATCAGCAGCGTCTCGTGCGCCTGCGCCGGGAGCCGGGCCAGCCGCTCGGCGATCACCGCCTGGACGCGTTGCGGCAGCGGCGCGGGCCGCCAGTGCCGCGGGATCCGGTCGGTGAACGCGCCGCCGAGCGCCAGCGCGAGGTACGGGTTGCCGCCGGAGTCGGAGTGCAGCGTGTTCACGACGCGCACCGGCAGGCCGTAGCTCTCGAACATCTCCGCCAGCTCGTCCTGGGTCAGCGGCGGGACGGGCAGGTGCAGCGCGTCGGGCGCGGGCGCCCACGGCGCGCTGCCCCCGTCGCCGGCGGCGAAGCCGTCCGGCCAGCGTCCGGCGACGACCGCGCGGACGCCCCGCGACGCGAGCCTGCCCACGGCGTACCGGATGGCGTGCACGGTCTCGGCGTCCAGCCACTGCGCGTCGTCGACGAGCAGCAGCACCGGACGTTCGTCGGCGCACCGCGCGACCAGCCCGCGGAAGGCCAGCCTGCACGCGACGTGGTCCATGCTCGACCGGTCGGTGACCGTCCGGTCGGCGGGCCCTTCGGCCGACCGTCCGGGGGCCCGGTCGGCGGGCGGCGCCGGGTGCGGCGCGGGCAGCCCGGTGAGCCGTTCGCGCGGCAGCTCGGCGGTCAGCGCCCCGGGCAGCTGGTCGAGCAGCTCGGCGAGCCCCGAGCACGGGACCCACCGCTCGGTCTCGGTACCGGCGACGCGCAGCACCAGCTCGCCGCGGGTCGCGGCGGCGGCCCCGACGGCTTCGAGCAGCGCGGTCTTGCCTATGCCGCTCGGTCCCGTGAGGACGACGCCGCCGTTCGCGGCGAGGCGGGACTCCAAGGCCGCGAGCAACGCCGCACGGCCCACCAGCGTCGGCGATGCACCGGTCCTGACCGCGGGCGGTGCGGCACCGACGTCCATAACTCGCTCCCCTCCGGAGGATCGGACGCCGCTCCGACAATAACCACGCGCGGGGACGCTCACAACGATCCCAGTTCCGGGCAGTGGTACGCCCGCCGGACGCTCCCCGGACCAACGCGATCGGTCCAAGACACGCCGCGCGCACAAGCCGCGAACGACGGACCACGCGCGGCGGGACGAGACGGCAGGACGCCCGGAACGGTGTCGTTCCGGGCGTCCTGGTGGAGTCGGTGGGGCGGTTACTCGCCCGACCAGTTCGGCTTGCGCTTCTCGGCGAAGGCGGCCGGGCCCTCCTGCGCGTCCTTGGACGTGAAGACCGGCAGGGTGATCTCCTGCTGCTTCTGCCACATCTCGGCGGCCGTCCAGTCGGCGGACTCCAGGATGACCCGCTTGGTCGCCGTGAGCGCCAGCGGGGCGTTCTCGGCGATCCGCGCGGCGAGCTCCAGCGCCGCGTCGAGCGCGCCGCCCGGCTCGGTCAGCCGGTTGACGAAGCCTAGCTCGGCCATCCGCTCCGCCGGGTAGCGGTCGCCGGTGAGGGCGATCTCCATGGCGATGTGGAACGGGATGCGGCGCGGCAGCCGCAGCAGGCCGCCGCCCGCCGCGACCAGTCCGCGCTTCGGCTCGGGCAGGCCGAACTGCGCGTCCCGGGACGCGACGATCATGTCGCAGGCGAGCGCCAGCTCGCAGCCGCCCGCGAGCGCGTAGCCCTCGATCGCGGCGATCAGCGGCTTGACCGGGGCGCGCTCGGTGATGCCGCCGAGCCCGCGGCCCTCGACGACCGGGGTCTCCCCGGCGAGGAACGCCTTGAGGTCCATGCCGGAGCTGAACGTGCCGCCCGCGCCGGTCAGGATGCCGACGGAGAGGTCCTTGCGGGCGTCCAGCTCGTCGACGGCGGCGGCGATCCCGTGCCCGGCCGCGCCGTTGATCGCGTTGCGCGCCTCGGGACGGTTGATGGTGATGATGAGGACGCCATCGCGTTCCTCGGTCAGAACAGCGTCGGACATTCAGTGCCTCACTTCGGCTGGAAGCGGATACCGCCGTCGAAGCGGATGGTCTCGCCGTTCATGTAGTCGTTCTCGATGAGGGACTTGACGAGGTGCGCGAACTCCGACGCGCGGCCCATCCGCTTCGGGAACGGGACGGGCGCGGCGAGCTTCGCCTTGAACTCCTCCGCCGCCTCCCCCTGGCCGTAGATCGGGGTGTCGATGATGCCGGGGCAGATCGTGTTCACCCGGACGCCGATGGCCGCGAGGTCGCGCGCGGCGGGCAGCGTCATGCCGATGATGCCGCCCTTGGACGCGGAGTAGGCGACCTGCCCGGTCTGGCCCTCGATCCCGGCGACGGACGCGGTGTTGATCACGACCCCGCGGGCGCCGTCGGCGTCCGCGGGCTCGGTCTTGGCGATGGCGGCGGCGCCGATCCGCATCAGGTTGAAGGTGCCGATCAGGTTGATCCGGATGACGGTCTCGTAGGCGGCGAGGTCGTGCGGGGAGCCGTCGCGGTTCACCGTCCGGGACGCCCAGCCGATGCCCGCGCTGTTGACGATGACGCGCAGCGGCGCGCCGGTGTCGACGGCGGCCTGCACGGCCGCCTGCACCTGCTCCTCGTTCGAGACGTCCGTCTTGACGAAGACGCCGCCGACCTCGTCGGCGACGGCCTTGCCCTTGTCCTCGTTGAGGTCGGCGACGACGACCTTGGCGCCTTCGGCGGCCAGCGCGCGGACGGTGGCCTCACCGAGGCCGCTCGCGCCGCCGGATACGACGGCGGAAACTCCGTTCAAGTCCATAGCAGCACCTTAACGTGAGGGACCGAATGTGGTTCGGGGTGATGCTACCCAGCCGCCGCCCGGCGCTCCGCGCACACCCCCGCACAGGCGGCGCGGCCCGCGCGGGCGGGACGGCCGACGCGCCGGGACGGGGCCGTCCACTTTCGGTCGCCGGTGCGCCACCGACAGTGGTAAATGGCGTTATTGGCCATATTTCTCTGTCTGTGATGTACGCCACAACAGTTGTGGGCGCGGATCGAGTTTTCCACAGAACGCCGTTCCACTTCCGCGGGCGGAGGGCGCGGTCGAGGATGGAACCGATCTTCTTTCTGGTTTCGTGACTTAGTTCACATTTCCCGGAATTCGATCAGAATACGCGCAGGCAGCGGCGTTGGCGGGGCGTCCCGCGCCGCTGCCCGCCGGTCCCGAAATGGCCTGGGGGATTTGCCATGCTCGTCGCGTTCTGCATACGTTCCTGCTCGGTTCAAGCGGCACAGCAGGCCGCCCAGATAACAGAACACGCATCCCGACGTGCGGCTGAGGCGCGCACGGCCGTCCTCGATCGGCCGTCGCGAACCCCGCGAGCAGTCCCCCCGGAGGCCGCCGTCGGACGCCGAATCCGTGCAGCCGAGAGGCACGGAACCGGAAGCGTCCTCGAATTCCTCGCAACGCTGTGGAATCGCGCGGTCGCGGCACCATCCCCCCTTGACGAAGTCCTCGGGGGTGACGGCTGCCCGGTAGGCATCACCCGCGAGGTCTGGAGTCATTCTGCATACCCCTCGAATTCCCCTGAAGACCGGAATCACCCACGGTGGCCTCGCGCTCACCGCGACCGCCGCGCTCGGAGCCTCGCTCCTCGCCGCCGGTCCGGCGGGCCCCGCCCAGGCGGCCCCGCCGCAGCGGGCCACCCTCGCGACCGCACCGGTCGCGGCGACGACCTCCACGTCCAAGGCCGCCCGGCAGAAGAAGAGGGCGGCCACCGCGGTGAACTACGCCGCGAAGCAGATCGGCGACCCCTACCGCTACGGCGGCTCGGGTCCCGGCTCGTGGGACTGCTCGGGTCTCGTCGGCGCCTCCTGGCGCAAGGCCGGGGTGAAGCTGCCCCGCACCAGCCAGCAGATGTACCGGGCGGTCAAGAAGAAGGTCTCCTGGAAGGGCGCGGTCAAGGGCGACCTGCTGTTCTTCTACAGCGGCCGGACTCACGTCGGCATCTACGCCGGACACGGCTACATGATCCACGCCCCGAGTTCGGGCAAGCGGGTCAAGAAGATCAAGCTGACCAGCTACTACAAGCGCAACTTCAACGGCGGAGTCCGCCCCGGTCTGTAACGGGGCCCGCTCGACCTGGCGAGGCCCCGCCACCCCCGCACCCCGCGGGGCCTCGCCCCCTCCCCCACCCCCTGCCCTCCCACCGCGCTCGCGGGCCCGCCCGCGGCCACGCTCGCCATTCCATGCGCGACCGTCCTCGCGGTTCCGGACGCGGCCGCGCTCGGGGTCGGCTTTGGGTGGTTGGGGTGTTGAACGGGCTACTTGAGCACGGGGTAGTCGGTGTAGCCGTTGTGGTCGCCGCCGTAGAACGTCGCCGAGTCGGCCTTGTTGTAAGGGCCTCCGGCGCGGATACGGGCGGGCAGGTCCGGGTTGGCGAGCCACAGTTCGCCGAACGCGACCGCGTCGGCCAGGCCCTCGCGCAGCGCCTCGACGCCGTACTCCGGCCTCGACGGGAACGAGTCGGGCGTCGGATGCGGGTTGAGGATCAGCGTGCCCGGCCACTCGGCCCTGATGTGCCGGGTCGTCGTCCGGTCGCCGACCTCCAGGACGTGCAGATAGGCGAGGTCGAGCGGGGCCAGCCCCGCGAGCAGCGCCGAGTACAGCTCGGGCGTGTCGCTCTCGACGACGCCGTTCTCGGTGCCGCCGCCGGGCGACACGCGGAAGCCGACCCGGGCCCCGCCGATCGCGTCGGCGACCGCGCGGGCGACCTCGACGCCGAACCGGGCGCGGTTCTCGACCGTCCCGCCGTAGGCGTCGGTCCGGTGGTTGCTGCCGTCGGCGAGGAACTGGTGGATCAGGTAGCCGTTCGCCCCGTGCAGCTCCACTCCGTCGAATCCCGCCTCGATCGCGTTGCGCGCCGCGGCGGCGAAGTCCTGGACGGTCTCCGCGATCTCGTCCGGGGTCAGCTCGCGCGGCACGGGGTGGTCGAGCATCCCGTCCGGGGTGAAGAGCCGTCCGCCCGACGCGATCGGCGACGGCGCGACCGGCAGCCCGCCGTCCGGGTACAGGACGGGATGCCCGACGCGCCCGGTGTGCATCAACTGGACGAAGATCCGCCCGCCCTCGGCGTGCACGGCGTCGGTCACCGAGCGCCACGCCTTCACCTGGTCGTCGGCGTGCAGCCCCGGAGTCCAGATGTAGCCCTGGCCCCGGACGCTCGGCTGCGTGGCCTCGGAGACGATCAGTCCGGCGGACGCGCGCTGCCGGTAGTAGTCGACGGTCAGCTCGGTCACCTTTCCGTCGTCGACGGCCCGGCTGCGCGTCATCGGCGCCATCACCAACCGGTTGGACAGTTCCAACTTTCCGGTCGACAGCGGCTCGAACAGTTCCCGCATAACGTCCTCCTCAATGGTTCGGGCTGGTCAAGAACGTACGAGCCGTCCGCTACGGAGCGAATCCGTGTGGTTTCAGTAATCCGCCCCGTAGTTTGGATTCGTGCTTTACGGGCGGAACGAAGAACAGGAGCGCATCTCCCGGCTGCTCGCCGAGGCGCGCGACCACCGGCGCAGCGCCGCGCTCGTCCTGCGCGGCGAGGCGGGCATCGGCAAGTCGGCCCTCCTCGCCGAGGCGGCCGCGCTCCTCCCGGCGGACGGCCCGCCGCACGTCATGCGGGTCGCCGGCAACGACGCGGAGTCGGGCATCGCGTTCGCCGGGCTAAGCCAGTTACTCTGGCCCGTCCGCGACCGACTGGACACCCTCCCGCCACCCCAGGCCGCCGCACTACACCTAGCCTTCGGCCTCGCCCCAACCCCCGCCCCAACCCCCGCCCCAGGCGGCGAGCCGAGCACCGCGCCGCGCTCCGAGCCGGGCACCGCGCCGGGCGGCGAGCCGAGCACCGCGCCAAGCTCCGAGCCAGGCACCGCGCCAGGCACCGCGCCGGGCGGCGAGCCGAGCACCGCGCCAAGCTCCGAGCCAGGCTCCGGGCCGGGCACCGCGCCGAGCACCGCGCCGGGCGGTGAGCCGGGCTCCGCCCCGGGCGGCGAGCCGGGCTCCGGGCCGGGCGCCGGGCCGGGCGGCAAGCCGAGCACCGCACCGGACACCGCGCCAGGCACCGCGCCGGGCACCGCACCAAGCCCCGAGCCAGGCTCCGGGCCGCGCTCCGGGCCGGGCACCACGCCAGGCACCGCACCGGGCCGCGAGCCGAGCACCGCGCCAGGCACCGCACCGGGCTCCGAGCCAGGCTCCGGGGCGGGTACCACGCCAGGCACCGAGCCGAGCACCGGGGCGGGCACCGGGGCGGGCACCGGGGCGGGCACCGGGGCGGGCACCGGGGCGGGCACCGGGGCGGGGTTTGGGGTGGGGTTTGGGGGTGTTCGGGATCGGTTTATGACCGGGCTCGCCGTGCTGACGTTGCTCGCCGACCTCGCCGAAGACGGTGGCCCCGTCCTGTGTCTCGTGGACGACGCGCAGTGGCTCGACGTCCCGACCGCCGAGGCGCTGCTCTTCGCGGCGCGGCGGCTGGCGGCGGAGGGCGTCGTGATGCTGTTCGCCACGAGGGACGACGCGTTCACCGGCACCGGGCTGCCCGAGCTGCGACTCGACCGGCTCGGCCGCGACGACGCGGAACGGGTCCTCGGCGGGCGCGAGCTGGCCCCGGACGTCCGCGCCCGGGTGATCCTGGAGGCGGACGGCAACCCGCTCGCCCTGGAGGAGCTGGGCTCCACCGGGTCCGGCGCGCCGCTCGGCCCGAACCCGCTGCCCGTCGCCGACCGGGTGCTCGCCTCGTTCCGCGCGCAGATCGCCCGGCTGCCGGAGAACGCCCGGCTGATGCTGCTGATCGCGGCGGCGGAGGGACGCGGGCACATGCCGACGCTGCTCAGCGCGGCGCGGGTCCTCGGGGTCGGCCTCGCCGACCTGGAGGCGGCCGAACGCGCCCGGCTGGTGGAGGTCACGGGGCGCAGCATCACGTTCCGCCACCCGCTGATCAGGGCGGCGGCGTACCACGGCGCCGTGGCGGCGCGGCGCATCGCCGTCCACCAGGCGCTGGCCGACACCGCGACCGACGACAACTGCCGCGCCCGGCACCGCGCGGCGGCCGTCCTCGCCCCGGACGAGGACGCCGCCGCCGACGTCCAGCGCGCGGCCGAGCGCGCCCGCACGCGCATGGGGTACGCGACGGCGGCGGCGCTCTACCTCCAGGCCGCCGACCTGACGCCCGCCGCGGAGGCCCGCGCGGGACGCCTCAGCGCCGCCGCCTCCCTGACCATGTGCGCGGGACGGCTCGACGAGGCCGAAGAGCTCGCCGTCCAGGCGGAGAAGCTCACCGACGACCCGGCCGAGCGGGCGCGGCTGGCCCGCGTCCACGCCGTGGTGGAGCACGAGCGCGGCGATCCGCGCGCCGCGTCCCGCATGATGGTCGACCACGCGGCGGACGCGTCCCCCGCCGAACGCGCGGAGATGCTGCGCATCGGCGCCGTCTACGGCTGGACGTCCGGCGAGCTGCCCACCGTCCTGCGCGCCGCCGAACTGCTCCCGGACGACCGCACCGTCCGCGGCCTGGCCCTCCTCGCCTCCGGCGACCACGCCGCCGGAATCCCGCTCCTCGCCCAGCTGGTGACCGAGACCCGGACCACCGCGCCCGAACGTCGTCTGAACGCCGCCAACGGCCCGGCCGCCCCCGACGGACGCGTCGACGGCTCTTCGAGCGCGGGAGAACGCGCGGCGCGGGAGAACGCGTCCGCGTTCGACGGCGGGTTTCCGAGCGCGGCAGAGCAGGCGGCGGCGGACGTAAGGGCGACCGGGTTCTACGGCGGGGAGCGTCTTCGGGGCGCGCAGCTCGCGCTCGTCATCGGGGCGGACGAGGCGGCGCTGGATCTGGCGGCGGCCGAGGTGGCGCACCATCGGCGGCACGGCCTGGTCGGCGCGCTCCCGAACGTGCTGCGCACGCTCGCCGAGGCGCAGATCGCGATGGGCCTGCACGCCGACGCGGAGGCCACGGTCGCCGAGGCGGTCGCGCTCGCCCGCGACACCGGCCTGCCGCACCGCGCGGGCGGACTCACCGCCGTCCTGGCGCGCGTCGCCGCGATCGAGGGCGACGAGTCACGGCTGCGCGAACTGGTCGCCGCGGCGCCGCGGGGCCAGCTCACGGACTGCTCGCTGGCCCTCCTCGACCTCGGCCTCGGCCGCTTCGACGACGCGCTCCGGCGGCTGGAGCGGACGGCGTCCGGCCCGCGCAGGCACAGCACCGCCAGCATGCTGGCCGCCGCCGACCACGTCGAGGCGGCGGTGCGCCTCGGCCAGAACGACCGCGCCCGGGAAGCCTTCGAACGGTTCCGCGCGTGGGCCGAGGCGACGCGCCGACCGTGGGCGCTCGCCGTGGCATTGCATTGCGAGGCCCTCCTGACCGACGGCGGGGAATTCTACGAACGGGCCGTCCGGCTGCATGAGGAGTCGGCGCGGCCGTTCGAGAAAGCCCGCACCGAACTGCTTTACGGCGAGTGGCTTCGCCGGGCGCGGCGGCGGTCGGAGGCGCGCGTCCCGCTCCGTTCGGCAATGGAGACATTCGAGCGGCTCCGGGCCGTCCCCTGGCTGGAACGCGCGCGCGCAGAACTGCGCGCCACCGGCGAGTCGGGCCCTTCCGCGCCGGCGGCGCCCGACCTCCTCGCCCGCCTCACCCCGCAGGAATTGCAGGTCGTCCGGCTCGCCGCCGCCGGGACCAGCAGCCGCGAGATAGCCGCGCAACTCTTCCTCAGCCCGCGCACGGTCGAATACCACCTCTACAAGGCGTATCCGAAGCTCGGCATTTCGTCGCGCAAGGAACTCGCCCGGCTCGCCCTGGACGCCCCACCGAAATAGCCTTCGCCGGACAGCCCTGGTCAGAACGCTGCCCGGTACGCGCCCCCGCCAGGTCTAGGAGAGTGTTCGGGCGAGGAAGTCCTCGGTGAGCCGCCACGCGCGGTCGGCGGGACCCGGCTGGTAGAACATCGGCGCCTTGCGGTTGTGGAACGCGTGCCCGCCGTCCTCCTGGACGTGGATCTCCATGTCGTCCCGTCCGGCGACCGCGCGTTCCACCGCCGCGACGTCCTCGCGCGGGATATAGGCGTCGTCGCCGCCGAAATGGAACTGCGCCGGAGCCCGGATGTCGTCCAGCCGGTCGAGCGCGCCCGGCACGCCCGACCCGTAGAACGACACCAGGCAATCGATGTCGGCATTGGCGGCCAGCAGATACGCGAGCGTCCCGCCGAAACAGAAGCCGAGCACGCCGACCCTGCCGACCTCCGGCAGCCCTTTCAGCACGGCAAGCGCGGCCGCCGCGTCCTCGACGCCCTTCTCCCAGTCGAACCGGGAGACCATCGACACCCCTTTCGGGAGCGCCTCCTCATCGTGCGCGGTCGACCATTCCGGCTCGATCCGCCAGAACATGTCGGGCGCGCCCACGACGTATCCGAGCGCGACCAGATCCGCCGCGACGGCCTCCATGTAGTCGCCGACCCCGAAGATCTCCTGGACGAGCAGGATCCCCGGCCCGTCCGCCCCGGAACCCCACACGTGCAGACTGAACTCGCCGTCCTGGACGGCGACCTTCTCGGTACGCCTCATGTCAACCGATGATCGCGTAGACGGCGCTGGCGTGCGCGACGGTCGTCCCGCCGTCCACGGTCATGTCGATCTCCGCGAATGCCAGCGTCCGGCCGAGCTTCGTGACCTCGACGTTCACCATCACGTCGCGGCCGACCACCGGCCGCTGGAACGAGGTGGTGAGCTGGACGGTCGTCATCGGCACGAACCCGCCCTTCGCCCCCGACACGGCGATCACGACGGCCGTGTCCGCCGCCGCCATCAGCGCCTGTCCGGACAGCGCCCCGCCCTCCCTGGCGAGCCGGTCCGACCACGGCAGCCGCAATACCGCCTTCCCGTCCCCCACCTCCTCGACGACCAGGCCCAGGTCCAGGACCCAGGGCGCGAAGTTGGAACGCAGGATTTCTTCGGGCTTCACCGTCACACCCGACATGATGCACGCTGAGGGCATGCACGAGGAGATCTTCCTGCCGACGACCTATGCCTCCGGCGTCCCGTACGACACGTTCCGGAGGCTGCGCGCCGAGTCCCCGGTCGCCCGGGTGCCCGAACCGGCCGTCGGCCCGTGGCCCGCCGGGCCCGGCTACTGGGCGGTGTTCCGGCACGCCGACGTCAAGCACGTCCTGCGCTCCCCCGGCCTCTTCTCCTCGAACCTCGGCGCCACCCAGATCCGCGACCCCGACACGCCCGAGGACCTGGCGTTCGTCCGCGCGATGATGCTCAACCAGGACCCGCCCGACCACTCCCGCCTGCGCCGCATCGTCGCCGCCGCGTTCACCCCGCGCGCCGTCCGCGCCCTGGAGGACACCATCACCGACCGGGCGCGCTCCCTCATCGCGTCCGCCCTCGGCCAGGACACCGACTTCGTCGAGCTCTCCGCCGACCTCCCCGTCTGGACGCTCGCCCACATCATGGGCGTCCCCGACTCCGACCGCCGCCTGCTGTACGACTGGGCGTCCCGCGTCATCGGCTACCAGGACGACGAGCACGCCGGGCTCTCCACCGCCGACACCGCGTCCATGAGCCCCATCGCCCGCGAGGCGACCCTCCGCCGCCCCACCACGTCCACCCACCCGGACGGACGTCCCATCAACCCGCGCTCCCACGCCGCCCTCGCCGACATGTTCGCCTACGCCCACGCGCTGGCCGCCGAGAAGCGCAAGAGGCCGTCCGACGACATCATGTCCCGGATGCTGGAAGGCGGCCTGACCACGGACGAGTTCGAGAACATGTTCTTCCTCTTCGCCGTCGCCGGGAACGAGACCCTGCGCAACGGCATCCCCGGCGGACTCCTCACGCTCCTCGACCACCCGTCCGAACTCGCCCGGCTGCGCGCCGACCCGTCCCTGCTGCCGTCCGCCGTCGAGGAGATGCTCCGCTACTGGCCGCCCGTCATGGACTTCCGCCGCACCGCCACCACCGACCTCACCCTCGGCGGCCGCGACATCCGCGCCGGGGACAAGGTCGTCGTCTACCACGCGTCCGCCAACCGCGACGAGACGGTCTTCCCCGACCCCGACCGCTTCGACATCACCCGCGCCCCCAACGACCACGTCAGCTTCGGCTTCGGCCCCCACTTCTGCCTGGGCGCCCACCTGGCCCGCACCCAGATGCGCGCCATCTTCACCGAGCTCCTCCCCCTCGACATCACCCGCACCGGCCCAGCCGTCCGCCTGGCCTCCAACTTCCAGAACGGCCTGAAACACCTCCCCCTCCACCTGACCCCACCCCGACACCCATGAGGCATGGAGGCGCTCCCACAGCCGACAAGCCCCACCGGATACAGGGATGCGGTAAGCCAGGACCGCCCTCTACACTCGTGGCAGCCCCGAGGGGCCGGAATCCTAAGCTGTGGCACCCATGTACGCCGGGTACGATCAAGGACGGACTAGAGGAACCGCAGGTAGATCCACGAGAATCACGGGTTGCTAGCTCAATTGGCAGAGCTCCGGACTTTTAATCCGTAGGTTGTGGGTTCGAGTCCCACGCAACCCACCACCCCTAACCAGGGCAAACACGAGTTCACCCCAGTATGTCCCGCCCGAGATGCCCCGCTCTGCCCCCACGGCTGCTCGATGTCTGCTCGGCGGCTCGATCCGGGCCTTCCCCGGCCGGAGCCCGGCACGGTGGGGGCAGTCGAGGTCCGCCGGTGCGGGGACCGACAACCTCGATAGCAACACCAATCGGTCTACCGCAGATCCGCCCACGAGGTGGGCTCGCGCAGGTCATCATCGGCCAACGCACACAGGTGCGTGAAGTGTCGGCGTGTTCTCGCAGAGGACGTTGGCGCCGCCGCTGCTTGTACTGCCGACCGTGTCGGCGCGTGGGCTCCCTCGCCCATTGCGCCCCCGCCTTCAAGACCCGGACCTGCAAGGCAAAACCTGACCGGTGCGGCAAGCGAGCGGCTGGTTGCGGGGTGGCGCGGAACTATTGGTGTACGGCGGGCGCGCGGTCGGGCCTCCGGGGGTTGGCGCTGTGGGAGGGCGTGATGGGTGATGGAGGCGGTCGGCGGCGGCAGGCGTGGGCGGCTGCGGCGGGGGTGGGGGTCGGCGCGGTAGTGAATGTGGCCACGGGGATGTTGACCCAGCGGTGGGGGCTGGCGTGGCTGGTGGCGTCGGTTGCGTTCGTGGTGGTCGGTGGTGGTCTGCTGGGCTGGTTGACCTACCGGGCTGCACCGGATCCAGAGCCGGACCGCCTGATCAGGCGGGTGGTGGCCTCCGGGGACGGCGCGATTGGCGCGGGTGGCTCGGTGTCCGGGTCCTCGACCAAGGTGACGCGGCCGCCCGCGGGTCAGCCGCCGCAGACGGCTGCGCGGCCGGGTTCGGGTGAGGGGGTCAGCGCGCCGGGGCTGGGGGCGATCGCCGTCGGCGGCGATGTGAGCGACTCGCGCACCGAGGTCACCGGCGACGATCCGGCGGGGCCGTGAGCCGCAGCAGGAACCGCCATGCACCCGGCCAGGCGGCCCAAAGCCCACAGCAGCCGGACCGGCAGGTAGAGGCCCCCGGCGCCGGGTCGATCGCCGCGGGGCGGGATGTGATCGGCTCGTCTACGCATGTGGGTGATGTGTATCAGGCGGTGCCGCTGCCGCGGGCCGATGAGGTGGACCCGCCACCATGGGCGCCGCCGACGCTACCGGCGCGCACCACACGGTTCGGCGGGCGGGACGGGAAGCTGGCCGAGCTGGACGCCGCGCTGGCGGGTCCGGGCGGGGCGGTGGTGCAGGCGGTGCGCGGGTTAGGCGGGGGGGGCAAGAGCACGCTGGCCTGGCACTGGACACACCGGCACGCCGCCGCCCACACGCTGGTCTGGTGGATCACCGCTGATTCGGCGGAGGCCATCACCGCGCGGCTGGCCGAGCTCGCCGCGATGCTGGTACCCGAGATCACCCGCGCCGCCCCCGCCGAGGTGGCGTTGGAGGAGCGGGCGGCTTGGGCGCGGCGGTGGCTGGCCACTCACACCGGCTGGCTGGTGGTGCTCGACAATGTCAATCACCCCGCCGATGTGGCCGGGCTGGTCGCCAGCGCTCGGGCTGGCCGGTTCCTGATCACCAGCAGACTGCGGGAGGGCTGGCACGACCTTGCCCCGGTGGTGATCGAGTTGGACGTGCTGAGCCCGGACGAGGCCCTGGATCTGCTGGCCGGTGTCGTCACCGCCGGAGGGGCGGACGCTGATCTGTCCGGTGCCGCCGAGCTGTGCGCCGAGGTGGGGTATTTGCCGCTGGCGATCACGCAGGCCGGTGCCTTCATGCGCCAGACGCACCTATCCCCGGACGGCTACCTGGAACTGCTGAGAGCCGACCCCGCCGCGACATACGACCAGACCGCGCGGTGGCGACGCCGAACGTACCATCGCCCGGATCTGGCGCCTCACCCTGAACCACCTCGCCCATGCCACTCCGTTGACCGGCGACCTGCTGCGGGTGCTGGCGTGGTGGGCGCCCCAGGGCATCCCCGCGACCTGCTCGCGCCGCTGGCCGGGCCCGTCCAGCGGGCGGCCGCGCTGGGTGATCTGGCCGCCTACAACATGATCACCCTGGGTCCCGGCAGCGTCACGGTGCACCGCTTGGTCCAAGCCGTCGCCCGTACCCCCGACCCCCGCCCCGTGGACCAGGACGGTGATCCCCACCGCCAGCCCGCCGATGTCCACGCCGCCCGCGAGCGAGCCACCGACCTGCTCAACCAGGCCCGCCCCGCCACCACCGCTGACCCGGCCGGATGGCCCACCTGGCATCGGCTGCTGCCGCACATTGACGCCCTCGCCGAACACACCGCCCCCGACACGGCCACCACCAGCCTCCTGCTGGACCGCACCGCCACCTTCCTGCGGGAACAGGGCACGGTGGCCCGCGCCATCAACTACTCCGAACGCGCCCTGGCCTGCGACCAGCGCCTACACGGCCCCCGCCACCCCTCCACCCTGACCTCCCGCAACAACCTCGCCGGCGCCTACGAGTCGGCGGGTGATCTGAGGCGAGCAATCCCGCTGTACCAACAAACCCTGGCTGACCGGGAGCGGGTGCTCACCCCCGAGCACCCGCTCATCGAAACCGTGCGGACGAACTTGGAGGCTGCCCGCCGGTAGGCCGCCCGCCCGGAAGCCGATCTCCTATGCGCTACGTGACCAGAATTGTGCAATATACAACTCTTTGCCCAGGAGGCCGTCTCGGCGGAGGGTGAAGTTCGGGTTGTCGTAGTCGTCGTATTGCCGATACATCCCCTCTACTTCCTGCATCACCTCGGTTAGATGATATGCGGCCAAATGAACGGTGTATTGGCCAGGGGGGAGCCTGAACACTTCAGGTTCCGAACCGGCGGCAATGAAGTTCAGTCCGATCGTTCCATGTGTCACCTGGAACGGGAATGTCGCTTCACGTTCCGCTGCCGCGTCTGGTGGGTCTGGTTCGCCATCCCAGTGTTCAAACTGCATTGCGGGTTTGACGAGTTCTTGCGCTGCACTGATCAGCACCTCACCGTTGGTTGCGGCGAACCAGGTGATGTCACTTGTTTTTACTTCAGGGTAGCGTCCCCCCTCATCAAAGAAGCCGAACATCCCGTGATCAACGATGACAAGCCTGGTTGTGCGCGAGATTAATGAACTCACTGCCAGCACGTCCTGTGGGTGATGTATCGCGAATCCGGTGGGCGAGGATACACTAGCTCGCCCACCGGATCCAGGCACTGCCTTGTAGTGCTACTCCACCTTCACGAAGAAGGGGTCTCCGTGAAGGATTCGATCCCAGTCGTACCAGTCGGCAAGGACTCTGCCTGCGGCGCCATTGTCGTCCCGGTGAACCGGCCTCGCCGAGAACATGTTCTCGAACCTAGGCCCGTCATACTCTGGCAGGAATCGGGCGGCTCCTTCAAGAGTAGAAGCGAACGGGAATTCGTCGCACTGCTCGATCGATTTTCCGTCTCTCGGGTCCTTGGGGATGTCCCAGCCTGGGTAGTATTTATCACATGCTTTCTTGGAATAGTACCGGTTGCGGTCGCGGCGCTTCGTGTTCTCGTCACTGAGGCTGGCCGCGAGGCGATGTAGTGGATTTCCCCAGCCACCCCCGGGGATCTGCTTGTCACTGAAGGGGGGTTTTGTTTCACCTGGGCGGTCGAGTGCCAACTTGATATGGTCGGCTACTTCTACGTATTCGGTGCCTATGTCGTCGCTGTAGGTGAGGAATGGATCTGCTTTGGTGAAGATGGATCCGAGTGGATCAGTTCCGGTGTTTCCGTTCTTTTGGATGTACTGGGCGGAGTCGAAGCGGATACTGGTCACTGCCCCGCTGAGTGGGCCGCCCTCGGGGACCGCGCCCGGGATTCGGGCATCCGAGGTCTGCTTCACGTCAGCGTAGAGACGTTGTTCGTCGTTCTTCGTCGGTGGCTTGGCGGGTGAGGTGATCTGGAAGGACGCGTCGGGTTTGACGCTCCACTCGCTGAGAGGCTTGGATGCGAGCGCCGAGGGCTTGCATTTCGAGGAGTCTTTGCCGAGACAGTCCATGCGGGTGCCCCAGGTTGTACCGGGCGTTTGGAAGAGATCCGTATTGACTAGGTAGTCGATCTTGACGTCGAACGTCATGTACCGGTCGGTGGTGCTCCCCGGTACCGGACCGTGATGGCCTTGCCCGATGATGACGTAGTGCAGGTCGAGGTAGCCCCCGGGGACGCAACCGTCGTCGTTGCACCGCTGGGCGATCCACTTCTCGCCGAATTGGCCACACCATGCAAAATGGTTTTTGACCCAGCCGCCGGGACGTCCTGAATCCTTGTTCTTGACGCACTCAGCGTAGGTGATGCGGTCATAGCCGAGGACATGCCCGTTTCGGTAGTCATCGGCCTTGGCCGTGTAGGCGGAACGGGTCCGTTCTGCCTCGCGCTGCACCTGCTCCTGGGTCCGTGATTCCTTGCCTCCGTTTGGGAGGGGTGCATGCGTGGTCGCGATCTGCTGGATGACGATCCTGGGGTGTGTCTGCTGCTGCGCCAGGGCCGGTGCCGTGGAGCAGAGCAGTATCACGCCCACGGCCATGGCCAGTGCGGGTCTCAACATCTCATGCCCCGCAGTAGGTGTGGAAGAAATCGGCCTTGTTGTAGGTGTCGTCGGCAACCCGTGAGGACGCCGAGTTGGGGGCCTCGCGCCACAGGGTCCGGAAGGGAGCTACGTCCTTGTCGTAGACCTCCACGGTGTGCTTGGTCCGGTTCTCCCAGGAGGAGGTCTTGTTCCCGAACCCGTAGTCGGTGAGGGACTGGTTTCCGCCGCAGTCGCGGAAGGTCAGCTTACGGCCGCCGAAATTGGCTCCGTCGTAGAAGCAGTACGCGTTGGACGCGCAGGTCGGAGCTGCCGCCCCGGCCGAGCTCGGAAAGGTGATGATTACCTTTCCGTCCTGATAGGACACTTCGTTCGCATTGATCTGCACACCACCGGGAAAGTCGGCGAGCTGGTCATTGATCTGAGCCTGAACACCAGGAGAGGCCTGGTCTCCCGGCATCTCTTGGGCGTGTGCGGGAAGAGCGCACAGCACCAACCCTGCGACCACTGCCAGCCCGCTACCTGCCGTTTTGGTTCCCATTCCTTCTGCCCTTTCGGGTTGGGGGGAGGTGGGTGTGCGGGGTTGTCATGAGCATATGAAGGTCCTCTAGCTTGATCAAGTAGCTGAGTTAGAATCTTTGAATATGGCCGTTGTCGGACAGAATCAACTGGCTCTTTACAATTGCAGCGGTCCAAGACGAAACCGCCGAAAGATACTTTCGTTGAGAAATTACCGCCCTGCTGAAAGAGGGTGATCCGAGCGTGCCCAACTAACGGCAACGGCACTGACCAGGTTCCCCTTTGCGGTGCAGTCATAAGCACCCATGTGTCGACAGCTCGTACCAGCGGGAACACCGCGATTCGCGTCTCGGCCAAACTCACTCGACAGCGCAACCGGTCCCTGACCACAGACGGCTGTGCGCCCCTTGACCAGCACCGCAGATCCCGGGCACCCCCACCGAGCTCACCCTCCAGTTCGCCGAGATACTCGTCCAGCTACACAGCAAGGACTTTGATCAGTGGACCGATCGCGTAGAAGCCAGCGCCGTCCGCGGGCTGCGCGGCTCCGCCGCCAACCTGGCGCCGCGACTGTGACGCCGACAAAGCCGGATAGCGGTGCGTGTGATCGTGTTGGCGCCGGAGCCGGGTTCGCTACTGCGTCAGGGCGTTCCCTGGTACCTCGGTGATCGGTCGCAGCGGCGCGTTCGGTCAGCCGGTCACGGTTTGGTGTTGAGGACGATGGCGGCGGCGTCCTCTGCGGATTGGCGCGCGAGTTGCGGTAGGACGCTGGTGTAGATGTCGGAGGCGATTGCTAGCGACGACAGCCGTAGTGTTTCCTGCACGACCTTCATGTCGTATCCGGCGGCGAGCAGGAAGGTGGCGGCGCCGTGGCGGAGGTCGTGGAGCCGGATCGGTGGCAGTCCGGCTTCCATGGACAGTTGCAGGAACTGTTCGGTGACGTCGTTGGGTTCCACCGGTTCACCGTTGGGGGTGGTGAAGATGAAGCCGGTGTCGTTCCACATACCGTTATTGGCGAGGCGTTCGGTGTTCTGCCGTGCTTTGTGGGCGCGTAGTTCCTTGATGGTGGTGGAGTCGAGGCTGATGGTGGCTTCGCCGGCCTCGGTCTTGGGTTTTCCTTGGAAGGTTTCGTGGCCGATCTGGGTGATCTGCCAGCGGATCGTTGCCGTCCCGTCACTCAGGTCCAGGTCGGCCCAGCGCAGCCCGCAGGCTTCTCCACGTCGCAGGCCGCGGAAGGCGATCAGGTGATAGAGGGCGTAGAGCCGGTGGTGGCAGGCCCGGTCGAGGAACCGTTTGGTCAATGCCGGGGTCCACACCATGACCTTGGAGGGACGTGGGGCTCCGGTGTAGGCGTCGAGGCGGTTGATGTTCTCCCCGATCCGCTTGTGCGGTTCGAGCCGGGCTTGGTGTCTGCGGCGGGCGTTCATCTTCTGGATGTGGGCGGCGAAGTCGCGTTCCCATTGGGTGATGCGTTCGTCGGTCCACACCAGTGCCTTGGGCGCCTTCCCTGACGGCAGCTCGCTCAGGGAGGCGACGTTGACCTCGATCAGCCGTTCACGAATCGCTTTGTTCAACGCCGCACGCAGCGTGGCGCGGATCCGCTGCTTGGTGGCGGCGCTGACCACGCGGCGCCCTTTGACCTTGGCCCGCAACTTCGGGTTCCCCGTCTCTCGGGCCCGGACGATGAGTTGGTTGTACTCGTCGATGGCGTCGAAGATCCGGTCGACGTGTTGGACGCGGAGCCGGTCGAGCGGGACGTGGCCGAGGTGGGGTGTGAGGTAGAGGCGGATGTGCTGGGCATAGGAGCGTCTGGTGCCTTCGCGCAGATTGCGGCGTCCGGTCAGCCAGGTGTCGAGGTACTCGCCGACCGTGATCGTTTTGGAGAGGTCGTGCCCAGTGCGGATCTTGCGTCGTAGAGTCTCGGGATTTGGAAGTGCCTTGGTGGCGCGGACGGTGGACGTGACCAGGTCGGCGATCTGTACTCGCGCGGTCTCGTCGTCACCGGCGATCGCCAGCAGCTCCTTGGCCTTGTCCAGTTCGGCCCCAGCAGCGTCCTGAGTGGGGAACCCGCCGCGTCGCAGCGGGCTGCGGCGGGTGCCCGCGGCGGTGGGTGGGAGCTCGAGTTGGTAGTTCCAGTTGCCGTGGGCGCTGTTCCACCGGCCGTTGGCGCGCCGGAGCTTCGGGCAACGTTTCCCCAGCTTCTTGCCTTCCTGATCGCGGCATCCGCAGGTCTTGTAGGTGCTTCCTTGGGCGGCCATTCAATCCTTCTCCGGCTTCTGCGACTGCCCGTGCGCGCTCGTCTGGCCAGAGGGATGTGGCGTAAGGCCGAGTACAGCCAACAGGTCGGCGGTGGACACCCGGTAGCTTTGGCCGACGCGTAGCACCCGGCAGGGGAACTCCCCCGTCCGTGCGAGCTGGTAGGCCTTGGTGCGTCCGACGCCGAACACGCGTCCTGCAGTGACCAGGTCGATGGTGGCGGGCAGTGAACGGATTTCCGCCGCAGTCAGCCCGGCCTTCACCGCGGCCCCTCGGCGTAACGCACGCCGGAATGGAGCGGGTCGGTGTCATGGGCTTCCTCCAGCGGATCGGGACTGCCCCGGCGACCAGACACATCCGCCGCTCCGCATTGGTCGGCATCGGTGCCGGGGCGCGGGTATGCACGCTCATCTGGTCCGCGCCGGTCAAGGCTCGCCCGGACGGGTGTCGCATAGCGCGGAAGGGTGACGGGCGGGGTGATGTGCTGCCGGTGGCCGGTCACGCTGGTCAGATGCCAGGCTTGGCTGCCCGCCGGACTGCCACAGCGGTAGGCGCGCAACCGGACGCCGGGGGCGACGATGCGGGCGGCGTGGCGTGCGGTGCGGCGGGTCTCATAGCTGGCACGTCCGCACCGGCCACACAAGCCGAGTTGCAGGACCGCGAGCATCTCGCCGACCCGTTCATTAATG
The DNA here is from genome assembly GCF_001552135.1 of Actinomadura chibensis NBRC 106107. GTDB lineage: Bacteria > Actinomycetota > Actinomycetes > Streptosporangiales > Streptosporangiaceae > Spirillospora > Spirillospora chibensis. Next base: position 39,332 of record NZ_BCQP01000065.1, on the reverse strand, counting down.
CGCTGGTCGGTCATCGCACGGCTCCCGCGAGATCGGCGGCTTTCTGGAAGATCAGGAGGTCTTCGTGAGCGGTGACGCAAGCGGGAATGCCGCGGTCGCGGGCGCGGCCGGCCTCCAGCATCTGAAAGAACGAGGCCCGACTCACCAAACGCCCGTCTCTGAGCCCCGCGAGTAGCGCTACGTGACGACCGGTCAGGACCAGACCGTGCTGGCGAGCGGTGTCGATGACCTGGCCAGGCAGGTCGATGAGTTCACCATTCACGCGGATTGGCCGGACGGTGACCGCGATGACTCCTGCCGGTCGCAGCAGCATGCCGCTGCCGAGCAGGATCTGTCCGAAGGCATCCAGCAGCGCAGCCAGGGGCCGATATGCGAGGTTGCCGCGGTCGGTGGAATAGCGGTGATGGTTTTTGACGACCTTGCCCCCGCCGTTGTCGCGTCCCGAGCGGATGTGGCCGTGAGTGCGCGCCCCGTACGGCGGTGAGGTGAGGACCAGCGCGGCCTCGCCGTGCAGGTCCCGGTAGATCGTGGCGACGTTGCGGGCGTCACCGCAGGCAACCTGCCGACGCCCGCTCGCTCCCCGAGCGTGAGCATGCCGGAGGTTGCCCAGCGTGAGGTGGACGAAGTCGGGCTCGTATTCCACACCGGCGGCGTTGCGGCCAAGATGGATCGCTTCGACCAGGGTGGTGCCGATCCCGCACATCGGGTCGACGACCAGGTCCCCGGCGCGAGTGAACGTTCGGATGACGAGGTTGGCGATGGCGGGCAGCATCTTGCCGGGGTGACGCATCGACTCGGGCGTGTAACGTCCCTGTCGCTGGAGCCGAGACGGTCGCTGCCCGGTCGCGAGTACCGACGGCAGCACGGGCGGGTTGAGTGCGTCGTGGCTCATCGGAGGCTCCCGTGCTGCTGGTTCTTGGGCTTGAGGAACAGGCAGACGTCGGCGTGGACGCTGACCGGTGGCGGCAGGGCGCGCGACCGAGGGTCGCGAAGTTGAGCCAGATCGCCTGGTCCGGCCTGAACTATCAAGGCGTCTCCATCGACGGGCACGCGGAGCGCGATGACATGCTGGACGTAGCGGAACCCCAGACCCTGGGCTTGGCGGATGATGCGCGGTGCCGGGTCGATAAGGCGTCCGGCGTGGTGGCGGGCAGTGGTGGCGATCGCCAGGACACCGCCAGGTCGCAGCACCTTCCAGGACGCGGCCAGGAAGAGGCCGAGTTGCTCGCTGCTGAGCATCCAGAGATCCGCCCGGCAGGCCGGGCAGCCACGTTCACGGGCCTGGCGGGACGCGTAACCGCCGGTCTCGTACGGTGGCGGAGCGGCGACGACAAGGCCGACGTCGCCGAGGTGGTCGGCCAAACCGCGGGCCATCTGATCAGGGCGGCAGGGCCGCATCTCCACGGACTTCAATCGCTTCTCGGGCAGTGCGGCGCGCAGGCGGACGCCGATGTGCTGGGCGAGTGGGAAGTGCGGGACCAGTGCGATGCCGCGGCGGTCGGCGTCGGCGCTGGCGAGCATGGTGGCCTCGCTGGTGGTGAACCCTTCGGCGACGAGATCCCCAACACCGGTGCAGGTATCGATCAGGTGCCGGGCCAGTTCCCGGCCGATCGACTGGCGGTGCCGCAGGCAGATGTCCGTCGGCCGAGCATTGGTCTGCACGCGCTTGGTGCTCGCCGTCCCGGTGCCGGACGTGGTGCTGGTGTTTGTTCGGTGTGTGCTGGTGTCTGAACACAGCCAGACGGTCAGGGGCACCATTCGGCGCGCGGTGGAGCCGGTGCCTGCTTCAGCGGGTGAGTGGTTCGGATCGGACGGTGTGTGATTCATGCGTTGGGCGACCCGAGACGGCCACCCGATCCCCGTGCACCGATGAAGCACCGCCACCGGGCCCGATCTTCACCTCTGACCGCGGTCACGTTTTCATCAAGGCCCCCTACCTGGCTCGTTCACCGATTCGAGTGGCATGCCTCGATTGCAAGCCAGGTTGTCACCGACTCATCACTCTTGGTAGTCATGACTGGTGATTGAGGACACGACAGGACCGCAAGAGCACAGCCCACCAGAGCCAGACGAGCCGTGGCGGATCGAGCCCCGCCACAGGCGCGGGCACCGGCGCTGGAAGCGACGCATGATCCTTCCCCTGGCGGGCGCAGTACTGGCGGCCGCCGGAACTGTGGTCGCACTCCAGTCCGGCAGCACGCCCAGCGCGAAGACCTCGGACCGTTCCTCCTTGGCGGGCACGAAAGTGAGCGACCACCGTCGACCGAAGGCACCAGCGAGCCCACCGTCAGCAGGCCCTGTGCAACCCGACCGTCCCGCCCGTGCGCATCGTCCGCTTCGACGTACGGGAGCACCGCCCGGCACGAACGAGCACGGTTCGCCGCGGAATGGGGCGCACAATGACGAGGGGAACGCTCGCGCCCTGAGTCCCCGCACTCAGGAGCGGTCTACACCTCACCGTCTGCCCACGCGGACCTTCAAGCCGCGCAAGAAGCATCGGGTGCCAGCGTGGGTGCGCGCCGAGTGCCGCCGCCGATTCCCGCACGACTCCGTCCGCCAGCCCGCGTGCGTCGCCGCTCTGCGCAACTACTTCGGCCGGTAGTCGAGACGACTGGCACTTCCTGCATCCTCGTCCTTGCTCGCGAGTGGCCACGGTCATCAGCACTGGCACCGCTCTGCCAGGACTGTCTGCAGGTCTGTTGCCAGGGCGGCCGCGGGACCTTCGGGCGTTCGCGCCTGCGGTCACAAATGTCGATCACTGACCTGTACCTGGCACCGGATGGAAGACCGCGATCAAGGCTGCGCCTATGACGGCGCTGAAGTTGGGCAGCAAATGAAGCCGGGCACCGAGGTCGGGGCGGACAACGGCGGCATGCGGGTGATAGTCGAGTCAGGCGCGGAGGCGGACTTCCAGGTCGGTGAGAAGGCGGCGGACGCGCTGTTCGATCTCGTCGCGGATGGGGCGGACGGCGTCCAGGCCCTGTCCGGCGGGGTCGTCGAGGGTCCAGTCCAGGTAGCGCTTGCCGGGGAAGACGGGGCAGGCGTCGCCGCAGCCCATGGTGACGATGACGTCGGCGGCCTGGGCGATTTCAGTGGTCCATGGCTTGGGGAACTCGCCGGTGATGTCGATGCCGCGCTCGCGCATCGCCTCCACCGCGCCGGGGTTGATCTGGTCGCCGGGCTCGGATCCGCCTGACCAGCCGATCGCCCTGTCTTCGGCCAAGTGGGTGAAGAAGCCCAGTGCCATCTGCGACCGTCCGGCGTTGTGCACGCACAGGAACAGCACGATCGGGGTGCCGGTGGCGTCCTTGCCCTCGACCCGGGCCAGCGCGTGCAGCCGCTGGCGGGCGAACCGCTCGGCCAGCAGCGGCAGGAAGTGCGGGACGCTGGCGCGTCCGGCGAACTGGTCGTAGCCGGTGTGCAGGAACCGGTCGATGGTCTCGGTGCCGAAGGTGCCGGAGAACTCCTCGGCCAGAGTGCGGGCGGCGGTGAAGAGCGCGTGCTGCTGGTCAACGCTCAGTTCTTCGCGGCGGTAGGTCTCGGTCATCGGACGCTCCAAGGCAGTGGTCGGGCTGGATCAGCCGGGCGACTCGGCGGGATCGGTCTGGGCCGGGTCCGTGATCGGGTCGGTGGGGGTGTTGACGGCCGCGCTGAGCCGCTCGACGCGGCCGGCGATCTCGGCGTAGGCGTCCTCGAACGCGGCATCGGTGTCGACGCGAACCGGGTCGGGCACCGACCAGTGCAACATCGCAGCCTGCCGCTGATGCTGCTGGTTCGGCTCGCGTCCAAGTTCTTCGTAGGCGTTGTCGCAGACGGCCACCACTAGGTCGTCGTCGGCGACCACGTCACTGACATGGCGGGTCAGTCGCCGGTTCAATGTGAGGCCGTGGCGGCGCGCCACCGTGATCGCCCGGCGGTGCACTGCCGGGCCAGGACGGGTCCCCGCCGACGCTGCCGGGATACGGCTGCGATGCGTCCACAACGCCGCCGCCAACTGCGAGCGGGCCGAGTTGCGGGTGCACACGAACACCACCCGCGGCACCGTGACCGGCGGCGCCCACGCCGCCGGTGACAATGCCGCCAGCGCTTGGGGCACCAGCCGCACATACCAGCGGCGCCGGTCGGCCTCCGAGCGCACCCGCCGCACTACTCCCGCCTCGGTGAGCACTCGCAGATGGTGCGCCACAAGGTTCGACGGCGCCCCCAGTTCGGCACCCAGTTCTCCGGGCGAGGCGTCTCCAAGCAGCAACGCGTCCACGATCGCCAACCGGGCGGGTTCACCGAGCGCGGCGTGGACAGCAGCCCGCTGCTCCAAATCATCAACCTCAACAGTCATTGAGGCAATAATCATTGAGGCAAAAGATCGAGTCAAGGGCCGTCCACAAGCCGATCTCGCTTCTGTGTGTCCGCCGGACCGCGCTTGGTCAACTGGCTGTGATCGGCGAGTTCGTCTTGATCACGTGCTGTCGACTGACTGCCGAGAGCGCCTAAAGACTCCGCAATCGTTGCTCGGGCGCGGGTGAATTCGGGGCTGTGGGGCGGTGCTTCAGGGGTGCCTGTCGGGGTCGCTGATGGCGGTGCTGCTGGGGCGGACGGTCGAACCCGGTCCCCGCCGCACTCATCCGTCGCTCGTGTTCTGAGGAGGACACCCTCGGTCCTGGCCGCGCCGTCGTCGGTGGTCTCGGCAGGCAGTCCGTACTTCTCACCGACTGTCCGGAGTCGCGCTGCCATGAAGACTCGCAACCACTCGCACGCTCCCACCCATCGCGCTGGGCAATCCGAAGCCAACAGGCCCGTTGCCAACGCACCCGCCGCCGAGGGACAGCGACGGCGCCCGTCCCGAGCGCGTCTGGTGGTGACCTCGACACTGTGGACGGCCGGGTGCGCGGTGACCGCGTTGCTGGTGCCCGGTGTCGCGGAGGCCAGTACGAGTTTGGCCGCCGCGTCCTCCTTGGGCGAGGTGATCCAGAACCTGCGGAATGTGATCGTGGGGCTGCTAGTGGGGTTGGCGACGTTGTTCGCCACGATCGGCGGGGTCCGCTACATCCTGGCCGGGGGCGACCCGGGTGAGGTCGAGGCGGCCAAGAAGACGCTGCGGTATGCGGCGATCGGGTACTCGGTCGCGGTTCTGGCGCCGGTGCTGGTCAAACTGCTGCAGAGCATCGTGGGCGAGCCCTCGTGATAATCGTGGCCGCTGCGCGTTGGCCGCCGTCGCGCTCGGCCGGGCTGAAGTCGTTGACGCCTGCGGCGTGGGGGTCCGTCCTGGCTCTGCTGGTGGCCGGGGCCTGGTTGTGGGTCTTGGCGCAGCCGGAGCGGGCAGCGGCCGAGCCCCCGCCGAGCCCGTCCCCATCGACGACCGTCCGGACCCAACCGGCAGCACCTCCAGCATCCACCGCGCCTTCTTCGCCTTCCACGTCGCCCTCGGTGAAGTCGCCGCGTGCGCCTGCGGACCCGAGGGAGCCGGGCAGCGGCGGCTCGGAGGAGGGGTGCGGGTTCGCTGATGTGAGCTGCATGGCCAAGCGCGCGGTGAACGGTTGGTTCAGCGACCTGGTGTCGTCGGCCGCCAAGCCGATCTTCGGTGTGCTGCGCGAGACCGTCCTGGGGACGCCGGAGGTCGATTCGCCGCGGATGGCGCGGGCGCGGGATCTGTGGGGCGTCTCGCAGACGATCGCCAACACCTGCTACGTGCTGCTAATCACGGCGGGTGGGGTGTGGCTGATGGCCGGGCACAACCTGCCGGGCGCTGAACTCACTCCCGGGCAATTGGCCGTCCGGTTGTTGGGGGCGTTTGTGGCGTCCAATCTCAGCCTGATTCTCATCGGCTACGGGATCACCTTCGCCAATGGCCTGGTCGGCGCGTTCTTGGATGCCGGGGCGGAGTCGATCGATCCCAGTGTGGTCGCCGATGTGTTCGCCGGGCTCGTGGCGACCAACCTGGTTCCGGGGCAGCCGTTCGTCGCGTTCGTCGGGCTGGGCGTGGTGGTGCTGGCGTTGTGCGTGGCGTTCGTCTACGTCATCCGGCTGGCGTTGACGATGGTGCTGATCGCGGCGGCCCCGTTGGCGTTGATGTTCCATGCCCTGCCGCTGACCGACGGGTTGGCGCGGCTGTGGTGGCGCGGCATCTCCGGGATTCTGGCGATTCAGGTGTGCCAGTCGCTGGTCTTGGCGACGGCGTTCCGGTTGATGTTCTCCGAGACCGACGACACCGGCCACCGGCTCCTCGGGGTTCCGTCGAGCAACGACCTCACCGATCTGCTGACGGCGGCGTGCCTGCTGTGGATCCTTTTGCGCATCCCGTCCTGGGTGGCGCGCACCATCTGGCGCCCGGCCCAGCCCCGGATGCTCGGGGGCCTTTTCCGCAGCCTGATCCTGTATCGCGGGCTCGGTGCCCTGCTGAGCAACCGCCGCCGAGTCGTCGCCCCTGCACAGCACCGGACGCCGCCATTCGCACCGCCGGTACCGCCGCCCTCACCGCCACGACCGTCACCTTCGCCGCGTGCGCTTCTGCCACGCCGAGAGTTGCCGGGACCGCCGCGTCCGCCGCTGGCGCTGCCTCCTGGGCCAGATGCGCCGACACCACCGCCGTCTCCGCACGACCCGGTCGATCCGAACGCAGGCCCTGAAGGAGGCGGACGCCCCATGCAACTCGCGCTACCGATTCCCACCTCACGTGTCGGCTCGACGAAGAGGCGTCCGGCGCAGCTGGCGCTGCCGATCCCGGCCGCCCGCATCAGCCGCGCTCCCGTTCTCCCGCCTGCCGCGGGGGCTGCACGACCTCGCGTCCGGTCGCGGCAGTTGAAGTTGCCGGGGATGCCCCAGCGGCCGGTACCGCACCGACAGATGCCTTTGTGGATCGATCCGCCGAAGAGAACCAGGAGAGCCAGGTGAACGGCCGCGAGCAGCCGAGCAGGGTGAAGATCCCCGCCGATGTCGATCAGCCCGACAAGATCCTCTACGGGCTCACCGCGCGGCAACTAGCCATCCTGGGCGGCACCGCCGCCGTGGTGCTGTGGGTGTTTCTCACCCTCCAGGCGATGGTGCCGTTCCCCGTGCTGGTGGCGATGGTGATGCCGGTCGCGGCAGCCGGGTTCGTGCTGGCGGTCGCTCAGCGGGACGGAATGAGCCTGGACCGCTACGCCGCCACCGCCCTCGCTTACCTGCGTGCTTCCAAGTCGCGGGTCACCGTCGCTGAGCCGGTGGCGGCTCCGCCGTCGTGGTGCCGGATGCGCGGACGTCTGCCCGCACCGTTGCAGCTTCCGGTCCGAGCACTCCGTCAAGACGGGGCACTGGACCTGACCGATGGTGGCGTCGCGGTGATCGTGCGGGCTGCCACGGTGGCGTTCAGCCTTCGTACGCCGGACGAGCAGGCGAGTCTCGTGGCCGGGTTCGGGCGATGGCTCAATTCGTTGGACGCCCCGGTACAGATCCTCGTCCAAGCCCGCCCGGTCGATCTGTCCGGCCTGGCCGAACACGTCACCGGTCAGGCACCGAGCCTGCCCGATCCCGCACTGGAGCGGGCAGCGGCCGAGCACGCCGCCTTCCTCACCGAGGTCGGCGCCGCGCACGACCTACTCATCCGGCAGATCCTCATCGTGATCAGCGGCCCCGCCTGCGCCCAGCCCACCCTCCGTCCCTCTCAGCGGCTTGGTACCAGACGGCGAACATCCGGCCGGGACGCCGAAGCCCAAGTGGCGTTGCGGCGGGCCGACGAAGCCGTTCAGGCACTGGCCGCACTGGGCGTGGCAGCCGAAGTCCTGGACGCAGACTCCACCGTCGCGGTGCTGAGCGAATCGCTATCCCCAGGTGAGGGTCGGCCTGTGGATAACGCCGCTTCGGAGGAGCTGGTCAGTTTCGGAGAGGGGTCGTGATGCGCATTCTCGGTGGCCGCATTCAGGCTCACGATTCGTACGGCCAGAACAGCGAAGCCGACATTGCCTTGTCGGGCTTGTTCGGTCCATCGGCCGTTCGGGTGAACCCGCGGTCGGTGGAGTTGCCGGGCGGGGTGTGCGCCTCGTTCGCCGTCGCCGGTTACCCGCGGGAGGTCGGTGCGGGCTGGCTGGAGCCGCTGCTCACCTATCCGGGCCGATTGGACGTCGCGCTCCACGTTGAGCCGGTCCCGCCGTTGGTTGCGGCGCAACGCCTGCGGCGCCGACTCGCGCGGTTGGAATCGGCGTCTCGTGCTAACGCCCAGCACGGCCGCTTGGCCGACTTCGCGGCCGAGGCCGCCGCCGACGACGCGGCCGAACTCGCCGCCTCCTTGGCCCGTGGGCACGGGCGCCTCTTCCGCGTCGGCGTGTATCTGACGGTCCACGCCGCCGAGCTCGACGAACTGGAGGCCGAGGTGCAGCGGGTCCGGGCACTGGCGGCGTCGCTGCTGCTGGACGCCCAGCCCACCACCTTCCGCGCCCTCCAAGGCTGGACCACAACCCTTCCCCTGGCCCACGACAGCGTGCGGGTACGGCGAGTGTTCGACACCACCGCCTTGGCGGCGGCGTTCCCGTTCACCTCACCCGATCTGCAACCCAATCTCGCTGACACGCCGGTGCTGTACGGGTTGAACGCCTACTCCTCCGGGGTGGTGGTCTGGGACCGGTTCGCCCAGGACAACTACAACTCGGTCACCATCGCCCGCTCCGGCGCCGGCAAGTCCTACTTCACCAAACTCGAAACCCTCCGCCTGCTCTACCAGGGCGTCCACATCGCCGTCGTCGATCCCGAAGACGAATACCGGCGCCTGGCGGGCGCGGTTGGCGGCACGCACATCGCCTTGGGCGCGCCGGGAGTGTGTTTCAACCCGTTCGATCTTCCAGATGGGCAGGGCGAGGACACCGTCATTCGGCGGGCCATGTTCATCCAGACGCTCATCGGCGCGATGCTCGGTGAGCCGCTCACCCCGGCGGCACGGGCGGTGCTGGACCGGGCGGTGCTCGCCACCTACCACGCTGCCGGCATCACCTCCGACCCGCGCACCTGGAAGCGTCGCGCTCCGCTGCTGGCCGACCTCACCGCCGAACTCGACCGCGCCGCCAAAGCCGGTGCAGACGAGGCCGGTGACCTCTCCGCGCGGCTGGCCCCCTACGTGACGGGCTCCTACCGGGGGCTATTCGCCAGGCCGACCACCACTCGCACGGACGGGCACCTGATCGTGTTCTCGCTCCGCGACCTGCCCGAGGGGACCCGCACCGTCGGGATGCTCCTCGCCCTGGACGCGATCTGGCGCCAGGTCGCCGACCCGACCGACCGGCGCCGCCGCCTGGTCGTGGTGGACGAGGCATGGATGCTAATGCGCGAAGACGAAGGTGCCCGATTCCTGTATCGGCTCGCTAAGTCCGCGCGTAAACACTGGGCCGGGCTTTCGGTGGTCACCCAGGACGCCGCCGATCTCCTCGGCTCCGACCTCGGGCAGGCGGTGATCGCCAACTCCGCCACCCAGATCTTGCTCCGGCAAGCGCCTCAGGCCATCGACCACATCGCCAGCGCATTCAACCTCACCGACGGCGAGAAGTCCTTCCTGCTCACCGCCGACCGCGGCCAGGGACTGCTGTGCGGGACCGCGACCGGCTCGGACCGGGCCGCGTTCACCGCCATCGCCAGCCCGCACGAGCACCGGCTGATCACCACCGACCCCGCCGAACTCGCCGCCTTCGAGGATGCCGCAGGCGTGGGCGGTGAAGGGGAGATCGATCCGCTGTGAACATCCCGCTGCGCAGCACCGGCTTGCTGATCCCAGAACTGCCTCAAGATCCCCACCAGCTGTCGGACGTCCTCGCGCGCTACGGACCCGGCGTCGCCGTCGGTGTTCTGGGTGGCGCGGCGACGGTGGCGGCGGCTCGCTGGGTGGTGTGGCGGTGGCGGAACGCCCGGCTGGCGCCGGGGGCGCGGCTGATCGAGATCGCGGTGCCGCCCAAGGTCGAGGACGGCAGCGCCGTCGCATGGTGGACCCGCCTGATCGGTCTCATCCTCCCGCCGTGGAAGCGCGTCTTGTACGGGCAGCCGCATCTGGCGTTGGAGTACGTGGCCGATCACAACGGCGTCCGCTTCCAGGTCTGGGTCCCCGGAACCATCCCGCCGGGACTGGTGGAGAAGACGATCCGGTCGGCCTGGCCCGGCGCGACCCTCACCACCCGATCAGTCAGCCGGCCCTTCCCCGATGACGCCGAGTCCGCCGGAGGCCGGTTGGTGTTGGCGCGCCCAGACCATTTCCCGCTCGCCCACGTCCACGACTCCGACCCGCTACGCGGACTGCTGGGCGCCGCATCAGGACTGGCCGACGGCGAACACCTCATGGTCCAGGTGTTGGCTCGACCGGCGACCGGCCGTCGGCTGCTGCGCGGGCACCGCGCCGCTGCCACCTTGCGCGGTGCCCAGTCCGCCGCACCCCAGGCCGCGCTGTTCAGCATGCTCACACCCGGCATGTCCGGGCACTCCAACCCGACCGATCTCGCCCGGCAGTTCCCCGAACGCGCCGACCAGGTCCGCGCGATCCTCGCCAAGGCGGCCAACCCTCGCTTTGAGGTCCAGATCCTCTACGGCGTCGCGACCCGCCATCTCGACCAAGCCGCCGCGGGCTGGTTGCGAGCGCACGCGCACGAGGTCGCCTCGACATTCGCACTGTTCACCTCCGGCCACCAATACCTGCGCCGCCGACGGCTGCGCCACCCCGCCGCCCGGCTGGCCGACCGCCGCCTGCACCAGGGCTATCTGCTGTCGGCACCCGAGCTTGCCGCGCTGGCGCATCTGCCCTACGACCTGGCCGCACCCGGCGTCACCCGCGCCGGAGCCCGCCCCGTCGCGCCTTCACCGGCCATCCCGGTATCCGGGCCCGGCGTCCGCGTCCTCGGCGACTCCGAGGCCGGAGCTCCGCGCCCGGTCGGGCTCACTGTGGAGGGCGCCCGCCAGCACCTGCACGTGCTCGGGCAGACGGGCGTCGGCAAGTCCACCTTCCTGGCCAACCTCATCCTGTCCGACGCCCAAGCCGGATGCGGTGCACTGGTCATCGACCCTAAAGGCGATCTGATCGCCGACGTCCTGGAGCGCCTGCCCGACCGGGCCGTCGGCCGGACGGTGGTGTTCGACCCCGCCGACCGTGGCCGCCCGCCCTGCCTGAACGTGCTCGCCGGTCCCGATCCGACGTTCGCGGCCGAGTCGATCGTCACCACCTTCCGCCGCTGCTTCTCCTCCTCCTGGGGACCACGGCTGGACGACCTGCTCCGGTCGGCGTGCCTGACGCTGACGCGGGTCAACGGGAACCGCGCCACCGTGGCCGACATCCCCCGCCTACTGGTCGACACCGCCTACCGCACCCGCGTCACCGCACGGCTCACCGACCCACTGCTTCAGGGGTTCTGGTCGTCCTACGACGAGCTGACTCCGGCGGCGCGCGCGTCAGTGATCAGCCCGGTGATGAACAAGCTCCGCGCCGTGCTGCTGCGCCCGTTCGTGCGCGACACCCTGTCCGGCGGTGCCTCCACCGTCGACCTGGGCACCATGCTCGGCACCGGCGGACTGGTGCTGGCACGGCTTCCCAAGGGCGTCCTCGGCGAAGACTCCGTCCGCCTGTTCGGCTCGCTCCTGCTCGCGCACACCTGGCAGGCCATCACCCCCCGCGCGTCCCAGCACGAACACGATCGGCGCGATGCGGCCGCCTACATCGACGAGGCCCACAACTTCCTCAACCTGCCCGGCTCCATCTCCGACATCCTCGCCGAAGCACGCGCCTACCGATTCAGCCTCGTCCTCGCCCACCAGCACCTGTCCCAGCTCCCCAAGGACCTGCGCGACGCGGTATCGGCGGACGCCCGCAACAAGATCTACTTCGCCGCCTCACCCGAAGACGCCGCCGACCTCGCCCGCCATACCGCACCCCTGCTCTCCCCGCACGACCTCTCCCACCTGGGCGCCTACCAGGCCGCAGCACGCCTCATGGACGCCAACGCGCCGACTCCACCGTTCACTTTCCGCACCCGCCCCCTCTTCGACCCGGTCCCCGGCCGCGCCGCCGCGATCCGCCGCGCCTCGCACGAACAGTTCGCCCCCAGCCGCGGCAAACGCCTCATCCCCGCCGTCGGACTCCGACCCTTGAACGGCGAACCCCTCGCCACTGCACACGAACCCGAACCTGCCGACTCGGCTGCCGAAGCCATGACCTTCAGGGACGAGGGGGCGTGATGCCGTACACGAAGAACCCGATCCGGCTGCGCGGTGGGCAGGTTCGCCCACCGAGGATGACGGCGGAGCTGCTGGCGGAGGTGGCCTACCGGCTGACCGGCCGCGACCGGGAGCTGCTCGCCCTGGTCTGGGAACACCGCGTCCTGACCACCGCGCAGCTCACCGCCCTGTTCTTCCCCAGCCCCGAACGCGCCCGGCAACGCCTCAACCGGCTCCACCGTCTGCACACGCTGCTACGGTTCCGCCCCTGGACACCGGTCGGCTCCAAGCCCTGGCACTGGGTACTCGGACCAGCCGGAGCCCACGTCCTGGCCATCGAACACGGCCAGACCATCAGCGAGTTCGGCTACCGGCAGGACACCGCCACCAGCATCGCCGTCTCGCCTCGACTCGCGCACCAGATCGGCGTCAACGACTTCTTCGTCCGCCTACACGCCCACGCCCGCCATAGCGCCGACGGCACGGCCCTGGACCAGTGGTGGTCCGAGCAGCGCTGCGCGGCGCACTGGGGCGACCTGGCCCGCCCGGACGCCTTCGGCCGCTGGACCGAACCCGACCCCGACGGCGCGCCCCGCACGCTCGACTTCTTCCTCGAACACGACACCGGCACCGAAACCCTCGCCCGCGTCACACGCAAACTCAGCGGCTACGCCGACCTCGCCGAGGCCACCGGCACCACCACGCCCGTCCTCATCTGGCTCCCCAGCCCCAAACGCGAGACGAACCTGCGTGCTCTGCTCGACGCTCCGGAGATCCCGGTCGCCACTGCAGTCCACACCCCGAGCACCGCGACCGACGGCCCCGCCGGACGAGTCTGGCAATCCGCCACCAGCCATGGGCAAAGGTGTCGGCTCGCCGATCTCGCGACCTTTTGGGGCACGTCCCAGCGAGACGAATCGGATCCCGCCTGATGCCTCTGGTGGTCGGCGCCATGGTCGTCGTACTCGGCTTCGTCGCGGTCATCATCGCCACGTTCGGCGCGATCATCCCGGGTTCAACTTCCGGCACCACCGCATGCCAACCCGACGCCAGCAAGTCTGCCGACATCCCGGCCCGCTACCTGGACCTCTACGTGAAGTCCGGACGGCGCTACGGGATGGGCTGGCACCTCCTAGCCGCCGTCGGCAAGGTCGAGTCCGACCACGGACGCGACCGCGGTCCCGGGATCACCTCGGGCGACAACTACGCCGGTGCGGCCGGGCCAATGCAGTTCCTGCCCAGCACCTGGGCCGCGTTCGGCGTCGATGGCAACGGCGACGGCACCGCGAACGTGTACGACCCGGCCGACGCCATCCCCGCCGCCGCGCGCTACCTCAAACACAATGGCGCACCCGAACGCGTCCGCGCGGCGCTGTACCAGTACAACCACTCCCACGAATACGTGGAAAAGGTCCTACGGCAGGCCGAGGTCTACGCCAAGGCAGGAACCGCCCCGCAGCCAGAAGACTTCAGCGGCTGCGGCGGTGCCCTCATGGCCCTCCCTGCTCCCAGCGCGGCCGCCGCGAAAGCGGTCAGGTTCGCCCGCGCTCAACTCGGCAAACCCTACGCGTGGGGCACATCAGGCCCGAACTCCTTCGACTGCTCGGGACTCGCCTACGCCGCCTACCGCGCCGCCGAGATCAGCATCCCGCGCGTTTCCGGCGACCAATGGCGCCACGGCCCACACGTCCCCAAAGGTCAGGAACAACCAGGCGACCTGGTGTTCTTCAACTCCGGCCCCGGCACCTCCACCAGCAATCCCGGACACGTCGGCCTCGTCATCGGCGACGGCAAGATGATCGCCGCACCACACACCGGCACCGTCGTCCAAATCCAGTCCTACCGCCGCCCCACCCTGCTCGGCTTCACCCGTCCCAGTACGCACCAACAGACCGCGAAGGCCCCAGGAGGGGCCAGGTAGTGACCGATCGCCTCATCAAAGCGACCACGTACGGCATCTGCGGTGATCGCGGTCGCCGCTGTCGCCGCAGCCATCTCCTACGCGCATGCCTTCGACCTCGTCCGCTCCCATGGGACCGGCGTGACGGCCCGGCTCATCCCGTTACCCGTGGACGGCCTCATCTGGGTGGCGTCCATGGTCATCCTGGACTCAAGCCGCCGCCATCGTCCGGTACCGGCACTGGCTAGATGGAGCCCGGCTGCGGGCATCTGCGCCACCGTGGCGCGAACCTGGCGTGGGGTGCCACCCACGGCCCCATCGGCGCCCTCGTCAACGCCTAGCCCGCCCTTGATACTCGTCGGCTCATTCGAGCTGCTGATGGCCGTCACCCACGGGACGGTGCCGCGCCGGGCAGCCGCGCCCACGGTCAACGGAACAGCCCTTGATCCCCTAACTTCTCCAGACGAAGAGCCGACGATCAAGGGCTGTTCAGGTCACCGGCCGACCGTCATCCCCGCGTCTGGTGCGTAACGAAGACGGTCTGGTGGATGCTGCAGGTCACGCGCGAGACAGAACTCGCCGACACCCACGGCCCGAAGCAATCGAGATCGCCGAGGAATGGGACGTACTGCCGCGCCCACACACGGTGCTCTCCGGTGCCGCCGGTGCACCGGCTCTCATAGTTCTGGCCGTCGACCTGCCTCGCGACGCAGCCGGTCGGGGCGGCCGCAGCGCTGGACGCGGTGCCCACAAGCGCCGACGCGGCGGCTACGCCAGCGAGCGAGATCATCGCTGTCCGCCTTCCGACCCGCGCTGTGCGTCTGTTCTTCATGATTTCGTCCCTTCACATGGGGGTTGGTCACGCCGCCCGCGCTTCCGGTGGCAGATGCGGCACGCCCACCCGTCCAAGAGCAATCACCCGAGATTCGTGTCCGGGTGGTCGCTGGATGACCGATCGACGGGGCTTCTGATCAGCCGGGCCGCACGCGACGGCCCCGCGTGGCATCGTCTGGCGGGTGCGTGGATCACCGGCGGTCGGTTCGGCTTCGTGAGATCGTCTTCGACTGCGCTCACTCCGCGGAACCTGCGATGAGCTAGTCGCGATTGAACACTTCTTCCCCGGCAACGACCGAGCGTCAACAGGCGACAACGAAACCCTCGCCAGCCCGCCAGATCCACAACGGGGCAATCAATTACAAACAACCCTCTCAGTTGGGATGTCGGTGATTTGTTGTCACAACATCCGCCCCCGCCTCGCCCTAGACCACACTCGGACTGGAGGGGAATACCCCCGTCGGAGTTGTCGTGAGCGGGATTGGCAAGGCGGCGCAGTGCCCAGGGTTCAGGTCTCCCCGCTATGCCCCTCCAGATCTCCCAGGAAGGGCGTGAAATGTTGCCGTCGACGCGAACGACGCGACACCACTCGTCACTCTGTGTAGATCCAGCCCGGAAGTGGGGCTTGGGGAAGGTTGCGGACTACGCTGCCGAGGTGGCTGAGATCTGGGGCGAAGATCGGCTCGTTGCTGAAGGCTTCGGGCGCGTCCTCATAGAGCTGGATTGGTACGACGGCCTGCGCGCGGGTCTTGCCGAGGTCGATGGCAAGGTGCACTACTTTGAGAGCCGCAACTATGTCGACCTGGTTGAGGAAGTCGAGTACCGCGTGTGGCCCGCGAGCGATGACGCTGTGGCAATGGAACGAGAGCAATGGACGATCTACGTCGAGTGGAACCGGCGCTATGAAGCCGGAGATGTCGGGCCGGGCAGGCATCCAGGGCACGGAGGGGTCGACGTTCGGTATGACGAACTGACCTCGTTGCTCACGCCACATCGAGAGGCACCGGCCGACGCGCAGCAACTCGTGGCCGAGTGGCGGTTCGGCCCAGGTGCTCGCTACCAGGTCGACGGTATCGACACGTGGGTTCGGTGGAAGGCGAGAGACACGTCAGCCACGAACGCGCCAGAC
Source organism: Actinomadura chibensis NBRC 106107 (assembly GCF_001552135.1). Lineage (GTDB taxonomy): Bacteria > Actinomycetota > Actinomycetes > Streptosporangiales > Streptosporangiaceae > Spirillospora > Spirillospora chibensis. The sequence goes on along the minus strand of NZ_BCQP01000065.1, from coordinate 23,322 downwards.
CCTTCCCAGTGATCACGGACGCCCTGCCAGGCGCCCAAGGACCTCACAGAGAATGCTCAACTAACCTGCCGCATTTGGGGTTTCCGCTCTGGCCGCTGTCAACGCATCCCCGGCTCCTTCAGCGAAGGGTTCACCGGTGGTCGCGGGACCGGTCGCAGGGGCTGGCGTGTAACTGGGGCCGCTGAGGGCGTGGCCGAGTTCGTGATAGGTCTCGGCGAAGGCGGTTCCACCGGCGTGTTCGCCGCACCGGGGAGCGTCGGTCTTCTGGCAGTCGGGGCACGACTCGGGGATGAGTGGGCGGTTGGCGGCGGCCTCGCGCAGGGCGGTGATGAGCGCGGCCTCGCCGTCCAAGATCGGCTCGGCTGCGGCGGCGACGCGGTAGGCGACGGCGACCAGGTCTTGCACGGCCTGGTGAGGGTTGCGGCGGTTCTCATCGAGTTTGGCGGTGGCGTCGATGAGGCCGCACAGTTCGAAGATCAAGCAGGCGCTGGTCGTCTCCGGCTGAGCGGTGCCGGATGGGAGCTGATTCACGGGCTGGTCCTTTGGTGGCGGGTGGTGAGCGCGTCCAGGTGGGCGGTGTCGCGGTGGAAGGTGCGGGCGGCCTCGATGAAGGCGAGGGCGAAGCCCTGGGCGAACGGGTCGGCGTGGCGCGGGATGGTGTGGTCGGTCAGCGCGCGGCGGGCGGTGTCGCGGGCGCGCCACAGCGCCTCGACGGGATCCAGGCATTCGTGGTCGATGCCGGTTACCGGTTCGTCCCACCAGAACGCGATCGCTCGTGCCTGGGCGACAGCGGCGACCTGGGCAGCGATGTCTTCTCCTTCATCGAGGGCAGCCAGCAGTTTCGCCTCTGCTTCGCAGCGCCGATGGTGGGCGTCGTCATGGCGGTCACGAATGTAGGACTCCATGCGGTTCACCGCGTCCTTCTCCTCTCCTTGTTGAAGCCTTCTTTGTGATGTCACCGCGTTCGCGGGTCGCCGCCTCGGATGCGGCAGGCGCGTTCGTCGCCTGCGTCGAGGTGGATGGCCGGGAGCTCGTGGATGCCGGTGGTCCAGGCGCGGTGGATGCGGTGCCATCCGTCGATCACCAGGCGCGTGTCGGCGTTGGGGAGCGGGACGGTGAGCAGCGGGCGCGACAGGTCGACGGTGGCGGCGTGGTCGGGGTCGATCTGGATCACGGTCCTAGCCCAGGCCAGTGGCCGGATGTCGACGCGCTGGGGGCGATGCCGGACGGCTAGCCGGGTTGCCGTGTCGATGTCCCATGCCCAGCCGAGCAGGACGAACATCTCGCCAGCCATTAATGCCTCCGTTCGGGTGTTGATTCGCGAAGTGAGTGGGTGCGGGGTTCGCCGGTGTTCCGGTGCGGCCGTTGGGCGCGACCGCACCGGGCGGCGGGTGGTCAGGCGTTGCGGAGTGCGCGGGTGGCGGCGGTGCCGATGATGTCTGCGGCGCTGGTCGGGTCGGTCAGGGTGACCAGGTGCGCGCCTTTCATGGCGTTGACACGGGTGGACAGGGCGAGCCAGAGGACGGCGCATCCGCTGGCGGTGAGCCGGTCGACGCGCTGTTGGCCGTCGGTGGGCTGGTCGCCTTTGAACAGGCCGTCGGAGACGATGACCAGCAGGCGGGCAGCACCGGGGCGGGTCAGGTCCAGGGCCGAGGTGAGAGCGTCGACGGCCTGGACGAATTCTTCGCGGGAGTCGCGGGCCTCGAACTCACTCACGGCGGTGGGGCTCTTTCCGGGGTGGGTGACGGGGCGGACGCGGGATCCGAAGATGACGGTTGCCGAGAGAGCGTCGGGGACGTGTCCGGCGGCGCGGGCCATGATCCAGGCGGCGGACGCGACCGGCGCGGCCAGGATCTTCATGGAGCCGGACACGTCGCAGGCGACACCGAGCCGCAGCGGCGGCGCGGGGACGTGGCGGCGGACGGTGCGCATGAACGGCTCGGCGGTCGGCACGGTTCCGGCGGCGCGCTGGGCGTCGGCGGCCAGCGCGCCGCGCATGCTGAGCCGTCCGGGCGGGGTGGGCGAGGTGTGAGTGGTGGTGACGCGGTCGCGGTGCGCGGCGGCGCGCAGTTGCCGTGCCAGGCGGCGGGCGGCGGCCTGCTCGTCCGGGGTGGGCGGGCGCGTCCCGGTGATCGCTGTGCGTCCGCGTGATGCGGTGGCGGCGGTGCTGGCACCGAACACCCGGCGGGCGGCGCGGTCGGCGGTGTCTCGGGCGTTCTTCTCCTCGCGGCGCTTCTGCGAGGTGCTTGGATCCGGTGAGCCGGTGGTCGGGGCGGGCTGTGTGGCCTGGACGGCGGTCAGGGACTTTCCGATCGCCTCGGCCAGTGGGGATGGGTCACCGGACGTGCCCGGCGTCCCTGGCGGAGGAGGCGGTGTGGGACGTTCGGGCTCGACGCCCAGAATCCGGCACCATCTGCGGCCCAGGTCCATCATCGTCTCGGCATCGTCGTCTCGCGTGACGTGGGCGAGATGCCACAGCGCGGACAGGGCACTCAATCGGCTCGGTCCGAGGATGTCGAGGACGGTCGCGGCCAGCTTCCCGGTTTCGCCGGGTTCGAGGATCCCGGCGTCGGTGCGGGCCAGCAGTAGCGCGGCGGCGTATCCGGCGTTCCACGGCGTCATCGCCGCGTGCGGTGTCGTGACCGATGAACCGGCCGCCTCACCGGCCGGTGCGGTGGCGGATGCGGCGGCGGCCGGGGTGGGCGAGATGAACTCGGCGAGTACGAGACGCGTCACGCAGGCCCGTATCCAGCGGCGGTCGGCGGGGCGGCGGCGGATCTGGGCGACCTCGATCCGCGACTCCTCCAGCGCTATGGCGGCCTGAGCTGCGGCGGAGGATCCGTCGGCGGGGACGCTCCAGCAGGTGTGGGTGGCATGGGCGGCTTCGTGCGTCAGGGTGCCCCACAGCGCCGCGTAGCGTTCCCGGTCGGCGGGCCGGGTCGGGTCGCAGGTGGCGGGCGGCTGGCCGAGGTGGGTGCCGTCGAGTTCGATCGTGGCCAGCGACGGGACGTAGCATCCGGGTGCGCCGTGTCCGAGTCCGGGTGCGCACCGCACGGTGAGGTCTTCGCGGTCGGTCAGGTCGGTCACCGCGTCGGTGAACAAAGCCGACAGGCCCAGCCACGCGCTGCTCAGGCCGGTCACCGGCGCGGGCGCGGCGACAGTGGGCGCGGGGTGTGCGCCCGTCCCGCTGGGCGGGGCGGCGGGCGCGGGGACGACGTGGGTTGGCATGGGTTCCTCCGGGCGTGTGCGTGTGCGGGCGTGTTGATGTCCGGGGCGCGGGTTCGCGTATGGGCTTAGATCTGCTGGCCGAGGGCGAGTGGGGTGACGGCGCGTCCGTAGACGGCGCTGATCACCTCGGCGACCACGTCGCGGTCTTCTTCGGGCGCGACCCCGAGAAGGTTGGACACCGCTGCCTCGGGCCCGAGAACACCGGCCAGCTTCTGGAAGTTGATCAATTCGCGGAGTTGCGGGGCCCAGCCGATCTCGCCGGACTCATGACGGCGTGCCAGGTTGCGCGCGACGCGCACGGCGCGCGGTTCGATGTCGAGCTTGCGGGCCAGGGCGTAGTCGGTCGACACCCGGATTTGCGCGGCGAACCGTGAGGCCAGGGCCTCGGTGAGCACGGCACCGTGCACGCCGGGGTTGTGTCCGGCGACCACGTAGAAGCCTTCTTTGGCCGTGATCGTCTCGCCCTTGTGGGCCTTGACGGTGATCTGCCGCCGCCCGTCCATCGCCGGATAGACCACGGCCAGCACCTTCGGGGAGATGAGGGTGGCGTCATCGATGAGCAGGGCCCGGCCCTCGGTCATCGCCGCCACCAGCGGCCCGTAGACGAACTCGTAACCGCCACCGGCCGCCTGGGTGTACTCGCCGACGAAATCGGCGACGGCGGTGTCCCCGTCCCCCGCCACAGTGATCAGGTCCGGGAACGCCGCCTCGACCAGCGAGGTCTTCCCGGTTCCGGGCGGCCCGTACAACATCGCCGGGACCGACGCCTCCCGCAGCCGCCGCAGCGCCGCCACGTCCGGCAGGTCCGCCAACCGGCGCGGGTGATAGGTCTGCCCGTTAGGACGGACCACCGGCCCGTTGCCCACCGTGGCGGCGGGCTTGGAGGATGTGCCGGTCGGTGCGGTGGGCGCGGGGTTGGACCGCGCGGCGGCGGCCGGTGCCGTCCTGGCGGGCGCGGTGCCGCCCTTGGCCGCGTCGGCGGTGGTTGTGGTGGCCCGGAACCGGCGCGGCCGCGCCATCACCAGCTCCGCCTGCCCACGGTTGGCCAGCGTGTTCAGCGCGTTGCCGACCGCACCGGCCGACCGGCCGAGCACCTTGGCGATCTCACCTGGTGTGAATGCGACCCCCGGTTGATCGGCCAGGATGGCGGCCACCTTTCGACGCAGTTCCCCTTGGCCGAGACGTCCGTTGGCGGTGGGTGCGGGTGAGGTAGTGGTCGAGGTGGCGGGAACGGTGGACATCACAGAGCTCCTATGTGTGCGTTGGTGGGACCGGGCGGCGGGGCGGGCGGCGGCCCGCCCCGCGTAGCGGTCAGTGCGCGGGGCGGGCGGTGGAGGTGGCGGTGAAGCGGCGGGGGCGTTCGCACACCAGCTCGGCCGCACCGTCTTCGGCCAGCCGGTCCAGGGCGTTGGACACCGCGCCCGCCGAGTGGCCGATCACCTTCGCGATCTCGTGCGGCGTGAACGCCGCCCCGGGGTGGCCGGTCAGGTGCGCGGCGACCTTCGCGCGCATCTCACCCGGTGCCGAGCGCGGCGCACCGGAGGCGTTGCGCGGACGCCCGTTGGCGGCGGCGCGCACCAGCCGCCGCGCCCTGCCCGAACCGCCGTAGACGCCCTCGACCGCCGTGACCGCGCCCGCACCGTCCCCGCCGTCCAGCGCGGTCAGTGCCGTCCCGATCGCCTCCCGCAGCGCCGTCAGCGCGTCCCGCGCGTCCGCCACTGCCGCCGCGTCCAGCCCCGCGTCCTCGTCGCCGGTGTCGCGGTCGTGGGCGTCCTGGTCGTGGACGTCGGTCCCGGTCGGCTCGTCGCCGGTCGGCGCGCCGGTGGTGGACGCATCCGCACCGGTGGCGTCGGCGTCCCGGATCGGCTCCTCGTCACCGGGGGCGGCGTCGTCCGTGGTCGCGGTGTGATCGGTTGTGGTGAGGACTGCGACCGCGCGCCAGGTGTCGGCCTGCCGCTTCCCGCCCCGGTGTCCGCCGCGCGTCCGTGCGGCGCGTCCGTCACCTTCCAAGGCGGTCAGCGTGCGCGCGACGGTGGCGCGGCTGACACCGGACGCCTCCGCGATCGCGGCGGCGGTCGCGCCGGGGTTAGCCGTGAGCGCGTCCCACACGTCCCCAGCCGCACCGGACGGACGCGGCCCGAACGCGGTGCCGCCGGAACCGTTTCCGGCCGCCTGGATGCCCATCACGCCGTTCCCGGTGCCGCCATTCGTGGTGTTCTTCTTCGCGGTCATTGCGTCTCCCATTCGATGTGATCGGCGACCGGATTTTCGGTGCCGTTCCCTTCATCGGGAGCTCGACCATTTCTCGATGCCACACCACCAGGCAAGCATCTCCGCCCACATTTTTATTCACCTCAACGGCTGGCCTGGCTAACCAATCGCGCCCTGCATCGCCAAACCCACCTGCCGGTAAACTTGATTTTCATCGATTTATCACTGAAAGGCTTGCCAGTGGCACCTCTCTTTGAAGGGTGGCCGGGCAAAAGGTGCCGGTCCCCCGAGTCGCTAGGCACCTCATGGGAGATTCATGCGCGCGGCCCTACGCCTCACTCATCCGGGGTGACGGGGACCTCGAACCTCCGATACGAACTCAAGCCAAGGCCGCAGTGAACGGACCAGTTCTCTAGATCAATCAATAGGAGGAGCTGTATCGATTGGGGTTAGCAGTAGACCAAGAAGGTGAAACCCTTTCAGACTCGCAAGCTATTACCAGGGGTCGTTCTGGTGACGAGTCGGGGCCACGAACAGAATATGCGCTACCCGCGGTGACCTGGTCAGACACTGCCAGCGGCATCTTCTGTTCATAGGAAGAACCCCGAAAAGAAGCCCGAGAGGAATAGCGAGGAGAAGGCCCGAAGGCGTCGCCCTACCGAACGACACACGTCAAGGTCCCTGCCCATGGACTCATGGACAGGGGCCTTGACGTGGTCAGCCTCCTCTACTCTGGTCGCGAGGGGCCAGCCTGGTAGCGACAGGCTGGGCCCTCCTATGAGACCTGCGTGACCTGCTGGACCGGACGGGTCTGGGCCAGACGGCGCAGATCCATGTCGGCCCAGACGGTGAAACCCTCGACGGCGCTGCCGCGGATTCCCATCGTCAGCGCCAACTTGGACACCGCGAGCAGGCCGTAGCCGCTCTCATGCGGCGTGCATCCGGGCTTCTCCGAACGAATGGCGGGCACACAACCCCCGCCCATGTCGGTCACGGCGACGTACGCGATCTCGGCCATCGTGACCTCCAGGCCGAACCAGCCCCGGTCGCGTCCGGACCGTGAGTGCCGCACCGCGTTGGTGGCCAGCTCGGCGACCACAACCGCGACGTCCTCTTCGCGCCCCGTCCCTTCGAACAGTGTCGCCGCGAACACCCGCGCGACCCCCACCTGATCCGCACGGCCCGGGTAGACCCGACGCCACCGCATCGGCTCAGAACCCCACAGCCACTCGCCTGGGGAACTCAGCCCTTGGCCTCTGTTCTTCACTTCCCCGTTCCTTTCTCCGGTCACGCCATTTACGTAGCGCGATCCCGAATGACATGATGAACGGGTCAATTAATGAGCACCTCTCACGCCGCGTCAAGTGCCGACTCCGCAACGGATGGTAAGAGCTTCTCAGGCGGGCCAGCTCTGTTCAGGTGCGCCGGACTTCCGGACCGTCATTCAGAAGTTTCACCGCGATATTCTCACTCTTCTCAACTGCGGCCGCCAGCTCGATATGGAGCTGTTCCGGAATAGAGCCTCTACCAAGAGCGGCAGACTGCACTACCGAGGCGAGATGATTCTCTTGCGTCCTGGTCAACTTATCTCTGAGTACCAGGTGCCCCAGGAGGTCTCGGGCAACGTATCCGTCCTCTACGGCGAGGGCTTCGTTGACTAGCCTGTGAAGTATCGAACCGCCGTCATCGTTGTCCAGGGCGCCAGAGAGATCTAGGGCGGTGAGGGTGAGACGGGCCCGGAAGGCCGCAAGCCCAGGTTCGGGATCCGAGTCCAGGTAATTCGTAACACTGGTCGTTTCCGCACTGCTCGGAAGGCGCCCAGCGGCACGGAGGCAGAAGGCCCTCAGACATGCGGCAACGACCTGCTCCCAGGCCTCCGAGGCGGTGCACTGATCGACGAGCTCCAATGCCGCCTTGGGCTCCTTGGTGAGGGCACAGGCGATGATGACGGCCTGCCTCCCGTCCAGGAGCCGAACGCCAGCACCGCTGTACCGATGGGCGAACTCGGCTGCCCGCTCCCACTGGTTCACGGCGGCGAAGGCCCGGACACCGTCGGCGAGCAGGACGCCCCACAGCCACCGGCACAATTCGTCGTGTTCCTCGACGGACGTCGTCAGGGCGCCGAGCCGCACCTCCCGCCCGTCGACCGACACGGAGCCCTTCGTCCGAACGGCTCGGAACAGCTCTTCAAGCTGGCCAAACGCTGACTCGGCAGCACCAGCTCGGACGCGGAGGCGCGCCAGGTTGATCAGAGGTTCAAGCGCGTACCGCGCCGCCCGCGCGCACAGGGGCCGACTGCGTAGGTAGGGCTCGACCTGTCGCCGGCAGAGCGAAGCGGCAAGCTTGGGCAAGCCGCAGTCACTGGCGATCAGGGCAGCCTTGTTCTGCGCCGAAGCCGCCATCGCTAGCCGATCGATATCGGCCACCGAGGAGGCAGCGGCGGCTTGCGCGAGGTCCGTGATCTCCCGGATGCGCTCGTCGAGCGGTCGGCAGGGCGGCCTCGCACGGGCGACCAAGGGGAACCGCCGGGCCACCTTGCCCAGAGCCTCCGGTGTCACTGCCAGATGATGGAGAGACGTGTGTTCGGACGGTCGAAGTCGAATCTGCCGGACACCGGCTCGAGTGCTACCGCTGCTTCTGTCCGCTGTGCTTTGAACATGACGCGCCGGGACCGGTAGTCCTCATCCCAGACTCGGACGGCGTTCGCGACGCGGTCGGTCAGGGCGTCGCCGGTCGGACCGTGGCCGATCACACCGACCTCGTACATCCGGCGACCGCCGCTTCCGAGACCGGCATTCTGCGGGCGCAGCGTGAGGTAGGCGAGATCGCCCTTGTCCACCACCGCCATGGCGCCCCAGGAGAACTGCGGACGAACGAGTCCTTGATCAACCGCCGTACGGTCGGTCGGCATCCGGCTGAGGGTGTTTTCCATAACGCATGCGAGCCAGAGATCGAGCCACTCGAAGGACTCGTCCGCCCTGAACAGCACTCCCGTCCAGACCTCGCTGCCCGGCGTTTCCAGAACACCGTCGAGCAGAGCCGGATCCACCGCCTGCTCTCGGTTGACGTGCAGGCTCACCGTGTTGTCGGCGTTCAAGGAGATGATGCGCCGTGCGTCATCGGCGATGCCGCGCAGAGGCATGAACGTGCAGAGCGAACTTGTACGGCTGCACCAGCGTCCGCCGTTCTCGCGTTCGAAGGCGATCGAACGGGAGACGCTGCCGCGGAGCCGTAGGGGGATAACGAGTCGACCACCGATGGCAAGCTGGTCCAGCCAGGGCAGGGGTACGTCGCCAGCTCCGACGGTGGCGATGATCCGGTCGTAGGGCGCCCCGTCGACATGCCCGAGTGCGCCGTCGGCGAGCAGGACACGGACGTTTCCGGCTCCGGCGGCCGCCAGGCCGACACGGGCACCGGTGACCAGGTCTTCATCCACGTCGATCGTGGTGACGTGGCCCTCCTCGCCCACAAGCCGGGCGAGGAGGGCAGCGTTGTACCCAGTCCCCGCCCCGAGTTCGAGCACCCGCTGACCAGGCTCCGCTTGGAGCTGCTCCAGCATCATCGCGACGATCGTCGGCTGGGACGCGGCACTGATCGAGACGCCCGCACCGTCGTGCTTGGTGTAGACGGCCTCATCGGCGTAAGCCTGTTCCAGCGGAACGTCCGGTACGAATACGTGCCGGGGAACGGCGCGGAGCGCGGCCTCGACTCGCTCGCTATGTACCGTCCCGTCCTCGCGCAGCTGGTCGACGAGCGCGTTGCGTAGGCGCGCGGAGGTCTCGGTCGCGTCGGGCGCGTGGCTGGTCCTGGTCTCCATTGTCGGGACGCTAGGGGCGGCGCCACCTATTGCTTGTGGTGGCGCGCCGTCGTGAACAGGTCCCATGACTACCTCGCTTGTCAGTTTGGCCAGCGCGTGCTGATCGGCGTAGGGAAGGCCGAGGCGATTCCAGTGGAAGATCACGTGGTGGGCCAGGACAGCTCGCAGTCCGCGTTCGAGCTGTCCGCGCGTGACGAGGTCGCCCAGCCGTCGGCCCGCTTGCTCGAAGTCCCAGACCCAGGCGGCAAGGTCGGCGAGAGGACCGCCGTTGACGAGCCTGCTGGACGGGCCAACGTCGACGATCATGAGCTTGTGCACGGCCGATCTCAGGCGCGGGGAAAGGCGCCGATCGAGTTCTCCCCGGCGATGCCTCGCGACGCGCGTCCACACGTCGCCTTGCTCGAACCAGTCTTGTCCCGCGGAACGCATGAGCACGCTGCACAGCAGGACTCCGAGTTCGCGGCGGCCGAGCGACCATGTGCTCGACGGTCGGCCGAGATGCCGGAGGACGTGGCGGCTGTCGCGATGAAACAGGTCATGGGCGACCCGCATGCCTGCCGCGCCTCCGAACGCTGCCGTCTCGGGCTCGTAGATGCCGATCCTCCAGTCGATGGGCCGCCCCTCGAACGACGCACGGTCCAGGACGCGGGCGAGATACCGCTGGGCGGAGCCGTCGGTGGGGACGTACCGGAGCCGCCAAGTGGGGGACTTCCTGACGAAGAACCATCGGCTGATCAAGCCCTTCTTCTCCGCATCGGCCAGCGCGGGCCCTAGGAGGTTCGCCGCAGTGTCCTCAGCGACGCTTCGGTCGGGAAAATCGATCAGAATCTGCGGCCAGTCGCCGGTGTCCACGCAAGGCCCGATCAGGCAATCAGTAGGCATGAGTCCCAACCAGATATAGGTGGCGAATCGGAACAGGCCGTGTGGAGCGCCAGCGCGACGCCCGCCGCCCCTTCGAGGAATCCAAGGCGCCCGCCGGGCGGTCGTACGAGATGCGTGACCCAGTGCTCGGCATCGGGTTCAAGCCCGAGCAGCGGACGCACCAGTGATGCCGACATGCGAACGTCTGCATCGGCGGCGCACCGGACAGCGATCTGCTGAAGGCCCGCATGCCCATGGCAAAGGGACGAGTCGACGATCAAGCCCTGCTGGTGCTGATCGGTAATCGCGCCGAGCAGGGCGTTCTCGGCGATCTGGCGCCGATCGTCGTCGCCGAGTGCGAGTCCCGCGAGCTGCTGGGCGCGCGCAACGCCTCCGGTTCCGTAACACCATGACGGGCGGGACGGCCTCGACGGAACCGGCTCGTCGCCGCGAAGTTGGGCGCGGGTGATCCAATACGGCCACCAGGATGCGGAGCCGCCGTCTTGTCGCCACCGGTCGAGCCACGCGCAGATACGCGCGATGGCGGTGAGTTGGCCGTCAACCGCCACGCCGTCGACCGCCGTCAGCGCGAGCAAGGCGAGCGGACCGGCGATCCCATGGGCCATGCCGGTGTTCGCGTGACCTCCGGGAAATTCATCCGAAAGGCGTCCCGAGGGCGCGACGGTGGCCCACCACCCCGGAAGCAGTTCGCCGTCAACTTCGACGGGCTCGGTGAGCCGGACGAGGTAGAGCAGGATGTCACGGAGCAGCCGACTCTCTGGCCCGCGGTGCCGCAGGTATGCACCGATGCCGACCAGACCACGGATGGCATCGAATTCGGCCAGCAAGGGAAGCTCGCCCACGTCCATTCGCGTGTGGGCGGCGGCCAAGCGGCAGGACGTCTCCGCATCGATGTGGTTATCGAGGACGTCCAGGGCACGGCCATAGCGTCCCCGTCCACCGCTGGCCGCCTGCAAGGCGAATGCGAGGGCTGGCGCCCCGTAGTGGAGATGGGCATCTTTCCCTGCGCTCACTCCGTCGGCTGTTGCTACGACCAGCCATTCATGCACCCGCTCCCACGGTCCAAGGCCCGCGTGAGCACGCTCGATATGCAGCAACGCGATACCCGCCGCGCCGACCGCGAGGGATTGCGGCCACCATGCATCCCGGAGTTCCATGGCCCGCACATCACAAGGTGAGGCCAGTCGCTCGGCGAGGCGGTCAGCGATGGCCCCAGCCGTTTCCCGGTCCAGCGGCGTCATGCCTGCTCACTCATACGCTGGGCCGTCCACGCCTGAGCGGCGGCGCGGGCGAGACGAAGGCAGATGCGCTCACTGGCCGAGTCGGGCCCTATGGCCCGCATATGGTGCGCGTGCAGGAGAGAAGCGAGGACGGCGTCAGAGTCGGTGCTTTCGCTTCCACTGAGAAGGTCTCCGTACGAGGCTAATGCCTGGTCGCGAAGCCTCCATGCGTCCACGATGGCTTGGCCGCCGGAGAGCGAGCGCAAGCTGATCCAGTCGTTCGTTGGGTCGGCAAGGCGCACAGCCTCGTTCAGGAGGTCCCGCGGTATCGGCTCTGATGCGTCGACCGCCACGTACTGCGTCGCCCACGACACCCCGAGCTCGGCAGTCCCTTTGAAGGCGATGGCCATCGCGAGGAACTGTGCTGCTGAGAGCGTCTGGCTGTGGAGCTCGGTCCCTTCACCCAGTTGGGCCGTTACCGCGCGCGAATCTGCGCTGAACACCTCTTCGGCCGCTGCCATCAGCAGCCCGTTCCCCCAGCGTCCGGTCTCCGGGTAATACGTAGTGATTTGAACGTCGCGTAGGAGCGCCGATCTCCGCAGACGCTGGGCCCATGAACCAACGCGAGCAGCAGCTATCCCGAACTCCATCGAGTCCGCCAAGGCGATCCTGAGACGAATGTGCGGCTCCGGGTCGCGGTAGCGGACAAACCACCAGCGAGGCTCCGCACTCCACGCCGCAAGGAGATCGGGAAAGTGACGGGTGAGCAGCTCTGTTTGGCGCTCCGGAGACCCGTAGAGCTTGACGAACAACCAGGGCGATGCCCCGGGTAGGTGCCCATCGCCTCGGCGGGCCATCTGCATGCCGACCGGGCGATGCACATCCGGGCTCTGGACGCGCGCCATCTGGACGACGATCTCGTGGGCCCGTCCGCCGCACCACCCGTGGCCATCGTCCTCTACAGCCTCTTCCAGGACGACCTTCCGCTCCGGAGTTACGTTCGCGCGAAGCAGTGCGAGCTGACCTCGGTCAGAGAGGTCCAGCCTCAGACGGCGATCCCCTCGGACCAGCAAGACGGCGTTCGGTAGCCGTCGAGAGGCCCGCCACTTCTGAAAGGCGTCGTCCCACTGGGACCACGAGGCGTCTCTGCTTGGAACGTCCGCCGCGTCCAGAACCCAGCGGGCCGAGGTAAGGACCGCACGCCCGTATCGGAGCCGCGGCAGGAACGGCAGGTGGTTCGCCGCGCCCCAGTCGAAGCCGGTGAGGACGGCGGATTGCGCGTTACCGATCTCGGCCAGGAAGCGAGCGACCGGCGGAGCGTGCGTCGACAGGTCGAGAGCATGCGGCACTACCGGTTCGACGCGCCGCTTCAGGCTCATAGAGGCCAGATAAAGCCGATCGCCTTCACAACCGACCGCGAGGTCGCCTACAGGAATCCTCGGCCTGTTCCCTGGCGGATGTTCGCCGAGGCCGACGACATGGGGCAGCAGTTCAGGGACACGGCTGACGTTCGCGGCAACCTCTGTCAGCGGAGCGAAGGAGAACTGCGCCACCAGCGCATCGGTCTCATCCACCGGCAGCTCGCCGAGCATGCTCTTAACCGACGCTTGTTCAGTCCGGCTCAGCGAGCCGACGAACCGGCCGATCATGGTTGCGGCCCCTCGGGACACGCCTGACACGACCAGGGAGAAGTCTCCCGCATTGAGCGCAGCAGCCGACGCCGCCTGCAATTGGAACCGTATCTCCCGATGTGCTGGCCAACGCGGAGTTACCTTCGGCGTGAGTTGCCCAAGCAGGTCCTCGTCCACAACGACCTCGTGACGTCCATCGAGGACGGCGCTCTGCGCCAACGCCAGCAACCGCTCATCGCGCGCCGAGATCGCTGGGCGTAGTTGGGGCGCGCCACCCAGATATCCGGCCGGGAGCCCCAGCCCAACATCTGGATTCACCAGTTCTAGGACCGGGACGAGCGTGCCGACTCCATAGCGTTCGAAGAAGCGGGTGTGGTACGCCTGCCAGGCTGGTGATCCGAAGGGGTGGGCCGATAGCCGAGCGAGCGCCGACACAGCGGCCTCGGCCTCCTGTGCGACGCGGCGAGGCAGGACGACGCGGCATTTCAAATGCAGGTCCAAGCCAATCGGTGCGGCAGGATCTGCGCTGAGCTCCCTCATCCGGGTCACAACGCTGGCGCGAGCTTGCCGCTCGACGACGGATCCGATCGCGTCGTTGTGCCTCGCCAGCTCGCGTCGGATCTCGCGCAGCTCGGTGAGCACCTCCACAGCCTGCGGGATGTCATCCACCGGCGCGGCTTCGAGCTGCTCGACCAGATGCCCGATCACGTCGACGACCGTGGCCGGTGGGCGGAGGTTGCTGATCAGAACGTGCTGCTTCACCAAATCGGTGAGCATCGCTTCGATCGACGGCAGCGACGTGGAAGGGAACTCGACCGCGAGCTTCGCGGCAAGCTCGCTGCACCGAATCGGTGATCGAGCGGCCTCAACAGCCATCTGGACCGCCGTTGTGCATCTGACAGAGATCTCGGCGACGGGGCCGTCCGGATGGCGCCTTCGAGGCGGATAGGGCACGACCAGGCGGTCACCGCGCCAGAAACAAAGATCATTTGCGACGACTCGGAGGCGCCGGAAGATCTCCGGGCATGACTCCAACCGGGTGATCAAATTGGCTGACCACGCACCGCTGACGCTTGCCACAGCGCGATGATCGCTTCCCCAGCGCCAGACGAGTGTCTGGCCGAACGAGGCCGTGGCCACCCCGGCGAACAATCCGAAAGGAGTGGCCCGACTGGTCATGCGCATGACGTACCGCGCCACGGACGACACCGTCCGACGCGCGCGCCGGACGTCGGGAGTATCCGCTGCGGAAATCGATCGCACCTCTTGTGCGAGCGCCGGACTGGCGTAGGAGATCGCATCGGCAACGGCACCGTTCGCCCAGACGTCACGCAGCCAGGTCAACCACTGGGCCACCTGCTCAGGGGCGTCGCCGGATAGATCCGGGCAGGGAGCCACGTGCAGCTCACCAAACGCGGCTGCTCGCAGGAACACCGGCTCGACGCATCGGTACAGCCGACCGCTCATCGCTTCCCGATTCCTCAATGGCTCAACTGCCGACGTTCAGGGCCTGACCGTCCAGGGCGTCCGCGGACATCAGCCCATGTTGGTTGCGCATGCGTTGGGGCAGGAGCTGCCGCAGTTGTCGTCGGTCAGGTTGATCAGCGATGCGGCCTCGGTGGATTCGATGACCCGAATGTCCAGCTCGAACGGGTCCTCGTCGACGGCCGTCAGGGGCTCAACCGTGGAGTGCGTCATCGTGGGGTCCTTCCGCTCATGGGAATGTTCGGCAAGCCGACGCTAGGAGCGGGCGAAGCGCCGAAGCGATGAGTGTGACCAGATGTGACAGGTCACTTTTCGTCATTCAAAGAGCCGAGGGCGTCCCGCATCAGGCGACGGGCCTGTACTCCATAGACGGCTTCATCTGCCAGCGCACCGAAGACCTGCCCGTACATGGCGATCTCGCGCGGATTGGTGATGGTCAGGTACCCGGAGACGAGCTCGACACCGACCTGTTCGGCGTCGTAGATCCAGAAGTCCTCGACCGGCCGGGTCTCGCGATCAGGGTTCATGGGAACGATTCCGAGCGACACCGACGGCAGAGAGGCCGTCTCACCGAGGTGGGCCAGCTGTTCTCGCATCACGTCCACGCCGCCGATCCCCGTGCGCAGGACTGACTCCTCTACCAAGAAGGCGAACGTGCGCCCAGACCGGCGTAGGAGTTCCTTGCGTTCCATGCGGACGGCCACCGCCGCCTCGACGTCGTCGACAAGTTGGCGACGTCGCCGAACCGCGTTCAGAACGGCCCGGGTGTAATCCTCGGTTTGCAACAAACCCGGCAGGAGCCAGGACGAGTAGGACCGGAACATGCGCGTCCGCTCGAACAGCGGGAGGACCGACTCCTGCGCCCGTTTCAACCCGCCGCGCTCCATGCGGCGCCACTCGACCCACATGCCCTCCGCCGCACGCAGCGACGTCACCAGGTCGTCGGCCTGGTCCTCGACCCCGCACACCCGGCACCACGTGCGGACATCCTCGATGGACGGCGGGCGGCGGGCATGCTCGATCTGGGAGACCTTCGTCCGATCCCATCCGGCCTCGGCGGCGAGAGCCTTGGCCGTCAGGCCGGCCTCGCAGCGGATCTCCTTCAGTTGATCGGCGAGCGCCTGCCGGGCGGCCTGTGCTGATGACGAAGGCGAGCGAGCCACGGCGGAACGTCAGACCGTGCCGGTCAGACCGGCTTGTAGTCCTCGTGCGGGATCGCCCGTTCCCACACGGCCTCGAACGCAGATAGGCACGTCGACACCACGGCGGGCTCGTCACGGTTCTCGGGCCGCTTCAGCGACGAGCCGTCACCGGCGAAATGGTTGAACTGCACCACCCGGTCGTCGAACACCCAGAAGTCGTTCACGGGCACAGCCAGATCGGACGCGTGACGCCGGGACAACCACCGCACCTGCTCACCTGCCGCCACGTTCATCGGCGTGACCCCGTACTCGAACCGGATGTAGTCGGTCACCGGCTCGGAAACGATACGGGCGCGGCGAACCACCACACCGCGGGCGACCAGCGGCGCCACCAGATCGATCCAACCCCGTCCCCACTCGATCGGGTCGAAGTGATCGCCGTCCCGCCACCGCAGATAGTCGGGATCGGCCGGGGTGTAGACGTCGCGCTGCTCGAGATGGACGGCGGAGAACCGGCAACCGGTCAGCAGCGAGGTGAACGACTCGGGAACCCGCCCGCCGCTCTCGTCATTCGCCGTGGCGGCCTGGCCCGCGTCTTCCCCGCTCGTACGTGCCATTGATCGCCTCCAGGATGATGTCCTTCATCACCGGCGGCAGCTTCACCACCACCTCGCTCTCGCCGAGCGGACTGTGCCCGTCGACCTCGGCCAGCGCACGCGGGTCGGTGACCTGCTCACCCTGGAACCAGACGTCGCCGGTGTCTTCATCGACGTAGACGGCCGGGCACTCGTTGGTCGGGGTGTCCGGCGTGATGCCAACAAAACTTAGTCGCACGACAGCCTCCAGCGTCGCAAGTGTGACCAAGGGTGACGTCCGCCCCGCTCGACCTTCGCCCGCGCCCCCACTGCCGTCAAGTCTCCAAAACGACGGATATCTCAGCCAGCGCGGAACCTTGGAGAGGCGATCAGTCAGCGCTCAACGGCGGTTCATTCATTCGGTGGACGCGATCGAAATGGACTGCTCCGATGAGGTGGGCAGCAGCATTAGCGGGATCGACGATCGGGCAGAGCGGCTCGAACCAGCTTCCGATGAGCGCGCGGCTCCGGTACCCCGGAAGGGGCCACTGCCAGTACAGATCGTCCAGGTCAGGCCGTGGCAAGCACCAGACGGTCCGGGCGGACGACGGGTCGCTGCCGACCACATGGGCTGATACCGAGACGGTGGGCGGATCATGCTCCCATGTACTGAAGGCGCACAGACCCGCGTCGTCGAGGCAGTCGACCAAATCGCGTGCCCAGTCGAAGCGGTCGCGCGAAGCAAGTCGGAACTGTGGAGCCAGATGCTCTGCCCCGACGTTCGTAGCGTCCACAGAACGGCGACTGGTCGCAAGCGACCTGTCGTAACTGGTCACGGCGGACGGCTCCCCGGAAGCGCGAAAGCCACGGCCTTGCCGGGCCTTCCAGTCGAGGAGAGCACCGTACGATACGCCCGGCATCGGCCGCCGGAGAGGTGATGGACGATGGCCAGGCCGTGCCCGTTGTCCTGCGGAACCTCGTTCGCAGCACATTCCGATACATCGGTCTGGTGCAGCTTGTCGATGATCTCCGGGACGCCGGCCAGGTCGTCGTCGCCATCGACGATCTCGCACCAGATAGGGCGTTCACCGATCATCGCGAAACGAATCTCGTACGGCCCGGCACCGTGAGCGACCGCGTTGGTGGCAAGCTCGCACACCGCCAGTTCAGCGTCGTGGATGTCTCCGTCCCCGGCATCGGAGTTACGCAGCACCTCGCGAACCCTCGCTCTGGCGTAGCGCACGGCTCGTTCGTCTGGCAGGTCGTGGACCTCCAAGCGGAAACCGGCATACTGCGCCCCACAGGTGTCGGGCCTGTCGGTTTGCCCGGACGTCACCTCCTGCTCGGGTCTGGAGGAATCCGCCACAACCACACCTCCTGAACGGTTCTTGGCTGCTCACAGCGCTCAACGGCGGCTGAGTGCCAGAACAGTGACGCAGAGTCAGTGCGCGGCCAAGCGTGGCGAATCCACGAATCCACAGAAACCGTGGAGTAGACACGGAAAGCGGCTCAAGACCCGTCACCGATCCACCAGAACACCGCGGGCGCTCGCCACGAACAGATTCGGGCCGGTCAGGGCCGGTCTACGCTGAAGGCCGTTGGTACCTGGCCTCGGTGGAATGTCGTGGGGAGAGCGAATGGCCCGAGGAGAACACGCACCCTCCTGCGCACGCCAATGGCGCGAGCGCGCCGATGCTGAGGGCTGGAGGACATGGCAACTGGTCCAGGCAATCAACCGGTGCTGCGGTGTGAGCCTGCTCAAGGCCCATCGCCTCGCCCACGGCTGGACGGCCCAAACCGCCATCGACAATCTGACGGAGCTCTGCGAACGCGAGCACCTGGGCGCACCTCACGCCAACATCGACCTGCTGAACGTGTGGGAGAACGGCCGAGGACGGCCGCGTCCTGACACCATCGACAGGCTCTCTCGCCTGTACCGAGCCAATTCCGTCCGCCTCGGCCTGGCCGCCGACTACTCCGACGACGACGCCTCCGGCACGACGGCGATCGTCGGCCCTCCCCTCAGCACGCCACCGCCGCAGGTCCGCCCAGCCGAAGTGCCGGTACTCACCCCAAGCGCGCTACATGCCCGCGATGCCTTCCGTGAGCCGACCGACGAGACCAGCCGTCGAACCCTGTTCAACGATGTCCTCACCGGGAGCGCCGCGACCTCGCGCAGCCGACTTCTCGCCGAGGTAGACGCATTACGGCAACAGATGGACCGGACCTTGGCCACCGGCACGGTAACCGAGGACCAGATGGACCGCCTTGACGAAATGGTCCTGCGATGCCGCCGCGACTACCTCACGACACCGCCGTTGCCGATGCTGTGCCAGCTGATGCTGGAGTTCAGCGACGTCCGCAACCTCGCCTCCCAGCGGCAGCCCGGTCCGATCCAGTGCCGACTTTCGCGCGTCGCCGCCGCGCTCGCGATCCTCAGCGCGGACGCCCTGATGAAGCTGGGCGACATCCGCCAGGCACGCTCCTGGTACGGGACTGCCAAGACGGCCGCCGACGACACCGGCGACCCCCAGCTGCGCGCGCTCGTTCGCGCGCAGGAAGCGATGCTGCCCTACTACTACGGCGATCCGTCCGAAACGGTGGGCCTGGCAAGAGAGGCGCAAGCCCTCGGCCGAGCCAGGCCCTCCTCTCCGACGGCCCTCGCCGCCGCCGCCGAAGGACGAGCATTGGCGCGCTTGGGGGATCAGGAAGGCGCCACGGCCGCGCTCGCCCGTGCACAACGGCTCTTCTCCCAGATCAAGGGTCGCAACTCAGGTGCCCTGGCCTTCGACTTCACCGAGCAGCGTCTCTACCTCTATATGAGCGGCGCCCACGCACATATGCGCGACGTCCAGCACGCGCACACTATGCACGACACCGCCCTCGCCCTCTGCCGCTCGACCAGCCCTGGTATCGATCCGGCACTCGTCAGCCTCGACCAGGCCACCACGCTGGCCCGCAACGCACGGGAAGCCGAAGCCTGTCAACTCGCCACCCGAACGCTCCTGGCACTGCCACCCAATCAGCGCACGACCATCGTGTTCGTTCGCGCCCGCGATGTCCGCTCGGCAATCCCGACCAGCCGCCGCCACGACAAGGCCCTGCGCGCCTTCGAGGATGCCTTGGGGTTGGAAGCCTCCACGAGCATCCGCGGACCGCGCGATGTCTAACCAGCTCACCGGTGCGACCAACCTGCACCAGCGCGCCTATCAGGTACTCAACGACGTGTGCCGCCTGGTCGGCCTCGACGCGGCCGGTGCGGAGCTGCTCCGGCTCCGCAGCAACGCCGTATTCAAGCTGCGCGCCCCGATCATTGTCCGGGTCGCCACCGCCCCCACCGCCGCGGAACGGCTCCCCGCCGTCCTAGCGGTAACCCGATGGCTCGCCGATCGCGGCTTCCCGACCGTCCGTCCCGCCGACGAGATCGCCGCCCAACCGGTGGACATCCACGGTGCCACCGTCACGTTCTGGCGCTACGTCCCTGCCGCGGACGCCCCCGCCACCACAGCCGACCTTGGTCGGCTCCTACGCGATTTGCACGCGGGCCCGACACCGCCCTTCCCACTGCGAACCATGGCCGACCCACTCGGGAGCATCCGCGCCACCGTCCAGCACCACCCAGGCGTCCTCAACCATGACGACCAAACCTGGCTCAGCCGCCGCATCCACGACCTCAGTGAAGCCTGGAAGACGCTCCCATCCCAAAGACCGTCAACCCTTCTGCACGGCGATGCGTGGATCGACAATCTTCTCCGTCATCAGGACGGTCACGTGGTCCTAGGCGACTGGGACAGCGTCGCCATCGGGCCCTGTGAATGGGACCTAATCCACAGCTACCACGGCGAACGCCGCTTCGGTCTCTCCGTCTCCGACGTCGATGAATTCGCCGCCGCCTACGGTTACGACCTCCGTAACTGGGACGGCTACGAAACCCTCATGCAGATCCGCGAGACTTATGCCATCGGCATCCACATCCGCAACGCCCCCGGCGACCCCTTCTCCCGCAGAGAATTGGCCCACCGCCTCCACTGCCTACAAACCAGCGATACCCACACCCGCTGGTGGCTGAAAAATGCTCATTGAGAGGCCCGTTCTTAAGTTGCCGTGGGCATAGCCGCGACCTGGGGTGTCGGCGTCTACTGTCCTGCCCTGGGATCTTTCGCCGGATCACGTTGACGTGCTGGCGATATCGGCGCCTGCCCAGGGCAGATGAGTTTCGATCTGCTTCAGCTCATCATCGAACTGTCGGCACACCTGTATGGCGGAGCGCCCAGCATGTGGCTCAACTCGCCGTTATCGAACGGGAGGACAGTCACCTGGCCAGTCTGCCGAATGCTCGCTGAGCGGAGCTCTTGGCCCATACCGTTGCTCGTCAGGTCAGTGGGGGAGTTCGATGGCGAGTCTTTGAATGCGCCCGCGGATCTCGTCGCGGATGGGGCGAACGGCCTGGACATTTTGGCCAGCGGGGTCGTCGAGTTTCCAGTCCTCGTAGCGCTTGCCGGGGAAGACCGGGCAGGTGTCGCCGCAGCCCATGGTGATAACGACGTCGGCGGCGCGGACGATCTCGTCGGTGAGCGGCTTGGGGACTTCCAGGCCGAGGTCGAGCTTGAGTTCGTCGGCCACCCTTAGCACCGCGGGGTCGACCGCACCGCCGAGTGAGGAGCCAGCCGAGCGAGTCCGCACGGCGGCGCCGATCCGGCGATGCAGAAGGGCGGCGGCGAGCTGGGAGCGTCCGGCGTTGTGGACACAGACGAATAGCACCGTGGGGGCCTGCTTGAAGTGCAGTCCTTCCAGCTCGGCCAGCGCGGTGAGGCGTTCGCGGGCGAACCTGGCGGCCAGCACCGGCAGATGAATGCCGACCTTGGCGGTCATCCGCAGGAGGTCGTAGGACTCGATCAGGTAGCGGTCGATGGTCTCTCGGGAGAAAGTCCCGTAGAACCGGTCGGCCAGCTCGTCCGCCACCCGGTACAGCGCGTTCTCGGGGAACACCGTTTCGGGCTGGCTGGGGCGGGTGGGTTGCGGGCTGGGACCGGTCATCGGTATCACCGCGGATCCTCTAGGGCTGGGTGCGGTCCAGACTGGTGCCTGGCCAGGAAGAATCGGCGTGCCCACAGGCTGACGTAGACCAGGGCGACCAGGACCGGCACCTCGATCAGGGGCCCGACCACGCCGGACAGTGCCTGGCCGGAGGTGACGCCGAAGGTGCCGATGGCGACGGCGATCGCGAGCTCGAAGTTGTTCCCCGCGGCGGTGAACGCCAGCGTCGCGACGCGCGGATAGGGCAGCCGGATGGCGCGGCCGAGCGCGAACGCGCCGCCCCACATCAGCGCGAAGTAGGCCAGCAGCGGGACGGCGATGCGCGCCACGTCGGCGGGCCGTCCGGTGATCGTGTCCCCTTGGAGCGCGAACAGGATGACGATGGTGAACAGCAGCCCGTAAAGGGCGACGGGGCCGATGCGGGGCAGGAACCGGGTCTCGTACCAGTCGCGCCCGCGGGCCTTCTCGCCGGTGCGGCGGGTGAGGTACCCGGCCAGCAGCGGGACGCCGAGGAACACCAGCACGTTCACCACGATCTCGCCGGTGGAGAAGTGCAGGTCGTCGGTGTCCAGGCCGAGCCAGCCAGGCAGGACCTTGAGGTAGAACCAGCCCAGCGCGCCGAAGGCGACGACCTGGAAGACGGAGTTCAGCGCGACCAGGACGGCGGCGGCCTCGCGGTCCCCGCAGGCCAGGTCGTTCCAGATGATGACCATGGCGATGCAGCGGGCCAGGCCCACGATGATCAGACCGGTTCGGTACTCGGGCAGGTCGGGCAGGAAGGTCCAGGCCAGGGCGAACATGACCGCCGGGCCCGCCAACCAGTTCAGGAGCAGCGAGGAGACCATGAGGCGGCGGTCGCCGGTGACGGTGCCCAGCCGGTCGTAGCGGACCTTGGCCAGCACCGGATACATCATGACCAGGAGCCCGAGCCCGATCGGCAGCGAGATGCCGCCGATCTCGACCTTGGCCAGGGCGTCGTCCAGCCCAGGGACCGCGCGACCAAGCCCGAGACCCGCCGCCATCGCAGCGATGATCCACACGGGCAGGAACCGGTCCAGTGTGGACAGCTTGCCGATCAGCCGGGATTCGGCGGCCGCGGACGGTGAGGCAGTGGATTCGGTCGAGGTCACGTGCAGGGCCTCTTCCTGTCGGCGGCTTGGGCGACGCGGGCGGCATCGGCGAGTTCGCCGAGGTGCGCGGCGAGGTCGTCCAGCGCTTCTGGGCGGAGGCGGTAATAGGTGAAGCGGCCGCACGGCTCGGTGTCCACTAGCCCGGCGTCGCGGAGGACGCGTAGGTGGTTGGAGATGTTGGTCTGCTTAGCGCCGGTCTCCTCGACCAGGTGGCAGGTGCACAACGCCTCGACCGCCAGCAGCGACACGATCCGCGCGCGGAGCGGGTCCGCGAGCACCCTCAACACATCACTCTCTACTGACATCACCACCAAATGATACGTTAGCAGAGGTGCTGGCGGTCTTCCGGCGACCAGTCCTCTGTGATCGCAGACAACGGAGGCGTGGGCGCGCAGAAGGGCGCCTTGACCCACAAGTCCGGGCTGCGATGGTGACCAGTGCCGCGGGCGTCGGGACGCAGCCAGTGACCGTCCGCGCGCAGTCGTGCATCGGTGGTCTTCGGTATCTTCCCCGGGCGAGTGGAAAATCGTTTCCCGCTTCTAGTGATATCGGGCTTGTTCTGCTCACTTCTCAGTGTGACGGGATTGGACGAGCGTGGGGTGAGCGGGCGGGGCCCCCGCGCCGGGTGCGCGGACCAGCAGCCGACCGAATGGTTCGACGAGCTGTTCGGTCGGTACTTCGCCCGCGTGTACGCCTACGCGGTGACGCGGGTCGGCGGCACGCTCGCCGAGGAGGTGGCCAGCGAGACGTTCGTCATCGCGTGGCGGCGACGCGACGTGGTGCCCGACGCCCCGCTGGCCTGGCTGATCGGCGTCGCGCGCAACGTGATCCGCGAGCAGTGCCGGCAGGCGGTGCGGCAGGACCTGATCGCCGCGGAACTGCGAGCCTGGGCGGCGACCTCACCGCCGGTCGCCGGGGATGTCGCCGAGGTGGCCGTCGACCGGGACGTCCTGCTGCGGGCACT
>NZ_BCQP01000064.1 GCF_001552135.1 Actinomadura chibensis NBRC 106107 | reverse complement strand
GTCGTGAGGCTCGCGCCGCCGGCGCGCCGTCCGATCGCCGTGACGGGGGCCGTGGCGGGGGCCGTCTCGCGGCGCGCGGGCGGCGGCGGTGGCGCGGTGGCGTGCGCGTCCTCCTCGCGGCGGCGGATCCACCCGTGCGGCGCCAGCCGGACGGTCAGCAGCGCCGCCGCTCCGACCAGGAGACCGTGCAGGGAACCGGCGTCGCCCAGAAGGGGACCGGAGACCTCCAGCAGCACGACTCCGAGAACGGCCCCCCACAGGCTCAGCGACCCGCCGATGAACACGGCCAGCGCGAGGGTGAACGACTCCCCGAAGGCGAACTGCGAGGGCGCGACGAACCCGAACGCGGCGCCGAGGATCCCGCCGGCCAGCCCGGCGGCGGCTCCCGAGACGGTGAACAGTTCGCGTTTGACGCCGACCACGTTGAGGCCCATGCCTTCCGCGAGTGACTCGTCGTGCCGGATCGACTGGATCGCCCGCCACCGCCGGCCGCGCCCGTAGCGCAGGTGCGCGCCGACGGCGAAGGCGGCCAGCAGGGCGAGCGCCAGCGCCGCGTATTCGCGCGGTGCCTCCAGGCGCAGGCCCCCGATCCCGATGTAGGGGATGCCCGACAGGCCGCTGGAGCCGCCCGGCACGCCGATGCCCGAGACGGCCAGCGCCGACGCCAGCAGGCTGAACACGATGGTCGCGATCGCCAGGTAGTAGCCGCGGATGCGGAGGATCGGCGAGACGAGCGCGGCGAGCGCGCCCGCGGCGACCGCCCCGCAGAGGAGCGCGGCCACCGGGGGCACGCCGAGCTTCGTCGTCAGGATCCCGTACGAGTACGCGCCGATGCCGACGAAGGTGGCCTGGCAGAGGGAGATCTGACCGGCGAACCCGAGCACCAGCCCCAGCCCGACGGCCGCGATCCCCCAGATCCCGATCGCCAGCAGCACCGGCTCGCGCTCGCCGCCGAGCGCCACCGCGCAGACCCCGACCAGGACCAGGGCGACGCAGACGCGGGGCCGGACCCGGACGCCCGCCAGGCGGATCCGGCCGGTGGCCGCCGAACTCATGGGGAGTCCTTCAGGACGAACCCGCCCCGCGGCGTGAAGCGGGCCGGCAGGAGCGTGCCCTCGTCGCTGGCGCCCCGGTGGTCGGCCCTGGTCATCTGCTGGACCGCGTAGGCGCCGAAGTACTTCTCGCCGTTCTCCAGCGCGGTGATGAGCTTCTTCGTCTTCGTGCCGCCCGCCTTGTCTATCGCGGCCGCGGCCATCTGGACGGCGTCCCACCCGGCGGCGGAGATGGTGTCGGCCCCCGAGAGCGCCGCCCGCAACGCGTTGATCTGCACGGCCTGGGCGGGGTGGTCCTCGGTGCCGTTCGGGGCCAGCATCGCCGGAATCCAGGTCGCGATGTCGCCGCCGCCGACGTCGCCCTTCACCTGGTCCGCGAAACGCAGCGAAGCCGCCGAGTTCGGCAGCCAGACCGGCGTCCTGATGCCGAGCGACTTGACGTTCGCGACGCCGACGAGCGCGTCCGGACCGGTGGCCTGGACGCGGATGGCGTCGGGCTTGTTCCGGCTCACCGCGAGCAGTTGCGGGGTGAGGTCGTTGGCGGGGCCGTTGAACCGTTGGACGTCGACCGCGATACCGCGCGCCTTGGCGGCGCCGACGAACGTGGCGACGGTCTGGTCGCCGCTCGTGTCGTTCGCGGCGACGAGACCGACCCGCTTGACGCCGCCGAGGGCGAACTGCGTGGCGATCGCCTGCTCCATGGTGGCGTAGTCGAGGCCGACGCCGAACATGTTCGTGTCGTTCTTCGGCAGGTCGCCGGCGCTGAGGCAGAGCCCGGCGACGTCCTCCCTGACGAGGATCTGGGCGGCGGCGGCGCAGTCCTGGGCGAAGCCCGGGCCGATGATCAGGCCGGCGCCCTTGCGCTTGAGCTCGGAGACCAGCGTGGCGGCGCGCGTCGGGTCGCTCTGGTTGTCGCGCGTGACGACGCGGATCCGCTTGCCGCCGACGCCGCCCGCCGCGTTGAGCTTCGCGACCGCCGCCTGGATCCCGGCCTGCATCCCCTTGCCGAGGAACGAGCCGGTGCCGGTGAGTTCGAGGTCGAGGCCGAACACGATTTCGTCGTCCGCCGACTCGCCGCCGCCCGAGCACGCGGCGAGGGCGAGCGAGGCCGCGATCAGGGCCGCGGAGAGCCGCGTCCAGCGTTCCGGGTGCTGCTTCGAGCCGCCGGGGACGGGGTGGGTGCGCATGTCAGTCCACCGAGCCCTTGGGCGCGGGGAAGCGCGGCGGCCCCTGGAAGCCGCGGGCGTGCCCGTGCACCATCCGCCGCCAGTGGATGAGCGCCATGTCGGGCTTCATCAACTGCTCGGACGACCATTCGTCCTCGTTGGCGAAGACCTCCTGCAGCGCGCAGCGGGCCCAGATGTCCTGGTCGTTGAAGCCGTCGCGGTGGAACATCTGCTTCCACATGCCGTCGTACTGGGCGACGAAGTCCCTCTCCTCGTCCGCGTCCGCGCACGGCCGGACGAGCATCTGCACGTAGTCGTGCCGGTCCTCATCGATCGGGACGTACCACTCGAAGTGCGTCATCTCCGGGTCGGGCAGGAACTTCGTGATCTTCAGGACGCCGGGCAGCCAGATCGACCCCTCCTCGGTCGTCGACCGGTGGGTGCCGGTCGCCTTGACGACGCTGCCGTTGACCTCGGCCTCGTAGAGCGGCTCGTAGTTCTCGCGCAGCATGTCGACGAGGCCCCGGCGCCCCCCGGCGGAGACGAACTCCGGCTCCTTGCCCGGCACCATGTTCAGGCCCAGCGGCATCCGGCGCGAGGTGCCCGTGACGATCGGCGCCTCGCGGTGGAAGTAGATGTGCGTCGGGTCGAAGCCGTTCTCGGCGCCGAGCCGCCAGTTGCTCGCGATCGTCCGGCGCAGGCCGACGACCTTGTGGTCCTCGCCGAGGAACCCGGGCGGGACGTCCGCCTCCAGCGGGCCGGGCTCGGCGTCGCCGATCCAGACGAACACGACGCCCTGGCGCTCCGTCACCGGATAGCTCGCGATCTTCGCCCGGCCGATCAGCGGGCAGTCCGGCTGGGTCAGGACGCCGGTGAGGTCGCCGGTCCGCATGTCGTAGGTGAAGCCGTGGTACCAACAGGTCACCGTGCCCGGCACGTGGCTCTCGGCGCCGCCGGGCTTCGCCGACAGGCGCACCATGTGGTGGACGCAGCTGTCGGCGACGGCCAGCACCGTGCCGTCCACCCGGTTGAAGAGGATGTTCTCGCCCAGCATGCGCCGGGTCCGGAACGTCCCCTCCTCGATCTCGTGCGAGAAGAGCGCCGGGTACCAGTAGTTCCGCAGCCCGTGCCGGGCCTCGGTGTAGCCGACGTGCCACCGCCCGCCGCGCAGCGGCCGCGCGCCGCCGCTCTCGTCCACGCCGGCGTCGAGCTCCGCCGCCCGTTCCGTCGTACCCATGATCTGTCTCCTCCTCATCGCCGGGCCCGCCGACGAGGCGCTGGGCTAGGCGAACGTCCGGGGGTGTGCGCCGTCTCTCGTCGAAGGGGGGCGGTGGCGCCGGCCGGGGCCCCGACCCGGCCGTTCCACCGCTGTTCAGGTTCCGCTCACCGTCAATGTGACCCAGGCGGCATTCGCGGGCGAACCGCGGTTGCAGCTATCGCAACGCCGTGTTCTCCGAGGTCGCGGGGCGGGTTGCTCGGAATGCAACGGGGCTTGGTCGAAGGGCGCGCCGTCCCGCATCGTCGAGGCGATCCCCCGTCCAGTCGGCAGCACGGAAGGCGCACGAGAATGGACATCGCACAAGCCGCGCTCGAATCGGCGCTGAGCCTCGCGACCCTGCACGGCGAGCCGGTCGCGGTCGCCGTCGCCGACGGGTCGGGCCGCTGCCTCGCCTCCAGCCGCGGCGGCGACGCCGACTGGACCTTCGAGACCGAGGCGCGCGCGCTGGCGGAGGCGAGCGCGCGCGCCCGGCTGGACTCGGCCGCGCTCCGGCGCGCGGACGGCGGGGCGCGCGGCGGCGTGCCGGACGGCGGGACCTCGCTGCTCGTGGGCGGCCAGGGCGCCGTGGACTTCGCCGTGGCGGCGAGCGCGTCCAGCGCCGAGATCGAGCGGGCGTGCGCGGAGCGCGCCGTCCAGATGCTCGCGGGAACGTCCGGGTCCCGGCCGGGAGGCGCCGAGCTGCGCCGGGTCATGGGCAGCTTCGTCACGGGCGTCGCCGTCGCCATCACCGCGGACCCCGGCACCGGCGGGCCCGTCGGGTTCACCGCCACGGGGCTCGTCTCGCTCTCCCTCGACCCCCCGCTGGTGGGCCTGTCGGTGGGCCACGCCGCGTCCAGCCACCCCGCGTTCGTGCGGTGCACGGACTTCACCGTCAGCGTCCTGCACGCCGGCCAGTCCGACCTCGCGATCCAGCTGGCGCGGAGCGGGCCGGAGAAGTTCGGCGGCGTCGACCTCGTCGCGACCGCCCGGGGCGGCTGGCGCCTCGCCGACGCGAGCGCCGCCTTCTCCGCCCGCACCCGCAACGCCCTGCGCACGGGCGACCATACGTTGATCATCGGCGAGGTCTACGAGGCGCGGCTGCTCGCGGAGCGGCCCGTCCTGCTGTTCTTCGGCGGCGGGCGGTTCGGCGACGCCGAGCCGCGGAGCGCGGCCGCCGCGGCGAACTGAACCGCGCCTCATCGCAGCGGCAGCCGGCAGACGAGCCGCGCGCCGTGCTCGGCGGGGGCCGCGGTGAGGGTGCCGTGGTGCAGGACGGCGATGGCGCGGGCGATCGTGAGGCCGAGCCCGGCGCCGCCGGTGCCCCGGCCGCGGGCCGTGTCGGGCCGGTGGAAGAGGTCGAAGACGCGGTCGCGGTGGCCCGGCGGGATGCCGGGCCCGTCGTCGGCGACGGTGAGGACCGCCTCGCCGTCGCCGCGGGCCAGGGTGACGGTGATCGTGTCGTCGGCGTGGCGTTCGGCGTTGTCGAGCAGGGCGGCCAGCAGGCGCGCGATCAGCGCGGGATCTCCCGGCACGGTGAGGGCTTCGGCGACCTGGAGCCGGGTCCGGCGCGGGGAACCGCGGGAGAGCCGCTCGGTGAGCAGGGCGGCGAGATCGACCCGCTCGGCGGGGGTGCTCGGCCCGGCGTCGAGCCGCTCCAGGAAGAGCAGGTCGACGACGATCCCGCCGAGGCGCTCGGCGGCCCGCAGCGCGCCGGAGAGCGCGGCGCGGGTCTCGTCGCCCTCGGCATGCGCGAGCGCCTCCTTCAACTGGAGTTCGAAGGACGCGACCGGCGTGCGCAGCTCGTGCGCGAGCGCCGCGGAGAACCGGCGGTTGCGCTCTTCGCGGGCGCCGGGGCGGCCGATCGGCTCTCCGCGCGCCCTGGCCGGGTGGCCGGTGGTGGATCCGGTCATGATGACGGCTCCTGTTCGTTCGCGGTGATGGGTCGGGCGGAGGCGACGGCCGGTGCGCGTCGCCTCCGCGTGACGCTGGTCAGGTGGCGGATCCGGCCCGGCTGACCGCGCGGCCGCGGCGCGGCAGACCGCCGGTCAGCTCGGCCAGTTCGCGCCATTCGGCGACCGGCGCGGCGCCCGGCCGGGCGGTCAGCACCTGCAGGCAGACGTGATCGGCCCCGGCGTCGAGGTGGGCCCGCACCCGGTCGGCGACGGCGTCGAGCGCTCCGGGCCCGCCGCCCGCCACCAGCGCGTCGACGACGCGGTCGGCCGGGTCGTCCGACAGCTCCTCGACCGTGTAGCCGAACCGCAGCATGTCCTTGACGTGCGCGCCGCCGAGCGCGAGGTACTTGGCGACATGGGCCCGCGCCAGGTCGCGGGCCCGGTCCGGGTCGGGGTCGAGCACGACCGCCTGCTCGACGGCCAGCAGCGCGTCGGGGCCGAGCCGGGTACGGGCGTCCTCGGTGTGCGCGACCGGCACCAGGTAGGGCAGCGCGCCGTCGGTCCGCTCCGCCGCGAGGTCCAGCATCTTCGGCCCGAGCGCGCCGAGGACGCGGGGGTTGGGCACGGACGGCGGCGGGCTCTGCAGGGGCACCGCGTCCATGGCGTCCAGGTAGGCGCCCATCGTCGAGACGGCGCGTCCGCCGGACGGGACGCGGTGCCCCAGGTAGATCAGCGGCCGGTCGTCGACCCGGTGCCCGCCGAGGCCGAGGACGAACCGGCCGGGGTGGGCCTCCGCGAGGGAGCGCTCCGCGGCGGCCATCGCGATCGGATCGCGAAAGAAGATGTTCGCTATCCCGGTGCCGACCACGAGCCGGTCCGTCGCGCCGAGGAGCAGCCCCGCGTGCGTCAGCACGTTGCGGCCGAACTCCTCGCCGATCCACAGGGCGCCGAAGCCGAGCGACTCGATCTCGGCCGCCAGTTCGCGTACCCGGGGGGCGGGTTCCTTGTCGAGCGCCAACGTCCACAGGCCGAGGGGGCCCGCCGTCGTGTCCATCCGTCCTCCCGGAAGATAGAATGAGACCTTCTCACCTAAGCATAGTGAGAGCCACTCACCTTAACAAGGAGGTCGTGTGCCAGAGCCCAGGGCGATGCGTGCCGACGCTCGCCAGAACCGGGAGAAGCTGCTCAAGGCCGCGGACGCGGCCTTCCGCCGGAACGGCGTGCAGGCGTCGCTGGCGGAGATCGCGCGCACCTGCGGGATCGCCATCGGCACCCTCTACAAGCACTTCCCGACCCGCGAGGCCCTCCTCCAGGCCCTGATCCACGACCAGGTCATCGCCCTCCGGGAGGACGCGGAGCGGCTCGCCGACTCCGCCGCGCCCCGCGCGGCGCTCATCGAATGGCTGCGCGAATTCGGCCGCTGCTCGTCGACCTATCAGGGCCTCGCGGAATCGATCCTGGCCACGGCCGAGGCCGAAGGGTCGGACCTGAACGACAGCGTCCAGAGCATGCGCGCCGCCGCCGACCTGCTGCTGGTCAAGGCCCAAAAGGCGGGCGCCATTCGCGCCGACGTCTCCCGCGCCGAAGTATTCGCCCTGGTCTGCGGGGCGGGCGCCGCGAGCCACTACACGACCGCCGACCTCGACCGCCTGCTGCGCCTGGCCGTGGAGGGCCTGGAACCCCGCTGACCCGCCGCCGCCGAGCGGTCCGCTCCCGGGGCTTCGGCCCCCGAATTCCTTGACGCACACGGGCGCGTCGCCGGTATGGCGGCGCGCCTTTGAATTTGCCATGGCGCCACATTTCTCGCGGCAACGGATTTCCTTTTTCGGGATCCCGGGCTCACCGAGTGGCCGGAGATTTCTCCCGCGCTCCCTGAACGCGCCAGGCGGTAGCGGCCGCGTCACCCCACCGGGCCCCCGGGGTCGTCCACCCGTCGCCCCCTCGGATCGAGATCAAGTACTTCAAGGCTGTCAAAGTGTTGACATTCGAACCCTAGAACCCCACTATGGGTCGAAATCGAGTAGAGGAGTGGTTTGTGTCACAGGCGGAGGTCCTGCGGGACCAGCTGATCGAGCAGGGCGTCAAGTACGTGTTCGGCTTCTATGTCGACATCCACGGGGTGCCCAAGAGCAAGTGCGTCCCGGTGGAGTCGCTGCCCTCGATGGCGAAGGGCTCGGAGCTGTACACCGTCGGCGCGCTGGAGGGCATGGGCGACCTCGGTCCGCACGAGGACGAGTGCGCGGGCATCCCCGATCTCGACCGGCTGGTGGTCCTGCCCTGGAAGCCGGAGTTCGCGGTGGTGCCGACGAGCCTGCACCTCGACGGCGAGCTCTACCCGCAGGAGGCGCGCAACTTCCTGGTCCGCCAGGTCGAGGCCGCCGCCGAGATGGGCTTCGTCGCCAACGTGGGGATCGAGCCGGAGTTCTACGTGGTGCGCGAGACCGCCGGGGGGTGGGAGCCGCTCGTCCCGCAGGACCGGCTGGACGCGCCGACGCGGGGCTACGACCTGGAGACCACGGTGCTGGCCGAGCCCTTCCTCGGGCCGATGGTCGAGTACATGAACGGGCTCGGGTACGGCGTCTACTCCTTCGACCACGAGGGGGGCGACGGGCAGTACGAGTTCAACTTCGACTACACCGACGCGCTCACCATGGCCGACCGCATGGTGATCTTCCGGCTGATGGCCAAGCACGTCGCCCGCGAGCTGGGCTGCATCGCGACGTTCATGGCCAAGCCGTTCCAGGACGACTTCGGCTCCGCGTCGCACGTCAACATCAGCCTGGCCGACAAGGAGAGCGGCCGGAACGTCTTCGAGGCCGCGTCCGGCGGGGGCTACAGCGACACCGCCCGCCACTTCGTCGCGGGCGTCCTCGCCCACGCGGGCGCGATCTGCGCGGTGACGTCGCCGACGGTCAACTCCTACAAGCGGTTCACCAGCAAGGGCTTCATGGACGAGATCTCCTGGGCCCCCGTCTACCGGAGCTGGGGCGAGAACAACCGGACCCTGATGTGCCGGATGCCGGTGAACCGGCACTGCCTCGAAGTGCGCACCGTGGACGCCTCCGTCAACTACCACCTCGGCATCGGGCTCATCCTCGCCGCCGGGCTGGACGGCGTCGCCAAGAAGCTCGACCCGGGCGAACCACTCAACCGCGACACCTACCGTATGACCACGGAGGAGCTCGCCGGATACGGCGACCTCGCCCTGCCCCGCTCCCTTGAGCAGGCGCTCGACCAGTTCGAGGCGGACGGCCTCGCCGAAACGGTCATGGGCAAGGAGTTCCACCGCACCTTCCTCGACTACAAGCGGGCCGAGTGCCGCGAGTACGGATCAGTGGTCACCGACTGGGAGACCCGGAACTACCTGCAGAGGCTTTGAGATGACCACCGTGAACGAGACTCCGGCCGAGGTCGAGGCGCGGCGCGCGCGGGCCAACGCCGAGGCGCTGGAGCGGCTGGTCGGCGCCGAGCCCGTGCTGGTGGGGGTGGCCGCGGCCGGGGACGTCGTGCCCGGGATGACGCCCACCACGATCCTGACGTCCGGCGCGCCGCTGGAGTGGCCCGAGTACACCGGCGGCCAGCGCCGCGCGATCCTGTACGGCGCGGTCTACGAGGGCCTGGCGGGGAGCGTCGAGGACGCCGAGGCCAAGCTCGACGGCGGCGAGATCCAGGTCCGCGCCACCCAGCAGCACGGCTGCATCGGCTCGGTCGCCGGGATCTACACCGCGTCGATGCCGGTGTTCGTCGTCCGCGACGAGGCCCACGGCAACACCGCCTTCTGCAACTTCTACGAGGGCAAGAGCCGCTACCGGCTGAACTACGGCTCCTACGACCAGGAGGTCGCCGACGGCCTGCGGTGGCTGGAGACGACCATGGCGCCGGTGCTGGCCGAGAGCCTCGCGGACGCCCCGATCCCGCTCAAGCCGCTGATGGCCCGGGCGCTGCGGCTGGGCGACGAGCTGCACAGCCGCAACACGGCGGCCACCCTGCTGCTCCAGCGGGAGCTGACCCCGCGGCTGTTCGCCCTCGCCGCGACGGCCGAGTGGCGGACGCGCGTGGAAGAGGTCATGGACTTCTTCCTCGCGAACGACTACACCTTCCTCCGGCTGAGCATGGCCGCGGCCAAGGCCACCGCCGACGCCGCCCACGGCGTCGAGCACAGCAGCCTGCTCACCGGGATGGCGATCAACTGCCGCGAGTTCGCGGTCCGCGTCAGCGGCCTCGGCGACGAGTGGTTCCGCGGCGGCCACCCCGAGCTGCAGGGCCGCTTCTTCGACGGCTTCACCGAGGCGGACGCCGAATGGATCGGCGGGGAGAGCTGCGTCACCGAGACCGTCGGCCTCGGCGGGATGGCGCAGGCGTGCGCCCCCTCGCTGATGGACTACCAGGGCGGAACGTTCCAAGCCATGTTGGAGAACAACGAGGCGATGTACTCCATCACCGCGGCGGAGCACCCCGACTACAAGATCCCGGCGTTCGGCTTCCGCGGCACGCCCGTGGGCGTCGACCTGCACGCCGTGATCGCCACCGGCCGCACCCCCCTGATCGACGGCGGCCTGGCCGGGCGCTCCGGAGGCCAGATCGGCGCGGGCCTCCTGCGTCCCCGCGTCGAGGCGTTCACCGCCGCGGCCGCCGCCTACGCCGAGCGCTACCCCGTTTCCCCGGCCTCCTGACCCGTATGAACCCCCTGGAGTGAGCCATGACGAACTCGGAGCAGGTGACCCCCACCGGCGGCGGAGCGACGAAGACCGCGTCCCATATCCAGGGCCGGATGGGGCCCTTCGAGCTGGCCTTCTTCGTCGTGGCCGCGGCCGGACCGCTGCTCGTGGTCGCCGGGTTCGCCCCGCTGGCCTTCATGATCGGCGGGATCGGCGCGCCCGGCGCGCAGCTCGTCGCGGGCATCGTCCTGCTGCTGTTCGCGGTCGGACTGACCCGGATGGCGCTGCGCATCAAGAACGCGGGCGCCTTCTACTCCTACATCGGGCAGGGCCTCGGCCGGCCGGTCGGCGGCGGGGCGGCGACCCTGGCGACGGCGGCGTACTCGGTGATCGCCATCGGCCAGCTCGGCGCGGTCGGGGCCTTCGCCAAGGCGCCGGTCAAGGACGCCTTCGGCGTCGACGTGCCGTGGCCGGTGTTCTCGCTCGCCGCGCTGGCCATCGTCGTCTACCTGGGGCACCGGCAGATCTCCCTCAGCGCCAAGGTGCTCGGCGTCGCCCTGCTGTCGGAGGCGGTGGTCCTGCTCGTCCTCGCCGCGCCGGTGCTCTGGCAGGGCGGCGCGGAGGGGCTCGACCTGGACTCCTTCTCCCCGTCGTCGGTCTTCGCGGGCGGCAGCACGGGCGCGATGTTCGCCATCGTGTTCGGCGCGTTCATCGGGTTCGAGTCGACCGCGATCTACTCGGAGGAGGCCCGCGACCCGGAGCGGACCGTCCCTAGGGCCGTCTACCTGGCCGTCGGGTTCCTGGCCCTCTTCTACACGTTCATGGCCTGGATCGTGTACGTCGCCTACGGCAAGGCGTCGATCGTGGACGCCGCCACCGCCGACCCGGTCGGGCTCGTGTTCACCGCGACGGAGAAGTACGTCGGGCACGGCGCGGTGGTCGTGATGGAGGTCCTGCTGGTGACCAGCGCGTTCGCGTCCACGCTGGCCTTCCACAACACCGCGTCGCGGTACCTGTTCACGCTCGGCCGGGAGAAGATGCTGCCGAGCGGGCTCGCCCGCGTGCACCCCCACCACCGGTCGCCGTACGTGGCGAGCGCCGTCCAGGGGGCCGTCGGCCTGGTGGCGGTCGTCGCGTTCGCGGTCACCGGAGCCGACCCCTACCTCCAGGTGTTCCTGCTGATGGTGGCGCCGGGCGTGCTGGCCGTGATCGTCCTGCAGGCGCTGTGCTCGCTCGCGATCGCGGTCTACTTCAACCGGATGAACACCGCGCACGGGCTCACCGTGTGGAGCACGACGGTGGCGCCGGTCCTCAGCCTCGCCGGGCTGGGCGTCGCGTCGTGGCTGGTGGCGCGCAACTTCGAGTTGCTCTCCGGGCGGACCGACTGGGTGAACGTCCTCCTGCTCAGCTTCATCCCGCTGGCGTTCCTCGTCGGGACCGTCCGGTCGCTGCGGCTCAGGCGGAGCCAGCCCGAGGTCTACGAGCGGCTGACCAAGACCGAGGTCTTCTGATTGACCGGCCTGAACTGTGCGGCGGACGTGCCGGACCGGCCCCTGATCGGCGTCAGCGCCGACCTGGCCGAGGCCGCGTGGGACGCCTGGCGGCGGCGGGCGGTCGTCCTGCCGGTGGCCTACCACGAGCAGGTGGTGGCCGCCGGCGGGATCGCCGTCGTCCTGCCCCCGCAGCCGGAGGCGGCGGCCGACGTGGTCGGCAGGCTCGACGGCCTGGTGCTGGCCGGGGGCGGGGACATCGACCCCGGCCGGTACGGGGCGCGGCCGCACCCGTCCGCGCGCCCGGCGGACGCCGCGCGGGACGAGTGGGAGATCCGGCTCGCCGGCGCCGCCCTGGCCGCCGACCTGCCCGTCCTCGGCATCTGCCGGGGCATGCAACTGCTCAACGTCGTCCGGGGCGGGACCCTCGTCCAGCACCTGCCCGACGCCGTCGGCACCGACGCGCACCTGCCGGACCGCTCGGGGTTCGGCAAGCACCCGATCATCATCCGGCCGGGCAGCCGGCTGTACGCCGCGCTCGGTGACCGCGCCGACATCGCCACCCACCACCATCAGGCCGTCGACAGGCCGGGGCGGGGCGTGGTGGAGACGGCCTGGGCCGAGGACGGGGTCGTCGAGGGCATCGAGATCCGCGACCGGGCCTTCGCCTGCGGGGTCCAGGGCCACGCGGAGGAGAGCGGCATGACCGGGCTGTTCGCCCAGCTCGTCGGCGCGGCGGCGGGACGCCGGACCGCTCAGCCGAGCTCCCACTCGTAGGAGAACTTCTCGATCTTGAGGATGAGCGAGGTCTCCACGGCGGTGATGCCCGGCAGCCCGCCGAGCACGTCGGTGGTGAACCGGAGCAGGTGCTCCTTGTCGTAGAAGAACGCCTCGATCATCACGTCGAAGCGCCCCGTGGACAGCCCGCAGTAGCGGACCTCCGGCGCCCCGACCAGCGCCTGGCTCACCTCGCGCAGGTGCGGGAGGCTCACCGAGAGCCCGATGATCGCCGAGATGTTGTATCCGGCCAGCCGCGGCGTCGGCACCGCGACGATCTCCATGAGGTCCCGGTCGCGCATCGCCGCGATGCGCTTGCGCACGGTCGTCTCCGTGATCCCGAGCTGCCGCGCGATCGCGGAGTTCGACGTGCGCCCGTCCTTCTGGAGGATCCGGAGGATCTCGCGGTCCGTGCTGTCCAGCGCCGCCAGTGAGGGGGTGGCCTGCCCCGGCCTCGCGCCGTCATTGGACCTCTCCTTGCCACCCACCCGCTCAG
Organism: Actinomadura chibensis NBRC 106107; assembly: GCF_001552135.1. GTDB lineage: Bacteria > Actinomycetota > Actinomycetes > Streptosporangiales > Streptosporangiaceae > Spirillospora > Spirillospora chibensis. Next base: position 62,838 of record NZ_BCQP01000064.1, on the reverse strand, counting down.
CGTATCGCCCCCCTGCCCGGTCACCGCGCGCCGAGGTGAGGGAAGCACTTCGCAGCCTCAGCAGGGACGCCAGGTCTTTCCGCCGGGCGCATAGCAGCGCGGCCCCGTGTAACCGGGATAGGCGCCCCCGCCTTGGTGCCCGCCGCGTTGTTTCGACGGCGCTGGCGGGGGTTTGACCGTGTGCTTGGGCTTGGGTTCCGGAATTCGAACCTTCCATCTCTTTCTGCCCTGATGGAGGGTCACCCTGTCGCCGTTGGCGATCCCGGACGCGCAGAAACTGATGCTGCCCGTGTCCTCCCCACCGGGAAGGACGCCCCAATCAATGACCAGGGTCCGCTTGGCCGAACGGATTTCGCGGCCCGTGGCGCTCACGAGCGTGAAAGGGGAGGGGAAGCGGGAGTACCGTCCGAACTCGACACGGGTGCGCCCGTGGTTGGCTATCTTCACGCGCGCGATCACGCAGTTGCGGCCGCCCTCCCGTTTCCCCTTCACGGAGGTCACGGTGTAGCCGAGGGCCTTCGAGGGCGGTCCGGGCTTCGGCGAGGCGGGCGTCGCGGTGGGCGTCGTCAGGGCCTCCGCGTCCGCGTCCGCTTCCGACGACTTCTTGCCTCCGCTCGCCACGCACCCCGCGAAGAGGGCGAAGACCACGACGATGCCCGCGATCGAGGCGGGCAGGTGTTTCTTGGGACTCACGGCGGGAGTGTAACGGTCCCCGTTGTCCTGACCTGCGCGTAAAAGGTTCGGAGAGCGGCCGGGCGTGCGGGTGGTCGGTTGGCTCTGGGTGACAGGGTCTTTTCGAGGGCTGCCGGATTCCCGGCGGGCCGTTGATGTCCCTGTGCGGTGCCAGTAGCAAGGCATGCGGTGGAGAAGGCCGTCCCAACTCCTCGAAGGAGACGGAAATGAACAGAGTCGTTTCGGTCGCGCACCTGGCGATCGTGGCCACGATCGGGGGCGCGGCGGGGGTCGTGGCGGTCTCGGCGGCCGTCCAGGCGGCCACCGGTCAAGGACGGCAGGACCTGACCGCGCAGGTGCTGGACGTCCAGGGCAAGGAGGTGGGGAAGCTGACCGTGACGGGCGCCGACTCGGGACGCCAGCGGGTGTCGGTCCAGGTGTGGGGCCTGCCCCCTGGTTTCCACGGTTTCCACATCCACGCGACCGGCAAGTGCGACCCGGGGGCCGTCGACCCCAACACCGGCAAGGTCAGCCCGTTCTTCACCGCCGGTCCGCACCTGGACCTCGGCGGGACGCACAGCCACGGGGCGCACGCGGGCGACCTGCCGAACCTGCTGATCGGGCAGGACGGGCGCGGAGAGGCGGAGACGTTCACCGACCGGGTCCGGACCGAGGACCTGCTGGACGCCGACGGCAGCGCGATCGTGGTCCACGCGCTGGCCGACAACCACGGCAACATTCCGGAGCGGTACGAGTCCGGCGGCAAGAAGGGCCCGGACGCCGACACCCTGAAGGCGGGCGACTCGGGCGGCCGCAGCGCCTGCGGGGTCATCGTCGAGCGGAAGCCCTGACGGCCGATTCGCGGACCGCATCTGTAGCGTCGGGAGCATGCGAGGCGACGTCGTCATCCTGACCGGACCGCCGGGCGCGGGCAAGTCCACCACCGCCGCGGCGCTGGCGGCCGGGTTCGAGAAGTCGGTCCACCTGCACACCGACGACTTCTGGCACTTCATCGCGGCCGGTGCGGTCCCGCCGTACCTGCCCGAGTCCGACCGGCAGAACCAGACCGTCCTGCGCGTGATCGCCCTGGCCGCCCTGACTTACGCCGAGGGCGGCTACACCGTGGTCGTGGACGGGATCATCGGGCCCTGGATGCTGCACCACTTCCAGCGCGCCCAGCGGGACGACCCCGCGACGCCGATGCACTACATCGTCCTGCGGCCCGCGCGGGAGACGACCCTGGCCCGCGCCCAGGCCCGCACTGGCCCGGACGCGCTGACCGCCGAGGAACCGGTCCTGGCGATGTGGGACCAGTTCGCCGACCTGGCGGACCTGGAGCGGCACGTCCTGGACACCGGCGGCCAGTCCCCGGACGAGACCCTTGAGGCGGTGCGCCACGCGCTCAAGTCCGAGGACTTTCGGCTCCCCGGGTGAGTTCCGGTTCGACGGCGGCGGGACGGAATTCCAGGACGGTCAGTTCTTCGGCGGGGCGGACGCCGTGGAGGTCGAGTCCGGTGGACGCCGCGAGGGCGGCGATCTCCGGGAGGCTGCGTTGGCTTCCGCCGAACAGGAGCAGCATGCGCAGGTCCAGGGCGGCTCTGGGCGCGCTGCCCGCGGTGCGGAGGTGCTCGATCACGAAGACCCGGCCCGAGCCGCCCGCCGCCTCGCGGCATCGGCGCAGGATCGCCAGGCAGGCCGGGTCGTCCCAGTTGTGCAGGACGTTCACCAGCAGGTAGCCACCCGCGCCCGGTGGCAGCGGGCCGAAGAAGTCGCCTTCCGTCACCTGGGACCGGTCGGCCGCGCCGGTCTTCGCCAGGAAGGCCCGGGCGGCGGCCGCCGGTCCGGGCCGTTCGACGAGCGTGCCTCGCAGGAGCGGGAACTCCGCCAGCAGGGTGGCGAGGAGGCGGCCGTCACCGCCGCCGACGTCGACCACGTGGCCCAGCGCTCCCCAGTCCAGCGCCCGGATGATCGCGGGCAGGCACGCGGTCATCCGGGTGGACATCAAGGCGTCGAACCCGGCTGCCAGTTCGGGGTTCTCCTCCATGTCCTGCCAGTGCGGGCGGCCGTAGCGTGCGGCGTAGGCGGCCCGGCCGGTGCGGACGGTGTGCAGCAGTTCCACGAAGGTGAGTTCGGCCCTCCCCAAAGCGCCTTCTATGTCCAGGACCCTGCGCACGCTTTGCGGATGCGTCTCCCGCAAGGGTCTCCCCAAGGGTGTGAGCCGGTAGCGGCCGGAAGCGTCCTCGGCGAGGATGCCCTCGGTCGCCAGGTAGCGCAGGAGTCGTTCGAGCGCATCGGGATCGACCCGCAAACGGTCGGCGAGTTCGCCCGCCGGGCTTCCGCCGTCGGCGATGTGATCGGCCAGCCGCAGGGTCGCCGCGACGCGGATGGCCATCGGGAGCGCCAGGTCCGCCCGGCGCCTCAGTTCGGCGTCTCCCCACGCGCCGTTGGGAGTGACGGACTGGGGGAGCGTCTGGCCCTGGACCCGTTCCTGCTCACGCATTGAGCCGACTCCTTCCGAGACTGGTCGGTGATGCCTCGCGGACGTCATCGGCGGGTGCCCGCCGGGGTTCGGCTGGCCCGTCTGCGGGCGGTGATGCGGGAGTGCGAGATGACCTGGCCCAGCATCACCTTGAGCTGGGCGCGGGTGCGCTCGACCACGGGTGCGCCGCCGCTGTCGGTGTGCGCCTGCTCGTTGGAGAGGGCGACACCGAGCGGGGTGGGCCAGCCGCGGAGCGCGTGGCCGATCGTCCGCAGCATCGCGAGGGTGCTCGTCGCGCCCTGCTCGCCGCGCGCCACGGCGATGCAGCCGATCGCCCGGCCGTCCAGGAGCGGGCGGTCGGCGTCGGCCAGTTCGTTGACGTAGTCGATCGCGTTCTTCAGCAGGCCGGAGACGCCGCCGTGATAGGCGGGCGACACGAGGACGACCGCGTCCGCCCGTTCCATCGCCCGGAGGTAGTCCCGGATCTCGGGCCGGTCGCGTGCCGCGGCGCCGGGACGGTAGAACGGGAACTCCAGGTCCGTGCCGAGGAAGACGTGGGTCAGGGCTCCGCGCCCCACGCACTGGCCGGCGCACCAGTCGGCGATGAGGCGGGTCTTCGAGTCCTCGCTGAGGGATCCGCTGAGGAAGATGATTTCCGGTGCCACGTTCATGCGGGCTCCTGTCTGGGTCATGGCAGTCTCAGGGTCGCCTCGCCGCGGCCGCCCGCACCGTCGCGGACGGTGAACGCGACCTCGCGCACGCCGTCCGGCGCGGCCGGGTCGACCTCGACGGGAAGGGCGGCGCCGCCGAGCCAGTCGGACAGGTCGTCGCGGCCGCCCACCGTGATCGAGGAGAACGCCGTGGGCGTGCGCTCGTGGGCGGCGGCGGACAGTTCGCGGGACACCCGGGCGCGGCGGCCCGGCCAGTCGCCCCACTCCAGGAAGAAGGGGCGGGACGGCCGCCGCCACGCCGCGGCGAAGCCCGCCTCCGTCCAGGGCAGGCGCTGCCCGTCCGCGCGGACGGACTCCCCGCGGCGCAGCCCGGCGTCCCCGCCGAGCAGCCCGCCGATCCGCTCCGCCGTCCGCTGGATGTCGTCGACCTGGACGACCCAGCCCAGGAAGGCGGGACCGGCGGCGGTGCGGTCCATGAACGCCTCGCGCCGTCCGGTGCGGTCCATGGCGGCCTCGTCGTGCGGGACGACCACCTCGATGTACTGCGCGTCCGGCGTGTCGAACGGGACGATCCAGCAGGTGGTGCCGTTGTGCAGCCGCCCGCCGAGGACGAGGCCGAGCCCGTGGCGCGCGCGGAGCATCTCCCGCACGGGTTCGACGCGGCGCGCGCCGATCATCACGTGGTCGATGCGCATGCTCATCCCTCCAGCGCCCGGGTCGGGCACATCATGCGGGGGACGGTGTCCCACTGTCCTTTGGTGAGCGCGGTGGTCAGTCCTCGCGCGGTGTGCCGGGCCGTCAGGAGCCCGTGCCCGGCGTGCCCGGTCGCGAGCCAGAGGCGCTGGTGCCCGGGCACGCGGCCGATCAGGGGCCGGCCGCTCGCCGGTGCGGGGCTCAGCCCGCACCGCAGGTCGGCCGGGGCGGCCCGGGCGAGGGCGGGCATGGCCGCGGCGGCGAACCGCAGCAGTGCGGTGATCCCGGCGACGTCGCACCGGTCGTCGAACCCTGCGGCCTCGTCGGCGCCGGTGTCGGCGCCGGTCGCCGCGATCACGTCCCCGGTGACTCCGGGGGTGAGGCGGTGGGCCGCGGAGAGGATCACCGAGGGGACCGATCCGGCGGTGAGCGTGACGAGCTGCTCGCGCCGCGGCCGCACGTGGACGGAGCGGCCGGTCAGCTCCGCCGCCCCGGACCACGCTCCCGCGGTGATGATCGCGATGTCGGTGCGGACGGGGCCGCCGGTCGTCGCGAGCTCGACGCCGTCGCCGGTGTTGAGGACGTCCCGGACCGTGGTGTCCTGCCGCCAGTCCACGCCGAGCCGGGCGCAGCCCGCCCGGACGGCCGCGAGGTAGCGCGCGCCGTCCACCGCCAGGGCCGCCTTCTCCAGCAGGTAGCGCCGGTCGTCGGGCAGGCGGAGGTCGGGCGCCAGGTCCGCCGCCTGGGCGGGTGAGATCCACTGGGCCGCCGTGTCCGCCGCGGGCAGGTGCGGGGACAGCCGGTCGGCGTCCTCCGGCCGGAGCGCGTGCAGGATCGGCTGGGGGGCGCTGAACCGGTGGTGGACGGGTTCCAGCCGGTCGACGTCGTCCCGGAGGCTGTGCGCGGCCTGCCGGAGCCAGCCGTGGAAGACGTGGTCGGCGGCGTACCGCGGTGCGGGCGCGGCCGGTCCGGCGGCGCGGGAGGTGGCGTGGCCGGGCGCCGGGCCCGCGTCGAGGACGGTCACCGCGGCGCCGGTCGCGGCGAGTTCCTCCGCCAGGCAGGCGCCGACGATGCCGCCTCCCACCAGCGCGAAGTCAGAGCGTTTCAACGGCGCACCTTCCTTTCGCCGCGAGCTCGCGGGCGGTGGGCAGCAGCAGCGGCGGTGTGGTGACGTGGGCGTCGGCGCAGGCGACCGGCTTGGCGTCCGCGACCGCGCCCCGGACCGTCCGCAGGAGGGTCTGCGGGCGGGCGCGCAGCCGGACGGCGAAGCACCGCTCGGGCCGGTCGGAGGCGCGGGCGACGCAGATCAGCGAGAGGAGGCCGTCGGGGTCGTAGCGCCGCAGGCTCTCGATCGGCCACCGGAGTTCGAGCGAGGCGTCCGGCACGGGAGCGCGCGGGGCCGCCAGCCGGAGCCGGGTCTGCGGGGCCGGGTGCAGGGCCTGCCGGTCGTGGTCCCACACGGCGCGGCCGCGCGGCGCGCCGGACGCCGCCTCGATCCGGAGCGGCGCGAGCACGCCCTCCTCGACCAGCCGGATCGCGTCGGCGGGGTGGCCCGCGTCGTCGGCGGCCGCCTCGGGATGCGCCGAGGGCAGGTCGGTCAGGGTCAGCGTGCCCAGGAGGCGGCGGCCGTCGAGGCGGTCCGTCCGGGCGCGCGCCGCGCGGGACGCGAGCAGCAGCGCGGTGCCCGCGGCCGGGACCGCCGCCACCGCCGGGCGCATCACCAGGGGGAGCGCCCGCCACCCGTGCGGCGGTTCGCCGGGGCGCACGTCGTACGGCGGGACGGCCAGGCCGCCCGGCACGTCCGGCCCGCGACCGGCGGCGACCGCGCCGCACGGGGCGGCGAGCCCGGTGAACAGGGGGCCGAGGGAGGTCTCGATCCGCGCGAGGACGCGGAGCTGCCGCCACCCGCGTCCGGGCAGGTCCCGCACCTCGGCGAGCACGCTCTGGACCGGCGCCCGGGCGAGCGCGGACACGGCGGCGGCGAGCAGGCCGCGGGCCGCGTCCACCGCCGTGTCGACCGCTGTGTCCCCGCCGTCCTCGCACGAACGCCGGGACGCGCGGACCGCGCCCGCGCCGTCGCGGGTCACCGACACCTGGTCGGCGGACAGCCGCAGGTTCGGCCCGCCGGGGCCCGGGCTCAGCGTGCCCCGCGCGAGGACGACGAGTTCGTCGCTCATGGCCCGGCCACCTCGATCGAGACCGTCCCGGCGGGCAGCACCATCCCGGCGTTGGCGAAGGTCACCGGCAGGGGGAACTGGCCGAGCTTGCCGCAGCCGCGCCGGGCCCGGGCGTCCTCGACGACCGTGGGGTCGGCGGGCCGCAGGGCGGCGAGCGCGGTGCGGGCGTTGCCCGCGAGCCGGAGCCGGGGCAGCCGCAGCGGCGGCGCGTCCGGGCGGTGCAGCGTCGGGGCGAGGGCGAGGAAGGAGAAGTCGCCGGTCGCCGGGTTCACCGTCTCCGGCCGGAGGCCGTACGGCTCGATCCACTCGCGGTCCGGCGGTTCGGCGGGCGCGTCGGCGAACGCGCAGGTGTGGGTCATCCGGGGGATGGCCGGGTGCCGGTAGTCGAGGCGGCGCCCGTGGCCGGTCGGCCGGAACCGCGCGTCGAATCCCGCCGTGACCCGGTCGGTCATGGCCCGCGCGACGACTCCCCGGCGGATGAGGACGGCCTCGGTGCAGGCGCTCCCCTCGTCGTCGATCCGCGCGCGGAAGCCCGCCGCCGCCCGCACCGCGCCGTCGGCGACGGTCAGCCACTCCGGGCCCAGCCGGACGCCGGGCCGCAGGTAGACGACGCCCGAGCGCAGCACGTCGGCCTCCATCGGGTGCCCGACCAGCTCGTGGAAGAAGGCCCCGGCCCGGCCCGGCGCCAGCAGCACGTCGGCGCGTCCCGGGACGGCGTCGGCGCGGCGGCGGGCGGCGCGGTCGCGGAGCCGGTCCACGATGCGCTCGGCGCCCGCCAGCGCGGAGGTCAGCGGGCCGGTGAGGTCCCAGGGCGCCGCTTCGGCGAGCCCCTGCTCCAGGACCGCCTCCACCGCGCACATCCTGCGCTCGTCGGTGCCGCCGCCGCCCTCGGCGCCCGCGGCGACGTGCTGGTGCAGGCCGCTGAGGACGAGCGTGACCCGCGCGTCCCGGCTCAGCTCGCGCAGGGCCGCCTCCGCCCGCGGCCCGACCCGCGCCAGCGGGCGCTCCAGCACCCGCGCGGCGGTCTCGGCGGTCTCGGCGCTGAACCGGCGGCGCGGCGCGCGCAGCAGCGCGTCGCCGTCGGCGAAGCGGTGGCGCACCTCCCCGGCGCCGCGATGCTCGTCGAAGCAGGCGCCGCGCCGCGTCACGGCCGTGCGCCGGACCTGCCCGTCCGGCCGGAACCGCAGGCTGAAGCGCAGCGAGTGCTCCGCGAAGGTCACGATCACGGCGCGTCCCGACCGATCGCCTGGACGCGCAGTTCGCAGACGTAGCGGCGGCCCTCGGCGTCGCGCAGCCACAGCTCGTCCGGGCCGGGGACCATGGCCTCGGCGGTCAGCGTCCCGCCCGGCGGGGCCACGTGCCCGAGCAGGTCGGCCGCCAGCGGCGACTCCAGGTCGATCAGGTACGGCTTGCGCTCGCGGCGGCTGCGCACGAACACGAACCGGCACCCGGTCCGGCGGGCCAGCCGCCGCAGCGTGAGGAAGCGCGCCTCCGCGGTGGCGGCGGCCGCCTCGGCGGCGCCGACGTGCCAGCGCGCCCGCTGGACGACGACGTCCGCGACGCGTACCTCCTCGTCCCGGCCGTCGAGGCCGGAGGCGAACACCGGGTGCTGCACCTGCGGGTGGGACAGGGCCGCGTACGGCGGGTACTTCGCGAAGTCGCTGAGCGGGAGGTAGGCGCGCAGTTCCCGCTCGTCCGGGCCGGTCAGCCGGACGCCGTCGCGCTCGACCCGGACCGTCAGCTCCTCGGCGCGCAGGAGGTCGTCGCGGCCGGCGTCGGTCCAGGACGGGGCGCGCAGGGCGACCTCGCGGCCCGGGAACCGGTAGTAGCCCTTGTTGCGGCGGCCGAAGTCGAAGCCCACGAGCCGGTCGCCGTGCTCGGCGAGCCAGGCCGCGGCCTCGGCGGCGAAGCTCGCCGGGTCGGGGTGCATCACGTCCAGCCAGCCCGGGATCTGCAGGTGGTGGTGGATCCTCGCGACGACCAGCCCGGCCGCCGGGAGGCCCGCGACGTCCCCGGCCCGCGGGCACAGGTCGATCAGCGCGTAGCGGTCGCCGTCGAGGGTGGCCGCCTCCCGCAGGAGCCGGTGCAGGTCGTCGGCCCCTCGGTAGCGCGGGGCGTGGTCGGCCTGGAAGGCGCTGCCCCGCGGCTGGAACAGCTCGGTCGTGCGGTGCGCGTAGGCCGCCAGGCTCATCTCCGACGTCCCGTCCGGCGAGGGGTCCTCCGCGCGGATCGCGGTGGCGACCTGTCGCGCGGCCTGCCGCTGCGCGGCGTGGCCGTGGACGGTGCAGACCTCCAGAACCGGGCCGAGCCGCCGCTCCCAGTCGCGCAGCAGGTCCTCGCCCACCTCAAGGGAGAAGTTGGAGGAGCACTCCTCGTACACGATCGCCCGGTCGGCGTAGGTACGGCCCGCGCCCCGCCTGGCGGACACGCCGGTGCAGGTCTCGAACAGCCCCTCCAGCTCCTGGAGGATCCCGACCTTGGCGGGGAACGGCTCGGTCTCCAGCGCGGCGCGCAGCCGCTCCAGTTCGCGGAGGCGCCGGAGCCACAGGTCGCGGGCGGGCGCGGCGGGCAGCTCGCCGAGCTGCCGGGCGAGCGCGCCGAGCGGGTCGAGGTCGTAGGGCCCCGCGCCGAGCGCGACGTCCAGGACGCCGGCCGCGACCAGTTCGCGCAGGGCGCGGGCGGCTTCGCGGGCGGGCAGGCCCGTCTCCCGGCACATGCCGCGCAGCGTCCGGCCGTCCCGTCCGATGGCCGCGAGGACGGCGGCGGAGGCCGGTCCGGCGGCGTCGTCGTCGGGCCCGTCGCCGTCGGGACGGGTGAGGTGGAACCGCAGGTCGGGCAGCAGCCGCGGGTCGCGGGCCAGCGCCCGCGCCAGCTCCCTCGCGGCCCAGGCGGCGACGAACACCCGCCGGGCGCGCGGCCGGTCGGTCCGCAGGACGGCGCCGCCGCCCGCCCGCGCCCCGCCGTAGGCGATCGGCCCGAAGAAGCTCACGGTCTCGCTCTTGCCGCAGAAGCGCTGGAGGTAGGTGTAGAGCTGCCGCCGGGCGCGCCGCCTGCGCGCGTTGAGCGGGCCGGCGGCGCTCAGCAGGGGAAGCAGCATGTTCCGGTAGACGGCGGGGTTCGACAGGAACACCGCCTCGCCGACGAGCGGGTTTTCCAGCACCGGCCGCAGCCGCTCGGTCGCGCGCTCGTCGGCCTCCCGGTAGAGGTCGCGGAAGCGGCGGGCGCCGTCGCGCCATGCCGCGAGGTCGGTCCGCTTCGCGGGGAGCCGCTCGGGCGCGCAGGCCGCGATGGCGTCCCGCACGGGTTCGGGCAGGTCCCGGACGTCGAGGGACCGCTCGACGTCCAGCAGGTCGTCGGCCGCCCGCAGCAGGTCGGGTGACGCGCCCAGCCCCTCCAGCCAGTCGAACGGCATGCCGCTGTGCCGGAGCACGAACACCCGTCCGAGACGCCATCGTCGGCTCATCGCCAGCTCCCGACCGCTCCGGCCTGCCGCAGGTGCTTCATCAGCCGGGCCCGTGACTCGCCGGACAGGGCGTCCAGCGCCCCCGGTTCGCGCGCGGCGAGCCGGCGGACCACGGGCACGAGGCGCGGGTGCAGCCGGAAGGCGCGTCCCCAGCGCAGGTTCACCAGGTGGGCGCCGTCCGGGCCGGTGACGATCTCCGCGGAGTCGTCCCACCGCAGGTCGGCTCGCGGGGCGCCCGCCGCGGGCCCGGTGAGGACGCAGGCCGCCAGCCGTCCCGGGTGCAGGTCGGCGTGCGGGGCGAGCCGGTCGAGCCAGGCGGTCACCAGCTCCCGCGCCCGCGCCGGCGCGAGGGTGCGCGGCGCCTCGAACCGGACCCACCGGGCGAGGTCGTGGGACGGGTCGGGGCCCAGCCGCCGCACCCCGCCCGCCCAGGCGGAGCCGCACTCCATCCGGTAGGGCCGCAGCCCCGCGAGGCGATGGCCGCCGTCGCCCGCGGTGAGCGCCGCCACGGACCGGTCGACGACCGGCTCGTCCATCCCCGGCGCGCCGACCACCAGCTCGAACGACACCGGCGCGGCAGCGGGGAGGGCGTTCAGGACGGGACGCAGGTCGACCTCCGCGCCGTCCATCCCGGTGGCGGACGCCGGGGAGCCGAACCGGGTCACGGTGACCGTCAGGCCCCGGCACCGGTCGAGGACGTCCCGGGGCAGCGCCGCCGCGCGGTCGGCGTCCAGCCAGCCCGCCCACGGCCCGGCGGGAGGCGGCGTGCCCGTCCCCGTCACCCAGGCCGCCCGCTCCCGCGCGCCGGGCGGTTCGGCGGTCTCCAGCGGGCGCACCACCCGGTCCGGGGACCAGGCCCGCAGCTCGGCGCCGCGCAGCTCCGGGATCCGCCGCAGCGCCTCGGCGTGCGCGGCCACGAACCGTCCGCAGAGGGTCGAGCGGTCCGGACCGAGCCGCCGGACGAGCCGGAACGCGGCGGGCAGGGCCTGGTCGGCGTCCACCAGGACCCGGACGCGACCGGCCCCGGCGGCGCGCTCGGCCGCGTCCAGCTCCGGGTCGAACAGGCGGCAGGCGGACGCGGCGTCCAGCACGTCCCGGCTGCTCTGGGTCGTGCCTTCGGCGAGTTCGAGGTCGTCCAGCGTCAGCCGGACGGCGGGGTCGTCGGCCAGCCGGAGCGCGATCCCCAGCGCGCGCAGCCGACCGGCGCCGCCGCCGCGCTCCAGCCGGGCCGCGGCCGCCCGCGCGAACAGCGCCTCGGACCCGGCGAGCCGTCCCGCCCGGTCCCTGAGCGGGACGGGGTCGGCGAGGCGGGCCGCCATCCGCGCGTTGAGGTCGAGCACCTCGGTGTCCGGCGGCGCCACCACCTCGGTCGTGAAGTCCGTGAGCGCGGGCACGACGAGAAGCCCCATCACCCGGCTCCCCGCAGGTAGACGCAGCGCAGCTCGGCGGCGAACCGGTGCGGCCCGTCGCGGAGCCAGCAGTCCCGGGGGCCCGGCAGCGCCTCCGACACCGTGATCCGCTCCGCCGTGCGGGCCAGCCGGACCAGCCCGTCGAGCAGGGCCGGGGAGCGGGCGTCGACGTAGACCGGTTTGCGCTCGGCCGGGGAGGAGGCGAAGAAGCGGGCGGGCAGGCCGCGGTCGGCGCGCAACCGCGCCATGCCGATCAGCCGGTCGGCGTCCGCCGCCTTGGCCAGCGGGGCCGTCTCGGCGTCCGCGAGGCGCCAGCGGCGGCGGGACAGCACCACGTTCCCCCACGTCAGCCTGGGGACGTGCGGCAGGTCGGGCAGGCGCGGACGCCGCACCCGGGGCAGCGCGAGCGCCGTGTGGACCGCGCTCTCCAGCTCCCCGTTGTGGAACAGGAGCGGCCCCGCGATCCCCTTCGCGCGCAGCGTGACCCGCTCGCCGTCGCTGTGGACGGTGAGCCGCTCCAGGCCGATCCGGCGTCGGTCCGGCTGGGCGGACGTGCCTCCCAGTTCGAGGACGGGTCCGGGGAACTCCAGCGGCGGAAGGCCCGTCCTGCGGCGGGCGACGACGTTCAGCGCCGTGCACCCGGTCAGCGCACGCTCGATCGCGGCGTCGCGCTCGCGGATCGCCTGCTGCGCGCCGGGGTGGAACTGGAGCGCCCACGGCGTGAGCAGCGCGGCGTCATGGATGTCGCCCAGGACGAGCGGGGTCGCCCCCGGCCGGTAGCGGTCCAGGTCCGGCGCGGCGACCATCACGTCCACCGAGCACAGCACGGGCTTGCTCGGCGGCTCGGGTTCGTCCAGGAGTCCGGCTCGGGCCAGGTCGACCGAGGCGGTGCCCGCGGGCAGGGTTTCGAGGACCTCGGCGATGCGCCCGGTCAGACGGGCGCTGTACTGGACGTGCAGCCCGGTGCCCGCGCTCAGCGCGTCGCGCAGACCGAAGACGCCCCGGCCGAGCCGGCGGGCCAGGTGCGCCCCGGTCAGCCGCCGGGTCCGCTCCGCCTCCGCCGCCAGGTGGGCCAGCGCGCGCGGGACGAGACCGGTCAGGTCGTCGGCGACAGCGCCGCCGACGGCGACCTGGAGCGTGCCCACGGCCGCCTCGTGGACGGCGACGCGGTCGTTGTAGAAGCGCTCCCCGGTGCCCGCCGGGGCGTCGCCGCCCGCGATCTCGGCGACCCGCGCCTGGAGTTCGAGCTTCTCGTCCGGCGGCGCCGCCGGATACCGGGCGAGCAGCGCGGCGGTCTCGTCCGCCGCCCGGGACAGCGGCGCCGCGGCGTCGCCGCGTTCGCGGAGGCGCTCGCGGAGCCGGCCGAGCGCGTCGGGGACCGTCGCGGGCGGGCACAGGTCGTGGGTGAGCAGGCCGCGCCGGACGGCCGCGACGATGTCGGCGGCCGCCCGCTCCGCCTCCGGCTCCGCCGCGCCGCCGATGTCGGCGACCGTCCGCGCGCCGTCGCAGCATCCGACGACGTTCGCCGCGTCCCGGACGGGGGCCGTCCACGTCTTCCGCCGCGGGACCAGCCCGGCGACCAGGGCGGGATCGTCCAGGACCCGGTCCACCAGCCCGTCGATCACGCGGGCGGCGGGAAAGGCCCTGCGGACGCATTCGCGGTGGCCCGACCAGGCGAAGCCGGTCGCCCCGGCGGGATCGACCCGCCCGTAGTTGATCGGCCCGAAGAAGCTCATCGTCTCGCACTTGGCGCAGAGCCGCTGGACGTACGAGGCGACCTGGCGCCGCAGCCGGGCTCCCGTCCTGCCGCGCCGCAGGTCCCGGTAGACGCCGGGTGAGGAGCAGACGACCGCGTCGAGGAAGCGCTCGTCCGCGACGATCCGCTCGAACGCGTCGCGGACGAGGCCTCCCTCCCCCTCGATGGCCTCGGCGAGCCGTTCGCGCGCCTGCTCCAGGCGGGACGTCGTCCGGTTCCACGCGGCCAGCCAGTCGTCCGGGACCGGCGCCTCGGGCGGCAGCGGCCGCAGGTTGCGCAGCCTGCTGAGGACGCTCCGGTTCGGCCGTCCCGCGTCGGCGGGCGGCGCGGCCAGCAGGTCTCGCGCCGCCCGCTCCAGCCCGACGACCTCCTCCGCCAGCTCTCCCGCCTTGGGATAGGAGATCTCCGCCGCCAACTCCCACGGGAAGGCCGCGCTGCGCACCACCAGCGTCGGCAGCAGCTCCCACCCGGCCGCGGCCTCGCGCGCCTTCTCGGCCACCGCGCCGACCCGCCGGGGCTCCGCGGCCGCCGGGGACTCCCCGCCCGTCACGACCGCTCCTGGAAGTTGACCAGGTCGAACGGCCGGTTCAGCTTCGTGCGCGGAGTGGGCAGCAGCGCGCGGACGTCCCGGTCGGACGCGAGGCTCTCGCGCAGCCGCCGCGCCTTCGCCCGGTTGGCCAGGCTGAGGTCGGCGAGGCGCGCCACCTCCGCGTCCAGCGGGGAGTCGGTACAGACGGCCTGACCGGCCTCCGCCAGCGCCATCCGGTACGGGTCGCCGAGCCGCGCCGCCGCCGCGGCGGCCGCGGCGAACTGCGCGGCGCCCGGCCCGCTCTCGCCCGCGCCGGCATGCAGCCCGCCGAGCTCCAGCCGGATCTCGCACTCGTGGAAGTCGTCGCCGAACTCCTGCGCGCAGACCAGCGACCGGTCCAGCTCGTCCAGCGCGACGCCGCGATCGCCGCACAGCAGGGCGAGCCCGGCGGCGCGGTAGGCGTGGTGCTTGCCGAAGGCCGTGTTGGACGAACCCGCCGCCCGGTTGAACCGGTCCCACGTGCGCGCGGCCTGCCGGAGCCGTCCGGCCTTCTCCTGGAGCACGCTCACGTTGGACAGCAGGTTGATGCGCAGATGCACCGAACTCGGATCGGCGAGCCCCTCGATGCAGGCGAGCGCGAGCTTCTCCTGCTCAAGCGCCGGGCGCAGCTCGCGCCGCGCGAAGTGCGTCAGCCCGCGCAGGTTGTGCAGCCAGCCGCGCTCCCGGCGCACGCTGTCCGGCTCGCCGGGCCGGGACGCGACGACGGCGAATCCCTCCTCCAGCTCGCCGATCGCGCCGTCGACGCGGTCCAGCCGCTTGGAGAGGGTGAGCGCGCAGTAGAGGTGGGACTGCGCCCGCAGCTCCGGCAGCAGCCGCCCGTCCCCCTCGCGCATGGCGCGGAAGTACGTCAGGGCCTCGTCCTGGCGTCCCCGGAAGGACGCCTGGACGCCGAGCACCTTGTACAGGAAGGCGCGCAGGTCCGCGGCCGTCTCCAGGGAGCCGGGCTCGAACTCGATGGCCTCCGGCTGCCCGTCGGCGTCGCGGGCCTCGTCCAGCAGGCCGGGCACCCGGGCGTCGGCGAGGCCCTCCACCAGCGTCAGGGCGGTACCGGCGACCACCGCCGAACCCTCCCAGTTCGCCGAGAAGAACGCCGCCCGGCAGTACGCGAGGGCCGCCGCGAGATCCCCCTCCAGCGCCCGCGCGTACAGCTCGCCCTCGCGCGACGCCGGGGCCACGGCGGACGCGGGCAGCACGGCACGCAGATCCGCCGTCTCCACCGGCAGGCCCATGCCCCGCAGGCAGCGCGCCCGCTCCGCGCGCAGATCGGCGGCGGCGCCGAGCGGAGGCCGTACTTCTTCGGGCGCGTGCGCCACGATGTCGACCCCGTCCGGCACGGTCCGGGCATGCTCGGCCGCGCGCATGAACCCGCGCAGCGAGGGGAGGTCGGCGCCGCCGACGCCGTGCAGCACCAGCGGCCGTCCCACCTGCGCGCACCCGCCGCACAGCGCCGCGGCCGCCGTCGAGAGGACCCGGAACACCTGCTCGGACTCCCGATGCAGCCTCCGCTCAGACGGAGCCAGGGCGATCTCGGTGAGCGCGGGCTCCGCGCCGCCCGCCGTCCCGGGGAACAGCTCGGCCCACTCCGGACCCCGCGCCGCCTTCACGCGGTCGAACGACGCGCCCGCCTCGCCCAGCGCGGTCAGCGCCCTGCGCAGCCCGTCATACGCGGCGGCGGGCCCGACGTTGACGTCGACCTCGACTCCGACCGAACGCGAGACCCCGGCCCGGACCATCTCCGCCGCCCCTCAGGCCAGCGCCAACGGAGCGATCTTGTCCTCGACCTCTTCGAGGTCGAAGTCCAGATCGTCCAGATCGTCGAGGTCGTCGTCCTCGACGCCGTCGGCCACGACCGCCTCCGGATCCGGCCGGGCGCCGTCCTGGACGTTCTCCGCGTTGTCGCTCCGCATTTCCGCCTCCCGAGACAGAGTGGACCTTGAATCGAATGGACACTTTTCGCGTCTAGAACGCATCCCGGCCGACGCTTCCCCGCCTCTCGGCCGATCCTCTGCGCTCTGACGTCCCCTACGATGTCCCATCGTAAATAGATCATTACCGTCCGTGACATAGCGTTGAAGCTATAGTGCCCTGGCCGACCGCAAACAACGGCCCCCTACCCAACAGGTAAGCCCGCCGCGAAACTCGATTAGCGCCCCACCCGAAACGCCAATTCGCAACAGCGAAAATGCGCGACACAGCGCCAATAAGAACACTTAGAAAGATCGAATGCCGCCCCGGCAACACACGATCGCGAAAAGTCCTGCCCCGCTTACGCGGTCAAGGGTGTTTTGGAGGGGTTTTCGTGGGGGAGGGGTGGGGTCTATGACTTCGATCCGGCGCGTGGCCTGGCCTTGGAGGACGCCGCCAGAGTGCCCGCCGGCACCGGCGCCGTGACCACCGCGCATCCGCGTCCCCGGCTCGCGGTGTCCAGCTGCCTGCTCGGCGCCCCCGTCCGCTACAACGGCGGCCACAGCCGCGACCGGTTCCTCACCGACCTGCTCGCGCCGCACGTCGACTGGGTGCCCGTCTGCCCGGAGATGGAGATCGGGCTGGGCACGCCCCGTCCGACCCTGCGATTGCACACCGGCGGGCGCATCGTCACCAAGGACGGCTCCGCCGACCACACCGAGGCGATGACGGCGCTGGCCGCGGACCGCCTCCCCGACCTCACCGGCCTCGACGGGTACGTGCTCAAGTCGCGCTCGCCGAGCTGCGGGCTGATGGGCCTGCCGCGCTACGCCTCCGGACGGCCCGGCGAACGCACCGACGGCCAGCCGGTGGACCGCCGCGGCCGCGGAGTGTTCGCCGACCTCGTCACGAGGGCCCTTCCGGACCTGCCCGCCGAAGAGGACGGACGGCTCCACGACCCCGTCCTCCGCGAGAACTTCATCGAGCGCGTCTTCGCGCACGCCCGGCTCCGCACCTTCTTCGCCGCCGACTGGCGCCCTAGCGAACTCGTCGCCTTCCACAGCCGCCACAAGCAGCAGCTCCTGGCCCACGACCCGTCCGCCTACCAGGTGCTCGGCCGGATCGTCGCCGAAGCGGGCACCCGGCCGCGCGACCTCCTGGAGACCGACTACCGCCGCCACTTCGACGAGGCGTTCGCCACCCGTCCCAAACGCGGCCGCCACGTCAACGCGCTGCAGCACATCCTCGGAATGCTGGGCGAGCACCTGAACGACAGCCGCAGGCACGACATCCTGGACGCCATCGAAACCTACCGGCAGGGACGGGCGCCCCTCAGCATCCCCATCACCCTCCTACGCCACCACGCCGAAGGCGAGAACCTCGACTACCTGGCCCAGCAGACCTACCTTGACCCCTACCCGGCCGACCTCGTCCTCCGCCACCACGTGTAGACGTCCGGCACCGCCCTCCAGGTAGGGACATGCTCAGCCCAACCCCACCCGCCTGGTCGGGGAGAATGGGGGCATGACCATGCTGGACGGGCGGCGCGTGTATACCCGCGGCGACCTGATGGAGCGCTACGGGCTGGGGCGTAGCACGCTGGAGAAGCTGTATCGGGAGCAAGAGGCCAACGGTCATCCCGAAGCGGTGGGGTCGGTCGGCTCCCAGCTCGCCTGGGACGCCGAGGAGTGGGACCGCTGGTACGCGGCGCGCCGGTCGGGCCGGAAGGTCCCGGCCGGGCTGGTCACGCGGGACGAGTTGGGCGTCCGGTACGGGCTCAGCCGCCATGCGCTCAAGAAGCTGTGGAGCGAACGCGAGAGCAACGGGCACCCGGACGTGGCCCTCCAGGTGGGCAAGGCCCTCTACTGGGACGAGAAGCAATGGGCCGCCTGGTACGAGGGCCGTGAGGAAGGTTCCGCCGACAATGGCGATGCCGATCCCGAGGCTCTGGTGACGTTGGCCGAGGCGGGGCGAATCCTGGGCCTTGCCCAAAGCAGTGTCACGGTCTATGCGAAGCGTCCACCCGCCGGGTGGCCCGAACCCGTCCGCCAGGAGGCTCTGGGCGGTGGCCGGGTCCGCCGTCTCTACCGGCGGGGAGACGTCATCGCCTACGCGGAGACCAGGGCCGCCCCTCGAAACCGATGAGTTCAAACCGCTGAAGCCGGAGCGTCACGCGTCGTTGGCGTGGCGCAGCACCTGGGTGCGGACGGGCGAGTTCAGACCTTGCAGGATCTGGTCCGCTCGCCCGTCGGCGCAGGCGCGCAGGAGAGCCGCCGTGATGACGGGCGGGACGTGGTTGAGGACCGCGCAGGCGCGCTGGACGGACATCACCTCCAGATACCGGGAGGCGATGTCGGGCGGAAACGTGCTCAGGATGTCGGCCGCCACCCGCTGGTCGGCCAGGCGGAGGATCCCGGCGCCCTCCTTGGCGGACATCGCGGACAGGGCCGCGGCGGCCTTCGTCCGTTCCATGTAGGGGATGGCGGCGGCGGCGCGGGCGGCGGGCATGCCGCGCATGACGGACGAGGCGGCGCGAAGGTCCGCGGCCAGGGCATCGAGCAGCTCGCCCATGTGGCGGGGTTCGCATTCGGCCACGGCGTGCGCCGCCTGCGGGACGGGCAGGGCGCGGAGCACCCGAGCGGCGAGGGCGCGATCCCGTCCCGCGATGGCGTCGCGGATGGCGGCGGCGGGTGGTCGCGGCGGCCGTGCCGCTTCGTTCGCGGGGGGCGCGACCACCGGCGCGGGGGGCGCGGGCGGCTCGGGGGCGCCGTTCACGCGGACGGGCGCCGTGAGGGGGCCCTTCGGACGCGCCGGGGCGGGCGCCGCGACGGAACGCAGGACCGAGGCCAGGGCGTCGGCGCGCGGGCGGGCGGCCGGGTCGCGTTGGAGGAGGCCCATGATGGCGTCGGCCAGTTCCGGGCCGGCGCGCGGCGGCTCGGGCGCGGCGTGCAGGATCGCCCACATCGTGGCCGCGACATGCCGGTCGCCGGAGCGCTTGAACGGGGTGCGGCCCTCCAGGGCGCAGTAGAGGGTCACGCCGAGCGACCACAGGTCGGCGGGGGGACCGGCGTCGTCGCCGACGAGCCGCTCCGGCGCGAGGAACTCGAGCGTGCCCAGCACGGCGCGGCTCGCCGTGACCGAGGTCGCGCCGCTGACGTGCGCGACGCCGAAGTCCACGAGGAAGACCTTGCCGCCGTCGGTCACGATGATGTTGGACGGCTTGACGTCGCGGTGCAGCACGTCGGCGCGGTGGGCCGCGTCGAGGGCGCTGAGGACCCGGAGCCCGATCCGGGCGGTGCTGCGCTCGTCCAGCGGGCCGTCGTCGATGAGCTCGGCGAGGGACCGGCCGCGGACGTACTCCATCACGATCCACGGGTCGCCGTCCTCGACGAAGACGTCGTAGACGCTGACGATCGAGGGATGGTCCAGCCGGGCCAGCGCGCGCGCCTCCCGGACGACGCGCCTCCGCCCCTGGTCGAGGTGCTGGGCGCCGCGGTCGTTGATCAGCTCCTTCAGCGCGACGCGGCGGCGCAGGACCAGGTCCTCGGCCAGCCACACGCTGCCCATGCCGCCGCGCCCCAGCGACGCCAGCAGCCGGTAACGCTCGCCCAGCACCCGGTCACGCACGCGCGCCTCAGAAGAAGTCGTCGTCTTCGTCGTACAGCTGGATCTTGTTCTGCCGTTCCGGCGGTTCCGGGATCTGCGAGGTGCGCGTGTCCTTCATCCCGCGCAGCGCCGCGTCGTCGATCGAGTGGGGCTCGCCGTTGACGGCGGCGGCCTCGGGCCCGGGCGCCGGGTCGGTCATCGCCTCGGCCGGCTCCGAGGGGGGAGCGGGGGCGCGGGAGGCGAACGGGTCCTCCGCCGACATCGAGTCCTGGTTGTACCAGATGTCGCGGATCCCGGAGTCGAACGTCGTGGCCTGGCCGGCCTGGTCGGGGGCGGGGGCCCGGCCCGGGGCGTCGGCCCGGCCGGGCGCCGCGGCCCGGTCGGGCGCGGGCCCGGACCGCTGGTACCCGACTCCGTAGGCGCCGCGCGCCTCCCACATCTCCTGGTCGGCGGCGAGCTTGAGGATCTTCTCGTAGTTGCCCGGCCGCATCATCAGCTTCACCGCGACGGGCAGGCATTCGATCATCAGGAAGAGCAGGAACAGCAGGGCCTGGGCCGCCTGCAGCGTGGAGTCACGGCCGGAGACCTCGTTGAGCGCCTGCAGCCGGAGGAGCAGGCCCTTGTTGGCCTCGTTCCGGGCGTCGAAGCTGCGCTGGAGGTCGTTCTGCCGGCGGGTCGCCGCGTCCAACTGCGCCTGCGCCTTCGGCAGCTCCGCGCGGGCCTGGTCGTACCGGGCCAGTTTCGCGTCGTCGTCGTCGAGGGTGAGCTGCCGCTTGCGCTGCTCGATCTGGGCGTTGAGGGCGTTGACCTGCGCCCGGGCCTTGCGGTAGGCCTCCTCGCTCGCGTGGGCGAGCGGCCCGTCGCCCTTGCGGGTGCAGCCGTCGCCGCCGTAGAGCTGGCACTGCCATTCGCGGTAGCTCGTGTCGGCCTGCCGCTGCGCCGTGTCCCGCTGAGTGGTCAGGCCCTTGATCCGCGGATCGGCGGACGGGTCGAGGGGCACGTCCCCCTTGGAGGTGACCACCCGCTGCAGGTCCGTGACGGTCTTCCGCCAGGCGGCCACCTGCTGGCCCACGGAGCTGCGGTCCTGGCCGCGCAGAAAGGTGTCGACGCGGCGCTGCTTGATCTCGACGATCTGCGCGTCGATCTCGGCGTGGAAGATCTGTAACACCAGCGGGGTCGAGATCACGGCGCCGAGCAGCAGCGCCATCGCCACCCGCGGCGCGGCGAGCTTCCAGCGCCGGGCGCCCTCCGCCGGGATCGTGCTGACCAGCCAGCGGTCCAGGCTCATGATGATGAGGCCCCAGACGAGCGCGAGCGGGACGGCCACGATCCGCTCGACCCCGACGGCGGAGGTCAGCGCGAACCACATGGAGAGCGTCGCCAGCACGCTCGTGGTGAGCACGGCGCCGCCGATGCCCTCGAATTTGACTCGCTCGGAGGAGCACCGCTTGAGGACGTCCGGCCTGGCCCCCGACAGGGAAACCAGAAAGTGCCTCATTGGCTCCCCCTCCAGATATATAAGTGCTACCCCGCGTCTCGCGGCCGTGCGAAGGGCGCAAGTGGGCTCAGCATAGGGGAAGATCGGGCACCAAGCCGGAAATGATCCAATTATGTGGCCCCATGTGGCCTATCCGAGCCGTTAGTGTCTGGTGACGCAGAAAGATCGATAATAATGCTGCAGAGTTGGAGAGTTGATCCGGGGCTCGGTCCGGTGAAATTCGATCTTCGGTGCGGTGGAGATCGAATTCGGGAGGCGCACACTACTGTTCGCTCGCGGCCGCGATCTTAGAGGGCGAGGGAGGGGCCGGGGTGCCGAGGGATTCCCGCGAGTTACGCGAAGTCCTCTCCGCCGCGGTGGCCGAACTCGACGGGCGCGGCTGGCTGACCGTCGTCGACCTCGGCCGGGACGGCGTCGCGGTGTGGGAGCTCTACCGCGACGAGGCCGGCACCCCGCGCGGCGAGCTGCGCTGGACCGCGTCCTGGAGCGCGCTGCCCGCCGACGACGCCGCCGTCGACCAGGCCGTCGTCGACGCCGTCGGACCCGTCGCGCACGCTCCTCCGCTGCTGGTCGCCACCAACGCCCGGGAAGGCCGCGCGGACAAGGCGCTGGAACGGCTCGGCCGCCGCTACCCGCGGGCGGCGACGTTCACCGGCGAGCACCCGGTCGACCGCGTGCTGCGCAAGGTCATCGCGCGGCAGCCGCTGACGCGCTTCTACGAGCTGGTCGCGCTGCGCCGCCGCGCCGCGGGCCGGCTGGAGCTCGTCGGCTGCCAGCTCTTCCCGATCGGGGCGCGGCGCGGCGACGTCGGCCGCGTCCGGGTGCGCTGCCTGCCGAGCGACGACCGGGGCACCGTGTTCGCGGTGGCCGCCTACTCCCCGGACACCCGGTTCCAGCTCGTCTCCGCGCGCGCGGTCAAGCTTCCTCCCGGGGTGTACGACCTCACCGCCGAACTGCGCCGCCCCGGCCTCGTCCACTTCGCGGGGCTGCCCGAGGGGTCGGCCTTCGAGCCGGAGCGGCGCGCCTGGTCGGCGATCGTGTCCGCGGTCCCGGAGCGGCTCGACCGCTCCGGCGTCGTCGGACACCTGATCTGCGCCGTGGAGGTCAGCGGCCCGGCCGACCGCGTCGAACGGCGGCTGGCGGCCGCCGCGCGGATGGTCGAGGAGACCGCCGCCGAACTCGCCGGGGGGCTGAAGGTCAGCCTGCTCTCCTACGGGCCGCACGCCCACCACCGGAACGGGGAGGACGTGCCCGTCAGGTTCGACGCCTGGGCGGCGGAGCCGGGCCGGGCGCTCGCCGCGCTGCACGGGCTCGCCGGGCAGGGGCCCGCGCCCGAGGGGTATCCGGGCGCCGCCCGGATCGAATGCGTGCTGGCGGAGGTCGCCGCCCGGCTGGAGGCCGCCCCCGCGCCCGGACGTTCGGCCCTGCTCCTCGTGGGCGCCCGGCCGCCCTGCCCGCCGCGCTCGGACGTCTCCCAAGTGCTGCCGTGTCCCCGCCGCAATGACTGGCGGATCGGGCTGGCGAGGCTGCGCCGCACCGGCGTCGTGCTGGCGGCGGTCCGCGACCGCGCCGTCCGGACGGCGCGCGCGGACGACTTCCCCTGGCACGAGCTCGGCGGCGGCCCGCCGGTCGACCTGGACGACCTGGACGACCTGGGCGTCGCCGGCCTCGGCGCCGCCCTCGGACTCCTCCCGAAGAAGGGCGGGCACGTGCCCCTTCCGCTGCTGGAGCCCTGGTGAACGGGACGGGAGCGCCGGAGCCGCGGCCCCGGACCCGCCGAGCGGTCCGCCGAGAGGAGAGCGCACGATGAACCCCCAGGAGAGGGCCGGGCAGCAGCCCGGGCACAACATAGCGATGTGGGGGACACCGGGCAGCGGGAAGACGACGTTCCTCGGCGCCCTCAGCATCGCCCTCAGCCTCCAGGACCAGGGCTGGAAGCTCGTGGGCGGCGACCTCCCGTCCACCGACGCGCTGATCAAGCTGGCCACCGACCTGGCCGGGCAGCGGAGGTTCCCCCGGCCGACCCAGGGCATCGAGCGGTACCGCTGGAAACTGGTCGGCCCACCGCCCGGACGCAGGCGGCGGTGGCCCTGGGGCGGCCCCGCCCCGGAGGCCGTGCAGATCGGGCTCGACCTCCGCGACCCGACCGGGGAGGTGTACGCGTTGAACGCGGCCAGCGAGGACCTCGTCGAGCGCCTGGTGAACAGCCGCGGGATCATCTACCTCTTCGACCCGGTGTGGGAGTTCGTCAAGGGCAACTCGTTCGACTACCTCTTCGGCGTGCTCCACCGGATCACCCAGCGGATGCTGGACGCCGGCGAGTTCTCCGACGGCTGCCTGCCCCACTACCTCGCGGTCTGCATCACCAAGTTCGACGATGTCCGCGTCCTGGAGACGGCCGAGAAACTGAGGCTGGTGACACCCGACACCGAGGGCCCGCTGGGATTCCCGCGGGTCAGCGACGACGACGCGCGAGCCCTGTTCCGGTGGCTGTGCGACGTCTCCCGGTCGGGAAACGCCGAACTCGTCCTCAATCACATCAGGCAGTTCTTCCACAAGGACCGGGTTCGCTACTACGTCAGCTCCTCGATCGGTTTCTACGTCGATCCGGAACTCCGCCTCTTCGACCCGGACGACGTGCAGAACCTGATTCCGGATCCCGACAATCCCACGCAGATGAAGATCCGGGGCCCCGTGTACCCCATCAACGTCACCGAACCGGTGACGTGGCTCGCCCGGGAACTGGCGGCGCAGGATCGGGGGCGGCGATGAGCCGGGCGAAGGCCGCGGCCGTGAACGTCACCGTCGAGTGGGCGGTGTGGGGCAAGGAGCCGGGCGGCGAGAAGTACAAGATCCTCCGGTGCAGCGACGGGCGGCTGGACGTCCAGGACTTCGAGGCGATCGTGACCGGGTACGCGATGGCGGCGCGGCCGGACTCGCCCCGCGAAGTGGCGATCAGCCGGTTCCGTGACGGCTCGGACACCTACCTCGGGCTGGCCGTCCAGAGCCCCGGCGAGGTCGACTGGACCGGCCGCCCCTCCGCCGAGACGCGTTTCTACGCCATCCCCTTCGAACCGCTCACGCGGGTTCCCGTCTCCTACGAGGGGATCTGCGGCTACTTCGCCGAGTACGAGCATCCGCCGTCCGACGAGGTGATCAACGCGAAGCTGCCGGCGCTCGACCCGGCGTTCCTCGCCGAGCACGTCGATGACCACACCCTGCGCACCTGCGCCCTGGTGCTGACCAACAAGCCGGTCTGCGTGGTCGGGGCGGCGCACGTCCCCATGCTCGCGCGGCTGCGCTACCTCGACGCGGTGGCCGCGCTGCTGCCGTACGGCATGCGCCGGAACTTCGCGGCGGCGACCTGGACGAGCAGCACGGCCGACCACAAGTTCCGGCTCTACTTCGCCGGATCGGCGCCCCCCGAGGTGTTCAGTGTCGTCTGGGAGCAGCCGACCGAGTTCCCGACCGACCCCGTCGCCTACCGCGCCGGCCACTACTTCGAGCTGCTCAGCGCCCACCGGGGCCACCTGACGGACCTGATCCGGCAGCTCTCCCTGGACACCCGCGAGATGAGGTTCAGGGACCTGGACCTCCAGCGGTTCGCCGCCCTCCTGAACACGCGGCCCACCCCGAGGAGCCCGAAGGGCGGGGAGCCGACACGTGTGCTCGAAGCCGACCGGCCGGAGGGGACCGCGGCGGAGCTGCTCGTCGAACTCGGAGACGCTCTCGGGCGGCAGGACGGCGGACGCGTCGACGATCTCGTGCGGCTCCTCCAGGACCTCGACCCGCCCGCGGAGGAGCGTCCCGCCATCCAGGCCGTCGTCAGGGACAAGCGCCTTCTCACCGCCGACCGCGTCACCCGGGAAAACCAGTACAAGGTGTTCGACGTCGTGCTGCGTTGCGCGTTCGGCCCATCGGTCGAGCCGACGCAACTCCCACGGATCAAGGAGCTGGCCGGCGGCCTTCATCCAGCGCTGCGAGAGATACTGCGGTTCCGCTCCCGGGCCTTCCTGCTGGCGATCAGCGCGGAGCAGCGCCCCGACATCTTTCACCGGACGGTCGCGAACTTCGCGACCCCGGAGCTGGTCGGGCTGGCGGCCCAGGGTGTCCTGCCCGCGAACGTAGTGGTCATCGTCTGCGCCTTCCTGTGCGACCACCGCCGTGGACCGGAACTCGCGGCCTGCCTGCGGAGTAAGCACTTCCTCATCCCCGTGCTGGCCCGGGCACTCAACGATCAGCAGGAGCAGTACGACGTGCTCTCCCGGCTGTTCATGGCGGCGTACGGAGGCGATCCCACCCCGGAGGCCCTGACGGAGATCGTCAAGCACTGGTCCCGGCACATCCCGCTGTGGGGCGTCCTCCAGGCCGCCGCGGCGAGGCTCTACGGGCGGCCCGGGACCTTCGACGTCCTCTCCGAGCTCCTCGTGTCGGACCCGATCGAGGAGACCAAGCTCAAGCGGAAGGCCAAGGGCGAACTCGCCGCGCTCAGGGAACCGGCTCCCCCGATGCCCGTGCCGTCCACCGCCGTGGAGCCGGTGCGGAAGCCGCCCGGTGGACGCCATCGCCGGAAGGGATGGCGACGGCTGGTCAGACGAATCCTGGGCCGGTTACCCGCCGACGACGCGAGCGCCCCGGCGGAGACCAAGGAGATGCCCTCGCCCCAGGACAAGCCGTGGGAACAGCCGAAGTCGTGGGGGTCGCCGGATCGGCCGTCCCAGCTGGAGGAGCGAGCCTCGGCGATTCTCACCCTCCTCGCCGTCTTCATCCTCGGCCTGGCGGGTCTCTGGGCCCTGATGTGGCTGTTCGGCATCCGATGACGGCGAGCAGAGGAGGGTGTGGCCGTGGCTGAGACCTCCGCCCCCCGCGACGTGGTCGTCCCCGTCGAATGGGCCAGGCAGAGCCGCGAGCCCCGCGGCGACAGCGACGAGCGGATCCTGACGTCGAGCGGCGGCGCCCTCACGGGCGCCGGGCTCCTGAAGCTCCTGGAGCGGTGCCAGGCGGGCACCCCCCGGGAGCTCCCCCAGGTGATCATCGGACGGGCGGGCTCGGGCGACCGGACCCGGATCGTGATGGCCTTCCAGGAACGCTCGAACGTGCCGGACTGGCTGGGCCGCCTGTCCATCGACACCCACATCTTCTGCGTGCCCTACGACCAGGTCGCCCTCGGCCCGGTCGGCTACGAAGACCTCTATCGCGCGCTGCGCGGGCTGAGGCCGTCCGAGGGCGGGCCCCGCGACGTCCGCCTGCCGGTGCTGCGCCCGGCCGACCTCGCGGAACGCGTGACCGAGCGGGCGAGGTTCACGGCCGCGCTGCTGACGACCGGCACGCGCGTCTGCCTGATCGGCGCCGAAGCGGTCGATCTCGTCGAACGGCTCCGCTTCCTCGACACGGTCGCCGCGCTGCTGCCCTTCGGGATGCGGACCAAGTTCAGCGCGGCGACCTGGGCGGGCAGCACCGCCGACCACGGCATCCGGCTGTCGTTCAGCGACGGTCCGCGCGACGACGCGCACAACCTGCACTGGGACCGGGAACTCGCCGAGGCGGAACTGCCCGGGAACGCCGCCGCCTACCTCGACCTGCTGCGCCGGTCCGACGATCCCGAAACGGCGGTCGCGCGGCTGGCCGCCGCCGTCGAGCCGCTGTCGTTCGACGACCCGGACCGCACGCTCGCCGCCGCCCAGTCCGCGCTCGGCGGGGAGACGGCCGCCGACCAGCGGGCCTCGGCGGAGGTGGACGCGCTGCTGACGAGCATCGCGGACGCGCTGGACCGCGGCCGGAGCGAACTGCTGGAGCCGCTGGTGGGACGGCTGGAGGCGGTCACCGCCACGGGACTCGACCTGAGCCGCCGGACGCGCCACCAGCGGACGATCGCCGAGCGGCGCATGCTCAGCCCCCGCCCGGCGCTTCCCGACGGGATCGCCGTCCGGCTCTACCAGGCCGTGCTGTGGCCGGCGTACGGGCCCGCGCTCACCCTCGCGGACGCGCGGGACGTCCTCGCCACGCAGTCCAGCCCGTCGACCGCGCTGACCGAGGCCCTGCTCCGGATGCCGCACGACGATCCGCGGGTCGTGCTGGAGGTCGGCCGCCAGGTGGGGCCCGGCGGCACCGCCCGGGTCCTCGACAAGGCGTCACCGGCGGACCTCGTCGGCTGGGCCTGCCTCACCCCGCTGGACCGCGAGCTGGTCGAGCTGGTCAGCGCGGAGCTCGCCCGGCGCGGCGCCTCAGGGGGAGACCCCGAGGTCGCCGGGGCGCTGCACGACCGCGACTACCTGGCGCCCGTGCTCGCGCGGCTGTTCCCACGGCGGCACGCCGACCAGGTGAGCCGGCTGACGCGGCTGCTGACCGCCGCCTACGGCGGCGAGATCGACGAGGCGACCCGGGATCGCGTCCTCGACGTGCCCTGCGCGGTCGAGTACCCCGCGCTGCGCACCGCCGTCGAGCTGTGCGCGGCGCGGCCCGAGGAGGAGCCCCGGTCCGAGCCGGAACCACCGGCGGACCAGGACGAGGTCCCCGCGCCGTCCGGCGTCCTCTCCTGCCTGGTGGTGATCGCGTTCTTCGCGGCCGTGGGCCTCCTGCTGTGGCTGCTGTTCAAGTGAGGTGAGTCCGTCACACGTCCTCGGCCATCGGGAACGACGGGTGCGCGGGCATGGCGAAGGACAGCTCCAGCTCCCGTAGGAACTCCCGGACGTCCACCGCCTCAAGGTGAGCCGGGGGCCCGTCGCTCAGCGACCGCCAGGCGCGGTCGGCGCGGTCGGCGGGCAGGTCGCAGATCGCGGCCAGCCTCATCCCGGGATCGGTGCGCAGCTCGCGCAGCAGGTGCTCGTAGTCGAACCGCCACGGGCACGGCAGGATCTGCGAGCGGTGCCGGGTGGGCGGGTGCGGCCGCCGCCCGCCGATCGTGAGGAGCACCGTCCGGGTCTCGGGGGGCGAACCGCGGAGCTTCCCGACCACGGCGTCCAGCATGTCCTCGACCATCGCCGCGGCCGGGTAACCGGCGCCGCGCCCGGCGGGCTCGTGCTCGAACTCCGTCAGCCCGGCGAGCACCGTGTGCGCCGAGTCCGCCTGCCAGACGGAGAACCGCAGGGGCCTGGCCTGCCGTCGCGCGGAGACCCTGTCGAAGGAATGCTCCCCGTACCCGATCAGCGAGAACCGGAAGATCCCCGGGGGCGCGTCCCGGTCGAGCGCCGTGAGGATCTGCCGGACCCTGCCGAGCCGTTCGGCGACGCGGTCGGCCGGCCCGGCCACCTCCACCGCGCAGATCACGTGGGCGCGGCGGGACGCCGGGATCGGGCCGTGCGGCAGCCGGGCGACCAGCTCCGACCAGGACCGTAGGTCCGGAACGGTGTTCAGGCCGCGGAACGAGACCCGGCCCGGACCGTCGAGCAGGGCCACCAGCGTGTGACGTCCCGGTGGGAGCGGCGCCCTGACCTGCTCGACGAGCGTCGTCCCGCCGTCGCGCGTCGTGACGATGGTGAGGACGGTGTCCTCCCCTCCGCTCGGCTGGAGGTTCACGGTCGCCGTGGCGGTGTCGCCGCGCCGCGCGCCCGGCCTGAACAGCGGGACCGTCCCGAGCCGCAGCGCCCCCGTCCGGGCGTCCCGCCGGAGCACCACGAGGTCGTAGCGTTGCTGGAGGGGGTCCTCGATGATGGCGGCGCGCAGCAGCTCGTCGACCTGGATGCCCGGCTCCGCCACGGCGGGCGCGTCGGGGACCGCCTCGCGGAGCATGCCCATCGCCCGGCTCGCGGTCGCGTGCTCGGGGTCGGAGCAGACCAGCAGGTTCGACGCCTCCGGCCGGAGCCGCGCGGCCCCCACCACGAGGTCGCGGGACGGCGTGGCGCCGCCGAGGTCCGACCAGGGCACCGGCCGGAAGGGACGGGAGAAGGGGGCGCCCCGGTCGTCGCGCTTCACGTCGGTGACGGCGATGCCGATCCGGCCGACGTCCACCACGTTGAGCGGCGGGCCGTCGAGCGCGGCGATGGCCTCGGCGAGGACGTCGCGGGCGGGCCGCGCGGGCAGCGGGGGGCGGCCGGCGGCCGGGAGCAGGTCGGCGGCGGTGCGCCGCTTGGCGGCGGGGGGACGCTGGTGACCCGGCGTCTCGGACGCCGCGGGCTTGGACAGCGACACCGGCTTCGCCAGCGACACCGGCTTGGCCAAGGACACCGGCTCCGGCACCGGCTTCGACACCGGTGGCGACGCCGCCACGCGGGACGCGTCCTCGCGGGGGAGCGCGCCGTCCGCCGGGAAGCCGAGCCGGCCCGCGAGGCGTTCCCGCATGGCCGCGAGCGGCGCGTGCCGTTCGTCCAGTTGGTGCCGGCCCTGCGGATGCGGGGCCAGCACGGACAGCCCGCGGCCCAGCTCGCCGTGTTCCTCCAGGTACCGGGTGATGGCTTCGAAGATGTCCCACTGCTCGAAGACGGTGGCGCCGTCCTGGAGCGCCTCGGCCGCCTCGGGCGTGAACCTTAGGCCCGCGGACGTCCTCTCCAGGAGCCCGCTGACGGCCAGCTCGGCGCGCTCGCCGATGCCGGTGCCCGGCACCACCTCCGCCTGGATCACGTCCATGATGACGTCGTCGAGCACGGGCGCGGCCGCCAGCGCCTTGGCGAGCCTGATGCCCCCCGGGGACGCGCGGGAGAGGAAGGTGCGCACCAGCTCGCCGTGCCCCAGCTCGCGGTTCTCCGCGGTGGGCGGACGGTCCGGCAGCGGCGGGACGGTGGTGATCCCCTCCGTCCACGCGGTGCCGCTGACCGTCGCCTGCGCCCAGTGCTCCAGCCCCTCCGGCGACAGGGAGACGATCGGGAGCGGGTGCCCGCGGGCCCGTCCCGCCCAGACCGCGCGGCGCGTCTCGTACTGGCTGTTCGGCGCGCCGCGGTGGGGCGCGCGGGCGATCACGTACGGCCGCCCGATCGCGGTGTGCGCCCAGTAGTCGCGCGCGAGGATCTGGAGGATCGCCGTGGGCATCGAGCTCGCGAGCCTGTCCAGGGCCCGCCAGATCCGCGCGCCGTACCACCCGTCGCCGACCCCGTCGGTGGCGATGATCACCAGCCGGGAGCCGGACGGGTCGACCAGGCGGCTGACCGGGTGCTTGCGCCCTCCCGCGTCCTCCAGCCGGACGCGGTCCTCCCGGCAGTCCAGGGACCACCGGGAGACCGTGCGGAAGGCTCCCACCTGGGCGAGGACGAGTTCCAGTTCGTCGAACGTCCGGTCCCAGACCCGCATGGACGGCCCGGAGTCCACGACCAGGGCGAGGTCGAGGGCCCGTTCGGGCGGCCGGGTCATGACAACGACGAACCGTCCGGCGGCATGGGCGGTGGCCTGGACGCTGGCGTCGATGTCCACCTGGGGGCGGCCCGGATGGGTGACCTGTTTGAAGCGGCGCAGCGCGCGGGTCAGTTCGAGGGAGCGGGGGAGCGCCGGCGGCGGCCGGATCCCGATGCCGCTCGCCGGGGTCTTCGGACCGGCGTCCGCGGGCGTCCGCCCCGGCCGCGCCGGTGCGGGGGGAGACGCGGACGGCAGGTCCGGCACCGTGTCGAGCAGTGGGGCGCCGACCGGGGCGCCGTCCTCGGAACGGGTGGCGTCGGCCGCCGTGCCGGGGAAGCGGTAGAGGGGGATCGAGAGGGCGCCGTCGCCGTCCGGGCCCGCGGTCGGCGGGTCCCTGCGATGACCGGGCGGGTCGGGACGGGGGGCCGGCCGCTCCGCGCCGCCCGGCTCGGACGCGAGCCAGGCGGGGGCCAGCCGGAGGATGTCGGTGATCTGGTCGGCGGTGAGCGGCTCCCCGTCGCCCTGACGGAGCCGGGCGAGCGCCCGCGCCAACTCGCCGATCATTTTCCGGCCAGCGGCTCGAGCAGGATCTCCCTCACCTCGTTGACCTGGTCTGGCCCGAGCCGGTGGCTGGTCACCAGTTCGACCAGCTCGATGAGCTGGCTGATCGCCACCTCCTGCCCCTCCCGCAGCCGGCGGGCGAAGTCGCCGATGATCTCGCGTTGCCGCGCGTCGACGCCGCCGAGGTGCTCGGTCACGATCGTGGTCAGGAACTCCTCGTCGGGCGGTTCCATCTTGTACCGGACGCAGCGGCGCAGGAACGGCGCCGGGAACGTCCGCTCCTGGTTGCTGGTGAACACGATGACCGGATAGTGCTCGGTGCGCACCATGCCGCCGCTGACGAGGTAGTCCTCCCGGCCGTCCGCGCCGCGCACGAGGTGGTCGCGGTCGGCGTCGGCGCGCACGGTCCGCCACAGCGGGGTGATCTCGAACTCCCCGGCCTCCAGGACGTTGAGCATGTCGCCCGGCAGGTCGAGGTCGCTCTTGTCGATCTCGTCGATCAGGACCGCGCGCGGCTTCTCGCGGTCGGCTAAGGCCGTGCCGAGCGGCCCGAGCTTGACGAACCTCTCGATCGAGCTGTCGGGGTCGTTGTTCTGCGTCGCGCGGAGGCGTTCGAGGGCGTCGTACTCGTAGAGCCCGTCCTGGAGGGTGGTCTTGGACGTGATGTGCCAGCGCAGCACGGGCGCGACGCCCAGCTCGGCGGCGATCAGCTCGACGACGGTGGACTTCCCGGAGCCGGCGGCGCCGGTCAGCAGCAGCGGCCGGCGCAGGTTGAGCGCGGTGTTGACCGCGGCGGTCAGGCCCTTCGGCATGGCGAACTTCGGAGCGGACCTGTTCCGCTTGCGCCATTCCGGGAGGTCGGGGAGGTCCCACGGCCGGGGGTCGGGATTGTCGGGGCTGGGAACCGGCCGCCTGGGCCGTCCGGTCCCCTCGAAGAGGTCGAAACTCATGAGGTCCCTCCCAGCGGGCCCTCGTGCGGGGCCTGCAGTCGCCCTGCCACCAGTCTAGAGTCGCCCCGCCCCGACAGATCGTTCCAGATCATGACGGGATAGGGCGCGGGAAGCAGGTCGAACACCCGGTCGGGCAGGTTCGCGCGCCGGTACCGCTCCCCGCCCACCAGGCCGTCCCACACGTGCTGGACGGACGCGGCCGCGCGCTCGTGGTTCGAGTCGTACCAGAGGATGAAGCCGTGCCCCTCGTCCAGCATGCGCAGCAGCGGGTCGCACGAACTCCTGGTCCGGCCCGCGATGAGGAAGGGGCCGCGGCGCGCGTCCGTGGTGCCCAGCCACTTCTCAAGCCTGGCCAGGTCGCGGGTCGCCGCCGCGGGCACCAGGGTGGGCGGCAGGCGGTCCCAGTCGGCGCCGTCGTCGCGGAACCGCTGCCGGTCGCGGCCGCGCCTGTCCTCCAGGTGGTGCAGCCAGCGCACCCTCGGCTTGTACTGCGGGCTGAGCGGCTGGAGCCTGCGCCCGTTCGGGACGACGTCCCACCGTTCGATCCCCCGGGTGAGGAGGTGGTACGGGGCGACGAGGTCGACGACGAGCCGCGAACCGTCGTCGGGGAGCCTGTTGAGCAGGCGGTCGAGCAGACCGCTGAGGGAGGCGCGCAGCTCCTCCTCGTCGGCGGGGTCCCATTCCGCCTCAAGCGGGTCGGTGACCGACAACGGCGGATCGACGACGATCCGCAGCTTCAGCTTGCGCGGCTGGGCCCCCTCCTGGATCTCGTCCCCCAGGTAGATCAGCGCCCAGTACGTGACGGCCCGGCAGGAGCGCCGGTAGTCGCGCACGTCCTCCTTCTGGACGTCCTGTCCCCTCAGCCAGCGGTTCAGCGCCGCCTTCGCCTCGGGGTCGAGCCGGCCCCGCTGGGACGCCGCCACGCCGATGACGAACCGCACCAGGCGCGGAAGGTGGTCCTGGCGTCCTTTGATCGACGCGGCCTGGACCAGCATGACCTCGGGGGACTCCGCTCCGGTGTCGTTGCGCGTCGCGCGGTGGTAGATGGTCTGGAGCCTGCTGACGCCGGGTTTCCGGCCGCCGACGGCCTCGAAGGGCCCGAGGGCCTGCAGCGCCTCCTCAAGGGCGAGGCGGGTGTCGTGGGCGCGGGTTCCGGGCTGGGTCGGGAGCTTGCTGATGTGCAGCAGGTCCCAGACGGGCGGCTCGTATCCGAGGCCGGCGCGAAGATCGGCGCCGAACCGCTCGGCGACGTCCCGATGGAAGCGCGGATTGCCCGGGAAGTGGCCGAACAGGCTGATCGCGTCCTCGTCCGGCGGCCAGTCCTCGATCGCGTGCAGGTGAAGGGGGTCGATGACAGCGGTCACCGAGGACGCCAGGCGTATCGTCTCGGCGGCGTGGGCGCAGGCGTCCCGGAACGGCAGCCTGCCGAGCAGGTCGGTGGCCACCGTCAGGTCGACCGGC
Source organism: Actinomadura chibensis NBRC 106107 (assembly GCF_001552135.1). Classification (GTDB taxonomy): domain Bacteria; phylum Actinomycetota; class Actinomycetes; order Streptosporangiales; family Streptosporangiaceae; genus Spirillospora; species Spirillospora chibensis. The sequence continues at coordinate 29,687 of NZ_BCQP01000064.1, read as the reverse complement.
ACCATCCGCTCGTCCGTGAGCGTGCGCGCAAGCTGGGCGGGTGTGGGCTCGGCCTGCCCGTCCTGGAACGGCAGGGCGTCCCAGACGTCGTACTCGCTCGCCTCGGCGAGGAGCCGCGAGACCAGGACGAGGGTGTGGAAGTCGCCCTCCCCGGTCCGGAGCAGGACGACCAGCGGGCGCAGGAGCGCGGCCGCGCACTGGCCGGCGTAGAGCAGGGAGAGGTCGAGGCAGTTGGCGACCCCCTGGTTCTCCAGGATCCCGACCGGCTGCCGCACGGTCTGGCGGCCGCGCAGGTTCAGCGGCTCGCGGTCATAGCGGATGCCCTCGTCCCGCAGCAGCTCGTAGAGCCGTCCCGCCAGCGTGAACGGGTGGTCGTCGCGCAAGGCCCTGATGTCCGGGGGCAGGAGCCGGTGGGAGATGAACAGGTGCGGGACGACGAACCGGGCGAGCTGCTTCGGGTTCTCGATCCGCCATTCCCAACTGCTCATGCGACCTCGATGACGTCGCTGAGCAGCGCGGGCTCGGCGGGCGCGTCCGCGAAGGCCAGATCGTAGAGCCCCTCCTCCAGGTCGCCGAAGTCGGCGGTGAACGCTCCGTCCTCGGCGATGCGGAGCTCCTGGACGCGGCCGATCGTGTCGAGCCGGGCGAACAGCGGGCGGCCCTTCGCCCACTCCCGCACCCGGCCGGTGATCACCACCGGCCGGTCGGCCCGGTAGCAGTCCGCCACCGTCGCGTACACGGCGGCCTGGTGCTCGGGCACTCCCCGGTCCAGGCCGGACGGGGTACGCGGCCCCAGCGCGGGATCGTGGGTCAGCAGGTCGTCGAGGACCTCGTGCACCGCGAACCAGAGCTTCTTGAGCGGCGACTTGCCCGTCACCATGCCCATGTGGCTCTGGTTGTCGTACCGGACGGTGACGTTCTTCGCCCCGCCCGGCCGCGCCGACAGCGCCGGGACGGTGCCGTCGCCCCCGCTGACCGAGTACTCGCCGGGAAGCAGGTCGGCCCGCTCGGAGACGACCAGGCGTCCGTCGTAGAGCTCGGCCTGCTGCGCGGTCCCGACGCCGTAGCCCACCAGCGGCTGCAGCCGCCGGGCGCGCTCGTGCGGCTCGTTCAGGGCGCGCAGGAACTCCCGGGACCGGCGCACCCGCTCGACCTGCTCGGGCTCCAGCCCGAGCGCCTCCACGACGTCGACCACTCGCTGCGCCGGAAGCGGCACCGGGTTCCTGCGGTCGACGACCGTCCGGTAGATGGGCAGCAACTCGTACAGGGCCGGGACGCGCCGCATCGCCGCGGCGAGGGGGCGGAAGCGGACCGGTCCGAGCTTGGGCCCGTTGACCAGGTAGTCGAGCGCCTTGACCGAGCCGCGGAACGGCGTGCCGTGCGTGATCACCCGTTCGCAGTCCGCCGCGCCGTCCAGGGCCTGGAGGTAATGGCGCGCGACCAGGCCGCCCATGCTGTGCGCGATGATGACGACCTTCGCGCCGGGGCGCCGCCGCCTCAGCGCTCGGAGCCGCCCTTCGATCTCCTTGGCCAGGAGTTCGGCGCTGTATTCGACCGGCCGCCGCCAGTCGTAGCAGAATTCGGTGTAGTTGTGCTCGCGAAGCACGAAGTTCGCCGCGAGCATGGTCCGGACGCTCTGGTAGGCCCCGAGTTTGCGGGTGAGGCCCGGGATCGGGACCGCCATCAGCCCGCCGGGTCGCACGCCGTCGTCGTGGCCGGGGTCGAACAGCCCGGTGGACGGACCGGCCAGCCGTTCGACGACGCGCACCGGTTTGTCGACCATCTCGCCGGACAGCCCCCAGATCAGGGTTCCGTCCGCGGCCCTGAGTTCGCTGCCGCCGATGCCCGGTACGAACACCAGCAGGTGCGGCACCGAGCGCGGCGCCGGCTTCGCCCCCGCGGCCCCCGCCGGATAGTAGAACTCTCGCTTACGCATCCCGCCGCCCCGGTTGCCAGTTATGCGTCGTACGTCAAGGTGCACCATAAATCAAGGCGAGGTGCCGAGTAGCGCAACTACCGGATTGGGCCACATCTCCTTTCGGCAGGTGATTCAATGCCGGTTTTACGCCTGACCGAATCGGCCGGATCAGCTCTCTTCGGTCGCATTCAAGATCTCCACTGTGATGCGGAACAACAGGCTTGCGAGTGCGAGCACGAGACCGCCGAGCACGAGCCCGCGAAGCCAGCCGCTGTCGTGCAGAACCCCCGCCAGAACGAACACGCTCAACCCGGTGTCGAGGATCACCACGGACGCGACCGCGATGCTGTATCCGCGAACTCGGGACTTGGTCCAGAACCGCACCCCGCCTACGGGATCGGTACCGCGGGACCGCCGCTCCTCGGCGCGCAGGCCCTCCAGATACCGCGACTCCCATATCAGAGCCAGCAGCATCAGCGGCAGCACTTGCGCCATCGTGGCATAGAAATCGCGCATTCGATCATCTCCGGGGAGGCAATGCCGATCGGCGAACGCTATCGGGCACGCCTCCTTCGGACCTCAATTACCGGACGAATCGCCACTTCCGGCCGCGTTGGGATCGTTTGCCGCCCGCCGGGCATGTCGATGGGCGGACGGGCCGGGCCCGCCATCGCGATAGGGCATCGACGCGTGAATGGTCAGCGGTCGCCCTCGGCGAGCACGGCCTCCGCCTGCTGCCGGGCGTGCCGCGCCTCGGCCGCGCGGTCGTCCTGCGCGAGGGCTCTGCCCAACGCGTTCCAGGTCCGGCTTCTGGCTTCCGCGCCGCCGCCGTGCTCGTAGAGCGCGAGGGCGCGCCGGTAGGCGGCGACGGCGGTCCTGACCCGTCCCGCCTCGTGCAGGGTGAGGCCCAGGTTGTGCCATGCGGCGCCTTCGTTCACCCGCTCGCCGAGGTCGCGCCAGAGGGCCTGCGCCCGACGATGCGCCTCGATGGCGTCGTCCAGCAGGGCCTCATGGAAGAGCAGGATCCCGTACCCGTGCCACGCGGCGGCCTCGCCGGCCCGCGCGGGCGAGTCCTGGTGGACGGCCAGGGCGGTGCGGTAGGCCTCGATCGCCTCCCGCGACCGTCCCAGCTCTTTCAGCGTCTCCGCGAGCTCGCGCCACGCGAGGCCCTCGCCGTCCCTGTTGTCGATGTCGCGGTACGCGGTCTGCGCGTTGCGGAAGGCGTCCAGGGCCTCGTCCCGCCGCCGCGCCTCGCGCAGCGTGCGACCCAGATGGTTCCAGGCCCGGCCTTCGGCGTCCCGGAAACCGGTGCCGCGGGAGAGGTCCACGGCGCGGCGGTACTCGGCGATCGCCTCGTCGAGCCGTCCGAGGTCGCGGAACGCGTTCGCGAGGTTGGTCGAGACGCGTGCCTCCTGCTCCCGGTCTCCGTCTTCCTGGTAGAGGGCCAGGGCCTCCTCGTGCGCGTCGATCGCCTCGTCGAACCTCTCCATATCGACCAACACGAGCGCGATGTTGCTCCACAGCATGCCTTGGCGATTGCGGATGCCGAGGTCCTCCCACAGCGCCAGCGACTCGCGGAGGATGGAGAGGCCCTCCTCATGCCGTTCAGCTCTGTACAGGGCGAGGCCCAACAGGTTCAGAGCCCCGGCCCGGCCGCGCGTGTCACCGATTTCGGTCGCGGCGGTGCAGGCGTTACGTGCGACGGCCAGCCAGTCGTTCACGTCGGCCGCCCGCCGTTGCAGATGCTTGGAGATCGGCACCGCCAGCTCCAAGGCCACCGACTGCCGGGCGCTGGTCGCGGCCAGCGCGACCGCTGCCACCAGGGTGGCCTGGTGGGTGTCCAGCCACGCCTCCGCCTCCAACCGGCCGGGGAACGTGGTGAGGCCCTTCCGCCGCGACGGGGGGAGGAAGTGGTCGTCGGCCGCGGCGACGCTGGTCTGGTAGAAGTCCAACAGCCGGGTCACGGCGGCCTGGTGGTCCTCCCCCTCGGCGTGGACCATGCGAATGTGCACCCGGACCAGGTCGTGCATGCGCCACCGGCCGTTGCCCGCATGGAGCAGGTGGGCCTGGCGCAGTGCGCGGAGCTGCGCGTTGACGAGGGGCTCGGGCGCGTCGGCGAGTGCCGCGGCCGCGGCGGTGGAGATGTCGGGGCCGAGGTCGAGGGTGAGCAGGCGCAGTAGCCGCGCGGCGCCCGGATTCGCCTCCCGCAGGTGCTGCCAGGACACTTCGATCACACCGGCCACCGCCGCGCCGCCGTGCCGCAGGACGTCGAGGCGGGTGGCGGCGTCGGCGAGATCGTCGGCCAGTGCCGCGGGCGTCAGCCCGGGGTCGTCCGCCATCAGCGCCGCGGCGATTCCGACCGCCAGCGGCAGCCGTCCGCACGCCTGGACCAGCCGCTCACCGGCGGCGCGGTCGCCGTCCACCCTGGTGTCGCCGGGATGGTGCCGCCGCACCGCCTGGCGCAGCAGCGCCAGGGATTCGCGGCGGCTGAGGACGTCGAGCTCTATCCGGCGGATGCTGGGCAGGGTCAGGGTGTCGCGGGTGGTCACCACCGCCCGGTGTGCCTTCTGCCGGGGTAACAGGTCGAGCACCTGTTCGGTGGTGGAGGCGTTGTCCAGGACGAGGAGCACCGGCCGTTTCCGTCTGGCCAGGTCCGCCAGGTGGTGGTGGTACACGGTGGCCTGCTCGACCGTCGTGGCCGGGATCCGCTCCGGCGCCATGCCCAGTGCGTACAGGAGCGGCGCGAACACCTGCCCCGGCCGGATCCGCCGGTCGGCGGGGTCGTAGCCGCGCAGGTTGACCATGACCGCGCCGCCGGGAAACCATCCGCGGTCGACGGCCGCCGACGCGGCGTGCTGGGCCAGCGTGGTCTTGCCGATCCCACCCATGCCCGCGACCGCGGAGACCACCACCGCGCCGGGCTCGTCGGCCTTCCGGGCCGACTCGCGCTTGTCGGGGGCCAGGCTGTTCAGCAGGGTGCGCAATTCCCGGGAGCGGCCGACGAACAACTCCTGCGCCGCCATTCGCGTCCCGACCACGGGAACCACGACCGTTTCCGCGGACGGTTCCGGCGCGGGCAGATGCACCTCGCCCGCCTGCCCCGGGACGGCTCCGAGCGTCCGCTCGACCCAGGCCTCATGCTCTGACTTGATCGCCCGCAGGCGTGCGGCCGTGTAATGCTGAAACTGGTCGTCGACCTTCTTGTGGTCGATTCCGCACAGCAGGATCAGGTTCTCGTAGCCGTCCACCGCGTCAGGACGGCCTTCCCCGAAACGGGGACCACCCGGCGAGCGCGCCCCGATGTGGGCCTCTTCCCCGACGATCGCATCGTCGTCGACCGGCGTCCGTTCCGCGACCAGGATCCGGCGGCACATCGCGCACCGGTTACCCGAACGGCCCCAGAGGATCTTGCGATCCTTGTCGCTGATGCTCACCCGGACATGATGCCGAATCATCCCAACCGCCGCTGCCGGTGAAGTCGCCGCCGACGGTGCGGATCGAGCCGAGGCCGTGCGGGGGCTTCCTTCATGTCGAGACGACGTGGCAGGTGACGGAGAATGGCTACCGGCTGACGACGCTCATTCCCCGTGGAGGCCCCTGATGGACCAGTTCGAAGTTCCCGAGGACGCGGAGATCCTCGACGTCCTGGGCGTCGAACCGGAACTGTCAGCCTCGGAGGAGATGACGCGAATTGTGCGCCTCCCTGGCGGGGAAGGCGAGAGCCTGACGCTGTCATACGACATCCCCGGAAGATCCGTAAGGCTCCAACTTCAGCGACAACAGGAATTGCTGCTCGACCTCTTCCGCGAAGGAGCCGAACGCCTCCGACTGCGCTCAGACGCCAAGTCGACCGCCATCGAGGTCGATTTCCAGACGGAATCAACTCGCGGCACGCTCGACATACAAGTCCGCCCCGCCATCCTCATCAAGGACAGGACCCTCTTGGCCTGAAGTACCAGCACGGTGGTGTCCTCGGAGGCCGAACTAGGGGCGTGTCAGAGGCGGTCGAGGAGGTCCTTCTTCTTGGCCTCGAACTCCTCGGGGGTGACCACACCGGCGTCGCGGAGTTCGCCGAGTTGTTTGAGGAGTGCCATGACCTGTTCGGGTGTGGTGGCCTGAACGGCGGGCGCGGCTTGGAGGCTGTTGGGCTGCTGCACCGGCAGGGCCGGTGGGAACTGCCCGGCCGGTGGCGCCACCTGGGGGTAGCCGCCGGTGCTGTAGCCGCTGGGCATCCGCGGGCCCTGGCCCGTGTGCTCGAAGCGGTGGACGCCGAGATCGCGCGCCTCGTCGACCTGCCGCTGGTGGGCCGCGATACGAACCTGGTGGACGGTGTGGTTGATCAGGTCGCGTACCTGTGACGGTTCGAGGATCGAGTCGAGGACCGCGGTTTCGCGCTGGCCGGTCGGACGAACGATGTGGACGAGCACGTTCCCGATGCCCTGCCGCTTCTGCAGGAGCGTCTGGGAGATGTCGACGTCCTGGATGTTGATGAGCGGAACCTGTTCCTGCTTGGTGAGGCCGATGCCCCCAGTCTCGAAGTACAGGTAGTGGGTGCTGAGCCGGTAGTGCAGGGTGAACCGCCCGCCGGTGGCGCGGGCGGTGACGTTGCGGGACTCGCCTTCCCAAATGATCTGTTCGTGGCCGGAATGGACGGTCATCGGCTACCTGTTCGGCACGGGCCCATCGCAGGGCGAGACGGTGTTCGCCCTGGTTGGACGCGTTCACGCTCGCCGCGGTTGACACGAGGAGGCGGCCGCGTACCCGGCGTTGGGGGATGAAGGGGTCATATCGGTTTGAGGATCGTGTGATCGAAGTGGGATTCGGTCTTCTGGTATCGGCCGTCGCTGAGTTGGTCGTGCGGTGCCGTGCTCGTGAGGTGGCGCCTCTCTCGGGGTGAACATGACTGCGCGTAGTAATGGCCTGGTCGGCGCTGTCGTTTCCGTTCCGCCCGGGGTGGCTAAGGTGTCGGTCGGGGGAGGGTTGATCACTTCCGTGGTTGGGTGAGGGAACGCGACATTTGGGATTATGGCCATACCCATAGGTGCCCTTGACCTCGGCGTTCGTGTGGCGTAGTGGACGGATATCCGCGAAACTTCCCGCGAGCTCCAATTTGGCTGCGTTATGCTCTCGCTACGGCCGCGGTCTCCAAACTCGGGCGGGGTGCCGAGCGAGTTCGTTGATCAGGAAGATGGTCGGCAAGGGGCTGCTTCGGCACCATTCTTCCAGGTCGTGGCGATGCGTGCCGTCACGCCGGTGCCTGTGATCGGGGGGAATGTACACGTCCACCCGCTTTCTCGACTCCGGCGTGGCGTGTGGGTCTCGGGCTGACCTTCGCCTGTACCGGGAGGGGTCCCGGGGTGGGCGGTCACAATGCTTGTCTGCCGTTTTTCGTTAAGGGGGAGCCGCAGGCCGTCGCCATAGATCGCTCGCGCAAGCGGAGCCCTGGGGAGGGTGATGACAGCGACATGGAATGAGGGGGCATTCATGCGGGACGCCGTTTCCTCAGGTCACGAGGTGCGGGGGCGTGTCACATCGCTCTTCGCCCTTCCGCTCGTGTTCCCTCGCTCGACCCAGTACGCGCGGCTCGGCGTCGCGCCGGAGGCGACGGCCGGGGAGATCCGCGCGGCGACGAACAGGCTCGCCGCCCGTCTCAAGGCGGGCGGCGCGGACGAAGAGACGATCTCCGAGATGACCGGCCTCGACCTGGAGAAGGGCGAGGCGAGAGAGGCCTACGACGCGCAGCATCCGCCGCTGCCGTTGATGCGCCTGGAACCGGCCTGGGCTCCGGTCTTCGACGACCGGGCGGCGTGCCTCGCCGCCCTGCGCCGGGAGCTCGAAGCCTTTCTTCTCGATGCCGGGGAGACGGTCTATTTCCCGGACGACACCACCCGAACCGATTTCACCGCAGATTTCACACCGACCCCCTTGCTCGACTCCCCGGAGTTCGACTGATCCCGTGAAAAGCCTCGCCAAGGACGACGACAAGAGCATGGACGCCACGAACCCGAACCTGCACCGAGTGATCGGCATCGACCTGGGCACGACGTTCTCCGCCGTGGCGGCCTTCGACACCGAAGAGCTCAGCGCCAAGATCATCACGGACGACTCGTTCGACGTGCCCGCCGACACGACCCCCTCCGTGGTCGCCTTCGACCCCGCCACCCGGCGGATCGTCGTCGGCGCCGCCGCGAAGGAGGCGATGAGCCTCCCGGGCCGCGGCCGGGAGACCATCATCGAGATCAAACGCGAGATGGGCGAGCTCTTCACCGAAGAGACGCTCGCGAAGTTCGGCGCCAAGGGCACGTCCTTCCAGAAGGACGACCCGCTGCGGGTCCGGCTGCACGGCGAGTGGCTCCGGCCGCAGGAGGTCAGCGCGCTGGTCCTCATGCGGGTGAAGGAGGTCGCCGAGCGGAGGCTCGGCGGAGAGGTCCACGACGCGGTCGTCACCGTTCCCGCCTATTTCACCGAACGCCAGAAGAAGGCCACCGAGGAGGCCGCGCTGCTGGCCGGGCTGCACCCCCGCCAGCTGATCCCGGAGCCCACGGCCGCGGCGATCGCCTACGGGGTGGACCGGGAGGACGAGGAACCCAGGATCTATCTCGTCTTCGACCTCGGCGGCGGCACCTTCGACGTGTCGATCATCGAGACCCGGGAGAACCAGATCAACGTCCTCGCCACCGCGGGCGACCCGCGGCTCGGCGGCGGCGACTTCGACGCGGCCGTCGCCGAATGGCTCAACGAGAAACTCGGCCGCACGGCTCCGAGCGAGGACGAGCGACTGCGGACGCTGGCGGCCGCGGAGAAGGCGAAGATCGACCTTTCCCGCCAGGAATCCACCACGATCTCCCTCGGCGACGGGACGGAGCCCATCGCCCTCGACAGGGCCCAGTTCGATTCGCTGATCGAGCCGACGCTGAAACGGTCGCTGGAGAAGGTGGACGAGGCCCTGAGAATGGCGGGCGGCGGCGAGGACGCGCCCCCGTTGGACGTCGACGCCGTCCTGCTGGTGGGCGGCTCGACCCGCATTCGCCTCGTGCGGGACATGCTGATGGACCGGTTCGGCAAGGACGGGGACTTCGTCCGCGCCGACGGCGACCCCGACACCCTCGTCGCCCGCGGCGCCGCGATCCTCGCCCACCGCTTCGAGCCGTCGGAGGGCTTCGACCTGAACAGGCGTCCGACGGCGGAGCGTCCAGCCGACGAGGACGACTTCGACATCAGGCTCATCACCGAGCACACCCTCGGAGTGGGGGTGGAGGAGCACCGGTTCAGCCCCCTCATCCCGCGCGGCGAGAAGATCCCGACCCAGCGCAAACGGACCTACACGAACCAGAAGGACTCCCAGAACGTCGAGATCCCCATCTACCAGGGCGAGTCGGACGTCGTCTTCAACAACACCCGGATCGGCTCGATCCTCCTCGACGAGATCGAGCCCCGCCCGGCGGGCTTCCACCAGTTCGACGTCATCCTCACGCTCGACGTCAACGGCCTTCTCGAAGTGAAGGTCCATCACGTCAACGTCGACCGCGAGTACGAGGCGACCTTCCGCCAGAGCACCAGCATCGGAAGGATCGACATGCTCGCCGAGAGCCGCCTGCGGCTCCAGCGGTTGAGGACCACCCAGGCGGACGAGGAGGGACCGGCCGGGAACGAGGACGCGGCGGCGACCGGAGAAGCGGACGCCGTTCCCGAATTCGCCGTACCGCCCCCGGTCGACGCGACTCCCGAGAAGGGCCCCGCGCCCGGGCCGGGCCTCGCACCCGAGGACGTGCCCCGGATCGACCCCGACACCGTCCCGGCCGAGTACCGGCGAATGGTCCGCAAGGTGATCGGGTGGGTCTCGAACCACGGGGCGCCGGCGGAGTTGTCCGCCGCGCTCGGGGACTTCGCGGCCGCGGTCCGCTCCAACGCCGCGGCCGACGCGCTTGAGCCCCTCGCCGACCGCCTTGAGGACGCCTATGACAGCGCCCGCCGATGAACCCGTCCAGCGGATCGCCCGGGATCTCGACGCGGAGTACGTCGGCGTCGGCCGCCGCGGGACCCTGTACCGGGCCCCCGAGCGGCAGCGCTGCTACCGCCTCATTCCGCGCGCCGAGCTGAGCGCGGACCACCGCGACGAACTGAAACGCTGGCAGGGCCTCGCGCGCCGTCCCGGCCTCGCTCCCGTGGTCGCCGCCGGCGCCGGCGGCGACCAGCAGCATCTGGGCGGCCGCTGGTACCAGGTCGTCTGCTACGAGACCCGCGGGCGGCGCAGCCTCGCCGACGCGCTCGCCGATCCCGCGCCCGCCAACCGGGTGGACGCGGTCATCGTGGCGCTGCGCGCCATGACCCGGTGGTGGAGTTCGCTCGGGCCCGGCATGATGCCGATGCCCGCCGACATCGTCCTCACCGACTCCGGCACGCAGCTCCTGCCGCTGCCCCGCTGGGGCGTGCCCTCGTTCACCGAGCTCATGACCGGGCCCGAGCGCGTGCTGCACCTCGCCCCGAACCTGGCACGCGGGCAGGCCGAGGTGGGCCGGGCCGAAGACCTGTACGCCCTCGCGGTCGCCGCGCTGCGCTGCTTCGGCGCCGTCTCCGACGCGGGTCCCGAACGGCTGCTGCACCGCGCCGCGTGCGCCGTGGCGCCGTCGGGCGAGCGTCTCGACGGCAGGCTTCCAGGCTGGATGCGACGCGTGGGCCCGATCAGGTCCGTCCTCGACGAGCTGCGCGAGCTGACCAGCCCGGCCGCCATGGCCGAGGAGCGCGGGGACGACGACGTGGCCTGGCTCGTCGACCGGCTCGAACGCGCCAGGGACGCCATGGACCCGGTCACGGCCGTGCGGTCCCTGCGCGACGCCGGCGAGCCGCACGAGGCCCTCTCCCTCGCCCGCGCCATCCTGGTCGACGACCCCCACTACGACGTGCTGGTGCTCGCCGCCACCATCGCCTACCAGGACGCGGGCTCGCCGCTCGAAGCCCTGACGCTGCTCGACCGCGCCGTCCAGACCGACCCCGAGCGGGTCGAGGCGTACGCGGAGCAGATGTCCGTCATCGGCGACCTGTGGACGACCGTCCTGACGCTCCTCTCCGAAGCCATCGACGACTCCTTCGCCCGCAGGCTCGACACCACCCTGCGGGCCGCGTTCCACCACCTGCCGCAGGCCGAGCGGCGTGCGCACGCGACCACGATGGCCGGTCACCTCATCCGGCAGGGGAGGCTGCGCGAGGCCAACTCGTTCGCCCACCGATGGCTTCATGGCGAGGACGGCCTGATGTGGTGGCGGATCGACCTGATGATCGTGTACGGGACCACCTTCCTGCTGCTGGACCGCCTGGACGAAGCCGAACAGATCGCCGGCGTGATCAGGAAGGGCTTGCGCCGCGTCACCGCCAACAAGTCGATGGACGCGGCCACCATCGAGCTGCACGGCCTGCTGCTCGCGCAATTCGAGGAGGAACTCCGGAATGCCCGCGAGGCAAAGCGGGGCGAGCGCGAAAAGGGCGGGAATGGTGCGGAGGGGGAATCATGACCACGGTGCTCACGGCGGCGTGCGCCTTCTTACTGGTCCTGTGCGCGCTGGGCGGCTGGTATTTCCTGGTCGTCGTACCGCGCCGGTGGCGGGTGCCGCTGCGCGAGGCGCTCGCCCTCCTGGAGAAGGACGGGAATGAGCGGGCGGAACTCGAAACCGCCGACCGGCTCCTCGAAGAGGCGGTGAGCGCCGGTCCCCGCGGACGCGCCCTGGCCGACGCGCGCTTCGCTCACGCGTTCGTCCGCGCCATGCTGGGCACTTTCCAGCCCGACCAGTACTGGGTCGCCTCCGCCACCGTCGACGGCCTGGCGGCCGCGGCCGACGAGGACCCCGCCACCGCGCATCTCGCGGTGTGGCTCCAGCACAAGCTGGAACGGCACGAACGCGCGGTCGAGCTCTTCCAGCGGCACGCCGGTTCGCTCTCCGCAAGGCCCGCCGCCCGGCGCGCGGCCGCGGCGTCGCACCTGCAACTGGCGGGCGCGCACTGGCGGCGGCGCGAGACCGATGCGGCGATACGCCATTTCGACCGGGTCCGCGAACTGGGCGAGCTCACCGCCGAGATCCCGAAGGCGGCGGACAGCCTGCACGTGCTCAACGGCATCCAGTCCCATTTCGACCAGCGGCCCACCGACGCGCGCACGGCCTTCGTGACGGCGCGCGAGCGTGCCGTCGCGCTGGGACGGGACACGACCGAGGCCGAACTCGGGCTGATCGCCTGCGACTGGACGGCGGGCGTCCCCGACGAACTCGACGCCCGCCTGGCCCAACTCCTCGAACGCGTCCCGGACGTTCCCAAGGCCGGTGCGAAGAAGGCGAAGACGGCGCGGGCCGATCGACCGGAACGGACGACGGACGCGGCCGAGGAGTACCGGAGGCAGCTCCGCGCCGTGATCGCGCTGCTCCGGCTGGTCGCGCTCCTGCGGATGTGGCGGGCGCGTCCGCTCTCGGGCGAGCTCGCCGCGCGGGATCGGGCGGAATTGATGAAGCGCGCCGACATGTTGCGCGAAGCCGACCCCCAACTGGGCGACGCGTCCCTGATCGAGGGCCTGATCACCTATTACTTCGCGAACGGCGAGGAGCAGCGGGAGGCGTCCCTCGCCCTCCTGGAAAGCGGAATGCGGACGGCCAAGGGCATCGTCGTGCCCGAAGTCCTCGATCTCGTGGAGAAGGAACGCGCGCTCGGGAGCCAGGGCGACGCGGTTTCCCGCTTCCTCCGGCTGGTGCACGAACTCCTCGCCGATCCGACGGCCTCGGCGCCGCACCGCGCCGAACTCCGGAAACTGCGCGACCGGTTCGCGTTGTACGGCGACGACCTCGGAGACGATCTGGTGTTGCCGCACCGGCCCGCGTCCCCGCACGAACTGCAGCAGCGCATCAACGCGATGCGCCGCCGCATCGACCTGATCGTCTATCCCCGGCTGCGGGATCTGCCCAAGGACGCTCCTTCCCACGTCCTCATGCGAGAACGGCTGACCGAGCTGGACGACGTCGCCCTGGCGTTCACCGAGCAGGCGGAGGCGCTGCACCACAGCGAACTCGAAATCCTCAAGGCGACCGGAGAACTGCTGCTCCCCCAGGAGGAATTGGACGATGACGAGCCGGCTATCGCCGCACCATTCCCGGCCGAACCGAGCGGGCCTTTGGGCGGCGTGGAAGCGACGGATGACGCCCTGGGAGCGGCCGACGCTTGACCGCGAACGGCTCGTGCGGCGGCTGCCGCCGGTGGAATACCACCGCTCTCCCGACGAGCAGCAGCTCTTCGATGAAGCGTCCCTGCCCGCGTCCCTCCCGCTGATGCTGCGACTCGACCAGGAAGCCGAGTACCTGCTGTGCCGCGAGATAGCCGAAGAAGCCCTCGGCGCCGTACCCGACCCAGATGATCTGCCCGGCTGACGTCCGCCGCGCGCCGCGGACGCCGGGGAAGGGACACCGATGACCGACGAAGACCGAGCGGCCGAAGGCCGGGCCGCGGAATCGGCGCGGCCCGGCTCGCTGGCCCTGCCGCACGCGCCGCCGCGGCTTCCTGACCTGCTGTCCCTGCCGTTCCTCGGCGGCGCGGAGTTGAGCGAGCATTTCGGCCGGCTGGAGGAGATCGGGCGGCGGCGGCCGGAACGGGAGCCGGCGCTGCCCGCCCTCGTCCTGCCCGGTCAGGGCGACCGCGGCGCCGAGGACTCCCTCGACCTCGGCGAGAACGGCGAAGACCTGCTTGAGGACGCCCGCGGCAACATCGCCCAAGGCGAATACTCGGTCGCGTTGGCGCAGCTCGCGGAGTTCCTCCAGATCTCCCCGGGACATCCCGAAGCCCGTTATCTGTCGGCGTACTGCCATTACCAGTTGGGCGGGGCGGGCCTGATGACCGCGCTCGGCGTCCTGCGCCCGATGCGGGACGAGCCGCTGGACGACCCCGAACTGCGCACCGGTGTCCGGGACCTCCGCGCCAAACTGCGCGCCATTCTCACCCAGCAGGAAATGGCGGCGTTCCTCGACGCGTCCCCGCGGGACCCGCACGCCGCCGCCGACCGGCTGCGGCGCTTCATCGAACTGGCCCCCGAGGAACCGGAACCCCCATACCTGCTCGCCGTCACGCAAGCGCGGAACGGTGAGTTCGAATCCGCGCTCCGCACCGCGAAGGCCGCTTTGCGGCAGGCCGAGGGGGACACCGGCCAACTCCGCGTCCTGGCCGACGCACTGGAGGCGGCGGTGGTGCGGACGGTCGCGGGGCCGGCCGTCCGCGCGCTGCGCGACGGCGCCTACCGGCGGGCCCGCGAGGAGCTGGCGAGGGCCGACCGCGAATGGCGCGAAACCGAGGTGCTCCGCGACCTCGACACGTTTCTCTCCGGCCTGTGCGAACGCGACCATCCGCCGGCGGAGCCGCTTCCGGAGCCGCGCGGCCCGGCCGACCGGGTGGCCCGGCTCTACGCGCTGATCTCCGAGGAGGACGGCCGCGAATCCGTCCGGCTGCTGATCGACGGGCGTTTCGCGGAGGCCGAGCGCGTCCTGGCCGGACTGCTGCACGTCGTTCCGCGCTTCCCCGTGGCGAACTTCATCTATGCCATCTGCCTGTGCGTCCAGGGACGGGAACCGGAAAAGGCCATCGCGGCCGCCGAGACAGCCGCGGGCGACCCGTCGCTGCCCGACACGGAACGGCTGCTGCGCACGGCCCGGGAAATGCCGCAGGTCCTCGCCATCAACGCGGCGGTCGAGGAGCACAACGCCGCCGTGGAAGCGGTGTCCGACAAGCCCACGCGCCAGGAACTCGCCGACTTCCGGCGAAGAATGCGCGAATTGCGGCAGCGCCTGCCCGAAGTGCGGTCCATGGCGACGACCAGGCAGAGCGCCACCCAGGTGCGCCAACTGACGAAAGCCGTCGACCAGCGGCTCAAGGACGTCGAGCGGGCCATGGAGAGCGTCGAGGTCTCCGAACTCGTCCAGCGGTTCAACCGTTGGGCCGAGCAGGTGTCGACCGTCCAATCCCTTGTCGACCGCGCGATGCTTGAGTCTCGCCGCCTGGACGGGCACCGGTCGTCGAGCCGGCACATCCGCGGCGGCTATGGCGCCGACAGGGAGACCTTGCTCGGCATGGACGAGTTGAGATCGATCAACCGGGAGGCACGGCGGGTACTGAGCACGGCGGCCGACCCGCGCGCCCGGAAGACGCTCCAGGATCTGCTGAACGCCACCGACCGAATCATCCGCTGAAGGGCGGGGGGATGACCGAGCCCGAGACCCACGACGGATGGGACGTCTTCATCAGCTACGCGCGCGAGGACTACCGGAAGGCCAGGGACCTCGCCGACGATCTGCAGAAATGCGTCACCGCCAAGGGCGTCCCACCGCGGATCTTCCTCGATGTCGATCGGGACGGCGGGACGCCGGTCGGGGTCGACTGGGTGCACTACCTGGAAAAGGCGCTGCGCGGCTCCCGATATATCGTCGCCCTCTACACGCCGCGCTATTTCTCCAAGGGAATCTGCCTTTCGGAGTTGCATGAGGCCGTCCGGCTCACCGACGCCAAGAAGGCCCAGCTCATCCCCGTTCTGATGGACGAGGCGGCCCAGGACAGCATCGCCTTCACCGCGAACAGGATCAACTGGCTTCCGGTCACCCACCCGAAATGGTTCGACCACCTGCGCGACGCGCTCGACCTGCGCCCGGCCGCGAGCGGCCGGAGGCTGCGCTTCGAGACCGCCGTCCCCGACGCCGTCGTCAACCGCACCCTCCCGACCGTCCGCGTCACGGTCGTCGGCGCCGACGGCACGCCGGTCCCGGAGAGCGGGGAGCCGGTCGCGCTCACCGTCGTGCCGCCCGATCCCGGCCTCAACGGCACCCTCGTCGCCACCACCGTGCGGGGCGCGGCTGACTTCGCCGACCTGTCGTTCCGCGTGCCGGTCCCGTCCGTCCGGCTGGTGGCCGAGGCCCCCGGCTGCGAGTCGGCCGAGAGCCCGCCGATCCGGGTGAGCCCGCCGCCGCGGCCCGCCCGGGCGCAGCCCGCCGACCAGGACCGGGAGCCTCCGTCGATCATGACGAGCGGCCGTCCGTTCTTCTTCTCCGACGCCCCCGCCCTGGTGGTCCTCGACGATGACCGGTTGACCGTCCACGGCTTCGAGCGGCGATCGCGCGGCGACGGCGCCGTCCGGCTGGCGTCGCCGCCTCGGCTGTGGGCGCGCGGCGCGCGGCGGCTGGCCGTCGCCGACTGGACCGGACGGGTCGTGGTGGCCACGCCCGACGGCCATACCCGCGCCGTGGACCTGGCCCGCGCCCCCGGCCTGGCCGTCCCCGGGGCGCTGGCCTTCGACGGGGGCACCCTGCTCGTCGGCATGTGGAACGGCACCGTCTGGTCGCTGGCCGAAGACGCGGAGCCCGAGGTGCTGATCGAGCATCCCGCGGGCGTGCAGCACCTCGCGGTCGACGGCCGGGGCCGCTGGGGCGAGGGCGGGCGGCTTCTGGTCGCCGACCTGGACGGCGCCCTGACGGTGTACGAGGGGGGCCGGGCGGGGGCGAAGCACTCGCTGGAGCGGCTGCTGCTGGGCGTCCATCGCGGGCCCGGACACACGATCATCGTCGGCGAGCGGCACATCTACCGCCTCGACGACGGAGCCTCGCGGCCCCTGGTGGCCGAGCTGCCCGTCCAGCCCGTCGCCGACGCCCTGATCGGGCCGGAGCTGTCGATCGCGCTCAACGACGACGGTGTCGGCGTCAGCTTCGACACCGAACTGGGTGTTCACCTGGGCTTCCGCACCGTCCCCGGAGCCCGGCCGGTCTGCGCCACGCACGACGGCCGACTCGTCGTGTTCGAGTATCCCGACCGTTCGCACGTCCTCATGTGCGACGGCCGCATCGGGGTCACCTCGGCCTACCCCCTCGCCATCTCGCAGGACGGCCGCACGGTGGCCACCTCGGACGGGCACCGCATCTTCATCCTGCCGACGGAGGAACTCGATACCGGCGCCGCGAAACCGGAGCCCTCGCCGGAGCTCTCGCCGGAGCCCTCGATGGAGGAGACGACGTGACGACCACGGTCGGCCTAGAGACCCGGCCCGAGAAGCTGCACGCCATCGCCGACCGGCTGTGGGACCGCTTCGAGCAGGGCCACCGCCTCCGCCCCGAGGAGACGGACGCGCTGGCGGAATCCTGCTTCCGGCTCGCCGTCCTGCCCGGCACGGAGCCCGGCCAGGCCGTGTCCCTCCTGGCGCGGGCCCACCGCGTCGATCCCGTCAATCCCAAGCACCCGTACCACATCGGCCTGATCCACCTTCGGCACGGACGGCTGGACGCCGCATTGGAATGGCTCACCGCCGCCGCCGAGTCGGCGCCCGCCAACCACCGGATCTGGGCGCACCTGTCGATCGTCCACCAGGACCTGCACGACCGGCGCCGGGGCGGCGGCGGGCGGGACCCGCGGTCCAGGGAGATCGCCGCGGCCGTCCGGGCCGGACGGGACGACCACGTCGTCCTCGCGCGCTCCGAAGCGCCCGACGACTCCGCGGCGCCACCGCCCGTCCCCGAGGGGCCCGTCGCGTCGGTGCTGCGGCCCGGCCGGTGCCGCTGGTCCGGCATGCACGACATCGACGCCGGGTTCGACCTGCGGCGGCCGACCAGCAAGCGGACCCGGGACCTCGTCGCCGAGGCGCTGGAACGGACCGCCCGCCTCGCTGCCCCGCGCACCGGGGGCACCTCGGCGTTCGTGATCCTCGCGGTGCAGTGGATGGTCCACGGCTACCCGTCCGCGACCGTCAGGCGGCTGGCCGGGGCGCTCCCGCCGGAGGACGGGCCCGCCCGCCGGTTGCTCGACCTCGTCTGCGAGCTGTTCGAGGCCGACGAGGAGGCGCTCCCCGGCCGGCTCGCCGCCTGCCTGGCCGAGAAGCGCCTCCCGGACCTGCTCATCGCGTTGATCCACCAGCGGCGCCTGTGGTGGCGTCCGTTGGCCCTGCCCGACCTCGGCGCCTACACGGCGGCGCGGTGGTTCGCCGAGGAGGGGGGTCAAGACGATCCGACGCCCCACCTCAACGCGATGAGGTCGGCCGTGGTCGCTCTCGCCGCCCGTCCGGAGCCGCTGACCGACGTGCCGGTGCGGGGCGGCGTCGACGCGGGCACGGCCGAGGAGCGGCTCGCGGCGCTCGAACGGGACGCCGACCTCGTCAGACGGCTCAGGGAGCGCGCCATGGGCCTCGCCAAGCAACTTCGCGGCGCGGACGTGCGGGACCCCGACCGGCACGCACGGGCCCGCGCCGATCAGACGCTCCTGAGCGACATCGCGCGGCGGCTTGAGGCGGCCCGGGTCGGACGGCTCCAGAAACTGCAGGAACTCAGGACCGAAACCGGGACGCTCGCGCCCTCCGCGGACTTCGACGCACGCCTGGAGCGCTGCGAGAAGTCCCTTCAGCAACCGATCGGGCTGAAAGCGGTCATCGCCAAGGTCGGGAGAAGGCTGCACTCCGCGGGGAAGGAGTTCGCGAAGGAGGCGGCGGCGCCCTCGGCTGCGGCGGCGGGGCCTTCAGCGGAGGCGGCGGCGATCGGCGCGGACCTCGCCGTCCTCGAACCAGAGCCGGTCCCGGCGGCCGTCCCGCCGCCGGACACGGGCGTACCGGACGCCGGGCCGCGGTCGTCGGCGGAGACCGTGGCCGAGGCGGTCGAGGCGGCCGAACGCGCCCTGGCGCACAACGCCGACCGTGCCCTGCGGACGCTCGACGCCTACCCGCCGTCCCTCCGGCGCCGCTCCGCGCTCGTCCTGCTGAGGTCCTACCTCGACGGGCGCCTGGCCGAGACCTGGCACCGGATGGGCCACAGCGTCGAGGCGCGGCGGCATTGGCAGGCGATGCTCACCGAGAACCCGATGTCCGCTCCGGTGCTGCACAACCTCGCGGTCGCGCACACGGGGGCCGGTGACCTGCCCGCCGCGGCCCAGGCGTGGCGCCGCTACCTGGAGGCGCTCTACCTGGAAGCCTTGGTGGCGGGCACGCCCGCTCGCGGCGCGGCCGAACGCGCGAGGGTCCACCGCGTCCTCGCGGGCTCCTTCGGCACCGCCGCGCTGTGCGGACGGCCGCCCGCCGAGGACGTGCCGGACGAGCGGCCGCGCGGCGTCCCGGCCGAGCTGACCAGCCCGGCACGCGCCGCGCTGGCCGTCGCGCACCTGCGGCTGGAGGAGCTCAACCGCGCGCTGTCGTACCGCGGCGCGGTGCCGCGCCTCGGCGTGGCGCGCTCGGTCCTGCGTCCGGAACTCGACGCGGCGTTCGACGCCCGGCTGGAACTCGTCGCCACGGCCTGCGCCCCGCTTCCCGAGCGGGTGCGCGCCCCGTTCGAGGAGCTGTGCCGCGACGCGTTCCGGGCCGCCCACGAGGCGGCCTGCGATCCCGGCGGACGCACCCGCGAGGTGACCGACCC
Organism: Actinomadura chibensis NBRC 106107; assembly: GCF_001552135.1. Classification (GTDB taxonomy): domain Bacteria; phylum Actinomycetota; class Actinomycetes; order Streptosporangiales; family Streptosporangiaceae; genus Spirillospora; species Spirillospora chibensis. Next base: position 10,379 of record NZ_BCQP01000064.1, on the reverse strand, counting down.
CGCCGAGGAGGAGGCGCACGCCGCCTGGGCGCGCGAGCGGATGGACTGGAAGGAGCGGATCGCCCGCGAGCTGACCGGCGCCGCCGACTGGCCCGTCACCGAGAGCTCCGGGGAGGTCATCGCCGGCCTGCGGCTGATCGACGGGCTGCGCCTCGACCCGCGGGACGAGGCCCTGCGGCGGGCCGCCGCGCGGCTCGGCCACGCGGATCCCGCGAGACACATCGCCCTGCTCAACGACCTGTCCGGCCTGGCCGCCGACTTCGCCGTCCAGAAGATCTTCCAGGCCGCCGAGCGGCGGCTCGACTCCTCGACCGACTTCCCGGACCGCTACCTGCGCATCTGCCTGGCCTGGCAGCGCAACGGCGTCTCCGACCGGCACCTCGACCTGCTGGACGACCCCCAGCCCGTGTACCTTCCCTCGGTCCAGCCGGCCATGGCCCTGCTGGAGGATGCCGGGGTCGCCGATCCGGAGGTCCGCCGCGCGATCCTGGCGGCCGTGGCGGACATGGAGCACTGGGTCGCGCGGTTCCGCGGCGCCTCGGGGCCCGCCGCCATGCTCGGCCGGCTGCTCCGCGCGGTCGGCGAGGAGGACAGGGCGCGGCCGCTTCTCGCCGAGGCCGGCGCCGTCGCCTTCGCGGGGGCCTCGACGGCCCGGGTGTGGCTGGCCATCGAAAGCGATGACTTCGCCGACGCCGCGGCCCGCCTGGGCGGGCTCGCCGAGAAGCACGCTCCTGGAGACCCGGACTGGACGGTCGCCCGCGGAATGATGATCGAGACGTACGAGCGCTGGGTCGTCTCCGACGGGCCGCTGCCCTCGGTCGCGCGGATCCGGGACGACATCCGGCGATGGCCCGGACCCCAGGCCGAGCACGCCGTCCAGAGGCTCGTCGTCGATGTGACGATCAACAGGCATCGGCGGCGGCCGGGCGACCTGGACCTGGAATCGCTCGCCACCAGCCTGCGCCGCCTACTGGTAGAGGACGCGGGGAACTCCTTCGCCCGCTACCACCTCGACCGGTCGCTCTTTCAGCAGGCCGTCGAGGTCCGCTTGCGGATGAAGAAGTCCTTCGGACCGTCGCGTGACGCTCTGCGCGACGAACTGTCCCGGATCTGCGGGGAGTGCGCCTCCCACGCCGCGGAGCTGCTTGACCAGGTCGGGGACTCCCGACCTCCCGACGCCTACCACGTGCTCGCCGATCCCGCCCGCCGAGCCGAGATCGAGACCATCTTCGCGAAGGTCCGCCGCTACCTTCCGTAGGCTCCCGCCCTTCCTTGCCGACTCAGAAGGCCAGCACGAGGAATCCCAGGGTGTAGGCGGTGATGAAGATCAACGGAACCCATCGTTCGACATGCGTCAGCGGAAGATATACCCGCCAATCCCGGCCTTCGCCGAGTTCCATCCACTCGGTGGGATAGAACGGCCGCGCGGGAAGGCGTTCCTCCAGCGCGCCGATGACCGCGAACTTCCCCCTGTTGAGTTGCCGGTAGGAGCGCACCAGCATCCACCAGGCCGCGCAGGCCGAAACGAGGATCATCAGCGCCGGGAGGAGCGTCCACACCGACAGCCGCTCCCGCACTCCGGGCAGCATGGCCGAGAGGAAGGTGACGATCAGGGAGTTGAAGGTTAAGAAGAACGTGTTGGCCAGATTGCGCCGCGCGCTGACGCGGTCCGCCATCTCGACGAACAGCTTGTACTGCTCCAGCACGGCATTCTGGTACTTCTCTCCGGGGTCCGTGTAGGAGGACGGATTGATCGACTCGTTCCAGAGGTGCTCGCGCAGACCGGTCATGCCTTCGATCATTGCGGAATCGCGTCCGCGGTGCGCGGGATATGCTTGATCAATGGAATCGCCGAGTTGGCCAAGCGTCGTCAGGCGGGGGAAAGGCTGCGGGGGATCCTATTTCAGCGAGTCAGGAAACTCCATCGCGGGAGGGACGCCGTGGCGACTCTCGCTGTAACCGGTCACATGGATCTGACGGAGAACAGCGTCCCCCTCATTCGCGAGAGCCTCGACGAACTGCTCAAGCCCTATGCGCGCGCCGGACTCACCGGCGTCTCCTGCATAGCCCAGGGCGCCGACTCCCTGTTCGCCGAGCGCGTCCTCGCCGCCGGGGGCAGGCTGGTGGCCGTGGTCCCCTCGAAGGACTACCGGCGCACGACCGTCCCGGACGATCACGCGGAGACCTTCGACCGGCTGCTCGCCGCCGCCGCCGAGGTTCGCGTCATGCCCGCCCCGACCGCGAACCTCCAGGCCTACGAAGCCGCCAACACCATGCTCCTGAAGCTCGCCGAACGCCTCGTCGCCGTCTGGGACGGCCGCACGGGCGAGGGCGGCGGAACCGCGGACGTGGTGCACCAAGCCCGAGCGTCCAACATCCCGATCGACATCATCTGGCCGCCAGGGGCAGCGCGCCTGACCCCTCACGCAACCCGCCCGCCGAAAACACCCTGACGGTTCCAGAGCCTGGCGACCGAACCAACCCCGCGACGGTGTGTTCGGGGGCTATTGCGGATGGCGCGGTTCGGGGACGGGATGGGGTCGCCATGCTGTCGCGGCCATGGCGAGGAGCAGTCCGGTGAGGGTCAGCCAGTAGCCGAGGTCCTGTGCGCTGGACGGCGGGTTCGCCAGCGGGGAGGTCACGCCGGGCAGGACGTAGATCGCCGCGGCCACTGCCCAGCGCGGGGTGCGCGCGACCGCGGTGGCCAGCACTCCGGCGACCAGGAGGACGCTCTCGGTGCCCGCCCTGACCAGCTGCCATGCCTCGCCGTACTCCCGGGCCCAGGGCAGATAGGTGAGCACCAAGGCGGCCGCGGGGATCGCGAACCACCACAACGGCCGCGCCCGCAGCCTGCCGGTTCCCCCGGCCGCGAGCGCGATGGCGCCGATCGCCAGCACGCCGTACGGGGCCAGCGACACCCAGTTGTGGTACGCGGGCCCGAAGACATGCGACGACCAGCCCGTCGCCTCGGCTCCCACGAGCATGGCCCGGCCGGTGGAGAACGCCACGGCCAACGCGAGGGGCAGGGCCACCAGAGCCCAGCCGCGCAGCAACGCCAGGACGAGCAGTGCCGAGGCGGCCAGAAAGGTCAAGGAGGCGTGGTCGCCGATGCCGTAGGCCAGATTGGCCAGCGCCAGCATCGACAGGCCGAGTTGCGTGCCGTCCGCCCACCAGGGCCCGGTGGTCGCGCGGGCCCTGGCGGCCAAGCCCGCGGTGAGGAGTCCGGCCGTCTCCCGCGCCGACGGGACGCGGCGCGGGGTGTCGTCCATCAGCGTGCCGAGGATCTCGGCGCCGTACTCGGCGCGGTGACCGGGCGGGAACGCCCGCAGGAACAGCCGGTACCAGCGTTCGGTGAAGACTCCGCTCATGCTCCGGCGTCCCCCGTCAGCGGGGAGGTGCGGCCGGTGACGACCCGGGCGGCCTGCTGCAACCGCAGGGCCTCCCGGGTGACGGCCGAGCGCCCGTCCTCGGTCAGCCGGTAGTAGCGGCGCGGACGCCCCTGGACGGTCTCTTCACCGTCCACGACGATCAGCCCGTCACCGGCCAGCCGGTCGAGCGCCCCGTACAGGGTGCCGACGGCCAGGCGGACCCGGCCGTCCGACAGCGCCTCCGCCCTCTTGATGATCCCGTAGCCGTGCACCGGCCCGTCCAGCAGCGCGGCCAGCACGAAGTACGCGGCCTCGCTCATCACCGTGGCTCGTTTAACCATACGCGAGACGATACATCGCCCAACGAAGTATCAAAAGAGGCTCCGCCCCCTGTAGCCCCACCGACCACCCCCACGTCGCGGACCGGCCGACCGTCTGTCACCCCGCAGAACCAACCCCGCGTGCGCGGGGCCGATGCCCACGACCTTCAGATCGTTCGCCGCAGCCACGTCCGGCTCCGCACGCGGGAATCGTCCCCCAACATCGGCCTAACCCGCCCAGCCTCCGCTCCATCCGTCGCAGATTCAACGCCTAATCCTGGCGGATATCCCCAGCATGGCGATGAGCCAGTGCCGCAGGGGGCGCAAGAGGTTAAATTCCGTTTTCGCCGCTAACGCGCGGTCTTGGCGAGTGTTCGCCGCAGGCGCCGTCGGCAACGAGGCGCCCGTGCCCTAACCGTCCGGATGTGGACGCGGGCTTGTTCGCCCGGCAATAGGCAGGCTGTCTTGGTCTACGTTTGGGCTTTCGCGTCGCAAATGTCGGACCAGCATGGAAAGATTTCTACCTGTGACTGAGGTCGAATTTGTCGCACAGGCTGACGAGCGTGTGGAGAACAGTTGGTCGGCCGTGCCGACGCTTCCTGAGCCCGGGCAGGTCGTCGAGGTGCGGGGGGCGATGTGGGCGGTCGCCAATGTTCAGGCTCAGGGTCTGCCCCGCAGTCCGGCTGACGAGGCGACCGCGCAGCTTTCCCACGTGGTCGAACTCCAGTCGCTCGACGAGGATCGGCTCGGCGAACAGCTCTCGGTTGTGTGGGAGCTTGAGGTCGGCCACACCGTTACTCCGGCGCAGGGGCTGCCGGATGTCATCCATGCCGATGCGTTCGACGAGCCGGTCACGCTCGCCGGGTTCATCGACGCGATGCGCTGGGGGGCGGTCACCAGCGCGGACCCCAACCGTTACCAGGCACCGTTCTGGTCGGGAGTGAACGTCGAGGCGTATCAACTCGAACCGCTCCGGCGTGCTCTAGGTGCTCCGCGAGCGAACCTGCTTCTTGCTGACGACGTCGGCCTCGGCAAGACGATCGAGGCGGGCCTGGTGATTCAGGAGTTATTCCTACGTCACCGAGCCCGCACCGCTGTGGTCGTCTGCCCGCCGAGCCTTTCGTTGAAGTGGCAAGACGAAATGCGCGAGAAGTTCGGCCTGGAGTTCACGATCGTGAACTCGGAGTTGATGGCGCAGATCCGGCGCACCCACGGACTCCACGCCAACCCGTTTCAGATGTTCCCACGAGTGATCGTGAGCATGGCCTGGTTACCCAGAGTCCGCGCTCAGCGCCTGTTGCGCGACGTCTACGCCCAGGCCACCAACCCTAAAACCGGCAGGCGTTACGCCTTCGATGTTCTCGTGGTCGACGAGGCTCACCACGTTGCCCCGTCGAGCCCGTCGGTCATCGCCGGAGGCCGCGGCTACGCGGTGGACACCCACCGCACGATCTCGGTCCGCCACCTCGCGGACAAGTGCGAGCACCGGCTGTTCCTGAGCGCGACGCCGCACAATGGACACCCAGAGTCGTTCACGGCCCTGATGGAGATGATCGACCCACGCCGATTCGCTCGTGGTGCGAATCTGGACTCCGCTGCCTTGAAGGATGTTACGGTTCGCCGCCTCAAGACCGACTTAGCCGGCAAAGGCTTTAGGCAGCGTAAGGTCAAGACCTTGGACGTCACCCCGTCCGATTCCGAGCAGAAGATGTTCTCTCTGCTCGACGAGATCGTGACCAAGAGCGCGAAGCTGAACGGCACCAAGCCGGGCGGTGACATCGTCACGATGCTGCTGAAGAAGCGGTTCCTGTCCAGCCCGTTCGCGTTCGGCATGACCCTGAGCCACTACCTGTCGTCCAAGGCCGGCCGTGGTCTGTCGGATGAGGAGTACGACGACATCTTCGGCGAGGGCCAGTCCGACGACGAGGAAGGACTGTGGGAGCAGGACGAGGCCGAGAGACTTCGCGATTCCAAGGGCTCGGACCCGCTTGTAGCAGCCGACTCTGGTCAGCTCGAAACCCTGATGGAATGGGCGCTGGGCTATGAGAGCCTGCCCGACTCGCGTCTGGAACGCCTCATCGGCTTTCTTGACGCTGTGTGCCGTCCCGACGGGAAGACCTGGTCCAACGAACGCGTTGTGGTCTTCACCGAATACGCGCACACCGTCGACTGGCTCGCCCGAGTCTTAAACCAGCGCGGCTACAACGCGGATCGCCTCTCCGTGATCCAGGGCTCTACACCGCCCGAGGAGCGTGAGTACATCCGCTCGCAGTTCACCGCTGATCCCTCCAAGGAGCCGGTGCGGGTGCTGCTCGCCACCGATGCCGCAGGTGAGGGCATCGATCTGCAGTCCTATTGCCACCGGCTGGTGAACTTCGACATCCCGTTCAACCCGTCCCGTCTCGAACAGCGCATCGGCCGCATCGACCGCTACGGTCAGACCGAAGAACCCCAGGTATTCCATTTCGTTCCCGTGATCGGTTCCTCCACCTACAGTGCCGACTTGAGCTTTATGGAACGCATCGCTCGCAAGATCGCACAGGTCGAATACGACCTCGGGTCCGCCAATCAGATCGTCGGTGCGGAAATCCAAAGCCACTTCGGAAAGCGGCCTGCGGCCAAGGCCAAGTCGAAGGGCGTCGACACCAACGAGGTCATCAACACCGCGTTGGCCGGCGGTATGGAGCTCAACGCCCGCTTGACGCAGTTGGAGCAGGGCTACGACGAGTCGCGCACGGATATGCATCTGGATCCAGGCAACCTCCGCCGCGTGGTCGATACCGCGTTACGCATCAACCACCAGGCGCCCCTGATCGAGAACCACGACTTCGCTCAGGACACCGACGCCGAGGTCTTCACCGTTCCCACCCTCACGGCCGGCTGGCACGGCACTTTGCGAGGTCTCGACACGCGCCTCAACCCCGGACATCCTCGTCCGATCACCTTCGATCCCGAGGCCGCCGACGGGCGTGCTGACCTGGTCTATGTTCACCTCGGCCACCCGATCGTGCAGAAGGCCCAGCGGCTCCTTCGACGCGCGCTATGGAGCGTCGACTCACCGCTGAGCCGCGTCACGGCCGTTGTGGTCGACGATCTCGAAGAGTCGTTCGTCTCCGCTGTCACCCGCATGGTCCTCGTCGGCCGCGGAGGCGTACGTCTGCATGAGGAGGTCTTCCTCGCCGGGGTCCGGCTCAAGGGACGCCGGGCGATGGCGGAGGAGAAGGCCGAAGCCGCGTTGGACAAGGCACTCGACCGAGAACGGCTGTCGGTCGCCGATGAGCGCGTCCGCGACCAACTCTGTGAGCTGTGGAACGTCCCGGACGCGCCCTTGCGTCTTCGGCTAGAGGAGTCCATGCGGGCCCGGGCCGACCGGCGGCACGAGTTGGTCCTCGGGCAGCTCGCCAGGAGGCAGGCCGCGGACGTGCAGCGGGCGAAGGAGATCTTCGCCGCGTTCCGCGCCAACCTGCGTGATTCGCTGACTCGGCTGGAGGCCGAGGAGGAAGAGGCGCGGGGCCAGTTGTTCACCGATCCTGATCAGCGGCGCCAATGGAGGCGTGACATGGATGCGATGAGCCGCCGACTCGACGAGCTCGACGACGAAGAGGCCCGCGAGATCGCAGCCATCACCGACCGGTACGCGGATGTCAAACCGCACACTACTGCGGCGGCGGTCGTGTTCGCCCTGACCCGCGACGACGCAGATGGGTGGGCTGAGTGATGGCCCGTCCCAAGAGCCGCGCGACGTCCCGTAGCCGTAAGACGATCAACGCCGCCGACCAGCACCGGGCCTGGCTCGAACTCGTCGACACCGAAGGACCGTTCCTCGCCATCCCTCCGCTCAAGCGGGTGTGGCCGCAAGGGATGCCCCGCCTCACCGATGAGCGGAAGGCTGCGCTCACCGATGCCCGCAAGGATTTCGAGGCCGCCTGGGAGGACCTCGATCAGTCTCCGGATTCCGACAGTGTGCTCGACACCTACCGCGTGGCGCGCGACAAGTGGGTCGAGGTCGTCCTCCGCGATGTTGCCGGTTGGGCTGAATCGCTCGCCTGGGGTGAGGTTCCCGGCGTCCGGGCACAGTCCCCCAACCGCGCTGTGACGATCCAGGCACAGGCGTCTCTCAACGGCGCCGACGGCATCGGTGCGATCGTCTACGTCATCGACCCCGTCGATTCCCTGCGGCAGACGCCGAGTGATCTGTGGGCGGCGAATCCGGTCGACCGCGTCGAGGTGATGCTGCGGGAGAACAAGATACCGATCGGCATCGTCACCGACGGCCGCTGGTGGGGACTGGTGTGCGCACGCGAAGGGCTGATGGCGGCGTCCGGCGTCGTTGACGCGCTCACCTGGACCGAAGAGCCCCGCACCCGCGATGCCTTCTTCGCGCTGATCGGCCGTCAGCACCTCATCGGTGGAGACCCGGCCGAGCGCCTGCCCATCCTGTTCGAGCAATCGGTAGCCGCCGCCGAGGAGATCACCGAAGCCCTCGGAGCCCAGGTACGCCGAGCCGTCGAACTGCTGATCCAATCGTTCTCCGAGTCGGCCGCCGAGGCCCGTCGCCGAGGTCTCCCTGACCCGCTGCCCGACCGGACCCACGACATCTACGAAGCGGCCGTCACCGTCATGATGCGCGTCGTCTTCCTCCTCTTCGCCGAGGAACGCGGTCTGCTGCCATCCGGCGAGCTCTTCGATCAGGGGTACGGCATCGCCCGTGAGCTCGAACGCCTCATCGCACGTGAAACAGAGGAGAGCGAGGAGGCGCTCGACTCCACCTCGCTCGCCTGGCACCGGCTGCTGGCCACCAGCCGGGCTCTCTATCAAGGAGCCACCTTCGAGAACCTCCGCATGCCCGCGTACGGCGGTTCACTGTTCGACCCGAGCCGGTTCCCATTTCTCGTTGCCACCAACGAACAGGGCACCCTCGCGGTAGCCGTCTCGGATCGCGTGATGCTCCACGTCCTCCGCTCCGTCCAGATCGCCGACATCAAAGGCGAAGCGCGACGCATCTCCTTCCGCGACATCGATGTCGAGCAGATCGGCTACATCTATGAGGGCCTCCTCGGCTACACGGCTGCCGTCGCCACCGAAGTCACCGTCGGGCTCAAGGGCACCCTCGGCGAGGAGCCGGAGATCGGGCTCGCGAAGCTGGAGGCGCTCGCCGCCGAACACCCCGACCCGAAGAAGCTCGCAACCGCGATCCGTGCCTTCGTCGAGAGGGACCAGCCCTCGGCCAAGCCGTCCTCAGCGGCGGCCATCGCCAAGGGCGTCAACGCCGACGTCGAGCCAAGCGTCGTCAGCGCTCTGAGCCAAGCTGTCGGCGGCGACCATGCGCTGCGCGATCGGGTGAAGCCCTGGCTTGGCCTGGTCCGGCTCGACCTTCGCAAGCGGCCCTTCATCGTGTTGTCCGGCGGATTGGTCGTCAAGGAGACACCGTCCCGCAAGAACGCCGGCGCCCACTACACGCCGAAGTCGCTGGCCGAGGACGTCGTCCTCCACGCCCTCCAGCCGCTCTGCTACTCGCCTGGCCCGCATCAAACCTCCAGCGAAGAGGACTGGACGCTCAAGGACTCCGATCAGCTCCTGGAACTCAAGATCGCCGACATCGCCTGCGGCTCCGGCGCCTTCCTCGTGGCTGCGGCGCGTTACCTTGCCGAGCGGCTGGTTGAGGCGTGGACGAGAGAAGAACCCGCCAACGCCACACGCAAGGACCTTTACACGCGCGGGATCCGCAAGGTCGTCGCCACCTGCCTGTACGGCGCGGACATCAACGACATGGCCGTCGAGATGTGCAAGCTCTCGCTTTGGCTGGTCTCACTCGACCGTGACCTGCCGTTCTCCTTCGTCGACGACAAGATCTTCCACGGCAACTCCCTCCTCGGCATCACCAGCCTTGACCAGCTCCGTCGCCTCCACATCGACCCGGCAGTCAAGACCCAGATCGAGCAGTACTACGCCTATGACGTCGACATCGACGCGAAAATCCAGCGGGCGATCGAACTGCGTCGCCGCCTCCTCACCGAGATCGACGAGAACGACCCGGCACGCACGAGCGCTGCGAAACGCCGCCAGCTCAACGAGTCGCACAAGGTGACGTCAGACCTGCGCACGATCGCGAACGGCGTGATCGCAGCGGGCCTTCCCGTCGGCGGAAAGCCGGGCAAGGCGCTCAACGCCTTGTACGAGAACCTCCGTGTCGCCGTCCGCGCCGCTTACCCCGACAACGACGAACCCGACAGCACATTCCTTGAAGCGCTCATCGATGGCGGCCTCAAGCCGACCGTCGCCACCGACTACGAGCGCTGGAAGCCGTTGCACTGGGTCATCGAGGCTCCCGACGTCATAGTCGACCACGGCGGCTTCGACGCCATCGTCGGCAACCCGCCCTTCCTCGGCGGCCAGAAGTTGACCGGTGCGATGGGCACGAACTACCGCGACTGGCTCGTCAACACCGTGGCGAAGGGGCGCCGGGGCAGCGCAGATCTCGTCGCCTACTTCTATCTCCGTGCGACCTCTCTCTTGCGAAAGAACGGCACTCTGGGCTTGATCGCCACGAACACGGTGGCCCAGGGCGACACCCGCGAGGTCGGTCTGGACGCGATGGTCACCGACGGCCTCACCATCACCCGCGCCATCCAGTCCCGCTCCTGGCCCGCCGCCACCGCCAACCTGGAATACGCCGCAGTCTGGGGCACAC
>NZ_BCQP01000063.1 GCF_001552135.1 Actinomadura chibensis NBRC 106107 | reverse complement strand
AAGTAGCCGACCGCATAGTCGAAGGCCCCCACCCGTCGCGCGAGCAGGGACCTTCGGCGTTCGGACGCCGCGCTAACCGCGCGAGACGTTGAGGATGACGCTGCCGTCCGGCGCCATGCGCGGGCGGAGCGTCACGCCGTTGTACGACGCGGCCGAGTTCGGCGACGACGCGTCGATCGACGCGGTGTTCTTCGAGTTCCCGTTCTGGGCGGTGAAGGTCACCTGGTGACCCTGCACGCCGACCCTGACCGGGGCCATCCCGTACTTCTTGTCGAAGGCGATGCTCTGGCCGTCGCGGACCTGCACCTCGCAGTTGGCGTCCAGACAGGCCGCCAGGTTGGTGCCGTCCTTGGCGAGCGGCCGGGCGGCGGGCCGTCCCGGCTGCTGGTCGGCGGCGGGCTGCGCGGCCTCCTGGCCGTTCGGCCGTCCGGGCTGCTGGTCGGCGGCGGGCTGGGCGGCCTGCTGGCCGTCCGGCTGGGCCGCCTGCTGCTGGTCCTGCGGGAGCGGCGAGCTCTGCTGAGCGGTCTCCTGGCCGGCCTCCGGGCTCGCCTGCTGCCCGTTCTGCTGCCCGCTCTGCTGGCCGTTCTGCTGCTGGTCCTGCGGGAGCTGCGCGCCCTGCTGCCCGGCCTCCTGGCCCGGCTGCTGGCTCTGCTGGCCCGCGTCCTGTCCGGTCTCCTGGCCCGGCTGCGCGGGCGGCTGCCCGGCGTCCTGGCCGTTCTGCTGGCTCTGCTGTCCCGCGTCCTGGCCGGGCTGCTGGCCCGCCTCCGGTGCCGCCGCCGCCGGGTCCGAGCCCGGCGCGGCGCCGGGCGCGGAGTCCGCGCCGGGCGGTGCGGGCGGCGGGTCCGCGAAGGCGGTGCCGCCCATGGAGGCGCTGATCGCCAGCGCCGCGGTGGTCGCGGTGAGCAGGCCGAGAATCCTTGTCGACATCCTATGGACTCCTGACGAGTGATCTCTCTCTGTCACGGTCTTGCTACCCAGAGTAATCGATCAAGAATCAAGAGTCATGGAGGGTGGGCGTGTCGGAGGGTCAGGCCGGCGGGCGGTCGTCCACGAGGAGCGTCTGCAGCGCCCGGCCGAACTCGCCGGAGGCGTCCGCGAGCGTGGCGTGGCACAGCGCGCTGCCGCCGGGGCTCGCGTCCAGCGCCGCGGCGAGGCACAGCCATTCGCCGACCGGGTCGCGGTGCAGCGCGACCGTCACGTCCGTGTTGATGATCAGCCATTTGGCCAGGTCGAGCTGGCTGCCGACGCCGGACGCGCTGTCGGCGAGGGTGAGCGCCCGCACCAGCGGCGTGTCGGCCTCGCCCGCGACCAGCGGCACCCGCGGCCGCGCCCAGACCGTCCCCGGCCCGGGCCGGGTGAAGTGCCCCTCGACCGGACGCCACTCCATCGCGGCGACGTAGCCGCCGACGTGCAGGTCCGCCCAGTCGCCGAACGGGGGAGTCGCGCCGGGCAGGGGCGGCGGGCCGGGCGCGTGGACGACGGGCTCCAGCCGCTCCGGCGCGGCGAGGATCCGCCAGGCGGTGGCGCGGACGACCGTCCGGCCCTCGTGCCGGATCTCCCCTTCGAGGTGGGCGACCCGCCGCCCCGGCCGGGCGACGCGGACGGCGACGTCCAGGACCGCCACCGGGACCGGGCTGAGGATCTCGACCGTCACCCGCGCGACCCGCGTCCCGGGGACGGGGTCGTGCCGCTCGAACGCCCGGCCGATCAGGCCGGACACCGGTCCGCCGTGCTGCAGGCCGGGCGACCACGGGCCCGCCGTCGCCGGGGTGCTCGCGAACCGGCCGTCGCCGAGCGGCTCGTAGAACGCCGGGGCGGGCGGCGCGTCCTCGCTCATGGGGCTCCTTCCCGTCTAGAACGCCACTCTAGATCAGGCGGGGGCCGGGCCGACCGCGCCGGGTCAGCCGCAGAGCTTCTGGGTGGCGGTGCCCGTCTCGATCCCCGGCTTCGGCGTCGGCGCGCCGGTCGGGGAGCCGCCCTTGACCTCGACGCGGCGGACGCCGTCCCAGTTCGCGCCGACCAGGACCTGGACGCGCGTCCCGAGCGAGGGGATCTCCTTCAGCCGGGCGCCCGGGATCGCGGCGGCCAGCGTCTTGGCGGAGTCGGCCTTGCCCGGCCCGTACTGGATCTGCGTCGTCTGGAGCCCGCGCCGCGCCACGCCCGGGACGACCGTCACGCCGAACCCGAGCTTGCGGAGCTGCCCGCCCGCCTTCGTCGCGAGCCCCGGCGTCCCGATCGCGTTCAGGACGCGGACGGAGATGTCCTCCGGCGCGACGGTGAGCTGGTCACCGGGCTTCTCCGCCGGGGTCGTCGGCTTCGCGGACGGCTTCTCGGGCTCCTCGGCGATCGGCTGGTCGCGCCGGATCCGGGTGAACAGGGCGCGCGCCCTGCCCTCGTCCCACTGGACGACCGACTGCGGGGTCGGGGTGTTCCACAGGACGACGTTGGCCCCCGGGTTCGACAGCGGGATCTTCGCGAACGTCAGGTTGTCGGTCGACAGGTTCTTCATCTGGTCGGCGAGCTTCGGCAGGTTGTCGGCGAGCTTCGGGTCGACGCGCAGCGACTTCAGCGCCGCGTTCAGGAACTTCGTCGACTTGACCGGGTCGCCGAGCGTCTTCGTCGACAGCGCCTGCTTCATCATCGACGCCATGAACTGCTGCTGCCGGTCGATGCGGCCGAGGTCGCTGCCGTCGGCGAGCGTGTAGCGGGCGCGGGAGTAGGCGAGCGCCTTCAGGCCGTCCACGTGCGACGTGCCGGGCGGGAGCCGCAGGCCGCTCTTCGGGTCGTTGACGGCCTGCTCGGTGCACACGTCCACGCCGCCGAGCGCGTCCACCATGTGGACGAAGCCGTAGAAGTTCACCTCGACGTAGTGGTCGATGGACACGCCCGTCGCCCGCTTGATCGTGTTGACCGTGAGGTCGGGCCCGCCGAACTGGTACGCCCACGTGAGCTTGCCCGGACGCGACGGGATCTGCGCGCCCTTCGCCCCCTCCGACCCGTTCGACTTGTGCGCCGGGATGGTGACGTAGGAGTCGCGCGGCAGGTTCACGATCGACACCTTGTCGTGGTCGCGCGACACGTGGACCAGCATCATCGTGTCGGACCGCTCGCCCGGCTGGTGCCCGAGCTTCGCCGCGCGCTGCTGCTCGCGCGTCAGCCCGTCGCGGCGGTCGACCCCGGCGACGAGGATCGTCATCGCGCCCTTCGGGGCGTCCTTGCCGCGGCCGAGGCCGTCCACCGAAACCTTGTCGAGCATGCCGGTGACGTAGTTCTGGAACGCCCACGCCCCGCCCGAGGTGAGCAGGACGAACACCGACGCCGCCCCGGTCAGGGTGAGGAACCGCTTCTGCCGCCGGGCGCTCATCGCCGCGCGCGGGCTGAGCCCGCGGCCGGGGCGGCGCGGCCCGCGCGGGCCCTCCACCGGCACCCGCGGCGCGGGCATGCCCTCGATGGTCACGCCCTCGATGTCGTCGCCGTCGCCCGCCGCCGCCCGGCCGCCGGGACGCGGCCGGAAGTAGCGCTCCAGCGGGTCGCCGTCCGGCGGGTCGGCCGCGCCGCGACCTGAGTCGTGCCCGTCTGCCATACCGGCCGCCCGCCTCCCGAAGACGTCGTTCTCCCGCGAGTCGACTCCACTCTAAAGTGGGCGACACCCGTCCGTTCGCTACCTGGACCTCGTGTCCTTGCAGTAACGTGGCGCCGTCTTGACCACACCCCGGCGGCCCGCACGCAAACTGGGTGGCGTGGGCTGCGTCAGACAAGCGAGCACAGAGAGAGGAAGGGGCGCTCCCCTCCGGTCTCCGGCCGGGGCGCGTCCGCGAGCCCACATGAATCCGTCTCCCCATGCCCAGCGCGCCATGAAACAGGAAACCCAGCAGACAGAGCGAGGCGAGCGGCCCGGCGCCGACTCCGCCGAGACCCGCGCCGCCGAACGCACCTGGCCCGCCGTGTCGGTGGTGATGCCGGTGCTGAACGAGCAGCGGCATCTGACCGAGGCCGTCCGCGGCATCCTCACGCAGGACTACCCCGGCGAGCTCGAACTCGTGCTCGCGATCGGGCCGTCCCGCGACCGGACCGAGGAGATCGCCCGCGGGCTCGCGGCCGAGGACCCGCGGATCCTCGTCGTCGCCAACCCGACCGGGCGCACCCCGCAGGGCCTGAACATCGCGATCAAGGCGTCGCAGTACTCGATCATCGTCCGGGTGGACGGGCACTCGCTGCTCCCGGCCGACTACGTCCGGGCCGCCGTCGAGACGATGGAGGAGACCGGCGCCGACAACGTCGGCGGGATCATGGCGGCCGAGGGCGTCACCCCGTTCGAGAAGGCCGTCGCGCGGGCGATGACGTCCAAGATCGGCGTCGGCAACGCGCGGTTCCACACCGGCGGCGAGGCGGGCGAGGTCGAGACCGTCTACCTCGGGACGTTCCGCCGCAGCGCCCTCGACCGGGTCGGCGGCTACGACGAGACGTTCACCCGCGCCCAGGACTGGGAGATGAACCACCGCATCCGGCAGACCGGCGGGCGGATCTTCTTCACGCCGCGGATGCGCGTCACCTACCGGCCGCGCCCGAACCTGCGGGCGCTCGCCAAGCAGTACTTCCACACCGGGCGCTGGCGCCGCGTCGTCGGACGCGAGCACCAGGGCACCCTGAACCTGCGCTATCTCGCGCCGCCGATCGCCGTCGTCGCGATGACCGCGGGCGCGGTCGCCGGGGTGTTCGGGTTCTGGCCCGGCTGGCTCGTCCCGGGCGGGTACGCGGCCGCGATGATCGTCGGCGCGGCGGTGGAGGGACGCGGGCTGCCGCCGTCCGCCTGGGCGCGGCTGCCGCTGGTGTACGCGACCATGCATGTGACCTGGGGAATCGGGTTCCTGACCAGTCCGCCGAGACTGGGCCAGCCGACCCCGATGAAACCGGGCGAGTCCGTCCACTAGCGGGCAAAAGACAAGTCCACCCTCGAACCCCAGTGCCCTGCCGGACGTCTCAGGGTTAGGTTTGGGCGGGATCCTGCCGCCGGACCCGGTTTGGAGGGTGTCCATGTCCAACGGAGCACGCCACGGGCTCGGCGTGGTGATCGGGCTGATCGTCACGCCGGTCATCGCCGCCTGCATGGCGTACGGCACGATGAAGCTCGGCCAGTTCGCGCGGATCCTCGCCTACCAGGGCTCGGACCGGTGGGTCGGCGGGGGCCTGGTGCTGGTCGCGGCCGTCCTGATCGGCCTCGTGGCGGGGTCGCGGGTGTCGCCGCTCGCCTCGCTGATCCCCGGCTTCGTCTTCACGGTCATCGGGCTCCTGTGGGTCTTCTCGCCGCGCTGGGCGTTCCAGCACGCGGGCCGCGACATCATCCCGGACCGGATCGGCGACGGGTACCTGACGCTCTCCGCCTTCGGGGTCTTCCTGCTGCTCGGCGTCGGGCTGCTGGTGGCGTCCGCCGCGCCGTCGCGGTGGCGGGCGCAGGCCGGGGTCGCGCACCGCGCCGGGCCGCGCTTCGGCGGTCCGCCGCCCGCGCCGATGGGCCCGCCGCCGATGCACCCGCAGCCCATGCACCAGCCGATGCACTCGCCCATGCAGGCGCCGATGCAGGGGGCGCCTCAGCCGCCGTCCGCGCCGCCCGCGCCGGGGTCGCCGGGGGCGAGCACGCCGCCCTGGCAGGGCGTGCCGCAGTACGGTCAGCCGCCCGCCCAGCCGTCCGCGCCGAACCCGCCGCCGCTGTCGGCCGCGTCGCCGCCGCCTCCGGCCGAGGACAAGCCCGCCTCCGGCGGCCCGTCGGCGTCTGACGACGACGAGCCCGGCGAGTGGACGCGCATGTACGGCGGCAACCGCTAGGAGCCGAGCGACCCGGACGACCCGGACGGCCCGAGCGCCGCGAGGACGCCGGGGACGTCGTTGACCACCATCGCGTCGAACCCGGCGGCCGCGTAGCGCGGCGCCGCCTCGGCGGTCGGGCACCACACGACCGTTTCGAGGCCCGCCTTGTGCGCGACCTCCACGCAGTGCTCCAGCGGGCGCAGCCGCGTGTCGGGATGGTCGGTGCCGCACGAGCCGGTGTGCACGGCGACGGCGTCCAGCCCGAGCCCGGCGGCGGCCGGGACGGCGTGCCACAGCGGGAACCGCAGCCACGTCAGCAGGCCCAGCGGGACGCCGGGCAGCTCGTCCCGCAGGAACACGAGCAGGGACGGGTCGAACGACGTCACGAGCAGCCTGCGCCGCCGCGCCTCCCGCCGCAGCACCGGGAGCAGGAGCGCGCCGGTGCGGCGGGACGGGGCGTCCACGGCGTCGTCCAGGACGGTCTTGACGTCCACGTCCACCGCGACGTCCGCGGGCAGCGTGTCGAAGACGTCGGCGAGGCGCGGCAGCCCGCTGGCCGCCGCCGGGAGGTCGACCAGGTGGGCGCCGTCCGCGGTGGTCGGGTCGTGCCGCAGGACGAGGTCGTCGTCGGCGGTGCGCGTCACGTCGATCTCGACCCAGGACAGGCCGCCCGCGACGGCGGCGAGCAGCGACGGCGGCGTGTTCTCCGCGACCGGCGCCGCCGCCCCCGGCGGGACGACGTCGCCCGAGCCGTGGCCGCGGTGCCCGATCAGCGTGGGCGTCCGATCGAAGATCACGTGCGGTCCTCGGCGGCGAGAGTGGCGAGGTGCTCGGCGACGATCGCGTCGAGCGGCTGGGTGACCTTGAGGTTGCGCTCGCTGCCCGCGACGACGCGGATCGGGACGTCCGGCAGGTAGCGGTGCACGATCCCGCAGTCGTCGGTGGCGCGCAGCGCCGGGTCGGCGAGGGCCAGCTCGTACGCCTTGCGGACGGTGCCGAGCCGGAAGCCCTGCGGGGTCTGGAACCGGCTCATCGTCTCGCGCGGCGGCATGGACGCGACGAGGCCGTCCTCGACCACCACGATCGTGTCGGGCGACGGCACGCCCACGGCGACGGCGTCGTGGCCGTCCAGCGCGGCGAGGACGCGGTCGATGACGGGCGCGTCCACGAACGGGCGGGCCGCGTCGTGGAACAGGACGCGGACGTCGTCCGGGCGGCCGTCGAGCCGCCGCAGCGCGGCGACCGTGGACGCGGTCCGGGTGTCGCCGCCCTCGACCACCCCGGACGTCTTGCGGAACGGCGCGGCGATCGCCGCCGCCTCCCGCAGGTGCCCGGCCGCCATCACGACCAGCACCTCGTCGATCCCCGGGTGCGCGTCGAACGCGGCGATCGCGTGCGCGAGGATCGGGCGGCCGCCCACCTCGATGAGCTGCTTGGGGCGTCCGGCGCCCATCCGCGCGCCGACCCCGCCGGCGAGCACCACCGCAACCGTCGTCGCCATCTCTCCTCGGTTTCCCCACGACTCCCGGTCACCGGGTCGTTACGCTGTGCACCTGCAGATACGTCCCGACCGGCCGGAGGCATCCGATGGACCAGGCGCCGCTGCGCGCTCGGCCGGTGACCCTCAACGTACCGGACCACCAGGCCGGAGACCCGGCGGACGGCCTTCTCGGCGGCTACGCGGCGCGCCCGTGCGCGCGGGTCGCGGCGGAGCGGGCCGCGCGGCGCGGGCTCGGCCCGGACGCCCTCGCCGCCGCCTCGCTCGCCGCCGCCGGGCTGGCGGCGGTGTGGTTCTCCGCCGGGACGCGCGGCGGCCTGGTCGCGGGCGGGCTGCTGCTGTGCGCGTCCGTCGTGCTCGGCGCCGTCCCGGGTGCGGCCCACGAGGTCCTGGACGCGGGCAAGGAGCTCGCCGTCTACGCGGGGCTCGCGGCGGGCGGCGCCGCGTCCGGGGAGCGCGTGTGGTGGGCGGCGGCGGGCGCGGCGGCGCTGCTGTCGGTCCGGACGACGCTGGACGCGACGTGCCCGCCGCGCCCGTCCCGGCCGGGCGTCGTCGTGCGGCGGGTCGCGGCCACCGTGCGGCTGCCGGTCGCCGAGCGGTCCGCGCTGCTCGCGGTGACCGCCGGGGTCGCGGGCGCGCGGACGGCGTTCGTCCTGCTCATCGCGTGGGAGACGGCCGTCGTGCTCGGCACCGTCGCGGTGCGGGCGCTGACCGGCCCGGCGCGCGCGGTCCCCGTGCGCGTGCACCGCGACGACGGGCCCGCGTCCCTGCTGCTCGGCCTCGCGGCGCGCGGGCGGCTCGCGCCGCTGCCCGGCACCGTCCTCGCCGCGGCGGCGACGGGCGTCCTGCTCGCCGCGCGCCCGGACGGCGGGCCCGACCCCGCGCTCCTCGCCCCGGTCGTCGCGCTCATGCTGACCGGACCCGCCGCCACGCACCCGCACGGCGGACGTCTGGACCGGCTCGTACCGCCCATAACGCGCGGGATCGAGTATGGTTACCTCGCCGTACTGGGGTTCGCGCAGGCCGTCCCGGCACCGCTCGTGTACGTGCTGATCACGGTTCTCGCGCTGCACCACCACGACACCGCGCATCGCGTCCGCCGAGGGCGTCCGCCGCAGGAGTGGGTCCTGCGCGCCGGGCTCGGCTGGGAGGGCCGGCTGCTGTTCGCGGCCGTCGCGGGCCTCGCCGGTCCGCTCACGTTCGCGTACGCCGCGCTGGCCGCCTACCTTGGCGTCCTGTTCGGCGGCGAGGGCGTGGTCGCGCTGACGCGGGGCAGGCGGCACGACGACGGCGTGACGGTCGACCGAGAGGAAGAGAGAGCATGATCGGCATGGTGCTGGCGGCGGGCGCGGGCCGGAGGCTGCGGCCCTACACCGACACGCTGCCCAAGGCCCTTGTCCCGGTGGACGGGGAGACCACCATCCTGGACATCGCGCTCGGCAACCTCGCGGAGGTCGGCCTTACCGACGTCGTCATCGTCGTCGGTTACCGCGCGAACGCGGTGGAGGAACGCAAGGCCGCCCTCGAAGGGCGGTACGGCGTGTCCATCACGCTCGTGCACAATGACAAAGCCGAGGAGTGGAACAACGCCTACTCCATGTGGCTGGCTCGGGAGTATTTCTCCAAGGGCGTCCTCATGGTCAACGGTGACACGGTTCATCCCGTGAGCGTCGAGAAGACGCTACTTGCGAGCCGCGGACCTGACATCCTCCTCGCCGTGGACGATGTGAAAACTCTCGCCGACGAGGAGATGAAGATCACCCTCGACGAGGCGGGCCACCTGCGGACCATCACGAAGCTCATGGACCCCTCCACCGCCAACGGCGAGTACATCGGCGCCACCCTGATCGAGCCCGCCGCCGCCGGGCCGCTGGCCGACGCGCTCAAGGCCACCTGGGAGCGCGACCCCGACCTCTACTACGAGGACGGCTACCAGGAGCACGTGAACCGGGGCGGCCGCATCGGCGTCGCGCCGATCGGCGACGTCGAGTGGGTCGAGGTCGACAACCACGACGACCTGGAGAAGGCCCGCCGGATCGCCAAGGGCTACTGACCGACCGGAAGCGCGCGACCCCGAGCGAGGAGGCCCATGCCCCTGCTGACGCGGATGCTGAACGCGCCGCTCTCCATCGACGTGCGGCGCGGCGCCGTCGCCGCCCTCGGCGACCTGCTCGCCGACAAGCGGATCGCCACCGAGGGGCGGGTCGCGATCGCGGTCGGCCGCGGGCAGGGCGACCAGATCGCCGAGCATGTCCGGCCGTCCCTCGCCGCCTGCGACGTGTTCCAGGTCGACGGCGGCACCGTGGACGCGGCCGTCGACCTCGGCACGAAGCTGCGCGGCGGCTCCTACGAGGCCGTCGTCGGGATCGGCGGCGGCCGGACGATCGACGCCACCAAGTACGCGGCCACGCTGTCCGGCATCCCGATGGTGTCGGTCGCGACGAACCTGTCCCACGACGGCATCTGCTCGCCGGTGGCCTCGCTCGTCCACGACAAGGGCAAGGGCTCGTTCGGCGTGGTGATGCCGCTGGCGATGGTCGTCGACCTCGACTACGTGCACGCCGCGCCGCCCCGGCTCGTCCGCGCCGGGATCGGGGACGTGGTGAGCAACTTCTCCGCCGTGGACGACTGGCTGCTCGCCGCCGAGGAGTGCGGCGAGCGCGTCGACCGGATGGCGCTCACCGTGGCGCGCACGGCGGCGGAGGCGCTGCTGCACCAGCCCGGCTCGATCGAGTCGGACCGGTTCCTCACCGTCCTCGCGGAGGGGCTCGTCCTGTCCGGGATGGCGATGTCGTTCGCGGGCGACTCGCGCCCGGCGAGCGGCGGCGACCACGAGATCCTGCACGCCATCGACCAGCTCTACCCGGACGCCGCGAACCACGGCGAGCTGGCCGGGCTCGGCGCCGCGTTCTGCTACCACCTGCGCGCCACCCACCTCGGGCAGGGCGCCGACCGGCTCGCCGAGATCCTCACCTGCCTGGGGCGGCACGGCCTGCCCCGCTTCCCGGCCGACATCGGGCTCTCGGTCGAGCAGTTCGCCGACGCCGTGCTGCTCGCCCCGCGGACCCGGCCCGGCCGCTTCACGATCTTGGAATACCTCGGCCTCGACAAGGGCGCGACCCTCAAGGCGGTGGAAGAGTATGTCCAGGCCCATGGAGGCTGAGAGCCCCGGGCGGAGCCGCTCCCCGGAACCCCCCGGCGACGCGCCCCCCGGCGGCCAGAACGACGACCGGCCGCACCGCAAGGGCGCGTCCGTCGCCGACATCCGCCGGTACGGGCAGCCGCCCGGCCTGAAGGACCGGCGGAACGAGGAGCACTGGGCCGGACGCCTCTACATGCGCGACCTGTCCCCGTACTTCGCGTGGATCGCGCTGCGCCTCGGGTTCAGCCCCAACCAGCTCACCTACCTGATGATGGCGAGCGGCGTCGTGGCCGGGCTCGTCGTGTCGCTGCCGGTGGACCCGCTGTGGACGGCGATCGGCGGCGCCGTGCTGATCCAGGTGTACCTGCTGCTCGACTGCGTGGACGGCGAGGTCGCGCGCTACCTGCGCCGCACGTCGGTCGCCGGGGTGTTCCTCGACCGGATCGGCCACTACCTGTCGGAGGTGTCGCTGCTCGTCGGGCTCGGGTTCATGGCGCAGGGCGGCTGGCGCAACGGCGGCTGGGCCGAGCTCGGGCTCGTCGCCGCGCTCGGCGCCGCGCTGATCAAGGCCGAGACCGACAACGTCGTCGTCGCGCGGGCCAAGTCGGGGCTGCCCGCCGACCCGTCCGGCGGCGACCGGGCCCTGCGGCCCCGCTCCACCGGCATCGCCCTCGCCCGGCAGGCGGCGTCGATGCTGCGCTTCCACCGGATCATCGGCGCGGTCGAGCTGTCGCTGCTGATCGTCGCCGCCGCCGTGATCGACACGCTGACCGGTGCGGACGACCCGGTCGCGGTCCGGGTGCTGATGGTCGCGGTCGCGGCGGTCGCCGTCGTGCAGACGCTGCTGCACCTGGTCAGCATCCTCGCCTCGCGGAGGCTGAAGTGAAGCTGAGCGTGGTCGTGCTCACCATGGGCAACCGGCCGGACGAGCTGGCCCGCGCCGTCCGCAGCGCCCTGGAGCAGGAGCACGTGGAGGTCGAGGTCGTCCTCGTCGGCAACGGCGCCGACCCCGTCGGCGACCGCGCGCACGAAGCGCCGTTCGACGACGAGCGCGTCAAGACCCTGTCGCTGCCGAAGAACGTCGGGATCCCGGCCGGGCGCAACCGCGGCGTGGCCGCGTCCTGCGGCGACGTGATCCTGTTCCTGGACGACGACGGCTGGTACCGCTCCACTCGGCTCGGCGCCCACCTGCGCGACCGGTTCTCCGCCGAGCCCGACCTCGGCGCCGTGTCGTTCCGCGTCCGCGACCCCGAGGGCGGGCGCGGCGAGCGCAGGCATGTCCCGAGGCTGCGCGCCGGGGACCCGGAGCGCTCCTCGCCCGTCACCACGTTCCTCGGCGGCGCGTGCGCGATCCGGCGCGCCGCCTACGAGGCGGGCGGCGGCCTCCCCGAGGACTTCTTCTACGCCCACGAGGAGACCGACCTCGCCTGGCAGATCCTCAACGCGGGCTACCGCATCGTGTACGACGCCTCGGCGGTGATGTTCCACCCGTCCGTGCTGCCGACGCGGCACGACATGTTCTACCGGTACAACGCGCGCAACCGCGTGTGGCTCGCGCGACGCAACCTGCCCTGGCCGCTCGCCCTCACCTACCTGGCGGTGTGGATCGGGATGACCGTCCTGCGGGAGCGGCGGCCGAGCGCGCTCAAGCCGTGGTTCAAGGGCTTCGTGGAAGGCTGGCGCAAACCGGCGGGCCCGCGCCGCCCGATCTCCTACGCGACCGCCTGGCGCATGACGAGAACGGGCCGCCCGCCCATCATCTAGTCCGGCTGGGTCAGCACGGCCAGGATGAGGCGGGTCAACTCGGCGGTGACGTCGTCGAGGGGGATGTCCTGGCCGCGGGCCGACCAGTGGTGGACGAGGCTGTTCACCGCGCCGATCACGGCGATCATGGTGAGGCGGTAGTCGCGGTCGACGGCCTCGCCCCGGTCGACGGCCTCGCGGGTCATGGCGAGGAGGGTGTCCTCCCACCGGCCGCGCCAGGTCAGGCGGTGCCGCTCCAGCCCGGCGCTCACCCCGATGACCTCGACGAACGCGATCCGCGCCCAGCGCGGGTCGCTGGCGGTGACGGTGATGAACGCGCGGACGGCGCGCTCCACCCGCGCCGCGAGGCCCGCGTCCGCGGCCTCGGCGTAGGCGCCGGACAGGGCCTCGGCGGCGCGCTCGTTGATGTCGCGGTGCAGCGCCGTGAGCAGCTCCTCGCGACCGGAGAACTCCTCGTAGAAGTTGCGGGTGGACACGCTCGCCGTCGCGCACAGCCGTTCGATGGACGTGGCGGCGTAGCCGCGGGTGCCGAACAGTTCCAGGCCGGCGGCCAGCAGGCGCCCCCGCCGCTCGGCGCGGCGCTCCTCGGCCGAACGGCCGCCGTAGCTGCGCCTGGGCGCGGGATTCCGGCCGCTCATGGATCTCCGTCCGTCAAAAGGGACGATGTCCGTTAACGGGACGACGTCAGGGTAACCCGGCCGGACGGGATCTCATCCCTCGTCCGGGACGTGGACCGCGACACTGCCCGGCGTGTGGCCGGGCGCGGCCACCGCGACCGCCCGCGTGCCGCCGCCGAGGCCGATGAGGCGACGGCAGGCACGGTCTTCGCGTCGTCCCGGGCGGAGCCCGGTCCTCGCTCAGTCTTCGAGGAGCGTGCCGCGCCACGTCGGGTCGGCGGTGAGGACGGTCAGCCGCTGCGTCGCCCGCGACACCGCCACGTACAGCACGCGCAGCCCGCGCGGCGACTGCGCGGCCACCGTCTCCGGCGCGACGATCACGGCCGCGTCGAACTCCAGGCCCTTCGCCTCCAGGACGTTCAGCACCTGCACGCGCTCGGGCAGCCCGGCGCCGATCCGGGCGAGGACGCCCCGCGTCCACGCGGCGGCGGGCTCGTCGGGCGCGGGCGCGGGCGCGTCGAACAGGCTCGGCTGCTCGCTCGGCCGCCCGCCCGACTCCTCGGGCGGCAGCGGGACGATCACCCCGATCGTGCCCTCCACCTGCCCGACCAGCTCCTCGGCCGCCGCCCGCGCCGCGTCCGCGAGCCCGCTCTCGGCGACGACGCGGACGACCGGCTCGATGCCCGACGTCCGGACGGCCCGCGCCGGGCGCGCCTCGGGCAGCGCCAGCGCCAGCACGCGCGCGGACACGGCCGCGATCTCGGTCGAGTTGCGGTAGTTCGTCGTCAGCTCGTAGTCGTGCCGGGCGCGCGGGGCCGGCTTGCGCCCGCCGCCGCGCCGCCGCCGGGACTTCGACGACGGCCGCTCCCCGCCGAGCGCCGCCTCCATCGCCCGCCGGGCGGCGTCGAGGTCCTCCCAGGCGCTCTGGGCCGGGTCCTCGACGATCGTCCAGCTGGCCTGGCGGCCCCGGCGGCCGAGCATCCGCCACTGCATGGGGGAGAGGTCCTGCGCCTCGTCGACGACGATGTGGGCGTACTCGGGACGCTCCTCGACCACGCCGTCGTCCACGCGCCGGGACCGTTCGAGCCGCTCCATCGACGTGGTGAGCTCCCGCATCTCGGGCTCCCACGCGTCGTCGGCGACCTCCTCGCCGGTGATGATGTTGACGCCGTCCACGACGAACGGGTCGTCCTCGGCGGCGGCGCGGCGGCGCGCGGACGGCCGGGGCGGCGACCCGAGCAGCGCGTCCAGCTCGTCGAGGAGGGCGATGTCCTGGTAGCTGAGCGGCGCGTCCCCGGCCCAGGACGCGGCGAGCGCGGCGACGTCGGCGCGGTCGAGGTCGCGCCCGGCGGCGCGGCGCAGCCGGGCCGGGTCGGCGAGCGAGCGCAGCACGTCCAGCGGGCGGCGCAGCGGCCACCAGGCGACCAGGAAGTCGGTGAACGCGCGCTGCTCGCGGACGCGGGCGTCGAACTGCTCGCGCTTCGGGTCGCCGCCCCCGCCGCCGTCGCGCGCGGGCTCCTCGTCGAGCGCGGCGAGGCCGTCGGCGGCAAGGATCGCGTTCCACAGGCCCGCCTCGGCGCCCTCCGCCGCCTCGGCCGCCTCCGGGCCGCCGACGTCGGTGAAGCGCCGCCAGAGGGCGTCCAGGAGCATCGTCGCGGCCCGGCCGCGGGCGGCGTTGACGCTGCCCCGGCTGCGCCGGTGGACGTCGTTCCTGATCCGGTCGAGGCGGGGCCGGTCGAGCCGCACGACGACGCCCTTGAACACGACGCGCAGCTCGTCCGGCGCGCCCGGCGGATGGTCGGCCACGGCGCGCCGCAGCACGGTCGCCATCGCCTCCGCGCCCTTGGCGCGGGCGAGCCGCGGCGGGTCGTGGACGGTCGCCGCCGCGCCCTCCACCAGGTCGCCGAGCGAGCGCAGCGCCGCCGAGCCCTCGCCGAGGGACGGCAGCACCCGCTCGATGTAGGCGGTGAAGCGCGGGTTCGGGCCGACGACCAGCACGCCCCGCGAGCCGAACCGGCGGCGGTGCCGGAACAGCAGGTAGGCCACCCGGTGCAGGGCCACGGCCGTCTTGCCGGTGCCGGGCGCGCCGCGGACGAGGACCGTCCCGTCGACGGGGGCGCGGATCACCTCGTCCTGCTCGCGCTGGATCGTCGCGACGATGTCGCGCATCGCGCCCTCGCGGGCGCGGGCGAGGGAGGCGAGGAACGCGCCGTCGCCGACGATCGTCATGCCGTCGGCGGCGTCCGGGTCGAGGAGGTCGTCCTCCAGGTCGACGACGGTGTGGCCGCGCGAGTGCAGGACGCGGCGGCGGACGACGCCGCGCGGGTCCTCCGGGGTGGCGCGGTAGAAGTCCTCGGCGGCGGGCGCCCGCCAGTCGATCACGAGCGAGTCGTGCTCGCTGGTGCGCACGCCGATCCGGCCGATGTAGCGCGTCTCGCCGGTCTCCTGCTCGCCGGGGGCGAGGTCGAGGCGGCCGAACACGAGGCCGTCGTCGGCGACGTCCAGCGCCTGGGCGCGCAGCGCCGCCTGGTGGACCATGGCGTCCCGGTCCACCAGGGAGCCCTTGGTCCCGGCGAGCGACTGCCGGTAGCCCTCGCGGATCATGGCCTGGGCGTCCGCGCGCATCTCCTCCAGCCGGGCGTAGGCCATGTCGACGTAGCGCTGCTCGGCGGCGATCTCGCGGTCCTTCACCGTGCCGTCTGGACCGGTCGGCCGCCCGTTGACCTGGGACGCCATGCAGGCTGCTCCTCGCGCGTGTGCGTGGCCGGGGAACGTCCCCGGCACCCCGAAGGGGCGAAGGAGACAGCTTATTCGGTCCGCCCGGCGTTCACGGCGGCGCGAGCGCGGGCGCCGGTCAGGACCGTTCGAGCGCCGCCTTGATCCGGCCGAGGGTGGCGCGCATGCCCGCCCGGTTCACCGCCGCGCGGCGCTCCGCCGGGACGCCCGTGAACACCCTGCCGAGCAGCGCCGCGAACGCCGCGCCCCGGCCGCCGCGCCGCAGGTCCTCCCAGTACTCGGTGAGCCGCGTCCGGGGGACGGACGGGTCGTCCGCGATGTCCTCGATCCGGTAGCCCCAGATCGCCGTCGGGATCCCGAAGACCGTCACGCGGAACGCGAACGCCTCGCCCGGCACGGCGACCGTCACCTGGCAGGTGGTGAACCACACCCGCCAGGAGATGCGGTTGAAGCCGACGAACCGGGTCCCGGGCCTGATCGCGCGCCCGCGCACCCAGGCGGCGAACACCTCGGGGCTCCACTCGCCCATCCGGCGCGGATCGGCGACCGCCGCGTACACGGTCCGCGCGTCCGCCTCGACGGCGACGCTCTCCTCGACCACCCACTCCCTGTCCATGGCACCGCATCCTCCCACTCCATGACCAATCGGTCACTTCAGGTGGGCGAAACTCCGCCGCCACGCCGCGTACCAGTCCGCGAACCAGGGATGGGCCTCCGCCAGCGGGATGATGTACGTCACCGTCTCGGCGTAGTAGCGGCGCTGGAAGTCGGGCGCCGTCCGGTCGAGCGTCTGGACGTTGCTCGCGCGGTCGGCGAGCTTCACGAGCACCGCGTCCCGGGGCGCGTCGCGGAGCCGGCGCAGGTAGGCGGCCCGCGCGGCGCGCTTCGCCTGGCGTCCGGCCCCGCCCGCGGGCGGTTTCGTGACCCAGTCGACCAGCTCGGCCACCACGGGGCCGAACTCCGCCTCCACGTCGGCGAGGGTCGCGGACGTGTCCTCGACCACGTCGTGCAGCAGCGCGGCCGACAGCACCGCCGTGTCGGTCACGCGGGGCCCGCTGACCAGCACCTCCAGCGCCTCAAGCAGGTGCTCGACGTAGGGCTCGCCGGTCGGCCGCCGCTGGTCGCCATGCCACCGCCGTGCCGCCTCGGCCGCGCGCCCGACCGCGTCCACGTCGATGTCCAGGTCGATCTCCGGGCCGGCCAGGGCGGCGCGGGCCTCGTCCCAGGTTCGCCAATGTGTGAAGACCTCCACGGTTCCTCCGTTCTGTCGCGCGGACGTCCCGCACAGGGCATGGTGGGTGTCGCGTCTGACAGGCACGGTACGCGGAAGGAGGGCGCGGTCGTGGTCGCGAGCCGGCACCGGCCCGGCGGCAGGCCGGAGGCCGTGGGCGGTGTCCGCGTGGCCATCGGCCTGGTCTCCGGGGCGGTCGCGATCGCGGTGTGCGCCGTCCTCGTCGACCGGTTCGTGCTCGGCGCGGAGTGGTGGCAGGTGCGGCACACCGTGACCGCCGAGCCCGTCACGCCGCAGCGCGAGGTCGGGCCGCCGCCCGGCCCCCTCGCGGTGAGCTGGGAGCGGACGACCCGCACCCACCACGGCTCCGTCCCCGGCTTCGACGGCGTCGCCTACGCGGTCGCGCAGGGGCAGCTCGTCACGGCGTCCGGGAGCGGGCTCGACGTCCGCGACGCGCGCACCGGGGGGCTCCGCTGGAGCTACCGCCGGTCCGGCTGGACGCTGCTCGGCTGGGCGTCCACCCGGTCCCGGCTCGTCGCCTACTTCGAGCGGGACGGCGACCGCTCCGACCGGCTGCTCGTCGCGTTCGACGCGCTGTCCGGCGGGCTGCTGTGGCGGCGGGAGGGCACCCGGCCCGCCGCCGTCTCCCGGACGACGCTGCGCTGGCCCGCCGGGTCGGACGTCCTGCTCACCACCGACGAGCCGCGCCGGACGCTGTTCGGCGTCTCCGCCGTCACCGGCGACCGGGTGTGGCGGCTGCCGCTGCCGCGCGGCTGCCGCCTCGCCGAGGGCGGCGCGCGGCCCTCCGACGGGCGCGAGACGCTCACCGCGCTCGCCCTGGAGTGCGCGGGCGGCGACCGGCGCGGGCGGCTGCTCGCGGTCGACCCGGCGAAGGGCGCCGTCCGCTGGGACCGGCGGCTCGGCTCCGCCGAGTCCCCCGACGTCTCCATGCTGGACGGCGTCACCCTCGCCTCCGACGGCACGGCGCTGCGCGCGTTCGGCGACGACGGCGAGCGGCTCGCCTCCTGGGCGGGCGACGTGTGCGGCGACGCGATGTGCCCCGGCGCCCTCGCCGCCGGGCGGCTCGTGGTCGTCTACCACCCGGAGGGCGCGAAGCGCGGCGCCACGCGGATGGAGGCCGTGCGGGTCCCGTCCGGGCGGGTGGAGTGGCGGCGGGACGCCCCCGCCTACGCGGCGCTGACGCAGGCGGGCGGGCACGTGTTCGCGCTGCGCCCCCGGCTGTCGGAGCGGCTGCTCCCGGCGGGCGTCGACATCGTCGAGCCGGGCGACGGGCGCACCGCGACCGCGCCCGCGCCGTTCTCCATGAACCCGGACCTGCCGGGGGCGCGGCCGTGGCTCGCGGCGGCGGGCGGGCTGCTGTACGCGGCCGTCCCGCAGGCGGCGCCCCGGCCGGACGGCGCGACCCGGCTCGTCGTGCTGCGCGGCGGGCTCCTCGGCCCCGGCCCGGCGGAGCTGGACGGCGTCCCGGCGGCCGACTGGCCGGACGCCTGCGCCCTGCTGAAGAAGCCCGACCTCGCCGCCGCGCGGATGCCCGCGCACCGTCCCGCGCCCGCCTACGCGAGCGCCGGGGGCGTCCGGCTGCCGCGCCCGGTGTCCTGCGACTACGAGCCGCGCCACCGCGACCGCGACGACGGCCCGAGCCGCCCGTCCCCGCCGCCCGGCCGCCGGGAGCGGGGGACGCCGGACCCGTCCGCGAGCCCGTCCGGGACGGCGTCGCCGTCGAAACGCCCCGCCGGTCCCGACCACGAGGAGGGCACGGCGGGCGGCTTCACCGTCAGCGTCCGCTGGGTGGCGCGCACCGACCACGCCGCGTCGCGGATGCTGGAGGCGCTCCAGGCCACCCAGGCGCAGTCGCGGCGGCGGCGCGACATCGGCGCCGACGAGGCGTACGAGATCGGCCCCACCGCCGGGATGATCGCGCTGCGGGTCGCCCGCTGCGTCGTGGTCGTGGAGGCCGACCGCCCGCCGGGCGCCGCCGCGCGGCTCGCGCGGTCGGTGGCCTACCGGCTGCGCGCGCCGTCCTGACACCGCAGGGGGCGGGCTCAGAACTCGGGAACCGGCTCCGGCTCGGGGTCGGGGTCGGGCTCCGGCTCCCGGACGCGGCCGGGGGAGCGGCCCGCCCACGCTTCGAGCTGGGCGACGAAGCGCGCGGCGTGGACGGGCCAGTGGAAGCGCTCGCGGGCCGTCCGGTAGCCGCGCTCGCCCATCGCGGCGCGCAGCTCCGGGTCGTCGCGCAGCCGCAGGACGGCCTTCGCCGCCGACTCCGGGTCGCCGAACGGGACGACCAGCCCGCAGTCGGCGGGCTCGACGATGTCCACCGCGGGCGGGTTCGGCGTGGTGATCACCGGGACGCCGCGGGCCATGTACTCGACGACCTTGGTCGGCATCGAGTGCCGGTAGTTCGGCTCGTCGTGCAGCAGCGCGAGCCCGGCCATCGCGCCCTCGGCGATGCGCAGCGCCCGGTCGTTCGGGACGAACCCGTACCAGCGCAGGATCCCCTCGCGCTGCGCGGCCCGGAGCGCGTCCCGGACGTCGACGTCCGCCGCGCCGATCAGCTCGACCAGCACGCCCTCGGCGGCCAGCGGCCGGGCCATCTCGATCATGTCGAGCGCGCCGCGCGCCCGGGACAGCTGCCCGACGTACACGGCGCGGCGGCCGTCCGGCTCCTGCGGCCGCCGGTCCGGCACGTAGGTGGTGTTCGGCACCACCGGGTGCTCGCGGCCGAACCGCTCCCGGTAGCCCTCCTCGGCGAGCAGCAGCCGGTGCCTGCGCTCGGTGCGCCTCTCCAGCCGGTGCACGGCCGGGCGCAGCAGCGGGCGCGCCGGGCCCGGCAGCCAGCCCTTGGCGCTGAGCGCGGCGGCGGTGTCCTCGTGGACGTCCCAGACGACCGTCCGGCGGGCCACCTCGCGGGGCAGGGACACGAGCAGTTCCGGGTCGTGCAGCAGGATCACGTCGGCGTAGGCGGCGTGCTCGGCCAGCGCGCGGTGCGCGGCGCGCAGGGCGCGGAACCGGCGCCGCCCCGTCGCGCGCGGGATGTCCACCGGGCTGATCTCCCGCCACGGGGTCACGTTGCAGGCTCGGAACGGAGCGATATACGTGACCTCGTGGCCGGCGTCGAGCAGGGCGCGTATCTGCCGGTGCAGAATGCGCGCGTCTTCGGGATGGTGCACCACGGTGCAAACACAGACCCGCATTCTCACCCACTCCGCGTGATTCGGAATCATCGTCCCCTCCCGCCGAGTCTTGGACCCGGATGGAAATCGCCGATGAATTCCCGTCGTCCATGGCGTGGACGACGCCGGGCGATTGCACCCCCCGTGATAGGAGGGCCACCGGGAGCCGACGCGGCCACCGCGCTAGAGAAGCTCGACGGCGTCGCTCTTGGCGTCCCGCGTCCGGCCGCGGGTGTCGAACAGCAGCCGCGCGTGCCGGGTCAGCGTCGCCGGGTCGTAGGCCGCGTGCCCGGCCAGCACGATCGCGAGGTCCGCCGCGGCCAGCGCCGCGGGCAGGTCGGCGCCCGCGTTGCGGACCGCCTCCCCGTCCACGTCCCAGGACGTGACGAACGGGTCGTGGAACGACAGGTCGGCGCCGAGCCTCGCCAGCCGCCGCGCCACCGGACGGGCGGGCGACTCGCGCTGGTCGGCGATGTCGGCCTTGTAGGTGACGCCGAGGAGCAGGACCTTCGCGTCCTTCAGCGCCCGCCCCTCCCGGTTGAGGAGCTGCTGCGCGCGCTCCGCGACGTACCGCGGCATCCGGTCGTTGATCTCCTGGGCCAGCTCCACGAACCGGAACGGGTAGCCCAGCGACCGGACCTTGTACGACAGGTAGTTCGGGTCGATCGGGATGCAGTGCCCGCCGACGCCCGGCCCCGGGCGGAACGCCTGGAACCCGAACGGCTTGGTGGCGGCGCAGTCGATCGCGTCCCACAGGTCGATGCCGAGCTCGTTGCAGAACACGGCCATCTCGTTGACCAGCGCGATGTTGACGTGCCGGTAGGTGTTCTCCAGGAGCTTCGCCATCTCGGCCTCGCGGGTGCCCTTGGCCTCCACGACCCGCTCGACGAACTTGCCGTAGAACGCCGACGCGGCCGACGCGCAGCACGGTTCGAGCCCGCCGACGATCTTCGGCGTGTTGCGCACGCCGTAGACCGGGTTGCCCGGGTCGATCCGCTCCGGGGAGAACGCCAGGTGGAACTCCTCCCCGGCGACCAGCCCGGACGTCTCCAGGATCGGCCGGACGACCTCCTCCGTCGTGCCCGGGTAGGTGGTCGACTCCAGCACCACGAGCGTCCCCGGCTCCAGGTGCCGGGCGACCGTCTCGGACGCGCCGCGCACCGCGGTGAGGTCGGGTCCGCCCTCCGGGGACAGCGGCGTCGGCACGCAGATCACCACGGTGCGGGCGCCGTCCAGGACGTCCTCCTGCAGGCTCGGGACGAACCCGGCCTCCAGCATCTCCTCGATCTCGGCGGGCGAGACGTCGTCGATGTGCGACAGCCCGGCCTTGAGCCCGGCGACCACGCGCGCGTCGCGGTCGAGCCCGGCGACCCGAAGGCCGGCCCGGCTCGCCTCGCGCACGAGCGGCAGTCCCACGTAGCCGAGTCCGATGACCACCAGATCCACGCCGGTGGCTCCCTTCGCAGCGATTTATGTGATGGCGTACGCGGCCCGATATCGCTCCGCCACGGCCCGCCAAGTGCGTTCCGCGCGGACCCATTCCCGGGCCGACCGCCCGATTTTCTGCCTTCTTTCGGGACTGTAAGCCAGGTCTTCCAGACAATTCGCCCATGCTTCCGGGTCTTCCGGAACTGTTAACTCGCCGGTCACGCCCGGTTCCACGATTTCGCGAAGTGCCCTGACATCACTGGCTATGACGGGGATTCCCCCGGCCATCGCCTCGATCGGCTTCAGAGGCGTCACCAGTTGGCACACCCGGTCCGCGCGGCGCGGAACCGCGAACACATCGAGGACGGCGTGGAATCGGCGAACGGACTCCATCGGCACCCGCCCGGTGAACACGGCGTGAACGCCGTGCCCGGCGGCGCGCCGTTCGAGCGCGCCGCGCTCCGGGCCGTCGCCGACGAGCAGCAGGGTTACGGGCGCACCCTTATCGCGCAGCAGCGCCGCGGCGTCGATCAGCGTGTCGATGCCCTCGTAGCCGTAGAACGACGACGTGAGCCCGACGACGGTGGCGTCGTCGCGGATGCCGAGCCGGGCGCGCAGCCCGCCGGGGTCCGGCAGCGGTTCGAGGAACGCCTCGTCCACCCCGTTCGGGACGGTGAAGATCTTCTCCATCGGGACGCCGCGGGACGCGATCTCCGCCCGCATCGCCTCGCCGAGCGTCACGACCGCGTCCGCCTCGGTCATGCGGCGGGTCTCCAGCTCCCGGGTCAGCCGGTAGAAGTCGTCGGACTCGCTGTGCGAAGGGTCGCGCGACAGCCAGGAATCCTCCAGGAATCCGCGCACCTCGTAGACGACGGGCAGCCCGTGGCGGCGGCCGACCTCCAGCGCCACCGCCGCGTTCAGGTGGTTGCTGACCGCGTGCAGGACGGACGGCCGCAGCTCCTCGACCAGCGGCCCGGCGAGGTCGGCGCTCTTCGCGACGGCCCGGACCGGGTCGGCGGCGGGCCACCACGGCAGCAGCCGGTGGTAGGCGAGCCCGTCGACCTCGACGCGCGGCCGCGCGTCGCCGACGCCCTGGTTCAGCGGATATCCGAGCCGCGTCACCACGTGCGGGTCGAAGCCCATGTCGCGCTGGGCCAGCGCGATCCGGTGCGTCCGGACGGTGTAACCCGCGTTCGTGCAGGGCAGAGCGTTGGTCACGAACTGCAGGACGCCTTCGACGGGCCGCGCGGGCGTCCGCTCCCGCGCCGGGGCGGACGGCGCGCGGTCCAGCAGGCGGCGCAGGTCGGCGCTCTCGCGGCGGACGTCCCGCGGTCTCGGGACGGCGAGCCGGGATTTGCGCAGCCGCCCGCCGAACGGCGCGCGGGCCAGCAGCCGGACGGCCAGTCGAGCGGCGCGGCCGGGATCGTCCCGGAGCTGCCGCCAGGCGAGTCCTGCCAGGTAGACGGGCTTTTTTGTGGGCACGGCGGGCGAGCGTAGGCAACCCCGATGAACAGAAGGGAAATTGTGTTGGGACCCATCGTGCACGTCCTCGGGGCGCGGCCGAACTTCGTCAAGGCGGCGCCGGTGATCGGCGCGCTGCGGGCGGCGGGCGCCGAGCAGGCCGTGGTCCACACCGGCCAGCACTACGACGCCCGGATGTCGGAGATCTTCTTCGACGAGCTGGGGCTGCCGGAGCCGGACGTGAACCTCGGCGTCGGCTCGGGCGGGCACGCCGAGCAGACCGCCGCGCTCATGATCGGCCTGGAGCGGGAGTTCATCGGGCGTTCACCCGCCCTCGTCATCGTGTACGGCGACGTGAACTCGACGATCGCCGCCGCGCTGGTCGCGGCGAAGCTCCACATCCCGGTGGCCCACGTGGAGGCCGGGCTGCGCAGCTTCGACATGACGATGCCCGAGGAGGTCAACCGCCGCCTCACCGACCAGCTCTCCGCGCTCTGCCTCGTCACGAGCCCGGAGGCGGTCGGGCACCTGGCGAACGAGGGCGTCCCGGTGTCGCGCGCCCACTTCGTCGGCAACCCGATGATCGACACGCTGCTGGCGAACCTCGACGCGTTCGACACCGAGCGGGTGCGGGCGGAGCACGGGCTGCCGGAGCGGTACGTCCTCGCGACGATGCACCGTCCGGCGAACGTCGACGAGCCGGACACGGCGGCGGCGCTCGTCCGGCGGCTGCACGGCGTGGCCGACCTCGCCGACCTGGTGATCCCGGTGCACCCGCGCGGCCGGGCCAACCTGCTCGCCGCCGGGCTGGACGCGCACGACCGCGTGCACATTCTCGATCCGCTTGGGTACATCGACTTCATCGCGGCCGTGCGGGGGGCGGCGGCGGTCGTCACGGACTCGGGGGGCCTCCAGGAGGAGACGACGATCCTCGGCGTGCCGTGCCTGACCGTCCGGCCGAACACCGAGCGGCCGATCACCATCACGCACGGCACGAACCGCCTGGTGACGTTCGAGGAGCTCGTGCCGGGAGTGCGCAAGGTCCTGGAGTCGGGCGCGCGGGCGGGGGAGCGCAGGCCGCCGCTGTGGGACGGCCACGCCGGCCCCCGCATCGCAGATGTGATCATGGAGTACCTGGGTGAGTGAGGACAGCCGGAACGCGAAGGCGTACCAGCAGCTCGGACGGCTGCGGGCGCGGCTGCGCGAGCGCGAGGAGCGGCTCGCCGAGCTGGAGCGGCGGCTCGCCGCGCTGGAGGCGTCGACGGCCGTGCAGTTCGGCCGGCTCGTCGCGGGCGCGGCGCGCAACCCGAAGCGCGGCAAGCGGCTGCCGAAGGACCTGTACCGGCTCTGGCGCAAGCGGAACGCGCCCGCGTCCGCGCCCGCGCGGGCGGCGGACCAGGGCGTCCCGGTGGACCGCGTCGACCGGCCGGAGAACCGGCTCCTGGTCGCCGGGCCCTGCGACCGGCTGATCATCGCGGGCGTGCTCGGCGACCGGACGGCCGCGCTGCTCGGGGAGCAGGCGAAGGTCGTCCCGCTCTACCCGCACGACGCCGCGATCGCGCTCCAGACCGCCGACGTGGACATGCTCGTCGTGGACGCGGCGGCCGGGGAGCCCGGCGGCGCGTGGGCGTACCTGGGCGTCCCCGGCATGTACGACCGCGACCTCGCGCTCCACGAGATCCGCCGGATCGCCGCCGCCCGCTCGCTCCCGCTCGTCCTGTGGGCGCCCCGGGAGGGGCCGCCCGCGCCCGCCACGCTCGCCTGCCTGAGCTGGGACGCGACCGTGACGGATCCCGTCACCGCTTCCAGCCGTCTCGCGGGGCTCTTGGAACCCGCTCGTTGAAAGGACACACCTTGCGACCACGCGCCCTCGTCTACGGCGACGTCGATCTCAACATCATCGACGGGTCCGCGATCTGGGCTCAGGGCATGGTCCAGGCCCTCGCCCGCGCCGGCTGCGAGGTGACCCTGGTCCTGAAGGCGCCCGTCCGGACCGGCCGCCTCGTCGACCCGCTCCGCGCCCTGCCCGGCGTCACCGTCCGCAGCCCGCACGAGGAGGGGCTGTTCGAGGGGGACGGCGCCATGCCCGCACGGCAGGCCGCCATCATGCTGACCCGGATCGACGCCGAGGCCGAGCCGTACGACCTCGTCGTGATCCGGGGACGCCGCGTCGCGGGCAACCTGTCGGGCAGCTCGCTCGCCGGACGGCTCTGGACCTACCTCACCGACGTCCCGCAGTCGGCCGCCGAGTTCGCCGCGTCGGCGAAGGCCGAGCTGCGGCGGATCGCGGACGCGTCCCGCGTGCTGCTCTGCCAGACCGAGGAGCTGCGCGGGTTCCTGGAGGGCGCGGTGCCCGCGACGGCCGGGAAGAGCGTCCTCTTCCCGCCGGTCGTGGTGCTCCCGGACGGCCTCGAACCCCGTCCGGACGGCCCGCCCGGACGCCGCGAGCTGCGGCTCGCCTACAGCGGCAAGTTCGCGCCGCGCTGGAACACCTACGAGATGACGTCGCTGCCGCGCCTGCTCGCCATCCGCGGGGTGGACGCCGAGCTGCACATGATCGGCGACAAGATCCACAACGACCCCGCCGATCCGGGGTTCGCGACCCGGATGCGGACCGCGCTGGAGACCGGGCAGGGCGTCGTCTGGCACGGCGGGCATCCGCGCGCCGAGGCGATGCGGCTCACCGCGGCCTGCGACGTCGGCCTGTCGTGGCGGGACCCGTCCATGGACGCGAGCCTCGAACTGTCCACGAAGGTGCTGGAGTGCGGGACGCTCGGCGTCCCCGTCGTCCTCAACCGGACGCCCATGCACGAGCGGCTGCTCGGCACCGACTACCCGCTGTTCGCCGCGACCGAGGACGACGTCCTCGACGCGCTGACGCTCATCGGCAAGAACTCCGACGTGTTCACCCTCGCCGTCGAGCGCTGCCGCGCCGCCGCCGCGCTGTTCACGCTGGAGGCCGCCGCCGGACGCCTGCGCACCTACCTCGCGCAGGCGTTCCCCGAACCGTCCGACCGGGTCCTCTCCGTCAAGGGCCGTCCGCTGCGGGTGGGCGTCGCGGGCCACGACCTGAAGTTCTTCACGGCGCTGCTCGACTACCTGCGCTCGCGCCCGGACATGGAGGTCCAGGTCGACCACTGGTCGGCGCTGAAGGCGCACAACGAGAGGCGCAGCCAGGAACTGGCCGACTGGGCGGACGTCGTCGTCTGCGAATGGTGCGGGCCGAACGCGCTCTGGTACTCCGAGCGGAAGCGCCCCGGGCAGCGGCTGGTCGTCCGGCTGCACCGGTTCGAGCTGTACGCCGGGTGGCCGAAGAGCCTCGACATCGACGCCGTGGACGACGTCGTCTGCGTCAGCCCGCACTACAACGCGCTGACCCGCGAGATCACCGGGTGGCCCGCGGACAAGGTCGTCACCGTCCCGAACTGGGTGGACGACGCGCAGCTCGACCGCGCGAAGCTCCCCGGCGCCGAGCACCACCTCGGGATGATCGGCATCGCGCCGTCCCGGAAGCGGCTCGACCTGGCCCTGGACGTCCTGGAGGAGCTGCGCCGCGACGACCCGCGCTTCACCCTCTTCGTCAAGTCGAAGCTGCCCTGGGAATACTGGTGGATCTGGCAGAAGGACGAAGAGCGCGAGCACTACGAGAAGGTGTTCCGCCGCATCCGCCGCTCCTCGCTCCTGTCCGGCGGCGTCGTCTTCGACTCCTACGGGCGGGACGTGGCCGCGTGGCTGCGCCGCATCGGGTTCGTCCTGTCGACGAGCGACGACGAGAGCTTCCACCTCGCCCCGGCCGAGGGCATGGCGGCGGGCGCGGTGCCCGCGCTGCTGCCCTGGCCCGGCGCCGAGACGATCTACGACCGCCGCTGGATCCACGAGACGCCGTTCGACATGGCGGCCGCGATCGCCGCGACCGTCGCCGAGGGCCGCTGGGAGGACGAGCGGCGGCTCGCCCGCACCCAGGTGACGTCCGCCTACGGCCTCGCCGAGGTCTGCGCCCGCTGGACGGACCTGCTGAGCACCACCTGACCGGGGGTCACTCGCAGACGACGCCGTCGCCGTCCCGGTCCTCGTACCAGCCGTACTCCGGGTCGACGCCCCGCCTGTAGTGGCCGTACCCGGCGCGCTTCGCGGCCGTGCAGGTCGGGAAGCGCGGGTCGGTGCGCGGCGCGGGCGCCGCCGTCCTCTTCGGCTTGGGCCTCGGGGTCGGCCGGTGCGTCCTGCGCGGCGTCGGCGGCGCGGTCGGCGCCGGCGGCGGGCTCGCCTCGACCGGCTCCGCCGTCGTCGTGGCCGTCACGGTCACCGTCGCCTCGACCGGCGACGGCGCGCCCGCGGGCTTGGCCGTCCCGGACTCGGACCCGGACCCGGCGATCCCGGCGCCCACGGCGCAGCCGAGCAGCAGGCCCGCCGCGGTGATCACCACGACGGCGAGCGCCGGAATCCCGTTCCGCTGCCGCCGCGGCGGCGGGGGTGGGGGCGGTGGGTACATGAGGGCCTCCCGTCATCGGCTGACCGAGCCAGGGCGGGGGGCGTGAGTGGGACGGCCGGGACGCCCGAGCCGTTCACCTCCCTGTCAGGATCCGGTCACCCGACGGGCCCTGCCGGGCCGGGCGGGTCAGCCGGTGCTGGTGGCGGCGCCCGCCCGCTGGTACTCGGCGGCGGGGGCCTCGTCGCGGTGCGCGGCGATGCGGGCGTCGAGCTTGGCCATGGTGCGGCTGTAGTCGCGGGTCGACAGCCAGAACTTGTAGATGATGATCAGCTCGAAGGCGAGCATCCCGGCGGCGCTCAGGATCACGACCGGGATGACGGCCCCGGAGACGACGGCGGCGGCGATCGGCGCGACGATGAAGACGCCCATCTGGAACTCGATCCCGCTGATCAGGTGCGGGCGGATGCGGGTCGCGGTGAGGAACGGGCGGATCCGCGCGTACCAGGGGAACCGCTCGTTGAAGCCCTGCTGGAGGGCGGCGTTGGCCGCGTTGGCGGGGTCGTCGCCGACGACGCGGTTCTCCATGTCGGCCTCGGGGTCGTCGGCGATGGCGCCCGCGGCGGACAGCAGGTCCTCGTCGACGGCCTCGCCGTTTGCGCGCTGGGCGGCGAGCTCCAGCGAGTCGGCCTCGTGGCGGGCGGCCTGGAGGGTGGTGCGCATCTGCGTGCGCACCTTGTAGATCTCCAGGGCGTCCATGTAGCGGAGCATGTCGAGGAAGACGACGGCGAGCGCCGTCCAGATGTAGGCCGTGTTGTGGGTGGCGTGGTACTGGCCGCCCATCAGCGCGATCGCGCAGGCGAGGACGCGGACGCGGTCGAAGATGTAGTCGAGCCACGCGCCGAACACCGAGCCGGTGCCCTTCAACCGGGCGATCTTGCCGTCCATGCAGTCGAGGGTGAACGACAGGTGGTACAGCAGCGCCCCCGCGAGCAGCCACGGCCAGGACGCCACCGCGAAGCAGCCGCCCGCCGCGAGCCCGAGGACCAGCGCGCCGACGGTGAGCTGGTTCGGCGTGATCCGCGTCCGGTTGGCGGTGAACTTCACCAGCCGGGACGCGAGCGGGTCCACGAGGAGGACCGTCCACCAGGCGTCACGCGCCTTGTACGTCCGTTGCCGAACGTCGTCGAGCGTGAAGTGCGCCATGGATGGGTCCTCTCGTCGTCGGAAGCGGTCCGATGGTATCGGCTGCCCGGAACATGATCCGGTCATTGTCTCCGAGTCGTGACCGTGCCGTCGGGCGGCGTTCGGCGGCGGGTGCTAGTGGCGTCCGGTGGCGCGGCGGGGGCGTCGCCGCAGCTCGGCGATCATCTGCTCCCAGCGCTCCGCCACCCCGGCGATGCCGAAGCGCTCCGCGGACGCGCGGGCGTTCGCCGCCATCCGGCGCCGCAGCTCCTCGTCGTCGATCAGCTTGATCAGCGTCTCGGCGAGCGCGTCGGCGTCCTCCGGCGGGACGAGCAGCCCGTCGTGCCCCTCGGTGATGATCTCGCGGGGGCCGCGCGGGCAGTCGAACCCGACGACCGGCAGCCCGCACGCGAACGCCTCGATGATCGTCATGCCGAACGGCTCGGCCCGCGACGACATCGCGAGGATCGACGCCTTCGCGAGCTCGCCCTCCATGTCGTCGGTCGGCTCCATCAGCAGGACGTTGTTGTGCAGCCCGAGCCGGGTCGCCTTGCGGAGCAGCTCGTCGTGCCGGACGCCCTGCCCGTAGATCCGCAGCCGCCACTCCGGGTGCTTCTCCACGACCTTCGCGAACGCGCCGATCAGCAGGTCGTAGCCCTTGATCCAGACCATCCGCCCGGCGGCGACGACGAGCCGGTTGTCCTGCCGGGACAGCGGGTAGAGCCTGCGCGGCAGGCCGTTCCCGATCGTGTAGACGGGGCACGAGCCGTCCGGGAGGAGGGCCTCGTAGTCGGCGCGGTCGGCGTTGGTGAGGCTGGTGAGCGCGTCGAGCTTCGGGTACCACTCCTCGATCTCGGCGCGGATCCCGTCCGCGTGGATGCCGAGCTGGAGGTGCTCCTGCCCGATCACGACGACCCGGCGCGGGACGAACCGCGCCGCCGCGATGTTCAGCCCCGCGCGGGTCGTGACCAGCACGTCCGTGTGCGGACGGCGCAGGAAGCGGGTGATCCGGTCGTCCGTCCACGCGGAGAACTTGTCGTAGCAGCGCTCCTCCGGGTGGACGAGCGCGGACGGCTCCGGCATCAGCCGCTCGGCGCGCGCGGTGTTCGGCCACGGGACCTTCGCGTCCGGGCGCAGGTCGACCAGGGAGCGCAGCTCGACCCGGTCCGACAGCGGGAACACCGGGCGGTCCGCGTCCCGCAGCACGCTGACGATCTCGACGTCGTGGCGGAGGGCCAGCTCGTCGGCGAGGGTGAAGGTGCTGCGCACGGTGCCGTCGATGGTGAACGCGTCCAGCAGCAGGAAGGTGATCCTCACTGGGCGCCGTCCCCCACCGGGCGGCAGGCGACCGACAGGTTGTCCCACGGCGTGTAGTAGGGCCGGACGGCGAACTCCCGCCCGTCGACCACGGTGGTCTGCCGGGGGTAGGACAGCTTGCCGCGCTTGCCGGGCGCGTCGTCCAGCCGGGACGCGAGCCGGGCGTGCACGTCGGGCGCGTCCGCCGGGCCGACGTCGAGCCACAGGTCCCACAGCGCGGGCTCTGCCGCGGCGAGGTCGTCCACCTGGAGGGCGGTGCGGTAGTCGATGCCGTCGAGGCGGGCGTCCCAGGTGAGCGTGACCTCGGTGTCGCGGGCGACGGCGACGAGCCGGGCGGCCGCGCCGGGGCGCGGGCCCGCGTAGGCGAGCCGTCCCTCGAACCTGATCTCGCCGTCGCGCGGGTCCACGGCCTCGACCTCGGCGTGCGGGGTCACCTCCCGGACGACGAGACGGACGATCCCGTCCGCCGCGCGGACGACCCGGACCGTCCGGTCGCGGGCGCCCGCCGCGTAGTCGCGCAGCTCGTCGAACGAGAAGCCGGGGTCGTCGGTCAGCAGCGGGCGGTCGGCGCCGCGCGACTCGACCCGGACGTCCCACTTGCCGGGCGCGAGCCCGGCGAGCGGCAGCTTCACCGAGCGCCGGTCGCCGCGGACGGTCTCCACCCGCGTGCCGGGGGACGCGCCCTTGCGCAGGACGACGCGGTCACCGTCGGGTACCGGATCCCGCCAGCGGATGTGCAGGTGGTCGTCGACGCCGACCCTGCAATGGTTCGCCACCGCGTCCAAGGACCGTGCCTTTCCCCCAAAAACCACGCATTCCAGGCGCGAAGTTTATCAACGGCATCACACCGCTCGCGCGCCGGAACCGTCCCGGTGGCCTCAGTCGGCCGGGGTGGTTTCGGCGTGCGAGCGGAGTCGGTTCAGGCGGACGGGCCGAAGACGCGGTCGACGGTGCGGGCCGCGGCGTGGCCGTCGTCCAGCGGGCAGAACCGGTCCACGAACTCGGCGTAGCGGTCCTTGTGCCCGGCGGTCGCGTCGTCGACGTGGCGGATCGCCTCGATCAGCTCGTCGGAGGTCTCCACCAGCGGCCCCGGCGCCTCGGCCTCGAAGTCGAAGTAGAAGCCGCGCAGCCGGTCCCGGTAGTCGGCGAGGTCGTAGGTGAAGAACAGCATCGGCCGCCGCGTGTTCGCGTAGTCGAACATCACCGACGAGTAGTCGCTCACCATGAGGTCGGAGATCAGGTACAGCTCGGTGATGTCCGGGTACAGCGACAGGTCGCGGACGAAGCCGTCCGGGTCCTCGGGGACGCCGTCCACCACGTTGCTGTGCAGCCGGACCAGCAGGACGTGGTCGTCGCCCAGGGCGTTCCGGGCGCGGTCCAGGTCGAGGCGCATGTCGTGCTTGTAGCGGCCCCGGCTGTAGTACTGGTCGTCCCGCCAGGTCGGCGCGTACAGGATGACCCGCTTGCCGTCCGGGATGCCGAGCCGCCGCCGCACCGACCGGGCCACCTCGTCGGCGTCCGGGCTGTGCAGCAGGTCGTTGCGCGGGTACCCGACCTCCAGCATCTCGCCCTTGAACGCGAACGCGCGGCGGAAGATCTCCGTGCTGAACGGGTTCGGCGACAGCAGGTGGCTCCACTCCGGCACCGCCGGACCGGCCGGCTTGTCCTTGCTCTGCAGCGCCGACTTCATCCCCGGCGCGTACGCGAAGTGGACCTCCTTGACGTCCCGGCCGATCTTCTTCAGCGGCGTGCCGTGCCACGTCTGCAGGACGACCTGGTCCGGGTGCCGCTGGAACCAGTCGCCGAGCCGGTGGTTGGTGACGATGTACTTCGACGTCGTCACCGCCTCCTGCCACTCCTTGCCGTTCAGCCGGACGGCCTTCAGCGTGTCCGGCAGCTCGGCCTGCGC
Organism: Actinomadura chibensis NBRC 106107; assembly: GCF_001552135.1. Taxonomy (GTDB): domain Bacteria; phylum Actinomycetota; class Actinomycetes; order Streptosporangiales; family Streptosporangiaceae; genus Spirillospora; species Spirillospora chibensis. The sequence continues at coordinate 44,032 of NZ_BCQP01000063.1, read as the reverse complement.
GTCGTTGACGACCCAGAGCTGCTCCAGGTCGGCGCCGCGGCGCAGCAGCTCCTCGTGGATCGCCTTCGGGCTGTCGGAGTACTGCCGCCCGTTGAAGCAGGAGAACAGGACCGCGTCGCGGAGCCCGTCGCGGGCGACCCGGCGGCGCGCCTCCTCGCGGTACTTCGCGCCCGCGCTCTTCTCCTCGCTCGACACGTCCCCGGTGACGGCGACGACGAGCCGGCCGTCCTTGGCCTCCAGCTCGTAGCCGCGCCGCGCCACCTCAAGCGGGCCGGGCAGCGCCCGCTGCGCCGCCTCCGTCAGCCGGACGGTCAGCGCCCGCTCGCCCTCGCCGGGCGGCCGGAACAGCAGGTCCCAGCGGCCGGGCCGCAGCGGCAGCACGCCCGCGACGCCCGGCACCGCCGCCGCCGGGACGTCCGCCCGCAGCGTGCCGGACTCGTCCTGGACGAGGTCGAACGCGTACTCCTTGCGGCGCCCCCGGCTGCGCACCACGATCTGCCCGGACGAGTGCGCCGGGTGCGTCGCCGACAGCGACAGCGTCCCGTCCGGACGCCACACGCAGCTCTCCACCGACAGGCGCGTCGTCGTCCGCCGCACCCGCACGTACCCGCTCGGGTCGCGGCCGGTGGCGACCTCCAGCGCGCCGAACGTGCGGCGCGCCTCCTCGACGCCCTCGGCGAGGACGAGCCGCCTGCCGTCGGCGGACAGCGTCCAGTCGCGGGTGTCGTCGATCGAGTCCGGGTCGATCTCCGCGTCGAGCGCGGCCGGGTCGATCTCGGCCGTCCAGCCGCCGGACCGGGCCTTCACCGGCACCGGCACCCGCGCGTCGCCCAGCGTCAGCACGACCTCGGCGGGCGGCTTGCCGGACGCCTCGACCTCCACGAGGAGGGTGTCGTCGTCCCAGGTCAGCGCCGTCGCCTTCGCCCTGACCCGCTCGACCTCGACGACCAGGCGCTCGTCCACGACCTTCGGGACGATCCGCACGTCGTCGGCCACGTACCGGTACGGCGGGTGCGCGCCCGTGCCGGAGCCGCCGCCGCGGACCGGGCCCTGCCGGAACACGCCCGAGTTCAGCACCGAGGCGTGCACCTCCCAGACGCCCTCGGCCCACTCGCCGCGCTCCTTCAGCTTCGCCGCCTCCAGCGCGAACTCGAACCCCGTCCAGCCGCCGGACGACTTGCCCGGCTTCGGCGTCTGCCGCGCCTTCATGACGATCTTGCGGCGGCCGTTGCGCAGCGTCACCGTCTTGATCGACGTCCAGCGGCGGCGCGAGCTGACCGAGTTGATGTAGGCCTCGCCGGTGACGACGAGGCGGTCGCCGTCCCAGCGCACCGCGTGCGCCCGGCCGCGCATCTTCACCTCGTCGCGCGCCCGGTACACCTCGCGCGGCACGCCGAGCTTGGTGTCCTTCCAGTACGGGTAGACGACGTAGCGGCGCACCGGGTCCCGGACGATCGACGGCGACGACTTGCCCCGCTCGTACCGGACGACCTTCACGAGCTCCATCGTGTGGCCCGACTCCGCCAGGTGCCACTTCAGCCGGGTCAGCGCGGCCGTCTCCGCGAACACCTTCGGCGACACGCCCTTGGCGTACGCGGCGGCCTGCGCGACGACCTGCTCCCGCTCCTCGCCGGACAGGTCGGGCAGGGCGTCCAGGAACATCCGCAGCTCGGTCGAGACCAGCGCGAGCTGCAACCGCCGCAGCTCCTTCACGTCGCCGCGCTCGGCGACCCACGTCGTCACGAGGTTCGCGGCGCCGAAGCCGTCCGCGATCTCCTGCGGCTCGGTCGTGACCGGCCAGCGCGCCGCCCGGCGGTGCAGGACGACGTCCGGCACGACGTCCACGGCCTTCGCCAGGTGCAGCGCCCGCACCTTGACCGGCAGGTCGTCATACCGGTTGACGTCGGGGAACTCCAGCGCCGCCGCGTCCCAGAACGAGCGGCGCAGCAGCGCCCCGCCGATCCGGCGGTCGCCCAGCAGCTCGGGGGTGCGGCGCAGGTCGGTGCCCGCCGCCGGGGCCGGGGCGGTGCCGCGCGGCTTCCACTCCGACACCTGGCCCGTCCACTTGCGGGTCGCGTCCGGGCCGACGGCGAGGTCGGAGCCGGACGCCTCAAGCGCGGTGACGAGCGCGGCGATCGCGTCCGGCGGCATCGGGTTGCCGTCGTCGTTGAACAGCAGGAACTCCCCGGCGCTCGCGGCGACGCCGAGGTCGCGGGCCGCGCCGCGGCTCGGCGCCCCGCGCCGGACGAGCCGGAACCGGTCGTCGGGCAGGGCCGCCTGCGCGGCGGTGCCGGTGCCGTCGTCCACGACCAGGACCTCCAGGTCGCGGAACGTCTGGGCCGCGATGGACTCCAGGGCGTCGCCGAGACGCTCCCCGGCGCCGTGCGCGAGCACGATGACGCTGATCCTGCTGGCGGACAACCGACCCACTCCTTCGATACTCGGCCGCCCCGGCGGCGTGCCGGACGGCTTCTCTGCGGGGACCACCCAAGCGCCCCGGACCGGACCCCGGGGACGGCGCGGCGGACGCGGCGGGGCGGGCGCCGTGCGGCCGGGTGCGGCGGGACCTGGGCAGGCCCTCGTCCAGAAGTTGCCGATCTTGACCGGATGTTACTGCGGGGCGGTGCGCCCCGTGGCCCGTTGGCCGCTATTGCGGCGGGTTCGCGATCTTCTCGCCGAGGAACACGCGGCGCACGGCGCGCTCGGCCGCGTTGCCGTCGTCCCACGGGCAGAACCGCGCCCGGAACGCCTCCAGGTTCTTGCCCGCCGCGTCGCTCCACGGCGCGCGGGACACGAACGCGTCCACCAGTTCGGCCTCGGTGTAGGCGACGACGCCCGGCGGGAACTCGGGAAGGTCGAAGTTCACGCCCCGGGTGAGCTTGTAGGTCTCCCAGTCGTTGGCGTAGATCACGATCGGCTTGCCGAGGTTGGCGTAGTCGAACATGATCGACGAGTAGTCGGTGAGCAGGGCGTCGGAGGCGATCGCGAGGTCCTCGACGGAGGGGTGCGCCGACACGTCGATGACCCGGTCCTCGGGCCAGCCCATGTCGGCCGCCATGTCCTTGAGCTTGTAGTAGTAGTGCGCCCGCAGCAGCAGGACGTGGTCGTCGCCGAGCTGGCTCACCACGCGGCCGATGTCGAACATCGGGGTGTAGTGGCGCTGGTAGTCGCGGTGCGTCGGCGCGTACAGGACGGCGGTCGTGCCGTCGGCGAGGCCGAGCTCGTCGCGCAGCCGCGCCCGCTCCTCCTCGGTGGCGCGGACCAGCCGGTCGTTGCGCGGGTACCCGATCTCCAGCATCTCGTAGTGGCACGGGAAGCCGCGCTCCCACGCCTCGCTGGACAGCGGGTTGGACGAGACGAGGAAGTCCCACCGGTCGGAGCGCTCGATCAGGGCCTTGAAGTCCATGTCGTTGGCGCCGACCGGGTACTCCATCTGGTCGAGGCCCATCTTCTTCAGCGGCGTGCCGTGCTGCGTCTCCAGGTGCACCTGCCCCGGCCGCTTCACGAGGTGGTCGGGGAAGTTGACGTTGTTGACGAAGTACTTCGCGGCGGCGATCGTCCGGTAGTACTCGGCGGAGCCGGACACCACGTAGTCGACGCCCTCCGGCATCGTCTTGCGCGCGCCCGGCTTCACGATCCACACGCAGCGGATGTGCGGGGCCAGCTCGCGGACCTTCTCGTAGATCGCGGCCGGGTTGCAGGCGTACCCGCGGTACCAGTACGCGGCGAAGACGGCGAGGTCGTCCTCGACGGGCATCCGGCGGCGGAGCTGGTAGTAGCGGTCCTTCGCGAGCTGCTTGGACCGGACGACGCCCTGCCGCTGCAGCTTGCGGACCTTGCGCCCGCTCTTCTTCGCCTTGGCCGTGAACCGCGGCGAGGCGAGCCGCTCCCACGCCTTGAAGTCGTTCCGCTCGATCGCCCGGTGCTTGTCGGCGAGGCGGGCGTCGTCGTCCGGCGGGACGTGCCCCGGCGGCTTGTACCGGTTGTAGGTCTTCGACATCTCGGCGAAGAAGCGCTGCTTCTCCGACGGGTAGACGCGGTCGGCGCGCTCGATGATGACGAGGAGGTGCCAGATCGTCCGGTCGAACATCAGCGGGCGGAACTGGTCCATCTGCGGGCCGAGTTGATCCATGAACGCGAAGATGCGGTCGTACTGGTCGAACGCGTCGAAGTGCTTGGCGCTCGCCGTCTTCGTGATCGCGCCGCGGCGGCGCTGCCGGTAGACGTAGCAGACCCGGTCGAGGAAGCTCACCCGCTCGGCCGCCATGAGGACGGGGTAGGTGATGCTGACGTCCTCGTAGTAGCCGCTGTTGAAGCGGAGCCCGTGCTCGATCATGAACTCGCGGCGGATCGCCCGGTTCCAGATCGAGGTGAACATCTCCAGCAGGCTCGGGCGGTCGGCGAGCGTGAACACGTCCGGGGCGGGCGGCTCCCGGAACAGGTGGTTGATGATGCTGCGCTTGACCTTGCCGTTCCAGTACGAGCGGGCGTAGTCGAACATGAGCACGTCGGGGCGGGTCTCGTCCAGCCGGTCGAGGATCGCGCGGACGGCGCCCTCGGTCGCGTAGTCGTCGCTGTCGAAGAACCAGACGTAGTCGCCGGTCGCCATGTCGAGGCCGATGTTGCGGGCGTGGCCCAGCCCGACGTTCTCGGTGAGGTGCCGCACCCGGACGCGGGAGTCTCTTTCGGCGAACTCGTCGAGGATCTCTCCGCAGCCGTCCGGGGACGCGTCGTCGACCGCGATGACCTCAAGGTTGGGCAGGTCCGGGTCGAGGATCGAATCGAGGCATTGGCGGATGTACCCCTGCACTTTGTGCACGGGAACGATGATGCTCAAGGAGATGCCGTAATCACTGCTCACGCGTTGACCAATCGACTGCTCGGTGAATCAGGACTATACCCGCAGATGCTAGGAAATCTTATGTGCGGCGATGCGCGGGCCTGAGCAGCCAGCGGCCGTCGGGTTCGACGACCCGCCGGGTGAGCCGCTGTACCGGGACGGTGGCGAGCGCCGTGCCGAGCGCGAGGGCGCCGACCGTCACCGAGACGAGGCCGAGCGGCGTCCGGTAGAAGTCCGCGTCGAGGACGCCGCCGTAGTCGAGGCCCTTCACGACGAGGCCGTGCAGCAGGTAGACGTACATCGTCCGGGTGCCGAGCTCGGTGTACCAGGCGCGTCCGCGCGGGACGGCGGCGAGGAACGCCGCGCCCAGCACCACCGCGAGCGCCAGCGCCAGCAGCCGGTACGCCATGCCCTCCAGCGCCCCGAAGCCCATGTGCTCGTAGCCCCGGTTCCACAGCAGGACGCCGTGCTCGATCTTCGGGACGACGTCCCCGCGCTGCCAGACGTAGGCCACCGGCAACGCCACGACCAGCAGCGCAGCGCCCGCGTAGCGCGTCCACGGGCGGCTGCGCAGCGCCGCGACCCGCTCCGGCGGGACGGTCAGCCCGAGCACGAAGAACGGCAGCAGCGCCGCCGCCCGGCACAGCGTCGAGTCGGAGTTGAAGCTCCAGCTCCCCGCGACCAGGCACAGCGCGACCGCCACTGTGACCGGGTACCGCAGGTGCGACCACAGCGGCGCGCTCAGCCGCCACAGCACCAGCGCCACCAGGAACCACATCAGGAATTGCGGACGGAAAATCTCGTGCAGCCGGAAGTCATTTCCGTTCAGCCAGACGAGCTGCAGACGGTAAAGGACGTTGAAAATCGCGTACGGCACGATCAGCATCGGGAAAATGACGCGGAATTTGTCGGTCGAGCGCATGAAGCCGCGGGAGAAGTAGCCCGAGACGAACACGAACACCGGCATGTGGAACCCGTAGACCACGCTGTAGGCCGCGTCCGCCGCGAGGCTGCGGGTGCGGAACACCTCCCAGACGTGGCCGACGACGACCAGCAGGATGAGGAAGAACTTGACGTTGTCGAAGTACGGGTCGCGGCGCCGCGGACCGGGGCCGGGAGGCGGCGGCGCCGCCTCGGCGCCCGGCGCCACGCCGACGCCGGTGGCGGCGGCGCTCCGCGGTGGGGGAAGGGTGTCCGTCATGTCTCCGAAAGCTTCAGTTGGTGCTCAACGGCCGTTCACGGGGAGGCATGGGCGACTCTAGTGCCCGCGCGCGGACGCCGCCCGCCGGATGCCCGAGGCGCACCGCTCAGCGCGACGCGCCGGGACGGCGCAGGGGGGTGAACACCCACGTCATCTTGGGCTCCAGCGCCCAGCTCATCGTCCGGACGACCGGCTTGGAGCACAGCGCCGTCCCGACGACGAGCGCGCCGCAGATCACGACGAAGACGCCGGGGACGGTGTGCATCCAGTCGGCGTGCCACCAGCCCGTGAAGTTCAGCAGCCGGGTGACGAACCCGTGCAGCAGGTACGCGTACAGCGTGTAGGCGCCGAGCTTGGTGAACCAGTGGCGGCGGCGCGGGATCAGCGCGAGGAACGCGGCGACGAACACGGTCGCGGCGGCGAACATGGCGAGCCGCATCAGCGTCCCGTAGAAGTTGCCGACGCCGAGCTCGAAGTGCGCGTCCTTCCAGAAGATCCAGTTGCGCGACATGTGGTTCATGACGAGGTAGGTCCCGCCGAGCCCCGCGAGCAGCACCACCGCGCCGATCGGCCGCGCGACCGGCTTCTTCAGCAGCTCGAAGTGCACGGGCTTCAGCGTGAGCCCGAGGACGTAGAACGGCAGCAGCCCGATGACCCGGTGGATGTCGAACGTCCCGCCGAGGTCGCTCATGTACGACAGCAGCGCGAACCCGACCGCGACGGCGAGCGGCCAGCGGATCTGCTGCCAGACGGGCGTGGACAGCCGCCACATGAACAGCGCGATCAGGAACCACGTCAGGTAGTACGGGTTCAGGAGGCTGATCTCCAGCTCGTTGCGCCCGGCCAGCCAGTCGTAGATGGAGTAGGCGAACTCGAACACCACGTACGGGACGCCGACGTTGGTGATGAGCTTGCGCGCCTTGCCGCCGGCGAACGTCCAGTTCCGCGAGAAGTAGCCGGTGATCACGATGAACAGCGGCATGTGGAACAGGTAGATGAAGATGTACAGGCCCTTGGCCACCGGGACGTTCAGCAGGTTGGCCAGCGAGTGCCCCGCCACCACCAGGAGGATCGCGAAGTACTTGGCGTTGTCGAAGAACGGGTCGCGTTCCTTGCGCGGCCGCGGCGCCTCGCCCGCGGACGGGCCGGTGGACGGACCCGTCGACGGGTCGGTGGACGGTCCTGCGGCGAGGCCGCCCTCGGCGAGCGGCGGCCCGGCGGGAGCGGGGACGCCGGGGTCCGCGGTGAGCGGGCGGTCGGTGAGCGGTGCCGGCTCGGCCCCGAAGGGCCCGGTGGTGTAGGTCATGGCCTGCCCGGTCTAGGTCTCCTTGCAGATGTCGTCGTTCGCGCGGATCTCGCCCTGCTGCTTGGGGATGCCGCCGCCGGCGCTCTTCAGGTTCGTCCAGTCGCTGCCGACGACGAGGTCGACGACGCCGGGCGTCCCGCCGCGGGTGCGGGCGGTCGGCGCGGGCTTGCTCGGGATGAGCGCGGCGAGCGACTGGGCCTGCTGGTCGGCCCCGGAACCGTACAGCACCTTGGTCGCCGACGTCGCGGCGGTCGCGTTCCCGCCGACCGTGACCTGGAAGCCCTGCGACTCCAGGTCGTCGGCGACGCGCCCGGCCTGGCCGTCGATGCCGCTGCCGTTGTAGACCCGCACGCGGATCTGGCTCGGCGGGATGGTCGTGCTGCCCGGCTTGGGCTCCTTCGGCACCGTCTTGTCGTTGCGGACGGCCGAGAAGAACGGCTGCGCGGCCTCGGTGAGCGCCACCCGGTTCGGGTCGAGCGGGTCGGGCCCGGACGGGACGGTCACGAACCGCAGCTTGCCGGAGGACATCCCCTGCATCTCGCGGCCGATGTCCATCATGACCTGCGGCGTCAGCTCCTTGTCGGTGGTGAGCGACTTGGTCACCGCGTTCATCAGGGCGAGCATCTTCCGCGGGTTGCTCAGCACGCCCGCGCTCATCGACTTGCTGGCGAGGGCGCCCATGAACTTCTGCTGGCGCTTGATGCGGTCGGTGTCGGAGCCGTCCCCGAGGCCGTGCCGGACGCGCACGTACGCGAGGGCCGTCTCGCCCTTGATGACGTGCCTGCCCCTGCTCAGCTTCAGCTTGGACTTCGGGTCGTTGACGTCCTTCGGCAGGCACACCGGGACGCCGCCGACCGCGTTCGTGATGGACTTGAACCCGTTGAAGTCGACCTGCATGAAGTGGTCGACGCGGATGTTGGAGATGCTCTCGATCGTCTTGATGACGCAGGTCGCGCCGCCGTTGGTGAACGCCGAGTTGATCTGCGCGCGGGACTGGGCCGGGATCTGCGTGCCCTTGCGGCTCTTGCAGGACGGCATCCGGACCATCAGGTCGCGCGGGAAGCTGATGCCCATCGCCTGGCCGCCGCCGGGGGACAGGTGCAGCAGGATCATCGTGTCCGAGCGGGGCGGCTCGTTCTTCATCGACCGGCCGTACTTGGCGTTCGCGCCCTCACGGGTGTCGGACCCGAGCAGCAGGATGTTCATCGCGTTGTTCAGCTTCTTCGGCCGGTTCGGGCCGAGCTGGGCGTTGACGTCCTCGTGCGAGATGTTCCCGAACGCCTGGCGGTACAGGCCGTAGGCGGTGAGGGAGCCGGCCACCATGACCACCGACAGTCCGACGCAGACCCAGCCGAGGATGCGCCAGCCGCGTCGCGGCGCCGTCGGCTGCGGATCGGCGTCGTCGACGTACTCCATGTACATCGGGTTGCTGTTCATCGGCTCCGTGGTCCGGGACGCGGGGCGGGGTCCTGGGTGGGCAGGGCAAGGAGAGCGTAGGTCAGGCGAGCCGGCGAGGGGACTCGGATGCGGCATTCGGTCCCAGCGGGCCGGCGACCACCGTCACATGCTCCACGGTGAGCCGTCGATCCAGAACGGCTTCGTCGAAGTTTCGTTGGATTATGACGGAAGCCCCTGAGGCTAGTGGTGCGAGCAAGCCGGTCAGAACCCCGTTCAGTGTGGCGAAGGGCATGTCAACCAGGAGGCGGTCGCGCGCGTCCAGCTTCCATCTATCTGCGGCGGCGCGGGCCTCGGCGACCAGGTCCGCTCCGCTGAATGTGGCGTTTGTCACATTCAGCGCGGGGGCCTCCGGCGTCACGTCCGGTGCGGGGACGAACCTGTCTCCGTAACTGCGGACCTCCGCCGCGTAGTCGGTGACGCCGGGCGGGCAGTCGGCGAGCGGGCCGCCGAGCGCGTGCAGCGACAGTCCGACGACCTCCTCCGCTCCGCCCGCGAGCGCCTCGTCCCCGACCACGTCGTCCAGCACCTCCTGTGCCGCCGCAAGGATGTACGGCTCGGAGGGCGGGGGCGGTTCGGTGGTTCCGTCGCGGAAGGTGTCGGGATCGACGGGTTGCACGACGATCCCGGCGGACCAGCAGGCCATCAGCCACACGGCGGTCTGCCAGTGCGGCGGCAGGACGAGCACGGCCCGCGTCCCCGGCTCGGCGGCGAGGCCGTCCACGAGGAAGTTCGCCGTCTTCGCGACCCAGTTGTCGAACGTCCGCGCGGACAGCTCGACGCGCTCGCCCGCCGCGTCGTCGTAGAAGGTGACGAACGGGCTGGACGGGTCGTCCGCGACCCGCCGCCGCAGCAGTTCGGCGGGCCCGGTCGCGTCCCCGGCGTGTGCGCTCATGGAACCCGAGCGTATGCCCGCATGATCGACCGCGGTCCACCGCCCGGCCGGGGCCGCTACGCTCCGCACGGAACGAACCACCATCGGACGGACGGGCACGGGGTCTGAACTCATGAACGCTGGACGGCTGCTCGCGCGGGTCACCGTCGCCCCGGCGCTGCTCGTCGCGGCGTGGCTCGCCGTCGCGCTGCCGCTGCTGCTCGCGGGCGTGTTCCGGCCCGGCCCGGCGATCGCGCTGTTCGTGCCGGTCGCGGGAGTGGCGCTGTGGCTCGGCCTGCGGACCCGCGAGTGGGGCCGGGAGTGGGACGCGGCGCCGTGGTGGCCGGTCGCCGCCGTCCTCGCGATCACGGTGGCGTTCCTGGTGCTCCAGATCGCGATGGCGGGGGAGCAGATCGTCGTCCGGCGCGACCCGGCGTCCTACGTCCAGTTCGCGACGTGGCTGAAGGACGAGGGGTCGCTGCCCATCCCGCTCAGGCAGTCGGCGTTCGGCGGCCCCGACCCGGCGCTGCACTTCGACAGCCCGGCGTTCTACCAGCACGACGGCGCGGTCGTCCCGCAGTTCATGGCGGGGTTCCCGCTGGTGCTCGCGCTCGGCGGCTGGATCGGCGGCACGCACGGCATGCTGCTCGCGGCGCCGCTGCTCGGCGCGTGCTGCGTGCTCGCGTTCGCCGGGCTGGTCGCGCGGCTCGTCGGGCCGCGGTGGGCGCCCGCCGGGGCGTTGCTGCTCGCGCTGACGCTGCCGATGCTCTACGTCTCGCGCGGCACGTTCAGCGAGCTGCCCGCGATCGTGCTGCTGCTCGGCGGGCTGTCGCTGCTGCACGACGTCCGGCGGGACGGCGGCCGGGTCGCCGACCTGAAGGCGTTCCTGGCCGGGCTCGCGCTGGGGCTCATCGTGCTCGTCCGCATCGACGGGCTCCGCGACGTCCTCCCGGTGCTGGTCGTCGCCGGGTTCTGGGCGGCGCGCGGGCGGCGGACCGGCTACTGGACGGCGGGCGGCCTGCTCCTCGGCGCGGGCGCCGGTCTGGTCGAGGGCTACACGCTGTCGCGGCCCTACCTGTCGTATCTCGGGTCGTCCCTGAATCCGCTGCTGGCCATCGCCGCCGCCGTGGTCGTGGCGACCGTCGTCATGGTGGCGCTGCTGCGCCGGCCCCGGACGGGCATCCGGCTGCGCCGCCTCGGCGCGGCGGTCGCGCGCGGACGCCTGCCCGGCGCCGCCGCCGTCCTCACCGTGCTGGTCATGGCCGGGTTCGCGGTGCGGCCGCTGGTGCAGACCGTCCGGCGGGAACCGGCGACGCGCGACGACGAGATGAACGTCCGCTTCATCGAGACGGTGCAGCGCATCCAGCACCTCGCGGTGGACGGCACCCGCCAGTACTCGGAGCACTCGCTGTGGTGGGTCGCCTGGTACATCGGCATCCCGGCGGTGCTGTTCGCGACGCTCGGCGCGGCGCTCATCGTCCGGCGGCTGCTGCGCGGGCGCTCGCCGGAATGGCTGCCGCCCTACGCCGTCATCGTCTGGACGACCGTGCAGGTGCTGCTCAGGCCGGGCATCACGCCGGACCACCCGTGGGCGTCCCGGCGGCTGATCGGGCTCGTCATCCCGGGGCTGCTCCTGTTCACCGTGTACGCGGGGGCGTGGGCGGCGCGGCGCGTCCGGCGCCTCGGCTACGGGCCGGGGGTGGTCCGGACGGGCTCGGTCGCCGGGGTCGCGCTGATGCTCGTCCCGATCGTCATCACGTCCGCCGGGTTCCTCGTGACGCGGACGGAGCAGCACGAGGTCGGCGCCGTCCGCGGGATGTGCGACAAGCTGAGGCCGCGCAGCTCCGTGATCGTGGTGGAGCAGTCGACCGGGGACCGGTTCCTCCAGGTCGTCCGGGGCATGTGCGGGGTGCCCGCCGCGCGCACGACCGGCGGCGCGTCGCCGGACGACGTGCGCCGCGTCGCCGCCGGGGCGTACCGGGCCGGGCGGCGTCCGGTGATCATGGCGGCGAAGGCGGAGCAGGTCGCGCCGTACGGGACGCCCGAACACGTCCTCCACGTGCGGACACGCCAGGACGGCCGGTCCCTCACCGGACCGCCCGGCGGGACGTGGGGACTCGCGATGGACGTCTGGATCGCCGAGCCCGCGCGCGGTTGACCGGCGTCCGGGTCGTTCCGGGGGGCGTGGGGGGTCGTCCCCCCACAATGATCCGCGTCAATCGCCCGCGCGGCGGGAAAAGCGGTCGCGGTCGGCCGGGGCGAGTATCCTCGCGCTGCGTGAGCACACAGTCTGCCGAGCCGAAGACCGAGCCCGCGCCCGAATCCGTGGCCGAGACCGTGCCGGAGACCGCGGCCGAGACCGCGTCTGCGACCGCGACCCAGCCCGTGCCGGAGACGGTGGCCGTTCCCGCGCCCGCCGGGCCGGTGGACGGGCCCGTCCACGTCACGATCGTCCTGCCGTGCTACAACGAGCAGGACCACGTGATCGACGAGGTCGAGCGCATCTGCGCGGCGATGGACGCGAGCGGCAAGACCTACGAGCTGCTGGCCGTCGACGACTGCTCGACCGACGCGACGCTCGCCCGGCTGGAGGAGGCCGCGCCCCGCTTCCCGAACATGCGGGTCATGGCGTTCCAGCACAACAGCGGTTCCGGGACGGTCCGCCGCATCGGCTCCCAGCAGGCCCGCGGCGAGATCGTCGTGTGGACCGACGCCGACATGTCCTACCCGAACGAGCGCATCCCCGAGCTGGTGGACGTCCTCGACACCGACCCGTCCGTCGACCAGGTCGTCGGGGCCCGCACCACCGAGGAGGGGACGCACAAGGCGCTGCGGGTGCCCGCGAAGTGGTTCATCCGCAAGGTCGCCGAGCGGCTCACCAACACGAAGATCCCCGATCTGAACTCGGGGCTGCGCGCGTTCCGCCGCGAGGTGTCGCTGCCGTACCTGCGGCTGCTGCCGCCCGGGTTCTCCTGCGTCACGACGATCACGATCGCGTTCCTGTCGAACCAGCATCCCGTCCGGTACATGCCGATCGACTACGCCAAGCGCGCCGGGAAGTCCAAGTTCCACTTCACGAAGGACGCCTACCGCTACATCCTCCAGGTGCTGCGGATGGTGATGTACTTCAACCCGCTGAAGGTGCTGATGCCGCCCGCGCTGTGGCTGATCGTGATCGGCCTGCTCAAGGGCGTGTTCGACATGGTCGTGCACTTCGGCTACTTCGCCAACAACACCATCATGATCTTCGTGACGGGGTTGATCATCGCATCGCTGGCGCTGCTCGCGGACCTGATCGTCCGCTCGCGCGGCGACGTCTGACGCGCCCGTGCGCATCGCGATAGTCGGACCGGCCTTCCCGTACAAGGGCGGCGGGGCCCAGCACACCACCGAGCTGGCGCACCGGCTCGCCGCCGCCGGGCACGACGTCGTCATCGAGTCGTGGCGGGCCCAGTACCCCGGCTTCCTGTATCCCGGGCAGCAGACGATCTCCGACCCGGAGGGCGAGCCGTTCCCCGGCACCCGCCGCGCGCTCGACTGGCGCCGGCCGGACGGCTGGTGGCGCACCGGCCGCGCGCTCCGCGCCTGCGACCTCGCCGTGCTCGTCGTGCTGAGCCCGGTCCAGGTGCCCGCCTACCTGGGGATACTCGCCGGTCTTCGCGGCCGGACGCCCGTGGTCGCGCTGTGCCACAACGTCCTGCCGCACGAGCGCAAGCCGTACGACGAGCCGCTCATGAAGCGCCTGCTGCGCAGGGTCGACGCGGTCCTGGTGCACTCCGACGCGCAGGGGAAGCTGGCGCGGGGGCTCACGAAGCGTCCGGTGCGGGTGGCGGAGATGCCCGCGCACCTGCCGACGCCCGCCGCGTCGCCGTCGGACGACGGGAAGGTCCGCCGCCGGTTGCTGTTCTTCGGAATCGTCCGCCCGTACAAGGGGCTGGACGTCCTGCTCCGCGCCCTCGCCGAAGGCCCGGACGACGTCGCGCTGACCGTCGCGGGCGAGTTCTGGGGCGGCCTGGACGAGACACGCGAGCTGGTCCGCTCGCTCGACCTGGCGGGACGGGTGGAGCTGCGGCCGGGGTACGTCCCGGCGGCGGACGTCCCGGGCCTGTTCGCGGCGGCGGACGCGCTCGTCCTGCCGTACCGCACGGCGACCGCGTCGCAGAACGTGTGGATGGCGTACGAGCACGGGCTGCCGGTGATCGCCACCGATGTCGGCGGGTTCGGCGAGCAGGTGCGCGACGGCGTGGACGGCGTCGTCTGCACCCCGGACGACGTCCCCGCCCTGGCCGCCGCGATCAGGCGGTTCTACGCGCCGGGGGAGCCGGAGCGGTTGCGCTCCGGCGTCCGTCCGGTCGACCACGGCCCGGTGTGGGCCGCCTACCTCGACGCCCTCACCGGGCTCACAGGTGCGGTTCGATGACCTTCAGCAGGGCGCGCTTCGGCTTCGCGCCGACGATCTGCTCCACGACCTCGCCCTTCTTGAAGAGCAGCAGCGTGGGCAGGCCCATCACGCCGAACTTGTTCGGGGTCTCGGGGTTCGCGTCGTAGTCGATCTTGGCGATCCTGATCCTGCCGTCCTGCTCGGTCGCGATCTGGTCGAGCACGGGGGCGATCATGCGGCACGGGCCGCACCAGTCGGCCCAGAAGTCGACCAGCACCGGGGTGTCGCTGTTGAGGACCTCGTCCGCGAAGGTCGCGTCGGTCACGGTGATCGGGGCCGTCACGGTCCCTCCTTCGTTCGCTGCGTATCCCTCACAAGCTCCCTGGCCGCCGGTTCATTCCCGCCGTCCGGCGCGGCGGCCTCCGGGGCGGCCTTGGGGGCGGTGCGGCCCAGCAGGAACGCGGCGCCCGCGTTGATCAGGTCGGCGGCGGTCAGCAGCACCCGGGACGCGATCGCGACCACGACCGGCGCGCCCGCGGGCAGCGCGGACGCCAGCACCACGGTCAGCGCGGCCTCCCGCGCCCCGATGCCGCCGGGCGCGATGAACACGAGGAAGCCCGCGACGAACGCCAGCGCGTAGGCCCCGGTCGCGGTGAACGGCAGGCCCGCCCCGTCGCCGCCGACCGCGTCGCACAGCAGCCAGGTGTGGACGCCGAACAGGGCCCAGCCGAGGACCGTCCAGCCGATGGCCTTCAACGTGACGCCGAGGCTCACCGGGTGCTCCAGCGGCGGCCGCCGGATCAGCCTGAGCATGAGCCCGAGCGCCCACGTCACGATCCTCGGGTGCAGCATCGCCAGCATGACGGGCGCGAGCAGGAACAGCCACCAGTACGTCTCGCGGGCCGCCGCCGACGTCAGCGGCAGCGTCACCGCCGCGACCGCGAGCCCGCAGGCCGTGGACGTCGCCACCGCGAGCAGCGTCGACCCGAAGCTGCGCTCCGGCGGCACCCTGTGCTCGCGCGTCATCTCGATCTGCGTGACGAGCGCCCACACCTTGCCCGGCACGTACTTGCCGAGCTGGGACACGCCGGAGATCCGGAACGTGGCGCGCACCGGTAGCGGCGACCCGAGCCCGGCGAGGAACTCCCGCCACCCGAGCATCCAGGCGAACAGCCCGGCGAGACCGGCGAGCAGGGCCCCGGTCAGGGCGATCCACGACATCTGCCGGAACGCGTCGACGGCGGCGTCCCACTGCGAGGCCACGCTGTACCCGCAGAACGCGAGCGCGAGGACCACCAGGGACACGCGCAGCGCCCGGACGGCGACGACCTTCGTCTTCACGCGCCCAGCGTAGGCGAACGCGGCCTCGCGCCATCCGCGCCGCTCTACAGTGGGGGCACGATGAAGATTTCCGATGTGGTCGCCTTCATGGGCCACCAGGTGCACGTGTGCCGGTACCGCGAGGCGGGGACGCTCCTCGGCTGGATGGGGCGCGACCTGCGCGGCAGGCGCGTCCTCGACGTCGCGGGCGGCGACGGCTACTGGGCCGGGCGGGCGCGCCGCCGCGGCGCCGACGCCGTCTCCATCGACCTCGCCCGCAAGAAGATGGTCTACGGCCGGACGCTCGCCGACGCGCCCGCGCTGATCGAGTGCGACGCGCTCCGCCTCCCGTTCGCGGACGGCTCGTTCGACGCGGTCCTGTCGGTCTGCGCGATCGAGCACTTCGACGACGGCGGGCGCTCCCTGGACGAGATGGCCCGCGTCCTCAAGCCCGGCGGTGAGATCTTCATGTCCGCCGACGTGCTGAGCCGCGCCGACGCGTGGCCGAAACTGCGCGACGCGCACAAGTCGAAGTACCACGTCCAGCACACCTACACGCACGAGAGCCTGCGGAAACTGATGGACGAACGCGGCCTCGACCTGGTCAAACACAGCTACCAGTTCCGGTCGGCCGGGGCCGAGCGCCTCTACCTGTCGCTGTCCACCTACGGCGGGAAGGTCGGGTTCAACGCGGCCGCGCCGCTGGCCCCGCTGGTCGCGCTCGCCGACCGCAGGGCGCCGAACGAGCGCGGCAGCATCGTTCTGGTCCAGGCCCGAAAGCGGTAGTTGTTCACGAGGTCCGGAATCGCGGTGTGAGGTCCCGCGAAGCGGGCATCGGCGGGCGTAGGCTCGAATAGTAAAGAGTGATCTACGCCACCGCGCTGGATGGGGGGATGGACCGTGGCGCCTCGAATCCTGCTCGACGCCACAGCCGTGCCGGCGGACCGCGGCGGGCTCGGCCGCTATGTCGACGGGCTGCTCGGTGCCCTGCACGCGCAGGGCGCGGACCTCGCCGTCGCCTGCCAGCGCGCCGACGAGAAACGCTACGGGGAACTCGTGCCGGGGGCGCGGGTCGTGGCGGGTCCGGCGACGCTCGCGCACCGCGCCACCCGGCTCGCCTGGGAGCAGTCCGGCCTCCCGCACCTGGCCGAACGGGTCGGCGCCGACGTCATCCACCTGCCGACGTACACGATGCCGGTGAGCGCGTCCCTGCCCACCGTCGTCACGATCCACGACGTGACGATGTTCGCCGACCCCGAGCCGCACGACCCGGTGCGCACGTCGTACGTCAAGTCCGCGACCCGGTCCGCCGCGCGCCGCGCGACCCGGCTGATCGCGCCGTCCCGGGCGACCCGCGACGAGCTGGTCCGGCTGCTCGGCGCCGACCCCGGGCACATCGACGTCGCCTACCACGGCGTCGACCACGACGTGTTCCACCGGCCGAGCGAGGCCGAGACCAAGCACGTCTCCGACCGGCTCGGCCTGCACGGGCGCCCCTACGTCGCCTATCTCGGGGCGCTGGAGCCGCGCAAGAACGTCCCGAACCTGATCCGCGGCTGGGTCCGCGCCTGCGCCGGGCGGTCCGACCCGCCCGCGCTCGTCCTCGCCGGCGGCGGCGGGTGGGACGACGACGTGGACGCCGCGCTCGCCACCGTCCCGCTCGGGCTGCGCGTGCTGCGTCCCGGCTACCTGCCGTGGTCGGCGCTGCCCGGCCTCTTCGGCGGCGCGCTGGTCGTCGCGCACCCGAGCCGCGGCGAGGGCTTCGGCCTGCCGGTGCTGGAGGCGATGTCGTGCGGCGCGCCCGTCCTCACCACGCGGCGCGGCCCGCTGCCCGAGGTCGGCGGCGACGCCGTCGCCTACACCGAGCCCGACGCGGACGGCATCGGCGCCGCGCTCGCCGCCCTGTTCGACGACCCGGGCCGCCGCGCCGAGCTGGCCGAGGCCGCGCACGAGCGCGCGCAGCGGTTCTCCTGGTCGGCGTCGGCGGCGGCGCACCTCGCGTCGTACCGGCACGCCGTCGACCAGTACGCGGCGTCCCGCAGCCACTAGGCTCGCGGTGGTCGCCCCGCCGCGAGAAAGGAACCGAGTGGAAGCGATCCTCCTTGTGGGGGGCCAGGGCACCCGCCTGCGCCCGCTGACCATCTCCACGCCGAAGCCGCTGCTCCCCACGGCGGGCGTCGCCTTCCTCGCGCACCAGCTCGCGCGCGCGCACGCGGCGGGCGTCGAGCGGATCGTCTTCGCCACGTCCTACCGGGCGGAGATGTTCGAGGCCGTGTTCGGCGACCACGCGTACGGCGTCGACCTCGCCTACGTCTGCGAGGACGAGCCGCTCGGCACGGGCGGCGCGATCCGCAACGCGTCCACCGCCCTGGCCTCCGGGCCGGACGACCCCGTCCTCATCCTGAACGGCGACATCCTCTCCGGCCACGACGTGCGCACCCAGGTCAAGCTGCACGAGCAGGCGGGCGCCGCCGTCACGCTCCACCTCACCGAGGTGGACGACCCGTCCCGCTTCGGCTGCGTGCCCACCGACGAGCACGGCCGCGTCACCGCGTTCCTGGAGAAGACGCCGAACCCGGTGACGAACCAGATCAACGCGGGCTGCTACGTGTTCCGCCGCTCGGCCATCGACACGATCCCGGAGGGCGAGGTCGTCTCCGTCGAACGCGAGACGTTCCCGTCCCTGATCGCGTCGGGCTCCGTCGTGATGGGCCACGTCGAGGCGTCCTACTGGCTCGACGTCGGCACGCCCGAGGCGTTCGTGCGGGGCTCCCGCGAGCTGGTGCTGGGCGAGCTGGCGTCCCCGGCGATGCCCGGCGAGCCGGGCGAGCGCCTCGCCCTCGCCGGGTCGAGCGTGGCGGCGGGCGCGGTCGTCCGGGGCGGCACCACGGTCGGACGCGGCGCGGTGGTCGAGGCCGGGGCGACCGTCCTCGGCAGCGTCCTGCTGGACGACGCGTTCGTCGCCGAGGGCGCCACCGTCCGCGACTCGGTCCTCAGCCGGGGCGCCCGAGTCGGCCCCGGCGCCGTCCTGGACGGCGTCGTCCTGGGCGACGGCGCGGTGGTGGGCCCGGGCAACGAACTGAGGCCCGGCGCGCGCGTCTGGCCGGGCATCGAACTCCCGCCCACCGCGATCCGCTTCTCCCCAGACGCCTGACCCCCGTGACGCCGTGGTGGCGGAACATCTCCTGAAGGCGCTTCTCCCGGCCGTGGCGATGCTTGAGGACGCGGCGAAGTTCGGAATGGATTCTCACGCGGCGGTGAACGCCCTGGAGAACGTGGCGTTCGAACTCGACAAGATGGGCGCCGCCGAGCGCCGCGAATTCGCTGAGCTCCTTGAGCGTGTCGCGGCTTCGGCCGAGCCCGCCCAGCGGGAATGGATCCTCAGTCTCCCGCGAAATCTTGGAATCGATTCATGAGCGACCCGACCGACGTCCCGAACGGGGAATGAGCGCGAGCTCGCGAAAGTGGTGAGCCCGTTCTTCGGAAAGAGCCTGCGCGCCGCACCGGGCAGGCGGCCGGAAGCGGGCTGACATCATCGACGTGTCCGGGTGGCAGACTGGCGGGGTCTTGTCGAGTGTGTGTGTTGGAGTGAGATGACCGCCCTTTCTGGCTCGGTTGGCCGTGGGGCCGGGGAGTCGACCGCTGGGCGGCTCCCCGGCCGGGTTCGGGAGTGGCGGCCGCCGTGGGAGCTTGATCTGCTCGGGACGCTCGCGCCGCACCGGCGAGGTGGAGGGGATCCGGCGTTCAGGGTTGAGCGGGACGGGTCTGTCTGGCGGGCGTCGTATACGCCGGAAGGGCCCGGGACGATTCGGCTGGGGTGGGCCGGTGATGCCGTCGAGGCCATGGCTTGGGGGCCGGGGGCGGAGTGGCTGCTCGACGGGGTTCCGGAGCTACTGGGGGTCGATGACGAGCCGGAGGGGTTCGTCGCGCGGCATGACGTCGTCCGGGAGCAGGTGACCAAGCGGGCGGGGCTGCGGATCGGACGGACGCGCCGGGTGTTCGAGGCGCTCGTCCCGGCGGTGATGGAGCAGAAGGTGCTCGGGCAGGAGGCGTGGCGGGGCTGGCGGTACCTGCTGCGCCGGTTCGGGGAGCCCGCGCCGGGCGCGCCGCACATGCGGGTTCCGCCGCCGCCCGAGGTCTGGGTCCGGATTCCCTCGTGGGAGTGGCACCGGTCGGGGCTGGAGGCCGTCCGGGCGCGGACGATCATCGGCGCCGCGCGGGTCGCCCGGCGGCTGGAGGACGCGCCGGACGAGGCGCGGCTCCGCTCGCTGCCCGGCATCGGGGTCTGGACGGCCGCCGAGGTCAGGCAGCGCGCGGTCGGCGATCCCGACGCCGTCTCCGTGGGCGACTACCATCTGCCCGGCCTGGTGGGCTGGGCGCTGGCGGGCCGCAAGGTCGACGACGCCGGGATGCTGGAGCTGCTGGAACCGTACGCGGGGCATCGTTACCGGGTCACCCGGCTGCTGGAATCGTCCGGGAAGCACCCGCCGAGGCGTGGCCCCCGCCTGCCGGTCCGCGACTACCGGTCGTTCTGACCCGGTCGGGTCCGCGGCGGCGGCGCAGCCAGAAGTTGTTCGGGGTCCAGTCGAGGCCGTCGCGGCTGTCGGCGCCGAATAGCGGGCCGAGGACGGCGAGGGCGGCGATGAGTCCGAGCACGTACACCATGACGTCTTCCTTTGGGATCGCGGTTTTAGAGCGTTCCCGCGCGGGGCGATCGGTGGTGGCGGGGTGTCCGCCGCTTTCCGTCGCACCTACAGTTTGACTGGGTCCAACGTTGAGGTCCAGCGACAGTTCCTGCATGGATTGTGTAAGAATCGCTTCACTATGCTGGATCTCGGCCGGTTGCGGGTGCTTCGCGAACTCAAGCGGCTCGGGACGGTCGGGGCCGTCGCCGACGCGCTCGGCTACAGCCCGTCCGCGGTGTCGCAGCAGCTCGCGCAGTTGCAGCGGGAGGTCGGCGTCCCGCTGGTCGAGCGGGCCGGGCGGCGGCTGCGGCTGACCCCGGCGGGCGAGGTGCTGTGCGAGCACGCCGAGGCCCTGCTCGCGCGGGCGAAGCGCGCGGAGGAGGCGGCGCTCGCGGCGAGCGGCCGCGTCGCCGGGGTCGTCCGGCTCGTCGGTTTCCAGACGGCCCTCCTGCACGTGCTGGCCCCCGCCCTGCCGCGCCTGGCGAAGGCGTATCCGGAACTCACGGTGGACGTCCTGGACGAGGAGTTCCACCGCGTCCTGCAAGCGCTTGTGCTTCAGGAGATCGACGTCGTCCTGACGGACGAATACTCCCTGCTGCCGCGTCCGCGACGTCCGGAGCTGACGTCGGAGGTCCTCATCACGGAGATGATGCGGGTCGCGCTGCCCGAGGACCATCCGCTCGCGCGCGGCGGCGGCCCGGTGAAGATGGCCGACCTCGCCGGGTGCGGATGGGTGACCGGCCACGTCGGCACCAACCACGCCGACCTGCTCGAACGGACGTGCGTGGAACTCGGCGGCTTCCGTCCCGACGTCCGGCACCGGTCGAACGACCTGCTGGTGATCCTCGCGATGGTGGCCCGGGGCGGCGTGGCCTGCCTCGTCCCCGACCTGGCGCTCGCCGAACGCGAGGACGGCATCGCCGTGCTCGACGTGGCGGAGGGCCCCGTCGACCGCCGCATGGTCCTCTGGACGCGCGTCGGCGCCGACCTGCGCCCCTCGGTCATGGCCGTCATCGACGAACTCCGCCGCTCGGCCGACGACCTGGTCGACCGCCACCCCACCTGCATCCGCGGCGCCCCCTGACCAGCCCGCCGCCCAGGAAGGCGCGCTCCGGGCATGTCGGTGGGGGGTCGTACGATCTGCGGCCATGGACCGTACGACTCCGCCGCGGCCGATCGACGTCGCGGCCGTCTTTCCCGAGCTCGCGCCCCTGGCCCGGACGGCGACGCGCCTGCATCCGCGGCCCGGCTCGCCGGGCGTCGGCGACAGCTCGGTCGGCGGCCCGCTGCTGTGGCCGGTCGGCGAGCCCTGGCCGGTCTGCGGCCGACGCCACGACATGTACGGGGACCTGGAGCGGACGCGGGACGTGCGGGAGCGGCGGCGGATCCTCGGGGACGCCTGGGGGCGCACGCCGGTCGGCGGCCGGTTCGCGATCACCGCGCGGGAGCAGGAGGAGCTGGACCGGCTGGAGGCCGCCGCGCCTCCCGAGCGCCCGGACGGGCCGATCACGATGCTGCCGGTCGCGCAGTTGTTCTGCCGCGACGTCCCCGATCTCGTGGCGCCGCCCGGGATGGATCTGCTCCAGGTGCTGTGGTGCCCCTTCGACCATGACGACGAGGACGACTTGGGCAGCCCCTCGCCGTTGCTGCGGTGGCGGCGGGCGTCCGATGTCGGGGAGGTGCTCGATCCCCAGCCCGAGCCCGAGGTGATGGAGTACGACACCTACCTGCCGGAGCCGTGCGTCCTGCATCCCGAGCAGGTGGTCGAGTACCCCTACATCGATCTCCTGCCGGGCGACCTCGGCCCCAGGATGCGGGAGTGGGAGCAGGAGAGCGGGCACGCCTACCACTACGAGCTGTCGATCGCGGACGGCTGGAAGGTCGGCGGGTACGCGTCCTGGAACCTCACCGACCCTTACCCGATGGTCTGCGCCTGCGGAACGGACATGGAGCTGCTGTTGCGGATCGCCAGCAGCGAATGGGACGGCGGCGCCAGCTGGCGGCCCGTCGAGGACGCCGCCGGGCCCACCCACCACAGCCTGCCCGCGTTCGGCGAGCCCACCGAGGTCACGATCAGCCGCGGCTACAGCCTGTGGATCTTCATCTGCCCGGCGTCGTTCGATCACCCGCGCAAGCTGACCGTGCAGTGACAGAGGCTCCCGCCGCAAGGACGGCGGGAGCCTCGCTCATTCGGATGGGAGGTCAGACGTTCTTTAGTTTGTCGGTGAACGTCTTCCAGTCGGCGGGGGTGAAGACGAGGGCTGGCCCGTTGGGGTCGGTGCTGTCGCGAACGGCGACGACGGCGGGGAGGTTGGTGGCAACTTCGACGCACGTGTTGTTGATGTCGCCGCTGTAGCTGCTCTTGAACCAGTCAGCGTGGGACAGGTCGGTCTGGGTCATGTGGACAGACCTCTACTGTGCGCCGTTCTTGATTTCGTTGGTGAAGGTCTTCCAGGCGGCGCAGGAGAAGATGAGGGCTGGGCCGTTGGGGTCGGTGCTGTCGCGGACGGCGACGATGGCGGGCAGGTTGGTGGCGACCTCGACGCACGTGTTGTTGGCGTCGCCGGTGTAGCTGCTCGTGAACCAGTCAGCTCGGGACAGGTCGATCTCGTTCATGTGGACTTGACCTTTACTCTTCGGCGGCGGTCTCAATGAGAGCCGCTGACTCCTCCGGGCTGAGCGCCAGTTCGCGAAGACGCTCAAAAGCGACATTACATCGGGTCACGAGGTGGGGGTTTTCGAGGTACACGACCCCGTGGAATCCCTCGGTGTAGGCGACGTCCGGGTCCGCCTCTTCGGCGAAACGCAGCAGGATGAAGGCACCGTCGAGACCGATGTGGGCACCGGCGGAGGCCGACAGAACTTGGACGGTGATATTCGGTCGGCGTGTCTCCCTGACGAGCCGGTGCATCTGGTCGCGCTGGATCTCAGGACCGCCGATCTGGCGAGTCAGGACGGATTCGTCGAGGATGACATGGAGCTCCGGCGGGTTCTCAGTGCGAGTGATGATGGTTTGCCTAGCCATCCGGGCTTGCAGGCGGCGCTCGATTTCCCGGTCGTCGAGGTTGTCCAGCATCCCTGCGGTGAGCAGTTCGCGGGCGTAGTCAGGCGTCTGGAGGAGGCCCGGCACGACCTGGGGTGCCCAGTCGCCGATCATTGAGGCTTCGTCTTCCAGCGCGACGTACGGGCTGGACAGGACGTCGGTGTAGTCGGTCCACCAGCCGCGTTGTTCTGCTCGTTCGGCCAGTTCGAGGACCATTTCGCGTTCCGGCGTGACGACGCCGTAGATGTCGAGCATGAGGGCGACGTCGTGGGGCGATGCCTTGTTGCGGCCGGTTTCGAGGTGCCCGATCTTTCCCTGTGACCAGCCGAGGCGGGCGGCGACCGTGTCCTGGCTGAGGCCCGCCCTGCGGCGGAAGTCGCGGAGCCAGCGGGCCAGGCGGCGGGCCCGTACTGATGGCACGTAGGCGGGTTGTTTGGGTGGCGCCAATTCAGTCTCACCAAGATCAATTGTGGGGGCGGGAGATCTCGCGACGGATGTCAAGCAAGATCTTTGTATTCTCTACTTGCTTTCAGTATTGAATACGGCCATAGTAGCACTACCGCGAATCACTCACTGATGGTGATCAAGTGCAAGCTCCCCGTGCAGGCCCCCACGGTGCCACAACGGTCGGGTGTTCGGCAGGCGCTTTCCCGAGCCTCATCGAGGTTTCGGGCGGCGGATCCGGCTCCGGGACCGGTGGCGGCGAGGGAATCGGAGGGGCGGTCACTTGGTGATCAGTGAACGCCTGTCCGTCAGCACCATGAAGAGAAAGGGGCCGGTGCCGCCCGTTCGTCCGCCTCTTGCACAGGTGGACGGTGGCCCTGACGTGGTCAGGGATGGGCGGCTGGCGCGGCCCCGGAACGGACGACCATGCCCGTACTCCCGGGAACCGTAGCAGAACCCGGCAGCAGCGAAATGATCATGAGTGTGTCATGGCCCGCCGGGATGACGGCGGCGGGCTGTGCGCGGCGGTGCGTGCGCGGGTGGCTCGGCGACGCGCGCGGGCTCGACCTCGGTGACGTCGAGCTGATGGTCTCGGAGCTCGTCACGAACGCCTGCGAGCACTCCGGCCGCCCCCACGGCCGGGTGAGCCTGGTGGCGGTCTGCGGGCCGGAACGCCTCCGGGTCGAGGTCACCGACGCCGGCGGCGGGACGGTCCCGGCGCCCCGCCGTCCGGACGCCGACGACGTCCGGGGCCGCGGCCTGCTGATCGTGGCGGCGCTGTCGGACGGCTGGGGCCACCTCGCCGACCCGGACACCGGGGCCCGCACCGTCTGGGTCGAACTCGCGAGACGCCCCGCGCCGGACGGGGACGCCTCGCGGCACGGACGTCCTACCAACTGAACAGGAGACACAACCCCCCATGTCGAAACAGACCGTCAACGTCGAGGAACTGCTGACCCCGAGCGAGGTCGCGGTCATGTTCCGCGTCGACCCGAAGACCGTGACCCGCTGGGCGAAGGCCGGGAAGCTGACCTCCTTCCGCACCCTGGGCGGCCACCGCCGCTACCGGAAGTCGGAGGTGGTGGCCCTGCTGCGCGGCTCCGAGGGGGTCGTCCACTAGTCACGCGGTCGAGATCGGGAGGGCGCGGAGCCGTCCGAAATCGCCGATGCCGTCCGTGCGGCGGGACGCCTCCAGCCGTTCCGCGGGCACCTCGCCGTACAGGGTGGTGCGCTGGCGGGACGGGCGGCCCGCGCGTCGCGCGATCTCCTCCAGTTCGCTGATCGGCTTGAAGGAACCGTTCTCGGATCCGGCCATTCGGCTGATGGTCTCTTCCATGAGCGTCCCGCCCAGGTCGTTCACGCCGCCCTGCAGAACGCGGGTGCAGAGTTCGTCGCCCAGCTTCACCCAGGACGTCTGGATGTTGGAAATGGAGCCGTGCAGCAGAATGCGCGCCAAAGCATGAACGGCGACGTTCTCCCGGACGGTCGGCCCCGGCCGCGCCAGCCCGGCGAGGTAGATCGGCGAGTTGTGGTGGACGAACGGCAGCAGCACGAATTCGCTGAACCCGCCCGTCCGCTCCTGGATGGAGCGGAGCAGTTTGATGTGCGCGACCCAGTGGGCCGGGGTGTCCACGTGCCCGTACATCATCGTGGACGTCGTCGGGATGCCGATCTCGTGCGCGGTGGTGACGACCTCGACCCACTGGTCGGTCGGCAGCTTGCCCTTGGTCAGCACCCAGCGGACGTCGTCGTCCAGGATCTCGGCGGCCGTCCCGGGGAGCGAGTCGACACCGGCCTCCCGGGCCGCCTCCAGCCATTCCCGGATGGACATGTCCGTCCGGGACGCGCCGTTCACGACCTCCATCGGGCTGTAGGAATGCAAATGGATGCCGGGGGCCCGGCGCTTGACTTCGCGGGCGAGGTCGAAATACGCGGTGCCGGGCAGGTCGGGATGGATGCCGCCCTGCATGCAGACCTCGGTGGCGCCCGCCGCCCACGCCTCGTCCACCCGGTCTCCGACCTGCTGGAGGGAAAGGGTGTAGGCGTCGGCGTCGGTGCGGCGCTGGGCGAACGCGCAGAAACGGCAGCCGGTGTAGCAGACGTTCGTGAAATTGATGTTCCGGGTGACGACATAGGTGACGTCGTCGCCGACCGCCTCGCGGCGCAGGTCGTCGGCCAGGGCGGCGAGCGCGTCCAGTTCCGGGCCGTCGGCGTGGAGGAGGGCGAGCGCTTCGTCGTCGGTCAGTCCGGCGGGGTCCCGCTCGGCGCGGGAAAGGGCCGCCTTCACGTCCGCGTCGAAGCGCCGCGGGGCGGACATGCGGTCGCGCAGCGCGTCCCAGTCGCCGTACACCTCGTCGAAATCGTCGCGGCGGTCGGCGGTGCGGCCGGTGGTGTCGATTTCGGTGTGCAGATCGGTGCGTCCGGATGCCTGGAAACCGCCGTCCGGTTCTTGCCAGGGGCGTCCCTCAAGGACGGCGTCCTCGCGGGCGAGGCCGGTCGCCGGGTCGGCCAGGGCGGCGACGTGCGCGGTCAGGCGCGGGTCGAGCCACGGCTCGCCGCGGCGCACGTACTCGGGGTAGATCGTCAGGCGTTCGCGCAGCTCGAAGCCCGATTCGGCGGTCTTCGCCGCCAGTTCCTCGATCTGCGGCCAGGGCCGCTCCGGGTTCACGTGGTCGGGCGTGAGCGGCGACACCCCGCCCCAGTCGTCGATCCCGGCGCGCAGCATCAGCGCGAACTGGTCGGCGACGAGGTTCGGCGGCGCCTGCACGCGCGCCTTCGGGCCGAGGACCAGCCGCGTCACCGCGATCGTCGCGGCGAGTTCGTCCAGTTCGGCGTCCGGCGTCCCGCGCATCTTCGTGTCGGGCTTCGCGCGGAAGTTCTGCACGATGACTTCCTGGATCGCGCCGTATTCGCGCATCGTCCGGCGGATCTCGAAAATGGCGTCGGCGCGCTCCTCGACCGTTTCGCCGATGCCGATCAGAATGCCGGTGGTGAACGGGACGTTCGTGCGCCCCGCGTCCTCCAGGACGCGCAGCCGGACGGCCGGGTCCTTGTCCGGCGACCCGAAATGCGGGCCGCCGCGCTCGGTGAACAGCCGCGTCGCCGTCGTCTCCAGCATCATCCCCATGGACGGCGCGACCGGCTTCAACCGCTGGAAGTCACGCCACGTCAGCACGCCGGGATTCAGATGCGGCAGCAGGCCCGTCTCCTCAAGGACCCGGATCGCCATCGCGCGCACATAGGAGAGCGTGTCGTCGTAGCCGTGCGCGTCCAGCCATTCGCGGGCCTGCCTCCACCGGTCCTCGGGACGGTCCCCGAGCGTGAAGAGCGCCTCCTTGCAGCCCATCGCCGCGCCCTGCCGCGCGATCTCCAGCACCTCGTCCGGGCTGAGGTAGGGCGCGTCCAGTTTGTGCGGGACGGTCGCGAACGTGCAGTACCCGCAGCGGTCCCGGCACAGGCGGGTCAGCGGGATGAAGACCTTGCGGCTGTAGGTGATGACGCCGGGACGGCCCGCCGCCTCCAGACCGGCGTCCCGGGTGCGGGCCGCGTACGCGAGCAGGTCGTCGAGCCCGGCGCCCCGGGCCCGCAGGAGTGTCGTCGCCTCGGATCGGTCCAGTGTCTTGCCGTCACGCGCCCGGGCCAGTGCCCGGCGGAGCGCGGAGCTGGTGGCGTCCATGCGGGCACTCTATGCCAATCGTCATATTCCGGGGCGCACCGGGGGCGGCGGGCATCCGCTTAGCAGAGCCCGCGACGCCCCCGATCTATTCCGCCGAACACTTGGGCGACCGCCAGACCCCGAGGGCGAGGCAAGTCGATCCTCGCGCCGCCGCGGTCACCTGACCTCGATGAACGCGTCCGGGTCGCGGGGCGGGCGGTCGCGCGGCGGGGCGGCCGGGTGGCCGACGCCGACGGCGCCCATCGGGTCCCAGTCGTCCGGCAGGCGCAGGACGTCGCGGACGACGTCGCGGCAGAACATCGTGCTTGACACCCAGCACGACCCGAGCCCCTCCGTCGCCAGCGCGACCAGCAGGTTCTCCACGCCCGCCCCGGCCGCGACGACGAACATCTCCCGCTCGGCGCGGGCCCGGCGCTCGTCGGGGTAGTCGTGCGAGCCGTCCATGACCAGGCACGGGACGACCAGGTACGGCGCCTTCCGCAGCGGCTCCCCGCGGCGCAGCCGCTTCGCGATCGACTCGGCGGAGAAGCCGTCCCGGCGCAGGTCGGCCTCCCACGCGTCGCGCATCGCGTCGAGCAGGCGCGTCCGCGACTCCGCCGACTCCAGCAGGACGAACCGCCACGGCGTCGTGTGGTGCGGCGCCGGAGCGGTGATCGCGGCGGCCACCGCGCGGCGCACCGCCGCCGGGTCGACCGGGTCGGCGGTGAACTCGCGGATCGTGCGGCGCGCCCGGAGCACCTCCGACGGGCCGTACCGGAACATGTCCTCCTCCGGCGGCCGGACGAGCAGCCGCGCGCCCGGCCCGTCGTCCGCCGTGACCAGCGCGGACAGCCCGCGCACCACCGCGATCGGCACGCCGTCGAGCTTGCCCTTCACGAGTTCGGCGGCGGCGGCGATCTCGTCCGCGACGGCGGTGATCGTCTGTTCGAGGCGGTTGCCGTGCCGGTCGTCCATGCCGCGCAGGTCGCTCAGCGGGTCGAGGCCCGCGACGCCGATCGCCGCGTCCGTCAGCCCGTTCCGCCACGGG
The DNA here is from genome assembly GCF_001552135.1 of Actinomadura chibensis NBRC 106107. Classification (GTDB taxonomy): domain Bacteria; phylum Actinomycetota; class Actinomycetes; order Streptosporangiales; family Streptosporangiaceae; genus Spirillospora; species Spirillospora chibensis. The sequence continues at coordinate 15,780 of NZ_BCQP01000063.1, read as the reverse complement.
CGGCCGAGCGTGTCGGACAGGATGACCGCGACGTCCGCGCCCAGCCGCGCGCGCACGGCCGCGCGGATCCGGCGGGCCGAGGCGTCCGGGTCCTCCGGCAGCAGCAGCACCGTGCCCGGCCTGGTGTTGGACGCGTCCACCCCCGCCGCCGCGAGGACGAGCCCCTGCCGCGTCTCCACGATCCGCGTCTCGCCGCGCGCGTGGACCCGCCGCGCCACCACCCGGACGGTCTCCGCGTCGATGGCCTTCTCCCGGTCGTCCGCGACCAGGACCCGGCCCTCCGCCTTGCTCACGATCTTGGACGTGACGACGAGCACGTCCCCGTCCCGCACCGCGTCCGGCGGGATCAGCGCCGCGATGTCGTCGCCCTCCGCGACCTCCGGCAGGCCGGGGATCCCGAACACCTCGAAGTTCATTGAGCGTCCTCTTCCCGCTTCAGCTCCAGCGCGAGGTCGAGGGCGGCGCGGGCGATGGCGGCGGTCGCGTCCGGGTCGCTCATCAGCAGCGGGCGCGCCCGCACCTCGATGCCCTCCACCCGGACGTCCGCGTCCGCGTCGTCGACGAGCCAGCCGTCCAGCAGCCCGAGCCCGTACAGCTCGGCGACCGCGCGGGCCGACGTCTCGACGCCGATCGCGGTCAGGCAGGCGTCGGCCATGCCGCGCACGGGGGCGTCGCCGATGATGGGGGAGACGCCGACGATGGTCTTCTTGGCCACCGCGTCGCGGATGCCGGGGACGGCGAGGATCGTCCCGATGCTCACCACCGGGTTGGACGGCGGGAACAGCACCACGTCCGCCGCGTCGACCGCCTCGACCACGCCCGGCGCGGGCTTGGACTCCTCCGCCCCGACCGCCGCGATCGACAGCGCCGGGACCGACGCCCGCAGCCGCACCCACCACTCCTGGAAGTGGACGGCCCGGCGGCCCTGGTCGTCCTCGATCACCACGTGCGTCTCGACCTGGTCGTCGGTCATCGGGAGCAGCCGGACGCCCGGCTTCCACCGGTCGCACAGCGCCTCCGTCACCGCCGACAGCGGGTACCCGGCGGCGAGCATCTGCGTCCGGACGATGTGCGTCGCGAAGTCGCGGTCGCCCAGCCCGAACCACCCCGGGCCGACCCCGTACGCCGCGAGCTCCTCCTTCACGGTGAACGTCTCGGCGGCCCGGCCCCAGCCCTGCTCCTCGTCGATGCCGCCGCCGAGCGTGTACATCACGGTGTCCAGGTCGGGACAGACCCGGAGCCCGAACAGGGAGATGTCGTCACCGGTGTTGCCGATGACGGTGATCTCCGCTTCGGGGGCGGCGGCCCTGAGCCCGCGCAGAAAACGGGCCCCGCCGATCCCGCCCGCCAACGCCACGATCTTCATAGGATCAACCATATTCAAGGCTCTGTCCTCCGTGTCCGGGCCCGATGGCGTCGCCTGGCGGGGCGTCCGGCCCTCTGGGTCTAGTGGGCGTGGATATGCAAAGCTTTGCCGTGTAATCACGCAGCCTCGGTCTGGAGATGTCACCGTGAACAAGGAAGCCGTCCAGCGCCTGCGCGAACCGGCCGCCTGGGTACTGCTCGCCTCAGCGGGGGTGCAGTTGCTCGCGGGCATCATCAGCCTTCTCGGGGACGACGGCTCGTTCACCTACCGCGCGCTGCTTGAGACGATCGGCGGGGCGTTCCTCCAGATCGGAATCGTCGGGCTGCTCGTCCTCGCCGTCCTGCTCGCGACGTGGGAGCGGCCCACCCCGCAGGCCAGGACGATCACCATGGGCGCGCTCGGCGTGCTCGGCGGGATCGCGCTGTTCGGCGTGATCTGCTGGCTGAGCGGGATGCTCGCCGACTCCGAGGCGGCGAACGCCGTCACGAAGCTGTCGGCGTTCCTGATCGGCGCCGGGAAGCTCGCCGTGGTCGGCGTCGGCGGATGGTTCGTCTTCACCGTCTTCCAGGGGATGCAGCCGCCGCGCCCGCAGATGCCGCAGGGCTACTCCGACTTCGGCTACCAGCAGGGCCCGCCCGGACAGCCGGGACAGCCCGCGCAGCCCGGGCAGCAGCCCGTCCAGCCGGGGCAGCAGGGCTACGACCAGCAGGGCTACGGTCAGCAGGCGTACGGGCAGCAGCAGTACCAGCAGTATCAGCAGTACGGCCAGCAGCAGCCGGGCGCCGAGGGGCAGCAGCAGTACGACCAGCAGCAGGCTTACGGACAGCAGCAGTACCAGCAATACCAGCAGTACGGTCAGCAGCAGTACGGCCAGCAGGGCTACGAGCAGCAGCAGCCGCAGCAGCAGCCGTCCGAGCAGGACGAGATGGGCGAGTGGACCCGCGCCTACGGCGGCTCCGGGCAGGAGCAGGGCCCGCAGGGGACGCAGCCCGCGCCGCCGCAGCAGGGCGGGGAGCAGCGTCCCGAGGACAGCGGCGACTGGTACCGCGACAACCGGCCCCCGCCGCCGCAGTGACCGCGCCCACCGCGCCGACGGGACCGCGCTGACGGTGGTTACCGCCCGATTAACCGATCTTCATCGAAAGGTCACCGGGCCCTCCCGGGATAGCCCGCTTTGTCGGGCCGGAAAGCTCTCCGGCTTGACGGGGCGGGCGCTACACGCGTGTAATTTCGTCGGTGTAGTTTCAATGCGCTCTCAGGGGAATGAACCCCGAGGGGAGGCATTGACCAGGGGGTTCCACGGGCAGGGAGGTGCGCTGTGAGCGAGGTCGTCATCCCGCTGGCGCACGGCACAGACGGTGAAGAGTTGGGCTGGCAGGAGCGCGCCCTGTGCGCGCAGACGGACCCGGAGGCGTTCTTTCCGGAGAAGGGCGGCTCCACTCGGGAGGCCAAGAAGGTGTGCCGGGCATGCGAGGTGCGTACGGAGTGCCTGGAGTACGCGCTGCAGCACGATGAACGCTTCGGCATCTGGGGAGGGCTCTCCGAGCGGGAGCGCCGCAAGCTGAAGCGGCAGGCCGTCTGACCCGACGGCGCCGCGCCCGACCAGGGCGGCTTCGGACGGAAGGTCCGGCGAACGGGGAGAGGGCCCTCGACGGGGGAGGGCCGCCGGATCTCCGGGTTCCGAAGCGTGTTCACATGGTCCGCGCGTACAGTGTGCAGCCGTGTCGGCTCCGTGCCGGCACGGCTGCTGTCGTTCTCGCACGCGAACCCAGCCGTTCCCCGTCGTCCCCCCACAGATCGAGCGATCCTTGGCCCGCACTCTCGATCGCCACGTCGTCACGGCCGTCCTCGTCGCGCACGACGGTGCGCGGTGGCTCCCGGAGACGCTGAAGGCGCTGCTCACGCAGGCGCGTCCGGTGCAGCGCCTCGTGGCCGTGGACACCGGAAGCCGCGACCGCGGCCCCGCCCTGCTCGCCGAGGTGATCGGCGACGGGACCGTCCTCACGCTGCCCCGCACCACCGGCTACGGGGAGGCGGTGGCGGAGGCGCTCCGGCAGGACGCCGCGTCCGCGCCCGTCCCCGACGACGAGCCGGGGAACCCCCGCACCGAGTGGGTCTGGCTGCTGCACGACGACTCGGCGCCCGCCCACGACGCCCTCGCCCACCTGCTGCGCACGGCCGACGCCGACCCGAACGTCGCGGTCCTCGGCCCGAAGGTCCGCGACTGGGACGACCGGCGCGTCCTGCGCGAGGTCGGCGTCACCGTCGACGCCGCCGGACGCCGCGTGACGGGCCTCGACCCGTACGAGTTCGACCAGGGGCAGCACGACGGCGTCCGGGACGTCCTCGCCGTCGGCAGCGCGGGGATGCTCGTCCGCCGGGACGTGTGGGAGCGGCTCGGCGGGTTCGACGTCGACTACGGCCTCTTCCGCGACGACCTCGACTTCTGCTGGCGGGCGCACGCCGCCGGGCACCGCGTCGTCACCGCCACCGACGCCGTCGTCTACCACGCGGAGGCGGCCCGGCGCGGGCTCCGCGAGATCGGCATGTCGGCCGAGCACCCGGCCCGCCGCGACCGGCGCAACGCCGTCCACACGCTGCTCGCGAACCAGCCGTTCGGCGCGATGCTGCGGGCCGTCGTCCGGAACGTGTGGGCGTCGCTCGTCCACGCGCTGTACCTGCTGGTCACCAAGCAGCCGGGGGCGGCCCGCGAGGAGCTGCGGGCGCTCGGCGACGTGCTGCGCGACCCGGGCCGGGTCCGCCGCGCCCGCGCCGCCCGCGCGGACGGGCGCAAGCACGTGTACCGCAGCGTCCGCCGGTTCCAGGCCAGATGGGTCGTCGGACGGCGCGCGGCCGAGGCGGTCTCGGAGTTCCTCGCCGCCCACGAGCGCGACGGCGAGCACGAGGAGGACCCGACCGTCGACGAGCCCGGCCCGATCCGCCGGTTCCTCGCCCGGCCCGGCGTCCTCGCCGTGCTGGCGCTCGCCGCCGTCGCGGGCGCCGCCGAGCGGTCGCTGCTCACCGCCGCCGGACGGCTCGGCGGCGGCGCGCTCGTCCCCGCGTGGGGCGGCGCGAGCGACCTGTGGGCGCAGTACGCCTCCGGCTGGCATCCGGTCGGGCTGGGCAGCGGCGCGGGCAGCCCGCCGTACGTCGGAGTGCTCGCCGCGCTGTCCACGGTGCTGTTCGGGAAGCCGTGGCTGGCCGTGTCGGTCCTGCTGCTCGGCAGCGTGCCGCTCGCCGGGCTCACCGCCTACCGCGCGTCCCGGCTGCTCGTCACCGGGTCGGCGCGGACCGGCCGCCGCGCCCGCGCCACCGGCCGCCGCATCCCGGTCGGCGCCGTCCGGGCCTGGTTCGCGGCCGCGTACGCGCTGCTGCCCGCCGCGACCGGGGCCGTCGCGGGCGGACGGCTCGGCACCGCCGTCGTGCACGTCCTGCTGCCGCTGATCGCCGTCAACGTCGCCCGCGTGTACGGGCTGCCGCGCTCGGCGGCCACCACGGAGAACGCGGCGCTGGACGCCCGCACCCGCCGCAAGCGCGCCGGGCGCGCCGCCTGGGCCGCCGGGCTGCTGCTCGCCGTCGCGATGGCGTTCGTTCCGCTGACCTGGCTGATCGCCGTGGTCGCGGCCGGGACGGTGTGGGCGCTGTTCGACCGGCCGCGCCGCCAGGGCCGCCGCAACCTGCTCATCGCGCTCGGCGTCCCGCCCCTGCTCCTGCTGCCCTGGACGGTCGGGCTGCTGCTGCACCCGTCGCGGTTCCTGCTGGAGGCGGGGCTGCACCGGCGGTTCGAGCCCGGGACGAGCGCGGCCGGGCTGCTCGCCCTCGACCCGGGCGGGCCCGGCACGCCCGCGTGGTGGGCGCTGGGCGGCCTCCTCGCGGTCGCGGTGTGCGCGCTGCCGCTGCGCAGCCGCCGCAACACCGTCCTCGCGGGCTGGCTGATCGGCGTCTACGGGCTGCTCGTCGCCGTCCTGACCAGCGCCGCCGTCGTCACGAAGGGCGCGGACGAGGCGCCCGTCTGGCCCGGCGTCGCGCTGCTGTTCGCGGGCGCCGGGACGCTGCTCGCGGCGACGGCCGCCGTCCAGCGCGCCACCGAGGCCCTCGCCGGGCAGCACCTCATCTACAAGGCGGGCGGCGCGGTCGTGCTGGCCGCCGCGCTCACCGCGCCGCTGCTCGCCGCCGGGTTCTGGACGGTCCGCGGCGCGGACGGCCCGCTCGGCGGAGTCGATCCCGACGTCGTGCCCGCGTTCGTCCACGGGCCGGGCGGGCCGCGGACGCTCGTCCTGCGCACCGACCCGGACGGGCGCGTCTCCTACACGCTCGTCCGCGACGCCCGGCCGCGCCTCGGCGAGGCCGAGGTCGCGGCGACCGGGCCCGGCCGCGACCGCCTGGACGACCTCGTCGCCGGTCTCGCCGCCGGGCGCGAGGGCGACGACGGGCCCGCGCTGACCCGGATGGGCGTCCAGTACCTGCTCGTGCCGAAGCCCGCGAAGGACCCGGTCACGAAGGTCCTGGACGCGGCCCCCGAGCTGACCCGCCTCAGCCGCACCGGGACGTTCGCCGTCTGGCGGCTCCAGGCGCAGTCGGCACGGATGATGCTCGTCGAGGGCGGCACGGTCACGCCCCTGCGCGCCGGACGGATCGACGCGCGCGTCCGCATCCCGGCGGGCACCGGGCCGCGCACGCTTCTGCTCGCCGAACCGTCCGACGGCGGATGGCGGGCCACCCTGAACGGCCGCGCCGTCAAGGAGCGGAAGGTGGACGGCTGGGCCCAGGGTTACGACATCCCGGCGGCGGGCGGCGAGTTCGCGCTCACGCGGTCGATGACGATGCGGCACGTGTGGATCGGCGTCCAGGCCGTCGCCGTCCTCGTCGTCGCGGCGCTGGCGCTGCCGGGCGCGCGGGGCGACACCCTGCTGTTCACCGGCGAGCGCGAACGGCGGCGCGGCCGGGGACGCAAGGGGCGGCGGCGCGGGTCGCACACGCGCGTCCAGGAGGAACCGCCCCCGCTCGCCGCGCCGCGTCCCCGGATGGAGCTTCCGGCGGGGCCGTCCGCTGAGCCGTCCGCGGAAGCTCCCGCTGGGGAGGCCAGCCCCGACCCGGAGGAGGTCTCGTGAACCTGGACAGGGTCCTGCGCCTCTTCGGGATGCGCTACGCGTCCGCCGCGCTGATGCTCGTCGCCGTCGCGGCGCTGTACGGGGCGGCGACGTTCTCCCGTCCGGGCGAGGCCGCCGGGAAGGGCGGGCGGGCGCCGGTCACGTCGGCGGTGCTGGTGTGCCCCGGCCACGAGGGCGGGCGGCTCGCCGTCCAGTCGGCGGGCGGGCGGCGCGGCGCCGGACGCGCCGACGTGATCCCGACCGAGGGCGGGTCCGCGCTCGCCACCATGACCTCACCCGGCCAGGGCTGGGGCAAGGACACCAAGCCGGGCGACGACTCCTACACGCTGCGCGCCACCGGCGCCCTCGCCGCCGGGCTGGAGGCCGAGCAGACCACCGACCGGGGGAGCGGCGACGACCGGGGCCTCGCCGGGGCCCGCTGCGCCGCGCCCGGCACCGACACCTGGTTCGTCGGGCCCGGCCCGGACGCCGCCGACGAGGTCGTCCTCTACCTGACGAACGTCGACTCCCAGCCCGCGTCCGTCGACCTGGCCGCGCTGTCCGGCGAGGGGCCCCTCGACACGGTCGAGGGGCGCGGCACGCGCGTCGACCCCTACACGACCAAGGTCGTCCGGATCGGGGAGTCGGACGAGGGCCTCGGCGACATCGTGAAGTCGGCCGCCGACCTCGCGCTGCGCGTCCGGACCACGAGCGGGCGGGTCGCGGCGTCGCTGCGCGTCCGCGCCGGGAAGGGCAAGGGCGTCGAATGGGTGCCCGCGTCGCCCGCGCCCGCCGCGTCGCTGATCGTGCCCGGGGTGCCGGGCGGGGCGGGGCAGCGGCGGCTGCTCGTGTCCGTGCCCGGTGACGCCGACGCGCAGATCAAGGTGTGGGTGGTCACGAAGGACGGCACGTTCGTCCCGGCCGGGCAGGACGTCCTCGACGCGCCCGCCAAGACCGTCACGTCCCTCGCGCTGGACGGCGCCCTGTCCGGACGGGCGGCGGCGGTGCGGCTCGTCGCGGACCGTCCCGTCCTCGCCGGGTTCGCGGCCGAGCGCGGCGCCGACATCGCCTACGGGACGGCCGCCGCGCCGCTCGGTCCGGCCGGGCCGGGGATCGTCGCCGACAACCGGTTCGACTCGACGCTCCTGCTCAGCGCCCCGGCGGGGGCGGCGACCGTCCAGGTGACGACCGTGATCGCGCGGGGCGGGAGCGCGCCGCGGGAGATCGGCGTCCCGGCGGGGCGCACCGTCGAGTCCAGGCTCGCCGCGCCGGACGGCGACCCGGGGTTCGGCGTGATCATCACACCGAAACCGGGCTCGGGCCCCGTCTACGCGGCGCGGACGCTCTCCAAGGGCAAGGGCGAGGAGTTCCTGTTCACCGTCCTGCCGATCGTGCCCGCGGTGACGACCATCGACCTGCCGGGCACGGCCGACTCGCAGAGCGCCCTGACACCGGGCTGAGCCCGGCCCTGAGGTCAGTCGTCGGGGCTGTCGTAGCTCGGGTCGACGGACTCGGGGGACAGGCCCAGCAGGTCGGCGACCTCCTCGACCAGGAGGTCGCGGATCAGCCGGGCCAGCTCGGTCTCGCCCTTCGCCCGCGCCTCGACCGGACGCCGGAACACCGTGATGCGGACCGGCCGGTCGCCCTCGCCGGGGACGGTCTGCCCGAGCGGGACCGGCCCGTCGAACCACGGCTCCACGCCGGGGACGTCCTCGACCGTGAACCGCACCTTGGCCAGCTCGCGCCCCCAGCGGCGGCCGAGCCGGCGGACCTCGTCGTCGACGAGGTCGTCGAACCGCTCCGCGCGGGTGCGGGAGACCGGCGCCTGCGGGGGTGTCAGCGGGCCGCGGACGCCACGGCCGTGCCGGTCGCGGCGCCGTACGCCTGCCAGACGGGATCGCACCCGATAAGCGTACCTCCACCCCACCCGCCGCAGACGGGGCCTGTCTGCACGGTGAGAGTTTGAGACCACACGGAATGTAGTTGTTACCCCGGAAATCACCCGGTAACGGCGACACGTGCGCCCGGGTGGTGGCGGAGCCGGTGGGACGGAGGTACGGTCAGCCATCGTGAGCCCCGTCCGCACCTGCTCTCGTACCGCCTGCAAGGCGCCCGCAGTGTTCACGCTCACGTACGTCTACCGTGACTCCACAGCGGTCCTGGGTCCGCTCGCCACGTACGCAGAGCCGCACTGCTACGACCTCTGCGCCGAGCACTCCGAGCGGCTCACCGCCCCGATGGGGTGGGAACTGGTGCGGCTCCCCGTCGAGGAGGAGTCCGAGCCCAGCGCCGACGACCTGGAGGCGCTCGCCGACGCCGTCCGCGAGGCCGCCAAGCCCGCCCCCGGCGGGACGCACGAGCCGGTCGGCCAGGGCACCGAGGTCGGCCGCCGCGGCCACCTGCGCGTCCTGCGCTCCGAACCCGCGGGGACCCAGCCCGGCCAGGAGTGATCCGGAACCTCCGCCGCGTCGGTGGCGTCGCGGCGGGTCGGGACCGCGCGTCCCGGTAGGCTCGGGAACCCCGTTTCTTCGTTTCTTCGGGCCGGGTTCTTCGAACAGGGAGCAGGAGTGGGCGACCTCGCCAAGATCTTCAAGGCGTACGACATCCGGGGCGTCGTGCCGGACGAGCTCGATCCCGCGACCGCCGAGGCGGCGGGCGCGGCGTTCGTCCGGCTCACCGGGGCGGACGCGGTCGTCACCGCCCACGACATGCGCGAGTCGTCGGTCCCGCTGGCCGCGGCGTTCGCGCGGGGCGCGACGTCCCAGGGCGCGGACGTGATCGAGGCCGGGCTCGGCTCCACCGACATGCTCTACTACGCCAGCGGCAGCCTCGACCTGCCCGGCGCGATGTTCACCGCGAGCCACAACCCGGCCCGCTACAACGGGATCAAGCTGTGCCGCTCCGGCGCCCGCCCGGTCGGCCGCGACACCGGCCTCACCGAGATCCGCGAGATGATCGAGAACGGCGTCCCGGCCTACGACGGCGAGCCGGGGACGGTCACCGACCGCGACATCCTCAAGGGCTACGCCGACCACCTGAAGACGCTGGTCGACCTGTCGTCGATCCGTCCGCTGAAGGTCGTCGTCGACGCGGGCAACGGGATGGGCGGGCACACCGTCCCGTCGGTGTTCGAGGGGCTGCCGATCGAGCTCGTCCCGCTGTACTTCGAGCTGGACGGCACCTTCCCCAACCACGAGGCCAACCCGATCGAGCCGGAGAACCTGCGCGACCTCCAGGCCAAGGTGCGCGAGACCGGCGCCGACATCGGGCTCGCCTTCGACGGCGACGCCGACCGCTGCTTCGTCGTGGACGAGCGCGGCGAGATCGTCGCGCCGTCCGCGATCACGGCGCTGGTCGCGACGCGGGAGCTGGCGGAGCACCCCGGCTCCTCGATCGTGCACAACCTGATCACGTCGAAGGCCGTCCCGGAGATCGTCGCCGAGAACGGCGGGACGCCCGTCCGCACCCGCGTCGGGCACTCGTTCATCAAGCAGACGATGGCCGAGACGGGCGCGGTGTTCGGCGGCGAGCACTCCGCGCACTTCTACTTCCGCGACTTCTGGTTCGCCGACTCCGGCATGCTCGCCGCGCTGCACGTGCTCGCCGCGCTCGGCGAGCAGGACGGGCCGCTCTCCGCGCTGATGGCCGAGTTCACCCGGTACGTCGCGTCCGGCGAGATCAACAGCGAGGTCGCCGACCAGGACGCGACGACCGCGCAGGTCCGCGAGGCGTTCGCCGGGCGCCCCGGCGTCACCGTCGACGAGCTGGACGGCCTGACCGTCGCCGACGACGCCGCCGGCTGGTGGTTCAACCTGCGGCCGTCCAACACCGAGCCGCTGCTGCGCCTGAACGCCGAGGCGGGCGACGAGGAGACGATGGCGGCGGTCCGCGACGAGGTCCTCGCCCTGGTGAGGAAGAAGTGAGGGAGAGTGACACCGCGATGACCATGCACCTGGACTCCTGGCTCCTGGAGATCCTCGCCTGCCCCAACTGCGGCGGCGGCCTGCGCGCCGACGACGCGGCCGCCGAGCTGGTCTGCACCGGCACGTGCGGCTACGCCTACCCGGTGCGCGACGACATCCCCGTCCTGCTCGTCGACGAGGCGAGGACCCCCGCTCCGTGACCTCGCCCGGCCTCGACCCCTCCCGGCTGGACGACGCGGACGCCGCCGAGGCGGCCGACCCCGGCGGGATGCTGCGGCAGGTGGCCTCGTCCGCCGCGCAGGTCCGCGAGGCGCGCCGGGCGGCGCAGGAGGCGGGCGTCGGCGTCCTCGCCGAGGACGGCCGCCCCCGCGCGATCGTCGTCGCGGGCATGGGCGGCTCGGGCATCTCCGGCGACGTCCTCGCCGCCGTGTGCGGGACGGGCTGCGCCGTCCCGGTCACGACGGTGCGCGGCTACCGGCTGCCCGGCTGGGTCGGCGCGGCCGACCTGGTCATCGCCGTGTCCTGCTCCGGGCGGACGGAGGAGACCCTCGACGTCGCGGCGGAGGCGGCCCGCCGGGGCTGCCGCCTGCTGTTCGTCGGCGGCGCGGGCTCGCCGCTCGCCGAGCTCGCCGCCTCGACCCGCGGGGTGTTCGTCCCGGTCCGGTCGGTGGGGCAGCCCCGCGCGACGCTGTGGGGGCTGACCGTCCCGGTGCTGCTGGCGGCGCGGGCGCTGGGCCTCGCCGACGTGCCCGACGCGGTCCTGGAGTCGACCGCGAAGCGGCTGGAGGACGTCGCGCACCGGTGCCGTCCGTCCAGCGAGCCGTTCGTGAACCCGGCCAAGCGGATCGCGCTCGACCTCGCGGGCGACGTGCCGCTGGTGTGGGGGTCGTCCGCGCTGGCGGCGACGGCCGCGTACCGGATGTGCTGCCAGCTCAATGAGAACGCCAAGTATCCGGGCGTCTTCGGCGAGGTCCCGGAGGCCCAGCACAACCAGGTGATGGCGTTCGACGGGCATTTCGCGCGCGGCCGGGTGTCCTCGGACGACCCCGACGACTTCTTCCGCGACCGGTCGGGCGACCCCGAGCACGGGCTGCACCTCGTCGTCCTGCGGGACGTGGACGAGCACCCGCAGGTCCGCAAGCGGTGCGAGGCGTCCGCCGAGCTGGCGCGCGGCCGGGGTGTGGCGGTCACCGAGATCGCCGCCGAGGGCGAGCACCCGCTGGAGAGAATCGCGACACTGATCGCGCTCAGCGACTATGTCACGGTTTACTTGGCTATCGCGCTGGGGGTGGACCCCACTCCCGTGCCCGCCATTCAAGAGCTCAAAGCGAGGATTGCGTAGAGATGAGTGCTGAGGGTGGAACGAAGGCCATCGTCGCCGCGTTGGCCGCCAACCTCGGGATCGCGGTGTCGAAGGCCGTCGCGTTCGCGTTCACCGGTTCGTCGTCGATGCTGGCCGAGTCGATCCACTCGGTCGCGGACTCGGGGAACCAGGGGCTGCTGCTCCTCGGCCGGAAGCGCTCCGAGCGGGACAGGACGCCCCAGCACCCGTTCGGGTACGGCCGGGAGCGCTACTTCTACGCCTTCGTCGTCGCGGTCGTGCTGTTCACGGTCGGCGCGGCGTTCTCGCTGTACGAGGGCTACCACAAGATCTCCCACCCGGAGGATGTCGAGTCCCCGATCTGGGCGTTCGCCGTCCTGATCATCGCGATCGGGATGGAGTCGTTCTCCTTCCGCACCGCGATCAAGGAGTCGAACGCCATCCGCGGCGAGCAGTCGTGGTGGGCGTTCATCCGCCGGGCGAAGGCGCCGGAGCTGCCGGTCGTCCTGCTGGAGGACCTCGCCGCCCTGGTCGGCCTGCTGCTCGCGCTGTTCGGCGTGTCGATGGCGGTGGCGACCGGCGACGGCGTCTGGGACGGCGTCGGCACCGTCGCGATCGGCCTGCTGCTCGGCGCCGTCGCGACGATCCTCGCGATCGAGACCAAGAGCCTGCTGATCGGCGAGGGCGTCGACCCCGAGCACGAGCGGGCGATCATCGAGGCGCTGGAGTCGGTCGACCAGGTCGACCACCTCATCCACATCCGCACCGAGTACCTCGGCCCGGACGCGCTGCTCATCGCCGCGAAGATCGCCGTCAACCACGACGACACGGCGGCGGACGTGGCGCGCGGCATCGACGCGGCGGAGGCGAAGATCCGCGAGCGGTTCCCGGAGGCGAAGCTCATCTACCTGGAGCCCGCGCTGGACGAGGCGTCGCGCAGCGGCGTCGGCGTGGCGGACGCGACGGCGCCCGACGCCCCCGCGTCCTGAACGCGCGTACGGGCCGCCTGAGCCTGAGTCTGGGTCTGGGCCCCGGTCTGAACGTTCGGCCGGGGCGCGTCGTCCGGGAGGGGGTGCGGCGCGTCCTCTAAGTGGGGGCGCCGTTCCGCGAGGGGCGTCGTTCCGGACATGGGACCCCTCGCCGGGCGGCCGTTGCCGTGCCGGCCGACCCCAGCCCAGGCTAGACCGGCTGTGCCTCCGGAGAGAGGCGCGTACCAGGCCGTCCGGCGAGGTGCTTTCCCATGCCTCCCCACCCGGACCCCTGAAACCGGGTGGTTCTGGTGTGACCGCGGCAGCCGCACCGAACCCCCTACGCCGGCGCCGCTGCCGTCGCGGTCACGGTTAAGACATTACGTTCGCGACGCTCTTCCGCACGTCCCCCTCAAGGAGGGAAAGCGGGTGGTACCAGAGGCGGATCCGCGTCGTCCGCATACACCCGCGCGGTGAGGTGAGAGCTCGACCCAGCGGTCAGTATGGACTCGTGACCTCCGATGACAAGCCCCAGGCCGATTCCGGGTGGGGGACCGGCCCCCCGCCCCCGGAAGCGGCGGGCCCCGGCCCCGCGGGGTTCGGCTCAGCGGTCGCGCACCACGCGTGGCGGCTGTCCGGCCGGATCGTGGCGGGCGTCGGGCAGTTGCTGCTGTGGATCCTCACCGGCGTCGGGACGCTGCTGCGCCCGCTCGCGCTGCGGCTCGGCGCGCGGCTGAACGGCGGCGCGCCGGGCGGCCCGGGCGGTCCCGGCGGGGCGACGGCGCCGCTGCCCCGCTGGATCGGCACGTGGCGCGATGTCGTCGGCTCCTGGTACTTCGCCCCGGTCACCGGGCTCGCGCTGACCGTCGCCGCGCTCGCCGAGCTGGCGCCGAGCGGCGAGTCGCCGGTCAGCCTCGCGGGCGGGTTCGCGGTCGCGGCCACGCTGCCGCTCTGCTGGCGGCGGGAGAACCTGCGGCCGGTCGCGGCGATCGTCCTCGGCGCGGTCTCGGCGAGCCTGCTGACCGGGCAGATCCTCCTCGTCACCAGCGGGTTCGCGGCCCTGTACACGCTGTACGCGCTGGGCCGCCAACTGCCGCGCCAGTCGGCCGGAGTGCTCGCGGTCGGCAGCGTCGTCACGGTCGCGGTCGTCTACCTGGCGACGTCGACGCTGCGGGACATCCCCTGGCCCGCCGTGCTGATCGCCGTCCTCGCCGCGATCGGGCTGGGCGACGCGCGCCGCGTCGTCGAGTCCGCCGGACGGACGGAGGCCGAGGCCGCCGAGCGCACCAACGAGACCCTCACCCGGCTCACCGCCGTCCAGCGGGAGCAGGCGGTGATGCGCGAGCGGGCCCGCATCGCGCGGGAGCTGCACGACGTCGTCGCGCACTCCGTCTCCATGATCGCGGTGCAGGCGGAGACGGCGCCGTACACGATGGAGAACCTGTCGGACGAGGCCCGCGCCGGGTACAGCGAGATCGCCAAGACCGCGCGGGAGGCGCTGGTGGAGATGCGGCGGCTGCTCAGCGTGCTGCGCGCCGACGCCAAGCCCGAGCCGGACGCGGCGAACTCCCCGCAGCCCCGGCTCGACCGGCTGCCCGACCTGATCGAGCAGCACCGCGGCGCGGGCGGGCGCGTCGACCTCGCCGTGCACGGCGACCCGCGCGGGCTGTCCACGACGGTGGAGCTGTCGGCGTACCGGATCGTCCAGGAGGCGCTGACGAACGCGCGGCGGCACGCGCCGGGCGCGGGCGTGCGCGTCGACCTGACGTTCCTGCCGGACCGGCTGGCGGTCCGGGTCCGCGACGACGGTCCGGGGCCGTCGTCGCGGACCAGGGTGCTGAACCGGGACGACCCCGAGTCCCGTACCGCCGTCCTCGACCCGGCGGGCCCCACCGCGGTGGACGGCGGACACACCCGGCTGGAGACCCACGTCGCACCCGAGTCCGGTGGCGGACACGGCCTCGTCGGCATGCGGGAACGTGCGACCATGCTGGGCGGGCGGTTCTCCGCCGGCCCGGCCGCCGAGGGCGGGTTCCTGGTGGAGGCCGAGCTTCCGGTGACGAGGGAGGGGAATTCCACCCGTGGACACGGTTCACACGGTTCCGAGGCGCCGCCGGGGCGGCGCTGACCCGGTGCCGGCCGCGCCCGCCGTCCGCGCGGGGCGGCGCCGGTGATCAACGTGCTGATCGTCGACGACCAGACGATCGTCCGCGCCGGGTTCGCCGCGCTGCTCGCCGCGCAGGACGACATCACCGTCGTCGGCGAGGCGGGCGACGGGCGCGAGGCGGTCCGGATCGCCGAGCGGCTCCCGCGCCCCGACGTCGTCGTCATGGACATCCGCATGCCCGGCATGGACGGCATCGAGGCCACCCGCCGGATCCTGGCGCTGCCCGGGTCGGAGAACGTCCGGGTCCTCGTCCTCACGACGTTCGACGTGGACGAGTACGTCTACGAGGCGCTCGCCGTCGGCGCCAGCGGGTTCCTGCTGAAGGACGCGACCGCCGACGAGCTGGTCTCGGCCGTCCGGGTGGTGGCGCGCGGCGACTCGCTCCTCGCCCCGCAGGTGACCGGGCGGCTCATCCGCGAGTTCACCAAGCAGCGGCGGAACCGTCCGCAGGCGCCGTCGGAGCTCGCGACGCTGACGGCGCGGGAGACGGAGGTGCTCGTCCTGATCGCGGGCGGGCTGTCGAACGGCGAGATCGCGCAGCGGCTCGTCGTCAGCGAGCACACCGTCAAGACGCACGTGGCGCGCGTGTTCACCAAGCTCAACCTGCGCGACCGGGCCCAGGCCGTCATGCTCGCCTACGAGTCGGGCGTGGTGGTGCCGGGGGAGAACACGGCCCCGTGACCGCGTGACGGCGTGACCCCGTGGCCGCTGCGTCAGCCGTGGTACGGCGGGTAGGCGCCGGGCGGGGGCTGGGGCGGGTACCCGCCGGGCGGCGGGTAGGCCGGGTGCGCGGCGGGCGGCACGGACGGGTAGCCGGGCTGCGCCGCCGGGTAACCGGGGTGGCCGGGGTGCGGGGCTGGCGGGTGCGGGCCGGGGTGGCCGTGCGCGGCGTTGGGGTGGGGCGCGGGGCCGCCGTAGGCGCCGTAGGCGGCGCGGGCGCGGCGG
>NZ_BCQP01000062.1 GCF_001552135.1 Actinomadura chibensis NBRC 106107 | reverse complement strand
TTGCCCCGCCTGGGCCGGGTGCCCCGCCTGGGCCGGGTGCCCCGCCTGGGCCGGGTGCCCCGCCTGGGCCGGGTGCCCCGCCTGGGCCGGGCACCCCGTCCGGGCCGGGCACCCCGTCCGGGCCGGATGCCCCGTCCGAGCCGGGCACCCCGCCTGGGCCGGACGCTCCGCCCGGGCCGGACGCTCCGCCCGGGCCGGACGCTCCGTCCGGGCCGGATGCCCCGTGCGGGCCGGGCGCCCCGTCCGAATTCGAGTTGCTCGCTGGGTCGGTCGCGCTTTCAGGGGTGGAGGTTGGGGTTAAGGCTTGTAGGCGGGTCGGGTTGAAGGCCGGGGGGCGGTTCGCTGCGGCTCGGTGGTCGGCGTGGTCGTCCATGAACCACGCGAGGACGTACCACTCGGTGAGGAGCTCCAGTTCGTCCGGGGGCGCGTCCGGGAAGGCGTAGGCGGCGAGCTTGGCGAAGTCGATGGCCTTGTAGTCCGCCTCGTCCCAGACGGACTCGTCGGAGCCGAGGATGCCGATGGCGACGGCCCACCGTTCCGCGGCGGCGCGGGCCCGGGCGCGGTGCGGGTTGAGGCGCGCGGGGTACGGCATGGGGAGCGGCGGGAGGGCGATGGACGTCATGGCCGCCACACTACGAGCGACATATGCACAGAGTCAGCATTCAACTACCAGCAGTCACCATCTCGGGATGTTCTGCTGACCGGAATGGACCTGTGGACCAGCCCCCGAACCCCTAGTAAGGACGGACCTGGACGGTGCCCTCCTCCGTCACCCGCGTCTCGAAGGCGGGCTGGCGGGCGGTGGCGGGTCCGTGCACGACGGCCCCGTCCTGGACGCGGAACGTGCTCCCGTGCCACGGGCAGATGACGCACACGTCGGCGTTGTCGTCGGTGACGACGCGCCCCTGGTGGAGCGGTCCGGCGAGGTGGCTGCAGCGGTCGGCGAGGACGTGGATGTCGTCGCCGGTCCGCAGCACGAACAGGCCGATGTAGCCGAGGCGGCGGTGCACGGGCCAGCCGTCCGGGAGTTCGTCGGCCGCGCAGAGGTCGTGCCAGCCGAGCGTGACGAGGTGTCCGACCTGGTCGGCGTGGCTCGCGCCCGCGGCCTGCCGGAACGCGAGGTGCCCGCCGAGGTAGCCGCCGACGAGGAGGGCGGAGAGCCCGGCGTAGCCGAACGCGCGCCCGGCGGCGTCCCGGCCCTGGCAGCGGGCCACCAGCGACACCGAGTACAGCGTGCTCGCCGTCGCCATCCCGGCGGCGTGGACGAGCCCGACGCGCTGCTGCTCGCGGTGCAGCGACGCCCAGTCGGCGATGCCGGTCAGCACGGTCGGGACGGCGCCCGCCAGCCCGGCCGCGACGAGGGTCCCCGCCGCGCGCCGCCCGCCTGGCATGAGGTCGAGGACGGCGGCGGACATCCAGAAGCCCATCGGCATGTCGGTCAGCGGCGGATGCGCGGGATGCCCGGCCGGGACGCCGTGCAGCGCGTCCTTGACCGGCCCGGGGCGCAGCACGCGCCGCACGGCCACGGAGAGCCCGCGGATGACGCCGTCGAGGCCCTGGGCATGCTCCAGCCGGTCGGTGACGTCGGCGAGCCGCGCCGGCCCCTCCGGCCGGGACATTCGCCGGAAGATGTTCGTCCTGCGGTTCATGCCCCTCCTCCGCGGCTTGTGCTTGAGACCTCGCATTCGTCCGAGCCCCCCTGTCGGACACTAGTCGTCCGCGTTCACCTGCGGCCAGTCATACGTACCTGTAGCCGGGAGGGGCTAAACCACGGGGCCGACGTGTGCTAGGCGCGTGAGCTGCGAGGGGTCCGCTCACCGGCGGCGACGGCGGTGACGGCGGTGACGGCGGTGACGGTGACGGGGACGCCGTTCAGGACGGCGTTGCCCGACAGCGGGTCGATCTCCCGCTCGTCCGTGACGGCGTTGACGTTGACGCCCGCGTGCCGCCGCGCGACCCCGGTCCGCGTCCCGGGACGGTCGTGCCCCCACCCGTGCGGGAGGCTGACGACGCCGGGCATGAGGGCGTCGGTGGGCTCGGCGACGGCGTCGACGGCGCCCGTCCGGGACGAGACGCGCACCGCGTCCCCGGCGGCGACGCCGAGCCGGGCCGCGTCGGCGGGGTTGAGCTGGAGCGTGCACGTGTTGGAGCCGCCGACCAGCTCGGGGACGTTGTGCAGCCAGCTGTTGTTGGAGCGCAGGTGGCGGCGTCCGATCAGGACCAGCCCGGCGGGGACGGGGTCGCGGAGGGCGCGGTGCAGGCGGTCGACGTCGGCGGCGAACGTGGACGGGCACAGCTCGACCCGTCCGGACGTGGTGCACAGCACCTCGTCCAGGCGCGGTTTGAGGGCGCCGAGGTCGAGGCCGTGCGGGTGCTCGGTGCGCAGCCGGGTGAGGGTGAGCCCGTCCGGGTCGGCGCCGAAGCCGTCGCCGTACGGGCCGAGCCGCAGCATCAGGTCGAGCCGCCGCTCGGCGGGCGGCGCCCCGCCGTCGAGCAGTGCGCGCAGCTCGCCGGGCTCGCGGCCGTGCACCGGGGAACCGGCGAGCGCGGTGGCCCGCGCCAGCGCCGCCGTGATGATCATGTCGTCGAGCGCGGCGGGGTCGGAGTCCGCGCCGGAGGCGAGCACGGCGAGCCGGGCGAGGATCGCGGCCTCGTCCGGGCGGCCGTCCGGGAGCGGGACGGCGGGCGGCGAGTAGCGCGCGTGGTCGCGGACGGCGAGCCCGGTCAGCGCGACGTCGTAGTGCGGCGTCTGCGCGGGGCGCGGCGGCGGCAGGATCACGTGCGCGTGCCGGGTCGTCTCGTTCAGGTACGGGTCGACGCTGACCATGAATTCGAGGCCGCCGAGCGCCCGGTCGAGCCGGACCGAGTTCGGCGCCGACAGCGCCGGGTTCCCGGCGATCGTGATCAGCGCCCTGACCTGGCCCTCGCCGGGCGTCTCCAGCTCGTCGGCGAGGGTCGCGACCGGCAGTTCGCCGTTGACCTCGGGGAGCCCGCGGACGCGGCTGCGCCACCGCCCCGTGGTGAACGGCCGCTTGCGCCGGTAGACGGGCGCGTGCGCGGGCCGCGGGAACATCGCCCCGCCGGGCCGGTCGAGGTTCCCCGTCAGGACGTTGAGGACGTCCACCAGCCAGCTGTTCAGCGTCCCGTACGGCTGCGTGCAGGTGCCGATCCGCCCGTACACGGCGGCGCGGGGCGCGGCGGCCAGCTCGCGGGCCGTCCGCCGGATCGTCTCCGCCGGGACGCCCGTCATGGGCGCGACGCGCTCCGGGGCGAAGTCGACGGCGAGGGCGCGCAGGTCGTCCAGGCCGTTGACGCGTCCGGCGAGGTGCTCGGCGGAGGCGACGAGGTCCTCGGCGAACAGGGTGCGGACCAGGGCCATCAGGAAGAAGGCGTCGGTCCCCGGACGGATGAACAGGTGCTCGTCGGCGAGCGCGGCCGTCCGCGTCCGGCGCGGGTCGACGACGACGACCTTCCCGCCGCGCGCCTGGATCGCCTTGAGCCGGCCGGGGAAGTCGGGCGCGGACGCGAGGCTGCCGTTGGACTCCAGCGGGTTCGCGCCGAGCATCAGCAGGTGGCCGGTGCGGTCGAGGTCGGGCACGGGGATCGCGAGCGGGTCGCCGAACATGTGCCCGCACGCGACGTGCTTCGGCATCTGGTCGGCGGTGCTCGCGGTGAACAGGTTGCGGGTGCCGAGCGCCTTCACGATCGCGCCCACGTACAGGGGCGCGGCGAGCGAGTGCGCGGCCGGGTTGCCGACGTAGACGGCGACCGCGTCCGCGCCGTGCCGCGCGACGATCCCCGACAGCGCCTCCCGGACGGTCTCGAACGCCGCGTCCCACCCGGCCGTCGCCCAGTCGTCCGAGGCCGAGGAGCGGACGAGCGGCTCGGCGAGCCGGTCCGGGTCGCCGTCGAGGACGCCCAGCGTGGCGCCCTTGGGGCAGATGAACCCGCGGCTGAACGGATCGTCCCGGTCGCCGCGGACCCGCGTGACCGCGTCGGCGTCGTCGAGTGTCAGCTCAAGCCCGCACATCGCCTCGCAGAGGGGACAGGTGCGGTAGGCCGTGCGGTCGCCCATCGAGCACTCCTTGTGAACGGGACCGTCCCCATCATGGCCCGGCTCCGCGAACCGGGGAACGGCGGGTGACCCGGCGCGTCGCGAGTTCGCGGAGGACGCCGTCGTCCGCGCAGGTCAGGGGGCGTTCTCCCGCGACGTGGGGCGCCCGTGGCATGCTGGGGCGTCTGATCCAGGAGCTCCGCAGGGGGCGCGCGGAGGTGAGGGGATGGGCATGCGGGGGAAGGCGGCCGCGGCGGCGGCCATGGCCGGGGCGGTCGCGCTGGCCGCCACCGGGTGCGGCGGCGGCTCGGGCGACTCCGAGGCGAAGGGCGCGACGCCGCCGCCCGCGACGTCCGGCGGCACGCGGGCTCCGGCGAGCCGGGAGCCGGCCGCGCGGCAGTCGATCGTCCTGGCGTTCGGCGGCGACACGCACTTCGAGGGGGCGCTGCGGTCCCGGCTCGCGAACCCGGCGACCGCGCTCGGCCCGGTCGCGCGGCAGCTCCGCGCCGCCGACCTCGCCATGGTGAACCTGGAGACCGCGATCACGACCGGCGGGACGCCCGCGCCCGGCAAGCAGTTCACGTTCCGCGCCCCGGCGACCGCGTTCACGGCGCTGAAGGCCGCCGGGGTGGACGTCACGTCCATGGCGAACAACCACGGCATGGACTACATGGAGGAGGGGCTGCGCGACTCCCTCGCCGCCATCAAGCGCAGCCGGTTCCCTGTGGTCGGCATAGGCAGGAACGCGGACGAGGCATACCGCCCCTACCGCGTCACCGTGAAGGGCAACAAGCTCGCCATCATCGGCGCGACCCAGGTCCTGGACGACAACCTGATCGAGAGGTGGACGGCCACCGACGCCAAGGGCGGTCTGGCGTCGGCCAAGGACGTCCCGCGAATGGTGCAGGCGGTGAAGGAGGCGCGCAAGGGCTCGGACGTCGTCATCGTCCACCTGCACTGGGGCCAGGAGCTCAGGTCGTGCCCGCTCCCGCGCCAGCAGGAGCTCGCCAAGCAGCTCGTCGCGGCGGGCGCGGACATCGTCGTCGGCGGCCACGCCCACATCCCGCTGGGCGGCGGGTACATGAACGGCTCGTACGTCCACTACGGGATGGGCAACTTCGTGTTCTCGTCCGCGAGCGGCCAGACGGCCGAGTCGGGCGTGCTGTTCCTGCGCGTCGAGAACGGCAAGGTCGTCAAGGACAAATGGGCGCCCGCCCGGATCTCCGGCGGCCTCCCGATCCCGCTGAAGGGCACGGCGGCGGCCGCCGGGGTCAAGAGGTGGAACGGGCTGCGGGGATGCACCGGCCTCCAGGCGCGCCCGTCCTGACCGGCTGGACTCTCCCACCGTGGGAGGGCCCAGGGTGGTGCCCGTGAGCGACGATCTCCTGCCGATCGGACGGTTCGCCCGGCTGTGCCGGTTGAGCGTCAAGCAACTCCGGCACTACGACGACCTGGGCCTGCTCGCCCCGGCGTGGACGGACCCGTCGTCCGGCTACCGCTACTACCGGCCGGGCCAGGCGCGGGACGCGCTGCTCGTCGGCCTGCTGCGGGCGATGGACGTCCCGCTGCCGGTGGTCGCCCGCGTCCTGTCCGGGGACGAGGGCGGCGCGCTCCGGGAGGCGCGCGACCGGATCGAGGCCGACGTCGACCGGCGGCTGCGCGGCCTGCGCCTGCTCGACCGCGTCGTCGCCGAGGGCCTGCCGGACGTCGCGGTGTCGATCGTCCAGGAGCCCGCCCGGCGGGTGTTCACCGCCAGCGAGCCCGCGACGCCCGCGACCATCCCGGCCGCGACCGGGGCGTGCGTCGCGCGGCTGCTGCCCCGGATGACCCCGGACGGCCTGCTCGTCGGCCTGTTCCCGCTCGACATGGCGGACGAGTTCGACGTCCGCGTCGTCGTCCAGGCGGCGGACGGCGACGGCGTCCTGCCCGGCGGCCCGTTCGCCGCGGCGGTCCACGTCGGCCCGTACGAGGAGATCCCGCTCACGGTCCATGGCGTGCTCGCGTGGATCGGCGACCACGGGCACACGCCCGCCGGTCCCGTCCGCGAGGTGTACCTCGACGATCCCGCGACCACGCCGCCCGAACGCCTGGAGACCCGGGTGATGATCAGAGTGGAGGACTCTCCATGAACGGCTGGTACGAGGCGTCCGGCGAACCGGAGATCGTGGAGCACGGGCCGGTGTCCGGCCTGGCGGTGACCGGTCGCGGCGAGCCGGGAGGCGCCGCCTACGGCGCGAGCGTGGGCGCGCTGTACGCGGTGATGGGCGCGCTCGGCGCGCCGATGGTCCCGCTGGAGGGGCGCTGGTGGGTCGAGGACGAGCGTCCGCCGTTGGACGTCCCGCGCGAGGAGTGGCGGTGGCACCTGTTCCTTCGCCTCCCGGACGATGTCGGCTCCGTCGACCAGGCGCGGGAGGACGTCCGGGCGAAGGTTCCGGCGGCGGCGCGCGTCCAGCACGTCCGGTACGGGGGCGGACGGTGCGTGCAGGTGCTGCATCGCGGCGCGTACGCGGACGAGCCCGCGTCCCTGGCGAAGATGTACGCGCTGATGGAGGCCGAGGGGGTCGCTCCCAACGGACTCCACCACGAGATCTACCTGTCCGATACGCGGGAGACCGACCCTGGGAAGATGCGCACGATCCTGCGGCAGCCCGTCCGGTAGCCCTGTTGGACGGCCCGTCGCAGAGGCGTAGTTTCACGGGAAACCGTAGGCGGCCGAGGTGGGCGGGATCATGCGGGACCAGCGGGTGAGGTCGGGCGAGGTCGAACTGGCCGTACGGGTGCGGGGCGAGGGGCCCACGGTCGTCCTCCTGCACGGGTACCCGGACACGGGCGCCATGTGGGACGAGGTCGCCGAGCACCTCGCCGGGCGCTTCCGCGTCGTCGTGTACGACGTGCGTGGCGCGGGGGCGTCGAGCAGCCCGTCCGACCCGCTCGACTACCGGCTGGACGCGCTGATGGGCGACCTGCTCGCCGTCCTGGACGGCGTCGGCGCCGCCGGGCCCGTCCACCTGGTCGGGCACGACTGGGGGTCGGTGCAGGGCTGGGAGGCGGTCATCGGCGACCGGCTGCGCGGCCGGATCGCGTCGTTCACCTCCATCTCCGGGCCGGACCGGCGGCACCTGGCGGCGTGGGCGGCGCGGAACGTCCGGTCCGGGCCGCGCGGGGTCGCGGAGGTGCTCGGCCAGGCGCGCCGCAGCGTGTACATGCCGGTGTTCATGGCGCCGAAGGTCGGGGAGGGCGCGGCGCGGCTGCTCGCCGCCGGGTTCCCGCGCCTGATGGGGCCGCGCGAGGGCGCCGCGCCCCGCGCCGGGCACCCGGCCGCGACGCTCCCGGCGGACGCCCGGAACGGGCTCGGGCTGTACCGCGCGAACATGCGGCGCGGCGCCGGGCCGCCGTCGGGGGACGGGCGGACGGACGTGCCCGTCCAGCTCATCGTCCCGGTCAAGGACCGGTACGGCTCGCCGTCCCTCCTGCTGTCGCCGCGCGGGCGCGTCCCCCGGCTGTACGTGCGGCGCGCGCCCGCCGGGCATTGGGTGGCGCGCAGCCATCCGGACCTCGTCGCCCGCTGGGTCACCGAATTCGTAGAGCATGTGGAGGGCGGGCCAGAGACCCCCGCGCTCGCCCACGCGCGCGCGGCGGGCGAGCCGGGCAAGGAGTTCGGCGGCGACCTCGTCGTCGTCACCGGCGCGGGCAGCGGCATCGGACGCGCCACCGCGCACGCCTTCGCCGCCGCAGGCGCACGCGTGGTCGTGGCGGACATCGACGAGGAGTCCGCTAAGCGAACCGTGGACGAGATAGCCGCCGCCGGCGGCGAAGCCCACGCGTTCACGGTCGACGTCGCCGACGCGGACGCGATGGAACGCTTCGCTGGGGACGTGCGTGAGTCGTTCGGCGTCCCGGACGTGGTCGTCAACAACGCGGGTATCGCCATGGCCGGATCCCTGCTCGACACCGGCGAGGAGGACTGGGCGCGCGTCCGCGGCGTCAACCTGGACGGCGTGTACCGGGGCTGCCGCCTGTTCGGACGCCAGATGGTGGAGCGCGGCGAGGGCGGCCACATCGTGAACGTGTCGTCGATGATGGCGTTCCTGCCGAAGGCGGAGATGTCCGCGTACGCCGCCACCAAGGCCGCGGTGCTGCAGATGAGCGAGTGCCTGCGGCTCGACGTCGGCCGATACGGCATCGGCGTCTCCGCCGTCTGCCCCGGGACGATCGACACCCCGATCGCCGGGCGGACCCGTTTCGTCAGCCTCCCGCCCGGCGCGGAGAGCGTCCTGCGCGACCGGGCGGGGCGCGCCCTGGAGCGCTGGGGGTACCCGCCGGAAAGGGTGGCGGACGCCGTGCTGCGGGCCGTCCGGCGGGACCGTCCGGTCGTCCCCGTCACGGTCGAGGCCCGTCTCGCCCGCGCCCTGTCCCGCCTCTCGCCCGCGGCGAACCGGGCCCGGGCCCGCGCGGCCCGCCGGGCGACCGACCGCCTCCGCCCCAGAACCCCGCCCCAGCGCGGCTGACGGGCTTGCTCAGGGGGAGGCGGGCGTGGTGCTTCTGAGGGTCTGGGACGGGGTTTCGCCGAAGCGCTGCCGGTAGTGGGCGGCGAACCGGCTCATG
The DNA here is from genome assembly GCF_001552135.1 of Actinomadura chibensis NBRC 106107. Lineage (GTDB taxonomy): Bacteria > Actinomycetota > Actinomycetes > Streptosporangiales > Streptosporangiaceae > Spirillospora > Spirillospora chibensis. Next base: position 70,156 of record NZ_BCQP01000062.1, on the reverse strand, counting down.
TGGACGTAGCCCGCCGCCTCGGCGACCTCGGTGACCGTTCGGGGGCCGGGGCTCGCCGCGAGCAGCGCGGTGCGCGCGTGGTCGAGCCGGATCCCGCGCAGGAGCTGCGTCGGCGTCATGCCCCACTCGTCGTGGCAGATCGCCTGGAGCTGCCGGACGCCGATCCCCGCCGCCGAGGCGATGTCGGCGACGCCGATCGGGCTCCGGTGGTGCGCCTCCACCCAGTCGCGGATGACGCCCGCGAGGCGGTGCGGCGGGCGCGCCGGCGGCGGCTCGGCGAGGCTGTCGGCCGCCGTGTGCGGGAGCCCGAGCAGGATGGCGGTGAGCAGCGACTCCTCCAGGTTCCGCTCCGCGAGCGGGTGCAGGCCGCCGTGCGCGGTCGCGTGGTCGAGCACGTCGCAGACGTGCCGCCACGTCCGGTCGACGATCGAGGGCGGCAGCACGGCCTTCCCGCCGTCGTTGCCGAAGCGGGGCGGCGGGCCCTGCTCGCGGCCGAGCTGGCGGGCGAGGTGGTCGGCGAGCCGCCCGGTGGTCGTCGACACGACGAGGCAGCCGCGCCTCGGCGGCGGCACCAGCCGCATCGGCTCGTCGTGGGACAGGACGTGCCCGCCGCCGGTCGTGGCCCGGTTCCGGCTGGAGCGGTACTCGACGTCCATGGGCGCCATCGGCGCGCACATGGCGAAGTGCCCCTCGGTGGGGGGCGTGTCCACGATGACGCCGCCGCCCCCGTACCGGACCCAGACGAGGTTGACCGAGCCGAGGGTGACGGCGTTGACGACCCCGTCCAGCGGCGCGCCGGGCCTGCGGGCCTGGAGGTCGTGCCCGACGGCGAACGGCTCGACCGCGTCGTGCAGGACGTCGAGTTCCGTGCTGGCGACCCGCCGATACGTGGACAGGGGTTGGGAAGCGGTGGGAGGAGTCATGGTGATGTGGGACGGTACCGGGCTCTCGCGGATGAACAAACCTTCTTAGATTGGAATGGTGCCAAGGGCGACCCGGTCGAAAGGGCCCGGCCCGTTCGGGCGCCGGACGTCCGTGGTCGCGTAGACGACGACCATCGCGGGCCGCCGCCGCCGTTCTCTGGCCCAGAGCGCCATCTCGTGCACGATCTCCGCGAGGTGGGCGCCGCAGGAATCGCGGCCCAGCGTCCGGGTTCCGGGCGCCGGGACCGTCTCCAATCGCACGTGAAAGCGGGAAGAACGCCCGCAGTTCGGCATCGAGCAGGCCGGGCTGCCGTCGAGTAAGGGATATGCGGGGTCGCTGCGCATCGTCTGCACTTCCGGCGTCGCGAAGAGTGGGGGGCCGCCTTCGGGGCGTTGATTCGCTGACCCTGGGAAGGCGGGATTCGAAACTGATTCGCCTCCCGGGGGCGGAGCCGCTGAAGCTCCAATCATGCATCAGCCGACCCCGCGCATCAACGCGAAACAGATAGTGGATCTCGCCCGCCAGCTAGGAGCTTCGACCCCTTTTTCTGATTTAGCCGAAACGCAGGAATGGGGCGGTTCGCAACCGGCCGGACGGTCCCGCGGGGGGTGCCGGGACGGGCCCGGCGGCGCGGGAGGCCCGGCCCGGTGGGCGAAGCGGCGGGGCGCGGAGATCGCGCTCACCTGCGCGGCGGCGCCGGTGGAGGCGGCGGGGCCCGGGCGCTCCGGCCGTCCGGAAGCACGGGCGCCGTGCCCCGGGGCCAGGGACGCGGTGACCGGATCCGGCCTCGCCGCCCCGCCCGCCCCTCGCGCCACCGGACGGAGCGCACGCCTCGGGAAGGCGGGCCGTAGAGTGGCGGGCATGGTCATCCGGGACGACCTCCTCCGCCTTATCGGGGCGGGCGCCGCACGATGAGGGTCCGCGTTCTCACCTTCAACACGCTGTTCCGCGGGCGCGCCCGCACGCGAATCGGGGCGCTCGCCGAAATCGTCGAGCGCGCCGACTACGACGTCGTCTGCCTGCAGGAGGTCATTTCCCCGCTCGTCCTCGCCCGGTTGCGCGGCGGGACGCCGTCCTATCCGCATCGGGCGCGCGGCCACGCGTTTCCGCTCGTCCGCGGAGGGTTGGTCACTCTTTCGCGCCGGCCGATCACGCGGAGCCATTTCCTGACCTACACCTCGGTCCTTCCCGCGCGTCCCGAATGGCTGCTGCGCAAAGGAGCGCTGTTCACCCGCGTCCGCCTTCCGGACGGGTATCTGACCGTTGTGAACACGCACCTTTCGGCGAATCTGGACGTTGACTGGTCGCCGTCCAACGCCTACGCGAAGGTCGAGGAATCCGAGCTGCGGGAACTGGCGTCCGCGATCAACCGCATTCCCCGGGCGGAGCCGCTCGTGGTCGTGGGCGACTTCAACGTCCCCCGCGAATCGCCGTTCCTGCGCGCGTTCACCGACGCCACCGGCCTGGCGAACGCCCTGGCGGGCGACGCGGAGCCGACGTTCCGTCCCGAGATCGCGGAGTTCGAGCCCATCGACCAGATCCTCGTCCGGCCGGGGATCGAGGCGACGGCCCGGCTGGTCTTCAAGGACGACGTCCCGCTCCCCGGCGGCGGCGCCGTCCAGCTCTCCGACCATTTCGGAATCGACGCGACCCTGACGGTCGGCGCCGCCTAACGGGCGGGTTTGCGCGCCTCGATCAGGACGCGCGACGAATGGGCGACGAACGGGCCGTCCCGCCGGATCCGCTCGTGCAGTTCGCGCAGCCGCTCCCGATGCGCCTCGACGGTGAACCCGGGCACGATCCAGACGACCTTGCGCAGGAAGTAGACGACCGCGCCGATGTCGGAGAACTCCATCCGCAGCCGCTCCGAGCGCAGGTCGACGATCTCCAGCCCGGCGGCGCGGGCGTCGGCGCTCTCCACGTCCGGGTGCCGTTTCCGGCGCGCCGCCGGCTGCGGGCCGAGGAAGTACTCGGTCAGCTCGAACACGCTGGCCGGGCCGACGTGCTGGGCGAAGTACGTCCCGCCGGGGGCCAGCACGCGGGCGATCTCCGCCCACCGGACGACGGCCGGATGGCGGCTCACCACCAGGTCGAACGCCGCGTCGCCGAACGGCAGCGCCGGTCCGCCCGGGTCGGCGACCACCACCGCGCCGCGCGGGTGCAGCAGCCGGGTCGCCCGCGCGACGTTCGCGGGCCAGGACTCCGTCGCCGCCATCGTCGGCGGGAACGTCTCCGCCCCGGCCAGCACCTCGCCGCCGCCGGTCTCCACGTCCAGCGCGGCCCGGGCGGCGGCGAGACGTTCGCTCATCAACCGCTGGTACCCCCACGACGGGCGCTGCTCGGTCGCGCGGCCGTCCAGCCAGGAGAAGTCCCAGCCCGCCACCGGGGCCGACTCGGCCTCGGCCACCAGGTCCTCGAAGGTCGTCCCGTCCATGCGTCCATGATCCACGGCGTCCGGTCACATCACCCCGCCCCCCTCCGTCATGGAGGCGCGGGCCGGCGCACGCGGCGCCGGCCGCCGAACCGACGGGAGCGAACGATGGAATCTCGGACGAGGGACGACGCCTACGTCCTGCCCAGCGTGAACAAGGGGATCGGCGGCCTCATCCAGGCCGTCGGCGAGGGCGGGCTCCCCCGGGAGGTGCAGGAGTTCGCGGCGCTGCGGGCGAGCCAGATCAACGGGTGCAGCGCCTGCGTCCACGGCCACATACGCAACCTGACCAAGGCCGGTGTCGCCGCGGAGCGGATCGGGGCGGTCGCGGCCTGGCGCGAGGCGCCCTTCTTCTCGGCCGCCGAGCGCGCCGCGCTGGAGTTGGCCGAGCGCGTCACGCGGCTGTCCGACCGTTCCGCCGACTCCGTCCCGGACGGGCTGTGGGACGAGGTCAACCGGCACTTCGACGAGAAGCAGGTGTCGGCGCTCGTCCTCCTGATCGCGCTGACGAACCTCTTCAACCGGCTGAACACCACGTACAAGGTGCCCGCCGGGACGACCTGGGACTGACGCGGGATCAGGACGTCCGGAACTCCGTGATGGTCACGGGCCGCTTGGGCGTGCCGTCGCCGGGGCCGTTCTCGTCGCCCGCCCCGGCCTTGGCGATCCCGTTCACCACCGCTAGGCCGGACGTGACTTCACCGAAGGGCGTGTAGTCCGGGGGGAGGGTCGCGTCCGCGTACAGGATGAAGAACTGGCTGCCGTTGGTGCCGGGGCCCGCGTTGGCCATGGCGACCACTCCCCGGGCGTAGCGCGCTCCCGTGGTGTTCTCGTTGGCGAACTTGTATCCGGGACCTCCGGATCCACGGCCGGACGGGTCACCGCACTGGAGCACTTTCAGGCTCGCACTGGTCGTGAGCCTGTGGCAGGGCGTGTTGTCGTAGTACTTCTTGCCCGCCAGAAAGGCGAGCGAGTTCACGGTGCAGGGCGCCTTGGCCGCGTCCAGCCGCAGTCGCAACGTGCCCCGGTTGGTCTTGAGGGTGGCCCGTGTCGGCAGGGTCGCGGGTACTTGCGATGGGGGCGTGCCCACGTCCTTGACGCCTCCGGCGCTTTCCCGTGTGTAGACGCAGTTGAGCCCGGTCTGGCCCGCCAGTGCGGTCCGGGTGCCCGGGCTCGCCTGGGTGGCCGTTATCGCGGGTTTCTCCCGGTTCTTCCAGAGGGCGACGCCTGCGATCCCGCCGGCGACGGCCAGCACGCCCGCCCACGCTCCGACGGCGATCAGCAGCGCACGCCGCCCCCGTCCCGGTTTCGGGGGACCCGCCGGATTCGTCGGGTACTGGTACACCGGCGCCGGGTTGATCGGGAACGCGGGCGGAGGCGGCGGAGGCGGCGCGGACGGCTGGAGCGCGGCGGCCGACGTGCCCTCCACGAGCAGGTTCCGCTCCGTCCCGGCTGCGGCGGCGTCCAGCCGGTCGCCGAGCAGCCCGCGCAGGACCTGGACCGCGGTCGGACGGCTCGCCGGGTCCTTCGCCAGGCAGGCCGCGACCAGCCCGCGCAGGTCGCCCGCGAGCGCGCCGAGGTCGGGCTCGCCGGTCAGCACCCGCTGCATGATCGCCGGGACGGTGTCGGCGCCGAACGGCGGGACGCCGTTCGCGGCGAACGCCATCGTGCAGCCCCACGCGAACATGTCCAGCGGCGCGCCGCCCGCCGACCCGGCGAACTGCTCGGGCGCCATGTACGCGGGCGTCCCGACCGCGCCGGTCATGGTCGCCGACGTCGCGTCCAGCGGCCGCGCGATCCCGAAGTCGATCACCCTCGGGCCGTCCGCGCCGAGCAGCACGTTGGCCGGTTTGAGGTCGCGGTGGACGACGCCCGCCGCGTGGATCGCGGCCAGCGCCGTCGCGGTGCCGATGGCGAGCCTGACCAGCTCCTCCCCGGCCGCCACGCCGCGCTCCGCGACCAGCTCCCGCAGCGACGGCCCCTCGATGTACTCGCTGACGATGTACGGGCCGCCGTCGCCGTCCGCCGCCGCGGCGAGGACCCGCGCGGTGCAGAACGGCGCGACCCGGCGGACCGCCGCGAGCTCCCGCTCGAACAGGGTGCGGGCGCGCTCGTCCCGGCCGACGTCGGCGTGCAGGAGCTTCGCCGCCACCCGCTGCCCGTCGGCCGACTCGCCGAGGAACACCGTGCCCTGCGCGCCCTCCCCGATCCGGGCCGTCAGCCGGAACCCGCCGAGCTCGCGCGGGTCGTTCGGGCGCAGCGGGCGCGGTTCGGGCATCCGGGACCTCCACGGCGGCGGCGAGAGAGGAGCAGGGAGAGGAGAGCAGCCTATCCGGGCGGGGTCGCGGGGAGTGGTGGGGCGATTGCGCCGGTCGCCATTCCGCCGATTCGCGGCTGGCCTTCTCCGGTCGGGCCTTCTCCGGTGGACGCACCGGCGAGGATGATGTCCGCATGAGTCGGTGGCGTCTCGCGGTCGGCGCCGCGGCATTGCTCGTTCTCTGCGTCCCTCTGTTCGCCCTTTGGCGGATCCGCGGACTGGAGCAGGCCGGATGGCTCGCCGCCATTCTGGCGCTCGCGCCGCTCGCGATCGCGGTCGTCCGCTGGATCGGCGGGCAGGGCGAGGCGCCCGCCTCTGCGGAAGGCGTCGCCGCGGCGGCGGCCGACCTTGTGGCCGTGGTCCGCGGGGATTGGCGGGCGGAGGCCGCGAGCCGCGAGCTCCTCGGCCCCGAGCCGGTCCTGTCGGTGCGCTGGTCGGCGGCGCCCGCCGATCTCGCGGACCATCGCGAAGTGGTGTTCGGACGCCGGTCCAGGCGTTTCCGGATGGACGGCGACGCCCTTCGCGTGGTGGAGGCGCTGGAACGCGTCCCGACGCGGCGGCTGGTGATTCTCGGCGCGCCCGGCGCCGGGAAGACGGCGCTCGCGGTCCTGCTCACCCTCGGGCTGCTGGAAAAGCACGAAGAGGGCGATCCGGTGCCGGTCATCTTCTCGCTCGCCTCGTGGGACCCGGCGGAAGAATTGAAGACCTGGCTCGTCCGGCGGCTGGAAGAGGACTACGGGTTTCTGCAGCGCGCGTCCAGATACGGGAAGGACGTCGCGCGCCGCCTTCTGGAGGAGGGCCGGATCACGCCGATCCTGGACGGGCTCGACGAGATCGAGTCGTCGTCGAGCCCGCTCGCGATGACGGCGCTGAACCGGTCGTCGGTCCTGGACGGCGGCGTCGTGCTCACCTGCCGGATGGAGGAGTTCCGCGCGGTGGTGGAATCCGGCGACGTCCTCACCGGGGCGGCGGTCGTGGAACTGGAGCCGCTGCGCCCGCGCGAGGTCGTGGAATTCCTGCGGAAGAAGGTCCCGCACGGTGCTCACGCGCAGCGCTGGGAACCGCTTCTCGCCGCCCTCGAAAGCGGTGCGGACCGGCCTTTGGCGCAGGCGCTCTCGGTGCCCTTGATGGTGAGCCTCGCCCGGACGGTCTACGACTCGCCGTCGTCCGATCCCGCCGATCTGACCGACCGGCGGCGGTTCCCGGACAAGGAGGCCGTCGAAGAACATCTGCTGGAGAAATTCGTGACCGCCGCGTTCGGCGGAACAGCGAGCGACGCGGCGCGGGCGGAGCGCGCCCGGGGCCGGCTGGCCTTCCTCGCCCGCCACATGGACGACCTCGGCTCCCGCGATCTGCGCTGGTGGGCCATCGCCCGCCGGGCCCCGCGCCGGCGCGCGGCCCTCCTCGCGGGCACGGTCGGCGGTGCCCTTCTTGAGGCGCTCAGCGGTGCGGGCGAATCGTCGCTCACCGATTTCGTGGACGCGATGGCGCGGTCCCCGTTGCTCGGCGACCGCGCGGTACTGGCGACCGTGTGCGGATACCTGTTCTCCATTGTGCTGGTCGGCTTCCTGGTGCGGATCGCGTTCAATCCGCACGAGCCCGCGAGGCTGAACTTCCGGTTCAAGGTCACCAAACCGAGGCTCGGGAATCTGGGCTGGAGCGACCTCCGCCTGTTCGCCGGGGTCACCTTCGGGCTCTCCATTCCCTTCTTCGCCCTGGCGGTGGCGGGTGACATCGCCAAGTCCGGGTTCTCCGCGAACCTTTCCGGGTCCTATCTGCTGGGCACGGCCTTCGGGTCGGTCGTCGCGAGCGCGCTGATAGTTTCGGGTTTCGCGCTGGTGCTGGGAACGGTTGGCTGGGTGGCCGGATGGATGTTCAAGCTGGAGCCGCACAGTTCGGCGTCCAGTCCCCTCTCCTCCCTCAAGGACGACCGGGCGCTCGCCTTCTTCCTCTCCGGTTTCACGGCGCTTCTGACGTTCCTCGTCGCCTTGGCGGGCCTCGGGTCCGAGACCAGCGCGGCGGGTGCGGCATGGAGACTGGTCTCCGCATTGGGCTCGGGCGTCGCTTTCGGCCTCGCGATGTCGGCCTTCGCGTGCGCGTGGCCGTCCTACACGCTGAGCCGCCTTTGGTACGCGCTGCGCGGGCGCCTTCCGTGGCGGCTCATGGGATTTCTCGAAGAGGCGCACGCGCGGGGCGTCCTCCGCAGGATCGGCTCGATCTACCAGTTCCGGCACGCGCGGTTGCAGGGGCGTCTCGTCCAGGACGCCGCGAACCCGGGAGGGCCTTAGGAGGCGGCGATCAGGTCGCGGTACCAGCCGTATGACTTCTTCGGCGTGCGCTTCTGCGTCTCGTAGTCGACGTGGACGAGCCCGAACCGCGGATGGTATCCCTCCGACCATTCGAAATTGTCGAGGAGCGACCACGTGTAATACCCGCGGATGTCGATTCCCTCGCGGACGGCCGTGCGCATCGCGTTGATGTGGGCGTCCAGGAAGGCGATGCGGGACGAGTCGTCCACCGCGCCGTCCGGGCCGATCTCGTCCGGGAAAGAGCAGCCGTTCTCCGTGATGTAGAGCGGCGGCAGGTCGTACCGGGAATCGAGGGTGCGCAGCAATGACAGGAACGCGTCGGGGACGATCGGCCACCCCATCCCGGTCACCGGGTATTCGGCGATGTCCACGATGTCGAAGGGGAGCGGGCCCTCCGCCGGGTTCTTCAGCCGCGTCGGCTGGTAGTAGTTCACGCCGAGGAAGTCGATGGGCGAGGCGATGACGGCCAGGTCCTCCGGGCGGACGAACGGCGCGTCGCCCATGATGTCCGGATACCGCCCGAGCAGCACGGGATCGGTGAACAGCCGGTTCATGAACGCGTCGAAGGCGTCCGCCGCCGGGCGGTCGGCGGGCGAGGCGGCCCACGCCGGGGAGTAGTGGTTGGCGAGGCCGATCTCGCGGGCGCCCCGGCCGCGCAGCGCGGTGACGGCGAGGCCGTGGCCGAGGAGCTGGTGGTGCGCGGCCGGGAGCGCGTCGAGCATGAGCGTCCGGCCGGGCGCGTAGACGCCGAACGCGTAGCCGTAGGCCATGACGACCACGGGCTCGTTCAGAGTTATCCACATGTCGACGCGGTCCGCGAGGCGCTCGGCGGCGAGGTAGGAGAATTCGGCGAACCGGTAGGCGGTGTCGCGCTCCATCCAGCCGCCTGCGTCTTCGAGCGGCTGCGGGAGGTCCCAGTGGTAGAGGGTGGCGGCGGGCGCGATCCCGGCCGCGAGCAGGCCGTCCACCAGGCGGTCGTAGAAGTCGAGGCCCTTCGGGTTCACCGGGCCGCTGCCGCGCGGCTGGACGCGCGGCCACGCGATCGAGAACCGGTAGGAGTCCACGCCGAGGCCCGCCATGAGCGCGACGTCCTCCGGCCAGCGGTGGTAGTGGTCGCAGGCGACGTCGCCGGTGTGGCCGTCGCGGGTCCGTCCCGGCGTCCTGGCGAAGGTGTCCCAGGTGGACGGTCCCCGCCCGTCCTCGTCGGCCGCGCCCTCGATCTGGTAGGCGGCCGTCGCGACGCCCCAGCGGAACCCCTCCGGCAGACCCATCGCCGCCCCCTCCCCGGAACCTGCGGAAATGCGAATTACTTTCGGATATTAGGTGTTCGGGTGGTGCGCACGGAAGACTCCCGTGGCCTCGGGGTGGCGGCGGTGACGCCGTCCATGCCCGGCGGCGTCGCGTTCGGGTGACAATGGTCCGGTGACCGAGATCCGGACCCCGCTCCGCCGCCGTCCCGCCCAGCGCCGCAGCGCCGAACGCGTCCAGCGGATGCTCGACGCCTGCGCCGACATCCTCGACGAGGACGGCTACGACGGCCTCACCACCACGCGCATCGCCCAGCGCGCCGACGTGGCCATCGGCTCGGTGTACCAGTTCTTCCCCGACAAGCGCGCCGTCGCGCAGGCCCTCGCGCTGCGCAACCTGGAGGAGTTCGGCGAGCGGATCTCGGCCCGGCTGGCCGACGGCGACTTCGACGACTGGTCCGACACGGTCGGCGCGATCATCGAGATCTTCGTCGCGATGCACCGCACGGTGCCCGGCTTCCGCGTGCTGCGGTTCGGCGACGTCGCCGACGTCCACCTGCTCGACTCCGACGCCGACAACAACGCGGTCGTGGCCGGACGGCTCCGCCGGATGATCGTCGAGACGTTCGACGTCCAGGACACCCCGGGCCTCGCCACCGCGCTCGCCATCGCGGTGGAGGCGGGCGACGCCGTGCTCAAGATGGCCTTCCGCCGCGACCCGGACGGCGATCCGGTGATCGTCTCCGAGGCGGAACGGCTGATCCACGGCTACCTCGCCGCGCATATCGAGGAGTCCTGACCCACCGCCCTTTTTCTGTGGCAGACTCCGCGAAACGCTACAGAACGGGTGAGTTCGCTGGACGACGCACGGCTCCAGGCGCAGGACAGGCTGCTGATCCGCCAGCGGTTGCGCCTGATGGTGAACCAGTACGAGGTGCACGCCGAGACCCCCGGCGGCGGCGAGGGCGAACTGATCGCGTTCGCCCAGCAGAAGCGCCTCGCCTTCAAGGAGCAGGTGACCCTGTACGCGGACGACGCCAAGACCCGTCCGATCCTCGGGTTCAAGGCGCGCAAGCGCATCGACCTCGCGTCCGCCTACGACGTCACCGACGCGGAGGGGCGGCCGATCGGCGTCTTCCGCAAGGACTTCAAGAAGTCACTGATCGCCTCCACCTGGCACCTGGAGCAGCCCGGCCTCGGCGTGACGACCGGCAGCGAGCGCAACAAGGCCGTCGCGATGCTGCGCCGCGTCTGGCAGTTCATCCCCTACGTCGACTCCCTCCCGTTCGCCTGGCCGTACCACTTCGACTTCTACGCGGGCGACCAGGTCGTCTTCTCCGTCGACAAGAGGTTCGGCTTCCGCGACCGGTACGTCGTCGAGATCAAGGACCCCCGCCTGGACCGGCGCCTCGTCATCGCGCAGGCCGTCGCCCTGGACGCCCTCCAGTCCCGCTGACCCTGGAGGGTCCCTGGGGCCCGGGGGATTCGGGGCGCTTCCATGCGCTTGCGGGTATGGGCCTGGCCTCGTGCGGGTTTACATGTTACGAAGGTATGTAAAGCCGTTGGGCGGTGCACGTCCGCGTCGCGTTCGTGCGGCGGCACGCCCGGAGGAGGGTCATCCGTTGAGTTCCTTCGACCTCTACTCCACGCCTGTCCCGACGGACACGTGGAACGTCCCCGTGGCGGGCGACACCCGCTTCACCTGGGAGTACGACGACGGACGCGACCGGCTGCTGAGCCTGTACCAGAAGGGCAAGGACAAGCAGTGGGACGCGCAGAAGCGCATCGACTGGAGCCTTGAGGTCGATCCGGTCAACGTCGCGGGCCTGCCGGAGAACTTCAACCCCCTCTTCGGCTCCGACATCTGGGCGAAGATGTCGCAGCGGGAGCGCGACGAGTTCGGACGCCACCAGGGCTCGTGGCTGTTCAGCCAGTTCCTGCACGGCGAGCAGGGCGCGCTGAACGTGTCGGCGCGCATCGTCCAGTCCGTCCCGGACCTGGACTCCAAGTTCTACGCCGCCACGCAGACGATGGACGAGGCGCGGCACGTCGAGCTCTACACGAAGTTCGTGCACGAGAAGATCGGCATGTACTACCCCATCAACCAGGACCTCGCGAAGCTCCTCGCCGAGTCGCTTGAGGACAGCCGCTGGGACCTGCCCTACCTCGGCATGCAGGTGCTGATCGAGGGCCTCGCCCTCGCCGCGTTCGGCCTGTACCGCGACATGTCGACGAACCCGCTGGTCAAGCAGTTGCTCGCGTACGTCATGCAGGACGAGGCGCGGCACGTCGCGTTCGGACGGCTGGCGCTCAAGGACTACTACGCCGAACTGACCGACAAGGAGCGCGCCGAGCGCGAGGAGTTCGTCGTCGAGGGCTGCTACCTGATGCGCGACCGTTTCAAGGGGCGCGAGGTCTTCGAGCAGCTCGACCTGCCGGTCGAGAAGTGCATGGAATTCGTCGACAACTCGGACATGTATTCGCTGTACCAGTCGCTGCTGTTCAGCCGGATCGTCCCGTGCGTCCGGGACGTGGGCCTCTGGGGCGAGAAGGTGCAGGCCGCGTACGCGGACATGGGCGTCCTCGACAACGCCAAGGCCGATCTCGAAGCGCTCATGAAGCAGGACGAGGAGATCGCCGAAAAGGTCGACGAGGAGCGCTACACGGCCGAACTCGCCGCGCGCAAGGACGAGGTCGACCAGGCCATCGCCCTCGGGACGGCCGAATAGCCGGTCCCGCCCGGCCCGGCGGAGCGGGCCGACGTCCGAAACCGGGGCGCCCTTCCGGGGTGCCCCGTTTCGTGTCCCGGGGCAATCAACGCCATTTCTCGTTTGTCGTGCATGGGGCGCGTGAGACGTCTTGAAGTAGATCTATCTGCCGTTTGCCAATCGCTTCTTCAATCGACGGTGCGGGCCTTCGGTCTGTACTAGCGTCCCCGGTCGACGGTGCGCCGGAAATGCGAGCCGCGCAGGCGCGCACCGCACGTGCAGCACCAATCCGAACCCCGGGGGAAAACGAATGAAGCGACCCGCCAGAAGCCTGCTCAGCGTCTCCGTCCTCGCACCCGCCGTCGCGGTCGCCGCGGTCGCCGCCGCCCCGGTCGGCGCCGTCGCGCAGGCCGCGCCGCCCGCGCCGGCCGGACCGACCACCACGCTGCTCCACGACGCGGCGGCGGCCGCCGCGCCCGCCACCGCCCCACTCCCCGCCCAGGTCGCCGGCCCCGCCGGACGCACCGCCCGGCAGGTCACCGGCACGGTCGACCGCGCCATCCGCACCGCCTCCAACACCCCGGCCCTGGCCTCCACGCCCGGCAGGCCGGGCCTTCGCTCCACCCCCAGCAAGCCGGACCTGCGCTCCACGTCCGGTGCGCCGGGGCTGGGTTCCGTGTCCGGCAAGCCCGGGGTGGGGGCTGTGCCTGGCCTTCGGGGGCTGGGCGGGCGGCCGTGCGTGCTGAGTCCGCGTAAGGCCGTCAAGAAGCACACCGGGGCGAAGCTGCCGCGCACCTCGCTGCCGTCGGCCGCCAAGGGGCCGTTGAAGAAGCTGCCGCAGGGGCACTGCGTCGCCGCGGGCCACCGCGTGGCGACGCCGCCGAAGCCGGGCCCGGCCACCGACCCCGTCACCCGCGTCCCGGAGACCGTGCTCAAGGACGCGGGCAAGGTCGGCGGCGCGCTGAACCGCAGCCGCCTCGGCGGGCTGCCGGGCGTGACCGCCCTGCCGCACCAGCGCCGCGCCGAGGCGCCGCTCAGCCTCCCCGTGCCGAACGTCACGTCCGCGCTCGGCGGCGCGAACCCCGGCGGCCTGCTGCTCGGGTCGGCGCAGTCGCGGCCCGAGGCCCGGGTGGCGCGGCCGAAGCCCCGGCCCAAGCCGCGCAGCGGTGACGTCCTCGGCCAGGTGAACGGCCTGGTCAACGGTGTCGGCGGCGCCGCCCAGTCCGCGGCCGGCGCCCCCGACCTCGGCGGGGTGCTGAAGCGGCGCGGCCACGCCGGGCGGCCGAAGAGCGCCCCGCTGTCCCTGCCGAACGCCTCCGGGGTCAAGGTGCGCGGCCTTCCCGGAGTTCGCTGACCGAACCGACCCGATCGACCCGATCACTCGAAACGGGGCGTTCCCGGCCGCAACGGTCGCCGGGAACGCCCCGTTTCGCTTACCCGAAGGTGCTTGTTATTTGCCTGTGATCGCGCCTATACGGCCAGTAAAGTTGATCTACTAAAATGGTCACTGTGCGGAGTGGATCAGCTTCGGAGGGCAAAAGGTGAGGTGACAAACCCCACAAACCAGGGCCCTGCGGCTTGATTCACGCGGGACGCATCGTACGGTCAAGGACTTGTGCGGCGTCGTCAGTGACCGAAGTGAAGATGCCTAACAGAAGATGCCTTCCGCCGCACCTGCCGGACGCCTGAACCGCGATGAAGCGGATGCGCCTTGATGATCGGCGCGGAGGCGGGTCGACGAACCCGCGGGCGGCGGGGGATTCGGGGACGGGAAAGGTCGCCTGAACACGCCGCGAACACGCCGGGCGTCCGGGGTCCTGTCCCCTAACAAAGGACTCCTCTGTGGGTAGCCCTGTCCGACGTCTTCTTCGCGCGCGCCTGCGCACCGTACTGATCGTCTCCGGCGCCGCCGCCGCCGTCCTCGCGGTGAGCGCGTTCGCCCTGGTCAAGACCGACCGTCCGGCCAACTCGGCCGCCGCCGCCCAGGCCGCGCCGCCGACATCGCTGGGAGACCTGCCGCGGGACGAGCCGTCCCGGGCGAGCCGGGGCGGGACGCGTTCTCCGGAACCGTCGCCGTCGCCGCCGGCTCCGAAGAAGAAGACGAAGTCCGCCAAGACCGAACCCGACAGCACGGCCGCCGAATTGGCCGCACCCAAGAAGAAGCAGCAGTACAAGGTCGTCCAGTCAGGCTCGTGCCAGGCGTCCTATTACTGGGAGGGGCAGATGACCGCCAGCGGCGAGTCATTCGACCCCAGCGAGCTGACCGCCGCGCACAAGACGCTGCCGATGGGCACCAAAGTGCGCGTGACCAACAAGAACAACGGGCGGTCGGTCATCGTCCGTATCAACGATCGCGGGCCGTACGCGGGCGGGCGCTGCCTCGACCTGTCCAAGGCCGCGATGCAGAAGGTCGGCGGCACCGGATCGGGTGTGATTCCCGTCCGGTACCAGGTCCTGTCGCGCGACTGACGAATATCTCACCTCCCCGTCCGGCGGGCGTTCGAGCATGCCCGCCGGGCGGGCGGGGTCAGTGCGGGTGCGCGGCGCCGCTGATCGCGGCCGTGGGATCCGATCCGACCGCCGGGATCCCGTCGGTCGACGTCTCGGCCGGGTCGCCGCTGGACCAGGCGCCGTGCCCGTCCTGCACCGGACGCGCCACCGCGCCTGCCTCCGCGCCCGTACCCGCCTCCGCGCCCGGCTCGGGCAGCGCTAGGCGGTCGCGGAACCAGTCGGTGAGGACGCCGTCCACCCGCACCGCCTCGGTGATCGGCGGGCGGGCCTCCGTGCCGGGCTCGGCCGCCAGCGCGTGCCCCATGCGGAACGTGGCGGCCTCGACCGGCCCGGTGTCGTGGCGGCGCAGCACGTCGCGCAGGGACGTGATCTCCCGCGCGGGGACGACCCTGTCCTTGGCGCCGCCGATGAGGAGGGTCGCGACGTCCCGGCCGGCGAGGTCGGCGGCGACGGTGCCGAGGTCGAGGCGGTCGGCGAGGGCGGCGGCCTGCTCCGTCCAGGACCGGTCGCGGCCGGACCGCTTCTCCACCGCCCGCGCGGCCCGCGCGGGCGCGACGACGGGCGCCACGAGCGCGAGCGAGGCCACCGGGACCGCGCCGCGGGCCGCGGCCAGCAGCGCGGCGGCGCCGCCCGCGCTGAAGCCCGCCAGCGCGACGGGGCCGTCCGGGATCCCGAGGTGGCGGCGGATCTCCGCGAGGGCCTCCGGCAGGCGCTCCGCGGCGCCCTCGACCGCCGCGCAGTACGCCTCGATGGCCGCGGTCTCCAGGATCGCGCCGGAGCCGAGCCCGCCGGGCGCGTGCTCGGCGGCGTGTCCGGGCAGGTCGAGATAGACGCGCCACACCGGCACGCCGGTCATCGGCATCGCCGCCGCCAGCGCGCTCGCCGTGCGGGGCGGGTCGAATCCGGGCCAGGCCACCAGCAGCCGGACCGGGCCGGACGGGGCGGCGTCGACGGCGGTCGGCGGCAGCGCGACGTAGGCGCCGCCCGCGGCGGTGCCGTGGACGGGACGGTGCGTATGATCGTCGCCGCTCATTCGGTACTTCAGCTCCTGCGATGCTCGACGGGCGATGCCGGTCGTGCCGGGAGAGGCGGCGCTCCCCCGCGGCCCCGCGTTGCCCCATGCTGGCAGTGAATGCCAGGCAACACGCCGTGAATCGCCGCACGTCGCCCAGAAGAGTGATGAAGAACTCACCTGAGATGACGCGGAACGCACGCTCGGGTGGGTGTCGTCCGGGCGTGTCCGCGATCTTTCCGGTGCCCGGTCGAGCGGTGACCTGTGACATCAACCGCATGCCGGGTCGGACGGAACAAATCCGGCACTTGCCGCGTCGTAAGAAGTCGTGGGCGCCGCGGGGGCGCGCCCTCATGAACGTTCCGTTGAGGAGTGCTCGTGAACAGGAAGCGAAGCGCGGCGGCTGCCGGGCAGGCCTGGCAGATCTACGCCGAGACCCTCCAGCCCGACGCTCCGGGCCTCTGGGAGCGGGTGCGGGCCGTACCCCGGATGGTGAAGTCGGTCCTGCGCGGACGGTACAAGGGCATGTCCTACGGGACGCTCGGACTGCTTGCCCTGGGGCTCGTCTACATCATCTCCCCGATCGACGCCATTCCCGACGTGATCCCGGTCGCGGGCATCGCCGACGACACGGGGCTCGCGCTCTGGATGCTCGCCATCCTGGTGAAGTCGGCTGGTGACTTCGTCACCTGGGAGCGCGGCGGACGTCCCAAGGTCGTCGTAGGCGAACCGATCGACTGACCCATCCCCGTCGAATCCACGTCGAAGGCGAGACCAGTAGCCGTACTGGTCTCGCCTTTCTGTGTCTGAGCGGTGTGCCTCAGGTGTGCGGGCTCAGTTCCTTGGCGAAGCGGGCGGCGGCGTCCCGCATGATGGGCACGACGCTGGGGACGGCCTCCCGCGTCATCCGTCCGGACGGTCCCGACACTGATATCGCGGTGAGCGCCGGTGCACCCCGCAGAGGTACGGCCACGCAGCGGACACCGATTTCCTGTTCCTCGTCGTCGAGCGCGAAGCCCTGCTCTCGGATGAGCTCCAGTTCCTTCAGCAGCGCGTCCGGGTCGGTGAAGGTCTTCGGGGTGTGCGCGTCCATGCCCGTCCGGTCGAGGATCTCGCGCACCTTCTGGTCTGGCAGTTGCGACAGCAGCGCCTTGCCGACACCCGTGCAGTGGGGCTGGACGCGCCGTCCCACTTCGGTGAACATCCGCATGGAGTGCTTGGACGGCACCTGCGCCACGTACACGGCACGGTCGCCTTCCAGGACGGCCATGTTCGCCGTCTCGCCGACCTCGTCCACGAGCCGGGCCAGCACCGGGCGCGCCCACGTCCCGAGCAGCCGCCCGGCGCCCTCGCCGAGCCGGACGAGCCGCGGCCCGAGGGCGTACCGCTTGGACGGCTCCTGGCGCACGTAACCCTGGTTGACCAGCGTCCGCATCAGCCGGTAGATCGTCGGCATCGGCAGGCCGGAGACCTCCGTCAGCTCCGACAGGGCCATCTCGCCGCCCGCGTCCGCCAGATGCTCCAGCAGCTCGAACGCCCGCTCCAGCGACCGCACGGCCTCCGCCACCCGCGTCTCCTCTCCTCGCGACCCACCCGATTCTACGGAGGATCGATTTCGCTGTGCGAAAGAAATCGGCCCCGCGGGGTGATGGACGTTACTCGCGGCCGTAACCGGGCTATAACTGTCGGTGTACGGCGCACCGCCGCCGTCCCCCCGGCAGCCACAACGACAGAGCGAAGACGCTAGGGGGAACGGGTGCGAACGTCGCGCCGAAGAACACGCTGGTGTGCGATCGCGGCCGGTGGCGCCATCACGGTGCCGTCGCTCACGCTCGCCGGTCCCGTCGCCGCCGGAGCCGCGACGGACCGTCCGCAGGCCGTCCGGCTGGTCATGGACATCACGACCACCGGCGGCAGCGGGTCCGGGTCCAGCTATCCGCTGACGTACACGGTCCGGCTGCGCGCCGACGGCGGGACCGCGCGCGGCGTGGTGTTGCAGCTCATGGCCGACCGCCCGATGGAGTGGACGACGCACTCGGTCGGGTGCGCCCAGTACGGGCAGCAGGTGAGATGCGAGCTCGGGGCTCTCGGCAGGACGGAGGTCACGCGGGCGGGGACCGTCCGGGTTCCTGCCTCCGCCATCACGGGGCCCTCCGCGCGGCCGCTCAACGTCTACGCGGTGGCGACCGCCGCCAACACGCCGCGCCGGACGATCCGCGCGGTGGTCGGTTTCCCCGGCAATGGGTCCGGTTCGGTGAGCGTCCGTCCGAGCGCGAAGCGCGAGCCCTGCCGGAACAGCCCGGTCGACGACTCTCCTTGCCAGCCGGGTACGTCCGGCGGCATTGGGCCGACCTCGAAGGGGCCCGCGTCCGCGAGCGCATCCGGGCCGCGCTCGACCGCGTCCTGCGGGGAGTCCTGCACGGCGGGAACGCCGAGCGGCGGCAAGCCGAAGCCGCGCGGTTCCCACTCGCACGTCAAACCGTGCAAGAAGCCGTGTTCCACGGGCACGTCGAGCAGCGCCAAGCCAGATCCGC
This sequence comes from Actinomadura chibensis NBRC 106107, assembly GCF_001552135.1. Lineage (GTDB taxonomy): Bacteria > Actinomycetota > Actinomycetes > Streptosporangiales > Streptosporangiaceae > Spirillospora > Spirillospora chibensis. Next base: position 52,163 of record NZ_BCQP01000062.1, on the reverse strand, counting down.
GCAGTTCGACGAACACGCCGGACAGGCCCTCACCGGCACACAAGCCGCCATCGCACAAACCACCGACGTCCTCGAACCAGCCGACGCCCTCAGACCAGCCGACGTCGTCGGGCCAGCCGTCGTCCTCGGGCGAGCCGTCGTCCTCAGGTCAGCCGTCGTCAGGTCAGCCGTCGTCGTCAGGTAAGCCGTCGTCCTCGGGCGAGCCGTCGTCGTCAGGTAAGCCGTCCTCCTCCGGTAAGTCGTGCAAGAGTGGGGTGGCCAAGACGTCATGCCATGTGGGTAAGGCGAAGCCGCGCGCTCACAGTGGTTCGCATGGGCGGCCCGGTGGCGATCCGGGGTGGGGCGAGGAATCGCAGGCCGACCCTCCCGTGGTCGAAGGCGCTGAGCCGTCGCCCAGGAAGACCCGCGCGCACCACGGCGACAAGGACTCCGAGACGCCCACCGTGAAGGTGTGCAAGCGGAACGGCTGCGTCAACACCCCGTGGCCCTACGGAGCGGCCGGGCCGGGCCTTCCGACCTCGATCCCGCAGGCGCCTTCCATCCCGTCCGCGCCCGCGATCCCCGCCGTGCCGTCACTGCCGCCTTCGCCGAGCGGGGTCGTCCTGCCTCCGCTGAACGGGACCGGGCCGCGGCAGGCGGAGGAGGTCGGGGAGAGCCGGATGACGCTGATGTCCCCGGTGGGCGCGAACGAGGACGACGAGACCGACTGGGCCGTCGTCATCGGCATAGCGCTCGTGGCCGAGGTCGCGTTGCTGTGGGGTGCGGCATGTGTGGCCCTTTGGCGGCGCAGGGTCGCGCTCGAACGCCTGGGCGCCGCGCCGCGCACCGGCGGCGGGGACGGCCCCGCGGCGGGGTGACGGCCGCGCCGGAGACATGATCGGACGACGATCCGAACGGCGGCGCGCGGGTTCGGGGCAGCCGAAATCAGATGACGATTGTCCCCGAATCGGCCCTCCTGTCAGTAAGCTGACCGGCTGACGGTAAACGCTGCCGTGACGGACAGGGGATCCGGTATGTCAAACACGACGCTGCGGTGTCCGAAGTGCGAATCCAAGCTCGACACCCACGAACGGCACGGGGTCGTGATCGAGGAATGCCCGGGATGCAAGGGCGTCTTTCTCGACCGTGGCGAGCTGGAGCAGTTGATCGACGCGGAAAGCCGCTACCTCGCCGAGCTCCCGGACGACGCCAACCCCGAGACGACCTACCAGGGACGGCACCGCAGGGGGATCATGCAGCAGATCTTCTCCCTCTGAGGACGGTTCCGGGCACGGTCGGTGACGGCCGGTGCGCCCCACCGTGAACCGGGTGTGAAAAGGCAATTCTCTTGTCACGGGGGTGACAAACCGGGCATTGCCGAATGTGACCGGCGGCTAATACCGCGTCCTGACTACCATCCGGTAGCTTGACGGGCGTCGCCGGTCGCCGGGCGTCGCCGGTCCTGGTCCGGGGCGTCCGGCGGACGCGCCGCGCGCGCCGTCCGGCGCGCGCCCGCACCCCGGCCGGCCCGTCCCCTCGGGAGAATGATCAATGGCACTGGGCTCGCTGCTCCCCGAACTCCGTCCCGGCGCGTCCGGCCGCACCCCGCTCGTCGAACGGGTCGCGCGGTGGTCGCGGGAGAGGCCGGACGATCCGGCCTACACCTTCGTCGACTACTCGGTGGACCCGTCCGGGGTCCACATCACGTCGTCCTGGGCCGAGACGGACCGGCGTGCGCGGGCGATGGCCGTCGCCCTGCGTCAGGTCACCGGACCGGGCGAACGGGCCGCGCTGCTCCTTCCCCAGTCCCTCGAATACATGATGGCGATGCTCGGCGCCATGCACGCGCACGTCGTCGCGGTGCCGCTGTTCTCGCCCGACCTGCCAGGCCATGCCGACCGGCTCATCGGGGCCTACACCGACGCGGAGCCCGCCGTCATCGTCACGACGCGGAACGCGCTGCCGCACGTCGAGAAGTTCCTGGCCGACCACGACGTCCCGCAGCCCAAGGAGATCCTGTTCGCGGACGAGGTCGACCCCACCCTGGCCGGACGGTGGGAGAGCGAACCCGTCGCGTTCGACGACCTGGCCTACTTGCAGTACACGTCGGGCTCTACGCGCCGTCCCGCCGGGGTGGAGATCACCCACGGGAACGTGACGGCGAACGCCATGCAGCTCTGGTCGGGCTGGGCTCCGGAGAAGCCGGACCCCGAGTTGGTGAGCTGGCTGCCCCTGTTCCACGACATGGGGCTGATAGCGACGATGGCGTTGCCGCTGGTGCACGGTGACCACGCCATCTTCACCGATCCCGTCTCGTTCATCATGAATCCGATGCGGTGGCTGGAGCTCATCGCCGGACGTCCGGGCAAGAACGTCTACACGGCGGGGCCGAACTTCGCCTACGAGTACGTCGCGTCGCAGGCCAAACCGGAACGGATCGCTGGGCTCGACCTGTCCGGGTTGACGACGTGCCTGAACGGCGCCGAACCGATCCGCACGTCCACGCTCTCGATGTTCGCGGACGCGTTCGCGTCGGCCGGGCTGCGTCCGGGCGCACAGGCGCCTGGGTACGGGCTGGCGGAGGCGACCGTTTTCGTCACCGCCGCTGCGGAGGACGTCCCTCCGAAGGCCATTTCGGTGGACCGGGACGCCCTCACCCAAGGCGAACTCCACCTCTGCGACGAGAACGCGGAGCGGGCCACGACGCTGGTGTCGTGCGGACGGCCGTCCGGGCAGATCGTCGCGATAGTCGATCCGGAGACGCGCACCGAGCGACCGGACGGCGGCGTAGGCGAGATCTGGGTCCACGGCCCGAACACGGCGCGCGGCTACTGGCGCAACTCCGAACGCAGCCAGGACACGTTCGGCGGCGAACTGTCCGAGCCCGGGAAACTGCCGTCCGGGCCTTGGATGAAGACCGGCGACTACGGGGTCGTCTTCGACGGCGAGTTGTACGTGACCGGCCGCATCAAGGACCTCATCATCGTGGACGGTCGCAACCACTATCCGCAGGACATCGAAGTCACCGTGCAGGAGGCCCACCCAGCGATCCGGCCCGATCACGTCGCCGCGTTCGCGCTCCCTGGGGACGAGACAGAGCGACTGGTGGTCGTCGCAGAGCGGAACCGTCGCGTCCCCCTCGGACGGGTCGACCTGCACGAGGTGGAGACGTCGGTGCGGGGCGCGGTCAACGTCGAGCACGAGATGAGCGTGCACGAGTTCGTGTTGATCGAACCGGGTGGCGTGTCGCGGACGTCCAGCGGAAAGATCGCACGCGCCGCCACCAGGCGGCGCTACCTTGACGGCCGCCTGGCGACGACCGAGGCCCGTCTCGCGTCCCGCCGCTAGCGGCGCCCGACGGGCGGACACTGTACGGGCGGACACAGGAGGACCATGCTTTCGGGGCTGGGGCGTCTCATCCACCGGCGACGCTGGGCCGTCCTCGTCCTGATCCTGGTCACGACGGCGCTCGCCGGGGCGTGGGGCCTCGGCGTGTTCGCGAAGTTCAAGGAGGGCGGCTTCGAGGACCCGGACGCGTCGTCCACCCTCGTCGCCAAGCTCGGCGCCACCTATTTCGGCAGCACGAACCCCGACGTCCTGGTGCTCTACAGGAGCGACACCATGACGGTGGACGACAAGCGCTACAAGGCCAGCGTCACCGGCACGATCGGGCGGCTGCCGAAGACCGATGTCGAGGAAGTCATCTCGTACTGGTCGTTCGACGGCAAGGCCGCGCATTCGTTCGCGTCCCACGACCGGCGTTCGACGTTCGTCGCGGTGAAACTGCGGGGCGAGGACGGCGCGGCCAAGATCAAGAACTATCACGCCATCAAGGAACGGTTGGCCGCGCCGGGGCTGCGCGTCCAGTACGGCGGCAACATCCCGCTCGGTGAGGAGTTCGGGCAGCAGGTCGTCACCGACATCGTGCGCGCCGAACTCATCACCGCCCTGCCGCTGCTCGTCCTGCTCGTCGTCCTGTTCGGCGCGCTGACCGCCGCGCTGCTGCCCATGGTCGTGGCGTTGTTCTCGATGGTCGGCGGGCTCGCGGTCCTGCACGTTGTCACCTACGCAGCGGACGTGACGTCCTTCGCCTTGGAAGTCGTCACGATGATGGGTGTCGGCCTCGCCATCGACTACTCGTTGTTCATCATCAGCCGTTTCCGTGAAGAACTGGGGCACGGCGCCAGCGCGGAGGACGCCCTCTCCGCAACCATGGCCACCGCGGGACGCACCATCCTGGTCAGCGGCATCACCGTGTCGGCCGCTCTCGGCGGTCTGCTGCTCTTCCCGCAGATGTTCCTCAGGACGATCGGCCTCGCGGGCATCGCCACCGTCATGGTCGCCGTGTTCGGGGCGACCGTCCTCCTGCCCACGCTGCTGGCGCTCCTAGGCCCGCGCGTGGAATTCGGACGGATGCCCTGGCGGCGGCCTTCGGCCAAGCGCGCGCGGCGCGACCCCGACAGCGGCTTCTGGTACCGCCTCGGGCACAGCGTGATGAAGCATCCGCTGCCCTACTTCGCCGTCGTGCTCGTCATCCTCGCCGTGATGTTCGGGCCGTTCCTGAACGTCCAGTTCGGGAGTGTGGACGCGCGCGTCCTGCCCAAGGACAGTCCCACCCGGGCCGTCGTCGAGACGGTCAAGCGCGACTTCCCCAACGGATCCGCCGAACCCATCGACGTCGTCGTGTCGGGAGACCTCATCCCGCGGAACTGGAGGCCGACCGGTAAGGGCGACCCCATCCCGCCCTACCTGGAGCAGTTCAGGAAGCGCCTGGCCGCCCTTCCCGGTGTGACCGAGGCACAGTTCACGGGCTATTCCGGTACGTACGGCGGGGTGCGCGTCTCCGTCACGCACGAATACGAACCGATGGACCAGCGCTCCCAGGACCTCGTCACCCGGATCCGGGGAATGAGCCTGTCCAAGGACGGCTACCCGATGCACATCGACGTCGGCGGCAGTACCGCCGCGCAGATGGACCTGATGTCCAGCCTGATGCGCACCCTGCCGAAGATGGCGCTCGTCGTGGGCGTGGCCACGTTCGTCCTCCTCTTCATGTTCTTCGGCTCGCTCTTCCTGCCGCTGAAGGCGATCGCGATGAACATCCTGTCGATCGGCGCCTCGTTCGGCGCGATCGTCTGGGGGTTCCAGGACGGGCACCTCGCGGGGATCCTCGACTTCACCCCGACGGGCGGCGTCGAGGCGACGAGCATGATCCTCATCCTCGCCGTGGTGTTCGGCCTGTCCATGGACTACGAGGTCTTCCTGCTGAGCCGCATCCGCGAGGAATGGGACCGCACGCACGACAACCGCGCGGCGGTCGCGTCCGGGATGCAGCACACCGGCAGCATCATCACGAGCGCCGCCCTGCTGTTCCTCGTCGTCGTCGCGGCGTTCAGCATGGCGGGCATCACGGTCGTGAAGCTCATCGGCGTCGGCATGTTCGTCGCCGTCGTGGTGGACGCCGCGCTCGTCCGCTCCCTGCTCGTCCCGGCCACCATGCGGTTCATGGGCGCCGCGAACTGGTGGCTGCCGGGGTTCCTCGCCGGTCTGCACGCCCGGATGGACCTGCGCGAACGCAGCGCCCCACCCGGCCCGGCCACCCTTCCTCCGCCGCCGCCGCGAGACGAAAGGCCGGTCTCGTACGCCCTCAACTGGGAACAGGCCCCGCCGGAGGCGTCCAACGGGAGCGGCGCCCCGTGGTCGCCGTGGGCGGACGGCCCGCCGCCGCCCCCGCCACCGCCGCGCGAGGTCAGGCGGGCGATCGTCCCGAACCCGGACGGCTCGGGCTGGCACTGGGGCGAGGAAACCGACGAAGCCTGAGCGTCAGCGGAGCAGCGAATCGATGATCTCCAGCGCCCGGCCGACGCCGTCCTCGGCGCGGATGCGCCGTCCGAGCCCGTCCGCCCGCTCGGCCATCTCCCGATCCTGGACGGCCCGCCGGATCCTCGCCGCGAGCCGGGGCACCGTCATCGCCCGGAACGGCAGCGGCGCCGGACCCGCCCCGAGTGACGCGACCCGCTCGCCCCAGTACGGCTGGTCGCCGAAGAACGGGCACACCACGGTCGGCGCCCCGGCCCGCAGCCCGGCCGCCGTCGTCCCGGCGCCGCCGTGGTGGACGACGGCCGCCGTCCGCGGGAACAGCCACGCGTGCGGGACGTCGCGGACGGCGAGCACGTCCTCGTCCGACGTGGCCGGATCGCCGTGCACGACGCCGCGCACCCCGGCCAGCCGCAGCGCCGTCCGGACGACCAGCCGGGTCATCGCGGCGTCCTCGGGCACCATGCTCCCGAACCCGACGTACACCGGCGCGGGCCCGGCCGCCAGGAACTCCGCCAGCTCGCGGGGAGGCTCCCACCCGGGCTCGTCGAGGAACCAGTAGCCGGTGAGGGTCACCTCGGACGGCCAGTCCGTCGGCCTCGGGACGACGGCGGGGCTGAAGCACGCCAGCACCGGCGCGCCGCCCGTCCGGCCGCCCCACAGGGGCAGCCGCCGCAGCCCGAGCGACTCGTCCCGCCACGGATTGATGAACGGCCGCGACAGTTGCCACGCGAGCTGATCGACCAACAGGAAACTGCCTCTATTTGCCCAAGGACCGAACATCCGGGCCTGGGGCGCGAACGGGTGCGGAAAGGCAGCCGTGGGCCGACTCGGCTGAAAGTGAATCAGCGCCCACGGAATCCCGAGATGTTCGCCGATATGCCGGGGAAGGAAACCGAGCGTGGGCCCGAGAATCAGGTCGGCGCCCTTACAGGCGTCCGAACACTCAGCCAGCAGCCGCTCCGCCATGGGCCCCAGAATCCGGCGGAATCCCGTCAGGAACTTCACCGGGTTCCGGCCGCCCGCGAGCAACTCCTGACCGGCGTCCGATTCGAGGATCTCCAGCGGATCGGCGGTCAGGGCCGCCAGTTCCAGCCCGGCCGCCGCCGCCATCGGCGCGTACCGCGCGCTCGCCACGAGCCGCACGTCGTCCCCGCGCCGCCGCAGGGCCCGGCCGAGCGCGGCGCAGGGCTGGACGTCCCCCCGCGACCCCGCCGCGAAGATCACGACTCTGCTCACACGGCCTCCTACCAGGCGTCGCCGCGCGGCTGGACCCGCGGCACGTCCACCGGCACATCATCGGGGACATAGGGCTCGTACCACCCGTCCGGCGGCGCCGGACGCTCATACCGCACCGGCCGCGCCGGCCGCGCGGGGACGGCCGGGGCCCCCTTCCCGTGCTTCGGCCGGGCCCGGCCGCGGCGGCCCGGCAGGGTCAGGGCGCTGACCAGCCCGCCGATCAGGACCAGCGCGGCGCCGAGGACGAGGCCCGACGCCGTCCCGTCCCGGAACGTCTCCAGTTCGGCGGGCGAGGCGCCCCGCTCGGGGACGTGGTGGACGAGCAGCCCGACGATCGCGATGCCGAACGCGCCCGACGCCTCGCGGACCACGTTGATGATGCCGCTCGCCACCCCCGCCCGCTGCTCCGGGACGGCCTTCAGCACGTACATGACGAGCGGCATGCCCATCGCCGCGCCCGCCCCGACGATCATGACGCCGGGCATGAGGTCGGCGTAGCCGTCGCCGCGCTGGATCGTGGAGAACAGGAACATGCCGAACGCCATCAGCGCGAGGCCGCCGCCGATCGCGGGACGCGGCCCGAGCTTCGCCGCCAGCCAGAACGCGACGGGCGTCAGCACCATGATCGCGATGGCCGGGGGCAGCATGACGAGCCCGGCCTCGGGCGGCGAGAAACCGAGGAACCGCTGCAGGAACGTCGCCGAGTAGAAGATCATCCCGTTGAAGCCGATGCCGTACAGCATCTGCGAGACGAGCCCGCCCGTGAACACCCGGTTCCGGAAGAACCGCAGGTCGACCATCGGATCGACCGCCCAGCCCTCCACCAGGACGAAGCAGCCCAGCGCGATGGCGGCGAGGCCGAACACGCTCAGCACGGACGGGTCGGCCCAGCCGTACCGGTTCGCCGACTCCAGCCCGTAGGCGAACGCGAACAGCATCGTCGCGGAGATCAGCAGGCCGGGCAGGTCGACGCGGGCGTCCCGGCGCTCGCCCCGGCCGGTGAGGACGACGAGGCCGAGCAGCACGACCAGCGCGCCCGGCGCGATGTTGATCAGGAAGATCCAGCCCCAGCTCCACTGCTGGACGATGAACCCGCCGATCGCCGGGCCGAGCGCGATGGCGCTGGACGCCGCCCCGACCCAGACGATCGTGCCGAGCGACCGCTGCCGGTCGGTGCGCCCGACGGTGACCATGACCTGCGTGGCGGGCAGGGCGAGGGCGGCGCCCGCGCCCTGCGTGACCCGCGCGAGGATCAGCGTCCCGGGGTCGGCGGCGAGGCCGCAGGCGGCGGACGCGGCCGTGAAGACGACCATCCCGGAGACGAACACCGCGCGGCAGCCGTACACGTCGGTGAGCCGTCCGCCCGCGATCATCAGGCAGGAGAAGGCGAGGATGTAGCCGGTGGCGACCCAGTCCTTGGCGGAGTTGGACATGTCCAGGTCGCTCATGATGGTGGGCATGGCGTTCGCGACCACCGTGTTGTCCATGGTGATCATGAACGCGCTGACGGCCACCACCGCCAGCGCCCATCGGTATCGGCCCCGGGTCACCTCTGCGTACGGCGTGCAGTCCCGCGCGCGCCGGGAAATCCGCCGCTTCTCCTATAACCAGTCGTCGCTATTGTTACTATTGGTTGGCATCTCGTTACTCGGCCCTGACTCCCGGACCGCAGCGGCTCAACTGTCCCATCAGGCCACAATGGACACGCCGGAGTCTTGTCATCACCGTGACAAGGAACCGGGGAGAAAAGTGGGCTGGATGCGCATCGTGGGCGCGGCGCCGTAGGACAAAGTGGTCCCTCCGCTTCGCTGAACGATCCCGGTTCATTTGGGGGAGCCCACCGCATGCAGAGCAATGATCGTTCCGGAGCGGCGCGGGACGACGCGTCCGCCGGGACCCGGCGGACCGGCGCGGCGGCGGTCCGGCGGCAGCTGATCGAGCAGATCGCGCGCCGCTCCGGGACGCCCGCCGCCGAGGTCGACGCCGACCGTCCGCTGGAGGAGTTCGGGCTGGCCTCCCGGGACGCGGTCGCGATCGCGGGCGAGCTGGAGCAGCTGCTCGGCCGGGCCCTCCCGGCCACCCTCGTCTGGGAGCACCCCACGATCAACAAGCTGTCGGCGGCGCTGGCCGGGGACGCCGCCGCGGCGCCCGAGCCGCGCCGGGAGACGGCGGGCGACGAGCCGATCGCCGTCGTCGGGGTCGGGCTCCGCTTCCCCGGCGGCGACCGCGACCTGACCGGCCCCGGCGAGTTCTGGCGGTTCCTCACCGGCCGCGGCGACGCGGTCCGGGAGGTGCCGGACGGCCGCTGGGACCCGTTCGACGACGGCTCCCCCGAGGTCGGCGACCTGCTCGCGAACATGACCCGGCTCGGCGGCTTCCTGGCCGACGTCGCCGGGTTCGACGCCCGGTTCTTCGGCATCGCGCCGCGCGAGGCCGCGGCCATGGACCCGCAGCAGCGGCTCGTCCTGGAGGTCGCGTGGGAGGCGTTCGAGCACGCCGGGATCGCGCCCGCGTCGCTGCGCGGCACCCGCACCGGGGTGTTCGTCGGCGTGTCCGCGCCGGAGTACGCCGCGTTCACCGCGTCCGACCTCGCGTCCCTCGAACCGTTCACGGCGACCGGGGCGGCGCTCGGCATCGTCGCGAACCGGCTGTCGTACCTGCTCGACCTGCGCGGCCCCAGCATGATCGTCGACACGGCGTGCTCGTCGTCGCTCGTGTCCGCGCACCTCGCCGTCCAGGCGCTGCGCGGCGGCGAGGCCGACGTGGCGCTCGCGGGCGGCGTGAACGTGCTGCTGTCGCCGACCGTCACGATGACGTTCGACCTCGCGGGCGGGACGGCGTCCGACGGCCGCTGCAAGGCGTTCGACGCGTCCGCCGACGGGATGGTCCGCGCGGAGGGCTGCGGCGCCGTCGTGCTGAAGCGGCTACCGGACGCGCTGCGCGACGGCGACCGCGTCCTCGCCGTCATCCGCGGCTCCGGCGTCAACTCCGACGGCCGCTCCAACGGCCTCGTCGCGCCGAACTCCGACGCGCAGCGCGCCCTGCTCCGCGACGTGTACGCGGGCGCGGGCGTCGACCCGCGCGAGGTCGACTACGTCGAGGCCCACGGGACGGGCACGCTGCTCGGCGACCCGATCGAGGCGAAGGCGGTCGGCGACGTCCTCGGCGCGGGACGCGACCCCGGCGCGCCGCTGCTGCTCGGCTCCGTCAAGTCCAACCTCGGGCACCTGGAGTCGGCGGCGGGGATGGCGGGGCTCATCAAGACCGTCCTCGCGCTGCACCACGGGGTGATCCCGCCGAGCGCGCACTACAAGGAGCCCAACCCGCACATCCCGTTCGACGAACTCGGGCTCGCGGTCGTCGCGGACGAGACGCCGTGGCCGGAGCGGGGCCGTCCCGCGCGCGCCGGGGTGTCGGGGTTCGGGTTCGGCGGGACGAACGCGCACATCGTCCTGGAGAAGGCGCCCGCACAGGAGAAGACCGCCCAACCCGCGACCGTGCGGACGTTCCCCCTGTCCGATGCCAGCGACGACCGGGTTCGCGACCATGCCGCTCTACTCGCCGCGTGGCTTCCGGGCCAGGACGTCGACCTCGCTGACCTCGCCCTCACCCTGCACAGGCGCGGCGGCCGTGGACGGGCCCGCGCCGCCATCGCGGCCAGGGACGAGGCAGGGCTCATCGACGGACTGACCGCACTGGCCGAGGGTCGTCCCCATCCCGGTGTGGTGACCGGTACGGCACTGGGCGCTCCGGGCCGTCCGGCCTGGGTGTTCTCCGGGTACGGGGCGCAGCGCGCGGGCATGGCGCAGCGGCTGCTGGAGGAGGAGCCCGCGTTCGCCGAGGCCATCGACGACCTCGACCCGCTGTTCGCGGCGGAGGGCGGCCCCGACCTGTGGGCGCTGCTCGAAGAGGGCCGCGAACCGGACGGCCCGGCCGACACCATGCCGGTGCTGTTCGCGGTCCAGATCGGCCTGGCCCGCATGTGGACGTCCTACGGCGTGACGCCGGGCGCGGTGATCGGGCACTCGATGGGCGAGGTCGCGGCGGCCGTCGTCGCGGGCGCGCTCACGCTGGAGGACGGCGTCCGCGTCATCTGCCGGCGGTCGAGGCTGCTGACGCGGCTGGTCGGCGGCGGCGCGATGGCCGTCCTCGGCGCGTCGGCGGACGAGGTCGCGCGCCTCGCGGACGGGCTGCCCGAGGTGCACGCGGCCGTCCACTCCTCGCCGAGGCAGACCGTCGTCACCGGGGACGCGGCCCAGATCGCCGAGATCGTGGAGCGCGCCGGGGCCGAGGGGCGGCTCGCCCGCATGGTCCGGGCCGAGGGCGCCGGGCATTCGCCCCAGGTCGACCCGCTCCTCCCCGAGCTGCGCGACCTTCTCTCCGGCGTCGGCACCGACCCCGGCGACCCGCTCGCCGACGGCATCACGCTGTACACGACGGCCTTGGACGATCCCCGCGCCTCGTCCGGGAAGCTCGACGCCGATTACTGGGCGGCGAACCTGCGGAACCCCGTCCGGCTCGCGGACGCGGTGGCGGCGGCCGCCGACGACGGGTTCCGGACGTTCATCGAGGTCAACGCCCACCCCATCCTGGCCCCCGCGATCGGGGAGACCCTGGAGGGGACGGGCGCGCTCGTCACCCACACGCTCAAACGCGCCCCCAAGGGGCAGGAGACCGACGACACGCTGGCCTTCCACGCGCAGCTCGCCACCCTGGGCGCGCACGGCCACGCGGTCGCCGGGCCCTCCGGCGGGCGGATCGCCGACGTCCCGCCGTCGCCGTGGCGGCACGAGCGGCACTGGACCGACCTGCCCGCGCGCGGCCGTCGCGGCAGGGACGAGCATCCGCTGCTCGGCGCGCACGTCGAACTCCCCGGCGAGGACCGGCACGCCTGGCGCGCCGACGTCGGGCTCGCCGTCCAGCCTTGGCTGGACGGCGCGACCGTCCACGGGCTGCACGCGCTGCCGGTCGCGGCGTTCGCGGAGATGGCGCTGGCCGCCGGAGCCATCGCGCTCGGCACCGAGGACGTCCGCGTCAACGGCCTGTGGATGGAGCGTCCGCTCGCCCTCGCCGAGCACACCACCGTGACGACGACGTTCGCCGAGGCGGAGCAGCGGGTGGAGGTCCACGCGCTGACCCCGGCGGGCACGTGGACGCGGCTCGCCAGCGCCGACGTCGGCGAGGACCACCGGGACGCCTCGCCTCCTTCCGAGCGCGGCGCGGCCACGGTGGTCGCGGGCGCCGGACGGGGCAGCCGCCATTACCGGCTGCATCCCGAGGTGTTCGATCGGTGCCTGGCCGTCCTGTCGGACGAGGCGGCGGCCGTCGCGGGCGGCGTCTGGCTGGCCGGGAGCATCGGCACGCTGCGCGTCCACGGGCCGACGCATCGCGGCGGGCACGTCCACGCGACCGTGACCCGGGACGAAGACGGGGTGACGGGCTCGGTCCTGCTGGTGGCGGCGGACGGCGAGGTCCTCGCCGAAGCGACCGGCATCGCGTTGCGCCGCGTTGAGCGCCACGACATCCCCGTACCGCTGGCCGACAAGCTGGTCGAGGTCGTCTGGGACGAAACCCCGCTCTCCCCGGATCACGCGGTCGCCGAGGGCGGGCTCTGGCTGGTGCTGGCCGAGGACGATGACGCCCTCGCCGGTGCCGTCGCGGCCGGGTTGGAGGGGTGCGGGAAGAGGGTCGTCCGGCATCGGCTCACCGGCCGGGTTCCCGACGGGCACCCGAGCGTGGACGACGGGCAGCCGGTCGAGGGCGTGCTCGTCGTTCCCCCGGCTGATCTGGTCGATGAGGAACTGGTCCTGACCGTCGCGGGGGTGAGCCGGTCGCTTCCGGACGGTCCGCGCCTTTACGTCGCGACCCGCGCCGCCGTCCCGGTGCGCGACGGCGAGCCGGGGGAGCCGGGCCAGGGCTTCATCAGCGCGCTGACCCGCGTACTCGCGTTCGAACGGAGCGTCCAACGGGCGACCCATGTGGACGTCGATCGTCCGGGCGACCTGGTGGCCGAACTCGTCCAGGACGACGCCGCCCGCGAGGTCGCCTGGCGCGGCGGCACCCGCTACGTGGCGCGGCTCGCGCGGAGCGCGCCCGCGCGGAGCGCGCCCGCCGAACGGCGCGGGAGGAAGCGGATCGTCCGGCGGGGCGGGGCATATGTGATCACCGGCGGGTACGGCGGGATCGGGCTCGTCACGGCGCGGCTGCTGGCGGAGCGCGGCGCGGGGCGCGTCGTCCTGTCCGGGCGGAGCGGGCCGGGCCCGGCCGCCGAGAAGGTGATCGCCGGGCTGCGCGACGACGGCGTGGACGTCGCCGTCGTCCTCGGCGACATCGCGCGCCCCGGCACGGCGGAGCGGCTGGTCGCGGCCGCGCGGGCGGGCGGCGCGCGGCTGTGCGGGGTCGTGCACGGCGCCGGGGCGATCGACGACCGGCTGGTCGCCGACCTCGGCCGCGACGATCTCCACCGGGTGTGGACGGCGAAGGTCGAGGGCGCGCGGCGGCTCAGCGAGGCCGTCTGGGACGCCGATCTCGACTGGTTCGTCACGCACTCGTCCGCCGCCGCGCTGCTCGGCTCGCCCGGCCAGGCCGCCTACGCCGCCGCGAACGCCGCCGTCGACGCGCTGGCGGCCTTCCGCCGCGCCTCCGGACGTCCCGGGACCACGATCAACTGGGGGACCTGGTCGCGGGTCGGCGGGGCGGCGGAGACGTCCGTCGCCGTCATCGACCCGATCAGCCCGGACGAGGGCGCCGAGGCGCTGGAGGCGCTGCTCGCGCACGGCGCCGCCGCGACCGGCGTGCTGCGCTTCGACGCGCGGACGGCGGTCGAGCTGTTCCCCGAGATCCGCGCCATGCCGTACTTCGCCGCGCTGACCGAGGCGGCGGGCGCTCTCGCCGTCGACGGGTGGCCCGGCGCGGACGCGCTCAAGGACGCCGATCCCGCCACCGCCCGCGCGATGATCGCCGCGCGGGTCAGGCACCGGATCGCGGCCGTCCTCGGGTTCGATCCGGAGCGGCTCGACCCGGCCGTCCCGCTCACCGACCTCGGGCTCGACTCACTGGTCGCCGTCCGGATCAAGAGCGGCGTCGAGCACGACCTCGGGCTGACGGTTCCGGCGTCCGTGCTGCTCCAGGGCGCGAGCGTCAACGCGTTCGAGGAGTGGGCGGCCGGTGAACTGGGCCTCGCCGCAGCCTCAGTGCCGTCCGCCTCCGCGCCGGTTGCCGTGGCGAACGGCGAGAGCGGGTACATCATGCCGCGCGACGCGGCCGAGCGGCTCGCCGTCCGCGTGTTCGCGGACGTCCTCGGGCTCGACCGGGTGAGCGTCACCGCCGACTTCTTCGCCGACCTCGGCGGCGGCGACTGGCAGGCCGACCAGGTCGTCGCGCTGGTCACGGCCGAGATCGGCGGCGAGGTCACCCGGGGCGAGCTGTTCGAGACGCCGACCGCGGAGAACGTCGCCGAGTACATCAGGGCGGCGGACGAGGAGGCGGCGCGGCAACCGGTCCGCCCGCTGCGCCCGTCCGGGACGCGCCGCCCCATCTTCCTCGCCCACCCGGCGGGCGGCACCACGGCCTGCTACCGCCAGCTCGTCGACCTGCTCGGCGCCGACCAGCCCGTCTACGGCCTCGAACGGTTCGAGGACGCGCCGCCCGTCGAGGAGCGCGCCGCCCGGTACGCCCGGTATCTCGTGGAAGCGCAGCCGGAGGGCGCGTTCCGGCTCGGCGGCTGGTCGTTCGGCGGCGTCCTCGCCTACGAGACGGCCCGGCAGTTGCGGGCGGGCGGGCGCGAGGTCGAGTTCGTCGCGCTGTTCGACGCGGGCCTCCCGCTGCCGGTCGAGGACGAGTCCGACACCCTCGCCCGCCGGTTCGCCGCGTTCGCCGACTACGTCAACGAGACGTACGGCCTGGCGGTCTCGCTGCCGTACGAGGAGCTGTCCGGACTGGCCGAGGAGGCGCAGTTCGCGCTGGTCATGGAGCGCGCCACCCCCCTGGTCGACCACATCCCCCCGGCCGCCCTCACCCACCAGCTCACGTCCCACCAGGACACCCGCTCGCTGGAGGCGTACCGGCCCGGGCCGTACGACGGCCCCGTCATCCTGTACCGCGCGCCCGAGGAGACCCCCTGGGCCGTCCGCGACGCCCGCTACGTACTCGACGGGACCAACGGGTTCGGCGAGTTCTGCGCGGACCTGGAGATCGTCCCGATCCCCGGCGCGCACCACCTCAACCTGCTGGACCCGCCGGGCGTCGGCGTGCTCGCCGCGCACCTGGACGCCCGGCTCGCCGGACGGCGGGAGAGCGACGCCGTCCGCACCCCGGCCCGCTGAGGGCCGTCCCCACGAACCCCGCGACCCACGGAGGACACGCCATGGCCCAGAACGGCTCCGACCGCTGCGAGGGCGCGCCCCCACGAAACTCCCGCAACACCTCGGCTCCCGACGCGTCTCCCCGGACAGCCTCGCCGGACGCGCTGCTCGACGCCGTCCGGAACGGCGCGACCGGCCACGAGCTGCGCGACATCGACCTGCCGACCCGGTTCCGCGCCGCGTTCACCCGCAAGGACGAGGTCGGGATCTTCGAGGGCCAGACCGACAAGGACGTCCGCCGCTCGCTGCACGTCGGCGAGGTCGCGATGCCGGAGCTCGCGCCGGACGAGTGCGTCGTCGCGGTGATGTCCGCCGCGATCAACTTCAACACGGTCTGGTCGGCGATCTTCGAGCCGGTCCCCACGTTCGCGTTCCTGGAGAAGTTCGGACGGCAGGGCTGGCACGGCGCGCGGCACGACCTGCCCTACCACGTCCTCGGGTCGGACGGCGCGGGCGTCGTCGTCCGCACCGGCAGCGGCGTGAAGAGCTGGAAGCCCGGCGACAGGGTCGTGCTGTCCCCGTCCTACGTCGACGAGGAGGACCACGGCTCCTACGACGACGGCATGATGAGCGAGACCCAGCTCGCCTGGGGCTTCGAGACGAACTTCGGCTCGCTCGGCGAGTACTGCATCGTCAAGGCGAACCAGCTCATCCGCAAGCCCGCGCACCTCACCTGGGAGGAGGCGGGCTCGACCACGCTGTGCGCCGCCACCGCCTACCGGATGCTGGTCGGCGCCCACGGCGCCCGCATGAAGCAGGGCGACGTCGTGCTGGTCTGGGGCGCGACCGGCGGGCTCGGCTCGTTCGCGACGCAGCTCGTGAAGAACGGCGGCGGCATCCCGGTCGGCGTCGTGTCGTCGGACGAGAAGGCCGAGATCGTCCGGTCGCAGGGCTGCGAGCACGTCATCAACCGCACCGACCTGGACCTCGGCGACCAGGGCCTGCGCCACCCGAAGGCCGGGCGGATGCTCGGCGAGGCGATCCGCCGCCTCGTCGGCGAGGACCCGGGCATCGTCTTCGAGTACCTCGGCCGCGAGACGTTCGGCGCGTCGGTGTACGTCGCCAGACGCGGCGGCAAGATCGTGACCTGCGGCTCGTCCACCGGGTACCGGCACGAGTACGACAACCGGTTCCTGTGGATGCGGCTGAAGAGCATCATCGGCTCGCACGGCTTCAACTACCACGAGGCCGTCGAGGTCAACCGGCTGATCGGCCTCGGCATGATCCACCCGACGCTCTCGAAGGTCTTCCCGCTGGACGAGGCGGGCGAGGCGACCCGGGCCGTCCAGACGAACCAGCACGTCGGGAAGGTCGCCGTGCTGTGCGGGGCCGCGGCGGAGGGGCAGGGCGTGGACGACCCGGCCCTCCGGGAACGCATCGGCGAACGCGAACTCAACCTCTACCGCCGCTGAAAGGCCGTTTTTGGAGGACGCGCCCCGGCGCCGTTCGGGGCGGCGCGCCCGGCTGAGCACATTCGGCGTACTCGCGCGGCCCCGACCAGCAAGTTCGCATCGTTGCGGCTGGTCGCGCCCGCGCCCGTCCTTAGCAGATGTGTTCGCATGGTTTCAGCCGGTGTGTTCGAGTTGATTCAGCGACCCGCCGCGGGTGGTCCGGGGCGGCGGGTAATCGCCTGCCCAGGCGAAATGATTCCTTTCGACGTGCATAGAAAGTGGATTGAAAAACGACTGATTGACTGTAGGACGAACAAATCGCGATTCTTGGGACGGCATGAGGGGTCCCCGTCCCGGGCTTTGGCCAGTGCGCATGCCGACAGCTCCCGTCCATGCCGCAAGGAGTCGCGTAATGAAGCGCCGAACCCTGCTCGCCTGCGCCATTCTCGGCGCGGGCGTCCTCGCCCCCGCCGCCGGAGCGTCCGCCTCCTCCGTGTCCCCCGCCGAGCCCGCCGCGCCGTCCGCGGCGTCGTCCGCCGCGCCGAACCCGAACGCCCCGAAGCGCGGCACGGTCGCCGGTGCCCACGCCTTCACGCCGACCTCGAAGAACGCCCCGGCCGTTCAGCGCTTCCGCGAACTGCATCGTTCCCGCGTGCAGGGGGACCGGCGGCGCGAGCAGGTCCACCACTTCTGGGGCGTCGAACCCGCCGCCGGAAGCCACGACGGAATGCAGGCGACGCAGAGCGTCGACACCAGCTACAAGGTGTCCTTCAACGGGGACTTCACCTATACGCCGACCATCAAGGCGGCCGGGTCCTGCATGGAGATCACCACCGTTTACTCGGTGACCGTCGGAAATGAGATATGGGCCTGGGACTGGTGCGGCGGCAATGGTCCCAAGAAGGAAGTGAAAATGGACGCCTCCTTCATGTCGACCTATACCTCGAACGTGAACGGACATCCCGCCTACAGCGTCCAGCTCGTCAAAACGGGCGGCGGCAACGCCTGGTCGGCCTACCTCTACAACCAGACGACCAAGGCGTGGGAGCTCTTCTACAGCAAGTCGGGCACCGACACGAGCGAACTCAAGTACGGCTGGGACATCTTCGAGATCTACGCGACCCGCGACTCCAGCACCGGCAACGCCTACTACTGCAAGGACGCGAAGAACGTCGTGTTCGAGAGCAGTTCCATCCAGCTCCGGCAGAACAACGCCTGGCGTCCGGCGAGCCCGTCCGACTCGCCGTGGCAGCCCACCGCCAGCCCGAACCCGAGCGACTACCTGTGCCCGTCGCTGAAGTTCGAGCGGACCGGCGCGAACGACCATTGGATCGTCCGCCAATGACGCCGGTGCCGCCGTTGAAATCGTCCCGCTGAATCTGGACGCCGCTGAACGCGGGACGCCGCGCCACGGCGGACGATCGCGCACCCCGCCGCGCGATCGGACCGCCGTGGCACCGGCACGCCCGGCCCCCCGTGTTATAGATCGAAGTAGCACGCCTGACCGGAGCGGGGGAACACAGATGACGTCCACGGCGCGGTACGTGCCGCAGCACGGCCCCGGCATCACCTTCCTCGGGGTGCCGCACTGCACCTGGTCCGACCCGTCCACCTACGCCGACGCCGACGTGGTCATCCTCGGCGCCCCGTTCGACGGCGGCACGTCCCACCGGCCGGGGACCCGGTTCGGCCCGCAGCACATCCGGCAGAGCTGCTACCTGCCGCACGACGGCTCGCGCCCGTCCCTCGCCCTCCGGGTGGACGGCCTGCAAGGCGACCTCACGGTCTACGACGCCGGAGACGTGATGATGTACTCCGGCGACGCGGAACGTTCCGTCCGCGACCTCCAGGCCGCGGTCTACGCCGTCGCCCGCACCGGGACGATCCCGCTCATCCTGGGCGGCGACCACACGATCGCCTGGCCCGACGCCGCCGGGGTGGCCCAGCACATCGGCCAGGGCCGCGTCTCGATGGTCCACTTCGACGCGCACGCCGACACCGGCGACACCGCCTTCGGTTCCCTCGTCGGACACGGGCAGCCCATGCGCCGCCTGATCGAGTCCGGCGCGCTGCGCGGCGACCGGTTCCTGCAGATCGGACTCCGCGGCTACTGGCCGGGCCCCGAGACGCTGTCCTGGATGGCCGAGCAGGGCATGCGCTCATACGAGATGAGCGAGATCGTCGCCCGCGGCCTGGACGAGTGCCTCACCGAGGCGTTCGAAACCGCCGTAGACGAATGCGACGGCGTCTTCCTCTCAGTCGACATCGACGTATGCGACCCGGGCCACGCACCCGGCACCGGCACCCCCGAGCCCGGCGGCCTGACCGCCCGCCAACTCCTGGACGCGGTCCGCCGCGTCACCTACGAACTCCCAGTGGTCGGCATGGACGTAGTAGAAGTCTCCCCGCCCTACGACCACGCGGACATCACATCCCTCCTGGCAAACCGGGTCGTCCTAGAGGCCCTATCCGGCATAGCCCGCCGCCGCCACGACACCCAACACGGCACAACCTGGGACCCAACCCTCCCCCTCCTAGAAGACCGCTAGCCCAAGACCACCCAGCGACAAGGACACGCCCCAACCAACAACAAGCCGACCACCCACCCCCCGACAACCCACGCCCCGACAACACGCGGCCCGAGAACGCGCGCCCCGAGACCGCGCGGGGCGGTCTGCGTCTGACGCGGCGGAGATCCTCAAAGCCTGCCGGGGCAGGAGTTGCGCCTGTGCCTCCTCCGAATACCGCTCAGCACAAGAACGCCCGGGCCGAGAACGCCCGGGGCGTCAACGTGTGCGGGGCGAGGACGCGCGGGGTGGTCTGCGTCTGGCGTTGTGGAGATCCTTAGCGTGCGGGGCGGGAGCTGCGTCTGTGTCCCATCCGAATGCCGCCCAGCACGAGAACGCGCGGGCGGACAACGCGGGTCGAGAACGGCGGGTCGAGAACGGCGGGACGAGAACGGCGGGACGAGCACGCGCGGGCCGTCAACGCGCGCGGGGCAAGAACGCGCGCCGGGCCGAGAACGCGCGGGGTGGTCTGCGTTTGGCGCGGCGGAGATCTTCAGCGTGCCGGGCGGGAGTTGCGCTTGTGCCTCATCCGAATGCCGCTCAGCACAAGAACGCACGGGCGGACAACACGCGGGCCGACAACGCGCAGGCCGAGAACGCGCGGGTCGACAACGCACAGGCCGACAACGCGCGCGGGCCGACCACGCGCGGGGCAAGAACGTGTGGGCCAAGAGTGCGCGCGGAGCCAGAGCGCGCGCGGAGGACGCGCGGGGTGGTCTGCGTCTGGCGTTGTGGAGATCCTCAAGCGTGCCGGGCGGGAGCTGCGCCTGTGCCCCATCCGAATGCCGCCCAGCACGAGAACGCGCCGGGCGGACAACGCGCGGGTCGAGAACGACGGCCCGAGAACACACGCGGCCCGAGAACACACGCGGGTCGAGAACGGCGGGGGAGAGCGCGCGGGCCGACGATACGCGCGTGCCGAAAATGCGCGCGGGGTGGGAACGCGCGGGGTGGGCTGCGTCTGGTGTGGCGGAGGTCCTTAGCGTGCGGGGCGGGAGCTGCGTCTGTGTCCCATCCGGATGCCGCTCAGTACGAAGTTGATCAGGAACACCACGATCCCGATGATGAGCAGGTAGAACATCCCCTTGACGATGACGCCGACTATCCCGAGGGCGACCGCCACCAGCAGGATGAACAGGAACAAGGCCATGTGGAATCCCTCCTCATGTCGCGCCCTTCGACCGCTGGAGGCTCGCGTGACCCGCATGGCCGACGTGGCCACATGGCCCCAGAGCGCCCGGCGGCGCGACGTCCGATGACCGCTCAGCGGCGGGCGAGGCGACGTTCGTCCGGAGCGGCCTGGTAGGGCAGCTCGTAATGATCGAACACCGCCTGTTCGTCACCGGCGAAGAGCTCTCCGTCCGTGCCGATCGACGGTGAGCTCTTGATCTGTTTCTTGGGGTGCGCGACCCGGACGTGCCTCGGCCCCACCTTCGACCCGGCCAGCGGGACGAACACCAGCCGCTGCCGGGTCGGCAGACCGATCCGCACGGTCACGAACGTCGGCTGGTCGGTGCCGGTGTCGACGTAGACGGCCTCCAACTGCCCGATCTTGCTACCGGACTCGTCGAGCACGTCATGGCCGCGCCACTGCCGGATGTCCTCGATCTCGCACATGTCATGTCCAGCCTTTGGGTTCAAACCCCTGTCACACGACACCTACCCAGCTCGCGGGATATATGTCCGCCACCCCGTCCCACCCGACCGACCACCAAGAAACCCACAAACCCTGCCCAACAGCCGCCCCCAAGCCGAGCAGGGCCCCACAGGGCCCCCGGCCCAACAGCCGCCCCCTCCAACAGCCGCCCCCTCCAACAGCCGCCCCTGCTCAAAAGCCGCCCCTGCTCAAAAGCCGCCTGCTCAATAGCCCCCGGCGCAAAGCCACGCTGCCTAACAGCCACGCCCTGTCCAACAGCCACGCCCTGTCCAACAGCCACGCCCTGCCTAACAGGCACGCTGCCCAACAGCCACGCTGCCCAACAGCTATGCCTCGCCCGGCGGTCACGGTGGATCTGCGAGATCGGGCGGGCTTTGTCGGCAAAGCCTGGGCGTCGGTGGGTCGGCGGAGGTTGGTGGTTGGCGGGTGGGCAGGGGTTGGGTGCCGGCCAGATCGTGTGGTGGTTGATCGGTCTTTCGGGGTTGGTGGGAGGACATGGCGGGTGCCGGGGCTGGCGATTGGTGTGGTTCTGCGCGACGGTCCGCAGGTTCTAGGGGCGCGGCGGCGGGCTCGATCTCCGGCTTGTGGGTGCGCGGGGCCGTGAGGTGGGACGTCAGGCGTGGCTCTTGGGGGTTAGCGCTTTGGCTAGGCGGTTTAGGGATTCCTGCATTTGGCGCGCGTTGATTACTGGGAGGTGGTCGAGCATGTCGGTGTGCGTGAAGCGGGACCAGTCGTAGGTGTGGCTCACGTTGGTTCGGCCGTCTTTGCGTGGGGTCAGTTCCCAGGTCCATGTGTGGCCGGCGGGTGGGTGGCCTGGTTCGGCGGGGGCCCATTTCAGGAGGCGGTCGGGCTCGTAGGCGATGACGTGGTTCTCGTCTTGGTGGTCGCCCTTCATGTCGTTGCTGATGTTCATCACGAAGACATCGCCCACGGCTGTGATCGCGGCGTCCGGGGCGGCGCCGCGCACCATTCCGCTCGTGTCGAGGACGGCGTGGTTCGCCGGATCGCGCAGGAAGCGGAAGACCTCGGTGGCGGGCGCGTCCACGACGCGGGACACCTCGATCGAGTGTGCGCTCGTCCGGACGCTTCGTTCGTCGCTCATGCCGATACGGACTCCCCGCTCGGGCGGGATTCATCGCGGTGCGTATCGATCGATTTCTCGGCAGCCGGGACTTGCTCGTGGACGTGGGGTGGGGCAGGTGGTGGCGGGTCGTGGACACCGTGTGGCATCGCGGGCGGTGGTGCGTTGGTGTCGGGGTGTCGGGAGGGAGGCGCGGGGGTTAGGGGTCGAGGGATTTGTGGTCTCGGGGTGGTGGGATGGCTAGGTCGCGTAAGAAGTGGTGGTTGAGGGCTACACGGACGCGGGCCAAGCGTGTTCGGGAGGCGGGCGCGGTCTCGCCTTCGGCCGCCTCGGAGGGCTCATCGAGTGGCACCGCGGGGGGTGGACGGGGGTCGGTTATGGGGGCCAGGCGGTCGCCCGGGAGCGGGCGTTCTACCTCGATGTACTTGCCGTCGGGTAGGCGGTGGATGATGCCCGTTTCCAGCCCGTGCTGGACGAGGCCCAGGTCGCGCCGCTGCAGGCCAAGGCAGATGCGGTATGCGATGACGTAGCCCAACACCGGGCCGAGGACGATCGCGCCGCGGAAGAACCAGGTCGTCCAGAAGAGGGGGACGTCGAAGCGGTCGGCGATCACGTCGTTGCCCCCGGCCGCCCACAGGACGCCGTAGAAGACGACGCCGCCGACGCCGATGCCCGTCCGGGCGGGGACGTCGCGGGGGCGGTCGAGCAGGTGGTGGACGCGGTGGTCGCCGGTGACCCAGCGTTCCACGAACGGGTAGGCGGCGAGGCCGGTGAACAGCACGCCGGGGACGGCGAGGGCCGGGATGAGCACGCTCATCGGCAGCGTGTGCCCCCAGGCGTTGATCTCCCAGGCGGGCATCATCCGGAGGGAGCCCTCCAGCCAGCCCATGTACCAGTCGGGTTGGGAGCCGGAGCTGATCGCGCCGGGGTCGTAGGGGCCGAACAGCCAGATCGGGTTGATCTGGAAGAACGTCGCGAGGAGCGCCGCGACGCCGAAGACCCACAGGAAGAACGCGGTCGTCTTGGCGATGAAGACCGGGAAGAAGGGGTAGCCGCGGACGGTCGTGTTCGAGCTGCCCTTGCCGGGGAACTGCGTGTGGGTCTGTCTCCAGGTGAGGACGATCGCGTGCAACGGAATCAGGGCGGCCAGGATGCCGGGGATCAGCAGGATGTGGATCACGTACAGGCGGGGGATGATCTCCGTCCCGGGGAACTCGCCGCCGAACAGGAACATCATCAGGTAGGAGCCGACCAGGGGAAGCGACGCGATGACGCCTTCGAGAATGCGGATCCCGGTGCCGGAGAGCAGGTCGTCGGGCAGCGAATAGCCGAACAGGCCGTTCAGCATGACGAGCATGAACAGCACGATCCCGATCAGCCAGTTCAGCTCGCGGGGCTTGCGGAACGCGCCGGTGAAGAAATTGCGCAGCAGGTGGATCAGGATCGCCGCCATGAAGATGACGGTGGCCCAGTGGTGGATCTGCCGCATGAGCAGCCCGCCCCGCACCTCGAAGCTGATGCGCAGCGTGGACGCGTACGCCTCGCTCATCCGGACGCCGCGCAGCGGCTCGTACGACCCGTTGTAGACCACCTCCTTCATGCTCGGGACGAAGAACAGCGTCAGGTACACGCCCGTCAGCAGGATGACGAAGAACGAGTACATGGCGATCTCGCCGAGCAGGAAGCTCCAGTGGTCGGGGAACGCCTTGCGCATCGCCTTCCGCGCGAAGGACGCGCCGCCGAGCCGGTCGTCGGCGGCCCGGCCCGCCGCGCCGAGGCGCTTCGGAGGCCCCCGGTCGCCGGATCCCGCCGTCACGTGACCACCTCGCCGTCGCTCGCTCGTGCCTCCAATGTCGCACCGGACGAGCGGCCCGGCCAGACCTCCCCGAATTGTGGATAACCCCGCCCGCGGCGCGGTCGCGCGGGTCGCCGTCCGGCCGGAGTCGGTCGGATGTCGACCTAAACTTTGCGCCTGGGCACGTCACGGGTCATGATTTGCCCCACACGGGTCACATAAGTAAGCATTTACCCACTGTGAGTGGCGCGCGACGCAGCGGGACCGAGAGCTGGGAGGTTCTGTGGCGGACGCGCGTTCGACCACCGACGGGCGCCCCTGGGCGGATCTGCCGAGAGACCTGGCGGACCACATGCGGCCGCACCTCGACGAGGTCGCCGACGACATGATCCAGGAGATCCAGACGCGCGTGAGCGAGTACGACCGTCCGGGCGACGGCTCCTACTCGGGGACGCTCCGGCTCGCGGTCGAGCGGGTGCTCCACTTCTTCGTCGACCGGGTGGCCGATCCCGGCCACGACTCCGCCCCGGTGGCCGACTTCTTCCGCGCCATCGGCCGCGGCGAGGCCGGTGAGGGACGCAGCCTCGACGCCATGCAGACCGCGATGCGGGTCGGCGGCATGGTCGCGTGGCGGCGGCTCACCGAGGGCGCGGACGTCCTGCACGTGTCCCCGCGGACGCTCGGCGCCGTCGGCGAGGTGCTGATGCAGTTCCAGGACGAGCTGGCCCACGCCGCCGCCGAGGGGTACTCCCAGGCCAGGGCCGCCGTCGCGGGCGAGATGCAGCGCCGCCGCAAGCGCCTGCTCGACCTGCTGTTCGCCGACCCGCCCGCCGCGCGGGAGGCGATCGCCGACCTCGCCGCCGCCGCGCACTGGCCCGTCCCGCGGACGGTCGCCGCGGTCGCGCTCGGCCGACCCAGGGACGCCCGCCGGCCCGCGTTCCCGCCGGACGTCCTCGCCGACCTGACCCGCCGCACCCCCAGCCTGATCGTCCCCGACCCGGACGGACCCGGCCGGGCGAAGCTCATCGACCGCGCCCTCGCCGGGACGCTCGCCGTCATCGGCCCGACCGTCCCGCTGATGGAGGCGGCACGGTCCATCCAGTGGGCGCGCAAGACGCTGTGCCTCGTCCAGCGCGGCGTCATCGATGCGGACGGCGACCAGAGCGGCCAGAGCGGGCAGAACGACCAGAGCGGGCAGAGCGGCGTGATCCGCTGCGTCGAGCACATGTCGACGCTGATCCTCTTCCAGGACGAGGGGCTCATCACCTCGCTCGCCGAGCTGCGCCTCGCCCCGCTGTCGCACCTGCGCCCGAGCCAGCAGGACCGGCTGGCCGAGACCCTGCTCGCCTGGCTCCAGTCGGGACGCAACGCCAACGAGGTCGCGATGCGGCTGCACGTCCACCCGCAGACCGTCCGGTACCGGCTGCGTCAGCTGGAGGAGCTGTTCGGCGACCAGCTCCTCGACCCCGACCTGCGCTTCGACCTGGAGATCGTGCTGCGCGCCCGCGCGCTGCTCGCGGAGAACGCGGGAGAGCGCATCGTCCCGTCACCGCACGCGGCCGTGGGCGACTCGGGTGAGGTCGTCACCTTCCACCGCACCTGAACCACCACCGACGCACCTACCCCGGCAACCCAGCCCCACCAAAGCCAACCCGCCCACAAACCCCCGACCCGCGTACTACGCAGGTGGAGGCTGTTAGGGGGTGGTGTGGGGAAGGAAGGACGGGCGGAGGCGTTCGGCGGTGGCGACGCGTTCGGCCAAGCGGGTCTGGGCGTCGCACAGGAGCCACAATTCGCCCTCGTCCAGCGCGACTATCTGCTGAAGGCAGCCGTTCGACCGCTGGTAATCCGACAAAGGGGTGATCCGGGTGGCCCGCAGGCCGTCGTCCGAGCGCTCGTTGTGCCAGCCGGGCATGCACATGATCACCGACATCGCGCGGGCTCCCTTGGTGGGTCTATGGTGGGTCTACCATAAGCCGACCAAGCATCACCCACAATGCCCTCTCCGGATACCCAAGAGGGCTTCAGGAATGGTGGGATCTGTACGGTGTGAGGTCAACGGACTATCCGGAGCAGGTTCCGAAATGCCGCGACCCCCCACGAAGGCACAGGCGATCACGAACGCGTTGGCGGCCCGCATCGTCGAGGGCGACCTCGACCCGGGCGCGTGGCTGCCGTCCGAGCGGGAGCTGGCGCGCGAGTACGGGGCCGACCGGTCGACCGTCCGGCGGGCGCTGCGGATGCTGGCCGAGCAGGGGCTCGTCCAGTTGCGGCACGGCGCGGGCGCCCAGGTGCGGACGGCGCGGCGGGTGCGGCGCGCGGCGGCCGACATCACCCGGCAGGTCGGCGGCTGGCGCGGATTCCACGTCTCCGCAAGGCGGGACGGCCGCATCCCGTTCACCCGTACGACCGTCACCGAGGTGGAGGCGGACGAACGGCTCGCCCAGCGACTCGACGTCCCCCCAGGAACGCGTGTACTGGAACGGGCACGCGTGCAGGGCGTGGAAGGCGAACCGCCCATTCAGACGGCGACGACCTGGGTGATCCTGGACGTGGTGGAGCGGATTCCAGTTCTGCGCCAGGTCGACACAGGCCCGGGTGGGATCTACTCCCGCCTGGAGGAGGCCGGGCACCGGATCACGTTCGAGGAGTCGGTGACGTGCCGCCTCCCGCGCACGGACGAGCAGTGCACGCTGGACATCGGCCCCGACCGGCCCGTCCTGACGCTGTGGCGCCGCGCGTGCGACCAGGACGGCCGCGTCGTCGAGGTCACCCACCGCGTGGTGGTCGGCGACCGGCACGAACTCGTCTACCGCTACGGGTCGGGAGTCTGAAGCAATGAACGAAGCCCCAGGCACGGACGACGGGAAACCCGCCGTCCGCCAGGTCGGTACCAGGGTCGTCTACGAGAATCCGTGGATGGTCGTCCGAGAGGACGAGGTCGAGCGCCTGGACGGTTCACGCGGCATCTACGGGGTCGTCGACAAGCCCGACTTCGTTCTCGTCATTCCCGTCGAGGACGACGGGTTCCATTTGGTGGAGGAATACCGCTACCCCATTGGCAAGCGCACGTGGAGTTTCCCGCAGGGGTCGCTCCCAGGCCGGCAGGACGCCGACCCAGAGGAACTCGCCCATCTGGAACTGGCACAGGAGACCGGCCTCCGCGCGGGCGATCTGATCCACCTCGGCTACCTGAACTGCTCACACGGGACGAGCGGCCAAGGCTTCAACGTCTTCGTAGCGTCCGACCTGAGGGCGGGCCAGGCCGACCGTGAGCCCGAGGAACAGGACATGAGGCAGAAGTGGATGTCCAGGGACGAGTTCACGACCCTCGTACGGGACGGCCGCATCACCGACGACTCGACCCTCGCCGCCTACGCGCTTCTCCTCATGCACGAAGCGAAGGCGAAGGCGAAGGCGTAAGCGAAGGCGAAGGCGGAATAGCCAACGTCACGCGGGTTCGCCCAACCCCGCCGGGATGACGACGCGGATCCGGCACCCGCTCGCCGTGTCCATGACGGTGATGTCGCCGCCGTGCAACTCCGTCGCCCAGCTCGCGATGGCGAGGCCGAGCCCGGTGCCGCCGCCCGGCGTCCCCGCCCGCGGCCCGGACGCCGACCCCCGCGAGAACCGTTCGAACACGCGCGTCCGCTCCTCGGGCGGAATCCCGGGGCCCTCGTCGGCGACGTCGATGACGAGGCCGCCAGTCCCGCCGAGCGGCCGCGCGGTGACGGTGACGGGACGTCCCGCCGGACCGTGCCGCGCCGCGTTGTCCAGCAGGTTCGCGACGACCTGGTGCAGCCGGTCGCGGTCGGCGCGGGCGCGCAGCCCGGCCGGGACGTCGGAGGCGAACAGGGCGTCCGGATGCCCGGCGGCGGCCTCGGCGGTGACGTCCGCGACGAACGCGGCGACGTCGACGTCGGTCACGTCCAGGACCGCCGCGCCCGCCTCGACCCGCGACAGGTCGAGGAGCTGCGTGACGAGCCGTCCGAGCCGCTCGGTCTGCTCCAGCGCGGACGCGAGGACGTCCGGCGTCGCGGGCGTGACGCCGTCCGCGACGTTCTCCAGCACGGCCCGCAGCGCGCTGATCGGGGTGCGCAGCTCGTGCGACACGTTCGCGACGAACTCGCGGCGCTGCCGGTCGACCTCGGCGAGGTCGGCGGCCATCCGGTTGAACGCCTTCGCCAGCTCGCCGACCTCGTCCCGCGACGTGGCGCGCACCCGGCGGCTGTAGTCGCCGCGCGCCATCGTCCGCGCCGCCGCCGTCATCTCCCGCAGCGGCGCCGTCATCCCGTGCGCGAGGAGCTGCGTCACGACCAGCGAGATGAGCACGCCGACCGGCATCGTCTGCCGCGCCCGGAACCCGAGCGGGTACCCCCACAGGACGATCAGCACCGCGACGCACGCCGTCACCACGACCACGACGCCGAACTTCACCTTGATCGACCGCAACGGATCCAACGGCCGAGGCAACCGCGCCCAGGCCCGCCCAACAACAGCAGCCGTCACGATGCCTGCCTTTCTGGGGGGCGACCCCCAGACCCCCGCGGGTCGCGTCGTGATCCTCGCTCCGCTCCGGTCACGATGCGACCTCCAAGCTGTACCCCACCCCGTGCACGGTGCGGATTAGTTCTTGGCCCAGTTTGCGGCGTAGGGCCTTTACGTGGCTGTCGACGACGCGGGTACCCGAGGCGTCCGCCCAGTCCCAGACCTGTTCGAGCAGGACGGCCCGCGTCAGCACCGCGCCCCGGTTGCGCAGCAGGCAGGCGAGCAGGTCGAACTCCGTCGGCGTGAGGTGCACCTCGCGGCCGTCCATGACCACGCGGCGGGCGCGCCGGTCGACCTCCAGCGCGCCCATCCGCACCAGGGTGCCGTCGACCTCCGGCGCGGGACGCTCCACCCGCCGCAGCACCGCCCGCACCCGCGCCACGAGCTCCCGCATGCTGAACGGCTTGGTCACGTAGTCGTCGGCGCCGACGCCGAGGCCGACCAGGACGTCGGTCTCGTCGTCCCGCGCGGTCAGCATCAGCACCGGCACCGAACGCTCCGCCTGGACGCGGCGGCAGACCTCCAGGCCGTCGAAGCCGGGCAGCATGACGTCCAGCACGATGAGGTGGGGCGCGTACTCGCGGGCGCGCAGGACGGCCGCGGGGCCGTCCCCGGCGACCTCGACGGCGAACCCCTCCGCCGCCAGCCGGTCGGCGACGGCCCGCGCGATCGTCGGCTCGTCCTCGACGACGAGGATGCGCGTTTCGTTCCCAGTCACGACCAAATGCTAGAAGCAGGTCATGGACGCGAAGAGCCGGACTTGTGCGCGACTCGTGAAGATCTCCCTGTGCGGCTAGAAGCTCCAGGTGTGGACGGGGGCGTTGTCGCGCATCTGGTCGGCGTAGGCGCGGGTCATCATGCGGAGGGCGTCGTGGCGTGGGACGCCGTAGGACTTCTCGATGGTGTCGACGGTGCGGATCTGCCAGGCGGCGCCGGTCTGGCCGGTGACGCAGCGGCGTTCGACGATGCCGAGCAGGCGGTCGCGGCGGGACGGGTCGACGCCCCACAGCTCAAGGCCCTCGTGGGCCAGGGGGAGCAGCTTGCGCAGGATCAGCTCGGCGGCGGGGACCTCGCCCATACCGGGCCAGTACAGGGTGGCGTCGAGGCCGTCGCGGGCGGCGCGGTGCAGGTTCTCCTCGGCGGTGGCGAAGGACATGCGCGACCACACGGGACGGTCGTCCTCGGCCAGCATGCGGACGACGCCGTAGTAGAAGGCGCCGTTGGCGACGACGTCCGCGACGGTGGGCCCCGCGGGCAGGACGCGGTTTTCGACGCGAAGATGGGGACGACCCTTGACGACGGCGTAGATGGGACGGTTCCAGCGGTAGATGGTGCCGTTGTGCAGGGTCAGCTCGCCCAGTTCGGGGATCCCGCCCTCGTCCAGGACGGCCCGCGGGTCCTCGTCGTCGCAAAGCGGCAGTAGCGCGGGGAAGTAGCGCGTGTTCTCCTCGAACAAGTCGAACACCGAGGTGATCCAGCGTTCACCGAACCACACCCGCGGCCGGACGCCCTGGGCCTTCAGCTCCTCCGGACGGGTGTCGGTGGCCTGTTCGAACAACGTGATGCGCGTTTCCTGCCAGAGCTGGTGCCCGAACAGGTACGGGGAGTTGGCGCCCATCGCGACCTGCGCGCCCGCGATGGCCTGGGCCGCGTTCCAGTAGGCGCCGAACTGTTCGGGGCTCACCTGGAGGTGAAACTGGACGCTCGTACAGGCGGCCTCGGGAATGATGGTGTCTGTGTGCATGTGCAACGGCTCGGGGCCGTCGATGGCGATGTGCATCTCCTCGCCGCGCGCGGCGAAGATCTGGTCGTTGAGCATCTTGTAGCGGGCGTTCGCGGAGAGCGCCTCCTCGCCGATGTCGGAGCGCCGCAGCGTCGGCAGGACGCCGATCATGGCGAGCCTGCCGCCGACCTCCCGCGCGCGGTCGTCGGCGTGCTCGAGGTGGTCGCGGACCTCCGCCTCCAGCTCGCCCGTGCCTTCCCCGCCGAGCTCGCGCGGCGGGATGTTGATCTCCAGGTTGAATTGGCCGAGCTCCGTTGCCCAGGCCGGGTCGGCGATCGCCTTGAGCACGTCGGCGTTGCGCATGAGCGGGTCGCCGAGCTCGTCGATCAGGTTGAGTTCGATCTCCAGGCCGATATGGGGGCGCTCAAAGTCGAACTGGGATTCGCCCAGCATGCGGGCCAGCACGTCGAGGCACCTGCGCACCTTGTCGCGGTACCGCCGCCGGTCCTCGCCGCTGATGGTGACCGAAGCCACGTCCCTGCCCATGTGTCCGTCCCTG
Source organism: Actinomadura chibensis NBRC 106107 (assembly GCF_001552135.1). Classification (GTDB taxonomy): domain Bacteria; phylum Actinomycetota; class Actinomycetes; order Streptosporangiales; family Streptosporangiaceae; genus Spirillospora; species Spirillospora chibensis. The sequence goes on along the minus strand of NZ_BCQP01000062.1, from coordinate 21,444 downwards.
TGCTTCGGAGGAACCGTCACAAACGGGATGTCCCAGTGGGGGGAGGCGAAAACCAGGCACTTGATTTTCGGCTCCCCGATTTGTGACCGGCCGGTAGCGTGTGTGCTCCGTCCCGGAAGCGGCAACTCCAGCGGGGAGGGGCCAAATGCGCATGCGCCCCCGGTCCATCCGGGCCAGGGACACGCTCGTCGCCGCGGTGCTCGCGGCGCTCGTGCTCGGCATCACGGCGATCGGCGCGGACGTCGCCGTGCGCGGCGCCGTCAAGGCGGATCTCCTGCGCGGCACGCAGGTGGAGGGGCGGCGGGCCAGCGGCGGCGTCCGCGACGGGTCGCTGGACGGCCAGATCCCGGACGACACGCGCGGCCGCGTCCTGGTGCAGGTCGTGGAGCGCGGCGGCCGCGTCGCGAACGCGACGCCCGCCGCAACGGACAGACCTCCGGTGAGCAGACTCTGGCCGTCGAGCAACCTGAGGATCCGCGACTACACCGAATGCACCGGGACGTGGCCCGGCCGCGACTGCTATGTCACCGAGGCGATCAGGGTCTCGACCGCGCCCGACTCCGTCGTCGTGTACGCGTCGGAGCGGATGCCGTCCTACCTGGTCAACGGGCTGCTGGAGGGCGTGCTCGGCGCGGCCGTGCTGCTGCTCTCCGGGCTCGCCGCGTGGATCACCTGGCGGATCGTCGGCCGCACCCTCGGCCCGGTCGAGGCGATCCGCGCGCAGCTCGCCGAGATCAGCGCGACCGACCTGAGCCGGCGCGTGCCCGAGCCGCCCGGCCAGGACGAGATCGCCGAGCTGGCCCGCACCGCCAACGCGACCCTCGACCGGCTGGAGCGGGCCGTCGGGCGGCAGCGGCAGTTCGCCTCGGACGCGTCCCACGAGCTGCGCACCCCGATCGCCGGGCTGCGCGCGAACCTCGAAGACGCGTCCATGCACCCGGAGGACAACGACCTGCGCGCCGTCGTCGAGTCGGCCCTGCGCGACACCGACCGGCTGGAGTCGATCGTCACGGACCTGCTGCTGCTCGCCCGCATCGGCACCGCCGGGGCGGGCGTGCAGGAGCCGGTCGACCTGTCCGCGCTGGCCGACGCGGAGGTCCGCCGCCGCGCCTTCAGCCTGAAGATCGTCACGGACCTGACGCGGGACGTGCGGGTGCGCGGCGTCCGGATGCAGTTCGTCCGGGTGCTCGGCAACCTGCTCGACAACGCCGAGCGCTACGCCGACTCGCGCATCACCGTCCGCGTGACCAGGGAGGACGGCCGGGCGCTGCTCACCGTCACCGACGACGGCGCGGGCATCGCGCCCGCCGACCGGGAGCGCGTGTTCGAGCGCTTCACCCGCCTCGACACCGCGCGCAGCCGGGGCAACGGCGGGGCCGGGCTCGGCCTCGCCATCGCCCGCGAGATCGCGCAGGCGCACGGCGGGACGCTCCGGGTCGAGGACGCCCCCTGCGGCGGCGCCCGGCTGGCCCTGCGCCTGCCGCTCGACGCGGAACCCCTCGAACGCCGCCGCTGCGGCGGCTGACCGCGGCACGCGAAAGGGCCGTCCACAGCCTGTGGACGGCCCTTTTCGACGCGCGTGCGGCGCGGGACTCAGGCGCGGACGGCCTGGATCTCCAGGTTCAGCTCGACCTTGTCGCCGAGCAGGGCCTTGTCGCCCTTCAGCGGGACGTTGAACTCGACGCCCCAGTCCTTGCGGTTGATCGTGGTGGACGCGGAGAACCCGGCGCGCGTGCCGCCCCAGGGGTCCTCGGCGACGCCGTTGTACTCGACCGCGAGGGAGACCGGACGGGTGACGCCCTTGATCGTCAGGTCGCCGTCGAGGAAGTACTCGCCGTCCTCGGCGCGGACGCCGGTGGCGGCGAAGGTCATGTTCGGGTGGTTCTCGACGTCCAGCACGTCGGCGGTGCGGATGTGGGCGTCGCGGTCGGCGTTGCGGGTGTCGATCGAGGCGACCTTGATCTCCGCCGTGGCGGTGGAGTCGGCCAGCTCGTCGGCGATCTGCACCGACCCGCTGAACTCGGTGAACGTGCCCCTGACCTTGGTCATCAGGTGCCGGATGACGAAGGTGACCTCGGAGTGGGCGGGGTCGATGTTCCAGGTCCCGGTGGTCAGCTCGGGCGCGACGGCGGCGATGCTCATGGGAACTCCTCTGGGTGGAAGACGGCACTGACCGGACGACGAGGTTCGTAGTGCTTGAAACTTCAACGACTCGTCGAAGGTTAGTTGAGGGTTCAAACACAAGTCAAACCCGCGATTGTTCCCGGGCGTGCAACCCGATTCCCGGCTCGTGCGTAGACAGCGGTCACAGAGGCGCACGGACGGGCGGACGTGGGACGGCGAGGAGGCCGCCCGTCCGGTGTCCACGACCATCGGGAGTCTTCGTGAGCGACGAAACCACGGCGCGCGGCGCGCCCGGACCACCGGTCGCGATACCGGTCGTGCTGGCGGTCGCGGCGGTGCTCGTGTCCGGCTGCGGCGGCGGTGGGGGCGGGACCGCCGGAAACGGCAAGGTGTCCCCGGAGGCAGGCGGGAAGCTGCCCCAGGCCACCACCTACACGACCCTCAAGGACCTGCCCGCCGACCCGGCGCCGTCCGGCGCGCTGGACGGCACGGTCGTCCACCCCGCCGACGCGGCGCCGGTGTCGGCGCAGCCCGGCGCGCCCGCCGTCGCGGAACTGCCCGCCGCCCAGCTCAAGGGCGACACGTGGGTGCCCGTCGTGGAGAGCCGTCCGGGGTGGAAGCGGGTGCTGCTGCCGAGCCGTCCGAACGGCGTCACCGGCTGGATCCCCGACTCCGGCCTGAAGACCGCCCGCAGCGGCCAGACGATCAAAGTCGACGTCAGCGACCGGAAGCTCACCCTCCTGAACGCGGGCCGCCCCGCCGGGACCTGGCCCGTCGCCGTCGGCGCGCCGAAGACGCCCACCCCCGTCGGACGGACGTTCCTGCTCGCGTCGCTGGCCCCGGCCAAGCCGACGTTCAGCCCGCTGATCCTGCCGGTCGGCGCGCACTCCGCGACCCTCGACACCTTCGGCGGCGGCCCCGGGACGGTCGCTTTCCACGGCTGGCCGAGCACGTCCGTGTTCGGCAAGGCCGTCACGCACGGCTGCGTGCGCGTGCCCGCCGACGCCCTGAAACGCCTCGCCAAGGTGCCGCTCGGCACGCCCGTCGTCATCACGGCCTGACGTCCCCCAACCCCCCAGCTCCACCCCGACACAGAGGAGAAATCACCGTGCGTTTGCAGGCACTCACGAAGTGCGCGGCCGTCGCCGGCGCGCTGGCCCTGCCGTTCGCGGCCGTCGTCGTCCCCGGCGCGGCCGCGACCACCGGCGGCGCCGGCTCGGCCGTCGCGATCTCGGCGGGCGGGCCCGTCGCCGTCCCGCCGACCCCGGCCGTGACGTCGGACGCCCAGCGGCCCGTCCGCAAGAGCGTCGTCGAGCTGCCGCCGAACCCGATCGTCGAGGCGCGGCTGCTGAACGCCGCCGCCTGGTCGGGCCACGCCCGCGCGTCCGTCGCCGACCTCCGGCTGCTGAAGCTCGGCCTGAGCGCGAGCCTCGTCACCGCCAAGTGCGAGAACGGGAACGGCGTCTCGCACCTGGTCAAGGCGACCCTGAACGGCCGCACCCTGAAGGCGGACGCGGCGCCGAACACGGCCGTCACCGTGAACCTGACCGGCGTCGGCGCGGCGACGGTCACGCTGAACCGGCACGTCCGCGACAAGGACGGCAACCTCACCGTCACGGCCATCGAGGTCAGCGCGACCCTGGCGGGCCAGACGCAGACGATCAGCATCGCCTCCGCGACCTGCGGCAAGGGCGCCCAGCCGGGGCAGCCGCCGTCCGGGCCGACCGACCCGGCGGACCCGGGCACCCCGTCCACGCCGACCGCCCCGCCCAGCGCGGCCCCGATCCCGACCCCCATCACCGGCGACCTCCCGGTCACCGGCTGACCCCGTGAAGGAGGGCCCGCGCGTCCGGACGCGCGGGCCCTCCGCTTCACTCACAGACCCGAGCGTGCGGGTGGCCGTTCACGCCAGCCTCACCCTGAACCAGACCTTGATCTCGTCCTCGGGCAGCACAGTGATGCCCCACTGGTCGCTGAACGCCTCGACCAGGTCCAGCCCGCGACCGCTCTCGGCGCTGGGCGGAGCGGGCGCCCGCCTCTCCGGCCGGACCTCACCGGATCGGACGCGGTTGTGGACGGCGACCTCGGCCCACTCGCCGACCAGCGTGTACGCCACCCGGACGTCCGGGCCCGTCCCGTGCAGGACGGCGTTGGTGAGGACCTCCGACAGAGCCTGGAGAGCGTCGTCGATGACCGGATGCCCGGCACCGCACTCGCGTCCGAGGACGTCCCGCAGCCATTGACGCCCGACCGGCACGCTCCCCACCTCGGTCGGCAGCCGCAGAGACCCCTTGGCCAGCCCCAGCCGCGACACCGGCCCTTCGCGATCGACAGGGAGATCGAACGCCCGCCTGGCCTGGTGCGTCCGCCGCGACCTCACGGACGACCGGTCTCGAACCACGAGACGCCAGCCCACCCGTCCAACGAATCCCATCAGGCGTCCCCTCGTCCAAGGCAGACGTATTCAGCCGAATACACGGAAGATCCGAACACGCCGCGTCATGAGTCGCTACGCTCCGAGTCTGTACTGAGAGTGAGGGCCCTGTGCAGGGCTGTGATGAGAATTCTCAAATATTGCTCTCGCAATCTGGCTCGATCCGTCTACGGGGGTAGGAGAATGACGACCCGGACAAGCCCGACAGTTCGCCGTCGACGTCTGGCCAGGGAGATGCGCCAACTCCGCCGCACGACCCAGAGGTCCCGCGAGGACGCCGCCGCGTACGCGGGGATCGCCCCGGCCACTCTGAGCAGGATCGAGGCCGCCACCCACGCCCCCAAGCCCGCGGACATCATGGCCCTATGCAAGTTCTATGGGCTTGATGACGATCAGACCGACGCCTTGGTCACGCTCGCGAGGCAGAGCCGCCAACGCGGCTGGTGGCACAAGTACGGCGATGTCCTGCCCAAAGGATTTGATGTCTTCGTGGGCCTTGAAGAGGAGGCCGCCGAGCTGCGCTCCTACCAGCCTGAGTTGATCACTGGCCTTCTCCAGACCCCGGAGTACATGCGGGCTCTGGTGTTGGCCGACCTGGATGTGCCGGACGAGGTCGAACTTGAGCGCCGGATCTCCGTCCGCATACGGCGACAGGAGAACCTGCTGTGCGGTGACAATCCGCGCCAAGTCTGGGCGATCGTCCACGAAGGAGCCCTTCGCCTCCAAGTGGGAGGGCCAGACGTGATGCGAGGTCAGCTTGAACATCTGCGCGACCTGTCCCGCCGAAACTGTCTGACGCTCCAGGTGCTGCCCTTTACGGCCGGTGCACATCCTGGGATGCAGACGGGCTTCTATCTCCTCGGCTTCGCCCACCCCGCCGACCCGGACATTGCGTACATTGAGTACAGGACGGGAGGTGTCTTTCTGGAGCAACCGGATGAGGTTCGCGTCTACGAAAAGATCTTCGACCAGCTTCGCGCGAGAGCCGCTGGCCCGGACGATGCCCGGAAGCTGATCGATCAGATATTGATCGAGATGTAGGTGTTGATATGAATTTGTCGAACGTGGTTTGGCGCAAGAGCCGCCGTAGCGGCAATGGTGGTGAAGCATGCGTCGAGGTGGGGGCGTGGCGGAAGAGTGCTCACAGTATGAACAACGGGGGATGCGTCGAGGTCGGGGCGTGCGACTGCTGTGGGACGGCCGTCCGGGACAGTAAGGACCCGGAAGGTCCGCGGCTGGCGTTCAGCGTCGCGTCCTGGCGCGCCTTCCACGCCGAGATCCTGGCGGGACGGTACGACCTGGCGTAAGCGTCGTTTCGTGAATCCTGGAAGGCTGTCCGACCCCGGTGGGCAGCCTTCCTGTCACCGGCGGGCCGGACGAGGGTCGGATTGTCGGAGCCTGGTGGCAGGCTCGGTGTGTTCAGTGACACATCCGATGCTGAGGAGGGTTCGTTGGCCGGTTGGCGTGAGGTCGCCGCTTCGGCGCCGGAGTTCGCTGCCCGGGTCCGGGGCGCGTTCGAGGCGCACAAGCACAAGACCTTGGCGACGCTGCGGAAGGACGGTTCGCCGCGAGTCAGCGGCATCGAGGCGTACTTCGTCGGGGACGACCTCTGGTTCGGGTCGATGCCCGGCGCGCTGAAGGCCCGAGACTTGCAGCGCGACCCGCGCTTCGCGCTGCACGGGCCGCCGGTCATCCTGAGCGCCGAAGATCCCGCCACGGCGCCGGGCGACGCCAAGGTCAGCGGCCGCGCGGTGGAGGTCAGCGACCCGGAGCGGCGTGCCGCGATGCTCACCGCGCGAGGACTGGCCCCCGACTCCTTCAGCGAGTCCCACTTCTTCGTCGCCGACATCGATGAGGTCGTCCTCACCCGGATCGAAGGAACGACCATGGTCATGGAGCTCTGGCGGCCCGGCCAAGCGCTGCGGACGTTCCGCCGCACCTGACGCACGCGCCTACCACGCACTTCGCGGAGCAACCCAGCCGCGAGCTCCATCAACCCCGCGTCCTGGCGCGCCTTCCACACTGATGCCCTGACGGGACGGTACGACCTGGCGTAACCGTCGTTTTGTGAACCTGGAAGGCTGTCCGACCTGGGGAGAGCCTTCCAGCCGCATCACCGGCCAGTGGCGCGGCCCGGCCGTACACTCGGGGTGGAGGTGCAGATCATGCGGATTGACCAGGGATACCAGCCGATGACCTTGGTCGACCTGGCTGTTCATCTGGCCGGTAGCCGAGATGACGAGACGCGGTGGCGGCTGATCGCCGAGTTCCTCGAAGAGTTCAGGCACGAGCCGCCGATCGAACGTCTGAGACTTCTCGCGGAAGAGCCCGCGACGACCGGCGATCAACACTGGGACGTGTTTCTGGCGGCCCTTGCCGAACATCTGGCGGCCCGGGACGGGCGGGGTGCCGCGTCCTGGACCGAGTCCCGGCATCTGTACCGGTTCTGGTTCCCCTTCAACACCCGTGCCGCAAGGGTTGACGCCATCGTGCACGCTCCAGCCGCGTTCCGTCGGCGTGGTGTGTTCATCGCACCGCAGGAACTGGAGGTCGCGTGAGCGGCTCCGAACCGCTCCTCGACCGCGCCGCCATTGAGGAAGTCCTCCGTAAACTCGGCGATCGCCTGGCCAGTCGGGGCGTGGTCGCCGACATCTATGTCGTCGGCGGCGCGGCCATGGCGCTGGCCTACGACGCCCGCCGCTCCACCCGCGACATCGATGCGGTCTTCGAGCCGCACGGCATCGTGCTGGAAGAAGTCCGCGCGGTCGCCCGAGAACTCGGCCTGCCGCAGTGGTGGCTCAACGAACAGGCGAGCGTCTACGTTGCCCCGGGCGGGGATCCCGCCGCCACGCGCGTCTTCGACCACCCGGGACTGCGGGTCTCAGCGGCCTCGCCCGAGCACCTTCGCCTCGATTCTGCAAAGGACGTTTTGTCCTTGTGTGCCGACGTCTTCCCAGAAGAGCCGGTACCTGACCGAGCGCGGCTGATCTTGGAAGACCTGTTCGAGGACGACTGATGTGATTGTGCGTGCGCTGGCGGTGGGTGTGGTCAGTGGTCGGTGCAGGCGGGGACTTCGGTGGGGCGGCGGTGTTCCAGGGCGTCGCGGAGTTGGGCTCGGCCTCGGTGGATGCGGGAGCGGACGGTGCCGAGCTTGACGTTGAGGGTGGCGGCGATCTCCTCGTAGGAGAGGCCCTCGATGTCGCAGAGGACGACGGCCGCGCGGTATTCGGGGGCGAGGTCGTCCAGGGCGCGCTGGATGTCGGCGTCGAGGTGGCGGTCGTCGTAGGCCTGGGCCGGGGTCGGCTCGCGGCCTTGGAGGCGCTCGGCGGCGTCGTCGCCGAGGGCGTCGAAGCGGATGCGCTGCTTGCGCCTGGCCCGGTCGAGGAAGAGGTTGGTGGTGATGCGGTGGAGCCAGCCTTCGAACGTGCCGGGGCTGTAGGACGACAGGGATCGGAAGACCCTGATGAAGACGTCCTGGGTCAGGTCCTCGGCGTCGTGCCGGTTGCCGGTCAGCCGGTACGCCAGCCGGAACACCCTGGTCGAGTGTTGGCTGACGATCTCCTCCCACGTCGGCGGGGTCCACGCCATAGCGCCTGCGCTCACCACTACCCCCGTCTGATACTGAATCGTTACGGCCAAGCATGCCGGTACCCGGATAAGAGCCGTGTAAGAACCGGGCGCGTGGCCGGATGAGGCGCATCTCGTTTCGATACCGGTGTGACCGATCTCATTGGACGGAATGCCAACAAGGATTGAGTCGCCGTCCGCGCGGGGCGAGGATCGGGGCAGTCCCACCCCCGAGACGCGAGGACGTGGCATGGCTCGTAGCTACAACCCGGCCGACCTGCTGGAACTCCTCGCCGCGGCGGGGCCGGACCGGCCCGCGCTCGTCGCGGGGGACGTCCGCCGGACGTATCGGCAGCTCAGCGAGCGTGCGAGCCGGGTCGGGCACCATCTCGCGGCGGCCGGGGTGCGGCCCGGCGAGCATGTCGCGATACTCGCCTACAACCGGGCCGAGTGGGTCGAGGCGATGCTCGGGGCGTTCAAGATCCGGGCCGTGCCGATTCCGGTGAACTACCGATATGTGGCGGCGGAGCTACGGCACGTCCTGGCCGACTCCGACTCCGTCGCGCTGATCGGGGAGCGTTCGCTCTTGGCGAAGGCGCAGGAAATCCGGGGCGATTTGGCGAAGCTGCGGCATGTGGTCGTGCTGGAGGACGGGTCCGACCAAGAGATCCCGGACGCGGTCGAGTACGAGAAGGCGCTCGCGGACGCCGACCCCGGCGACGACTTCCCGGAACGCTCCAACGACGACCGCTACATCATGTACACGGGCGGGACGACCGGCTATCCCAAGGGCGTCGAATGGCGCGTCGAGGACATCTTCTTCGGCGCCCTCGGCGGCGGGAACGCCCTCGGCGACCCGCTCGGGAGCCCGGAGGAGATCGCCGCCAACGCCGAGCAGCCCGCGATGGCCGTGCTCGACTGCGCGCCCGTCATGCACGGCGCCGGGCAGTGGGTCGCGTTCATGGGGCTGTTCTCCGGGGCGAAGGTCGTCCTGTACACCGACCACGCGTTCGACGCGGGGAAGGCGCTCAGGATCGTCGCCGAGGAGAAGGCGAACGTGCTGATGCTGGTCGGGGACGCGATGGCGTGGCCCGTCGCGCGGGCGCTGGCCTCGGCCGAGTACGACACGTCGTCGCTGATGGGGATCGCGTCCGGGGGCGCGCCGCTGACGGACGGAGCGAAGCGGGCCCTGAGCGAGCGGCTCCCGAATGTGGTGTTCCTCGACAACTACGGTGCTTCCGAGACGGGCGCGTGCGGGCCGTCCGTGGGCGGCAAGGAGGGGACGGCCCGGTTCAACATGAGCCCGGACGTCGCCGTCCTGGACGACGACCTCAACCCCGTCGCCCCCGGCCAGATCGGACGGCTCGCCCGCAAGGGACACATCCCGCTCGGCTACTACAACGACCCCGACAAGACCGCGTCGACGTTCTTCACCGCACCGGACGGCACCCGCTGGTCGGTCCCAGGCGACTTCGCCAGCCTGGAGGAGGACGGGACGATCGTCCTCCTGGGCCGGGGCTCCCTCGTCATCAACACGGGCGGGGAGAAGGTGTACCCGGAGGAGGTCGAGGTCGCGTTGAAGGACCATCCGGACGTGGACGACGCGGTCGTCGTAGGCGTCCAGGACGAGCGGTTCGGGCAGCGCGTGGCGGCGGTCGTCGCGCCGCGTCCCGGCGCGACCGTCACCCTGGACGCGCTGACCGAGTTCTGCCGCGGCCGCCTCGCCGGATACAAGCTGCCGCGCCAGCTCACGGTGGTGGACGAGGTCCGCCGGACCGCCGTTGGGAAGTCCGACTACAAGTGGGCCCGAAGCGTCCTATAAAACGGCCGCATCTCCCCCAGACGGGGCTTATACCACGTCCCGCCACTTTTTCCCCGGCCGCACCGGTCAAGAAATGATTGATGCGGTGGGGGCGTGCGCTGACCGCGTCCGGGCGATTGACTTCGGCATGGACGGGGATCGGCCGGTACCGCTCGCGCGCCGCTATCGCCTTCTCTCCGTCGTCGGCCGGGGCGGCATGGGGACCGTCTGGCGCGCCTACGACGAGACGCTCGACCGGGACGTCGCCGTCAAGGAGGTCCACCTCCCGAAGCGCATCACCGACGGCGAGCGCAAGGCGATGTGCAGGCGGCTGCTGTCGGAGGCGCGCGCGACCGCCGCGCTGAAGCATCCGGGCGTGGTCGCCGTCCACGACCTCCTCATCGAGGACGGACGCCCGTTCATCGTCATGGAGTTCCTGGAGTCGTGCTCGCTGAACCGGCTCGTCACCGAGGACGGTCCGCTCGGCCCGCGCCGGACGGCCGAGATCGGCGCGGCCGTCCTGTCGGTGCTGCGCGCGTCGCACGCCGCCGGGATCGTGCACCGGGACGTCAAGCCGAGCAACGTCCTCGTGTGCGACGACGGGCGGGTGCTGCTCACCGACTTCGGGCTCGCCGTCCACGCGTCCGGTGGACGCGAGACCGTCGACACCATGCCGGCGGGCATCGAAGGCTCGCCCGCCTACCTCTCGCCAGAGCGCGTGAACGGGATGCCGGGGCAGGAGGCGTCCGACCTGTGGTCGTTGGGCGCGACCCTCTACACGGCGGTCGAAGGGTTCTCGCCGTTCCTGCGCTGCCACGCCCTCGCTTCGATGGTTGCTGTGCTGATGGGCGACTACGCGCGTCCCGTGCGGGCGGGGCCGCTGACGCCCGTCATCGAGGGGCTGCTGCGGCAGCGGCCCGAGGACCGGCTGACCGCCGAGGCCACCGCCGACCTCCTGCGCGACATCGTCGGCGGCCTTCCGGAGCCGGGCATCACGCTGGCCGTCCCGCCCGCGCGGCGCCGCGCGCTGCCGCGCCGGCTGCCGTGGGCGCGGCGCGGCTCGTGGGTGTCGCGGGACGCGGCGCGCTCGCGCGTGCTCCGGGGCCCGCGCGTGCCGTGGACGCTGCGCGGCGGACGTCCGTCCGGCGCCCGGCCCGCGCCGTGCGGCTCGCGGCGGGCCCGGACGAGGTGGCGTCCGCGGAGCCTGCGGCCCGGCGCGGTGGCGGGCGTCGCCGTCCTCGCCGCGCTCGCGGCGGGCGCCGGGACGTGGGCGGCGCGCTGGACGTCCATCGGCAAGAGCGACGCGGTGGCGCTGCGCCCGGCGGCGGGCGACACGGCGAAGACCGCCCGGTTCCGGGAGGCGGGCGCGTACACGGTGCGGGTCCCGGCGGGATGGCGGGCGGAGCGGCACGGGTCCGCCGTCGTGTGGAAGGACGCCGGGACGGGACGCGCCCTGCGCATCTCCCCCGCGTCCGGCGACCCGCTGACCGGCCTGCGGGCGGCGGAGCGGAAGGCGGCGGCCGAGCACCGCTTCCCGGGGTACCGCAGGCTGCGGCTCGAAGCCGTCCCGGACGTCGTCGCGGGCGGCGCGGAATGGGAGTTCACCTGGCGCGGCGGCGGGGAGCGCCGCCACGGGGACGACACGCGGCACGTGCTGTGCGGCCGGGCGGCGGGGTATGAGTTCTGCTTCTCCGCGCCCGATCGGCGCTGGACGCCCGGCCAGCGTCTCTACGACGGAATCCTCAGGTCGTTCGACCCCGACAGGCCGTGACCGCCAGGGGAGGCGGGATCAGGTCGACTGCTGGAGGCGGAGGAGGAACTCCGCGTTCGACGAGGTGCCCTTCATCTTCTCCAGGAGCTGCTCGACGGCCTGCTGCTTCTCCAGTCCCTGGAGAGCACGGCGGAGGCGCCAGGAGAGGGCGAGCTCCTCGGGCGACATGAGCAGCTCGTCGCGGCGGGTGCCGGACGCCTCGATGTCGACGGCGGGGAAGACGCGGCGGTCGGCGAGGCCCCGGTCGAGCTTCAGCTCCATGTTGCCGGTGCCCTTGTACTCCTCGAAGAAGACGTCGTCCATGCGGGACCCGGTCTCGACGAGGGCGGTGGCGAGGATGGTCAGCGAGCCGCCGTTCTCGATGTTGCGGGCGGCGCCGAAGAACTTCTTCGGCGGGTAGATCGCGGTCGTCGCGACGCCGCCCGCGAGGATGCGGCTGCTGGACGGCGCGGCGAGGTTGTAGGCGCGGCCGAGCCGGGTGATCGAGTCGAGCAGCATGACCACGTCGTGGCCCTGCTCCACGAGCCGCTTGGCCCGCTCCACGGCGAGCTCGGCGAGGGCCGTGTGGTCCTGCGCCGGACGGTCGAACGTCGAGTGGATCACCTCGCCGCGGACCGACCGCTGGAGGTCGGTGACCTCCTCGGGACGCTCGTCGACGAGCACGACCATGAGGTGCACTTCGGGGTTGTTCTGCGCGATCGCGTTCGCGAGGGCCTGCAGCACCATCGTCTTGCCGACCTTCGGCGGCGACACGATGAGCCCGCGCTGCCCCTTGCCGACCGGCGCGACGAGGTCGATGACGCGGGTCGCGAGCGGGCCGGTGTCGAGCCGCAGCCGCTCGTCCGGGAAGAGGGGCGTCAGCTTCGCGAACTCGGGACGGCCGCCCGCCTCCTCCGGCGGGACCCCGTTCACGGTCTCGACGCTGGCGAGCGAGGCGAACTTCTCCCGTCCGGACCTCGGCGGCCGCGCGAACCCCGCGACGGCGTCGCCGGGACGCAGGCCGTTCGTCTTCACCTGGGCGAGGGCGACGTGCACGTCGTCCGGGCCGGGGTGGTAGCCGGACGTGCGGACGAACGCGTGCTTGTCCTGGACGTCGAGGATGCCGTGGAAGGGGACGACCGGAGCCTCGGCGGCGGCCGGACGCCTGTCGTTGCCGTTCTTGCGGGCGCTCTGCGCGGCGCTCTTCGCGGAGTTCTGCGCGCCGTTCTGCGCGGCCACGCCGTGCGGCGCCTGGGTCTTGTGGTTCGTGGCGGAACGGCCCGAGGGCGGGCGTTCGGTGGTGATTGTGGAAGTGGACATGCGGGTCCCTTCTCAGGCCGCGAAATGCTCCGCGCGGCCAGGGGTCGAGTCCTGCGTACGGCGGCGGCTCCCGCGGCGCGTACGCGAGGGGGATGAGATGAATGCAGCTCGGTTCACCGGGCTGACGTCGGCTCCCTTGGACGGCGGCCCGAAACGCCGTGCGTCTCGAACCGGGGAAGTCACCGGGCGCTCAGATGGCCCGGGCGGGGAAGAAACGCCTCCGCCGCGAACCGCGGAAGTCCGAAGACGTTGCCTCGACAGTACAGCACTCCAGGGCGGTTTCGCATTCCCGGAGGTCGATGACTGTTTTCATGTAGCTGGTCCCCCTGTGGCCGGTGTCGGCGGACGCCGTGCCCCCCGGCTCGCGTCCGCCCGTGCCACTGATCGTTTCCGTGCCTCGACCCCTTAAGACTCTCAGGCGGGCCCCAAGGTTCCTAGAGGGAGGAGGGCTCCGTACGATCGGCCGCGTGGACATCCGCGTGGACGCCGCCGACGGCGTCGGCACGATCACGATCGACCGGCCCGCGAAGCGCAACGCGATGTCGGCGGCCATGTGGCGGGCGCTCCCGCCCCTCCTGGACGATCTCGCCGCCGACCCCGGCGTCCGGGCGGTGGTGCTGACCGGCGCGGGCGGCGACTTCTGCGCCGGGGCCGACATCGCCGAGCTGGACGACATCCACCGCGACGACGAGTCGCACCTCGCGACGGTCGCCGAGCGGGCGCTCGCCGCGTTCCCGAAGCCGACGCTCGCGGCGATCGAGGGCTTCTGCGTCGGCGGCGGCTGCCAGCTCGCCGCGGCCTGCGACCTGCGGTTCGCGGCGGACGGCGCCCGGTTCGGCGTCACCCCGGCGCGGCTCGGCATCGTGTACCCGGCGGCGGCGACGGAGCGGCTCGTCCGGCTGCTCGGGCCCGCCGCGACGAAGTACCTGCTGTACTCGGCGGACCTGATCGACGCCGCGCACGCGCTGCGCATCGGCCTGCTGGACGAGGTCGTCCCCGCGGGCGGCCTGCGCGCGCGGGTCGCCGCGTTCACCGCGACGCTCGCGTCCCGGTCCCTGCTCACCCAGGGCGCGACGAAGGAGATCGTGGACGCGGCCGCCGCCGGGGCCCCGGCCGGGGACGCGGCGAAGCGCTGGCTGGACGAGATGGCCGCGAGCGGCGAGGCCGAGGAGGGCGTGGCCGCGTTCCTCGAACGCCGCGCACCCCGGTTCACGTGGACGTTCCCTACCCGTTGAGCTACCCGTTGAGGGCGGAGCGAGCGGGCACGTCGTAGAAGCGGCGCTCGTCCAGGCGCCGCAGCCGCCGCGCGGCGGCGGGCGGGTCGTCGAGCAGCCGGGCGCTCTCCGGGCGCAGCAGCTCGGCGAGCGGCAGCACGCCGCAGACCAGCGACTCCGGCGTCCGGACGACGAGCAGCGGCCCGAGGGTGGCGCCGCCGTGGTCGGCGTTCCGGAGGCCGTCGAGCAGGGCGCGGGCCTCGGCCGTGGTCTCGGCGCAGTCGCCGCGCAGGGCCCGCACCAGCTCGATGAAGTCGCGTTCCAGGGCGCGCGGGCTGCGTCCCGACAGGTAGAAGCGGTCCCCGTCGGTCAGCTCGACGCGCAGCCCGTGACGCTCCGCGAACCGCTCGTAGGGCCCGGTCAGCGGGTCCCGCGCGGACTCGGGCCGGACGGTCAGCGTCCCGCCGACGAGGTCGGCGGGCTCGGCGCCGAGGGACGCGGCGACCGCGTCGTCCAGCCGCCGGGCGAGGTGCGCGCGCAGCCCGGCGACCTCGGCGGACAGCGCCTCCACCGCCTCGCGCTGGCGGGCCAGGCGGTCGTTGACGTCCGGCACCATCCGCTCGTTGATCTGCGCGATCAGCGACCGGATCCGGCCGTCGGCGGCGTCCAGCGCCGCGCGGTCGTCCTCCTGCCCGCGGGCCAGCCGGTCGAGGCCCTCCCGCTGGGCGGCGCGGAGGTCGTCCAGCTCCTCGCGGGTGCGTTTCAGCGCGCGGAGCTGGGTGCGGATGTCGGCGATCTCCGGCGCGCCCGGCGACCGCCTGCGCTCGAACGCGAGATACAGCTCCCGGCCCGCGATGGCCAGGCAGAGCAGGACCAGGACCACTTTCATCGGAGCCCCGCCTTTCTGAGGGACGCCCCCGGACGCCGGGTCGGGGAGGGCCATCTCGCCGAGCAACCTAGTTCACCCGGCGCGCCCCCGGCCAGATCCCCGCGAGCGGAGGGGCGCGGCGGCTCAGCGGTTCAGGTAGGCGAGGACCGCGAGGACGCGGCGGTTGTCGTCGCCGGTGACGGGAAGGTCGAGCTTGGCGAAGATGTTCGCGGTGTGCTTGGTCACGGCGCGCTCGGTGATGACGAGCTTCTCCGCGATCGCGGCGTTGGAGCGGCCCTGCGCCATCAGCTCCAGCACCTCCGTCTCGCGCGGGGTGAGCCGGGCGAGCGGGGTGTCCCGGGTGCTGCTCGCGACGAGCCGGGAGATGACCTCCGGGTCCATCGCGGTGCCGCCCGCGGCGACCCGGCGGACCGCGTCCACGAACTGGGACGCGTCGAACACCCGGTCCTTCAGCAGGTAGCCGATGCCGCCGCTGCCGTCCGCGAGCAGCTCGCGCGCGTAGAGCTGCTCGACGTACTGCGACAGGACCAGCACGGGCAGGCCGGGGACGCGGCGGCGCGCCTCCAGCGCCGCCTGGAGCCCCTCGTCGGTGAAGGACGGCGGCAGGCGCACGTCGACCACCGCCACGTCCGGACGGTGGTCGACCAGTGCCTTGAGCAGCGAGGGGCCGTTGTCGACGGCGGCCGCGATCTCGAAGTCGTGCGACTCCAGGAGGCTGACCAGGCCCTCCCTCAGGAGGGCGAGGTCTTCGGCGAGGACAACGCGCACGGCAGCTCCAGCGTCACGATCGTCGGGCCGCCCACCGGCGAGCTGAGGGCGAGGACGCCGTCGAATGTACCGATCCGCCGTTCGATTCCGCGCAGGCCGGTGCCGTCCGCCATGGTCGCGCCGCCGCGCCCGTCGTCGGTGACGGTGATCCGCAGCATGCCGCGCTCGTACCGCAGGTCGATCCAGACGCGGGACGCGCCGGAGTGCTTGGCCGCGTTCGTGAGGATCTCCGACACCGCGAAGTAGGCGGCCGACTCGACCGGCGGCTCGGGACGGCCCGGCAGCTCGACGTGCACCTCCGGACGCATCGGGTGGTCCAGGGCGAGCGCCTTGACCGCGTCGCCGATGCCGCGGTCGGCGAGCACCGGCGGGTGGATGCCGCGGACGAGGTCGCGCAGCTCGCTCAGCGCCTTCGCCGACGAGGCCCGCGTCTCGGCGAGCAGGATCCGCGCCTTCTCCGGGTCCTTGTCGAGCAGGTGCTCGATCGCGCCGAGGCTCATGCCCATCGCGACGAGCCTGGCCTGCGCGCCGTCGTGCAGGTCGCGCTCGATGCGGCGCAGCTCGGCGGCGGACGCGTCCACGGCGTCCGAGCGGGACTCCTGCAGGTGCCGGACGCGCAGCGCCAGCTCCGACTTCTTCGTCGGGCCGAGGATGAGGCGTCCCCAGTGGCCGTACATGGTCAGCATCTTCGGGCCGATGAGGTAGCCGACGACGATGCAGACCGTCGCGACGATCACCGTGGACACGACGCGCTCGGCGTCCCGGTCGTAGCCGGGTTCGACGTGGATCCACGTGTACCAGTCGCTGCCGCCGTAGTGGCCGATCAGCCCGCCCGCGAAGGTGGCGAGCGCGTACCCCCACACCCCGTACAGGATGAGCAGCCCCGGCAGCGCCGCCGTGAAGATCGCCACGATCGGGTCGGCGACCACCCACAGGTAGTCGCGCCAGGTCGCCGGGTCGGACGCCAGCCCGACGAACCGCTTGACCATCCCCATGACGCCGGGCTCGGTCTCCTGCTCCGGCAGGTAGGGGCGCTGGACGCGGACGCCCGTCCACCTGTTGATCCGGAGGCGGTAGGCGTCGAGCTGGGTGCGCAGCAGCATCGCCGCCGACGGGAACAGCAGCACCCCGATGAAACTGGTGATCATCGAGACGACCGTGATGAACCACAGGCCGACGAGCGTCGCGGGGACGCACAGCAGGTACAGCGCGAGGCCGCGCCAGGGCGCCCTGGCGTGCCGCTGCAGTCTCGTCTCTTTCACCAATACGCCGTCCACCGGGTTCCTCCGCAGGTCGGGTGCCGTCCTGAAGACGAGTCTTCCGGCCGGCGGCCACGCGCACAGTGTGCCCGCAACCCGGACATGGGGTGTACCCAGCTACACCCCCGGCGGCTCCGGAAAGAAGGGGAACCGCGCCCGCGGACGCGGCGGCCTATTGCGCGGTTTACTCGATCCGCGCCCTTTTCCATGCGCCGCGCGGCGCAAGGAAATCCATGCCGGGTCCTTGCCGATCATTGACGGAATGTCCGCCCGGGCGCGAGACTTCTTCCTGAGAGATTCCCGAGAATAGTGCCGGACGGGCGTCCCGTCACCTCCCGTTACGGGCTCTCCCGCCACGGGATTCGATCATGACCAATTCGGCCGTTCCGCCGGTCTCGCCCGGCCAATATCGAGCATTTTCCGTGGTGTCGCGGGATATAGCTTAGTTCTATGGCCTAATGACATTGCCAGGATCCACTCCGCCGATCAATGATGGTTGCTGCATTCGAGGCCCGGCTCCGCCGCGCCCTCGTCCGCGTAGTGCCCGCCGGCGACGCAGTACGTGATCCACCACGCTCCCAAGGAAGTGCGATCATGAAGATCCGCAAGCACACCCTCGCCCTGGTCGGCGTCAGCGCCGCCGCGCTGGCCCTGTACGGCGGCGCCGGCTCCGCCTTCGCCGGAACGACCGGCGACGAGAAGCCGAAGCCCCCCGTCACCTGCAGTCTCAAGGCCGACGCCGGCCCGTTCGTGGCGGCGTCCTGCATGGGCGAGGGCGCGGTGCAGCTCAACGTCGTCTGCCCGGCCGAGAAGACCATGGACGGCACCATCAACATGTTCATGGGCCGTTCGACGCTGCTCGACAACCGTTGCGCCAAGGGCCCGACGTTCGCCTCGCTCACGATGTTCGACATGAGCACGCACAAGCCGGGCGAGACCCTGGTGCCGCTGCAGGAGATCGCCTGACGCATTTCGTTCCCCGCCCCGCCGGGGAAGGAAAGGCATCGGCTGTGAACCGGTTCGCCTGACGGGTGCCGCCCGGTCGAACGCCCTCGATCGTTCGGCCGGGCGGTACTCCCGTCCTTAACGGCGATTCACCGGCCCCTTCTAGTGGGCAAGTATCAACATCGAAAAGCCGAGGCGCGCTGAAAACGTCGCGCCGGGCGGCCGCTGCTCTATTTTTGGAGGGTCGCATGCTCGGACAAAGGAGTTGTGCATGCCCGCCCCCCGCCATGCCGGCGTCGTCGCCGGCGCCGTTCTCGTCCTGCTTTCCGGGACGGCCCTCCCCGCCGCCGCCGCGCCCCCGCCCGGCGCCCGCCCGTCCGCGCCGATCATCGGCGGCGGCGTCGTCACCGACGCCGAGGCCCCGTGGGGAGCGTCGATCTACCGCAGCGGCGGATCGTTCTCCTGCTCCGGCACGATCATCGCGCCGACCTGGGTCCTCACCGCCGCCCACTGCGTCGGCAGCGGCATCTCGGTCCGCGTCGGCAGCGTCTACCGGTCGAAGGCCGCCCCGGCGACCGTCAAGCGCTACGAGGTCGCGCCCGGCGCCGACCTCGCCCTGATCGAGCTCACCGCCCCGCAGCAGGCCACGTTCTCCCAACTCGCCGACGCGGACCCGCCGGTCGGCTCGACCAACCAGATCTGCGGCTGGGGCTACACCGCCTCGAACGGCCCGGTGTCCGAGCAGCTCAAGTGCGCGGACGTCAAGGTCACGTCCACCACCTGCCGCGACTACCGGTACGGGCTGGCGCTGTGCAGCACCAAGATCACCGGCAACGCGTGGAGTGGCGACTCCGGCGGCCCGGAGCGCTACGACGGCAGGCAGGTCGGCGTCGCGTCCACGGCGGACGGCCGGGCGGAGCAGACCTACGGGAGCGTTCCCGCCAACCGCTCCTGGATTCGTTCGGTCGCGGGGGTCTGACCCCGCGGCCGAGCGTGGTCTCTGGACGGCGTCCAGGCTCGGTGTGCCCGTGTCCCGGAGTGGGGGTGTACTCAGGTACACCGCCGGACGCCGTCTAGAGCCATGTCGCCGCGGTCCCCGCGTTTCTAGCGTCCATGGGTGTCACCCCGCACCGATGACTCCAGGGGACCTCCATGAAACGCAACCTCGCCGCCGCGCTCGGAGGATGGAGCGCGCGGCACCGCAAGACGGCCGTGCTCGGCTGGCTGCTGCTCGTCGTCCTCGCCTCCCTGGCCGGCGGAATGTCCGGCCAGGTCACGATGGCGGACCACGAGCAGGGCAGCGGCCGGTCCGCGCAGGCCGTGCGGATCCTCGACGAGGCCGGGATCGACGACCCCGACCAGGAGACCGTGCTGATCTCCGGGACGGCGGCGGGCGCGCCCGAACTGGCCCGCGCGGCGGCGGACGTCCGGACGCGCGTCCGGGCCACCGGCAAGGTCACCGACCTGCGGCCGGACGTCGTGTCGAAGGACCGGCGGCACGTGATCGTCCAGTTCACGGTCAGGGAGACCGCCGACGACCCGCTGCCCGCCATCGAGGACGCGGTCGAAAAGGCGAAGGCGGGCAATCCGTCCGTCCGGATCGGCGAGTTCGGCGGCGCGACCGCCGACGCCTGGTTCGAGAACGCCCTCGGCGACGACTTCAAACGGGCCGAGATGACGGCCGTGCCGCTCGCCATCGGGATCCTGCTAGTCGCGTTCGGCGCGCTGCTCGCCGCCGTCCTGCCGGTCGTGCTGGCGTTCACCGCGTTCCTCGCGGCGGGCGGGCTGCTCGCGGTCGCGAGCCACGCGCTGCACGTCGACCAGACGACCAACTCGGTGATGCTGCTGATGGGCCTCGCGGTCGGCGTCGACTACTGCCTCTTCTACCTGCAGCGCGAGCGCGAGGAGCGGCGGCGCGGGCGCGACCGGGAGACGGCCCTCGCGATCGCCGCCGCCACGTCCGGCCGGTCCGTGCTCGTCTCCGGCCTGACCGTGCTGGTCGCGATGTCCGGGATGTTCCTGTCCGGGCTGCTGCTGTTCAAGGGGTTCGCGCTCGCGACGATCCTCGTCGTGCTGACCGCGATGCTCGGGTCGGTGACCGTGCTGCCCGCGCTGCTGTCCCTGCTCGGCGACAAGGTCGACTTCGGCCGCGTCCGCCTGCCCCGCCGGCGCCGCGAGGGGCGCGCCGGAGTGGTGGGGACGCTGCTCAGGCCCGTCCTCGCGCGGCCGGGGATCGCGGCGGTGCTCGCGGCCGGGCTGCTGCTCGCGCTGGCCGCGCCCGCGCTCGGGATGAGGACCGAGAAGCTCCGCCTCGACCAGCAGGTCCCGCCCGGCGAGGAGATCGCGCGGACCTACACGCGGCTGAACGCGGCGTTCCCCGGCAACCCGGAGCCCGCGTTGGTCGTGGTGAAGGCGCCCGACATCGGCGCGCCCGCCGTCACGGCCGCGATCGCCGAGCTCAAGCGGCGGGCCGTCGCGTCGGGGGAGATGAACGAGCCGATCGACGTGACCGTCCACCGGAAGGAGAACGTCGCGGAGGTCAAGGTCCCGCTAGCCGGGACGGGCTCCGACACCACGTCGAAACACGCGCTGGAGACGCTACGGCAGCGGATCGTCCCGGAAACGGTCGGGAAAGTCGCGGAGGCACCCGTCACCGGACAACTCGCCTGGTCGACCGACTACAACGCGCAGTTGAAGAGCAGCATCGTCCCGGTGTTCCTGTTCGTCATGGGGATCACCTTCCTGCTGATGCTGGTCTTCTTCCGATCGCCGCTGATCGCGCTGAGCGCGATCGTGCTGAACCTCCTGTCGGTCGGCGCGGCCTACGGCGTCATGGTCGCGGTGTTCCAGCACGGCTGGGGCGACTCCCTGGTGGGGACGACCGCCGCCGGGGCACTGGAGTCGTGGATCCCGCTGTTCGTGTTCGTCGTCCTGTTCGGGCTGTCGATGGACTACCACGTGTTCGTCGTCTCGCGGATCCGCGAGGCGTACGACCGCGGGCTCGACACGGCGGCCGCCGTCCGTGAGGGCGTCGGCGCGACGGCCGGGGTCGTGACCAGCGCCGCCGTCATCATGATCGCCACATTCGGGATCTTCGGGACGCTCTCGATGCAGGACTTCAAACAACTCGGCGTCGGCCTGGCGGTAGCGGTCCTGATCGACGCGACGGTCGTCCGGGTAGTCCTGCTCCCAGCCGTGATGTCCCTACTCGGACGCGCCAACTGGTACCTGCCACGCTGGCTCAACTGGCTCCTCCGAGTCCCCCACGCCGAGCCCACGCCCCCAGAACCCGCACGCCCACTAGTCCCGCAAATCTAGCCCGCCCAACCAGCGGAACCGGGCCCACGGGTCGTGCGGCCGGAGGGCGGCCACG
>NZ_BCQP01000061.1 GCF_001552135.1 Actinomadura chibensis NBRC 106107 | reverse complement strand
GGGAACCCGCTCGGGCATCGCCACCTGACCACTGGCCAACGGCCGCTCAGTGATCCGCGACGCGGTGGCCGCGACTCGGCGCAGCGGGCGCAGCGTCAGTCTGACCATGACCGCGGCCGCGACCCCGGCGGCAGCGAGCACGACCGCGAACACGACCACTTCCACCAGCACCACCCGATGCAAGGTGTCCTCGGCGGGCCGTAGCGGCAGGCCGGTGATCAGGACGTCGCCGTCGGCTCCGGGCACCGCCATCATCCGGTACTCGCACAGGGCCGACAGGGAAAGGGAGCGGCCCCGGCCGTCCGGGGGCAGGTCGGCCAAGGCGCGGCGGTCGGCGGGGGTGAGCGGGACGGGCTCGTCGGAGTCGCCGCGGACGACCGCCGCCTGCGTCACCGTCCGCTCGAACAGCCGGGCGCCGAACGTCCCCGACGCCTGCCCGCGGGTGTCGGGACGGGTGTCGGTGTCCCTGGGCCGCTGGTGTTCCAGGCTCGCGGGGAACCGGCCGCCCGACGCGGTGAGCTGGTCGTCCAGCCGTCCGACCAGGAACCGGGCGAGCGCGGTCGTGGTGGCGATCCCGACCGCGAGGCAGCTCAGCGCCAGCAGCAGGACGAGCCCGGCGGTCAGCCGGGCCCACAACGTGCGGGGGCCTTTCACCGGTTCTCCGATTTCAGGACGTACCCGACACCCCGGACGGTGTGGATCATCGGCGGACGGCCCGCGTCGATCTTCTTGCGCAGATAGCTGATGTACAGCTCCACCACATGCGCCTGACCACCGAAGTCGTGATTCCAGACCCGATCCAGAATCTGCGCCTTGCTCAGCACTCGGCGCGGGTTGCGCATCAGGTATCTCAGCAGTTCGAACTCGGTCGGGGTGAGTTCGACGGGGCGGCCGTCGCGGGTGACCTCCCGCGCGTCCTCGTCCATGGTCAGCGCGCCGACCGTGATCAGACGGGCGGTGTCGGCGCGGCGGGTCATGCCCGCGCGGCGCAGCAGTCCGTGGAGCCGGGCCAGGACCTCCTCCAGGCTGAACGGCTTGGTCACGTAGTCGTCGCCGCCCGCGGTGAGCCCGGCGACGCGGTCTTCGACGGCGTCGCGGGCGGTGAGGAACAGGACGCATACTTCCGGCGCGCCCGCGCGTAGACGGCGCAGGACGCCCAAACCGTCGATGTCGGGGAGCATTACGTCCAGCACCACGGCGTCCGGACGGAAGTCGGCCGCGACCGCGAGCGCCTCCGCGCCGTCACCGGCGGTACGGACCGTCCACCCCTCCAACGCCAGCGCACGAGACAGCACCTCCGCCAGATCAGGCTCGTCGTCCACGACGAGAACCCGGACAGGCGTGCCGTCGGCTCTCCGCAGGCCCGCGACTTCGGAATCACGATTGGTCATGGTGCCGCCAGCATTCACCTCTCATCTCCGTGTTTTCTCAGAAATGGCGACGAGGGGCCACCGGCCGGAGGGCCGGGGGCGGCACGACGCCACCGGTCGGGCCGCCCACGGAGGGTGGCGGCCCATACGACACCGCGGGCGCCGGGCCGCGAGGAAGGAGGGATTCAGAGAATCTTCATAGGAACCATCTCTTGGGCCTCGCGAAAACCCGGAATAGCGGTTCGGGAGGAGTGGCCTTCTCGCAGGTGAGCGACTCCGGACGCGACATCGCGGGCGGGAGTCCGCCTTGTGCGATGCGGCCTCCGGTGCGGGCGGACGACCGATGCCGACCGTGTCCAAAACGACCGGCCAGCTCACTCGACATGAGCGAACGACCATTTACTCCAGTACATGGGGCGGAACGGTCGCGACGCTTGCCACGAAAGGGATTCGATAGGAAACTTCCCAGTCGAATGGCTCGCCTGACCCCCCGCCCCAAGGAACTCCCATGTCCCTCGAAACCCCCCTGCGCCCTACGTCGTCCGTGTCCTCGCCGCATCCCGCCCGCTATGCGCTCGCCGCCGGACGGATCTTCCTCGGCTGGACATTCCTCTGGGCCTTCGTCGACAAGCTCTTCGGCCTCGGCAAGCCGACCGAGAAAGGCTGGCTGTCCGGCGTATCACCGTCCAAGGGCTTTCTCAGCCACACCGAAGGCCCGTTCAAAGACCTCTTCCACGCGATGGCGGGAAAGGTCTGGGTCGACGTCCTGTTCATGTTCGGACTCGGTGGCCTCGGCATCGCGCTGCTCCTCGGCATCTGCCTGCGCATCGCCGCCGCCGGTGGAACGATCCTGCTCTTCATGCTGTGGGCCGCGTCCCTCTGGCCGGACACCAATCCCTTCATGGACATGCACTGGATCTACGCCGCGGCCCGGTCGTCAGTAGATCTCGGCGTCGAAGGCGGAAAGGACTTCGCCGAGCGGCTGGATGAAGGAGCCGCCGTCGTCGCAGTTTCCGGCGGCGCCGATTCCCATGCCGACCGCGAAGGGACCGGAAAGGTAGGGGGTCCCCGGGGCGTCGCCATTCTCCGTGCAGATCGTCGTCTTCACGAGACCGCGGATCGTCCCGCCCCGCAGGCGGACGCTCTGGTCGAGCGCCGTCACGGTGCCGCACTTGATTCCGATGTCGGGGCCGGTGCGGCAGACGCGGCGGCCGACGTCCAGGCCGCGCGCCGCCATGACGTCCTGCGAACCCGACGGCGTCCCGACGCTGCCGGGCCTTTCCACGCGTGGGCTGACGTAGCGGACGAGGGCCGTGGAGTTCCTGACCGCGACGACGGTGCCGAGCTCGATGACCAGCGTCGGGTCGGCGTACAGCTTCAGTCCCACCTCGGCGCAGCCGCCCGCGGTGAGGAAGTAGTAGGAGCCGGACCTGCGCACGTTGAAGCCCAGCGTGCAGCGGACGCCGCCGCGCGCGAAGATCGTCTCGCCGCCCTCGGGGTCCGGGGCGTTGAGCAGGCCGGGGTGCGGCTCGGGCTCGGGGTCGTGGCCCGCCGGAGGACGGGGGTTGGTCCCCGGGCCGGGAGGCGTCGTGGGGTTGTGGCCCGTGTTCGGGTCGGGCTTGGTCGCCGGGTCCGGCTTGGGCTTGCCGGGGTCGGGCCTGCTTGGCCGCGTCTTCCCGGGCTGCGTCTTCCCAGGCTGCGTCTTGCCGGGCCTGGACGGCGAGCCGGGGGCGGGAGCGGCCACGACGGGCGCCGGAGCCGCGGGATCGGAGGCGGACCCGCGGCGGGGAGCGGACGCGGGCGACCGGTCGCGGCGGCGGGCCGGACCGGCGGCGTCGACGCGCGCGCCCACGCGGCCGGGCGCGGCCTCGTTCGCCGAGTCGGTCTCCGGGGCGGGCGCGCGGTCGGGCAGCAGGTCGGGGGCGCGCGCCGGGGCGGGCGCGGCGTCGGGAGTCTGGGTGATCATGTAGGGGGCCGTGGCGACGAGGACGGCGGTGCCGCTCACGAGCACGATCAGCGGAATGGACCTCACGGGGAGCCTCCTGGGGGTGGCGGGGGGTGAGGGGGTCGGCCCAGGATGACGGTTTCCGGAATTGTGCTGACGGAATGACGTCCTTTACAAGGGTTGAAACTGCCAAGATCCCCGGTCGCCGTATATCAGATACCAGCTAGTCGGCATGGCCAGGAGGGCCGCCCGGCCGCCCGCCAATGCCAATTGAGTCATGAGCCAATCACCTGTCGTCACCGCCCCGGCCGGATAAGACCGTTCCATTTCGCTGGGCGCTCCATTTCGGCAGTTGCCGGGAAGCGGCGGCCGCGGCCGGAATTCGGCCTCGTCCGGGCCTCCGGCGGGCCCCGGTCAGGTCGCGGAGGCGTCCAGGCCGGTCCGGCCGCCGGGGACGAAGAGGGTCGGCGGCGCGGCGCGCGGTGAACGCGGCACCGAGGAAGCGCGCCCTCGCCGGGCGCCTGCGCGCCGCCGACCCCGCCCGCCCGCCGGTCAGCCGGAACTCAGAGCCGAAGGGTCGTAGCCGAGCCGCCGGAGCCCGTCCGCGGAAAGCCGGGACACGTTGTGGTCGTGGTCGGTGGACGCGTACTGGTGAATGGCCCACTTCTTCCACGGCGCGGGGGCGGTGACCCGTCCGCGCGCCTTTCCGTAATGGGCGACCCACAGCGGATATTCGCCGAGGCCCTCCCCGTACTCCTTCGCGAACGACCACGAACTGTAGAAGAACGGCTTGACGCCGGTCTTCTGCTCGACGCGCTCCAGCCAGCGCTTGGCCCAGGCGTTCACGTCGCGCTTGGAACGGCCGTCCGTCGTCTCCAGGTCCAGGACGAGCAGGTCGCCCGGCCCCAGACCGGCGGCCGTCACCGTCTTGAGGTAATGGTCGGCCTCGCGCACCGGGTCGTTGCCGGGACGGCCGTAATGGTAGGCGCCCCTGACGAGTCCGTTCTCCCGGATCTGCGTCCAGTTGCGGGTGAAGGTCGAGTCCTTGTGCCCGACGCCCTCGGTGGCCTTGGCGATGCCGAACGAGAGCTTCTGCTGGCTCCAGTCGAAGCCCTTGTCGTGATGCGAGACGTCCACGCCGTAAGGGCGGGACGCGGGAGCCGTCGCCTTTTTCTCGACCTGCGTCATCGGCGCGGCGGCGGCCCTGGCGGGCCGTCCGGTCTCGGGCGCGCTCGCCGTTCCGGCGGTCACGGCCAGCGGGACGGCGACGCCCGCGGCGACCACCGGGACGATCAGCAGCATTCTGCCGCGCCCGCGTTTTCCGATCGTTTTCTGGATGCCCGTTCGCACCGGCGTCCACCTCTCCTTTTCCGCCTGCCGGGTTAGCTGACGGGTTCGGGCCAGGAGACGGCCCTACCGCTGGCGGCCAGCGGATTCACCCCGGACGAACCTGGGTCCCCGGCTCCCCTATTCGGGGATTCGGCGTCCGGCCGGACTTCGACCGGTGCAGCGGAGACTAGGCAGCGGAAAACGGCGGCGGCAACTCGGAAAGGCAAATAAATTATGCGTAAGACGCGCCCCGCCGAGGCGCTTTCCGCGGCGCGGTAAAGGCTTTCGAGCGGTCGTTCCCATGCGGCCCGCCCGGCGATGTCAACCGATCGGTTGACGCGGGCGTCGACCGGACGGCGCGGCCCGTCCCGCCGAACGTCCGATGGGAGCCGGACGGCGCGCGGCGACCGTGTGAGGAGGAAGGAGGTGTCCCGTGCACGAGTCGATCGGGGCGGCGATCCGCCGCGCGCGCCGGGCCCGCGGCCTCACGCAGACCGCGCTCGCCGAGCGGGCGGGGCTGACGCAGCCCGCGGTCTCCCTGCTGGAGTCCGGCGCCCGCGTCCCGCCGCTGCCCGCGCTGGAACGCGTCGCGGACGTCCTCGGCCTCCGCGTCACGATCACCGTCGAACCCGCGGACACGCCGGGCGGCGTCAGCCGGGCAGCCGGATGAGGCGGCGCTCGACGGCCGCGGCGACGGCGGCCGTGCGGGTGCCGACGCCGAGCTTGGCGAAGATGTGCACGAGGTGCGTCTTCACGGTGGCCTCGCTGATCAGCAGCCGGCGCGCGATCCGCTGGTTGGACAGGCCCTCGGCCAGCAGTTCGAGGATCTCGATCTCCCGGGGGCTGAGCGCGGGCGCGGGCTCGCGCAGCCGGTCCGCCAGGCGCGTTGCGACCTCCGGCGACAGCGCCGTCTCGCCGCGCGCGGCCGTGCGGATCCCCTGGAACAGCTCGTCCGGCGGGCCCGCCTTGAGCAGGTAGCCCGCCGCGCCGGCCGCGATCGCGCGGGAGACGTCGGCGTCGGAGTCGTAGGTGGTGAGGACGAGGACGCGCGGCGGGTCCGGCAGCGCGAGGATCCGCCGGGTGGCCTCGACGCCGTCGATCCCCCCGCCGAGCTGGAGGTCCATCAGGACGACGTCGGTCGGCACGAGCCCCACCCGCCGGACCGCCTCCGCCCCGTCCGCCGCCTCGGCGACCACCTCGATGCCCGGCTCCCCGCCGAGCAGGGCGCGCAGCCCCGCCCGGACGACGGGGTGGTCGTCCACGATCGTCACCCGGACGGCGCTCATCCCCGGTCCTCCGGGCCGGGCGGTCGGGCCGCGCGGCGCGGGGCCGTCGCGGCGACGACCGTCCCGGCGCCCGGGGCGCTCTCGACCGCGAGGGCGCCGCCGACCCCGGCCAGCCGGTCCCGCATGGCGCGGAGCCCGAAGCCCCGCCCCGGACCGGACGCGGTGGCGCCGGGGACGAAGCCGGACCCGTCGTCGGCGACGTCCAGCGACACGGCGTCGTCGAGATAGGTCAGCGTGATCGTCACCGCCGTCGCGGCGGCGTGCTCGCGCGCGTTGGCGACGGCCCCCTGCGCGACGCGCAGCAGCGCCGCCTGCACCTCGACGTCCACGGGGTACTCGTCCCCCACCGTCCGGAACCGTACCCGCGGGCCCGCGGCCTGCGCGGCGGCCAGTTCGGCGAGCGCGGCGGGCAGGGACCCGGACGCCAGCGCGGGCGGGGCCAGCGCCCGGACGAAATGGCGCGCCTCGTCGAGGTTCGCGGCGGCGGCGTCGGCGGCCTGACGCAGATTGCGGCGGGCCTCCTCCGGCGCGGCGTCCCACTGCCGGTCGGCCGCCTGGAGCAGGATCCCGAGGCTGGTCAGGCCCTGCGCGAGCGTGTCGTGGATCTCGCGGGCCAGCCGCTCGCGCTCCGCCAGCACCCCGGCCGCGCGCTGGGCGTCCGCCAGCTCGCCGCGGGTGCGGACCAGCTCGTCGACGAGCCGCTGCAGCTCAAGGAGGATGACGGCCGCCATCCCGGCGACCGCGATCGGGGCGAGGACCAGGCTCGGGTCGAACGGGTCCGCCAGGTAGACGGCCGCGAAGATCACCGCGCCGGTGATCACCACGACGGCGGCGACGGCGGCGCGCGGCGACAGCAGCCGCAGCGCCGCGAAGAACAGCGGGACGGCGCACCACGCGAAGCTCGGCGCGGCGGCGACCAGGGCGAGCCAGCAGCCGAGCACGGCGGCGAGCCAGCCGAGGCGGCCCCGGCGGCCGAGCGCGTCCCACCGGACGGCGCCGAACGCGTAGCCGAGGCCGAGGACGCCGCTCAGCGCGAGCAGCGCGGGCGTCGCGCCGCCCAGCCCGTGCCGGACCGCGAGCCGGGACGCCGACGCGGCGAGCAGCAGGAGGAACCCGGCGTGCATCGCCAGCCGGATGCGCCGCTCCGTCCTGGTCACGCGGGCAGGGTCAGGACGGCGGGGCGGGGATCGGGTTCGCGGCGAGGGCCGAGGCGGCGGCGACCAGGTTGGCGGCCATCGCCCGCCCGGTGCTGTGCGACCAGTCGCGGCCCTCCTCGGTCTCCAGGTAGCTCGGGCCCGGTCCGGGGCCGCGGTTCCAGTACGTCCACGCCTGGCCGGGGATCGTGTACCCGAACTCGTTCAGCGCGCCGCTCAGGTTGTTGATCACGTGGTGGGCGCCGTCCTCGTTGCCGGTGACGACCACGCCCGCGACCCGGTTGAAGGCGATGGGACGGCCGTCGTCGTCGGTCTCCGACAGCATCGCGTCCATCCGCTCGACGACCCGCTGCGCGACCGAGGACGGCTGCCCCGCCCACGTCGGCGTCGCGAGGACCAGGATCTCCGACTCCAGCAGCGACCTGTGCACGGCGGGCCACGGGTCGCCGTCGCCGAGGTCGGTCTCCACACCGGGCGGGATGTCCAGGTCCACGGCCCGGATGCTCTCCACCTCGACGTCCCTCGCGCGCAGCGCGTCCTCCACCACCGCCGCGAGCGCGTGGGTGTTCGAGGTCTCCGGCGAGCGCTTCAGGGTGCAGTTGATGACCACGGCGCGCATCCGCGCCTCCCTTCGGGTCCGGTGCGGGTCTGCTCACGCGAGGTACCCGGGGCAGCGCGGCGAAACGTCAGTAGTCCGGCAGGCGGGCGCGGGCCGCCTCCACGGCGGGCGGGACGGGACGCCGCGCCCGGGCCAGCGCGGGCAGCGCGCGGACGGCGGCGGCGAGCCCGGCGCGGCCGTCCCGGCTGCCGAGCGCGGCGGCGGCCGTGCGGGCGACCGCCGGGAGCGGGCGGCGCAGCCACGCGGTGAGCAGCCGGTTGCGGACCTGCCTGCGGCGGCGCGCGGCCGGGTCGCGGCCCGCCGTGGCCGGATGGTGGTGGACGACCAGCTCCGCCGCGTAGGCGAGGCCCCATCCGGCGGCGGCGAGGTCGAGCGCGAGCAGCTCCTCCTCGCCGCCGAAGTGGAGGACGTCGGAGAAGCCGCCCGCGTCGAGGAACGCGTCCCGCCGGACGACGACCGAGCACGCGAGGAAGCCGAGGACGGCCGGTCCGGGCAGGCCGTCCGGGCGGCCGAGGGGCGAGCGGGCCATCTCCCCGGAGACCGGGTCGAGCCGTTCGTCCGCGCCGACCAGCACCCGCGCGGCGAGCAGCGCCGTGCGCGGGTGGGCGTCCAGGATCGCCGCCGCGCGCTCCAGGCTGCCGGGCGCCCACCAGGAGTCGTCGTCGGCGAAGGCGACGTAGCGGGTGGCGGCGTGCCGGACGGCGACGTTGCGGGCGGCGGCGCCGAGGTTGCGGGGCAGGCGCAGCACGGTCGCCCCGGCCTCGGCGGCGACGTCGGCGGTGCCGTCGGCGGAGGCGTTGTCGGCCACGATCACCGGGGCCGTGTGGTGGCGGAGGCTGCGGCGCAGCTCGTCCGCGCGGTCGCGGGTCGCGACGACGATCGTGACGGCTGACATGGGGCGGCTCCCCTAGCTCACGTAGCGGCGGGCCGTGGACTCGCGCTGGGACGTCTCCAGACTGCGCAGCCGCGCCTCGACATCGGACGGCAGCGTCCGGCGGTCGCGCACGACCCACGGCAGCCCGGCGGCGGCCTCGGCGAGCGCGCCCGCCGTGACGCGGTCGCGCGGCAGGGTGCGCAGCAGCCGGGCGGTGCGGCGGGCGGCCACCGGCAGCGGACGGCGCAGCCAGGTGAACCACAGCGTGTTCCGGATGCCGTGGCGGCGGCGCAGGTGCGGCTCGCGGAGCCGGGACGGCTCGTGGTGCACGACGACGTCCTCGGCGAAGCAGAGCTGCCGGCCGAGCGCCATGAGGTCGGCGCTGAGGAGTTCCTCCTCGCCGCCGAGCCACAGCCGCGCGGAGAACCCGCCCGCCTCGCGGAACGCGTCCGTCCGCAGCATCGACGCCCCGGCGAGGAACGAGCCGAGCGCGGGCCCCGGCAGCCACGGCGGGCCGGGGACCGGCGAGTGCCGTAGCTCCGGCACGATCGGGTCCTCGCGCCCGCCGGGCTCCACCAGGATCCGGCCGGTGACGACGGCGAGGCGCGGGTGCGCGTCGAGCAGGTCGGCGGCGCGGGACGGCGCGTCCGGGTCCCACCAGGTGTCGTCGTCCCAGAACGCGACGTAGGGCGTGCGGACGTGGTCGACGGCGACGTTGCGGGCGACGGCGCCGAGGTTGCGCGGCGAGCGGATCAGGGTGACGTCCGGGAACCCGGCCGCGACGGCGTCTGCGGAGCCGTCCCGCGAGGCGTTGTCGACCACGACGACCGGCGCGCGCTCGGTGAGCGCGCGGGCGCGGGCGAGGACGGCGAGCAGGGAGCGCCGCCGGTCCCGGGTGATGAGGACGACGGTGAATCGCATCGCCCGGCCCGGTACCCGGCACCCACCGCCCCATGCGGCAAAAGTTAAATGAGCCGGTAAATCACCAAATTAGCGGAACTTCGGGCTGCTTCTGTTTAGGTCCCCGGCTCCCGGCAATGGCGAATGACCTATAGGGGATTCGCTCCGGTTCGACGGAGGCCGATGCCTACGACGCAGGCATCGAAGGTCCCCCTCACCGACGTGGCGCAGAAACGGGGACCCATGCGCGTGCTCGGAATCAATGCGATCTTCCACGACCCGGCCGCCGCCCTGGTCCGCGACGGGGTCGTCGTCGCGGCCACCGAGGAGGAGCGCCTCAGCCGCCGCAAACACGGGAAGCGCCCGGTGCCCTTCTCCGGCTGGGAGCTGCCGGAGAAGGCGGCCCGCTGGTGCCTCGACGAGGCCGGGCTGGAGCCGGGCGCGCTCGACGCCGTCGCCTACTCCTACGACCCGGCCCTGGTCGAGCCGGGTCTCGACGGCCACGACCGGGACTGGGAGCGGCTCCGGACGCTGTACGCGCGCCGCGCGCCGAACTTCCTCGCCACCGCGCTGCCCGGGCTGGACCCGGGGATCGTCCGGTTCGTCCCGCACCACGTGGCGCACGCCGCGTCCGCCGCGCTCGCCGCGCCCGGGCCCGGCGAGGGCGACGTGCTGGTCCTGGACGGCCGCGGCGAGTCGCACTCGCACCTCGCCGGGACGTACGAGCGCGGCGAGCTGACGCCGCTGCGCGCGCAGCGGCTCCCGCACTCGCTCGGGCTGATGTACGAGGACCTCACCGAGCACCTCGGCTTCCTGCGCTCCAGCGACGAGTACAAGGTCATGGCGCTCGCGTCCTACGGCGAGCCGCGCTTCCTGGACGAGCTGCGCGAGCACGTCCGGGCGACCGGCGACGGCGGCTTCGCGGTCGCGCCGATCGACTGGGGCGCGCTCGCCAAGGCGCGCGGCCCGGACGGCGAGTGGACCCGCGACCACGCCGACCTCGCCGCGAGCGTCCAGACCCGGCTCGAAGAGGTGCTCCTCGACCTCGCGTCCTGGCTGCACGGCCAGACCGGGGCCCGCCGCCTGGCGCTCGCCGGGGGCGTGGCGCTCAACTGCGTCGCCAACTCCCGGCTCGCCGCGGACGGCCCCTACGAGGAGGTCTGGGTCCAGCCCGCGGCGGGCGACGCCGGGACCGCGCTCGGCGCCGCGCTGCACGTGGCCCGGTCCGGCGGCGACGCGCCGGCCGCCATGCCCGGCGCGGACCTCGGCCGCCGCTGGGACGACCGGGAGATCGCCGCCCGCCTCGACACCGCCAAGATCCCCTACGAGCGGCCGGACGACCTCGCCGCCGCCGTCGCCGCCGCGCTCGCGCGCAACGAGGTCGTCGCCTGGTTCCAGGGGCGCTCCGAGTTCGGGCCGCGCGCGCTCGGGCACCGCTCGCTCCTCGCCCACCCCGGATACGCGGAGAACGTCGAGCGGCTCAACGACGTCAAGGGCCGCGAGCAGTTCCGGCCGATCGCGCCGATGGTCGCGCTCGACCACGCCGCCGAGATCTTCGACGGCCCGCTGCCGAGCCCGTACATGCTGTTCGTGCACGACGTGCGGCCGGAGTGGCGCGAGCGGATCCCCGCCGTCGTGCACGTGGACGGCACCGCCCGCATCCAGACGGTCGACGCCGCCGCCGAGCCGCTCGTCGCGCGCCTGCTGGCGGAGTTCCGCCGCCGCACCGGGCTGCCCGTCCTCGTCAACACGAGCCTGAACACCGCCGGGCGCCCCATGGTGGACGACCCGCGCGACGCGCTGGAGTGCTTCGGCTCGGCCCCGGTCGACCTGCTCGCCATCGGGCCCTACGTCGTCCGCCGCCGGGAGGTGCACGCCCGATGAGCTACACCGTCGTCATCCCGACCATCGGCAGGCCGAGCCTGCGCGTCACCCTGGACGCGCTGCTCACCGCCCTGCGCGACGGGCCGGGACCGGCGCCGCACGAGATCGTCGTCGTGGACGACCGTCCCGCGCCCGGCGCGCCGCTGCCGATCCCGGAGTCGGCCGGGCCGGAGGTCCGGGTCGTCCGCTCCGGCGGGCGCGGGCCCGCCGCCGCGCGCAACACCGGCTGGCGCGAGGCCGCGTCCGAGTGGGTCGCCTTCCTGGACGACGACGTCGTCCCCGGCCCGGACTGGCCGGAGGCGCTGGCGGCCGACCTCGCGGGCCTGCCGTCCGAGGTCGGCGGGTGCCAGGGGCGCGTCACCGTCCCGCCGCCGCCCGGCGGCCGGGCCGCCACCGACTGGGAGCGCAACACCGCCGCGCTCGCGTCCGCCGACTGGATCACCGCCGACATGGCCTACCGGCGCGGCGTGCTCGCCGAGCTCGGCGGGTTCGACGAGCGGTTCCGCCGCGCCTACCGGGAGGACGCCGACCTCGCGCTGCGCGCCCTGGACGCCGGGCACGGCCTCGTCCTCGGGCGGCGGCGGGTGACGCACCCGGTCCGCCCGGCCGGGTTCTGGGCGTCGGTGCGGGCGCAGGCGGGCAACGCCGACGACGTCCTCATGTGGCGGGTGCACGGCCGGTACTGGCGGCTCCGCGCCGGTGAGGGACGCGGACTGCTGCTCCGCCACGCGCTCACCACCGCCGCCGGGCTCACCGCCCTCGCCGCCCTCCCCGCCGCTTTCCGCGACCGGCGCGCGGCCGTCGCGGCGGGCATCGCGGGCGGCGCCTGGACGGCGCTGACCGCGCGCTTCGCCTACGAACGGATCAGGCCGGGGCCGCGCACGCCGGACGAGGTGGCGAAGATGCTGGTCACCAGCGCCGCCATCCCGCCCGCCGCGATCCGGCACCGGCTGCGGGGCCTCGCCGTCCACCGGCGGGCGCGCGGCTGGGGCGCGGCGCGGGTCGTGCTGTTCGACCGCGACGACACCCTGATCCGGGACGTCCCCTACAACGGCGACCCGGCCCGCGTCGAGCTCATGCCGGGCGCGCGCCGCGCCCTCGACCGGCTGCGGCGGCACGGCGTCCGGGTCGGCGTCGTCTCGAACCAGTCCGGGGTGGCGAAGGGGCACATCACCGCCGGGGACGTCCGGCGCGTGAACGCCCGCGTCGAGGAACTGCTCGGCCGCGTCGACGCGTGGGAGTTCTGCCCGCACGACGGCCCGGACGGCTGCGGCTGCCGCAAGCCCCGGCCGGGGTTGATCGAGCGCGCCGCCGCGCGGCTCGGGGTGCGGCCGTCCGACTGCACCGTCATCGGCGACGTCGGCGGCGACGTGGAGGCCGCGGTCGCGGCCGGGGCGCGCGCC
Source organism: Actinomadura chibensis NBRC 106107 (assembly GCF_001552135.1). Lineage (GTDB taxonomy): Bacteria > Actinomycetota > Actinomycetes > Streptosporangiales > Streptosporangiaceae > Spirillospora > Spirillospora chibensis. Next base: position 66,273 of record NZ_BCQP01000061.1, on the reverse strand, counting down.
ATCCTCGTCCCGACCGGACGGACCCGCGAGGCGGAGATCGCGAAGGCGCCGGAGATCGCGCCGACCCTGGTCGCCGCCGTCGAGCTGGTCCTCGACGGAAGGCCCCGCCGATGAACGCGCCGATTAATGCGCCAAGGGTGCTCGTGGCGCGCCAGGACAACATCGGGGACGTGCTGCTCGCCGGGCCCGCCGTGCGGGCGGTCGCCGCGCGGGCCGCCGAGGTCGTCCTGCTGTGCGGGCCGCGCGGCCGCGCCGCCGCGGACATGCTGCCCGGCGTCGACCGCGTCATCGAGTGGCGCGCCCCCTGGATCGACCCCGACCACGTGCCCGTCGAGCGGGCCGCCATCGACCGGCTCGTCCGGGAGCTGGCGGGGTTCGACCGGGCGCTGATCCTCACCTCGTTCCACCAGTCGCCGCTGCCGCTCGCGCTGCTGCTCCGGCTCGCCGGGACGCCGTGGATCGGCGGCATCAGCGAGGACTACCCCGGCTCCCTGCTCGACCTCCGGCACCGGCCCGACACCGACGTGCCCGAGCCGAGGCGCATGCTCGCCCTCGCGGAGGAGGCCGGGTTCCCGTCCCCGGCCGACACCCGGCTGCGGGTCCGCGGGCCGCTGCCCGACACCCGCCACCTCACCGGACGGCCCGGCTACGTCGCGGTGCACCCGGGGACGTCCGTCCCCGCGCGGGCCTGGCCGCCCGCCCACTGCGCGGAGGCCGTGCGGCTGCTGACGGCGGCCGGGCACCGGGTGGTCGTGACCGGCCACGCCGACGAGAAGGAGCTGACCGCGTTCGTCGCCGGGGAGGACGGCCTCGACCTCGGCGGCCGCACCGGGCTGCCCGAGCTCGCGTCCGTGCTCGCGGGCGCCCGCGCCGTGGTGGCCGCCAACACCGGCCCCGCCCACCTCGCCGCGGCCGTCGGCACGCCGGTCGTGTCGCTGTTCGCGCCGACCGTCCCGGCGGCGCGGTGGGCGCCGTTCGGCGTCCCGCTGGCGCTGCTCGGCGACCAGGGCGCGCCGTGCCGGGACAGCCGCGCCCGCGAGTGCCCGGTCGACGGGCACCCGTGCCTGGCGTCGGTCACCGCCGACCAGGTCGCGGCGGCCGTCGAGATCGTCGCCAAGGAGGGACCCGCCTGATGAGAGTGCTGATGTGGCACGTGCACGGGTCGTGGGCGACGTCGTTCGTCCACGGGCCGCAGACCACGCTCGTCCCCGTCACCCCCGACCGGGGCCCGGACGGCAGGGGACGCCCCGACACCTTCCACTGGCCCGACCGCGCCGTCGAGGTGACGCCCGAACGGCTCCGCCGCGAGGACGTGGACGCCGTCGTCCTGCAGCGCCCCCACGAGCTGCGGCTCGCCGAGGAGTGGCTCGGACGCCGCCCCGGACGCGACGTCCCCGCCGTGTACGTCGAGCACGACACGCCGCGCCGCACCCCGGCCGACGTCGGAGGGCCCGAGGAGGTCGTCCCGGACAGCAGGCACTTCCTGCACGACCGCTCCGACATCCCGGTCGTGCACGTCACCCACTTCAACGACCTGTTCTGGAACTGCGGCCGCGCCCCGACGACCGTCATCGAGCACGGCGTCGTCGACCCCGGCTACCGGTACGCCGCCGACATGCCGCGCGCGGGCGTCGTCATCAACGACCCGCTGCGCCGCGGCCGCCTCACCGGCGCCGACCTGCTCCCCGAGCTGGCCGCCGCCGTCCCCGTCGACCTCTTCGGGATGAACGTCACCGGCGTCCCCGAGCGGCTCGGCATCGCGCCCGAGTCGCTGTGGACGTTCGACGACCTGCCGCAGGCGCGGATGCACGCGGAACTCGCCCGCCGCCGTGTCTACGTCCACCCCTACCGGTGGACGTCCCTCGGCCTCGCGCTGATCGAGGCCATGATGCTCGGCCTGCCGGTGGTGGCGCTTGCCACCACCGAGGCGGTCGAGGCGGTGCCGCCGGAGGCCGGGGTGCTGTCCACCCGGGTCGGCACGCTGGCGGACGCCGCGCGGAGCCTGGCCGCCGACCCGGCCCGCGCCCGCCAGATGGGCAAGGAGGCGCGGGCCTGGGCGAGCGACCGGTACGGCCTGCCGCGTTTCCTGCGCGACTGGCGGCGAACTCTCCTGGAGGTAACGCGATGAGGATTGCCATGATCTCCGAGCACGCCAGCCCGCTCGCCGCCGTGCGCGGACCGGCGGGCACCGGCCTCGGCGGCGCCGACGCGGGCGGGCAGAACGTGTTCGTCGCGGAACTCGCCGCCGAGCTCGGCCGGCAGGGGCACGACGTCACCGTCTACACGCGCCGGGACGCGCCGGGCCCGCCCGACCGGGTCCGGCTCGCGCCGGGCGTGACCGTGGAGCACGTCCCGGCGGGACCGGCCGAGCCCGTCGCCAAGGACGACCTGCTGCCGTGGATGCGCGACTTCGGCGCCCACCTGGAGCGGCGCTGGGCGGCCGACCCGCCGGACGTGGCGCACGCCCACTTCTGGATGAGCGGCCTCGCCGCCGTCCAGGCCGCCCGGGCGGCGGGCACGCCGCGCGTGCCGGTCGTGCAGACCTACCACGCGCTCGGCACCGTCAAGCGCCGCCACCAGGGCGACCAGGACACGAGCCCGGCCGCGCGCGTCCGGCTGGAGCGCGAGATCGGGCGCGCCGCCGCCGCCGTGCTCGCCACCTGCTCGGACGAGGTCGGCGAGCTGACCGCGATGGGCGTCCCGCGCGGCCGCGTCCGGGTGGTGCCGTGCGGCGCCGACCTGAGCCTGTTCACGCCCGACGGCCCCGCCGCCGCGCGGGGCGGACGGCACCGGCTCGTGGTGCTGTCCCGCCTCGTCGAGCGCAAGGGCGTCGACACCGCGATCCGCGCGCTGGCCGCGCTGCCCGACGCCGAGCTGCTCGTCGCGGGCGGCCCGCCGCGCGACGGCCTCGACGCCGACCCGGAGGTGCGCAGGCTCCGCCGGGTGGCGGCGGACGCGGGCGTCACCGGCCGCGTCGAGTTCCTCGGCAGGCTCGGCCGCGACGAGGTGCCGCCGCTGCTGCGCTCGGCGAGCCTCGTGGTGACGCTGCCCTGGTACGAGCCGTTCGGCATGGTGCCGCTTGAGGCGATGGCCTGCGGCGTCCCGGTCGTGGCGACCGGGGTCGGCGGGCACCTCGACACCGTCGTGGACGGCGGCACCGGCGTGCTCGTCCCGCCGCGCGACCCCGACGCCGCCGCCGCGGCGATCCGCGGGCTGCTCGCCGCGCCCGCGACACGGGCCGCGATGGGCGAGGCGGGGACCGCCCGGGCGCGCGAGCGCTACTCGTGGGCCCGCGTCGCCGCCGACACGGCCCGGGTCTACCGGCACGCCGCCGCGCTGAGCGAGGTGGCCGCCTGATGACCGCGCAGACGGGAACCGAGACACGGGCTAGAGCCGGGCACGACCGGCGGCTGGAGTCGCTCGCCGACGCCGCGCTGCGGTTCCGCGACCAGGTACCGACGATCGAGGCGTGGGGACGCCGGCTCGCCCGCGTCCTGGACTCCGGCGGACGGCTGCTGGCCTGCGGCAACGGCGGCAGCGCCGCCGAGGCGCAGCATCTGACCGCCGAGCTCGTCGGCCGGTTCGAGGACGAGCGGCGCCCGCTGTCGGCGATCCCGCTGCACGGCGACACGTCCTCGGTCACGGCGATCGGCAACGACTACGGCGCGGTCAGCGTCTTCGAGCGGCAGGTGCGGGCGCACGGCCGTCCGGGGGACGTGCTGGTCTGCCTGTCCACCAGCGGGCGCAGCCCCAACGTCGTCGCGGCGGCGCACCGGGCGCGGCGGCTCGGCCTGACCGCCTGGGCGATCACCGGGCCGGGCCCGAACCCGCTCGCCGAGGCGTGCGACGACGCGGTGACCGTGCGGGCGGCGGCGGTCTCGACCGTCCAGGAGATCCACCTCGCCGCGATCCACCTGCTGTGCGGCGCGGTCGACGACGCGCTGGGGGTGCGGCATGGGTGAGCGGAGCGCGCCGCTGGTCGTGGTCGGCGACGTCCTGCTCGACATCGACGTCGTCGGCACCAGCACCCGGCTGTGCCCGGACGCGCCCGTCCCCGTCATCGAGGAGGCGACGGAGCTGCCCCGGCCGGGCGGCGCGGGCCTCGCGGCGCTGCTGGCGGCGGCGAGCGGGCGCGAGGTGGTGCTCGTCACCGCGCTCGCCGACGACGAGCCGGGACGGCGGCTGCGCGCGATGCTGGAGCGGCACCTGGAGGTCGCCGCCTTCCACCTGCACGGCGGCACGCCCTGCAAGATGCGCATCCGGTCCGGGGACCAGTCGGTCGCGCGGCTGGACGCCGGGGAGGGGCGGGCGCTCGACGGGCCCGTCGGCCCGCGCGTCATCGACGCGATCGCGGGCGCGGGCGCGGTGCTGGTCGCCGACTACGGCCGGGGCGTCACCCGGCACCGCGCCGTCCGGGAGCGGCTCGGCGAACTGTCGCGCGGCGTCCCCGTCGTGTGGGACCCGCATCCGCGCGGCGAGCCGCCGCTGCCCGGCGTCCGGCTGCTGACCCCGAACGAGGAGGAGGCGGCCCGGCTCGCCGCCGCGGCCGGCGCCGACATCACCGGCGCCGGGCTGTCGGCGGCCGGGCGGCGCGGCCGGCACCTCGGCCGGTCCTGGGGGATCGACGGCGTCGCCGTCACGCTCGGCGCGGACGGCGCGCTGCTGTGCGACGGCTCGGAGGCGCCGTTCCTCGCCCCGGCCCGGCCCGCGCGCGGCGACTCGTGCGGCGCGGGCGACGCCTTCGCCGCCGGGGCCGCGGCGGCGCTCGCCGACGGCGCGGACCTCGCGGGCGCGGTCACGACGGGCGTGGACCAGGCGTCCGGGTTCGTCCGCGCCGGGGCCGCGGCGGCGGTCGCGACGCGCCTCGCCGAGACCGGCACGGCCCGGCTCGTCCCCGAGCGGGGCGAGGACGCGTGGGACATCGTCGAGCGGACCCGGCGGGCGGGCGGCACGGTCGTCGCGACCGGCGGCTGCTTCGACCTGCTGCACGCGGGCCACGTCAGCCTGCTCCAGCAGGCGCGGCGGCTCGGCGACTGCCTGGTCGTCTGCGTCAACTCCGACGCCTCGGTGCGCCGCCGCAAGGGGCCGTCCCGGCCGGTGACGCCCGCCGAGGACCGCGTCCGGGTGCTGGAGGCGCTCAGCGACGTGGACGCGGCGGTCGTGTTCGACGACGACACCCCGGCGGCGCTGCTGGAGCGGCTGCGCCCCGACCTGTGGGTCAAGGGCGCCGACTACGCCGGGACGATCCTGCCCGAGGCCGAGACGGTCCGGGCCCACGACGGCGAGGTGGTCCTGCTACCTCTGCTGGAAGGGCGCTCCACCACGCGCCTGCTGTCCACCACCAAGGCCACCACGGGGGCCACCACGAAGGGAACCGCGTCATGAACGTCCTCATCACCGGCGGCGCGTCCGGGCTCGGCGCGGCCGTCGCGCGCAGGGTCGCCGCGGACGGCGGACGGCCCCTCGTCCTCGACCGGCACCCGCCGAAGGACGAGGTCGAGCACATGCAGGCCGACCTCGCCGACCGCAAGTCGGCCGAGCGCGCGGTGCACTGCCTGGCCCGCGCGGCGGGCGGGCTGAACGCCGTCGTGACGGCGGCGGGCATCGACGCGTGCGGCACGCTCTGCGACGTCCCGGCGGAGGACTGGGAGCGTGTCATCCAGGTCAACCTGCTCGGCACGGCGGCCGTCGTGCGCGCCGCGCTCCCCTACCTGGAGAACGAGCCGCAGGGACGGGTCGTGACCGTCGGGTCCACGCTGGGGCTCAAGGCCGTGAGCGACGCCACCGCCTACTGCGCGTCCAAGTTCGGCGTCGTCGGGTTCACCCGCGCCCTCGCCACCGAGATGGCCGGGAAGGTCGCCGTCACGATGGTCGTGCCCGGCGGGATGGACACCGCGTTCTTCGACGGCCGTCCCGAGCAGTACAAGCCGGGGCCGGACGCGCGGCTCAACCGTCCCGAGGACGTCGCCGCGACCATCGCGTTCGTGCTCTCCCAGCCGCGCGGCTGCGAGGTGCGCGAGATGGTCGTGTGCCCGTCGCAGGAACCGTCGTGGCCGTGAGCCGGAAACGGGTGCTCGTGCTCAGGGCGCTCGGGCTCGGCGACCTGCTGACCGCCGTCCCGGCGTTACGGGCGCTGCGGCGCGGGCTGCCCGGCGCGCGGATCACGCTCGCCGCGCCCGCCGTCCTCGGCCCGCTCGCCCACGCGTCGGGGGCCGTCGACGACGTCCTGCCCGTGGCGGGGCTGGAGTCGCCGCTCCCGCGCGCCGCCGGTCCGGTGGACGTCGCCGTCAACCTGCACGGGCGGGGGCCGCAGAGCCACCGGCTCCTCGCGGCCTCCGCACCGCGCGAGCTGCTCGCCTTCGCCTGCCCGGAAGCCGGGTACACCGGCGGCCCGAACTGGGACCCGGACGAGCACGAGGTGGCCCGCTGGTGCGGGCTCCTCGGGGTGTTCGGCTTCGCCGCCGACCCCGGCGACCTGGACCTGCCCGCGCCCGCGGCGGCGTCGCCCGCGCCCGGCGCGGTCGTCGTCCATCCGGGCGCGGCGTTCGCGGCGCGGCGCTGGCCCGCCGAGCGGTTCGCGGCCGTCGCGGCGGCGCTGCGGGACGGCGGCGAGCGCGTCGTCGTCACCGGCGGCCCCGGCGAGACGGCCCTCGCGCGGCGCGTCGTGCGGCTCGCCGGGCTGCCCGAGTCGGCCGACCTGTCCGGCCGCACGCCGCTTCCGGAGCTGGCCGCGCTCGTCGCGGGCGCCCGGCTCGTGGTCTGCGGGGACACCGGCGTCGGGCACCTCGCCACCGCGTACCGGACGCCGTCGGTGCTGCTGTTCGGCCCGGCGCCGCCCGCCCGCTGGGGCCCGCCGCCGCGCGCCCGGCACCGCGTCCTGTGGGCCGGGCGGCACGGCGACCCGCACGGCCGCGCGCCCTTCCCGGGCCTGCTGGAGATCTCCGCGGACGCGGTCATCGACGCCGCCGCGACGGCGCTCGGCGCCCGCGAACCGTCCCTTGCGAACCAGGATCGATGAGAGGACCACGATGAGACACCCACGCGCCGTCGTCACCGGAGGCTGCGGCTTCCTCGGCTCGCACCTGTGCGAAGCGCTGCTGGCCCGGGGGATCCCGGTGGTGTGCCTGGACAACCTGCTGACCGGAACGGCCCGCAACGTCGCGCACCTGATCGGCCGGCGCGACTTCCTGTTCAAGGAGTGCGACCTGACCGAGCCGGTCGAGGTCCCCGGCGACGTCGGCTACGTCTTCCACCTCGCCTCGGCCGCGTCCCCGGCGGACTACCTGCGGCTGCCGATCCAGACGCTTGAGGTCGGCAGCCTCGGGACCCGCAACGCGCTGGAGTTCGCCGAGGCCAAGGGCGCGCGGTTCGTGCTCGCCTCCACGTCCGAGGTGTACGGGGACCCGCTCGTCCACCCGCAGCCCGAGTCGTACTGGGGCAACGTGAACCCGGTCGGCCCGCGCAGCGTGTACGACGAGGCCAAGCGGTTCGGCGAGGCGCTGACGTCGGCGTTCCGGCACTCGCGCGGCCTGGACGCCGCGATCGTGCGGATCTTCAACTCCTACGGGCCGCGGATGCGCCCGGACGACGGCCGCGCCATCCCCACGTTCCTGCGGCAGGCGCTGACCGGCGAGGACATCACCGTCACCGGCGACGGCTCGCAGACCCGCTCGATCTGCCACGTGGACGACACCGTCCAGGGGATCCTCGCGCTCGGGACGTCGGAGCACCCCGGCCCGGTCAACATCGGCAGCCCGTTCGAGATCTCCATGACCGACCTCGCGGAGCTGGTCATCGAGCTGACCGGCTCGCGGTCCCGGATCCGGTTCGTGGACCGTCCGGCCGACGACCCGCGCGTGCGCCGCCCGGACACGCGCCTCGCCGAGCGCGTCCTCGGCTGGCGGCCCCGGATCCCGGTCGAGGAGGGGCTGCGCACCACGATCGAGTGGTTCGCGCGGGAGCTGCGCTGCCCCGTCCCGCCGCAGGCCGGGCCCCGGCAGGTGCCCGCGTAGACACCTGAGCGAGCGCCCTCAGCGGAGGCCGAGGGCGGCCAGGAGTTCGCCGACGAGGAGGTCGGGCGGAGGCGGCGCGGCCGCCCGCGCCCGGCCCTCCGGGGACAGCGCCCACTCCCACCACCGGTCGAGGTCGGCGGGGTCCAGCGGCGGCGTCCCCGCGGCCTCCGGGACGGTCACGACGGCGGGCCACGACCAGGCCCGCGCCTGCGCCGCCACCTTCGCGCCGCCCGCCACCGGGTCCACGGCCAGCGCCGGGACGCCGTTCTTCAGCGCCAGGACGAGCCCGTGCAGCCGCGTCGTCACCACCAGGTCGAGCCGGCGCACGGCCGACTCCAGTTCGGCGGCGGTGCGGAACAGGCGCCAGTCGCGCGGGTCGAGCCGGGTGTCGAGGGGCAGCCGCGCGCATTCGCGGGCGGCGAGCCAGCCGGTCAGCTCCCGCTGGACGCCGGCGTGCCGCCGCCGCGTCCCGTATTCGGCCTGGCCGGGCGCGAGGACGACGCCGACGACGGGCACGGGCGGCGTCGCGACGCCGCCCGCGAGGTCCGGCCGGGGCGCCGTCGCGGGCGCGTCCCGCGCGAGGACCGCGTCGAAGCCCCGGACCGCCGGGTCGTCCGGGTCGACGACGGAGACCCCGACCGCGACCCGGACGCAGCGGGCGTACCGGCGGTGGAGTTCCTCGATCTGCGGGCCGCGCAGCGGGCCGCAGGCGAACACGAGGTGGGTGTAGCGGCCGGGGTCGGCGTGCGCGAGGTCCAGGCCGTCCGGCCTGAAGACGGGGCTCCACGCGAGGTCGGACTCGACGCGGGCGGCGGCGAGGCCCCGCCGCACCGCCTCCATCGCGAGGACGTCGCCCGCCGTGGCCTCGCCGTGCACGAAGCTCGGCCAGCCGGTCACCAGCACCCGCATCCGCCGCCGACCGCCTTCCGTCCCGGGGCCCCGTCGTAGAACCGCGTGCTACCCGCGCCCGCCCCCGCCATTCGCGGGGGCGAATCGCGGGGGCGAATCCGCGTAGGGGCGGATGCGTCGGGTAGCACCGCCGACGAACCCAATCCCGAGGAACACCAGGAGGTCGTGATGGTGACGGCGCATGCGGAGACCGGCGAGGTCACCGGCACCAAGGACAAGGACTACAACCTGATCTGGTACGTCGAGCAGTGCCTCAGCAACGCGCTGCGCCTGGAGGTCTACATCGCCGACGCCGAGCGGGAGGGCGACGACCAGCTCGCCGACCTGTTCCGCCGCGCGCAGTCCGACAGCCGCAAGGGCGCGAAGCAGGGCAAGGAGCTGCTCGCCCAGCGCATCGGGAGCTGAGGACCGGGGGCCGCCGCCGACTTCCCGTGTCCGGTCAGTCGGGCGCCGGACGTCTCCGGTCGTCCGGCGGGCCGGCGCGGACGCGGCGGCGGTGGCTCGTGTCGCAGAACGGGAACGCGCGGCTGCGGCGGCACGCGCACAGCGCCACGAGGAACCGGTCGGACGTCACCGTCGTGCCGTCGTCCAGGACGACCTCGACGGGGCCCTCCACCAGCACCGGCCCGCCGGGGACGACCCGCACGCGCCGCGCGTCCCTGCGCTCAGGCGGCCGGGCGTTCGCCGTCATGCTCCCGTCCCGTCGTCGTGATCCGGTCGGCGCGCACGACCACGAGGTCCTCGTGGCCCTGGCCCGGGCGCAGCAGCCCCCGCGCCGTGAGGAGGTCGGCCCGGCCGCGCATCACCGGCCCGAACGGCTCGCGGTGCCGGGCCACCACCGAGGCCCGCATCCCCGCCCGGCGCAGCGCCACCAGCGTCGCGGCCACGCCGTTCAGCGCCGAGTGCACGACCAGGAGCGTCCCGGACGGGGCCAGGTGGCGCGGGGCGGCCTGGCAGATGCGGTCCAGGAGCATCCGGCCGCCGTCGCCCGCCTCCCACGCGCGGGCGCGGCCCCTCGCCGCCGCCGGGTCGGCGTCGCCCGGCACGTAGGGCGGGTTGGCGACGATCACGTCGAACACCTCGCCCGCGACCGGCGCGAACAGGTCGCCGCGCAGCACCCGCACGCGCAGGCCGCGCACCCTCGCGTTGATCCGCGCCGCCAGCACCGCCCGCGCGGACACGTCCACCGCGACGACCTCGCAGCCGACCTGGGCCGCGGCGACCGCGACCGCGCCGGTCCCGGTCCCGAGCTCCAGCACCCGCGCGCCCGGGTGGACGCCCGTGCCGCGCAACGCCTCCGCCAGCAGCCGCGTGTCGGACTGCGGGCGGTACACCCCCGGAGGACGGAGCAGCATCACCGGCCCACCGTCCCCGGCAGGGCGCGGCGCAGCGACGTGCGGCCCGCGCGCCAGCGGCCCAGGAGGTGGTCGGCGAGGCGGTCCTCCAGGAGGCTCGTGGCGCGGACGCCGAGCACGACGTCCGGCGCGAGCTCCGGCTCGTCGGCCAGCAGCCCGCCGACCACGTCGTGCCGCAGCACCTGCTCGTGGACGGCGTCCGCCTCGATGTGCTCGGTGTAGAACAGGAGCGCGCGGGGGCCGCCGCCGAGGCGCTCCAGGGCCCGCGCCATCCGCCGCGCGGACGGCGCCGTGGTGATCTCCGCGGCGGCGAAGTGGCCGACCAGCGCGCCGCGCAGCGACCGCCGCAGCCCGAACAGCGACATCATGTTCACCGTGGCCAGCATCACCGCCGGGGCCGCGTCCACGTAGGCGCCGTAGGAGGAGTCGAGGCCGAGGTCGTCCAGGAGGTCGGCGTAGAGGCCCTGGTGGATCATCTCCGGACGGCCGCCGCCGAACTCGTCGTGCTCCACCGCCACCAGCGCCGTCTTGGCCCGGCCCCGCAGGCGCGGGACGACCCACGCGTGCGGGTCGGCCTCCTTCAGGTGGTACACCGACCGGTGCGCGGCGTGCTCCAGCAGGTGCCACCGCTCCCCTTCGTCCTGGAGGAAGTGGGTGACGCCGTGCCCGTCGACGGGCTCGACCAGGAGTTCCTCCAGGGCGCCGTCCACGTCGCCGGGGTCAAGGCGGTCGGGATCGCGGAGGTCGGTGTCGCGGCGCAGGGCGTCCAGGAACACGGCCTCCATCGCGCCGCGCAGGCGCAGCAGGTCCGGGTCCCACTCCCGGTCGGGGTCGACGTCGGCGAACCCCCGGTAGTGCAGTTCGAAGCAGGTGTGCAGGGCGATGTGCAGATCCTCACCGTAGGGGTCGGCCGACGCGACGGCCGCGAGTACATCGGACGGGCCCGGCGGTCCGCCGGTCAGGGCATCCATGACGGCCCGCGACAGCGGGCCCCGCGCTCCGGGCAGGACCGGAACCTCCGCTCGCGCGGCGGGCCCCCGGGTCGCGGCCTGCTGAACGGTCATCATCTCCTCCGTCACGTTGACGCCCCGTTGCGGTACCCGCTCACGCGCGCCCCATACGCCCCGATACGACGTAATTGTCCGTTCAACCGTCCGGTCAGCCCGCGAGGATCTGCGGGCTGAGCTGTTTGAGGTGGGCGTTGGCCCACCGCATCTGCCGCAGCGTGTCGGGGTGGCAGCGCTGGGCCAGCGCGAGCAGCGTGTCGTCCTTCAACGCCTGGGCGGCCTGCGCGAGCAGCTCCCAGTCGACCGACACCCCGGCCGCCCGCACGTGGACCTCCCGCAGGTCGCGGAGCAGGAGCAGGCCGGGGGCGGCGTGGTGCGCGACCAGCCGCCCGCCCCTCTCCCGGAGCATCGAGCCGAGCCCGCTCTCCAGCGCGGGGTCCGCGCCGAGGTGCACCCCGTACGAGCCGCCGACCTCGGCCAGCTCCCGCAGGTGCCGCCGCGACCAGGCGGCCAGGTCGCGGCCGATGTGGTGGATCTCATGGTCGGCGACGTGCCGCTCGGACACGCGCAGCAGCTCCTGGGCGAGCCCGCGCTCGCTGCGGTGCAGCTCCCGGAACAGCAGCCCGATCTTGTTCATCGCCGCTCCTCCCCTTCGAGCCGCCGGACGCGGGCGGCGGTGACCTTGAACAGCGGCTGCTTGGACGCGGGGTCCCAGTCGGTGACCGTCAGCTCGTTGGCGGCGCGGGTCGGCTCGGCGCCCGCGGGCGCGTCCCAGTAGCCGTAGTGGAAGGGCAGGAAGAGGACGCCCTCCCGGACCTCGACGATCCGCACCTTCGCGTGCACGACGCCGCGCGGGCTGGAGATCTCGGCGAGGTCGCCCTCGCGCAGGTCGTGGGACGCGGCGTCGGCCGCGCACATCTCCACCCACACGTCCGGCGCGGCGTCCCGCAACCGCGGGACGCGCCCGGTCTTGGTCCTGGTGTGGAAGTGGTACACCGTCCGGCCGTTGATCAGGTGGTAGGGGTGCTCGCCGTCCGGCTCCTCGTGCGGCGGGACGTACCCGGCGGCCTTGACGACCGCCTTCCCGGACGGGTTGAGCGACCGGTACTCCACCGGCTCCACGGGCGTCCCGGTGAGCAGGTCGCGGCCGTAGCTCTCGCAGCGGTCGGGCGCGGCCCAGAACCGCCCGTCGGTGTAGAGGCGCTCGGTGCCGTCCGGGTGCTCCGCGTCGCACGGCCACTGGACGCCGTCCGCCCCGCGCAGCCGGTCGTAGCTGAGCCCCGTGTAGTCGCAGGGGCGTCCACGGCTGCACTCCTGCCAGGCCCGGAACGCCGACTCGGGGTCCGTCCAGCCGACGAGGGGCGCGCCGTCCTTGTCGGTGAAGCCCATGCGGGACGCGTAGTCCAGGAAGATGTCGAGGTCCGGGCGCGCCTCGCCGGGCGGTTCGACGGCCTTCTCCGACAGGTGGACGGTCCGGTCGGCGTTGGTGAACGTCCCGGTCTTCTCGCCCCAGGTCGCGGCGGGCAGGACGACGTCGGCCAGCTCGGTGGTCTCGGTCGGGAAGATGTCCTGGACGACGACGAACAGCCGCTCCTGCGCCAGGATCTCGCGCACTCGCGAGAGCTCCGGCAGCGACACCGCCGGGTTCGTCCCGCTGATCCACAGGAAGCGGAGGGAGCCCTGCTCGGCGAACCGGAAGATCTGCATGGCGTGGGTCGGCGGCCCGTAGTGCGGGATCCGCTTCGGCTCCACGTTCCAGATCCGGGCGAGGTCGGCGACGTGCTCGTCGTTGGCCCAGTTCCGGAAGCCGGGCAGGTCGCCGTCGGCGCCGCACTCGCGGGTGTTCTGCGCGGTCGGCTGCCCGTTCATCTGCAGGACGCCGCACCCGGGACGCCCCAGCATCCCCCGGATGAGGTGCAGGTTGTTGACCTGCACGGCCGCCGCCGTCGCCTGGTGCGACTGGTAGAAGCCCTGGAGCACCGTCGACAGCAGCCGCTCGGCGTTGCCCAGCGTCCGCGCGGCCTCGCGGACCAGCCCGGCGGGGACGCCGCAGATCTCCGCGACGCGGCCGGGCGGGTACTCCTGGACGCGCTTCTCCAGCTCCTCGTAGCCGACCACGTGCGCGTCGATGTAGGCGCGGTCGATGTGACCGGCCGCGATGACCTCGTGCAGCAGCCCGTTCATCAGCGCCACGTTGGTGCCCGGACGGGGCGCGAGGTGGAGGCCCGCCGCCCGCGCCACGGGCGTCGTCCGGGGGTCGACGCAGATCACGCGGGGCGGGTCGGGGCCCGCGAGCCGGTCCAGGACTCGCATCCACAGGACGGTCTGCGTCTCGGCCATGTTGTGCCCGAAGAGCGCGATGACATCCGCGTGGTCGATGTCGGTGTAGGAGCCGGGCTGCCCGTCGCAGCCGAACGACTCCTTCAGCGCGGCGGCCGCCGTCGCCGTGCACAGCCGGGTGTTGCCGTCCAGGTGGTTGGTGCCGATCCCGGCGTGGGCGATGACGGACAGCGTGTAGTACTCCTCGCAGAACAGCTGCCCGGTGGTGTAGAAGCCGAGCGCGGACGGGCCCCGCTCGTCGAGCAGGGCGCGGCTGCGCTGGACGACCGCGTCCATGGCGGTGTCCCAGTCGGTCTCCACCAGCGCGCCGTGCCGCCTCACCAGCGGCCTGGTCAGCCGGTCGGGCGACCGGCCCGCCTGCCAGCCGTACAGGTCCTTCGGGCCGAGGCGTCCGCGGTTGACCCGGTCGCCGGGGCGGCCGCGGACCCCGACGAGGCGGCCGTCCTTGACGGCCAGGTCCATCCCGTCGCCGTTGGAGTGCAGGATCGACGCCGTCGGCACCCACCGGTCGACGTCGCCGGGCGCCACGTCCTTCTCCAGGAAGGAGTCGACCCGGGCGGGCCACTCGTCCCCCGGGCCGTACGGCGTCCTCGTCCCCCACGGATCGGCTATGCGGTCGATGTCTGCCATGCGCGCCCCCTCCCTCTGGGCGGGGGTCTCCTGCCTCGACACGCGGCCGGGAAACATGCCCGGCGCCGACCAGCGGGGACGCCGTCCGGGCCGGGCGGTCAGCCGGTGCGGACGGGCGCCGGGCGCGGCCGCGCCGCGGTGGCGGGGACGGCCTGGGTGAGCCGCGCGGTCTCGTCGTCGGCCGCCGCCGGGTCGGTCATCGCCTGGAGGCGCCGGACGATCAGGCCCTCGCGGATCGCCCACGGGCAGATGTCGACCCGGTCGACCTCCAGGGTCGTCATCAGCGCCTCGGCCACGATCGCGCCGGCGAGGATCTGCGGGGCCCGCGGCCGCGACACCCCGCGCAGCTTCGCGCGGGCCGCCGCGCGCTTCGCCGCGAGGACGGGGATCTGCTCGCGGAGCCGGTCCACGTCCAGCACGCGCCGCGCGTACGGGCCCGCCTTGCGCTTGGGCGCCCCGGTCAGCCTGGCGAGCTGCGTGAACGTCTTCGACGTCGCGACCGCCCGGACCGGACGCTCCCCCTCCAGGCCCGGCCTCACCTCGGCGGACGTCTCGGCCAGCCGCTCGTACACCTGGCGGCGGAGCCGGCGCACGTGCTTGCGGGACGGCGGGTCCCCCGGCAGGTGCGCGCGGGTGAGCCGCCCCGCGCCGAGCGGCAGCGACAGCGCCAGCGCCGGTTCCTGGCCGTCGCCGTGGGCGATCTCCAGCGAGCCGCCGCCGATGTCGGCGAGCAGCAGCCGCCCGGCCGACCAGCCGTACCAGGCGCGGGCGGCGAGGAACGTCAGCCGCGCCTCGTCCCGTCCGGACAGGAAGCCGAGCCGCACGCCGGTCGACGCCGCGACGCGGGCGACGATCTCCTCCTGGTTGGCGGCGTCCCGCACCGCCGAGGTCGCGAACGAGACGAGTTCCTCGACGCCGTGCGCGGCGGCGGCGCACACGGCCTCCCCGACCGACGCGACCAGCCGGTCGACCGCCGTCTTCTCCACCGCCCCCTCGGGGTCGATCGCCTCGGCCAGCCGGGTCGGGCGTTTGACCGTGGTCACCGGGCCCGGCGGCGCGCCGACGGCGAGGTCCACCACCTTGAGATGAGCGGAGTTGGAACCCACGTCGAGCACACCGATTCGCATGCCGACCCTTTACCCGATCATGGCTCGTTCATTGGTGCCTCTTCACGCCGCGTTCACCCTCAGGCCTTGTTGTAGGTGTGCTTGGCCCAGAGATAGGAGGCGACGCCGATTCCGGCGCACCACGCGACGGCGATGGCGGCGTCGTCGCCGATCGGCGTTCCGAGCAGCAGGCCCCGGACGCTCTGCATGATGGGCGTGAACGGCTGGTATTCGGCGAACCAGCGCAGCACGGTCGGCATCGAGTCGGTCGGGACGAACCCGCTGCCGAGAAACGGCAGGAACACGAGGGGCATCGGCGCGTTGCTGGCCGCCTCCGGCGTCGGGGACTTCAGCCCGAGCGCGACCGACAGCCACGTGATCGCCACGACGAACAGGGTGAGCAGCCCGGCGGCCGCCAGCCATTCGACGACGGTGGCGTCGGGACGGAAGCCGACCGCCAGGGCGACGCCGACGACGACGGCCATGCCGACGAGTTGCTGGATGACGCTCGCGACCACATGTCCGGTGAGGACGGATGCGCGCGAGATCCGCATGGTGCGGAAACGGGCGATGATGCCCTCCGTCATGTCGGTGGCGACCATCACCGCCGTTCCGGTCGCGGCCATGGTCGCCGCCATGAGCAGGATGCCGGGGACGACGTAGTCGACGTAGGCGTCGCGTCCGCCGCCGATGCCCGCGCCGAGCGTGCCGCCGAAGACGTAGACGAACAGCAGCAGCAGGACGACCGGCGTGACGACGAGCTGCACCGTCATGGACGGGTAGCGGACCAGGCGCTTGAGCTGGCGCCGGACCATCGTGGACGAGTCGCGGGCCGCGAGACCGAGGGCGCTCATCGGGAGACCTCCGTGGTCTGATCCGTGGTCCGGCCGGTGTCGCGGCCGGTGAGGGTGAGGAAGACGTCGTCGAGGTCGGGCGTGTGGACGCCGAGGCCGGACGGCTCGACGCCCGCCGCGTCCAGCCGGGCGAGCAGCTCGCGCAGCGACGCGACCCCGCCGTCCGACGGGACCTGCAGGGTGAGCCGGTCGTCGTCGGACGGGTCCACGAAGCCGCGGCCGAGGGCGTCGAGCGCGTCCTTCAGCGCGTCGTCGTCGGGGAACCGCAGGGACACGTGGCCGCCGGGGACGAGCCGCTTCAGCTCCTCGGCGGTGCCCTCGGCGATCAGCCGTCCGTCGTCGAGGAGGGCGATGTGGTCGGCGAGGCGGTCGGCCTCGTCCAGGTACTGGGTGGTGAGGAAGACGGTGACGCCGCCCGCGACCAGTTCCCGGACGATGCCCCACATGGTGCGGCGGCTGCGCGGGTCGAGGCCGGTGGTGGGCTCGTCCAGGAAGATCAGGCGCGGGTCGCCGACCAGGGTCATCGCCAGGTCGAGGCGGCGCCGCATGCCGCCCGAGTAGGTTCCGGCGGGCTTGCGCGCCGCGTCGACGAGGTCGAAGCGCTCCAGCAGCCCGGCCGCCCTGCGCCTGCCGTCGCGGCGGGACAGGTGCCGGAGGTCGGCCATCAGGAGCAGGTTCTCCTCGCCGGTCAGCAGCTTGTCGACGGCCGAGTACTGCCCGGTGACGCCGATCGCGCCGCGCACGTCGTCCGCCTGGCGGGCCAGGTCGAACCCGGCGACCCTGACCTCTCCGGCGTCGGCGCGGAGCAGGGTGGACAGGATCTGGACGGTGGTCGTCTTGCCCGCGCCGTTCGGCCCGAGCAGGGAGAAGATCGTCGCCTCGGGGACGGCCAGGTCGATGCCGTCGAGCACGACCTTGGCGCCGTCCTTGCCGGGGAAGGACTTGCGCAGCCCGTTCGCCGCTATGGCCAGGTTCGTCATGGTTCTGCTCCTCAGAGGCTGCGGGCGGTGATGTCGCCGTGGGAGGTGGTGGCGCGGATGTCGAGCCGGGGGGCGCCGTCGTTCTTGAGGGCGTTGTCGATGCGGCCGTAGGCGGTGCCCGCGTCCAGGGCGGCCGAGACCCCGGCGGCGGCGCCGATCGAGATGTCGCCGGACCGGGTGCGCAACACGACCTTGCCGCCCGCGGCCTCGGTGATCGTGATGTCGCCGCGCATGGTGCTGATGTCGGCCGAGCCGGTCAGGCGTCCGACCTCGACGTCGCCGTCGGAGGCGGTGAGGTGGACGTCCGCCGCCTCGTCGATCCTGACGCTGCGGTAGGCGCCGTCGAAGACGACGTCGCCGAGGCGTCCGACGGCGCGGAGCTCGGCCGCGCCGGTCGTCGCCTTGACGTGGGAACCGGCGGGCAGCTTGACCGTCACCTCGACGGCCCCGGACTGGCCGAGCGCCCGCCCGCCGGGCGCGGCCTTGATCCGCAGGACCCCGTCGCCGAAGTCGACCGCGGTCTGCTCGGCGGCCTTCACGTCGCGTCCCTTGGCGGCGTTCGCCGGGAGGACCTCGACGGCGCTGTCGGCCCGGTCGGCGGCGATGAACCGGACGCGTCCGGCGGGGATCTCGACGACGGCGGAGATCGGGTCGGGGGTGTCGAACCTCTGCATCGTGCGCTCCTTGCGCTCGCTGTTTCCAATGTCGAAAACGCTACGTTGCGTTCCAAATCTCTGCAAGCAACACGTTGCACAGACTGAACATCTAAGCAGGTAGTAGCCTTAGAAGTGTTGCAACAGCCTTCGCGCTTAACGCAATGACGGTCCGCCGTCCATTGCAATGAGGAGAAGGTGAACGCTATGGTGGAGGCGTCCGCGACCGTGACGGAGGAGATCGCGATGCCGGGAGGCAGGCTCACCCAGCAGGACCGCCGCCAGATCGCGGCGGGGCTCGCCGACGGCCTCCCCTACGCCGAGATCGCCCGGCGGCTCGACCGCCCGACCTCGACGGTCACCCGCGAGGTGATGCGCAACGGCGGGCCCACCGGCTACCGCGCCGACCTCGCCCACCACGCCACCGAGCGCCGCGCCCACCGGCGCGGGCGGGCCGCGCCGCGCGGGGCGGCGGCGGCCGAGCGGCCCGACGGGCGCGACGCCGCGGCCGTGCGCGAGTACACCGACCTGCTCACCACCGTCTTCATGACGTCCGGCCTGCCGAAGATGATGGCCCGCGTGCTGGCGTGCCTCTACACCACCGACTCGGGGAGCCTCACCGCGGCCGAGCTGGCGGAGCGGCTGCGGGTCAGCCCGGCGTCCGTCTCCAAGGCGATCACGTTCCTGGAGAACCTCGAACTGGTCCGCCGCCGGCGCGACGAGCGGCGCCGCGACCGCTACGTCGTGGACGACGACCTGTGGTACCAGTCGATGATCCGCAGCGCCCGCTCCAACGGCCAGTTCGCCGACGCCGCGCGCCAGGGCGTCGCCGTCCTCGGCCCCGGCACCCCGGCCGCCGCCCGCCTGGAGAACGCCGCCCGCTTCCTCGACTTCGTCACCGAGAGCCTCTACCGCGCCGCCGAGGAGGCCCGCGAGGTCCTCTACACCCCGGCCGAGACCTTGACCTGCCGCTCCGATTCGACGAAACCGAGCGACCGGTAGACGCCGATCGCCGGGCCCCGCGGCTCGGCGACGATCACGAGCGTCCGCGCTCCCCGGGCCATCGCGTCCGTTCCGGCGTGATGGACGAGTGACGACGCCAGCCCGCGGCGCCGGAACTCCGGATGGGTCTCGACGCGCTGGTAGCGCGCGACGCCCCGGCCGTCGCGGACGACGCCGAGGCCCGCGCGCAGTTCGCCGTCCACGAAGGCGCCGAACCAGGTGGCGGCGCCCGCCTCGCACAGCCGCCGCTCCTCGGCGAGTTTCGCCGCCAGGAAGGCGGCGTGCTCGCGCGACGGCTCCGGCCCCTCGCACGCGTGCCGCAACCGCGCCACCCGCTCCCAGTCGTCCCCGGCCAGCGGCCGCAGGTCCGCTCGCGCCGGTCGCGCGGGAGCACGCAGGGACGACGCCGTCAGGACCGAGTCGATCTCGACGTCCATTCCGAGCCCCTCCCACTCCGCGCGCCGGACCGTTCCGCCCTCGGTCGTGTCCACGCCGATGGCCACGTGGGACGCGTTCGGGAATTCCGCCGCGAACAGGCCGGGGGCGTCGCGCAGCGCGCCGGGCGCCACGAGCACGAAGTTGCCCCACCAGAAGAACGGATTGGCGGGCGTCCGGACCACCCGGTGAGACGGGTGATCGACGACGGTCGCCCCGGCCAGGCGGCGAACCAGCAGATCGGTGCGGAAACCGAGCGAGCGGACCTTCACCCGGTGAACCCTAGGCCGTCCCGGCGTCGCAGGTCGGGTCGGCGGCCGGGAGGAGGCCGGTGGCCAGGTAGGCGTTGACCGCCGTGTCCACGCAGGCGTCGCCGTACTCGCCGTAGATCCCGTGGGCGGTGGCGCCGCGCAGGGTGAGCAGGCGCGAGCCGGTCAGCGCCCGGTGCATGGCCCGGCTGCCCGCGTAGGTCGTGGCGGTGTCGCCGGTCGCGGACACGATCAGCGTCGGAGTCGCGTTGCCGATGCGCGTCGGGGCCTCGCGCGGGCCGTTCGGCCAGAACGCGCACGGCCAGATGTTGTTCTTGAGCGGTCCGAAGAGGGGGTGGAGCGCCCGGCTGCGCTGGACGTCGTCCCAGTAGGCGTCCGGGTCGCGCGGCACGGCGCGGTCGCCGCAGGTGATCGCCGCGGCCGGGCTCGCGAGCGGGGAGCCCTCGCTGGTGAGGACGAACGCGAGGAAGCCGTCGAGTTCGGGGCCGGGGTCGGCCGGACGGCGGCGCGCCGCCGCGTACAGCGTCCGGACGGTGGCCGCGAACTCCGCGCGGCCCGCCGGACGGTCGTCCCCTGGGCCGACCGACAGCAGGTACGGGACGGCCTGGTCGTCCACCTCGTACCGGCCGACGCGCAGCGGGCGCTCCTCAGCCGCGGCGACGATCCCGTCCACGGTCGCGAGCACCTCGGCGGGGGTGGCGCCGAGGCCGTAGGCGCCGTGGCGTTCGGCGGCCCACGCCGCCCAGCCGCGCAGGGCGCGCTCCGCCTCGTCCTCGGTGCCGCGCAGCGCCCGCGCGCCCCACGCGTCCGGGTCGCCCGCGCTGTCCAGGACGACCCGGTCGGTGCGTCCGGGGAACATCTGGGTGTAGACCGCGCCCAGGTAGCTCCCGTAGGAGTAGCCGAGGAACGAGATCCGCCGCTCCCCGAGGACGCGCCGTACGAGGTCGATGTCCCGGGCCGTGTCGCGCGTGTTCGCGTACGGGAGCACGTCGGCGTGGCGGCGGGCGCAGCGCTCGGCGAGGTCGCGCTGCACCGCCGCCTGGTGGTCGAACCGGGCGCGGGTCGCGCCCGCCGACCGGAGCCACATGCCGACGGGCCAGCCGCAGTCGAGCGGCGTGCTGCGCCCGACGAAGCGCGGGTCGAGGCCGACGAGGTCGTAGCGGTCGGCGACGTCCTTCATGGCCGTGCGCACGTCCAGGGGCATGCCGAGGGTCGGCTCGCCGGGGCCGCCGTTGTTGAGCACCAGGGTGCCGATCCGGTGGGCGCGGTCCTTGGCGCGGATGCGCGACAGCGCGAGCGTGATCGTGCGTCCGCCCGGCTTGGAGTGGTCGAGCGGGACGGCGACCTCCGCGCACCGCGCGCCCGCCTTGTCGAGCTCGCGGCCGAGCGTGTCGCCGCGCCCCTGGGCGCAGCGCTTCCAGTGGAGCGGTGGACGCGAACCGCCCTCGGCCCCGCTCAGCGGCGCGACGGCGGCGGACAGCGCGATGAGTGCGGCGACCGGCACGAGCCGGGTCAGCACGGATCTCGGTTTCATGGCCGAGGACGCTAGGCGCGGCGGGCGTCCCGTCCGATACGGCCAGCCGCAGGCGCCGTACTACAGCCCGCTGTAGTGCCCGGCGAGGACCGGCGGCGGACAATGATCTCCAACCCGGCGTCGGGAGGGAGGGGGCGCGCATGCGCGACCGGGCATTCCGCGGCTCGGCCTACCTGCTGGGCACGCTGGTCACCGCCGTGGCCACGGTGCTCGCGCCGCCGGTGCTGCTCGCGCCGCCCGTGGCGCGGGGCTGGGCGGACTGGCACCGGCGGCGGGCGGCGCGGCTCCTCGGCGTCCCGGCCGAGGGCCGGACGCACCGGAACCTCGCCTGGGCGGTCGCGCACGTCGCCGCCGGGTTCCCCCTCGGCCTCGCCGCCCTGGTGTGCCTCGGCAACATCGTGGTCGCCGTCGTCGCGATGACGTCGTGGTGGGCGTTCCCCGCCGGCGCGCGTCCCACCCTGTTCTCGGTCGGCGACGTCCGCGTGGACGGGTGGACGACCGCGCTGGCCGCGGGGTCCGCGCAGCTCGCCGTGCTCGGCGCGGCGGCATGGTGGGCGCTCCCGGCGCTGGCGCGGCTGCACGCGCGGATGTGCCTGGCGGTGCTCGCGCCCTCGGCCCGCGACCGGCTGACCGCACGGGTCGACGCGCTGACCAGGAGCCGGGTCGGGGTGGTCGACGCGCACGGCGCGGAGCTCCAGCGGATCGAACGCGACCTCCACGACGGGACGCAGGCGCGCCTCGCAGCCATCGCCATGCAGCTCGGCGTCGCCCGCGAGTCGCTCGCGGACGACCCGGACGCGGTCGCGGCGCTGATCGGGCAGGCGCACGACACGGCGGAGGAGGCGATGGCCGAGCTGCGCGCGGTGCTCCGGACGATCTACCCGCCGATCCTCGCCGACCGGGGCCTGGACGGCGCGCTGGCCGCGCTCGCCGCCCGGTCCGGCGTGCCGGTCCGGGTCGAGCGCGCCGGGCTGGACGGGCTCCCGGCGGCCGTGCAGGCGGTGGCCTACTACGTGATCTCCGAGGCGCTGACGAACGTGGCCAGGCACGCCGCCGCCACCCGCGCGGACGTCCGGGTCGAGCGCGCGGGCGACGTGCTGGCCATCGAGGTGACCGACGACGGGCGGGGCGGCGCCGACGAGGCGCGCGGCACCGGGATCACCGGGATCCGGCGGCGGGTCGCCGCGCTGGACGGCTCCGTCCGCCTCGACAGCCCGCCGGGCGGCCCCACCACCCTCGCCGTCCGTGTAGCGATCGTTCCGGAGGTTGCGGCGCCGTGCGGGTCGTGATCGCGGAGGACAACGTCCTGCTGTCCAGCGGGCTGGAGCTGCTGCTCGCGTCGAAGGGCTGCGAGGTGGCGGCGGTCGTCCGGGACGGCCCGGCGTTCCTCGCCGCCGTCGCCGAACACCGTCCCGACATCGCCATCGTGGACGTGCGGCTCCCGCCGGCCTTCCGCGACGAGGGGATCCACGCCGCGCTGCGGGCCCGGCGCGAGCACGGCGCGCTGCCGGTCCTCGTGCTGTCGCAGTACGTCGAGCGCGAGTACGCGGGCGAGCTGCTCTCCGACGGGCGCGGCGGCATCGGCTACCTGCTCAAGGACCGCATCGGGCGGGTGGCCGAGTTCATCGACGCGCTGCGCCGCGTCGCCTCCGGCGGCACCGCCATGGACCCCGAGGTGATCGCCCAGCTCCTCGCCCGGCCCGGCGAGCCGCTCGACGCCCTCACGGCCCGCGAGCGGGAGTCCCTCGCGCTGATGGCGCAGGGCCACGACAACGCGGCCATCGCCGAGCGGATGCGCATTTCCGACAACGCCGTCCACAAGCACGTCGGCAACATCTTCGCCAAGCTCGGCCTGGCCCCGGACGACTCCGGCCACCGCCGCGTCCGGGCGGTCCTCGCCTACCTGGACGGCACGCGGGGGGTCTTGCCAGCGCGCCTCGATCGGCCGTAGGGTCACGCCAATCTCCGTAGTGATTGCTACAGAGATTGTCGCCCCTCGCCGGTCGTCGGCGACCGTCTCGCCGCATGCCTCCGACCACCCCCAGCGAAGGAAGAGGTCGTCCCACCATGTGCGAAGAGTCCCGAGAAGAGTTCCGCGAAGGGGCCCGCGAGGAGTCGTGCGGGGAGCCCCGCCCGCGGCTGTCCCGCCGGGGGCTGCTGCGCTCCGCCGGGGTGGCGGCCGGCGCGATGACCGTGTCCGGCGTCCTGACCGGTACGGCGTCGGCGGCGCCGCCCGCCGCCCCGGCCGCGAAGGGGTACCGGACGCGGCTCGTCCTGCTCGGCACCGCCGGCGGGCCCATCTGGTGGAAGGGGTCGGACCGGGACGGCGTCTCCTCGGCCCTCGTCGTCGGCGACGCCATCTACCTGGTCGACTGCGGGAACTCGTCCGTCCACAACTTCCGCGACGCCGGGCTGCTCGGGCCCGGCGACGGCAAGAACGACCTCGGCGAGCTGCGCGCCGTGTTCCTCACCCACCTGCACTCCGACCACGTCGCCGACTACCCGGGCCTGCTGCTCTACGGGATCTGCGGCGGCGGGCTCGGCCGGGACGACCGGCCCGTCCAGGTCTTCGGGCCGGGGCGGCGCGGGGCCCTCCCGGCGGTGTTCCCGCCCGCCCGGCCCACGCCGGACCCGGTGAACCCGGCCGCGCCCACGCCCGGGACGGTCGACATGACCGCGTCCCTGGTCGCCGCGTTCGCCACCGACTTCAACGACCGGCTCTTCGACACCGGCTCCCCGGCGATCACGGCCCGGGTGAAGGCGCACGACATCGCGCTGCCGGACGGCGCAGCGCCCGGCCGGAAGATCCCGCGCCTGAACCGGCCCATCCCCGTCTTCGAGGACGACCGGGTGCGCGTGACCGCGACGCTCGTCGACCACGGGCAGATGTTCCCCGCGTTCGGCTTCCGGTTCGACACCGACGACGGCTCGGTGGTGTTCTCCGGCGACACCACGGTCTCGGACAACCTGGTCGACCTCGCCGGGGGCTGCGACGTCCTCGTCCACGAGGTGATCGACCAGGCGTGGGTGGAGCAGAGCATCGCGGCGCTGCCCGTCCCGCAGGAGACCAAGGACGGCTACATCAACCACATGATCGGCTCCCACACCACCATCGAGCAGGTCGGGAAGGTGGCGCGGCGGGCGGGGGCGGGCAGGCTCGTCCTCAACCACTTCTCGCCCGGCCACCTCCCGGACGGGCGGTGGCGCCGCGCGGGCCGCGACTTCGCCGGGCCGGTCGTGCCCGGCCGCGACCTCATGCAGATCGGCGTCGGCAAGAGGCGCTGACCGGCGGGTTCGGGCGCGCGGCGGGCGAGGGGGCGGGCCGCGCGCCCGGACGCCGGGCCGTCACGCCGCGCAGGCGGGGAGCCGCCCGCCGTTGAACTCGACCACCTCCCCGAAGATCGAGACCACGTCGAGCGGGGCGCCGGGGGCGGCGCCGTCGAGTTCGGCGTAGGCCCGGTGGAGGTTGGCCACGAGCCGCTCCGGGTCGGTGAGGCCGGCCCAGCGGCCGAGGTCGGCGGCGCGGGCCGTCCGCAGCGGGTCGTCGCCGCGGGCCCGGCCCCGCTCGGCGAGGCCCGTGACCCAGGCCATGTACTCCTCGGTCTCGTCGATCGCCTCGGGGCCGCAGACCGGGCCGTGGCCGCAGACCAGGGTCGTCGCCCCGAAGCGGCGCAGCCGCTCCATCGTCGTGATGGAGCCCGCGACCGAGCCCATCACGGTGAAGGGCGTGCAGCCGCTGAGCACCGTGTCCCCGGTGAAGAGGACCCGCTCCTCGGGCAGCCACACCACCACGTCGTTGGTCGTGTGGGCGGGACCGACGTGGTGCAGTTCCACGACGCGCTCCCCCGCCCGCAGGGTGAGCCGGTCCGAGAAGGTGGTCGTCGGCGGGACGAGCCTGATGTCGCCCCACTCGACGTCCGGCCACAGCCCGGTCAGCCCGAGCCCGGTGTCGGCGATCTCGTCCACCGCCCGCTCATGGGCGATCACCTCGGCGTCGAACACGAAGTTGCCGAAGATGTGGTCGCCGTGGTGGTGCGTGTTCACGATCGTGCGGAGGGGGCCCGGGGCCAGGGCGTCGACGGCGGCGCGCAGCGCGTGCGCCCGCCGTTCGGTGGCCACGGTGTCGACGAGGAGGGCGCCGTCCCCGAAGGCGACGATGCCGCAGTTGTTGAGGCACCAGCCGCCGTCGGGCTGGACGTAGGCGAACAGCCCCGGACCCAGTTCCACCACGTCGGCCCGGACGTCGGCCCGCGCGTCCATCAGGCGTCCTGACCGGCGAAGGACGTGGCGTGCAGGAGGGTCGCCTGGCTGTTCTTCTCCAGCAGCGCGCGGACGCGGTCGCGCTCCTCGGGCGTCGCGTGCCGCGGGTCCAGCAGGACGGTGTGCCGCGAGACGGCGGTCGCCCATCCCTTGCCGTCGTCCTGGAAGGACCAGACGCCGCTGTGCCCCCGGAGCGTCTCCGGGAGGACCACCTGCTTGTAGGCGATCCACGCGGGCCTTTCGCAGACGCGGTGCGAACGGGTGCGGTGGGTGCCGCCGTCCACGGTGATCGTCTCCATGTCGAGGTCCTGGATTCCCGGGCCGTCCTCGCGGAGCTGGACGTCGCGGACGTGCGGCAGCCGCTCGGGCCACAGGTCGGCGCGGGCGACGAACTCGTACACCTCCTCGGCCCCGGCCCGCACGGTGACGGCGCTCTCGAAGGTCTGCAGCGCCACGTCGAGGGCGTCGCCGATCTCGGCGACCTCGGCGAGCGCCGCCAGCTCGCGCTCGCTGTTGCCGTCGAGCGCGCGGAGGTACGCCTCGTGCCCCTCGGCGGGACCATCGTCGAGGACGAACTCGTGCCGCAACTCGACCGTGCTGCGGTCGGGGCCGCTCGGCCGCACCGTCCAGGACCCCGACATCGACAGGACGGGCGGACGGCTGCGCTCCTGCTCGAACGTCACCCGGAGCCCGTCCGGGTCGAGGGCGCGGCGCGACGTCCAGCCGGACACCGCGCCGTTGACGAGCGCCCAGATCCGGAAGCGCTCCTCGCGCTCGCCCTTGAGGAGGTGGTGGACCGCCACGGTGGGCGCGAAGACGGCGGGCCAGAGGGAGGCGTCGGCGATGAGCGGGTACACGCGTCCGGCCGGCGCCCGGACGTCCCGCTGGTGGACGGTGGATCGGAGGGGCGTGCTCATTGGTGCGGCACCTTCTTCCGGGCTTTTCTTCCGGGCTTTCAGGACGCGACGAGAGCCGCGTTGGCGAGTTCGAGGAACTGGCGCGGGGTCTCGACGTCCCCCAGCGAGTCGTCGGGGATGTCCGCGCCGTACTCCTTGCTCACCGCCGCCGCCGTCTCCATCAGCGCCAGGGAGTCGTAGCCGATCGAGTCGAACGGCTCGTCGATGACGTCCTCGGTGAGCTCGACGCCGTCGAGCTCACCGGCGCTCTCCACGAGCAGGCGGCGAAGGTCGGCGAACCGGATTTCCCGCATGATGATCTCCTTTCGCGAGGTACGAGGTGAAGGGTGCGGGGTGCGAGGTGCGTGACGCGTGCGGTCAGTGCGCGCCGGCCGTGCGGAGCACGACCGCGCTGGCGAACCCGCGCAGCCCGCGGGCGAGGACCACGACGGCGCGCAGCGGCGCCGGGCGCGGGACGAGCCGGACGAGGTCGATGCCGTAGGAGTCGGGCACCCGGCAGTCGGCCCCCGTGGGCGGGATCAGTTGCGCGTCCAGCGCGGCGGCGGCGGTCGCGACGTCCAGCGGGCCGCCGCCCGACCCGAGCCGTCCGACCAGCGCCTTCGGCGCGGTCACCGGGACGCCGTTGCGGCCGAAGACCTCGCGGACGGCCCGCGCCTCCGCGGCGTCGGCGGCGGGCACCGCGGCGGCGTCGGCGAAGACCGCGTCGACGTCGCCGGGCCCGATCCCGGCGTCGGCGAGCGCGGACTCGATGACGCGCCGCTGGACGGGCGGCCTCCCCCGGCCGGGGGCCGGGTCGAAGCCCGTGGCGTAGCCGGCGACCTCCGCCCGCGGCGCCGCTCCCCGGGCCTCCGCGCTCGCCCGGCTCTCCAGGACGAGCAGCGCCCCGCCCTCCCCGGGGACGTGGCCCGCCGCGCCCGCGTCGAACGGCAGGTAGGCGCGGGCGGGATCGCTCTCCCGCGTGATCTGGCCGCCGGCGATGTGCGAGGCGTACCCCCAGGGGTCGAGCGCGGAGTCGGTCCCGCCCGCGACGACGACCGGCGTCCCCTTGCGGATGAGCCGCCGCGCGTGCCCGAGCGCGTCGAGCCCGCCCGCGTGGTCGGCGACGAACGCGCTGCCGGGCCCGCGCAGCCCGTGCCGGATGGAGATCTGGCCGGTGTTCACCGCGTAGAACCAGGCGAACGACTCGTAGACGCTGACGAACGACGGCCCCTGCCGCCACAGTTTGCGGAACTCCCGGTGGGTGAACTCGAACCCGCCCGTCGCGTTGGAGGTGACGATCCCCATGTCGTAGTCCTCGACCGAGCCGGTGTCGAGCCGGGCGTCCGCGATGGCCTCGGCCGCCGCGGTGAGCGCCAGCCGGGTGGAGACGTCGGTCTGGGGCAGCAGGCGCTTCGGCAGGTGCGCCTCCGGGTCGAAGCCGGTGACCTGCCCGGCGAGCACCGACGGGTATCCGCCGGTGTCGAACCGGGTGAGCGGCGCGATGCCGCTCCGCCCCCGCAGCGTGGCGTCCCAGTGGTCCGCCGCGCCGATCCCGGTCGGCGCGGCGACGCCGACGCCCGTGATCCACACCGCCGTCCCGCGCGGGTCGCCGCCGCTCTCCGCCGCGCTCACCGGGACTCCCGCCGAAGGGACCGCAGCAGCACGGCGGTCTGGAACCCGCCGAACCCGCTGCCGACGCTGAGGACGTTCTCCACCCGCTCCTCCCTGGCCACCTTCGGGACGTAGTCGAGGTCGCACTCGCCGTCGACGAACTCCAGGTTCGCCGTGGGCGGGATGCCGCCCCGGTCGATCGCGAGGGCGCACGCGGCCAGCTCGATGGAGCCGATCGCGCCGAGCGAATGCCCGATCATGGACTTGATGGAGCTGACCGGCACCTTGTAGGCGTGCTCGCCCAGCGCCCGCTTGTACGCGGCCGTCTCGTGCCGGTCGTTCTGCTTCGTCCCCGACCCGTGGGCGTTGACGTAGCCGATGTCGGACGGGTCGACGCGCGCCTCGTCGAGCGCGGTCCTGATCGCCTCCGCCATCTCCCGGCCGTCGGTCTTGAGGCCGGTCATGTGGTAGGCGTTCAGCCGGGTCGCGTGGGCGGCGATCTCCGCGTAGACGTGCGCGCCCCGGCGGCGCGCGTGCTCCAGCTCCTCCAGGACGAACATGGCCGCGCCCTCGGCGAGGACGAAGCCGTCCCGGGTCGCGTCGAACGGCCGGGACGCCTCCTCGGGCGTGTCGTTGCGGGTCGTCGTCGCCTTGATCGCGTCGAAGGACGCGACCACGATCGGGGTGATCGGCGTGTCCGTGGCGCCCGCGATCATCGCGTCGGCGCTGCCCTCGCGGATGAGGTCGGCGGCGTGCCCGACCGCGTCCAGGCCCGAGGTGCAGCCGTCCGACACCAGCGTCACCGGCCCCTCGGCGCCCACGTGCCAGGCCACCTCCGCGGCCATGACGTCGGGCGCGAGGTAGCCGTGCATGTGCGGGGACAGGTAGCCGGGATCCATCTCCCAGTGCCGTCCCGAGTCCGACAGCACGAGGTACTCGCGTTCCAGGCTGGTCGCGGCGGCCACCGCGCTCCCGAGGGACACGCCCACCCGGTGCGGCCCGGCCCGCTCCACCTCGAACCCGCTGTCGGCGAGGGCCTCGGCCGTGCAGGCGACCGCGAACTGCGAGGCACGGTCCATCCGCCGCCGCTCCCGAGGGGTGAACCCCTCGGCCGCGGCGTCGAAGTCGCACTCGCCCGCGATCCGGGACCGGAAGATCCCGGCGTCGAAGAACGAGATGCGGCGGATCGCGGACCGGCCGGACATCATCAGGTCCCAGAACTCCTCGCGCCCCGGTCCGCCCGGGGCGCGCACACCGACCCCGGTGATCACGACTCGACGCGTCATCAGGTCCCCTCCCTCTCCGGCCTTTCGGAGCACAGCGCCGGTTGGCACCATCACTGTGATCGCGTCCGCTTGAGAGGCCCTCAAAGCCCTTTCGCGGACGGCCGGAGCCGGGCCCGGAGACCGAGCCCGCGCGGCTAGAGGCCGAGCGCGTCGGCGAGCAGGTCGACCTGCTCGGGGTCGCGGTTGTTCGCGGTGAACACCACCTCCTGGCAGCCCGCCCCCTCGAACTGCTCGGCGGCCGTCCGGACGCCCTTCTCGTCGGTGCACGCCCGGTCGACCGTCTCCTGGAGCCATTCCTCGCCGACGTAGGCGTAGTAGGCGCGCAGCTCGGCGCTGACGCGCGCCTCGGCGTCGGGACCGAGCGCGAACATCACCGACACCGACATCGGCGGCTCGCCGCGGTGCCCGCCGTCGCTCCAGGCCCGGCGCGCCAGCGCGGCGAACCGTCCGAACTCGTCCGGGGAGCAGTCGGCGGCGCACCAGCCGCCGCCGAGCGTGCGGATGCGCCGCAGCGTCGCCTGGGACATCCCGCCGAACATCAGCTCCGGGCCGCCCGGCGTGGCGGGGGCCGGTCCGACGCCCGACGCCCACACCCGCTTCAGGGTGCGCAGCTGCGCGTCGAAGGTCCGGCCGCGGGCGGCGAAGCTCACGCCGGACGCCTCGTAGTCGTCCTCCCGCAGCCCGGGCTCCAGGCCGAGGCGCAGCCGGCCCGGTCCGGCGATGTTGTCCAGGGTGGCGGCCTGCGTCGCGAACAGGGCGTGGTTGGCGCGCACCGGGGCGACCAGGGCGGCGGTGGCGAGCCGGATGCGCGACGTCACGGCGGCGGCGGCGGTGAGCGTGATCAGCGGCTCCGGCGTCGAGTGGACGAGCCGGTCGCCGGCGGTGAGCGTGGCGAACTCCCTGGCCTCGGCGCGTTCGGCCCACGCGACCACCGTGTCGCCGTCGATGCCGTCGCGGACATGGGCGGGCAGGCCGACACCGATGTTCATGCGCTCTCCTTGTCCGGCCGAGTCCCTCGGCCTGTGCTGCACGCGCTGGGCGCCACCGAACTTGACTGGAGAGGTTAGAACCTCAAGTTACCTTGATGTCAAGACTCGGGCGCGCCGACCGCGCCGCGATCAGGAGGGTCCCGGGCCGGACAGGCGGTCGACGATGCGGCGGAGCTGCTCGGCGTAGCGCTCCTCGAACTCGGGCGCGTCGGGCGACACCCCGAAGATCGCCTCGACGATCTGCGGGAGCGCGACCGGGGCGTTCACCGCGCCGATGATGAGCAGCAGGACGGCGGCCGGGTCGAGGTCGTCCGCGAGTTCGCCCCGCCGCCGGCGCCGCTCCATGCTCGACAGGTCGAGGCTCCCGGCGGGAAGGGTGTCGAGCGGCTCCGCGGAGTTGGCGAGGCCCGCCCACAGCAGGAGCTTCGCCATCGTGGGGTCGCTCAGGTTGTGCCGCAGGTACCGGACGGCGATCTCGCTCAGCGGCAGATCCGGGTCGTTGACCAGGGTCTCCTGGGCGAGCCTGCCGCGCATCACCTCGGTGTACAGGCCCGCCTTGCCGCCGAAGTAGTAGCTGATCAACTGCTTGTCCACGTCCGCGCGGCGGGCGATGTCGGCGACCCGCGTCCCGGCGAAGCCGTGCGCCGCGAACTCCTCCAGCCCGGCCGCCAGCAGCTTGCGCCGGGTCCGGTCCGCGTCGCGGAGCCGTTCGTCGCCGCGCGGGGCGCGGCGGGGACCCCGCAGTTCGTGCGGTGCTCGCTCACTCGCCATGAACTCCATCCTAGCGTTCTCACCAGTTGGGGGATAATATCCACCAGCCGGTGGAATAACGACCCTCGGGGAGTGCGCATGAGCAGTGGACACACCGCCAAGGCAAGGCCGGACCGGCCCGCCGCCGATCCGCCGACACCGCCCGGCGGCATCACCCGCGACGTCTGGCTGGCCGCGACCGCGGTCATCGCCGGGCTGGCGATGGCGCTGCTGGACACCACCATCGTCAACGTGGCCCTCAAGTCCATCGGCTCCGACCTGGACGCCTCGGTGGGCGCCGTCCAGTGGGTCTCGACCTCCTACCTGCTGGCACTGGCCGTCGTCATCCCGATGGCGGGCTGGGCCAGCGAGCGCTTCGGCCCCCGGCGCGTGTGGACGGTCGCGCTGGTCCTGTTCGTCGCCGGTTCGGTGCTGTGCGGCGCGGCCTGGTCGATGGGCGCGCTGATCGCCTTCCGCGTCCTGCAGGGGGTGGGCGGCGGCCTGATCAACCCGGTCGGCATGGGCATCATCGCCCGGACCGCCGGGCCCGACCGGATGGGCCGCGTCATGGCCGTCCTCGGCATCCCGATGCTGCTGATGCCCGTCCTCGGCCCGGTGCTCGGCGGGCTGATCACCGACACCACCACCTGGCGCTGGATCTTCTACATCAACCTCCCGCTCGGCATCCTCGCGCTGGGGCTGGCCGCGCGGCTGCTGCCGTCCGACGACGCCGCGCGCACCGCCCGCCGCCTCGACGCGCTCGGCGTGCCGCTGCTGGCCGCCGGGCTGGCGCTCATCGTGTTCGGGCTGTCGGAGGTCCAGTCGAGCGGCGGCCTCGCGGCCCCGGCCGCCTACGGCCCGCTGCTCGGCGGGCTGGCGCTGGTGGTCGCGTTCGTGGTGCACGCGGGGCGCGCCGAGCAGCCGCTGCTGAACATCCGGCTGTTCCGGCGGCCGTCCTTCTCCGCCGCCGCGGTGGGGATGTTCTTCACCGGCGCGGCCCTGTACGGCGCGCTGTTCCTGCTGCCGCTGTACTACCAGTTGTCCCGCGGCGAGAGCCCGCTGAGCGCCGGGCTGCTGCTGCTTCCGCAGAGCCTCGGCGCGGCGCTGGCGATGCCGCTGGCCGGACGGTTCACCGACCGCGTCGGCGGCGGGCCGGTCGCCGCCGTCGGCCTCGCCCTCTGCGCGGTCGCCACGGTGCCGCTCGCCGTGGTCGGCGCGCACACCTCCTACGTGTGGCTGTCGGCCGTCCTCGCGGTGCGCGGGGTGGGGGTCGGCGCCGCCCTGATGCCGATCACCGCCGCCGCCTACGCGCCGCTCAACCGGGCCGACATCCCGAACGCGACCAGCATCATCAGCGTCCTGCAGCAGCTCGGCGGCTCGGTCGGCGTGGCCGTCCTCGCGGTGAGCCTGCAGACCGGGCTGGACGGCGCGCACCGGCCGACCGCCGTGGCCGACGCGTTCGCCGGCAGTTTCCAGTGGGCCTTCGCCCTCACCGTCGTCGCCGTCGTGGCGGCCGCCTTCCTCGCGGCCGCCGCGCGCCGCGGGCGGGCGGGCGGCGGCTGACCCGATTCCCGTCCCGGGCGCGGCGGCGCGGCCGCCGCCGCGCGCGGCGCGAAGTAAGCGGAGTAATGGGCGGCACTTCCCGATTCTCCGACCAATGGGTCGGCCCAGGGGCTCTCAAGGACTCCTCGAAGAACCCGTAGGACGATCCAGAGGACCGATCGAACCTGAGGAGAGCGATGTCGCATTCCACCGTGTCGCCCGCACTCTACGCCGAAGTCCTGCATTTCTACGCCTGGCAGATGCAGACGCTGGACGGCGGTGATTTCGGCGGGTACGCCGCGACCTTCACCGAGGACGGCGAGTTCGAGCACTCGCCGTCGCGTCCGGCGGCACGGACCCGGCGGGGTATCGAACGAGAACTGGACGACTTCCACCGGCAGCGGTTCGCGGGCGACCCGGTCCAGCGCCGCCACTGGTTCACCCACGTCGCGCTGCGGGAGGCCGAGGACGGGACCCTGCGCTCGACCTGTTACGCGCTGATCCTGACCACGCGCCCCGGAGACGACCTGGTCGTGGGGCCGAGCTGCGTCGTGCACGACGTCATCGTCCGCGAGGGCGGCGAACTGCTCCTGAAGTCGCGCCGGATCACCTATGACCGGGACCGATCGCCCGACGGTGCGCGCGCCGGCGAGCGCGCCGCGAATCGGGTGGCTTCGACCGGCCCGTCGCACTGACCGCCACCGGCTTCTCGGCTCCCCTTGCGGGAGCAATTGTCGTTGTAGTCGCACCGCCGCCGCGGGCCTTCCCGCGGCGGCCCCCTACCCGTGTCCGCCGGTCCCCACACGGGACTTCACTTCCGTCTTGCGGGCCGGTCAATAAAATGGCGCCGGCCGACCGGAAACGGGGAACACCGGTCGTGAGATGCGGTTTCTCACAAGATCAAGAATTATTGGCCACGTCAGGCCCCGGACGAAGGTGATCTAGACAGCCGCAGTCCGGTAGCCTAGTTTTCAACGTATGCAGCCTACAAAGAAAGTCTGATTCGGTGTAACGTCCCGGGCAGGACGAAGTCCGACTTTACCGGCATTCGACGTCGTCGATTCGCGCGCTGCGTTCAGTGCTCCCATGTCAACCACCAGACAACGGCCCGTGAAGATGAGCGCCGTCTGCCGCCAGCCGGGTACATGAGTGAACGTTTTCCAGGGGAGTGATTTTCATGGCCGCAACCCGGCCTTCAGAACTCAGGTTCATCCACTCGGAAATGTCCTCGACCGACGCCGACCCCGGATCCGGGGTGTCCTTCAACGTGCGCCTTCTCGGGCCGCTGACCATCTTAAGCCAGGGCCGGGACTTCACCCCGAGCGCCCCCAAGGTGCTCCAGGTGTTCGCGCTCCTCGCCCTGCGCGCCAACAAGATCGTGCCCACCGACACCCTGATCGAGGAGCTCTGGGACGAGAACCCGCCGCGCAGCGCGAACACCACCGTGCAGACCTACATCTACCAGATCCGCCGCATTCTGGAGCGCGCCAAGGTGGGCGAGGACGACGACGAACCGCTGGTCACGAAGATGCCCGGCTACATCCTGCGGATCCGGCCGGCGGACCTCGACCTGCACCTCTTCGACGCCCTCGCCGCCGAGGGCCGCGAGCTCTACGAGCAGCGCGAGTACTTTCGCTCCATCAAGGCACTCGAACAGGCGCTCGACCTTTGGTCCGAGGGGCCGCTCTCCAATGTCAAGCTCGGGCCGCGCCTCCTCCCGCAGGTCATCAACCTGCGGGAGCGGTACCGGAGCATTCTGCAGATGTGCATCCGCGCGAAGGCGGCCTGCGGAATGCAGGCGGACATCATCGCCGATCTACAGGAACTCCGGCTGACCTTTCCCTACGACGAATGGATCCACGAGCAGCTCATCCTGGCGCTGTGGCAGAACGGGCGCCGGAGCGACGCCATGGGCGTCTACCGGTCGCTGCGCGAGGTCCTGAGCAGCCAGCTCGGAATCGACCCGTCACCCGAGATCGAGAAGATCCACGCGGAGCTGCTGGGCGCGTGAGGCGCACGCGGCGCGGGTCACCGGCCCGGCTCGACGACGGGGTGATGTCCGGCGAGCATGAGGCAGGTCAGCAGGCAGCGGGCGCCGACGTCGACGACGTTGCCGTACCGGACGAAGGCCGCAAGCTGGCCGAGCGACACCCACACGTGGCCGCCGCCGGGCCGCTCGGCGAACCCGTCGTCCATCTCGACCACCAGATAGCGGTTGCGGGCGTGGTAGAAGCGGCCGCCCTCCTCGGAATGGACGACGTCCACGAGCCGCCGTTCGGGCGGCGCGCCGAGCACCGCCTCCAGATAAGGGGGCGGCCCTCCGGTGACCGGGTCTGAGGACGGGGTCTCGTAGTTGGACGGCAGGCACATCACGGTCGGGCCCAGTTCGACGAGGTCGAACGTCCCCGCGTCGCTGCGCAGCTCCATCAGCACGTGCAGCTCGGCGCCGAACCTGCGGGCGGCGAAGGCGACGACACCGGTGCCCGCGGGCGCGAGCATCGGCTGCGACCAGCGGGCCACCTCGCGGTCGCCCGCCTCGACCGCGACACCGATGATCTCGAAGAAGCGTCCGTCGGCGCGGGCGATGCGGTCGCCGCCGACCGTCCAGTCGCGCACGGACCGGAGCGGGAGGCGGCGGCGGGTGAAGCGCCGTCCCGCCTTGGCCGCCGTGAACCGGCTCAGCACGTGGGACGTCGGGTGCCGCGGGTGATGCTCCGCTCCCGGCAGCCGGGCGAGGCCGGAGAGGGCCGTGCGGGTGTCCATGTTGATGAGGTTGTCCACGCGGATGGCCTCGGCCATCTCGTCCAGGGAGAACCAGCGGAAGCCGTCCTTGACCGGGACGTCGTTCGCCGTGCTGACGACGACGTTCCGGTTGCGCTTCCCCCAGAACCACGACCCCTGTTCGGACTGCAGGGCGTCGAAGACCACCCGTCCCTCCTCCGGTTCGAGGAAGTACTCCAGGTAAGGGACGGAGGCGCCCCGGTGGACGCGGGTGTAGTTGCTCCTGGTGGCCTGGACGGTGGGCGAGACCTGCAGCGGGCCGACGTTGCCGGGCTCCATCTTCGCCTGCAGCAGGAAATGCGGGACGCCGTCGAATTCGGTGGTGAGGATGCCGAGTATTCCGATCTCGTCCTGTCTGATGATCGGCTGGGTCCAGGACGGACGGCCCTCGATGGACACCTCGATTCCCTGCACCTCGAAGAATCCCCCGCTGCGGTGGACGAGATCCCCGTCGTCCGGACGGAAGTACCAGCCGTCCATTTCACTCAATGGCGTCCTGGTGACGGAGTAGCCGCGCATCCGCTGCCGCCTGCCGATCCAGTCACCGACACTCCCGCCAAGCTCCATGCCCGTTTCCTCACCTGAATTCGCGTCGGCGCCGGCACCGGTGTCGCGGCCCGCTGAAAACGCCGACAGCATCGCCGGATCGCTTTGAGGCGCCCTCGAAGAACGCTGTAACGCGCGTCCCGAGGAGGCCCGGCGGCGGACTCGGCCGGGGCGCCGCCAGCGGGCTTCGGCGGCGGACCAGTGGCATTCGACCGGGCTTCGATCAGCGCCGTGGACAGTTCGTGGTGAAGGCCCGGCAACAAAGGCCGAATAGTCCAGTGAGGACGTCGAAGATGAAAGCACTCCTGCTCTCCGGCGGTTCGGGCACCCGTCTCCGGCCGCTTACCCACACCATGGCCAAGCAACTCGTCCCGGTGGCCAACAAACCAGTGATCGTGCACTGCCTGGAGGTGATCCGGGAACTCGGGATACGAGACGTCGGGATCATCGTCGGCGGCCGTGCCGAAGAGATCGAGAATTCGCTCGGCTCGGGCCGCGCGCATGGCGTCGACCTGACTTATATCCCGCAGCACGCGCCGCTCGGGCTCGCGCATTGCGTGCAGACGGCCGCCGATTTCCTCGGCGCCGACGATTTCGTGATGCTCCTCGGGGACAACGTGTTCGCCGGGGGGCTTTCCGGCGCCTCGGAACGGTTCCGCGAGGAGCGGCCCAGCGCGCTCGTCGTCACGAAGAAGGTCACCGACCCGGAGAACTACGGGGTCGCCGAGGTCGACCCGGAGGGCGTGGTGCTCTCCCTCGCCGAGAAGCCGCGCGAGCCGGTCGGCGACCTCGCGCTGACCGGCGGGTACTTCTTCACCGCCGCGATCCACGCGGCCACCCGCGCGATCACGCCGAGCGCGCGCGGCGAGCTGGAGATCACCGACGCCATCGCGCACCTGGTCGCGTCCGGCCAGCGGGTGCTCGCCGCCGAGTACACCGACTACTGGGCGGACACCGGGACCATCGAGGGCCTCCTCGACTGCAACCGCAGGATGCTCGAACGGATGCCGCCGGGCGTGGAGGGCGACGTCGACGAGCGGACCGAGATCACGGGTCGCGTCGTCGTGGAGCGCGGGGCGCGGGTGCGCGCGTCCCGGCTGACCGGCCCGGTGGCCATCGCCGCCGGGAGCGTCGTGGAGGACAGCGTGGTCGGGCCGGACGTCACGGTCGGGGCCGGGTCCCGGCTGAGCGGGGTCGGCGTGAGCGACACGATCGTGCTGGACGGCGCGTCCGTCCGCGGCCTCGGGCGGGTCCGCGCGTCGGTGATCGGCAGCAGGGCCGTGATCACCGGCTCCGGCGACGCGGTCGGCAGCGTGTGCGTCGGCGACGACGCGCGGGTGGAGATCGGCTCATGAGGGTGCTGGTCTGCGGCGGAGCCGGGTTCATCGGCTCCCACTACGTGCGGACGATGCTCGGCGGCGGCTACCCCGGATTCGAGGACGCGCGGGTGACCGTCCTCGACAAGCTCACCTATGCCGGGGACACCCGGAACCTCCCGCTTGAGCACGCCAACCTCACGTTCGTGCGCGGCGACCTGTGCGACGCCGACCTGCTGGCGGGCCTCGTCCCCGGGCACGACCTGGTGGTGAACTTCGCGGCGGAGTCGCACGTCGACCGGTCGCTCGGACCGGACGCGGGCCTGTTCAGCGGCTCGAACGTCGTGGGCGTCCAACTCCTGCTGGAGCAGTGCCTGCGGGCGGGACCGGTCACGGTCGTGCAGGTGTCCACCGACGAGGTCTACGGGTCGATCGAGCGGGGCGCGTGGACGGAGCGGGAGCCGCTGCTCCCCAACTCCCCGTACGCGGCGTCCAAGGCGGGCGGGGAGCTGATGGCCCGCGCCTACCACCGCACGCACGGCCTCGACGTGCGCGTGACGCGCTGCAGCAACAACTACGGCCCGCACCAGCACGTGGAGAAGCTCATCCCGCGCTTCATCACCAACCTGCTGTCGGGACGCCAGGTGCCGCTGTACGGGGACGGCCGCAACGTGCGCGAATGGCTGCACGTGGACGACCACTGCCGGGCGGTGCACCTGGTGGCCACCCGCGCGTCCGCCGGGACCGTCTACAACGTCGGCGGCGGGACGGCCCTCAGCAACCTGGAGATGACCGGCAGGCTCCTCGACCTCTGCGGGGCGGACTGGAGCGCGGTCCGCCGCGTCGAGGACCGCAAGGGGCACGACCTGCGGTACGCCGTCGACGACAGCGCGATCCGCGCCGACCTCGGGTACCGGCCCCGGTGGACGCTGGACGAGGGGCTCCCCGCGACCGTCGACTGGTACAAGAGCAATCCCTGGTTCTGGGAGCCGCACCTGTCGACCGCGGCGTGACCGGGCGACGGCGGCCCGGGACGCGCTCCGGGCCGCCCTCGCCCGGAGCCCCGCCCGGAGCCCCGCCCCGGCCGCGTCCGCCCAGCGGGGGTCGAGCGCGCTTCGAGGCGGCCGGGGAAGAGTCGGCGGCGGTCCACCGACACGAGACGATCCGCAACACGAGACGATCCGCAATTGGAGGAGGTCTTCGCCGTGGAAGATACGGCCATGTCCGCCGCGGTGACCGCGGGCGGCGCCGCGTTCCGGGCGGCGATGGCCCGGCTCCCAACCGGGGTGTCGATCGTCACCACCCGGCACGGCGGCGGCGCCGACCACGGTTTCACCGCCGGGACGGTCACGTCGGTCTCGCTCGACCCGCCGCTCGTCTCGGTGTGCGTGGCGAGGGACGCGAACTGCTACCCCGCCTTCGCCGCCGCGTCCTCGTTCGTCGTCAGCGTGGCCGGGCCCGGCCAGGCGGCGCTCGCGCGGCTGTTCGCCACCAAGCGCGCCGACAAGTTCGCCGGCGGGCGCTTCCGCCGCACCGGCTGCGGGGCCCTCGCCGTGGACGGCGCGCGGCTGGTCCTGGAGTGCCGCGTCTGGGCGCGGTACGCGGGCGGCGACCACGACATCCTCGTGGGCGAGGTCATCGGAGGCGAGGTCGGCGAGGGCGACGCGCTCGTCTTCGTGGACCGCGTCTTCGGCACGATCGCGTCATGAGCCCGTCCGCGGGCGGCCGGGACGTGCTGCGGCTCGGCGTGGTCGGCGGCGCGGACGTGGCCGTCCGGCGGGTGCTGCCCGCGCTGTCCGGGGTCGCCGGGCTGGAGCTCGCCGCGGTCGCGAGCCGGAGCCGGGCGAAGGCCGAGAAGATCACCGCGCGGTTCGGCGGGCGTCCCGTCGAGGGCTACGACGCCCTGCTGGAGATGCCCGAGATCGACGCGGTCTACATCCCGCTCCCGTCCGGGCTGCACGCGCACTGGATCGGCCGCGCGCTGGCGTCGGGCAAGCACGTGCTGGCGGAGAAGCCGCTGACCACCGAGGCCCGCGACACCGAGCGGCTGCACGCGGCGGCGTTCGAGGCGGGCCTCGTGCTGCGGGAGAACTACATGTTCCCCGGGCACCGGCTCCACGCCCGCGTCGCCGCGCTGCTGGCCGAGGGGCTGATCGGCGAGATCCGCTCCTTCGACGCGGTGTTCGCGATCCCGCCCCGTCCCGCCGGGGACGTCCGGCACCGGCCCGAGCTCGGCGGCGGGGCGCTGCTCGACTGCGGCGGGTACCCGCTG
The DNA here is from genome assembly GCF_001552135.1 of Actinomadura chibensis NBRC 106107. Lineage (GTDB taxonomy): Bacteria > Actinomycetota > Actinomycetes > Streptosporangiales > Streptosporangiaceae > Spirillospora > Spirillospora chibensis. The sequence continues at coordinate 26,938 of NZ_BCQP01000061.1, read as the reverse complement.
CGCGCCGCCGTCCGCTTCCTCGGCCCCGACCTGGACGTGCTCGGCGCCCACCTGCGGATCGACCCGGCCCTCGGCGTCGACGTGGCGGGCGCGGCGCTGCTGCGCGCGCCCGGCGGGGCGTCGGTGCACTGCGAGTTCGGGTTCGACCACTACTACGCGTCCGGCTACCGGTTCCTCGGGTCGGCGGGGCGGCTCGCCGTCGAGCACGTCTTCACGACTCCCGCCGAGCACGAGCCGGTCCTGCGCGTCGAGCGGGCGGGACGGCGGTACGAGGAGGCCGTCGCCGCCGACGACCAGTTCCGCAACAGCCTCGCCGCGTTCGCCGCCGACGTCCGCGCCGGGCGGGCGGGCACGAGCCGGGCCACCCGGGCCCAGGCGAGGATCGTCGACCGCGTCCGCCGGATCGCCGGGCGGACGGCGCCGGCGGCCTGAGAGTCACTCGTGGAGAGGAAGGCACGGATGGGCATGCGCGCGGTGGTCCTGCACGAGTTCGGCTCCCCCGACGTGCTGCGGCCGGAGCGGATCCCGGTGCCCGCCCCCGGGCCCGGCCAGGTCCTCGTCAAGGTCGAGGCCGTCGGCGTGGGCTACGCGCAGACGCAGATGCGCGGGGACCGCTTCCCCGCTCCCATGTGGTCGCCGTCCCTCCCGCTCGTGCTGGGCGGGGACGTGGTCGGCGAGGTGGTCAGGCTCGGCCCCGGCGTGCCGGGCACGGCGCGCGTCGGCGCGCGGGTGGGGGCCTACACGCTGCTCGGGGCGTACGCCGAGTACGTCGCGGTCGACGCCGCCGCGCTGCTGCCCGTCCCCGCCGAGCTGGACGCCGCGGTCGCCACGGCGATCCCGGCGCCGGGGCCCATCGCGGCGGGCACCCTGGACGCCGCGCGGTTCCGGCCGGGGGAGAGCGTCCTCGTGCACGCGGCGGCGGGCGGCATCGGGCACCTGAGCGTCCAGCTCGCGAGGCGGAAGGGCGCGGGGCTCGTGATCGGCACGGCGGGCGGCCCCGCGCGGGCCGGGTTCGCGGCGGAGCTCGGCGCGGACGTCGCGGTCGACCGCCACGCGGGCCCCTGGGACGACCAGGTCCGCGCCGCCACCGGCGGGGCGGGCGTCGACGTCATCCTCGACAGCGCCGGCGGGCGGACCCTGCTCGAAGGGATCGACCTGCTCGCGCCGCGCGGGCGGCTCGTCTTCTACGGCTCGTCCGGAGGCGGGCGGGACGTCCCCGACGTCCCGCTGCTGAAACTGCTCGGCATGCGGTCGGTGACCGGGTTCACCCTGTCGGGATGGCGGGCGGCGAGGCCGAAGCAGTTCCACGCCGAGCACGTGGAGCTGGCTTCGGCCCTGCTGAGCGAGGAGGTCCGGCACGAGATCGGCGCGACGCTGCCGCTGTCGGAGGCCGCCGAGGCGCACCGGCTGGTCGAGTCGGGGATGTGCCCGGGACGCGTCGTCCTCACGCCGTGAGCCATCCCCGTGAGTCACCCCCGTGGAGTCACACCGGGGACGGTCCTACCGGTCGCGGACGAGTTCCTCGACGCGGAGGTTCACCTCGTACGGGCCGGGCAGCGCGGCGATCTCCCGGCTCAGCTCCTCGGTCCGCCGCCGGTAGGCGGGGTCGTCCAGCAGTTCCCGGGCGGCCTTGGCCACGTTGTCCGGCGAGTCGTCCTCGCCCGGCAGCAGCATCAGCGACGCGCCGTACTCGGTGAGCCGGCGGGTCATGTCGATCTGCTTGGGCATCGCCGGGATCACCAGCTGCGGCACGTCGCAGACGATGGCGTGCAGCATCGTGTTGCCGCCGCCCCGGTGGACCAGCAGGTCGCAGGTGCGGAGCACGACGTCCAGGGGCAGCCAGCCGGCGCGGACGTTGCCGGGCAGCTCGCCGAGCCCCTCGACCACGTCGTCCGGGGCGGCGATGAGGATCTCGACGTCCAGCGCCGCCACCTTGCCGACCAGCGCGGACAGCGCGTCCAGCTCGTAGTCGGCGGTGACGCGGCTGCCCGCGGACACGAGGATCCGCGGCTTGTCCCCCTTGACGTACATCCAGGGCTCCAGGGCCCGCTGGGTGTTGAACGGGATGTACCGCAGGAACTGCGCCGGTCCGGCCTCCGGGTCGCGGACGGACGGCGGGCAGATGTCGACGTAGACGTCCGGGTCCGGGAACCCGTCCAGCCCCTCCGCGGCCAGCTCGGGACCGAGCTCGGCCTCCGCCGACAGGTCGATGACCTTGGGCTCGCCCATGTTGAGCGCGTGCCGCACCCACGGGAGCCCGTACCGGTGCGCCAGCAGCGGGGAGACGTACGACAGCGCGCCGGACACCAGCGCGTCGGGCCGCCAGTCCTCGATCAGGGCGGAGACGGCGTCGATGCTGCCGCGGGCGAGCCGGGCCATCCCCCTGCCGTTGAACAGGTTCCTTTCGTGCGGGTCCGCGGGGATCTCCAGCTTGTTGCCGAAGTTGTCCTTCAGCATGAAGTCCCACATGCTCGTCGTGCTGAGCGGGGCCCCCGGCAGCCCCGCCGCCGCGATCAGCGGCACCACGCCCTCGGTGGCCGTGACGATGACCTCGTGCCCGGCGTTCCGGGCCGTCTGCGCCAGCGGGATGAGCGGGAAGACCGCGCCCGCGCTTCCTCCGGAAACGAAAAGGAATCTCATGCGGCCGACGCTAGGCGGGCGCGGTGGAGCGCCCCTTGAGCCCGGCTGTGCGGACGCTGGAACATCCGCCCGCTACGCCCGCGCGCCGTCCTCGCCGTACACCGAGAGGCTCTGGACGGCGAGCCGCACCCCCTGCCCGTAGAACTCCTCGCTGAGCAGTCCGAGCCCGGCGGCCAGGGCCTTCGCCCGCACGGGCGCGAAACCGCCGTCGACCCGCCAGTGGGCGGGGACGTCCTGGCCCAGGGGGAGGCCGAGCGGGGACACCGAGAACACCTCCTTGCCGTCGATCAGCCAGCGGGCCCGGCCCTCCGCGCCGTCCACCGCGATGGCGTACTCGGCGAACTCGTCCGGCGCCCGGGCCGCGACGTCGATCTCGTAGGAGAACCCGCCGCCTCCCGCGTCCGGCGCCGGGATCCGCACGTACAGCGCCCACGCCCGGGTCTCGGTGAGCGCGAAGTCCATCACCAGGCCCGCGCCGCGCTCGGCCGCCACCAGCGCCCCGTAGCCGCTGCGCCGCTCGACGTCCGCCGCCCGCGCGGCGGGACCGAACGGATGGCGGTGGGTGTTGAACTGCCGCGCCGACATCCGCGCGGCGACCGTCAGCACCCCGTCCGGCGGGACGGGCCACGGAGCCGAGAAGGCCGCCCAGCGCAGGTGGTCGACGGGCCCGGCGGCGGACGTCCCGGCGAAGGCGGGCAGCCCGGTGTCCGGGTCGGCGCCCGGAGGCTCCACCACCAGCCCGCCGGCGGAGGCGAGCGGGACGCCGTCGCCGCTCGGCGACGTCTCCCCCGGCCGGACCGTCCAGGGGGCGCGGGGGCCGGTGTGGCGCAGCCCCTCAGCGAAGTCGTCGTGAAAGAGCATCTGCATCGTGGCTCCTGGTCATGGCTCCCGGTCGTGACTACGGCACCTGGCTACGGCGCCGTGGACGCCAGCAGGTCGGCGGCGTGCGCGCGGGCGGCGGGCTCCGGGCGCAGCGCCGCGTGGCTCGCGCCCGCGACGGCGTCGCGCCAGTGGCGCTGGAGGGAATGGGAGGTCGCCTGGGCGCTCGTCCCGGAATGGGCGAACAGGTCGTGGACGCAGGCCGCCGCCGTCTCCGCGGCGTACGCGTACACCCACGCGGCCCGGTTGCTCCGGCGTCCTTCGTCGGCGTCGCGGGCGGCCTGCTCCAGCAGCAGCCGCGCCCCGGCGAGCCGCAGGTCGGCCCCGGCGAGGAGGAGGTCGGTCGAAGCCTCCTCGCCGCCGGTGATGCGGGCGGCGGCGGGCGGCGCCATCGCCCTCTTGCGGGCGGCGGCCGAGACGCACCAGCGGTGCGCGGCGATCGCGGCGCCGAGGACGGGACCGGCGAACCCGAGGCCGCTGACCTCCCGCAGGGGCGCGGCGTGGCAGCGGTCGCCCGCCTCGCGCGGCGTTCCGTCGAGCAGGTCGGCGCGGGCGAACGAGTGGGCGGACGGCACGAACACGTCCGACAGGACGACCGAGTCGCTGCCGGTGGCGCGCATGCCGGTCGCGTCCCAGCTGTCCTCGACGGTGTACGCGGACTTCGGCACCAGGAGGAAACGCACCTCCGGCCCGTCGGCGCGGGGCGTCGGCACCGGGCAGCAGAGCAGCGCCCAGTCCGCGTAGTGGACGCCGCTGAGGAAGCGCCACGTCCCGCTCACCCGCCAGCCGCCGGGCGCGTCGACCGCCGTGCCGCCCGGCATGAGCGCGCAGGTGAGGAAGACGTCCGGGCCGTCCGGGTGGCCTTCCCACAGCGCCCGCTGGCCCTCCTCGGGCAGGAACGCCGCCATGCGTCCGACGGCCGCGGCGACCCCGGCGACCCACGCGGCCGACGCGTCGCCCTCCGCCACCCTGGTGATCGCGCGCAGGTACTCCAGGAACCCGCCGCCCGCGCCGCCCCGGCGGCGCGGCACGAAGTGCCGGAGGAAGCCCGCGCGGCGGACGGCGTCCGCCGTCTCGGGCGTGATCCTGCGCTCCCGCTCCGCCGTCTCGGCCCACTTCTGGGCGACGGCGGCCACCTCGTCCGCCGCGGCGAGGACGCCGGACCGCGGTGCCGTGTACGAGGACATGCTCTCCCCTTCCCCGGGTCGTCTCCCCGGGTCGTCGGACGCCGTCAGATGAGGTGGGCTCCGCCGTCCACCAGCAGCACCTGTCCGGTCGTGTAGGTCATCTCGCTGAGGTCGAGGACCGCGCGCGCGACGTCCTCCGGCGTCCCGACGCGCCGCAGCGGCGTGCTCTGCCGCACCTTCTCGGCGATCGGCTCGAAGAACTCGCTCCGCTCGGTCCACGGGGTGGCGACGAGGCCGGGGGCCACCGCGTTGACGCGCACGTCCGGGCCCATGGCCGCCGCGAGCAGCCGCGTCATGTGCTCGATGGCGGCCTTGCTCACCGCGTACGGGATGGAGCTCCCGGCGGGGCGGCTCCCCGCGACGGACGAGACGTTGACCACCGAGCCCTTCGCGCGCGCCAGGTGCGGCATCGCCGCCACGGTCGTCTGCCAGGTGCCGACGACGTTGAGGGCGAGGATCTCCCGCCACGCCTCGGGCGTCGCGCCCGCGAGGTCGGTGTGCGGGATGGCGCGCGTCCGCCCCGCGTTGTTGACGAGCAGGTCCAGGCGGCCGAACCGGTCGACGGCCGCGTCGATCAGCGCCGCCGCCTCGGACTCGGCGGAGACGTCCGCCTGGACGTAGTGGGCGTTCGGCAGGTCCGCGGCGACCTTCTGGCCCGCGGTCACCGACCGGGCCGAGTTGACGACGACGCCGTGGCCCGCCGCGGCGAGGCGCCGGGCGATCGCCTCGCCGATGCCGGACGAGGAGCCGGTGACCACGGCGATCCGTGCGGCGCCCATCAGTAGTTGCCCAGCCCGCCGCACACGTTCAGGGCCTGTGCGGTCACCGCCGCCGCGTCGTCGTGGACGAGGTACTCGACCATGGCGGCGACCTCGCGGGCCTCGACGTACCGGCCGATCGGCACGCGCGTGGTGATCCGGTCGTGGGCCTCCCGCTCGGTGACGCCCCAGATCCCGGCGTAGTGCTCGCGCACCCGCTCGGCCATCGGCGTCTCGACGAACCCGGGGCAGACGGCGTTGACGGTGATCCCGGTGGAGGCGAGCTCAAGCCCGAGCGCCTTGCTGAACCCGACCACGCCGTGCTTGGACGCCGAGTACGGCGCGGCGTGCACGACGCCCTGCTTGCCCCCGGTGGAGGCGATGTTGATGATGCGGCCCCGTCCCCGTTTCCGCATCCCGCCCGTCGTCAGCACCTCCTTGGTCATCAGGAAGACGCTGTTCAGATTGGTGTTGATGACGTCGAACCACAGCTCGTCGGAGATCTCGGCGGTCTCGCCGCCGCCGCTGCGCCCGGCGTTGTTGACGAGGACGTCGATCGGACCGAACCGGTCGACGGCGTCCGCCACCAGCGCCCTGATCTGCGCGGCGTCGGAGACGTCGCAGGTGCCGCCGTCCGCCGTGCCGCCCTTGTCGCGCAGCTCCTTGACCGTGCCGGCCACCCCGTCCGGCCGCCGGGCGGTCACGTAGACGCGCGCGCCCAGCCCGGCGAGCCGCCTGGCGATCTCCAGGCCGATGCCGCTGGTGGCCCCGGTGACCAGCGCGGTGGGCCCTGTCTCGTGCGCCATGAATCCTCCTTCGCCGCGATGCGAACCGGACCCGCCCAGCGTGCCGACCCGCCCTGGAGCCGGGATCGAGCCGCTCTGGACCGGAGGAGGGGATGCCCGGCTTTCATGGGATAGACCGTAACTGGATTTAAGGGCGCGACGGCAAAGTGAAGCAAGTACGCTTTTGCTCCGTTTGGGAATCGGGTGCCGCTCACCGTGGCCGTTGTCGCGCTCTTAGGTGACGGGTTTGGCGCGGAGCGGACGAGAAATCGGCGGTTCGGCAACCATTCTGGTAACGATTTCGCGGCGCGGGTACTGATCATGCTGGTCGAGGCTGGATCCTGCGGGTATGGGCGGGACCGGTGGTCTGGGGATCTGTCCGACCGACTGCGTCGTGGAGCAGTTGAGCGGTTGGCCGGCGCTGAGGTTGTGCAGAGCCGATTGCGGTTTCGGCAGAGCGTTCGCCTGCGGAGGCGACCAGATCCTCCATCTGCACGGCCGTGATCTGGCCGAGCTGTATCTGACCTGGCCGCTCATCTGGCGGATGCGCCGCCCCCTCATGGACTGCGCCTCCGTGCGGATCCGGCCCGGCAACGGCTGGCTGCGGATCTGGCTGGGCGGCGACGACGACATCGCGCTGCTCATCTCCCTCGTCAGCGTCGCCATCAAGGCCGACCTGGCGACGATCGACACCGTCCAGCCGCGGGTGGGCGCGTGCTCGCTCGGGTATTCGCACCTCGCCGAGCAGTTCATCCCCCAGCCGCCGCCCGGCCGCGGGGGCCTGCCGATGACCCCGTCCGGGAATCCGATAGAGCGCGAAGAGCACGTCATGCGGGAGGTGACCGACCGCCTCCTGCGCAGTTTCGCCGGCCGGCGCCGTCCCGAGCAGGTGACCCAGACCGTCGACTCGGTGTACCGCCGCTTCGACAACCGGCCCATTCGGGATTTCGTCCCCGTGCTGGTCGAGCGCCTCGCCCGCGAGCAACTCGTCCCCGAACCGCCGGGCTGACGGCGCCGGGACGAAATGGCGCCCGCCCCTTCGGTCGCGTCAGGGCTTTCGGGCGTGGAATGCGCGGCGGTAGGCGCCGGGAGTGGTGCCGAGGGCGCGGAGAAAGCGCCTGCGGAGGTTGGTGGACGAGGAAAGCCCGGCCCGCCGCGCGACGGCGTCCAGCGGCAGGTCGGAGGATTCGAGCAGTTCCCGCGCCGCGGAAAGGCGCTGGGCGAGCAGCCATCGCCCCGGGCCGACGCCGAGCTGGTCGGTGAACCGGCGGGCGAGGGTGCGCGCGGAGACGCCCGCGTGCGCGGCCATGTCCTGGACGCCGATGGGGTCGGCCAGCCGTCCGGCGGCCCAGTCCAGCAGCGGCGCGAGCGACCCGTCGATCTGGACGGGACGGGCGGGCGCCGCGTACTGCGCCTGGCCGCCTTCGCGGTGCGGCGGCATGACCATGCTCCGCGCGATGTGCGCGGCGTACCCGGCGCCCTGGTCGGCGCGCACCAGGTGCAGGCAGAGGTCGATGCCCGCGCCGGCGCCGGCGCTCGTGGCGACGTCCCCGTGGTCCACGTAGAGGACGTCGGCGTCGACCTGGACGGACGGGAACCGGTCCGCCAGCTCCCGTGCCCGCGCCCAGTGCGTGGTGGCCCGCCGTCCTTCCAGGAGGCCCGCGTGCGCCAGCGCGAACGCGCCGGTGCAGATGCTGACCAGCCGCGCGCCGCGCTCGTGCGCGTCCCGCAGGGCCCGGACGACCGCGCGCGACGGCGGCTCCTCGACGGGCGTCCAGCCCGGGACGACCACCGTGTCGGCGCGGCCGAGCGCCTCCAGCCCGTCCTCGACCAGCATCGAGTACCCGGCGCGGGTGCTGACCGGGCCGGGGCGCTCCGCGCACACGCCGAAGCCGTAGCGGACGGGAAGCTCCGGCCACGGCGTCCCGAACACCTGGGCCACGAAGCCGAGCTCGAAGGTCAGCTGCCGCGGCCGGACGAGCGCCACCACCCGATGCATGGCAGAAAAGTACCCTAGGGCGTCTTTCCTGACACTGGGGGCGCGGGCGAGCGCCCGGGCAGGGTGGCCCCATGGCGACAGTCGATTGCGTGTGGGCGGCCGTCCAGGACGCCCCGGTTCGCGAACTCTTCCCGGGCATTCGCCTACGCACGCTATGGAAAGGGGACAATGGCGCCTCCGCCCACGTGCTGGAAATGGATCCGGGTTCCCGCTGGCAGGGCGTAGACGTCCACGAGCCGGGCCCGGAGGAAGTCTTCGTCACGTCGGGCGTCTTCAACGACGGCGTCCGCGATTATCCGGCGGGGTCGTTCATCCACGCCCCGGCGGGCTCCAGCCACGTCCCGCAGACCACGACAGGCTGCACTTTGTTCCTCTTCTACCCCGAAGGCTGAAGAACACCGCACCATTCCCCCGAATTCGGCAATACCGCCCGCACTCCCGGGCGAGGAGGCGGCACGATGTTGACTCTTCATTAAACGACTTCCTTAGCGTCCTTCTTCGCACCCTCGTTACGATGCTGCGGTAAATCGTGACGGGGTCAACGGCGCGCCGGTTCCGGGTGGTCCGCGCGTCCAAGAAGGGGGAAGTATGACGTTTCGCATTTTCCTGATCGCCATCGCGGCGGCGGGAACCGTCCTGCTCGGCAACGGCGCGAACGCCGCGACTCCACCGGCCGCGCCGCCGCCGTCGCAACACGTGGGGAATGGCGCGAAGGCACCCGTCACGGTGGTGAACGTCTACGGCGACAACAACACCATCGTCACCGACCGGTCGGTGGCGACGATCGGGAACGGCGCCCGGCCCAACGCCAACACCGGTGACGTCTCGTCAAGCGGAACCCTGGGAATCGACGACAGGAACTCGACGCTGCAGTCCGGCGCCTCGGCGAACGGCGCGCCCGCGACTCCGACCAGGACGGATCCGGCCGCGACGCGTTCGCGGCCCCTCCCCCAGGCCAGGTACGGGACTCCGCGCCCGGCGGGCGCCCGCGCCGGGAAGCCGCGGCCCGTCCGCAAGACCCGCACGCGGGCCACGCCGCCGAAGTTCCCGGTCCCGGCCGGGGAGAAGGGGCAGAGCACCGCCATTTCCGGATACGAGGACCATTCGGTGAACGTCTCCGGCCAGGACCAGATCGCCGTCTACGACGATTCCAACCTTTTCGTGAACCGCAACGGGCAGCTCAACGCGAACACCGGTGACACCGATTCGAGCGGCCTCAACGCCGTCGACGTTTCGGGCTCGACCGTCAAGTCGGGCAACCACACCGAGGACGGCGAGAACGGCGACGACAACGACAGGCGGGCGGAACCCCGCCCGACGGCCGAGCCGGTCGGCCGGCCGGCGACGCCGGCGACCCCGAAAGGGCAGACTTCCAGCACGGTGACCGACGAGGGCGAATCCAACGCCACCGGCAAGAACAGCCTCACGATCGGAGCCGACGGCTACGACAATCTCGGCACCACCGTCCGGGGAAAGCGGAACATCGCGACCTACGACGACTCGAATGTGGTGACCGGCGGCACCGGGGACGTGAACGCGCAGATAGGCGACAGCGACACCAGCGGCGCCGTCGTCATGGACGTCCACGACTCGAATCTCCAATCGGGAAATTCCACCTGATTCTCCAGCGGTGAACGCGGGGCCGGTCACCGCTCCGGCGGGCAGGTCTGGTCCGCGGCCGGGAGGCGGCCGGTCAGCAGGTAGGCGTTCACGCGGTCCCGGACGCATCTGTTCGGGTAACCGCGCTGATAGGGCGCGTGGACGGCGGCGTCCAGCGTGATCATCCGCGAGCCGCGCAGCAGCCGGTGGACGGTCTCGTTCCGCTCGTAGGTGGTGCGGGTGTCGCCGGTCGCCGCCACCATCAGCGCGGGCAGGTCCGCGTCGATCCTGGTCGGCGGCTCGGCGGGACGCACCGCCCAGAACGCGCAGGGCTGGATGTTGTGGGCCGGCGCTCCGAACGTCGGGGACGAGCGCCGGTGCCTCTGGACCTCCCGCCAGTAGAACGCCGGGTCGCGGGGCGCGGCCCGGTCCCCGCAGATGATCGCGGACTGGCCGCTGCCCTCGGCGGAATCGGCGCCGGTCAGCAGGTAGGCCAGCTCGTCGTCCAGTTCGGGCGTGGGCTCGGCCGGACGTCCCGCCGCCGCCTCCCGCAGCACCCGGACCGAGTCGGCGAGGACCGCGCGGGCGCCGTCCTCGTCGGTGCCGAGGTTGTCCATCAGCACGATCGGGAGCATCGAGGCGTCCAGCCGGTACGAGCCGACCGCGAGCGGGCGGCGGCCCGCCTCGGCGGCGATGCCGCGCACCACCGCGAGCACCTCGTCTCGGGTGTCGCCCAGGCCGTACGCCCGGTCGCGCTCGGCGGCCCATCCGGCCCACGCGGCGAGGGCGCGTTCGTTGGCGCCCTCGGTCCCGGCGATCAGGCGCGGGCCCCAGGTGTAGGGGTCCTGCGAGCTGTCCAGGACAACGCGGTCGAGCCTGCCGGAGAACATCGTCGCGTACACCGAACCGAGGTAGGTGCCATAGGACGCACCGTTGTAGGACATCCTGCTCTCGCCGAGCGCTCCCCGGATGACGTCCATGTCGCGGGCGATGTTGCGGGTGCTGATGTGCTGGATCACGTCGGCGTTCGTCCGGGCGCAGCGGTCGGCCAGGTCCTTCGCGAAGGCCGCGCCCCGCTCGAACGAGCGGCGCGTCGGTCCCGGTCCCTTGATCCACGTGGCGCTGGGCCAGCCGCAGTCGATCCCGGCGCTGCGGCCGAGCGACCTCGGGTCCATGCCGACCAGGTCGTAGCGCGGGCCGGCCGCGCCCATCAGGGTCCGCATGTAGGGCGGCAGGTCGATGGCCGCGCCGGGCCCGCCGCCGTTGAGCAGCATCATGCCGAGCCGCGGCCCCGGGCCGGACGCCTTCAGCCGGGAGATCGCCACCGTGATCGTCCGGCCGTCCGGCTTCGTGTAGTCGAGCGGGACGGTCACGTCGGCGCAGCGGGCCCCGGCGGCGTCCAGCTCCTTGCCGGTCTCGTCGCCCGCGCCGAGCGTGCACGCCTTCCAGTCGAGCCGCTGCTGGTAGAACCGGCCGAGACCGCCCTGCCCAGCGGCGGAGGTCGCGGCGGTCGAGGACGGCGTCCCCGACATCGCGGGCACCGCCAGCGCGGCGGCCGCGGCGGCGCCGATCACGAGCACGGCCGCCGATCGGATCGTGGTCACCGTGAGTCCCTTCGTCACGTGTCGCACAGGGCGGTCTGGACGAGGTTCAGCTCGTCGTCGAACGCCTCTTTGGTCGCGGGGTTCTCGTTGAACGCGATCGCGACCCGGCGGCCGGACGGCGCGGCGCCCGCGATCGAGGTGAAGCCGTCGATGTCGCCCGCGTGGCCCCACCACGTCCCGCCGCAGCGCAGCGGCGTGCCGATCAGGCCGAGGCCGTAGGCGGCGCCGTCCCAGACGCGGTCGGGGTCGAGGGCGACCGTGTCCTTCATCTCCGCGAGCAGCGCGGGCGGCAGCAGGCGGCCGCCGAGGAGCGTTCCAAGGAAGACGGACACGTCCCGCTGGGTGGAGACCAGCGCGCCGCCCGTCCACGCCACCGTGGTGTTCAGCTCCGTGTAGTCGAGGACCGTGCCGTCCTCCTGCCGCACGTAGCCGCGCAGGTGGCGGCCCCTGATCCGGACCTCGTCGCCCGGCCAGTAGGTGTCGCGCAGCCGCAGCGGGGCGATGATCCGGCGCTGGATCTCGTCCTCCACGCGGTGCCCGGTCACCTTCTCGATGAGCAGCCCCGCGATGACGTAGTTGGTGGTGGAGTAATGCCATCCGGTCTTCGGGGCGGGCAGGGACAGCGCGCGGTCGACCAGTTCCACCGGCTCGAAGTGCCGGAACCGGAACTCGTCGGTGGACGCGAAGGAGTCCATGTGGTCGGGCAGGCCGCTGGTGTGGTTCAGCAGGCTCCGCACGGAGATCCGCCGGCCGTCGTGGCCGTTCCGGTCGAGCAGGCCGGGCAGGTAGCGCGCGACGGGCGCGTCCAGCGAGATCCGCCGCTCGGCCGCGAGCTGGAGCACGGCGGTCGCGGTGAACGTCTTCGTGATGCTGCCGATCCTCGTCCGCGAGGCGGCGTCCATGGGGCGTCCGTTCCGCCGGTCGGCCTGCCCGGTCGCCGCCGTCCACGTCCCGCAGCGCGGGTCGTCCACCCGCACCGCCGCGCCGGTCAGCCCGTGGACGCCCGTCATCCGGTCGAGCACCCGCCGGGCGGCGGCGTGGTCGCAGCCGCGCGGGACGGCGGCCCGCGCCGGCGCGGGCGCCACGGCCGGGACCCCGATCGCGGCGCCCGCCGCGAGCACCGCGACCGCCCTCCGGACGGCGCGTCCCCGCCTGGATTCGGTTGTGGTCATGTCCACCGACGCTAGGCCGCGGCACGGCCCGGCGCAGTGCGGCGATCACCCCGATCGGCGGTCAGGCTCCCCGCACCGCGAACAGGGGGGACAGCCTCATCGACACCGCCGCGCGCCGGGCCGGGCGGTCAGCGCGCCAGCCGCCACGCGGCCTCGTGGGCGAGGAGGGCCGTCCACCGGTGCGTGTCGGCGGGACCGAGCCCGAGCGCCGGGAGCTGGCTGCGGTACGCCCTGACGGCGCGGGCCTTGCGCGCCCGCTCGTCCGCCGCGAGCCGGACGGCCCGGCGGGCGAGCCCGGCCGGGTCGACGCCGTTGCCCACCAGCTCGTCGACGACCCACCGGTCGGGGTCGAGGTAGTCGGCGGGCTCGGCCCCGGTGACCCAGGTCGGCCAGCCGTGCGCGATCGTGTAGGGGAGGTCGGCGTACAGGTGGACCGGGGTGGCGCGGTCGCCGGCGGCGTCCAGCGCGGCGAGGACGGCCCTCCGCAGCGCGACGTGGTCGGGGTGGCCGCCGATCCCGGCCGGGATCCAGATCTCGGCCGCGTCCGCGACGTCGGGCCGGAGGCGGTCGGCCAGCCGTCCGAGGTCGGGCGCGCCGGTGCGGAACTCGTCCTCGGGCTCGTCGAGCCGCCGCCAGGCGCAGCCCAGCGCGGACATGGCGGCGTCGTCCTCGGCCAGCCGCTCCCGGTGCCGCTCGGCGGCCGAACTCGCGCGGGTCAGCCGTCCCCACTCGGTGTTCTCGACGTCCTCCGGCGGCGCGCCCGCGAACACCGTCACGACCTCCGCGCCCGGACGCGCGAGCTGCACGGACGCCGACAGCACGGCGTCGTCGAGGTGGGCGGAGAACACCCGCACCGCGCCTTCCGCCACGGCTACACCGCTTCCGCCGGGCCCGCGGCCCTTTTCCACTCGGGCGGGAATTCCCGGAAAGGGCGCGGCGCGTATTCCGGGCCGGATTCCCGATCACCTAATGATTCGGCGGTCGTCAAGAAGCACCTTCTCGGGGGGCCGGACAACTGCTGATGATCTTACCCAACAATGGACGGGGGCAGCGGCGCGTCGCCGCGGCCGGGCGACCGCGCGCTGTACCGTCGTCCTGCCGGGCGAAGGGGCCGCCGCGCCGACCTCGTCCCGGACGTGGAGACCAGGCACAGGTGGCGACCGGGGGTTGGCTCGTGCGTGCGTCCGAAATGCGACGACCAGTCTCGCCGCCCGCCGAGCCGGGAGCGGGCCGGTGGCGGCGGGCCGCCGCGCCCCTCGCGCTGGCCGTCGCGCTGGCGGTGTGGACCCTCCTCGTGCTGGTCGGCGGCCCGGTCGTCCACCTGGACGTGACGATCAGGGACGCCGTCGTCCACGCCACGGCGGACGGACGCTGGTCCGCGCCGACGCACGCGGCCCGGGAGTACGCCAGGGTCGGCGACCCGGTCGCGGCCGGGACGGTCCTGGCCCTCGTCGCCCTCGTCCTGGCGTTCCTCCGCCGCGACGTCCGGCCGATGCTCCACGCCGTGGCGGCCGTGGTGCTGCTGGTCGTCACCGTGATGATTCCGAAACTGCTCTACCACCGGACGGGCCCCAATCCCGCCGATCCGGGAAACGGCGGGACCGGGTTCTACCCGTCCGGTCACACCACCACATTCCTCACCCTTTACGGGACCGCGCTGATCCTCGCCGCCTGGCCGCTGGCGCGCTGGAGACCGTGGGCGGTCGGAGCCGTCGTCGCCGTCGCGGCGGGCTCGTACGGAACGGCGCTGGTGTGGTGCGACTACCACTGGACGAGCGACGTGGTCGGCGGCTGGCTGCTGGGCCCGCTCATCCTGTGGACGGTGTTCGCCGCGAAGACCACCGCCCGGGCGATCGACCGGCTCGCCGAACGGGTGAAACCGCCGGAACGCTGACTCCGCCCGCCTACCCTGCGGAGCGGCGCGGGGACTTCAGCCCGAGGTGGATGCGGTACCGGTCGGCCCGGTAGGTGGAGAAGGCGACCTCGGCGCAGACCCCGCGGCTGTAGGTCCGCTGGCGCAGGAAGAACACGGCGGCGCCCGGCGCGATGCCGAGCGGCGCGGCGTCGTCCTTCCCGGCCGGGCCCGCCTCGATCGTCTGGTCGCCCTCGTCCATGACGATCCCGAACTCGGTCTCCAGCGTCCTGAACAGGGATCCGCCGGGCGCGCGGCGCTCGAACAGGCCGGGCGCGAGGGACGCCGGGATATGAGAACGTTCCACCGCCATGGGCTCGCCGTCCGCGAGGCGCAGCCGCTCCAGCACGTGCACCGCCAGCCCGGGCGCCGCGCCGAAGTACCCGGCGAGGCGCGCGTCGGCCTCGATCGTCCGGGCGCGGAGGTCGCGGCACCCGGGCGCCATGCCGAGGGCGCGCATGTCCTCGGTGAAGGACACCAGTTCCTTCGGCATCCGCACCTTCGGGCGCGCGACGAACATGCCCTTCCCGTGGACGCGGCGGAGGCGGTCCTCGGCGACGAGCTGGTCGACGGCCTGCCGGACGGTCGCCCGCGACAGCCCGAACCTGCGGCAGAGGTCGCGCTCGGACGGGACGGGCGCCCCCACCGGCAGCCCGCCGTCCTCGATCATGTCCAGCAGGATGGCGCGGAGCTGGAGGTACTTCGGCATGGGCCCGGAGGGATCGATCACCCTTCATGCATATCCGATCGCCGCCCGATCCGTCCGTGCCGGGCGCGGTCACCGACCCCCGGCGGTGTCACGGACCGCATCACGACATGCGGGCCGTGTCGCGGGCGGCCGGAGCCGTCGCGGGACCGGCGTCCGGGCGGGCGCGGGGAGCGCGCAGGCCGGTGGCGACGACGGCCGCGCCGAGCGCCGCCGCCGCGACCGGGACGACCAGCGCGGCGCGCAGCCCGTCCATCCCCGACCCGGCGGCGACGCCGACGGCGGTGACGGCGGACAGGCCGAGCGCCATGCCGAACTGGATGGAGGTGTAGAGCAGGCCGCCCGCGAGCCCGTGCTCGTCCGGCGCGACGCCGTCCGTGGCCGCCATGGTGAACGGCCCGTAGGCGAGGGCGAAGGACACGCCGAGCAGGACCAGCGACGGGAGCATGGCGGCGTAGCTCCAGTCCGTCCCGACCGGGAGGAACAGGGCGTACGCGACGGCCGCGAGCACGACCCCGCCGAACAGCACGCGGACGTTGCCGAACCGCTCCACCAGCCGCGGCGTCAGGACGGGCGCGAGCACGGTGTCGACGCCGATCACCAGCATGGCGAGCCCGGTCTCCAGCGTGCTCCAGCCCCGCTCCTCCTGGAAGTACAGCGTGGCGAGGAACTGGAACCCCGAGAACGCGGCCAGGAAGAGCAGCGCGGCGACGTTCACCCGCACGAGCGGCGCCGACCGCAGCACCCCGAGCCGCACCAGCGGGGACGACGACCTCCGCTCGACCGCCGCGAACAGCCCCAGCAGCACCAGACCGGCGGCGAACATCCCGGCGGTCGCCCAGGCCCCTTCACCGGGATGCTCCAGCCGGACGACGCCGTACGCCAGCGCCAGCATCGCCCCCGTGACGCTGAACGCCCCCGCGAGGTCGAACCCGCCCCGCGGGCGCTCGCCCCGGGTGTCGCGGACGACGGCCAGCGCGGCCGCGAGGATCAGCGCCGACAGGACGACCGGCGCGAAGAACACCCACCGCCATCCGGCGGTGGCGAGCACGCCGCCCGCGACGACGCCGAGCGAGAAGCCGCCCGCGGCCGTCCCGGCGTAGAGGCCGAGCGCCTTGGTCCGCGCGGGCCCCTCCGGGAAGTTGGACGTGACGAGCGCCAGCCCGGCGGGCGCCATGAACGCGGCGGCGACCCCGGTGGCGAACTGGGCGACGAGCAGCATCCAGCCCTCGGTGGCGAGCCCGCCGAGGCCGGAGGACACCAGGAAGGCGCCGAGCGAGGCGACGAACACCCGGCGGTGCCCGAGCAGGTCGGCGGCGCGCCCGCCGAGCAGCATGAACCCGCCGTAGCCGAGGACGTAGGCGCTGACGACGCCGGACAGCGTCCCGGTCGACAGCCCGAGGTCGGCGCGGATCGACGGCAGCGCCACGTTCAGCATCGCCACGTCGATCCCCTCCAGGAAGATCGCGCCGCACAGCACCAGGAGCACGGCCCGCGCGCGTCCCGTCAGGCGGGCGGACCCGTCCTCGGCCTCTGCCGCGGAATTGGACACGGAATTGGACATGGCGCCCTTTCGCGGAGGGAGCCGTCCGGGGCGGTTCCCCGGATGTCGGTCGGTTCCCTCTTGTAACCGACAGCATCGTCGGGCACCATCGGTGAGCATGGAAGACGGAACTTCGGAGTCCCTCGGTAACCGCTGTGATACCGGCCTCGACGACGACGTCGTCCAGTGGGACCAGCGCGCCGACTGCGAGGTCCGGCAGATCCTCGACCGCGTCGCCGACAAGTGGTCGCTCCTCGTGATCGCGCTGCTGGACAAGCGGAGCCTGCGCTTCACCGAGCTGCGCCGCGCGATCGACGGGGTCAGCCAGCGAATGCTGACCCGCACGCTGCGCCACCTCGAACGCGACGGGCTGGTGAGCCGGACGGTGCACCCGACCGTCCCGCCCCGCGTCGACTACGCGCTCACGCCGATGGGCGCGACCCTGCACAGCACCATCCGCGCCCTGGTCGGGTGGACGGAGGAGCACCAGGGCGCCATCGCCGCCGCCCGCACCGCCTACGACCGGCGCGCCGCCGCCGAGCGGGCGGCCGCCGAGCGCGAGGCGGCCGAGCGCGACGCCGTCGCCCGCGCCGCCCTCCCCGCCAGGACCTGACGGCGCGCCATCGGTCGCGGCCCGTCGAGCATGGCGCCGGAGGTCAGGCGAGCGCGCGCGGAAGGAAGCCGCGGATGAGGGCGGCGATCTCGCGGCCGTGGGTCTCAAGGGCGAAGTGCCCGGCGTCGAGGAGGTGGAGCTCGGCGTCCGGCAGGTCGCGGGTGTAGGCGCGGGCGCCCTCGACGCCGAAGATCTCGTCGTTGCGGCCCCAGGCGATCAGCATGGGCGGACGGTGCGTCCGGAAGTACTCCTGGAAGGCCGGGTAGGCGGCGATGTTGGTCTGGTACAGCCAGAACAGCCGGACCTGGATCTCCTTGTTGCCGGGACGGTCCAGGTAGCTCATGTCGAGGGTCCAGGAGTCGGGCGACACGCGGTCCAGGCGGTCGGCGGGGACGCCGTGCGTGTACTGCCAGTGGATCGCCTCCAGGCTCAGCGACGCGGCGACGGTCGGCTCGTGGGTCTCGCGGTCCTTGTAGTACTCGAACAGGACGTCCCAGAAGGGCGTGAAGCCGTCCTCGTAGGCGTTGCCGTTCTGCGTGACGATCGCGGTGATCCGCTCCGGGTGGCGGCTGGCGATGCGCAGCCCGATCGGGGCGCCGTAGTCCTGGACGTAGATGGCGAAGCGGTCGAGCCGCAGCGCGTCGAGCAGCCCGAGGGTGACCTCGGCGAGGCTGTCGAAGCTGTAGTCGAACTCGTCCACGGACGGCATCGCCGACTGGCCGAAGCCGATGTAGTCGGGCGCGACGAGGTGGAAGTCGTCGGCCAGGTCGCGCAGCAGGTCGCGGTACATGGCCGAGCTGGTGGGGAACCCGTGCAGCAGCACCAGGACGGGCTTGGCCGGGTCCCCGGCCTCCCGGTAGAAGACGTCGAGCCCGTTGACCCGGACCGTGTGATGACGGACGTCCATCGCTCCACCTAACTGTTGAAGGCACTTACGACAGTTAGAGTTAGCCAGCGTCGCACCTAACTTGTCAAGTTCATCTTGCCGGTTAGAGTACGGCTCGCCGCCCCGCACCGCGACCGGTGGCCGATGGCCCGTCCCGGCGCGTGTTCGCCGTTCTTTCTTCCGGAGGGGGCGCACGATCCGTCCTGACGCCAGTAAGGTGTCCTGTTTTTGTTGGTCAGGGTGGGACCGAGGTGAATGCGGATGAGCACGTCGATCCAGGGGGACACGGGCTCAGGGGTGCGGAGATGGCTGCTGCAGGGGCTGCACCGCCCCGGCCGGAAGGCGGGGCCGCACCGCAGGCCGAGCCACGAGGACGCGCCGCACAAGCAGCACGCCTGGTGGCAGGTCATGTGCCTGACCGGCGTCGACTACTTCTCCACCCTCGGCTACCAGCCGGGGATCGCCGCGCTCGCGGCCGGGGCGCTCAGCCCGATCGCGACGCTCATGCTCGTCGCGCTGACGCTGTTCGGCGCGCTGCCGGTGTACCGGTCGGTCGCCGGGCAGAGCCCGCACGGGCTCGGCTCGCTGTCGATGCTGGAGCGGCTGCTGCCCGGCTGGCGCGGGAAGCTGCTCGTGCTGTTCCTGCTCGGGTTCGTCGCGACCGCGTTCATCGTCACCATCACCCTGTCGGCGGCCGACGCGACGGCGCACCTGCTGCACAACCCGTTCGTCCCGGACGTCATGGCGGGCTGGCAGATCCCCGTCACGCTGATCCTGATCGCCGCGCTCGGCGGCATCTTCCTCGTGGGCTTCAGCGAGGCGATCTCGATCGCCGTGGTGCTGGTCGCGGTCTACCTCGCGCTGAACGTCGTCGTGGTCGGCACGGCCCTCGCCAAGGTCGCCGGGGACGCCTCGCTCGTCGGCGACTGGACGGACGTCCTCACCACCGAGCACTCCAGCCCCGTCGCGATGATCGCCGTCTCGCTGTTCGTGATGCCGAAGCTCGCCCTCGGCCTCTCCGGCTTCGAGACCGGGGTGGCGGTGATGCCGCTGGTCAAGGGCGGTCTCGAACAGCGCATCCGGGGCGCGCGCAAGCTGCTGACCACGGCGGCGGCGGTGATGAGCGTCTTCCTGATCACCTCCAGCTTCGCGACGACCGTGCTGATCCCGAAGAAGGAGTTCGAGGACGGCGGCAAGGCCAACGGCCGGGCGCTCGCCTACCTCGCGCACGAGAACCTCGGCGACTGGTTCGGCACCGTCTACGACGTCAGCACGATCGCGATCCTGTGGTTCGCGGGGGCGTCCGCCATGGCCGGGCTGATCAACATCGTGCCGCGCTACCTGCCCCGCTACGGGATGGCGCCGGACTGGGCGCGCGCGACCCGGCCGCTCGTCCTGATCTTCACCGGCGTCTCGTTCGTGATCACGCTGCTGTTCCGCGCGGAGGTCGAGGCGCAGGGCGGCGCGTACGCGACCGGCGTGCTGGCGCTGATCCTGTCCGCCGCCGTGGCCGCCACCCTCTCCGCGTGGCGGCGCGGGCGGCGCCGCGTCGGCGCCGGGTTCGGCGTGGTGACGGCGGTCCTCGTGTACGCGACCGTCGCGAACGTCGTCGAGCGCCCGGACGGCGTGGTGATCGCCGTGCTGTTCTGCGTCGCGATCGTCGTGACGTCGCTGATCTCCCGCGCCACCCGCTCCACCGAGCTGCGCATCACCGGCGTCGACCTGGACGAGACCGCCCGCCGGTTCCTCGCCGAGACCCGCGACCTGCGCGTCATCGCCAACGAGCCGGACGAGCGCGACGAGCGCGAGTACCGCGACAAGGCGGACGAGGCGTGGGCGCTGCACCGGCTCCGCGCCGACGAGGGCCTGCTGTTCCTGGAGATGACCGTCTCGGACGCCTCCGAGTTCGAGTCGACCGTCCACGTCGTCGGCGAGGAGCGGCACGGCTACCGGGTGCTGCGCGCCGAGAGCCCGAGCATCGCCAACGCCATCGCCGCGATCCTGCTGCACGTCCAGGACGAGACCGGCAAGCAGGCGCACGTCTACTTCCACTGGGTGGAGGGCAACCCGGTGGGCGCGCTGCTGCGCTACCTCGTCTTCGGCGGCGGCGACATCCCGCCCCTCACCCGCGAGATCCTCCGCCAGGCCGAACCGGACGTCGAGCGGCGCCCGGTCGTCCACGTCGGCTGAGCCGCGCGGCCACCCGGCTCAGCCGCGCGGGCCGCCCGCCCGCGCGATGATCCACTCCGTGGTGCGGCGGACGCGGACGATCCGGCGCCGCAGCCGCGTCCGTTCGGGCGCCGCCGTCGCCGCCCGGTGCCGGTGCTCCCCCACCCGCGGCCGCGCGCCCGCCACGCTCCGCGCCGCCGCGGCGAGCAGCGCCGCCGCCTCGGCCAGCTCGGCGAGGCCGCGCTCCTCCTCGCGGGGCCCGGGCGCCCGCAGCACCCGGACGTAGGCCCCTTCGACCTCGGCCATCCGCGCACCCAGCCGGAGCAGCCCCTGGTCGCTCATCGTCGTCTCGCCCCCGTGCGTCGCGGCGTATCTCCTTCGTCTGCGCCTCTGACTCAAGGATGCGCCGCGGGCGCGCGGGGTTCGAGTCATTTCCCGGCCGGGTCACCCGAAGGCGAGCAGCGACACGAGGCACGACACGAGGACGTGGTCGAGCTGCAGCGTCGTCGCGGTCAGCGTGCCGGTGACGACGCCGTTGCCCATGCACAGCAGCGGGCCGGTGACCGCGTTCTTCGCCGGGGCCGTGCCGCGCAGCGCCTCCACGCGCTGGACGACCCCGGACTCGGCGAACGCGGCGCCCGGCCCGGCGGCCCGGGGCTGGGCGAGGGCCACCTTCGCGATCGTGCGGGCGACCAGGGTCCGGTCGCCGACCGCCTCGGCGGCGTCCTCGTCCGCCCAGCGCTCCACCGCGAGGCGCAGCCGCGCGTCCAGCGTCCCGAGCGGCGGCAGGACGGCCGCCGCGAGCAGCCCGGCGGCGAGGTAGCGGTGGTGCCGGTGCCGCAGGTGGGACGTCTCGTGCTGGAACACGACGTGCAGCTCCCGCGTCGTCAGCCCGCTCAGCAACCCCCTGGAGAGGAGGACCCCGCCGTCGCGTCCCGGCACCGCGACGGCGATCGGGACGTCCGTCTCCAGCGGCTCCCCGGCCGCCGCCGTCCGCGCGGCGCGCAGCTCGCGCGTCCAGCGGAGCGCCGTCCGGGCCGCCGCGCCCAGCCCGGCGAGCGTCAGGGCGATCGCCGGGACGCCGACCGGGTGGGGCACCGGCCGGTCGTCGCCGAACAGCGCCCACTCGGGGACGTGCGCGGCCGCGGCCGGCGCCAGCGACGCCGCGTAGTTGATCCCGACGAAGCTCCCGGTGCCGAGCGCGGCCGTCGCCGTCATCGCGGCCGTCGTCGCGAGCAGCCGCGCCGACCAGGACGGATGCAGCGGCAGCGGGGCCAGGCCGAGCGCCAGGGCCAGCGCCAGCACGATCGCCAGGGGCAGGACGGTGAACCAGGTCACCCGGCGTCCTCCGGCCTGTCGAGGCCGTCGAGGAACTCGCGCAGCGCGCGGGCCTCGGCGGCGCTGAGCGACCGCGCGAACCGGCTGAGCGCCCCGCCCGGGTCGCCGGCGTGGCGGAGCTGGTCGTGCATGCGTCCCGCGACGAGGGCCGACTCGTCCACGGCGAGCCGGTACCGGTAGGACCGCCCGGACCTGGTGCGCGACACGAGCCTCTTCTCGTGCAGCCGGTGCAGGATCGTGTTCACCGTCGTGTAGGCGGGGTCGCCGTCGAGCCGCGCCACGATCTCGGCCGTGCTCGCGTCGCCGCCGAGCGCGGCCAGCGCGGCGAGGACCTCGGCCTCCAGCTGCCCGAGCGGTCTGCGCGCCACCGGCCCGCCTCCTTTCGACATCCCGCGTCCGGCCCAAGATATCGGTCAGTCCGCGCCGGGACGGCGGAGCGCGATCATGGCGAGGTCGTCGATCCCCGCGGTCGGGAGGTGGCCGATCAGGCCGTCGCAGAAGGCGGGGAGCGGGCGCCCCGCGAGGACGCCCGCCCGCTCGCGGAGCCGTCCCAGCCCGACGTTCAGGTTCTCGCCCGGCCGCTCGACCAGGCCGTCGGTGTAGAGCACCAGGGTGTGGCGGGGCGGCAGGCCCAGCGTCGCGCTGCGAAAGGGCAGGTCGTAGAGGTCGCCGAGGCCGAGCAGCGGGTTGGTGCCGTCCTCCAGGAGGCGCGCGTCGCCGTCCGGGCCGACGAGGAGCGGCGGCGGGTGGCCCGCCGTGGCGTAGCTGAGCCGCGGCTCGCCCGGCTCGCGCTCCTCGATCTTGGCGAGGGCGCAGGTGGCCGTGCCGTCCGGGGTGAGCGTGGCCATGGCGATGTTGAGCCGCCGCAGGATCTCCCCCGGCGGGCCCGCGCGGTCGACGATCAGGCCGCGCAGGATGTTCCGGAGCTGGCTCATCGCGACCGCGGCGGCCAGGTCGTGGCCCGCCACGTCGCCGATCGCGAGGACGAGCGCCCCGTCCGGCAGGACGAATGAGTCGTACCAGTCGCCGCCCACCTCGGCGGTCGCGGGGCTCGGCCGGTACCGGGCCACGATCTCGCGGCCGGGCACGGCGGGCGGCTCGGCGAGCAGGCTGTGCTGGAGGGCCAGCGCGACCTGGTGGGTGCGCTGGTACTGGATGGCGCTGCTCAGCGCGTCGTGGGCGTGGTCGAACAGCTGGCCGAGCAGGGCGACGTCGTCCTCGCTGATCGGCTCGCGGTCGGCGGTGGCGGCGGCGGTCACGACGGCGGCGACCGTCCCGTCCACGGTCACCGGGAGCAGGACGATGCTGTTCGCGCTCGCCTTGACCAGCCAGTCGCGGGTGACCTCCGGGAACAGGCCGCGCGGCGGCTCCCCGGGCGGGAAGGTCCGGTACAGCGGGCGGCGGCGCCGGACCGTCCGGGTGAACTCGCTGTCGGCGGGGAACCACTCCTCGCCGAACGGCGGCTGGCGCGGCAGCCCCGCCCGCGCGGCGGTCGCGACGCGCTCGGCGACGACCGGCGCGCCGCCCGGCCGGTCGGTGAAGTCGGGCAGCAGGTGCACGCCGCACCCGTCGGCGAGCGCCGGGACGAGGACGTCCGCGAGCGCGCCGAGCATCTCCCGCACCCCGGTGTGCTCGCTGGTCGCGACGGCGGCCCGCTCCAGCAGCTCCCTGCGCCGCTCCAGCCGCCAGCGCTGCTCGATGTCGACGCAGGTCCCGACCCATTCGACGATGGCGCCGTCCTCGAAGACGGGCGCGGAGTGGACCTCGAAGTGCCGGTGGTCGCCGTCGACGGTGCGCAGCCGGAGGACGTACTCCCACGGGCGGGCGTCCTCGATGGCCGCGCGCCACGACCGCAGGGCGGGGTCGCGGTCGTCCGGGTGCAGCGCCCGCAGCCAGCCCCGGCCCCGGAACTCCTCCCAGGTCTGCCCGGTGACCCGCTCCCAGCCGGGGCTCGGCTCGATGGGCTCGCCCTCCGGGTTCGTCACCCAGACGATGTCCGCGCTGACCCGCAGGAGGCTCTGGAACCTGTGCAGGGCGCGGCGGTGCCGCTCGACCGTGTGGTCGGCCTGCTGGGCGGCGAGGACCTGCCGGGTGACGTCCACGACCAGCACGAGGACGCCCGGCCGGTCGGTGGAGATCCTGGACAGGCTGAACGAGAAGAACCGCTCCTCGTACCCGCTGTCGGGGTAGTAGAGGCTGACCGGGGCCTCGGCGAGGCTGACCGGGAGGCCGGTGGACAGGACGCGGTCGAACAGGTCCAGGTAGTCCTCCTGGAGGAGGTCGCGGAACGTCTCCCGCATCGGGCGTCCGAGCGCCCGTTCCCCGAAGCTCCTGCGGAACGCGTTGTTGGTGTAGGTGAGGACGTGGTCCGGGCCGTTCGTGATGGCGACGCCCACCGGGGCCGGCTCGAACAGCTCCGGCGCCTTGCCGTGGTACTCCTCCTTTCGGGCGTCGTCCATGCCGTCCCCTCGGTTGCCGGTTGCGCCTCCCCCTGCCCCTACCCCCGCTGGCAGGGGACATGACCGTCCGGACGTCGGCCGGGGGACAAACCGGGAGGCGGCCTCTTGTGCCGCGGCGGCATTGCCCGCCGCCGGACCGGCTCGTGAGGATCGGCGCCATGAGACGTTTCGCCGACCTCGCCGAGTTCGCCGCCGCGAAGGGCGAGCACCTCGGCTACAGCCCCTGGCGCGAGGTGACCCAGCGCCGGATCGACCTGTTCGCCGCGGCGACCGACGACCACCAGTGGATCCACGTGGACCCCGGGAGAGCGGCGGACGGCCCGTTCGGCGGCACCATCGCGCACGGGTACCTCACGCTGTCGCTGGTGAGCGCGTTCATGCCGGAGATCTTCCACGTGGCCGGGGTGTCGATGGGCGTCAACGTCGGGCTCAACAGGGTCCGCTTCCCCGCGCCGGTCAGGACCGGCGCCCGCGTCCGGGGCGGCGCCGAGCTGGTCGACCTGAAGAACTCCCCGGCGGGGAAGCTGTCGACGGTGCGGGTCACGGTCGAGGTCGAAGGTGGGAAGCGTCCGGCGTGCGTCGCGGACACGCTGTCGCTGTACGTCCCCTGAGGCGCGGCGGTCAGGGTTTGCGGGCCACGGCCGCGTACATGTTGGTGGCCGTGTCGGGGAGCGGGGCGTCGCCGGGGTCGGGGCGCCAGCGCGGCATCGGGACGACGCCGGGCGCGAGGATCTCCAGGCCGGTGAACAGCCGCTCCACCTCGGCGCGGTCGCGCAGGTACATCGGGATCCCGCTGCGCGTGTACTGCTCGGCGAGCCGCCGCGACTCGGGCGCGAGGTCCCCGGTCGGGACGGTCACCGCGACATGGCTGCCGGACGCGAGCGGCCCGACCAGCGCCTCCACCAGGCCCCGCGCGTCCGCGACGAACTGGAGCATCGCGATCACGGTGAGCGCGACCGGCGCGGACAGGTCGACGAGCCCGTGCAGGACGCGGTCGCCGAGCAGCGCCTCCGGGTCGCGCATGTCGGCCTGGATGTAGGCGGTGCGGCCCTCGGCCGTGCTGGTCAGCAGCTCGCGCGCGTGCGCGAGGACGACGGGGTCGTTGTCGACGTACACGATCCGCGCGTCCGGCGCCGCCGCCTGGACGACCTCGTGCAGGTTCGGCGAGGCGGGGATGCCGCTGCCGACGTCGATGAACTGCCGGAGGCCGAGACCGGTGAGGTAGCGGGCCATCCGCCGCATGCACGCCCGGTTGGCGAGCATCGACGCGCGCAGCCCCGGCCAGCCCGCGAGGACCTCGGCGGCGGTCTCGCGGTCGGGGGCGAAGTTGTCCGCGCCGCCGATGATGTAGTTGTACACGCGCGCCGAGTGCGGCCGGTCGGTCTGGAGCCGGCTCGGGTCGAGGGGGCTCAGCGGGGCGTCCGCCATGTCCGTCCTGCCTTTCGGTCGCGGGCGCCGCGGGCGGCGCGGCCCTCCGTCCAGCAGAGCACGGCCGCCGGGTTCGGGGAAGGGGCGGGACGCGGGGAAACCCGCGGCCGGCCGGACGACCCGAGCTCGTCCGGCCGGCGCAGGCGGTCCAGCCGCGGGAGCGCCGGAGGCGACCCGGCTAGCGGCTCTTCTTCGGGAAGCTGATCACGCGGTCGTCGGTCGCGGCGGGCGAGCCGCGGCCGTCCCGGTTGCTCGTCATGATCCAGAGGCTGCCGTCGGGGGCGAGGGCGACGGTGCGGATCCGCCCGTAGGTGCCCTGGAGGACGGCGGTCGGGGCGCCGGAGGTGCCGCCCTTGCCGTCCAGCGGGACCGTCCAGAGCCGCCGCCCGCCGACGGCCCCGGCGTACAGGGTGTCGCCCACCACGGCGGCGCCGCTGGGCGACGCCTCCCGCGTCTGCCAGACGACGATGGGGTCGTGGTAGGTGGGCTCGCCGCCCTTGCCCTCGACGTTCGGCCAGCCGTAGTTGCCGCCGGGGACGATGTGGTTGATCTCGTCCCAGGAGTTCTCACCGAACTCGGTGGCGTACATCTGGCCGTTGCCCCAGGCGACGCCCTGCACGTTGCGATGGCCGAGGGAGTAGACCCGGGAGTTCGGGAACGGATTGTCGGCGGGCGGGGTGCCGTCGGGGTTCATCCGCAGGATCTTCCCGGACGGGGAGTTCGCGTCCTGGGCGTTGGTCCGCGTCCCGGCGTCGCCGACGGTGGCGTAGAGCTTGCCGTCGGGGCCGAAGGCGAGGCGTCCGCCGTCGTGGAAGGTGTTCTTCGGGATCCCCGAGTAGAGCACCTCCTGCTGCGCGGGCGTCGCGAGCTTGAACCGGACGATCCGGTTGTCGGACGAGGACGTGTAGTAGGCGTAGACGTAGCCGTCCTGCTCGTAGGTCGGGGAGACGGCGAGGCCGAGCAGCCCGCCCTCACCCGTCGACACGGGGCCGGTGAGCTTCGCCACCTCGGTCGGGGTGGTCGAGCCCGGGGCCAGCTTGAGGACGCGGCCGGACGGCCGTTCCGAGATGAGCGCGCTGCCGTCGGGCAGGAACGCGAGGCCCCAGGGCACGGTCAGGTTGGTGGCCAGGACCTTGGGGGCGTTGAAGTCGAAGGCGGGGTCGGCGGCGCGCGCCGCGGCCGGACCGGCCGGGACGGGCGCCGCCGCCGCGGCGGGGACGGGGAGCGCGGCCGCGACCGCCATGGCGGTGACCACGGCGGG
>NZ_BCQP01000060.1 GCF_001552135.1 Actinomadura chibensis NBRC 106107 | reverse complement strand
AGGCCGGGCATCTCCAGGTCGACGAGCGCCACGTCCGGACGGTGCCGGAGCGCGGCGTCCACCGCCGTCCGCCCGTCGGGCGCCTCCGCCACGACCTCAAGGTCGGGTTCCAGCGAGATCAGCGCGGCCAGCGCCGACCTGATCAGGTCTTCGTCGTCGGCCAGCAGGACGCGGATCACCGGTCGTCCCCGGCCGTGGACGGGACGGTCGCCGTCAGCGTGAACCACGTCCCGTCCCGGTGGACGGCGAGGCCGCCGCCGAGTTCGGCGAGCCGGTCGGCCAGCCCGCGCAGCCCTGAGCTGCGCGGATCGGCGGCGGCGTCCGCCGCGCCGTCGTTCCGGACGGTCAGCGTGCTCACCCCCGGCCCGGACGCGATCACGACCTCGCACCGGGTCGCCCGGCTGTGCCGCAGCACGTTGGTCATCGCCTCGCGCAGCACCGGCGCCAGCCGGGACGCGGCCTCCCCGGGCACCGACGCGGGCGCGCCCTCGACCGAGCAGCGGATCCCGGCCGACTCCATCACCCGGCGCGCCGCGTCGAGCTGCTCGGCGAGGTCGACGCTCCGGTACCCGTGGACGACCTGCCTCATCTCCTCCAGCGCCGCCGTCGCGATCTCCCGGATCTGCTCGGCCTCCGCCCGCGCGGCGTCCCCGTCCCGGTCGGCGAGCCGCGCCGCCAGCTCGGCCTTGAGCGCGATCACGGTCAGATTATGGCCGAGGAGGTCGTGCACGTCGCGGGCCAGCCGCAGCCGCTCCTCGCTCGCCGCGAGGCGCGCCTCCGCGCGGCGTCCCGCCTCGGCCTGGGCGAGCAGGCCCCACATCCACACCGGCAGCCAGTTGACGACCGCGACCGACGCCCCGATCAGACCGGTGACCAGGGCCGCGTCCCGCGCCGAGCCGCCGGTCGCCGCGCCGACCGCGACGCTCGCCGCCGTGCACCCGGCCGCCACGGCGGCCGCCCGCACCGGCCGCACCAGCAGCGGCGCGGCGCCGACCATGCTCGCCGCGAGCCAGGCCCAGGTGTCCCAGCGTCCGGCGGCCACCGGCCCGACCAGCACGACCGACGCCGCCGACGCGGCCGTGAACGCCGCCGCCCACCGCCGCCGGACGCGTCCCGGCATGGACGGCGTGACCGTCGCGTACAGCACCCCGCCGAGGGCGGCGGTCACGGCGAGGACGCCGACCGTCCCGGTCACCGCGAGGACGGCGCGCGGCTCCCGGACGATCCCGATGCCGGGCATGACGAGGCTCGTCCAGAACGTGGTGGCGATCCAGAGCAGCGTGATGAGGCGGGCCCGGCCGAGCCGTCCGGACGCACGCTCCGGCAGGGCGGTCTTCACGGAATCCGATGACATCGCGCACCTGCCGCGCGTGCGCCGCCCGGCCGGACACTCTCGGCATGGACACCCACACGCATCACCCCCCGGAATCCGCCGCGCTCGGCCGCGTCCGCGCCGCGGCCCGCCGCCGGGACTGCGTCCGGCCAGGGTACGGCGGGCGCGCCGCGCCCGCGACGGCGGCCGGACGGGTCCTGCGCGCCCTGCCCCACCGCTGGCCGACGCTGCTCGCGCTGGTCCTGACGTTCGACTCGTGGTTCGACCCCGGTCTGCCACCCGCCCTGCTGCTCGTCGCGCTCGGCGCGGAGTACCTGGTCATCGGGCTCGCCCGGCGGCAGTTCGCGGACCGGCGGCTGCTCGCCGCCCACCTCGCGGGCCTCGCGTGCTACGCCGCGCTCGCCGCCGCCGCGATCACGGCCGGCGGACGGACGGAGATCGCCCTGGTGGCGGCCGGGTGGCTGCTGCACACCGCCTGGGACGTCGTCCTCCACCGGGCGGACAAGGTCGTGTGGCGCGCGTACGCGGAGGCGTGCGCGGTGATCGACGTCGTCCTCGGCGTGACGATCCTCTTCCTGCTCTGACCCCCGCTCCTGCCGGCCTCCGCGCCAGGGCGGCCTCACCCGGCCAAATGTCGTGGTCATTTGGGTTCCTGGGGATATGACGGGTATCAGGGCAAATGGACCATCGGCGCTGGGGGCGATCATGACCGTGGTCGGAACGTGGAACGTCGAGAACCTCTTCAAGCCGGGCGGCGAGTTCGGTCCGAAGGACCGGGCCGCCTATGAGGCCAAGCTCGCGGGCCTGGCCGCGACGATCACCGCGTCGGGGGCGGACGTCCTCGCCGTCGAGGAGGTCGGGGACCCGGACGCGCTCGAAGAGCTGGCGGGCCGCCTCGACGGGCGCTGGTCGCACACCACGTCCGCGATCTTCGAGGAGAAGCACCCGATCCGGGTCGGGTTCCTGTCCCGGCTCCCGCTGGAGGTGATCGCGGACCGCGCCGGGTTCCCCCGTCCGCTGGCCGCGATCCAGGCGGGCGACGACGGCGGGACGGCGGACCGGATGGGACGCGGCGCGCTCGCCGTCCGCGTCACCGAAGCCGATGGCCGGGAGCTCGACCTCGTCGCCCTCCACCTGAAGAGCAAGCTGCTGTCGTTCCCGCCGGGACCGGGCGGGCGGCACCGCTTCCAGCCGCGCGACGAGGGCGAGCGCGCCCGCGTCGCCGCCTACGCCCTCTACCGGCGGACGGCCGAGGCCGTCACCGCGCGGGCCCTCGCCGACGAGCTGCTCGCGGGCGAGGGCCGGTCCCGGCAGGTGATGGTGATGGGCGACCTCAACGACGAGCCGACGGCCGCGACGACGCAGATCCTGCTCGGCCCGCCCGGCTCCGAGCTGGGCACGGCGGGCGCGGACCATCCCGACAAGGGCGACGGGGCCCGGCTCTGGAACCTCGCCCCGCGCATCCCCGAGGCGGAGCGGTTCTCCCGCGTGTTCCAGCGGCGGCACGAGCTGATCGACCACCTGCTGGTGTCGCACGCGCTGCTCGGGCGCGCCCTCGACGTCCACACCCTGCGGGCCCAGGACGGTCCCCTCCCGTCGGTGACCGAGGACCCGGCGGCCCGCCGCGACGACCCGGCGTCCGACCACGCGATGGTCTTCACCCGCCTCGCCGCCTGACCCGCGCCGCCTGACCCGCGCCGCCTTCCGGCTCGCTCTCCTAGGAGAGCGAGTCGAGGTGGGCGGCGACGGCGGCGCGCATGGCGCCCGGCGTGGCGACGTCCGGACGCGTCGCCGCGTGCACGGCGAGCCCGTCGACCAGGGCGTGCAGCCGGTCGGTCTCGGACTCGACGTTCCGGGAGCCGAGCGCTTCGACGAGCCTGCGGCAGCCCGCCCGCAGGGCGTCGTAGCCCTCGTTCCGCAGCGCGCGCAGCTCGGGATCGACCATCGACCTGGACGTGAACGCGAGCCACACCTCGTTCTCGGCGGCGCGCTCGGCGTCCATCGGCAGCAGTTCGGCGAGGATCCGCTCGGCCCGCCGCCGCGGGTCGGGCTCGGCGGGCAGCGCCGCGATCCGCCGCTCGATCCGCTCCATGATCATCCGCAGCGTGAAGACGAACAGCTCGGACTGGGTGGCGAAGTAGTGCCGGAGCGACCCAGCCGACAGCCCGGCCTCCCGGGCGACGTTGCGGACCGACGCCCGCTCCAGGCCGTCCCGCCGGACGACCCGCCAGACGGCCGCCGCCACCTCCAGCCGGCGCTCCACCGGGTCCACGACTTTTGGCATGGACTTTTTATAGCACACCTGTGTTACCATCGCCGTTGTAACACAGTCGTACTAAAAAGGGAGCGACCATGACGGCGCGACGACGACACGGGACCCGGACTCCGGGCAGGCGGCGGCCGCTCCTCGCGGGCGCGGCCTCGTCCGTCCTGCTCATCGCGGGCGCGGGGCTCGGCGCGGCCGGGGGACTGCAGGCGTCCGAGGGCGGCTACTTCTCGACCTCGCAGCACCGGTTCGGGACGCCGACGGCGGCGCTCAAGACCGACGAGATCGACGTCGGGATGGACCGGGCGCACGCGGCGGACCCGAACCCCGACATCGGCGAGGCGGCGCGCGTGCGGATCGTCGTCCGGCCGTCCGACCCGTCCGTGCCGGTGTTCGTGGGGATCGGGCCGAAGGCGGACGTGGAGGCGTACCTGCGCGGGACGGCCTACGACGACTTCAGATCGGCCGGCCTGAAGCCGTTCCGCGCGACGTTCGCGCGCGTCCCGGGCGCCGCGCGGGCCCCGGCCCCGGCGGGGCGGCCGCTGTGGGTCGCCACCGCCCAGGGCACCGGAACCCGCACCCTGACCTGGGACAAGACCGGGGGCGCCTGGTCCGTGGTGGTCATGCGGCTGGACGGCCGTCCCGGCGTCGACGTCACCGCCTCGATCGGGCTGCGCTTCGGCTTCCTGGTCCCGGCCGCCGCGGGCGCGCTGCTGGCCGGGACCGTCCTCCTCGGCTACGCCCTGTGGGCCCGCCGCCGTCCCGGCTCCGGCTCCGACTCCGGCTCCGCCGAGAGCGGCTCGGACGACGTGGCGGACGCCCGCGGAAGCACGACCAGCGCCAGCACGGCCGCGCCGACCAGGAGCACGGCGCTCAAGGCGAGGCCCAGGGCGTAGCCGTCGTTGAGCGCGGACGGCGTGCCGGCCGCCCCCGTGCGGTGCTGCGCGGCGGTGCCCAGC
This sequence comes from Actinomadura chibensis NBRC 106107, assembly GCF_001552135.1. Taxonomy (GTDB): domain Bacteria; phylum Actinomycetota; class Actinomycetes; order Streptosporangiales; family Streptosporangiaceae; genus Spirillospora; species Spirillospora chibensis. The sequence continues at coordinate 75,705 of NZ_BCQP01000060.1, read as the reverse complement.
GCCGCCAGGCCGAGCGACGCGCCGAGCTGGCGCGAGCTGTTCAGCAGGGCCGACGCCGTGCCCGTCTCGCGGGACGCGACCCCCGCCGTGGCGGTGGAGACGAGCGGCCCGAGGCACAGCCCGAAGCCGACGCTCGCGACGATCGACGGCCCGAGGACGTCGGTGGCGAACGCGCCGTCCGGGCTGATCAGGCCGAACCAGGCGAACCCGGCGGCGGTGAGGAGCGCGCCCGCGCCGAGGAGGGTCCGCGGGGCGAGGCGGTAGCCGAGCCTGACGGCGAGCACCGACCCGGCGACGACCCCGAGGGCGAACGGGAGGAACATCGTCCCCGTCAGGGCGGGCCCCGTCGCCAGGACGCGCTGGAGATACAGCGACATGAAGTAGAACGCCGACGCCATCGCCGCGCCGACGAGGAGGTTGTAGGCGTTCGCGCCCGCGACCGACCGGTTGCGGAACAGGCCGAGGCGGAGCAGCGGCTCGCGCGACGTCGTCCGCTCGACCTGGACGAACGCGGCCAGCAGCAGGACGGCCGCCGCCAGGGTCGTGAGCGTGGCCGGCGACGTCCACCCGTGCCGGTCGGTGCGGACGACGCCGAACACCAGCAGCGTCATGCCCGCCGTGGCGAGGAGGGCGCCGAGCGCGTCCGGGCGTCCGCCGCGCGCCGGGGGCGGGCCTCCCGCGACGCCCCGCGCGGCCAGGGCCAGCGCGGCGGCCGCCATCGGGACGTTCACGAACATCACCCAGCGCCAGCCCGCGTACTCGGTGAGCACGCCGCCGATCAGGACGCCGAGCGCGCCCCCGGCCGCGTTCGTCGCGCTCCAGATCCCGAACGCGCGGACGCGCGCCCGGCCCGCCGGGAACGCCGCCGCCAGCAGCGCCAGCGCGGCGGGCGCCAGCGCCGCAGCCCCGACGCCCTGCGCGGCCCGCGCCGCGACGAGGTGGCCCGGCGCCTGCGCGAACCCGCCCGCGAGCGACGCCGCCCCGAACAGCCCGAGACCGAGCAGCAGCACGCGCCCGCGCCCGTACCGGTCGGCGGCCTTGCCGCCGAGCAGGAGCAGCCCGCCGAAGGTGAGCGCGTACGCGTGGATCACCCAGGTGAGGCCCACCGGGCCGAAGCCGAGCCCGGCCCCGATCTCCGGCAGCCCGACGTTCACGACGGACAGGTCGAGCGACACCATGAACTGCACGACGGCCACGACGGCGAGCGTCCGCCCCGGCCGCGTCCCCGATCCGGTCTTCAAAGCCGCTCCCTTCCCGGGCGACGAGGCGTCGCCCGCGTCTCGCAATCGGCCGCGCGGGGATCGCGGCGCGATATGGCGGTGCGATATGGCGGCGCCGCTCCGCCGCCAATTGCGGCCGCGCCAGCGGCCGGTCCGAAGAAAGGCGGCGGCGGTTTCGCCGGTGCCGCCTTTCCGGCGCGGAATGGTCCGGCCAGCGCCGTACCGGGGCCCGATGCAAGAGTGAATTCAAGGCCGCTCAAAACGCGCCGGACGGGTGCGCGGGCGGGCTCCGGCCCGGCCGGTCCGGCCCGGACGCCGCCGCGCGCCCGCGCCCCGGCGGCCCCGCCGGGAGCGGTGCTCCACGACTTTTCGAACATGTTCCGAAAGTAGCACGGGAACCGGCCGCCGGGAACCGCCGCCCTCGTCCGGCGGCAGCCGGGGCCGGGACGGCATGATGGGACGATGCCCCGACAGCCCGCGCCGCGCGGCCGCACCGGCCGTCCGCCCCGGACGTCGCGCGCGCGGATCCTGGCAGCGGCGCGCGAGCTCATCGACCGGGACGGCTGGGAGGCGCTCACCGTCCGGCGGCTGGCCGCCGAGCTCGGCGTCGGGGCGACGACGCTGTACCACCACGTCCGGAACCGGGAAGAGCTGCTGGTCCTGCTGCTCAGCGAGCACCTCGGCCGGATGGAGCGGCCCGCGCTGCCGGACGACCCGCGCGACCGCATCGTCGCGGGCGCGGTCGCGATGCGGGACGCCGCCGCGGCCTGGCCGTTCGTCGCCGAGGTCGTCACGACCGACGGCTTCGTCGGCCTCATCGACGAGGACGCCCTCTGGATGGTGGAGGCCATCGTCGCCGGGGCCGAGGACTGCGGGTGCACGCCCGCGCAGGCCGTCTACCTCTTCCGCAGCGTGTACTACTACACGGTCGGCGAGGTGCTCGTCCGCGCGAACACCGCGAGCCGCCGGGCCGGTGACCTGCCGCCCGCCCGGCTGGGCGACCTGGACGCGGCGAAGGTGCCGCGGCTCGCCGCCATCGGCGACGTCTGGCCCGAGACCGCCGCGCGCGACACCTACGCCCGCGGCCTGGCCGCCTTCGTGGACGGGCTGCTCGCACAGATCACGTCAACCGGTCTTTAGGCCGGAACGGGACACGTTCGACGCGGTCGTGCGGACGCCTCGTCCGGCCGTTTTCCGCCGGTGCGAAACACCCTTTACGGTCCGCCCGCCGGGCCGTTTCAGAATGCTCCGGCATGTGATGGAACGGTCCTTGTCAAAAATGCCAGCATTGACGTTCGATAATCGATGATCAGGTCGAACGGCGTCCCCCCTTTCGTCGATCACAAGCGCCCCGGGAAAGTTAAAAGCTGCCGATTGACAACACTTGGGCGCAAAGTTACTCTCCGTTGAGATCCTGGATCTACGTCCATTGACGGGCGCTGTTTTAAATCCGGATTTCCGGCGCCCGCCTCTTCGATATTCGAAGAAAAAAGAGTTCCCCTCCCGACGAAGAGGAATCGCATGCGTAAAGGGATCGCACTCGTCGCCGCGGGATCCGCGGCGCTCGCGTTGACCGCGGCGTCCGTCGCGCCGGCCGCCGCGGCCGTCCCGCGTCTCGTCCGCGGCCCCGACGGGGTGACCATCGAGATCGCGACCGTCAACGGTTCGGGCTGTCCCATCGGAACCGCTGCCGTCGCCATCTCGGACGACAAGGAAGCCTTCACGGTCACCTACAGCGACTACATGGCGCAGATCGGCGGCTCGTCCAAGCCGACCGACTTCCGCAAGAACTGCCAGATCGCGATGAAGGTGCACGTCCCCCAGGGCTTTACCTACGCCATCGCCCAGACGGACTACCGCGGTTACGCCTTCCTGAACCAAGGCGTCAAGGGCATTCAGCGGGTCACCTATTACTTCCAGGGCAACACAGAGACCCAATACATCACGCACAACCTGGCCGGCACCTACGACAACAACTTCCAGTTCACCGACAAGGTGCCGGTGTCCCAGCTCGTCTGGCGGACGTGCGGCGAGGAGCGCAACTTCAACATCAACACGGAGCTGCGCCTCGACAAGGGAACCTCGGACGGGTCGAAGGTCAGCTTCATGGCCATGGACTCCACCGACGGCAGCATCAAGACGACCTATCACTTCGCCTGGAAGAAGTGCTAGTAGCCCCGCAACCCCCACCCTGAAGGAGAACGACCAATGCGCAAAGCAGTGACCGCGTCGGCGGCATGCCTCTCGGCCCTGGCGCTGACGACCGGCACGTCGCAGGCCGCCGTGAACGACCCGCCGCCCCCCGGCAAGATCACGCTGGAAGTCCTCACGGTCAACGGCTCGGGCTGCCGCGCCGGGACGGCCGCGGTGGCGCCGGCGGCCGACAACACGGCCTTCACCGTCACCTACAGTGACTACCTGGCCCAGGCGGGCGGCAAGTCCAAGCCGACCGACATGCGCAAGAACTGCCAGCTGAGCCTCGGCGTGCACATCCCGCAGGGCTTCACCTACGCGATCGCCAGCGCCGACTACCGCGGCTACGCCAACCTGGCCGACGGCGCCTCCGGCTTGGAGCGTGCGAGCTACTACCACCAGGGCATGTCCCAGACCGGTGTCGCCAGCCACACGGTCAAGGGCAAGTACGCCGACAACTGGCAGTTCACCGACACCACGCCGGTGGCCGCCCTCGTCTGGAAGCCCTGCGGTGAGGACCGCAACTTCAACATCAACACTGAGCTGCGCGTCGACAAGGGAACCTCCGACCCCGACGAGACCAGCTTCATGTCGTTCGACTCCGCTGACGGCGGCGTGAGGACGATCTACCACTTCGCCTGGAAGAAGTGCCCGACACGACGCTGATCTGAACTGACCGGGCCGCGACCTCCCTGGGAAGGACGCGGCCCGGTCACCCCCGGCTCCCGCGCCGCCTTCCCAGGACGCGCCCTCCCCGGGGAGGGCGCGGCGGGCGGCGCGGACCACGCCCCCCTCGCGGCACGCCCCCCTCGCGGCACGCCCCCCTCGCGGCACGCCCCCCTCGCGGCACGCCTCCCTCGCGGCGAACCGCCTCGCCGGGCGGGCCGTCCGGCCTCCGTCCCGCGCGAGCGCGCCCCCCGCGCGAAACCGCCGCTCGCGCGGCATGGACGGATGCAAGGTTTTCGTGTTGTTCGTCTTTTCGGACGATACGAGCGGTTGGAAGGTCGTACGGGACGGTCACCCTGTGTGCCGTGAAAGTCGCCATTGTGACCGAGTCGTTCCTCCCGCAGGTCAACGGTGTCACCGGCTCCGTCTGCCGCGTCCTCGAACAGCTCGCCGCGCGCGGGCACGAGGCGCTGGTCGTCGCGCCCCGCCCCGGCCCCGAGTCGTACGCGGGGGCGCGGGTGGAGCTCGTCCCCGGCGTCCGGCTGCCGTTCTACCCGTCGGTCGTCGTCGGTTTGCCGACCAGGCGCGTCACCGCGGTGCTGCGGGACTTCGCGCCCGACGTCGTCCACCTCGCCGCGCCGATGATGCTCGGCGTGTCCGGGCTCGCGGCGGCCGAGCGGCTGGACGTCCCGGCCGTGGCCGTCTTCCAGACCGACATCGCCGGGTTCGCCCGCCGCTACGGGCTGCGCGGCACCGACCCGACCGTGTGGTGGTGGCTGCGCCGCGTGCACCGGCGCGCCGACCGGACGCTGGCGCCGTCCGCCCCCGTCCTCGCCGAGCTCGACCGGCGCGGCGTCCCGCGCCTGTCGCTGTGGGGGCGCGGCGTGGACCGCCGCCGCTTCCACCCCGCGCACCGCTCGGCCGGGGTGCGCGCCGCGCTCGCCCCGGACGGCGAGGTCCTCGTCGGCTACGTCGGACGCCTCGCCGCCGAGAAACGCCCGCGGATGCTCGCGACGCTCGCCGACCTGCCCGGCACGCGCCTCGTGATCGTCGGCGCCGGACCCGAGGAGCGCCGCCTGCGCCGCCTCATGCCGCGGGCCGTCTTCACCGGCTTCCAGACCGGGACCGAGCTGTCGCGGCTCATGGCGTCCCTGGACGTGTTCGTCAACACCGGCGCCGACGAGACGTTCTGCCAGGCGGTCCAGGAGGCGCTCGCCTGCGGGGTGCCGGTCGTCGCGGCCGCCGCGGGCGGTCCGCTCGACCTCGTCCGGCCCGGCGTGAACGGCCTGCTGTACGCGCCCGACGACGGCGCCGGGCTGCGCGCGGCCGTCGCGGCGCTGGCCGCCGACCCGGGCCTGCGGCGGCGCCTGGCCGCCGGGGCCCTCGCCTCCGTCGAAGGACGCGGCTGGGACGTCGTGTGCGAGCAACTGATCGACCACTACCTCCAGGCGACGCTCCAGGCGGCGGGCGGCGCGTGCGTGCGGGAGGCGGCCGTCCAGCGCGCCGACGACGCGGCATGAGCGGGTTCCCGTTCGTCGTGTCCGTGCACGACGTCGCGCCGGACACCGCGTCCGCCGCCCGGCGCTGGCTCGCCGACCTCGACGAGCGCGGCGTGCCCGGCACGCTCCTGCTGATCCCCGGCCCGTTCGGGGACGGCCCGGCCCTGCCCGACGACGCCGACCTCGTCGAGGACCTGCACGCGGCGGCCCGGCGCGGACACGAGCTCGCCCTGCACGGATACCGGCACGAGGGCGTCCCCGGCGGCACGCCCTGGCGGCGCGGCGTCAACCGCGTGCTGGTCAGGGGCGCCGGAGAGTTCTGGACGCTCACCGAGGAGCAGGCCAGGCAGCGGCTCCGGGCGGGCTTGGAATCACTCGCGGACGCGGGCATCGACGTCGTCGGCTTCACGCCGCCGGGCTGGCTCGCGTCCCCCGGCACCCGGCACGCGCTGGCCGCGCTCGGCTTCGCCTACTGGACGAGCCACCTCGCCGTCCACCGGCTGCCCGGCGGACCGATCCGCCGGATGCCCGCGCTGTCGCACCGTCCGGGCGGGACGGGGGAGCGGGCCGGGGCCCGGCTGATGGTCGACGCGGCCCGCACGTTCGCGCGCCTGCGCATGCCGTTCCGCATCGCCCTGCACCCCGCCGACCTGACCCGTCCCGGCCTCCGCCGCGCCGCCCTCTCCGCCATCGACCTGACCGTCGCCGCGGGCGGCCGTCCGACCACCTACCGGGCGCTGGTCGGGGCATGAGGATCGTCCAGCTCGCCAACCTGTACAGCCCGGTGTCCGGCGGGCTGCGCACCGCCGTGGACATGCTCGGCGCGGGCTACGCCGCCGCCGGACACCAGCGCGCCCTGGTCGTCCCCGGCCGCTCCCACACCCGGACGGAAAGCGAGAAGGGGCTGCTCATCACGGTTCCCGGCGCGTCGGTCGCGCCGGGGTACCGGCTCGTCCTCGACCCGCGTCCGGTGCTGCGCGTCCTCGCCCGCCTCGAACCGGACGTGGTGGAGGTCTCCGACAAGGCGAGCCTCACCGTGGCGGCGCGCTGGGCCCGCCGCCACGGCGTCCGCGCCGTCCTGTTCTCCCACGAGCGGCTCGACGCGATCCTCGCCCCCCGCCTGCCCGCCGGGCTGTCGGTCGCCCCGCTCACCGACCGCTGGAACCGCCGCCTTGCGACCATGTTCGACGCGGTCGTGACGACCTCGGCGTTCGCCGCCGCCGAGTTCGCCCGCGTGGGGACGCCCCGGCTGCACCGCGTCCCGCTCGGCGTGGACCTCGCCACCTTCCGCCCGTCCGAGCGCGCGCCCGCCCCTGGACCGTTCCGCCTGGTCCACCTCGGACGCCTCTCCCGCGAGAAGCGCCCCGACCTGGCCCTGACGACGCTCCGCGAACTCCGCCGCCGGGGCGTCCCCGTCCACCTCGACGTCATCGGCAGCGGCCCGCTCCACGCCCCGCTGCGCGCCTACGCGGCCCGCGAGTCGCTCCCCGTCCGCTTCCACGGCCACGTCCACCGCCGCACCGACGTCGTCCGCCTCCTCGCGGCCGCCGACGTCGCCCTGTCGACCTGCCCCGTCGAGTCCTTCGGCCTGGCCGTCCTGGAGGCCCTGGCCTGCGGCGTCCCGGTCGTCACCGCCGACCGGGGCGCCGCCCGCGAACTCCTGACCCCGAACGCCGGAATCGCCGCCCCGCCGACCCCGTCCCACTTCGCCGACGCCACCGAGACCCTCCTGACCCTCCCCCCTGAAACCCGCCGCACCACCGCCCGATCCCACGCCGAGCACTACCCCTGGACCACCCCCACCACCCAAATGCTCAAAATCCTCACACCCCCCTGACTAGCGGGTGCTTTTGCCTGGCGGGCGAGTTTGACAATGTTCGCCGATATAGAGGTGCGTTGGTTGGAAGTTGTGACGAATATTTGGGTTCTGGTCGGCGGTCTGGTCGGCTACCTGCGGGGGCATATTGGGGGTTGATTCGGGGGTGCGGGGCGGTCTTGCCGGGGAGGGGACGCAGGGTTAACGTTCCACTACCTGACAGGAGAATTCCTGTCGGCTGAGCGCTCAAAGCCCGCCCCCCGCCACCGGCCCGGCGCAAAGACGCTACGGGCCTTTTCGAGCGCCCGGCTCCCATGCCGACAATGGCGTTGCGTCCATGCGCGGAGCCGGTGGCCTGACGAAAGCCCTGCCCACCCCCGAAAGACAGGGAAGTCCCGCATGAAGTCGTCCAAGCGCAGGCTCGCCGCGGTCGCGGCGGGCGTGGGAATCGCACCGCTGGTCACCGTCGTCCTGCCCGCGACCGCCGCTCTCGCGCACGGGTACGTGTCCGCGCCCTCGAGCCGGCAGGCGCAGTGCGCGCAGCACGTCGTCCAGTGCGGAGAGATCCAGTGGGAGCCGCAGAGCGTCGAAGGGCCCAAGGGCCTGCAGAGCTGCAGCGGCGGGAACTCGCGGTTCGCCGACCTCGACGATGACAGCAAGCCCTGGAAGCCCACCACGGTCGGCAATTCCGTGACGTTCAACTGGACGTTCACCGCCAAGCACAGCACCAAGAGCTACGAGTACTTCCTCAATGGACGGCGCCTCGCGACGTTCAACGGGCAAAGCTCGTCCCACACCGTCAACCTCGGCGGCGTGACCGGCCGGCAGAAGGTGCTGGCGGTGTGGAACATCGCCGACACCGCCAACGCCTTCTACGCCTGCGTCGACCTGCAGGTGCAGTAATACGCGGTGAGGGAATGGCGGTCGAGCGAAAGCCCGGCCGCCATTTTCATTCGGTCACCCGGAGGACGCGCAACTGGGTGGCGACCAGGCGGTAGTAGCCGACGAGCGTGACGAGTTCGTACAGCCGGGTCAGGCCGAACGCGTCGGTCGCGGCGGTGAAGGCGTCGTCGGTGAGGTCGCCGGTGGCGGCCAGTTCGCGGGCGGCGGTGAGGACGGCCGCCTCCGCCGGGTCGTCCAAGGGGCAGTCCGCGCCCGTGCGGACGGCGGTGAGCTGCTCTTCGGTGAAACCGGCGTGGAGCGCGGCGTGGGCGTGGACGGTCCACTCGTACTCCGACCGCTCGTGCGCCGCGACCGCCAGGATCGCCAGCTCCTTCTGGCGCGCGGTGAACCCCGTCCCGTAGCGGACGACGGTGCCGAGTTCCTGCAGCGCGTCGCCGAGTCCCGGGCTGAGCAGCATGCCGTTGAACGGGCCGCGCAGGCGTCCCTCCTCGTCGGCGAGCGGGAACGGGCGGCTGGACGTCGCCCGGGCGCTGGCGAGCAGGCGGTCGTAGAGTTCGCGCTGCTCGGCGGTCAGGTCGGCGGGCCGGAACGCGGCGACGCGGGCAGGCATGGATTCCCCCGGTTGAGATGGCGTTGGGTCAGCGTGCGGGCGCACCGCTGGGCTGGAAGCTGTTGTGGTAGGCGAACGTGCGGCGTTCCTCGGCGGTGACGGTGCGCATGACCTCGGCGCGCCACGGCGTGTCCGTCGCGGCGCGGTAGGCGTCGGTGGCGAAGACGGCGGGGTCGTCGATCTCGTGGAGGGCGAGGAAGCGGGGCGCGGCGCCGTCCCGGAGGACGTAGCGGCGGGTGCGGCGCCAGCCGGGCAGCGCGTGCAGGGCGGGGACGTGCTCCTCGGCGTACCAGGAGTGGAACGCGGGCTCGTCGCGGGGCGGGACGGTGATCGCGCGGGCGAGCAGGAGCGGCGGGGGCGCGGCGGCGGGCACGCCGTGGTCGTCCAGCAGCTCGTAGACGCGGCGGTCGAGGGTCTCCAGCGACGCCATCACGGCGCGCTCCCGCGCGCTGCGCCGGTCGCGCAGCGCGCGGTACCGCGAAGTCTGGAGGACGCCCAGGTCAAGGTCGTACCATGCGAGCCAGGACGGCGCCGCGCCGTCGGCGGCCCGGTACCGGTGGCCCTGGCGGACGCCGGGCAGCGCGAGCCGCGCGGGGCCGTGCTCGGTGTCGTACCAGTCGTGGAACGCGTCCTCGCCGCCGTCGCGCGGTTGCGACAGGACGTAGAGCAGACCTTCCGTCACGATGGCCCTTCCGTCATGCCGCAGACTGGGAGCTGTCCGCGGAGTTCGTTCTACTGACGAACGTCCGTGCGTCGGTAGTTACTTTGGAGTCGGGAGTCAAGGAATGTCAAGGCAGGACCCGGATGTGATCGACTCCGTCGAGAAGGCGTTCCGCGTGCTGGAGGCGTTCTCGGCGGAGCACCCGACGCTGACCGTGAGCGAGGCCGCCGAGCTCACCGGCCTGTCCCGGGCGACCGCCCGGCGCATCCTGCTGACCTGCGTCCGGCTCGGCTTCGCGGAGGTGGACGACCGCCGGTTCCGGCTCATGCCGCGCGTCCTGCGGCTCGGCTACGGGTACCTCGCCTCGCTGCCGATCTGGGAGCGCGCCCAGCCGCACATGCGGCGGCTGGCCGAGGAGGTGCGCGAGTCGTGCTCGGCGGCCACGCTGGACGGCGAGGAGATCGTCTACGTCGCCCGCGTCCCCGCCAAGCGCAGCATGTCGATCGTCCTGAACGTGGGCTCGCGGCTGCCCGCCCACCCCACGTCCATGGGGCGCGTCCTGCTCGCCGCCCTGCCGCCGGACGTCCGCCGCGAGCGGCTCGCCGCGATGCGGCTCGACCCGCTCACCCCGAACACCATCACCGACCCGGACGCGCTGGCCGCCGAGCTCGGACGCGTCCGCGACCAGGGCTACGCGGTCGTGGACGGCGAGCGCGAGGAGGGCGTCCGGTCGGCGGCGGCGCCGGTGCGCGACCGGTCGGGCGCCGTGATCGCGGCCATCAACGTGTCGGCCAACGCGGGACGCGTCTCGGTCGCCGAGCTGCACGAGCGGTTCGTCCCGCTGGTCGTGCAGGCCGCCGACGCCATCTCCCGCGACATCGACTTCGTCCCGTCCGCCTAGGCCCGCCCTGGGGCCGCAAGTCGTGGCCCGCCGGAGTCTTGACCCGCGCCGGTACGTCGGTCACACTCGCTCTCTAACCGGCGTACAACTGTGCGTCTGACGAACAGAGGTGAGCGATGTCCGGTGCCACGTCCGTCCTGCGGACCGCCTTCACCACGAAGCTCTGGCTGACGGTCCTCGTCGCCCTCGCCCTCGGCGCCCTGCTCGGCCTCCTCGCGCCGGACGCGGGCGCCGCCATGCAGCCCCTCGGGGACGGCTTCATCTCCCTCATCCGGATGCTCGTCGGCCCGGTGATCTTCTGCACGATCGTGACCGGGATCGTCTCCGCCGGGGCGCTCGCGGGCATGGGCCGCGTCGGCGTCAAGGCCCTCGTCTACTTCGAGGCGATCACCACGATCGCGCTGGTCATGGGCCTGGTCGTGATGGACGTGCTGCGCCCCGGCGACGGCGTCCACGCCGACCCGGCCGCGATCAAGCTCACCGGCAAGGCGTCCGAGTACGCCGCCGCCGGAGAGCACCAGCACTGGTACGACTTCCTCGTCAACATCATCCCGGAGAGCGTGGTCGGCGCCTTCGTGGACGGGAACGTCCTGCAGATCCTGCTCGTGTCCGTGCTGTTCGCCATCGCGCTGAAGATGATGGGCGAGCGGGCCGTCCCCATCGCGCGGGGCGTGGAGCGGGTGGGCGAGGCCGTCTTCGGGATCGTCCGGCTGGTGATGTACCTGGCGCCGGTCGGCGCGTTCGGCGCGATGGCCTACACCACGGGCAAGTTCGGGCCCAAGACGCTGACCAGCCTCGGCACGTTCGTCGGTCTGTTCTGGGCCACCGGCATCGTCTTCTGCCTGGTCGTGCTCGGCGTGGTCGCGCGGCTGTGCGGCATCCGCGTCCTGCCCCTGTACCGCTACTTCAAGGACGAACTGCTCATCACCCTCGGCACCGCCAACTACGAGGCCGTCATGCCGCAGCTCATCGAGAAGCTGGAGCGGCTCGGCTGCCCGCGTCCGATCGTGGGGCTCGTCGTCCCGTCCGGGTACGCGTTCAACTCCGACGGCGTCTGCCTCTACATGGGGTTCGCGGGCCTCTACATCGCGCAGGCGTTCGACATCCAGATGTCGGTGTGGCAGCAGCTCGGCCTGCTCGCCGTCTTCCTCATCACGTCCAAGGGCGGGGCGGGGATCGCGGGGGCGGGGTTCGTCCTGCTGGCCGCCAGCCTGTCCACGACGGGCGTCGTCCCGATCGCCGGGATCATGCTGATCTTCGGCGTGGACCGGTTCCTGTCCATGATGCGCGGCATCGTGAGCCTGTGCGGGCAGATGCTCGCCAGCATCGTCGTCAGCAGGTGGGAGGGCGTCTTCGACCGCGACCGCGCCCGCGAGGTCCTCGCCGGACGCGTCCCCGCCGACGACGCCGCCGCGCCCGCCGAACCGCTCCCGGCACCCGCCGGAGGCCCCGCCTGACGCGGCGCGGATCAGGCGGGGACGCGCAGGGCGAGGACGGCGACGTCGTCCTCGCCGCTCGGCTCGACGCGCTCCAGCAGCTTGTCGCACAGGTCGGGCAGCGGGAGCTGGGCCAGGTGGGAGCCGTGCCTGCGCAGGCTGGTCAGCCGGTCGGTGAGGTCGGTGCCGCGCCGCTCGATCAGCCCGTCGGTGTAGAGCAGCAGCGTGGACAGCGGCGGCAGGACGCACTCGCCGTCCGGCCGGGGACCGGTGAGGTCGGGCTCGCCGAGGAGCAGCCCGTGCTCGTCCAGGAACCGGGTGCCGCCGTCGCTCGTGACCAGCAGCGGCGGCGGATGCCCGGCGTTGCACCAGCGCAGCCGCCACGGCCCGCCGGGACCGCCCTCGACGCGGCCGAACACGGCGGTGGCGAGGTCGGCGTCGCTGACGGCGGCCATCACGCCGTCCAGCCGGGCGAGGACGGCGCTCGGCGGCTGGGCCATGTCCCAGGCGAGCGCCCGCAGCATGTTGCGGACCTGCGCCATGTGCGCCGCCGCCGGGAGGTCGTGGCCGACGATGTCCCCGATGACGAGGCCGGTCGCGCCGTCCGGGAGCGCGAAGGCGTCGTACCAGTCGCCGCCGACCCAGCTCACCTGCGTCGCGGGCACGTACCTCGCTTCGAGCCGCAGGTCGCCCGGCTGCGGCAGGGGCGCGAGCAGGTTGCGCTGCATCGCCTCGGACGTGTTGCGCTGCTCCGCGTACAGCCGGGCGTTCGCGAGGACGAGCCCGGTGCGGCGCGCGACGTCCTCGACGACGAGCCGGTCGTCCGGCCCGTAGCCGTGGCCGGGCCGGGAGTAGCCGAGCGTCAGCGCGCCGTAGGTCTCGCCGCGCGCGGCGAGCGGGGCGATGATCGCGCTCTGCGCGTCCATGACCTGGAACAGCTCGTACTGCGCGGCGCCGAGCGGCTCATCGGAGCGCACGTCGGCGCCGCCGCCGACCACGACCGCCGCCCCGCCCCGCAGGACCTGCGCGAGCGGCCCGCGCGGCGCCCGGGGCAGCGGCGGCAGCGGCCCCTCCAGCGCGGCGATGTCGGCGGCCGACAGCTCGCGGTGCGTCGCGGCGACCCGCTCGACGCGGCCGTCCGGCACGAGGAGGTCGACCTCGGCCCAGTCGCCGAGCGCGGGCACCACCAGCCGGACGAGCCTGCGCAGCAGCTCCTCCTCGTTCAGCGTGGACGACAGCACCGTCGTGATCTCCGCGACGAGCCGCAGCCGCGCGTTCGCCCGCCGCTCCCGGGCCAGCCGGTCGCGCCGCTCGCGCTCGATGGCGTCCCGGCCGGCGGCGTCCTGGAAGACGGTCACCAGCCCGGCGACCGGCCCGGCGCCGTCCGCGCCGGACGCGTAGATCGGCGCGGACGACCAGGAGCACGTGACGAGGCGCCCGTCCCGGTGCGCGAACCGCTGGCCGTCCCCCTGGTCGGGGACGCCGGTGTGCAGCACGCGCAGCATGCGGCACTGCCGCTCGGGCGGGACGCGCCCCTCGGGGTCGCGGTGCAGGAACCGGTGCATCCGCCTGCCGAGCACCTCGCCGCGCGCGTACCCGAGGATCTGCTCCGCCCTCGGGTTCCACGCCGTGATGCGGCCCGACTCGTCGGTGGCGAGGACGCCGGCGTTCATCGCCTCCACGAGACGGTCGCGGGCCGTGCCCGACCGATCGTCCACCTGCCCGGTCATCCTCACCCCCCTGGAGCGGACACCAGGCCCATTCCCGCCGTTTCACCCCGGACACTCCGGGCCCCGCGCCCGGTCCGGAGCGGGCGGCTACTGGTCGGCGGAGGCCGCCTCCGGCTGCTGCCACCAGGTGAAGGAATGGATGTACCAGCGGCCGTCGCGGGCGGGCCGCCGCCCGTAGGTGAGGGCGACGATGCCGCGTCCCGGGCAGCCCCGGTCGAGCGCGCGGTGCGCCGACTCCAGCGGGGTGGGGAACGCGTTGTAGATCTCACCGAGCAGCAGCCGCGCCGACGCCCGCAGCTCCAGCCGCAGGTGGATCGGCTCGCGGGCCCGGGTGGCGGTGCGGGCCAGGAACTCCTGGACGACCGCCGTCATGTGGTCGGTGAGGTCGCCCGCCGCCGGGCCGAGGCCCCATCTGCGCAGGGCGCCGTGGACCGTCCGGCGGGCCTGCGCGGTCGCCGCCCGACCGGCCGGCAACTGCCATCGGCCGATGCGCAGGACCGGCCCCTGGTCGTCTTCGGCGTCATGCTGTGCGGACGCGGTGGTCACTGGGCACTCCGATCAAGAAACAAGCCTGGACCGGGGACGGGCCACAGTGCCGATCTCACGGACCAGGCGCGGTTCAGCCGTACTGCCGCGTTGGTTCCCTATGTGCACCGGGCCATGCGGGCCCGTTCCGATCGTCGTGGACCGGTTTCCGGTGTCGCCGGGGACGGCGCCGGCAGAGCGGCCCGCGCGGGGAACGGACTCGGCATCGCGAGTGTACGTCACGGGACGCGGCGCGGCCCTCCCCCCTGGGATTCCGGGCGTACACTCGGGGCCGACGAGGGTTTCTCGATGCGGGCGGCCAAGCACGCGTCCCCTGGTTTCTCGACGCTCGGTCCTCCTCGGGCCGGTCGGGTCCGGCGCCCCGCCGCCGACACGCCGATCCGTCCCGGGCGGCGGGGTCACGAGGGGGAATGCGGGATGACGACATGACCGGCGACGATCTTCCGGTGACCCTGTGGGGTCCGCCCAACACGTCCGGCGGCGCTTCCGGGAGCGCGGCCGACGCGCGGCGGCTGGCCGCCTCGTTCGACCTGATGAAGGCCGTCCTGGACGGGGCTTCGCTGACCGGCCTGCTGACCCTCGTGGCCGAGCGCGCCCGCGCCATGGCGGACGTCCCGCTGGCGTTCGTCGCGCTGCCCGCCGAGGACGCCAACACCCTGCGGATCGCCGTCGCGGTCGGCGAGGGCGGCGACCGGCTGCGCGGGCTGACGGTGCGGCGCGGCCGGTCCATGCTCGGCCGGGCGTTCAGCTCGCGGCGGGCGCTGTCCGCGCGGATCGCCGCCGACCAGACGCTCACCGAGCTGCCGCCCGGACCGATCCTGATCCTGCCCCTGGACACCGGGGAGGCGACGCGCGGGGTGCTCGCCGTCCTCGGCCGGCCGGGCGCGGGGCCGTTCAGCCCGGCCGCCGCGCGCCATCTGCTGCTGTTCGCCGACACCGCGGCCCGTCTCGTCCAGCTCGCGGAGGACCGGCGGGCGGCCTCTCGGCCGGACGAGCCCGCTGAGGCGCGGATCGTCCCGCCGCCCGCCACCGTCCACGCGAACGTGACGCCGCCGGGCGGGGATCACGGCGGGTGATATCACGGCTGCGGAACGACATTTTGGGAACTGTCGGCCGTAAAATCGACGGCCGTCGAACCAACCGCCGGTGAACCGGCGGCCGTGTGACTCTCGGTCGGTGAACCGTGCCCGGCCGGTAGGGGAACATCAGGCCATTTCTCCGGGACGGGCCCCGATTCCGGGGTTTCCCCGGCGTTCCGTGCGGGCCGGGCATCGCTGTCAGAGTTTGAAGAGCTTCGCGTACGGGGCGGGAATCCGCACCTTGCCGGATCCGAAATCGACGACGACGGCGCCGCCCGGCTCGACCTCGACGACGCGTCCGAGGCCGTACTTGTCGTGGGTGACCTGGTCGCTCGGCTCGAACTGCTGCACGGGCGGAGCGGCGGACGGAGGCGGGAAAGGGCTGGTCGGCAGGTGCCGCCGCCGGGTGGGACGGGAGGAATTCATAACCGCAGTATGCGCCGTGGACGGGAGCCGCGTAGGGTCACCCCGGCAGTTGACGCCGAATCGATCTCGTGTCGCGACCCGGCCGCCGTCCGGATCCCGCCCCGTGTGGTACCGTGCGGGAGTTGCGGTTCCCATAGACATGTTCATGCGCCTGTCGGATCTGACCTCAGGCGCATTTTTTGTTGTTCTGGATCTTCCGGATGGGCCATCGCGGCGTGCTCGCCCGCACACGGTGTGCGAGCGGGACCGACCAGAAGGAGACGACATGGCCACCGGTACGGTCAAGTGGTTCAATTCCGAAAAGGGCTTCGGCTTCATCGAGCAGGACGGCGGCGGCGCCGACGTCTTCGCCCACTACTCCAACATCGCGACGCAGGGCTTCCGCGAGCTCCAGGAGGGCCAGAAGGTGACGTTCGACATCACCCAGGGCCAGAAGGGCCCGCAGGCGGAGAACATCGTCCCCTCCTGATCACCCCCTTGTGATCGCGCACGCTTGATCGTGAAGGCCGCGCGGCGGACGGCACCTCGGCGCCGTCCGCCCCGCGTGCCGCCCGTCCAGATTTCCAGCACGGCCCGCGGCCTCTGTTCCGCCGGCCGGCATCCGGTTCGTTCTTGAGAACCCTGCGCGCCCCGTTCGTGGCGGCGGCGGAGCACTTCCTCGACACGCGCCGCTTCGAGGAAGGCTCGACCACCATGCCCGACGACTCCCGGCAGACCTCCCGAAAACGCTCGTCCGCGCCGCGCCAGCGTCCCGGCCGCCGCCGTCCCGCGCGTCCCCGCGCCGACGCCGCCCGCCCGGCCCACCCGGCCGCCGCGTCCTCCGCGTCCGGCCCGGCCGCCGCGTCGCTCCCGCCCGCCGCGTCGTTCGCCGACCTGCGGATGCCCGCGCCGCTCCACGCCGAGCTGGCCCGGCAGGGCGTGACGTCCCCGTTCCCGATCCAGGCGGCGGCGCTGCCGAACGCGCTCGCCGGACGGGACGTCCTCGGCCGCGGCCGCACCGGCTCCGGCAAGACCCTCGCCTTCGGCCTCGCCCTGCTCGCCCGCACCGCCGGGCACCGCGCCGAGCCCCGCGCGCCGCTCGCGCTCGTCCTCGTCCCCACCCGCGAGCTCGCGCAGCAGGTCGCGGGCGCGCTCGCGCCGTACGCCGACGCCGTCGGCCTGCGGGTCGCGACCGTGGTCGGCGGCATGTCGCTCGTCCGGCAGGCGAACGCCCTCGCCCGCGGCGCCGACGTCCTGATCGCCACCCCCGGACGCCTCGCCGACCTCATCGAGCGCGGCGACTGCCGCCTCGACCGGGTCCGCACGACCGTCCTGGACGAGGCCGACCAGATGACCGACATGGGCTTCCTGCCGCAGGTCACCCGGCTTCTGGAGCAGACGCCGGGCGGCGGGCAGCGGATGCTGTTCTCCGCGACGCTGGACCGGAACGTCGACACGCTCGTCCGCCGGTTCCTCAGCGACCCGGTGACCCACTCCGTCGACCCGCCCGCCGGGGCGGTCGGCACGATGGAGCACCACCTGCTGCACGTCACGGACGCCGACAAGCACGAGACCACCGTGCACATCGCCGCCCGCGACGAGCGCGTGATCATGTTCGTCGGCAAGAAGTACGCGGCGGACCGGCTCGTCCGCAAGCTCACCTCGCGCGGCGTCCGCGCCGCCGCGCTGCACGGCGGCAAGACCCAGTCGCAGCGCAACCGGGCGCTGGACGGCTTCCACGCCGGGGACGTCACCGTGCTGGTCGCCACCAACGTCGCCGCCCGCGGGATCCACATCGACGACCTCGACCTCGTCGTCAACATCGACCCGCCCGCCGACCACAAGGACTACCTCCACCGGGGCGGCCGCACCGCCCGCGCGGGCCGGACCGGGACCGTGGTCACGCTCGTCCTGCCCGACCAGCGCCGCGAGGTGAAGGACCTGATGGCGAAGGCCGGGATCAGGCCGCGCTCGGCGGACGTCGGTCCGGGCGACCCCGAGCTGACGCGCATCACCGGGGCGCGCGCACCGTCCCGTCCCGCTCCCGCCGACACCGCCCGCAAGCCCGCTTCGGCGGCCCGGCGCGACGACGTTCGGGACGCCAAGCGCGATGACGGGCGTTCGCGGAAGCGGCCGGCGGCCGTGCAGGGCGGACGTCCTCGGAACTCGCACGACGCGGCCAAGCGCAAGCCCGGCCGCGGCCGCCGTTCGTCCTCGCTCAACACCTGATCGAGAGCGGGCGGACGCCTAAGCCAAGGTGTTCTTGTAGATCCGGCCGTCCTTGATGATGACCTTGAGGTTGGCGTCAGGGTCGGCTAGGACGGTCAAGTCCTTGGTCGGATCGCCGTCGACCAGGAGGAGGTCGGCCCAGGCGCCCTCCGCGACGACGCCCAGCCGGGCGAGGTGCGGTGCGTCGCCGTAGGCGGCGACGTCGGCGGCGGTCGGGATCTGGTACGGGTCCCGGGCGCCGGACTCGCGGAACAGCTCGGCGTTCCCGGACGTCGCCATCCGCAGCCCCGCCACCGGACCGCCGGCCAGCCCGGCCAGCCGCGCGACCATCTCGCTCTGCACGGTGCTCTTCGCCGGGTCCAGCATGAGGTCGGTGCCGAAGGCGAGCCGCACGCCGTGCTTCAGGGCCCAGCCGAAGACGCGCTCCACGCCCCGGCACACCTCCCGGTTCTTCGCCGCCGAGGCCGGGTCGGCGTACTCGTGGTCGTCCTCGGCGAACGGCTGGGTGCAGAGCCACACGCCGCGGTCGGCCATGAACCTGAGGTCGTCCTCCGCGGCGAGGTGGCCGTGCTCGATCACCCGGACGCCCGCCTCGACCGCCCGCCGGATCCCCGCGCCGGTGTAGACGTGCACCGCGACGTAGGTGCCCCAGTCGGACGCGGCCCGCACCCCGGCGCGCAGCTCGTCCGGGGTGTACTGGAGGACGTCGAGGTGGTCGTAGGCGGACGCGACCCCGCCGCCCGCCATCATCTTGATCTGCGACGCGCCCTTCCTGAGCTGCTCGCGCACGCCCGCGAGCACCTGCGCCGTCCCGTCGGCGATCCGCATCAGCCCGAGCCGCTCCGCCCGCGCCGGAGTCCCGCCGAGGACGGTCGGGACGTCGTAGACCATGCCGAAGTCGCCGTGCCCGCCGGTCTGCGACAGCCCCGCCTGGCTCGGGTAGATCCGCGGGCCGGGCAGCAGGCCCGCGTCGATCATCCGCTTGAGGTCGCCGGTGTCGCCCGCCATGTCCCGGACGGTGGTGAACCCGCGCATCAGCATCGCCTCGGCCTCGGCGGCGCCCTTCAGGTACCCGACGCCCGCGCCGCCGAGCATCAGCTCGGCCTGCGTGGCACCGGCCAGCAGGACGTGGGCGTGCGCGTCGCTGAGCCCCGGGATGAGCGTCCGCCCGCCGCCGTCGATCTCCGTCGCTCCGGCGGGGACGTCCGCCTCCGGCCGGTCGGCCACCCGCTTGATCTTGGTTCCCTCGACGACCACGTGGCCGGGCTCGGCGCGGTCGCGCACCCCGTCGAAGATCCGCACGTCGCGGAGCACGATCCGGCCGTCCGGACGCCGCTCGCTCATCACCGGACGGTGCCCGCGCGGCGTCCACTGGATCAGTGATCGCCGAACGCTTGCCCGCTCGCAGCGAAACCTTTGCCCCCGGATCCGCGTACCGGCGCGTCCGGGCGCGGCCGCCGCAGGAACGCGGCGACGAGGACGCCCGCGGCGACGCAGACCAGCGCGTTGGCGAGGATCGCCAGCCGGACGCCGCTCAGCACGGCGGACCCGGTCTCCGTCCCGCCGAGGGCGTGCACGCGCGCCGCGACGACCGAGCTCATGACCGGGATGCCGAGCGTGATGCCGATCTGCTGGCTCATCGTCGCGAGCCCGCCCGCGAGGCCCTGCTCCCCGTCCGGCAGCCCGGACGTCGCGGTGACCATGAACCCGACGATCGCCACCAGATTGGCCGTGCCGCCCGCGAAGGTCGCCACGAGCAGCAGCGCCATCCACCCGGCGCCGGGGCCGAGCAGCACGAGCGGCAGGGTCGCGGCGGCCTGGGCGGCGAAGCCGAGCACGAGCGTCCGCCGGGTGCCGGCCCGCGCGATGACCCTGGGCGCGAGCGTCCCGCCGAGGACCGTCCCGAGCCCGAGGACGGCGAACGACAGCCCGGCCGACAGCGGCGAGAACCCGAGCACCTTCTGCATGTAGAGGGTGAGCAGGAACACGAGCGACGTCTCGGTCGCGAAGGCGAGCAGCCCGGCGGCGTTCCCCCACGCGACGCCGCGCCGCCGCAGGATCGGCACCGGCACGAGGGGCGCGGCGACGCGCTTCTCCACCAGCCAGAACACCGCCAGCAGCACCAGCCCGAGGAGCAGCGCGGACGGCACCAAGGGGTCGCTCCAGGACGTCTCACCCGCCCTGGTCAGCCCGTACACGACCGCGAGGAGCCCGAGCGTGACGGTGAGGGCGCCGAGGAGGTCCAGCCTCGGCCGCCGGGACGGCCTGCTCTCCGCCAGCACCAGCGGCGCCACGACGAGCACCGCGACGGCGACCGGCACGTTGACGAAGAACGCCCACCGCCAGCTCAGCCGGTCGGTCAGCACGCCGCCGAGGATCGCGCCCGTCGTGAACCCGGCCGCCATCAGCGCGCCGTTCAGCCCGAGCGCCCGGTCGCGCAGCGGACCGGCCGGGAACGACGTCGTCAGCAGCGAGACGGCGGTCGGCGTCACGGCGGCGGTGGCGAGGCCCTGCGCGGCCCGCGCGGGCAGCAGCAGTTCCGGGGACTCGGCGAGCCCGCCGACCAGGGACGCGACGCCGAGCACCGCCATTCCCGCGAGGAACACGCGGCGGCGGCCGAACAGGTCGCCGATCCGTCCGAACAGAAGGGTGAATCCGGCGGCGCAAAGGGCGAACACGGTCGCGACCCATTGCAGGTTCGCGAGGCCGAGTCCGACGCCCGCGCCGATATCGGGGAGGGCGACGTTGAGAATGGAGAAGTCCACCGCGAGGGTGAAACCCGCGCTGAGCAGAACGAGCAGGACGGCCCGTTGCGCGCGCGTCATCCGGTGCTGGTCGGTGCTGGTCATGCGGCTGTTCCTCCGTATCCGAGAGCGGTTGACCGGAGACGTTAAGGACGGCCGCGGCCGCCATCCAGAAACCAGCGAACCAAGCACTGGCAGGGTGAGGCTGGACGTCCCGGCCCCGCCTACTGTGAATTCATGGCCGACAGCGAACAGCGGACCCCGCTCGGCGAATTCCTGCGCAGCCGCCGGGCCGCCCTCAAACCCGGCGACGTCGGCGTCGTCTCCTACGGCGCCCGCCGCGTCCCCGGCCTGCGCCGGGAGGAGCTCGCCCAGCTCGCCGGGGTCAGCGCCACCTACTACGCGCGCCTTGAACAGGGGCACAGCGCCAACGCGTCCCCGACCGTGATCGACGCCCTGGCGCGGGCGCTGGGCCTGGACGCCGACGAGCGCGCCCACCTGCACGACCTGGCGCGGCCAGCGCCGGGGAGGCGGCGGCGCCCGTCCCGTCCCGCGGCGGCCCGGCCGGGGACGCGGCAGCTCATCGGCGCCCTGGGCGACGTCCCGGCGGTCGTCCTCGGACGGCGCACCGAGGTGCTCGCCTGGAACACGCTCGGGCACCTCCTGCTGGCCGGGCACTACGCGGCCGGCGCGCCGGACCGTCCGGCCGAGCGGCCGAACCTCACCCGCATGCTGTTCCTGGACGCCCACTACCGCGACCTGCACGTCCACTGGCAGGAGGAGGCCACGCGCGCGATCGCGTCGCTGCGCCTGGTGGCCGGACGCTTCCCCGACGACCGCGACCTCGCCGAGCTGGTCGGGGAGCTGTCGATGCGCAGCCCCGAGTTCGCGTCGCTGTGGTCGAAGCACCCGGTGGCGACCTGCGCGTCGGGCACCAAGCACTTCCGCCACCCCGAGGTCGGCGAGCTGACACTCCAGTTCGAGGCGCTGCACCTGCCGGACGACTCGGGCCACCGGATCCTCATGTACAGCGCGGCGCCGGGGTCGCCGTCCGAGGCCGCCCTCCGCCTCCTCCGCGCCAAGGTCGCCGAACCCTCTCAGCCCGCGCGGCGCGCGCACGCCGGGTGAGGCGAGGATGGACCTGCGGCTGACCGGAAGGGTCTTCATCGTCACCGGCGCCTCCGCCGGGATCGGCGCGGCCACCGCGCGGGTGCTGGCCGAGGAGGGCGCGAGCGTCCTCGGCGTCGCGCGCACGGCCCCGCCGGACTCCGGCGACCGGGTCTCCGGCCTCGCCGCCGACGTGACCGACCCGGACGCGGCGCGGACGGCCGTCCGTACCGCGATCGAGCGCTACGGACGGCTCGACGGCCTGGTCAACAACGCCGGGGGAGTGACGACGCGGTCCGGGTTCCTGGACGTGACCGACGCCGACTGGCGGGACACGTTCGAGCTCAACCTGTACTCCGCCGTCCGGATGAGCCGCGCCGCGATCCCCGAACTGCTCGCCCGTGGTGGCGGCGGCCTGGTGCACGTCGCCAGCGAGGCGGCCCGCTTCCCGGACGCGTCGCTCGTCGACTACGCGGCGGCCAAGACGGCGCTGCTCTCGATGTCGAAGTCGCTCGCCGGGGAGTACGGCGCGCACGGCGTCCGCTCCATGATCGTCACGCCCGGCCCGACCCGGACGCGGCTCTGGGACGAGCCGGGCGGCTTCGCCGACCAGCTCGCCGAGCGCTACGGCACACCGGTCGAGCAGGCCATCGACCATTTCGTCGGCACCGTGCGCGACCTGCCGACCGGCCGCCTCGGCACCGCCGACGACGTCGCCCGCGTCATCGCCTACCTGCTGTCGCCGCTCGCTGTCCAGGTGACGGGCGCCGAATGGGCGGTCGACGGGGGCGCCCTCCGCCAGCTCTGACCGGGCCGCCGAGAGGTCAGACGCCGAAGGCGGCGGGGTAGCGGATCGTCCCCGACGGGACGGGCTTGGACGCGTCCAAGGCGAGGGCCATCAGGTTCTCGTCCGGCACCTCGAAGGACGCGCGGATGCCGAACTCCGACGCGCGGCGGAAGCCGAACCTCGGGTAGTACTCGGCGTGGCCGAGCACGACCACCAGGTTCTCGCCCATCCGGCGGGCGGCCCCCAGCGCGGCGCGGATCGCGGCCGAACCGGCGCCCGTCCGCTGGTGGGACGGGGTGACCGCGCAGGGCCCGAGGGCGAGCGCCGGGGCGTCCCCGACGCGGCAGCGGGTCAGCAGGGCGTAGCCCGCGGGCGTGCCGTCGGCGGCGCTCTCGGCGATCAGCGAGAGGCCGTCGATCCAGGCGTCCGGGTCGGCGCGCAGCGCCTCGACCAGGTCGGCCTCCTCGGCGGACGGGAACGCGGCGAGGTTGATCTCCCGGATCGCGGCGGCGTCGTCCGGCCGCTCGGCGCGGGCGCGCCAGGCGGGCGCGTGGTCGAGCCAGTGGCGGCGCAGGTGGGGGACGAGGTCGTCCGGACGCTCGTCCGGGAAGAACAGCCGCGCGCCCGGGACCTCGACGACGCCGGTCGCGCCGGGGATCGCGTCCTTGAGCCAGTGGGCCCAGCGGACGTCGAAGAACGGGTCCCCGGTGCCCCAGACGATGAGGGTGGGCGCCTGGAGGGTCCGCAGCGCCGGTTCGGCGGCGAGCAGGTCGTCCGGCCCCAGGGCGAGGAGGAACCGCTCGAACTCGCGGGCGTTCTCCGGGGTGCCGAGGACGGGTTCCAGGTAGGCGCGGAGATCGGCGTCGGCGACGTCCGCGGGCCGCTCGAACCCGGTGCCGAGCGCCCCGCGCGACAGCGCGGGGTCGGCGAGCACGGCCGCCGCCGACCGCGACAGCGCCCCGGTTGCGGCGAGCTCCACGGTCGGCTTGAACGCCTCGGGCGGGACGTTGTCGTGGACGTCGCAGTTGGTGAGCGTCAGCGTCCTGACCAGCTCGGGGTTGCGGGCCGCGAAGATCTGCGCGACGGCGCCGCCGGTGTCGTTGGCGACGAGGTCGACCGCGTCCAGGCCGAGGGCGGCGCAGAAGTCCTCGACGACCTGGGCCAGCGCGCCGAGCGAGAAGTCCTGCCCCGGCCGCGCTGGGCTGCCCCCATGCAATGGAAGGTCCAACGCAACACAACGCCGTAGATCAGCAACTTGCGAAACAACCTTGCGCCACAGCCGGCTGCTCGTGCCGACACCATGCACGAACAGGGCCACCGGCCCGGACCCCGCATCGGTGTAGGCGATCGTCCCGGAACGGGTGGTGACGGTCTGGTGCTCGGTCACGGACGCCTCCTCGGATCCACACGCGAAACCGACCAACGGTCGGTTTCGATACGCTAACCGACCGACGGTCGGTTCGGCAATCCGGAAGGCTGACCATGGACGCACACCGGTCACCCCGCGGGCGGGCGACCCGCGACCAGCTCGTCGCGATCGCCACCCGCCTGTTCGCCGAACGCGGCTACGAGGGCGCCTCGATCGGGGCCGTCCTGGACGAGTCCGGCCTGAGCAAGGGCGCCCTCTACCACCACTTCGACGGCAAGGACGCGCTCTTCGCCGCCGTCCTGGAATCGGTGGAGGCCGACATCTCGCGCAAGCTCGCACGCGCGGCGGCGGACGCCCCCGACCCCCGGGCCGCCCTGCACGCGGGTTGCCTCGCCTGGGTGCGGCTGGCCGGAGACCCGGTGGTGCGGCGGATCGTCCTGATCGACGCCCCGTCCGTCCTCGGCTGGCAGCGCTGGCGCGAGATCGAGGAGCGCTACGGGTTCGGCATGGTCAAGACCGCGCTGCGCGCCGTGGCCGACCAGGGCACCCTGCCCGCCGACCTGGTCGACCCGTTCGCCCACATGCTCCTGGCCGCCCTGAACGAGACGGCCCTGACCGTGGCCCGCTCCGCCGACCGTCCGGCCGCCACCAAGACCGCCGAGTCCGCGGTGACCGAACTCCTCGCCCGCCTCCTCCCTGAGGGCCCCGCTCCGGCGGCGGGTCGCGGCCGGGACGTCAGGCGACCGCGCGAGGGAGGAAGTCGCGGATGAGATCGGCGATCTCGGGTCCGTGGGTCTCCAGGGCGAAGTGTCCGGCGTCGAGGAGGTGGATCTCGGCGTCGGGCAGGTCGCGGGCGTACGCCCTGGCGCCCCCGGCCCCGAAGATCTCGTCGTTGCGTCCCCAGGCGATCAGCACGGGCGGCCGGTGGGCGCGGAAGTACTCCTGGAAGGCCGGGTAGCCGTCGAGGTTGAACTGGTAGTCCCAGAACAGCTGGAGCTGGATTTCCTTGTTGCCGGGACGGTCGAGGTAGGCCTGGTCCAGCGTCCAGGTGTCGGGGGACAGCAGGTCCAGGCGGTCGGCGGGCACGCCGTGGGTGTACTGCCACTTGGTCGCGCCGGGCTCCAGCAGCTCGCGGACCGCGTCCTCGTTCGCCTGCCGGTCCTTGGCGTGGGCGAACAGCACGTCCCAGAAGGGGGTGAACCCCTCCATGTAGGCGTTGCCGCTCTGGCTGACGATGGCGGTGACCCGCTCGGGGGCGCGGCTGGCGATGCGCAGCCCGATCGGCGCGCCGTAGTCCTGGATGTAGAGCGCGAACCGGTCGAGCCCGAGCGAGTCGAGCAGGGCGAGGGTGACCTCGGTGAGCTTCTCGAAGCTGTAGTCGAACTCCTGGACGGACGGCATCGCCGACTGGCCGAACCCGATGTGGTCCGGGGCGACGAGGTGGAAGTCGTCCGACAGGTCGCGCAGCAGCCCACGGAACATCGCCGAGCTGGTGGGGAACCCGTGCAGCAGGACCAGGGTCGGCTTTGCCGGATCGCCCGCCTCCCGGTAGAAGACGTCGAGCCCGTTGATCCGAACGGTGTGGTGACGGACGTTCATCTGCGCGTTCCTCTTCCTGACTTCTAACCGTTAAACTCGCTTACAACGGTTAGGTTAGCCAGACCGCCACCTAACTTGTCAACTCCATGTTGTCGGTTAGCATGGGGTCATGGCGCGCAGACCACTGACGGGCGAACCCCTGCCGCTGGACCTGGTCAACACCCGCTGGCCCGACGGCGACGCGATGCTGGACGAGTTCGACGACCCCGCCGAACTCGAAGCCTGGCTGCGCGCGCACGGCCTGCCGTCCGACGACCCCGACCGCTACCTGGCCCCCCTGCGAACGGCCCGCACCGCCATCCGCCGCTCCCTGAACGAGAACGTCGACGACGAGGTCAACGCCGTCCTGAAGCACGGCACGCTGCGCCTCTCCCTGCGCGACGGCGCCCCGGCCGAACACCTGGACGTCGACGACGAGTCATGGCGTCCGGCATGGCTGGCGACCCGGGCCTACCTCGACCTGCTCGCCACGGCGCCCCCGGACCGCCTCCGCCCCTGCGCCGCGCCCGACTGCATCCTGTGGTTCCTCGACACGTCCCGCAACGGCCGCCGCCGCTGGTGCTCCATGACCGCCTGCGGCAACCGCGCCAAGGCCAAAGCCCACTACACCCGAACCACAACCCGCCCCTAACCTTTCGCCGCCGCCCACACCCCACGGCGTTCGGACGCTTCTCAAGGTAGTGGCCGCCCGCGTTCCCAGGGCGACTTCACCGCGGCGACGGGGCCGAAGGGTAGAGCTAGGCCCACCGCAGATCTAGAGGAAAGGCTCCTGTGCCCGTGTACCGGCCCCCGCCACCGTAGAGGGAGTCGATGCAACGAGATGGGAGCCGTCATGGATACAGGTCGGAAGCGGCGCGGGTGGGGAACGTCGCTGGCCGTGATCGGCGGTCTCGCCGTGATAGGGCTCGGGACGACCGGGCTCGGCGGAACCAGGTTCGGCGAGACCGGGTTCGGCGGGATCGCGGCGGCGGCCGGTGACGGTTCGCTGGTGGTCACCGACAAGGGCCCGGTGCGGGGCACCGTCGGCGCGGACCACCGGGAGTTCCTCGGCGTCCCGTACGCGGCGCCGCCCGTCCGATGGGGCTCGCCGCAACCGGCGAAGCCCTGGAAGTCACCGCGGGACGCGACGAAGCCCGGCAACGCGTGCGCCCAGAACGCGGGATTCTTCGGTGAGAAGGCGAGCGACAGCGAGGACTGCCTCTACCTCAACGTGACCACGCCACGGCGGCCCGCGAACGGCAAACGGCTGCCGGTGATGGTCTGGATCCACGGCAGCGGATTCCGGAATGGTTCCGGCGCCCTCTACCGTCCGAGGGAAATGGCCGTGCGGGGCGACGTGATCGTCGTGACCGTGAACTACAGGCTTGGCATCTTCGGCTTCCTCGACCACCCTTCGCTGGACGGCGGCCCGGCCAGGAACCGTTCGGGAAACTTCGGCCTCGAAGACCAGCAGGCCGCCCTCCGCTGGGTGCGCAGCAACGCGGCGGCTTTCGGCGGCGACGCCCGCAACGTCACTGTGTTCGGTGAGTCGGCGGGCGGGGTGAGCACGTGTTCGCAGCTCACCGCCCCGGATGCCGCGGGCCTCTTCCAGCGGGCGATCGTCCAGAGCGGTCCGTGCACGGTCGAGAACTGGCCCGACTGGGACGGGACGGTCGACCCCTCCGGCAGTTGGCTGCCGCGCTCGCGGAGCAAGGCCGAGCGCCAGGGCCAGGCGGTGGCCGAGAGGCTCGGCTGCCCCACCCCCGCCACGGCCGCCGCGTGCCTGCGCGCGCTACCGACGTCGAAGCTCCTGAAGGAATCCGAGTACGGCTTCGCCCCGGTCTACGGCGGCGGAGGCGTCCTCCCGTACTCACCGAAGCAGGCGCTGCGCGAAGGGAAGTTCGCCAAGGTCCCGGTCATGTACGGCATGACGCGCGACGAATACCGCACGTTCGAGGCCGCGCAGCAGCTCATGGGCGTTCCCCCGCTGGCGAACGAAACGGATTACGCCGCCCGCGTGCGCGCCTACGTCGGCGCGGAGAAGGCGCCGAAGGTGCTGGCCAGGTATCCGCTCCGGAACTACGGTTCGCCGAGCGAGGCATGGTCCGCCCTCGTAACGGACGCCACCTTCGCCCGTTCGGTAACGGACTTCGGCCAATCCATCGCGCCTCGGGTCCCCACCTACGCCTACGAATTCGCCGACGTCAAGGCGCCGTGGGTCGCGAACGTAGAGACCCCGGGCTTCCCAACCGGCGCCTTCCACGCCGCCGAACTGCAATACCAATTCGAGACCGACTACTTCGACAAGAGTCGCCTGACCCCCACCCAGCAGCGCCTGGCCGCTCAAATGACGGACTACTGGACAAGGTTCGCCCGCACAGGCGACCCAAACGGCAAGGGCACACCGACCTGGCGACAGGGAGCAAGCACCACCCAGGTCCTCGCCCCCGGCGCGGGAGGCATCCACCGCATCGACTTCGCGAAGGAACACAACTACACCTTCTGGAAGACCCTCTAACCAGAAAAGACGCGTAAGCCCACCCACGGCCGACGGCGAACCAACCGCCGTCGGCCGCACGAACCAACCCGCCCAGAAAAAACCGAACCCCTCTTCCCGGCCACAGCAAAAAACCTGTACCGCCTGCCATCCTGCGCATTACCCGCCTGCCACGCGGCTTCAAAGAACTCGCCAAGCGGACGCATCACGGTCGCCCCCAACTCCGAAGCCGCCCCCAGAACACGAAACGGCCCAACGCGCGACCGAACTGGCGGCGTCCCGCCCCAGCACCCCCAAACAGCGTTCACCATGGCTGAGGAAGCCAGGGATACGTTCCCACGACCCGCGACACACCCGCGTCGCACCCCTTCTAACCTCGCCGCCCACCGCACATCATCGGGAGCAACATCAAGCTGACGATAACGCTCCACGCTCACGCACCCTGGACGAGAAGCGAACGGCACCCAGAAACCTGTCCTAGCTGAGGCCGTTCCTGCCAAGGCCCCGAAACCATAACTGGTTCCGGGCCTTTCGCCGATCAGTGAGGTGGGCAGGCGCGGGCTCGAACCGCCGACCTTCGCTTTTCAGAAGTACAACCGCCTGCCGCCACAATGTCTACCGAGGTCGGACGGTGCTGGACGCATGTTGATGGCTACCAGGGGTTGGGACTGTTGTCGTCAGCCTGCGGTCTCCTGGCCTGGCCTTTTGGGGCTGGGCATAGTCGACCGGCCAGTTTCGCCTATCGATGGGGGCCGCGCCAGGTGATGCGTCGTGGAGACGATGTCGGCTCGTCTTCGTATCGTAGGCGTATGGGTCCTGGAGCTTCGGGTGAACATGAACTGCAGGCCGTTGAGGTTGCGGCGTCGATGGTCGAGAACTTGAGGGCAACGGGGAACTACACCGCCAAGTACCGCGATGAAGAAGAGCGGAGGGTGCTCCAAAGAGCTGGCCGCATCGCCAGAGAGACCGTGAAGCCACGCAGGATGTCTTTTCGTAGCGTGGGCGGGGCATTCGCCGCCTGGTGGACGGACCCGACACCGCTAGAGGACGAGATCACGACGCTACGTGCCATGGACGCGATCGACGCCGCCCTTCGCGATCAGTCACCTGGGGAATGATCTCGCCGAGGATCGGACACACCGGTTCATTACGAGTCTCAGGAACAAGATCCAGACCCGTCCAGACTTGTCCGCCGACCTGACACCCTCACAGATGCCTCGTGGCTCCTAGCCTGTCCAGCGCTGCCCAAAGCCGTTGTCAGCTCCTGCGTTAGGCAAGCTCACGGCGTCGTCCCCTGGCCCCACCGCCCCGTCGGCGACCCACGACACGGTCTGAACGTATACAGCCGCCGTGTTTGCGTAAACACACGCCCTGTGGTTCCATGATGTTTACGCAAACAGAGAGACTGTGTGCGTCAACATGGAGGCAATGTGGCCACTGTACTCACGGCGATCCGCTCTCAGATGGGGTCCACTCCCTACTACGTGACCACCATGAAGGTGTTCGAGCTGGTCCAGATCGCCCGCCCGGCTAGCGAGAAGGACGAATGGGCCACCAGTGGCCTGACGGAGCGGCTGCAGCGGGAGCTGAACGACACCCGCGTGCGGACCGAGATCGCGCCCTACCTCGCCAAGTCCCCGGACCGATTCTTCGGAGCCCTCATCCTGCTGCTGGACGCGGATGAAGAGCCGGTGTTCGAGTCCCTTACCGACCTCGCCAAGAACCTCCCGCAAGCCTACAAGTCCTCAATGGCTAAGGGGCTGGGGTTCCTCACGATCAACAGCGGCGAACGCGTCCTCCTCGACGGACAGCACCGGTTCGCCGCGATGCGCGAAGTCGTCATCAACAAGTCGGTCGACGGCGAGTACGTCAAGGACGTCGCCAACGACGAAGTGACCGTCATCATCGTCCCGAATATCGGCCCCCAGCACACCCGGAAGATCTTCAACAAGGTCAACCGCTACGCCAAGACCACCAGCCGGGGCGACAACATCCTCACCAGCGAGGACGACGGCTTCGCGATCATCACCCGTCGTCTGGCCGACGACGATGGCCCCCTCGCAGGCAAGAACCACAAGGGCGAAGCCCTGGTCAACTACAAGAACAACACCATCACCGACCGCAGCGTTCAGCTCACCACCCTCAGCGCGGTCTACGAAACTGTTCAGATCGTCGCCAGGCACTACGACCTCGCTGATGAGCTGAACGAAAAGAAGACCCATGTCCGCCCGGAAACCGAGTTCCTCGACCAGGGCTACGAACACGTTCAGGGATGGTGGTCGACCGTCCTGGACGAGATGCCCGTGCTCAAGCACGGCCGTGACAACACCAAGAACCTCCCGGAACTGCGCGCCAAGGACGCCAACCACGGCCTGCTCTTCAAGCCCGCCACCCACATCGTGCTCTTCCAGGCGCTCTCCCAGATCCTCGAGCACGCCCCTAACCTCACGCTTAAGGAAGCGGTGGCCCGCGCCTACAAGGTCGACTGGAAGATCACGAGCCCGCTCTGGCGGGACGTCCTGATCAACTCGGCCCACAACATCCTCACCAAGAGGGAGAACTACAACCTGGCCGCTGATTTCCTCACCTACCTGGTCGTCGGAAACCAGGTGCCTACCAGCGACGTCGACCAGCTGACCGAGCGCATCGCCACCGCTCGCGGAGAGGACATTACGACCTTCGAGCTCCCGGCGCCGCTCACCTCTTGATTGAGCTAGGCAGCCGGACACTCGACCAGCGAGGATCCGAAGTGCTCGTTCGCGCGAACGGCGAGACGGCGCGACAACCAGAATCGCGCGAATGAGCGCTTCGGCTCGGGGACCAAGGCGGCGTAGCTCCCTGGTTCGAGATCGATCAACTGGGTCGGATCGCCTGCCGTCAGATGAGCGCTCTCGCTCGTTTTCGGCGGCTGCTGTCCGAGCTTGGGCGGTTAGCCGACGCGGCGAGGA
Organism: Actinomadura chibensis NBRC 106107; assembly: GCF_001552135.1. GTDB lineage: Bacteria > Actinomycetota > Actinomycetes > Streptosporangiales > Streptosporangiaceae > Spirillospora > Spirillospora chibensis. The sequence goes on along the minus strand of NZ_BCQP01000060.1, from coordinate 44,781 downwards.
TGTTCCGCGGTCCAACATCTCGTTGGACGCGCCGCGTGCCTAGGCCAACCAGTTGCGAGGGTGTTGTCAAAAGGCCCGGAACCGTGTGTGGTTCCGGGCCTTCTGGTTGGTCTGGTGGAGTGGGCAGGGGCGGGGTCGAACCGCCGACCTTCCGCTTTTCAGGCGGACGCTCGTACCGACTGAGCTACCTGCCCAGGACGTGCGGCCGCACGTCTGGCGGTCCTGACGGGATTTGAACCCGCGGCCTCCACCTTGACAGGGTGGCGAGCACTCCTAGCTGCTCCACAGGACCTTGCGGCTCCGAGCCTGGCTGGCCTCGGAGGGGTGTCTTGACGACGTCCGAGAGCATACGCGATGGCCCAACGGTGCGCCAACTCGTTATCGGCCGAGGGGCGTAACGGTGAGATACCGGGCAGATACCGGTTGGCGGGGTGTGTTTCGTGTTGTGGCGTGGACTCCTAGTCTGTCCGGGTTACGCGCAGCGGTGCGTGACCGGAGGGTAGCGCCGCTCCCCTGGGGCGGCCGGAGATGTGAGGGAGGCCGCGTGGTCGCAAAGCTCCCAGACCAGAGCGCGGAAGGCTATCAGCGAGGGCTCGGGACCCGGCAGATCCAGATGCTGGCGATCGGCGGGACGATCGGCACCGGGCTGTTCCTCGGGGCGGGTGAGAACATCGCCAAGGCCGGGCCCAGCCTGATCCTGACGTACGCGGTGGCCGGGCTCGCGCTGTTCTTCGTCATGCGGGCGCTCGGCGAGTTGCTGACGTACCGGCGGGCGGAAGGGGGGTTCGCGGGGTACGCCCGGGAGTTCCTCGGTCCGTTCTGGGGGTACGCCACGACCTGGACGTACTGGATCATCTGGGTGACGACCGGGATGGCTGAGCTGACGGCGGCCGGCACCTACATCCAGAAGTGGTGGCCGGGCGTCGAGCAGTGGCAGACGGCGTTGGTGGCGCTGCTGGTCCTGTTCGTGGTGAACCTGATTTCGGTGAAGCTGTTCGGCGAGCTGGAGTTCTGGTTCGCCATGATCAAGGTCGCCGCGATCGTGATGATGATCCTGGTCGGGCTCGGCGTGCTGGTCTTCGGGTTCAGCGACGCCGGGGACACGGCCGCGGTGAGCAACCTGTGGTCGCACGGCGGCGTGTTCCCCGAGGGCGCCAGCGCCACGATCATGACGTTGCAGATGGTGATGTTCGCCTACCTGGGCGTCGAGCTGGTCGGGGTGACGGCGAGCGAGGCGAAGGACCCGGAGAAGAACATCCCGCGGGCGATCAACGCGCTGCCGCTCAGGTTCGCGCTGTTCTACCTCGGGTCGCTGCTGGTCATCCTGGCCGTGGTGCCCTGGACGGCGTTCAAGGGCGGCGCGAGCCCGTTCGTCCTGGCGTTCGACAAGATCGGCATTCCGGGCGGCGGGGACATCGTCAACTTCGTGGTGCTGACGGCGGCGCTGTCGTCCTGCAACGCGGGCGGGCTGTACTCGACGTCCCGGATGCTGCGGACGGCGGGCGTGAACGGCGACGGTCCGAAGGTGCTCGGACGCCTGAACGGGCGGGGCGTCCCGGTGCTGACGGTGGTGATCTCGGCGCTGGTCATGGGCATCGGCGTCGTGGTCAACGCGGTGGTGCCGGAGAAGGCGTTCGAGTACATCACCTCGGTGTCGACCGGCGGCGCGCTCGCGGTGTGGACGGTCATTCTGGTCGCGCACATGGTCTACCGGCGGCGGGCGGCGTCCGGGGCGCTGCCTAAGTCGCCGTACCGGATGCCGTGGGCGCCCTACACCAACTGGGCCGTGCTGGCGTTCTTCGTGTTCGTCACCGTGACGATCGCGTGGGAGCACGACACGCGGGTCGCGCTGTACGTGATGGCCGCGTGGGTGGCCCTCGTCCTGCTCGGGTGGCTGTTCGTCCGGCGGTCCTCGCAGGGGGCTCCGGAGGTTCAGGTCGCCGTGGCCGAGGAGGGCTCCCGTGCCTGAGCGCGCCTGAGCGCGGCGGTCGAGAACGCCCCGGCGGTGATCACCGTCGGGGCGTTTCGCGCCGTGGGATGATCCGTGCTGAGCGGTTCCATCCCTCCGGAGGCGCGCAGGTGACCAGCCGAAGCATGCTCGAGATCCGCGTGCGGTGGGTGCTGCTCGTGGTCGTGGGCGTGGCCAACGCGGTCGGGTCGCTGGTCGTGCTGCTGTTCGCGACGTTCGTCGTCCCGGACCCGCCGCTGGACGACCGCGACCACGCGCACCTCGTGAACGCGGCGGCGTTCTTCGGATATCCGGTGGTGGCGGTGCCGGTGGCGCTGTTGCTCGGGTTGCGGCTGTGGCGGCCGGTGGTGCGGCTCGTCCGGGACGGCGGGACGCCCGACCGGCGGCAGCGGCGCGCCGTCCTGCTGGGGCCGCTGCGGCTGACCCTGCTCGTCGGCGCGCTGTGGGCGGTCGGCGCGCTCGGCTGGGCGGCGCTCGACCTCGTCCTGTTCACCGGACGGCTGGCGGTGAAGACCGGCCTGACCTGCCTGCTCGGCGCGGCGACCACGGGCACGATCGTCTACCTGCTGTCGGAGCGGCTGCTGCGTCCGGCCGCGGCGCTGGTGCTCGCGGCGGAGCGGCCGCGGGCGGTCGGGCTGCCGGGGGTGACGACGCGGGTGATGCTGGCCTGGACGCTCGGGACGGCGATCCCGGTGTCCGGGCTGATCTGCGTCGCGGTCGCCGCGCTGGCCGCGCCGGACATCAACGTCACCCAGCTCGCGATCACGATCCTCGGCGTGGGCGGCGCGGCGCTGGCCGCGGGCGGCTGCGTCACCTACATGGCGACGCGGGCGATCGCCGACCCGATCAGGGCCGTCCGGACGGGCATGGCGCGGGTCGAGCGCGGCGACCTCGACACCGAGGTCGACGTGTACGACGCGAGCGAGGTCGGGCAGTTGCAGGCCGGGTTCAACCACATGGTCGCCGGGCTCCGCGACCACGAGCGGCTCCGCGACCTGTTCGGACGCCACGTCGGGGAGGAGGTCGCCGACCTGGCGCTGGAGCGCGGCGACATCACGCTCGGCGGCGAGACCCGCGAGGTCGCCGTCCTGTTCGTCGACCTGACCGGCTCGACGCGGCTCGCCGACACGCGGAGCCCGGACGAGGTCGTCGGCCTGCTCAACCGGTTCTTCGGCGTCGTGGTGGGCGTGGTGGCGCGGCACGGCGGCTGGATCAACAAGTTCGAGGGGGACGCGGCGCTCGCCATCTTCGGCGCGCCCACCCGGCTGGAGGACTCGGCGGGCGCGGCGCTCGGCGCGGCCCGCGAGCTGGCGCTGCGGCTGCGCGCCGAGGTGCCGACGCTGGACGCGGGCATCGGCGTGTCCGCAGGACCGGTCGTCGCCGGGTACATCGGCGCGGAGGAGCGGTTCGAGTACACGGTGATCGGCGACCCGGTGAACGAGGCGGCCCGGCTCTGCGACCTCGCGAAACGCGAGAAGACGCGGGTGCTGGCGTCGGCGGCCGTCCTGGAGCTGGCGCACCTGTGCGAGTCGGGCAGGTGGGAGCTCGGCCGGTCGGAGACCCTGCGCGGACGGAGCCGTCCGACCCGGCTGGGGACGCCCCGGACGCGGCGCGCCGTCCCGTCCCAGGCTCCGTCCCCGGAACCGGCGCCCGAAGCGAAACGCGCGAAACGTCCGCAGCGGGCGAAGCGTGCGGAGCGTCGGGTCAGCGTGCCGCGTGCGCTGCGGCGGAGCCGGAAGGTGCTCTTCGGAGCCCTGGTCCTGGCGAGGTCCGCCAAGGAGGGCCGTCCCGGCGACGATCCCGCGGACGACGGCGGGGCGTAGCGCGAACCCGGCGCGGCGGCGGGGCCGTACATGGCCATGGCGGGTTCCTGATCTGGCCAAGAGGCCGTGTCCGACCGGAGTCGCGCGGACACGTTGCGTATCGTCGCCGGTAGTACACGGTCCGCTACCGGCCCGTAACTCCGGCGTCACGGGACGCCCGGATGGTGGGGGCGTCAAGCCCCGGCTCCCGAGAGGTGAAGATGCACCGTCGGAATCGTCTCGCGCTGTTCGCCGTGACCGCCTCGGCGGCGGTCGTCGTCCCGGCGACGCCCGCAACCGCCGGTCCCGTTTCCGCCGCCCCGCTCCAGTCCTCGCCTCGGAAGGCGCCCGAGTCCGGGCTCCGAGGGGCGCCCGAGCCGCCCGCGCCCTGGGCGGCCCTGCCCGGCGCTCCCGAACCGCGTCCGCGCACGGTCGCCGCCCCGACCGCGGCCGGCGCCACGGACGTCACGGACGTCGCGCACCGCGGCGCGTCCGCCTACGCGCCGGAGAACACGCTCGCCGCGTTCCGCCTCGCCAAGGACAAGAAGGCGGACGTGTTCGAGTTCGACGTCCAGGAGTCCAAGGACCACAAGCTCGTCATCATGCACGACACGACCCTGACCCGGACGACCAACGTGGAGCAGGTGTTCCCCGGCCGGAAGTCCTGGAAGGTCTCGGCGTTCACCCTCGCCGAGATCAAGAAGCTGGACGCGGGCTCCTGGTTCGGGAAGAAGTTCAAGGGCGAGCGCGTCCCCACCCTCGACCAGGTGCTGAGCGAGATGGACGGCCGCGGCCTCGGCCTGCTGCTGGAGATCAAGAGCCCGGAGCTGTACCCGGGCATCGAGAAGCGGATCGCCGCGTCGCTGCGCGGGGCGCCGACCTGGCTGCGGGCGGACCCGGCCGAGCGGCGGCTCGTCGTCCAGTCGTTCGACTGGGAGTCGGTGCGCCGGTTCCACGCCGAGCTGCCGAAGGTCCCGACCGGGCTGATCGGCACGCCCAAGACCGCCGACCTGCCGAAGCTCGCCGCCTACGCCGACCAGATCAACCCGCCGTACGGCGACCTGACCGCGTCCTACGTGAAGAAGGTCCACGCGGCCAAGATGGACCTCCAGACCTGGACGATCGACGACCCCGCCGCGATGCGCAAGGCGATCGGGCTCGGCGTCGACGGCGTCATCTCCAACAAGCCGGACGTGCTCCGCCGCGTCCTCCAGGAGTCCGCCGCCCGCAACGCGGCCTGACTGGTCCCCGCGCGGCCCGGCGTCAGGACGCCGGGTGGGGGAGCAGGTCGCGGGCGCGTGCGAGGAGGGCCCGCGCGGCCGGTCCGCGCGGGCCCTCGGCGCGCCAGGCGAGCGCGATCCGCCCGGTCAGCCGCGGCCGGACGATCGGCAGCGCGTGCAGCCCGCCCGGCCCGCCCACGGCGGCCGACTCGGGCAGCACGGCGACGCCGAGGCCGTGCGCGGCGAGCTGCGCCAGCACGGGCGGCTCGCCCGCCTCGAACGCGACGCGCGGACGGAGCCCGGCGTCGGCGCACGCCTCGTCCAGGACGGACCGCACCCCGGTGCCCTGCGGCAGGCAGATGAGGTCGTGCTCGGCGAGCGTCCGCAACGCGACCGTGGACCGCCGCGCCAGCGGATGGTCGGACCGGACGGCGGCGTAGAGGTCCTGCTCGATGACGGCCCGGATCGCGATGCCGTCCGGCGCGGCGGCGCCGAGGCTGAGGAACGCGAGGTCGATCCGGCCGTCCCGCAGCCCGGCGGTCAGCGCGGCCGCCTGCTCCTGGACGACGGTGATCTCCACGTCCGGATGGTCGCGATGGAACCCGGCGAGGAGTCCGGGCAGGTCAAGGGACCTGATCCAGTCGATGGTGCCGATCGTGACGTGCCCGCGCAGGAGGCCCGTCAGCTCGTCCACGGCGAGCCGCGCGCCCGCGACCGCCGCGAGCGCCGCCCGCGCGTAGGGGAGGACGGCCTCCCCGGCCTCGGTCAGCCGGACGGTCCGTCCGGACCGGTCGAACAAGGGCTGCCCGAGCTCCCGCTCAAGTTGCCGGATCTGCGCGCTCACCCCGGGCTGTGCGACGTGCAGCCGGGCCGCGGCCCGGGTGAAGCCCGCCTCTTCCGTCACCGCCACGAAGTACTCAAGCTGGCGCAGCTCCATAACGAGCGATGCTAACAGCGGTGTGGTCCAGCGCTGGAGCTTCTAGGACGACCGTACCCCCGCGCACCATTTCTTTGGTCTCTCTTGGGCGCTGCGCTGCTGTTCAGAGGACTGTTTTCGATCTGGGCGGTGATTACCTCACCAGCGGGAGGTCGGGTGAACGGACGGCGCACATGGTCCATACGGGTGCGGATGACCGTGATGGCCGGAACGGTCGCCGCCGTGATCTGCGCCATCCTCAGCACCCTGGTCGTCGTCGGGCTGCACGGCCGGGCGGGCGACTACAAGCGCAACCAGGCGATCACCGCGGCGGTCCGGATCGCCTACGAGGTGCGCCGCAAGCCGATGGAGGGGCCGCTCGACGCGCCGGACGGGGTCGTCGTGCAGCTCCTCGACGGCGACCGCCGGGTGATCGCCGGGACGCGCCACGAGCTGGGCGGCTCGCCCATCGCCGGGTTCCGCCCGGCGGCGACGAACATCTACGGCACCCGCGTCCTCTGCCCGCCGCGCGGGCTGAAGGGCTGCATGTGGGTGTTCGCGTACCGCGTCTACCAGCCGGGCGGGGACTGGCTCGTCTACGCGGCCACCCCCAACACCCCCTGGTACGTCAGCGGGGCGCTCCTGCTGGTCCTGATCTCCCTCTCGCTGCTGATCACCCTGCTGGTGAGCCTGCGCGCCTGGGGGACGGTCGACCAGACCCTCGCGCCGGTGGACGCGATCCGCGCCGAGCTGGCGGAGATCACCGCGAGCGAGTCGGGCCGCCGCGTGACGGTGCCGGAGAACCGGGACGAGATCAGGCGCCTCGCCGAGGCCGCGAACGCGACCCTGGACCGGCTCGACAGCGCCCTGGAACGGCAGCGGAGCTTCACCTCGGACGCGTCCCACGACCTGCGCAGCCCGATCGCCGCCGCGCGCGCGCAGCTTGAGGAGGCGCTGCTCGACCCGGACGACGTCGAATGGCCGAGGGTGGCGCGGTCCGTCCTGCAGAGCCTGGAGCGGCTCCAGGCGATCGTGACGGACCTGCTGCAGCTCGCCCGCCTCGACGCCGCCGCCTGGCACGGGACGGAGACGATCGACCTCGCCGCGCTCGTCACGATCGAGGTGGCGCGCTCCGACCGGACGAAGCGGATCGTCCCGCATCTGCAGGACGGCGTGACGGTGCACGGCGACCGGCTCCGGCTCGTCCGGCTGCTGACGAACCTGCTGGACAACGCCGAGCGGCACGCCCAGTCCCGGATCGACATCACGGTGCGGCGGGAGGACTCGATGGCCGTCCTGGAGGTCCTCGACGACGGGACGGGCATCCAGAAGGAGAACCGCGACCTGGTCTTCCAGCGGTTCGCGCGGCTCGCCGACAGCAAGGCGCGCGACCCGGCGGGCACCGGGCTCGGCCTGCCCATCGCCCGCGAGATCGCGAAGATGCACGGCGGGACGCTCACCATCGAGGACAGCGACTCGGGGGCCCGGTTCGTCCTGCGCATCCCGCGCGACCAGGACGACGGCGGCGCGGGCGGCGGCTAGGACGGCGGCGCGGGCGGCGGGGGTCCCTGAGAAGCGGAAAACCCCGCGTCGCGGGGGCACGCGGGGCATCTGGTCGGGCCGAGGGCGGCCCGTGCGGGGGACGGGCCGGCGTCAGGCGGAGGACGGGATCGACGGATCACACGGCGGACTGCACGCCCACTCCGCACAGGTGGATCCAGCCTTCGGTCTTGAGCTTCTTCACCCTGCAGCTGATGGGCTCGTACTCGGCGCGGTTCACGTAGCCGGGGCCGTGGGCGATGACGGACTCGTAGACGAAGGTGGACGCGATGAAGCCGAGGTCGGCTCCGGACGCGGCGAGGCGGTCCTTGAGCGGACGCGCGTCGAGCAGCCGGGCGGTGCGGATCAGCGCCCAGCCCGAAATGCCGGGCGGGTCGGGCATGACCGGGCCGACGTGCACCGCGACCCGCAACTGGAAGCGGACCGGCACGCTCGCCTTCTCGTTGTGCCGGCGCAGCCGCCGCGCCAGCGACGCGATCACGGCGTCGACGACGGCGGCGGTCGGGACCTCGGGCGGGACGACGATCAGCGCCCCGTCGCCGCGGTCCTCCAGGTAGCAGACGCTCCAGGGCACCCCGGACTCCTCGAACGCCTCGCGCAGCAGCCTGTACATGGCGCGCCGCATGTCGAGACGGTCGCGGTCGTTGCGGTGGGACGCGCTGAAGCCCGCGATGTCGGTGTAGGCGATGGTGCAGTTCCGTCCCATCCAGGACGGTCCCGCCTGGGCGGACGGGTAGGGGGACGGGCTGATCACCATCGGCTGGGTCGCCTTGTCCTCGTCGTCGTCCTCGTACGGGATGCTCGAAGCCGGGACGAGGTGCGTGCCGTGACCGTCCGGCTCGCCCGGGGGAAGCGGCATGGGCGCGGTCGCGTAGGAACGCTGCTGCCCGTACAGGCCCGCGGCACCGGTGTGCCCGACCCCGCTCTGCGCCGCGTAGCCGTTCTGTCCGGCGTAACCGGGTTGGACGGTGTATCCGGCCGCCGTCTCGTAGCCGTGCGTCGTGCCGGGCGCGTACTGCATCCCGGACCCGTTGCGCGGGCCGTAGCCGTACTGGGCGGCGGGCCCGTACGGCGCCGCCTGCCTCCGGCCGGACTGCTCGGTCAGCCGGTCGTACAGCTCCCGTTCGAGGACGTCGACCACCCGCGGATGGTCGCTCAGGTAGGCGGCGAAGGGCTGGGTCGTCATCCGCAGGCCGCGGACGGTCCCCATCGCGACGATCGTGGCCGACCGGCGCCGCATCAGCAGGGCGGCGCGCTCGCCGATGATGTCGCCTGGACGGCGGAACGCGATGATGCGCTCGTGGCCGTCCCGGTTCACCGAGACCCTGACCGACCCGGCCTGGATCACGACCGCCTGGTCGGCGGCCTGGCCCTCGGCCCACAGGATCGTGCCGACGGGGTAGACGACCTCCTGCGCGATGGCGAGCAGCGCGTCCTGCTCGGTCTCGGTGAGGGCGCCCCAGAAGCCCTGGAGCGGAGGCGTCAGAACGGGGTGACCGCCCGCCGGACCGCCCGCCGGAACGGTCGCCCCGCCCCGCCGCGCGACGGCCTGCCCCCCGACCCCCGTCCACCCATGCCCCTGCCCGCCCCCGTACTGCCCGGTCTCAGTCCCGAGCTGGCTGGTGCCGGGCTGCCCGCTGCCGGGTTGGTTGGTGCCGGGTTGGCCGGTCCTGGGATGACCGCCGCCGGGCTGTCCGGTGCCGGGATGGCCAGCTCCTGGCTGGCCGCCGCCGGGCTGTCCGGTGCCGGGATGGCCAGCTCCTGGCTGGCCGCCGCCGGGATGACCGAATCCTGGCTGGCCGGTCTCGGGTTGGCCGGTCCTGTGATGACTGGTGCCTGGCTGGCCGGTGCTGGGATGACCGGTGCCGGGGTGGCCGGTAGTGGGACGTGCGGTTCTGGGGTGTGCGGTTCCTTGGTGTGCGGCTCCGGGGCGGGTGCCGCCGGGGGCGGTGGCGGTTCGGTGGTCGGTGGCGTCCGCCTGGTGCTCGGTGGCGTCGGCCCGGTGCTCGGTGGCGCTCGCCGGTCGGACGGGGTGCCGGTCGGCGGCGGCGTCGAGTTCGGAGGGGACGATCTGGTCCGGGTCGTGGTGTCGGGTGTGCTCGTCCATCACCGCACCCGACTGGCGTCCGGCCGGGCGGCGGACGCTGGGCTCGCGGGGCGGCGGCCGCCCGCAGGGTGGATGCGGCTCGACGGGTCGATGTTCCTCGTGGGGCGGATGTCAAAGGTAGGGGGATGAAACAGTTGTCCTGACATATCGAGAACCCCATGCTTCGAATTGCGCCTCGGACGCCTTCGGAACGGTCGGCCGAATTGTCGGCCGGGGATCGTCCGGAGTGCCGAAGTCGCCTTCACCTACTAGCCCGCGGCGCGTGATCGCGGCTAGACTGGGTGAGTCCGCAGAGAACGTTTTGGCAGGTCAAGCCCAGGTCCTTCTGCGTTTTCACAGGGTGCCGGTAAAGGCCCGCCGCCACGGTCTACGCGGTCCCGAGGAGTCGCTCTCCGCTTTCCCTCCGATCGGCCTGGCTCGCTACCGGTGATCGTCGGGAGGCGGCGGGCGACTCTATTCTCTGTTCCTGGTGATGCCGAAAAGTCGGTGTCGCGTCGCGTCCCTCCCCGTCCGGGCGTCACCCTGAGTCAGGCCGCCCGTGTCCTCTGGTAGCAGCGCGCCCGCTGTCATACCGGAGTCTGGTAGTTTGCTATCTAGCACATTACAACATGGCCTACGGGCATGCAGCAGTCTGGAAGCTTCAGACCAGAGTTATGGGCGATATGACGGGGTCTGTTTCTTGAGTAGGGCTCGCGGGGGCGACGTCAGGTGGCGCGATGGCGTGACGTACCGTGCTAGGTGGCGAGCTGCCGGATTGCATACGGCCTAGTGGCGTCGACTACATAGAGTGAGCGATTGAGATGACCAGTGACCAGGGGCCGATCGTCCAGAGCGCGCTTCTGCGGGCCGAACTCGTCCGACTGCGGAAAGAGAAGGGCCTGACGCAGGAGCACGTCGCCGGCGAACTCGAATGGTCCCCGTCGAAGCTCATCCGGGTCGAGGGCGGTAAGAACTCCATCACCCGCACCGATCTGCAGGCATTGCTGGCGGTGTACGGCGTCACCTCGGAGGAACGGCAGGAACGGCTGCAGGCCCTGGCCCGCGGCGCGCGGGAGCCCGCCTGGTGGAACGAATACAAGGGCGAGCTCAATCCGAGCTTCCTCAACTACGTGGGCTATTCGGCGGGCGCGGCCTACATCCGGCAGTTCCACGGGACGGTCGTCCCCGGGCTGCTGCAGACTCCCGAATACGCGGAGGTGCTGGCCACCGGCAGGGCGCCCGAGCGGTCCCGGGTCCTCGCGGTGAAGCTCCGCATCCAGCGGCAGAAGGAGCTCGCCCGGCGGCGGAACCCGCCGCGGCAGCACTACATCATCGACGAGGCGGTCATCCGCCGGCACATCGGCATCACCACCGATCCCGCGATCATGCCCAACCAGCTCCACCGCATCGCCGACGACGCCGAGCGCGACGACCTCGTGACCGTCCGGGTCATCCCGTTCAGCGCGGGCGCGCACCCCGGGCTCGACGGCCCCTTCAGCATCCTTGAGTTCGACGGCGATCTCGACGACGTCCTCTACCTCGAGGGACGGCCCGGCACCAGCGTGATGCTCACCGGCGACCACGAGAAGATCCCCGAATACCGCGACACCTTCGAGGAGCTCCGCGAGACGGCGCTGTCGGCCGACGAGTCGATCGCGCTGCTCCGCCAGGCCGCCGAAGACCTGATGAGCTGACCCGACGACCCACCCGATTCGACGCTCTGACCCGACGCCGTCCGACTCAACGCCGTCCGACTCAACGCTCCGACCCGATGCTCTGACTCCCCGCCGTCCGACTCGACGCCCCGATTGACGCACTGACCCGATGCCCCGCTCGACGCCCCGACTCTGACCCCACGCCGTCCGATCCGACCCGACGATCCGCCAGCCCGACTCGACGGCCCGCCGGGCCCGGCCCGAGGGGCCGCTGCCTGACTCGACCGCCGTAACTCCGTTTCACCGCGAAATCGTCGTATCACTCCTCCCCGACGCCACCGGAGGTGACAGCCGCGCAAGGCACCTACAAGGCGAGTGGCCCGCATAGCACGCAGCGTGATCTTGTGGTCCCGTGTAGGCGGAATAACAGGAACCGTTTACACTCGTGATCGGGAAATTATCCACAAGGTCGTGGTTTCTTGTGCCCTGCTTGGTGCTCGCCCGGCGGGTGTTCTTGCCCGATCGGATGGCGAGACGGCACCCGCCGGCATCGGATGGAGGGTTGCTGGATCGTGAACCTGTCGAAACAAGTGGCGGCGCTGTCCTGGCGCAAGGGCAGCCAGAGCCAGACCAACGACGAATGCGTCGAGGTGGCGGCCCTCGGCCCGTCGGTGCTGGTCCGGGATTCGCGCGATACCGCGGCGGGCGTCCTGGCGCTCGATTCTGCACAGTGGAATGCGCTGGTGTCGGCGATCCAGAGCGGCGAACTGGACTGCCGTTGAGTCCCGCGACGCTTTTACCGGACCGTCCTGGAAAACTGTGCACATAAACCGTCGCGCGACGGCTTGACTGTGCACTCCTGACAATCGCGCCGGAAATCGCCCGAAAGTGCGGGGACGCGGGCGCGGCGGAGGCGGCGGAGGCGGGGCCGCCGTCTCAGTAGAGGAACGGGAGCGCGATCCCCTCGGCGCCGGTCAGGTCGGCGCCGGACGAACGTCCCATCAGCCAGGCGAGCAGGGACGCCTCCGTCCCCGCGACGACGTGCTCGCCGCCGCCGCTGCCGAGGTCGCGCCCGGTGTCGGTGGCGTGCAGCCGCAGGTCGGGCGCGTCGTCCCGGCGGGCGAACGAGGCGACCACGCTGCCGAGCATCCGGGCCGTGAAGTCGGCGGGCCAGTCGCGGGGCGTGAACCCGGCGTCCAGGTCGACGTGGTGGACGAGCACCTCGGTCAGCCGCGCGTCCGACGCCCGCGCGGCGGGATGCCGGACGCCCGACGTCCACTGGACGACTCGCTCCCACGCCTCATCCGGCATCAGCGTGTAGGCGTCGGCGAACCGGCGGGCGCTTTCCCGCACGTCCGCGACGAGCGCGGCCGCGGGGCGTCCCGCGCCCTCCTCGATCTCGGCCGCCCGGGCCTCCGCGCTCGGGTACTCGTAGGACTCGACGCCCGTCCTCGCCCAGGTCAGCAGCCGCGTCCCGCCGTCGGCGTTGCGCGCGACATGGGTGAGGACGTGCCCGCGCGTCCACCCCGGCAGCAGCGACGGCGCCCGGCACGCCGCGTCGTCGAGCCGCGCCGCCGTAACGAGCAGCGCCCGCGTCGCGGCCGTGATCGTGGCGAGCGGCTCGACCCTGGTCACGGCGCGATGTCCGCCGGAAGGAGGGTGGAGAGCTGCTCGGTCGTCAGTTCCGTGCCGCCGCCCGCGAGTTGCTCGGTGCGGCGGGCGTGCGCGGTGACCGCCGACCGGAACAGCTTGTCGACCTCGCGGCCGTTGCCCTCCCGGTACCGGTCGCGGTGCGCTTCGAGGTGCGCGACGAGGGCCTCCCGCGTCGGCTCCGGGACGAGGTAGTCCGCCGCCTCCGCCTTGCCGAGGAAGATCGACACGAGCCCGTCGACGTCGTAGGGACGAAACGTCAGCGTCCGCGCGAACCGGGAGGCCAGACCCGGGTTCGCGGCGAGGAAGCCGTCCATCTCGGACGAGTACCCGGCGGCGATCACGATCACCTCGTCGCGGTGGTCCTCCATCAGCTTGACGAGCGTGTCGATCGCCTCCAGCCCGAAGTCGTGCCCGCTGTCGACGGGCCGCGACAGTGTGTACGCCTCGTCGATGAACAGGACGCCGCCGCGCGCCCGCTCGAACACCTCCGCCGTCTTCTGCGCGGTGTGCCCCACGTACTGCCCGACGAGGTCGACCCGCGCCGCCTCGACGACCTGCCCCTGCGCGAGGACGCCGAGCGCCGCCAGCAGCTCTCCGTACAGCCGCGCGACCGTCGTCTTGCCCGTGCCCGGCGGACCGGCGAAGACCAGGTGCCCGGTGAACGGCTCGGCCTCCAGCCCGGCCTCGCGGCGGCGCCGGGACGAGGCGAGCAGGTCCAGCAGGTCGCTGATCTCCTGCTTGACCTCCGCGAGCCCGGTCATCCCGATCAGCCTGCCGAGGACGTGCGCGACCTGGTCGGAGTCGCGGGCCTCACCGAACCGCGCGGCGAGGCCCGTCTCGACGTCCAGGTCCTCGGCGAGGAGCAGGCTCAGCTCCGCGCCGGACGGCAGCTCGGCGAGGTCGGCGAGGCGCTGCGCCTGCCGCTCCACCGCCGCCTCGAACACCCGGCGCGCGGCCCGGCCGTTGCCGAACGTCGCGTCCCGCCGGACGGACTTGAAATGGTCGAGGATCGCGTCGCGCGCGTCGTCGGACAGCCGGTAGCCGTCCTTCTCCGCCTGCGCGGCGGTGATCTGGAGCAGTTCGGCGGGGCTGTAGTTCTCGAACTCCACCGTCCGGGAGATGCGCGACTTCAGGCCCGGGTTCGCGGCGAGGAACTCGCGCATCTCCGCCGAATATCCGGCGGCGATGACGACGACCTCGTCGCGGTGGTCCTCCATGAGCTTGACGAGGGTGTCGATGGCCTCCTGCCCGAAGTCGGTGCCGGACGTCTTGCGGGACAGCGCGTACGCCTCGTCCAGGAACAGCACCCCGCCGCGCGCCCGGTCGAACGCGGCGGTCGTCTTCAACGCCGTCCCGCCCACGTTCTCCGAGACGAGATCGGCCCGGCTCACCTCGACGACCTGGCCGTTCGCGACGACGCCGAGCGCCGCGAGGATGCGCCCGTACAGGCGCGCGACGGTCGTCTTGCCCGTGCCGGGCGGACCGGCGAACACCATGTGGCGGCCGATCGCCGGGCCCGGCGGCAGCCCGGCGAGGCGCCGCTGCTCGGCCACCTTCTGCAGGTTCGTCAGCTTCCTGATCTCGCGTTTCACCCCGGCGAGGCCGACCATCGCGTCCAGTTCGGCGAGCAGCGCGTCGGCCGTGCCTTCGCCGCCGCCGCCGGCCGGGCCCGCGCCCGGCCCGCGCCCCGCGCCCTTCGGCGGGACGGGGCCCGCGCCCCCGGTCGCCTCCGGTTCGCGCACCTGCGCGGTCGGCGGCTCCTCCGGCTCGAAGTCGAACGAGTCCGGAACGGCGTTCCCCTCGCTCGTCAGCCGCTCCGTGTGGACGCGCGCCGAACGCGCCGCGAGGACGCCCGACCCGCCGCTGTTCAGGATCGAGCAGTCGCGCAGGAGCAGGTCCGAGCCGGGGTCGGCGTTCACCCCGAACGTCGTGCTGTCCGCGACGATGGTGCGGTCGAACGTCCCGTCGCCGCCGGTGCCCACGAGGACGCCGACCGTCGAGCGCTCCACCCGGCCGCGCAGGAACGTGGCGCGGCCCCGCGCGCCGACGTACACGCCGTTCAGCGCCGCCTCGACGACCTCGCAGTCCTCGAAGGTGGCGGTGGCCTCCTCGACGGCGATGCCGGTGCGGCGCGGCGACTCGGACCGGACGCGCCGCGCGGTCAGCGTCCCGCCGGCGGTCACCCACACGGCCTCCAGCGTCGCGTCCGCGATCAGGCAGTCCTCGGCGAGCGCGTTCGCGTTGTCGCGGACGACGAGCGAGCACTGCCCCGACCCGTGCAGCGCCGAGTTGCGGACCGCCGCGTCCGCCCGGTCGTCCACCAGGACGGACGCCGCCCCGGCGCCCGTCACCGTGCACTGCTCGATCAGCGGCCTGGACCCCTCGGTCACCCAGATGCCGCTGCCGCCCGCGCCCTCGATCCGGCAGGACCGGATCGTGACCGCGCTGCCCATCCGGATCGCGACCGCGTTGCCGTCCGGCCCGGCGACGTCGGTGGACTCCATCACCCCGGACGCGGCCGAGTACACGACCGCGCCGTCCTGCACCCGGCAGTTCTTCAGCGCGAGCCGCCCGCCGTTCCACGCCCGCACCGCCACGGCCTCGGACCGGCTCACGAACTGGCACTGCTCGGCGAGGACGCTGCCCTCGGAGACGTCCAGCGCGGCGCCCTCCGCGCTCCAGTTCCGGATGACGAGGCCCTGCAGCGTCACGTTGCCGGTCAGCTCGATCGTGGCGTCGGTGGCGCCGTCCAGCGTGACCGACCCCGGCCCGCCGACGGCCGTCAGCACGAAGTCGCCCGAACTGCGGAACCCGGTGTTCGGATACTGGCCGGGCTCGATCAGGATGTGCCGTCCGGGGGGTGAGAACGGCGGGATCGGCGCCTGCAGCGCGTCCAGTACCGTGCGATACGCCCCCGGAGAGGTCTGAGACACGACCAGACGAAGCAACGGGCCTCCTCCCGAATCACCGTTATGGTGCCATGAGGTGACCTGTCCCTGCGGCCCGATGCCGCTCGCTTACCTCCCTTCCGCACCCCTTCCACGCGCCCGCCCGAGCCCTGGCCGGTGGCTTGGTGGTCGTGGCTTGGTGGTCGTGGTCAGCGGACTCCGCGGGGCCTGAACTGCACGCTGATCCGCGGGCCGGTCACGCGGGCGCTCTTCGGGATGGCGTGTTCCCAGGTGCGCTGGCAGCTTCCGCCCATCACGATCAGGTCGCCGTGCCCCAGCTCGTGGCGGACGGTCGCGCCGCCGCCGCGTGGCCGGAGGAGCAGGCTCCGGGGCGTTCCCACCGACAGGATCGCGACCATGGTGTCTTCAGAGGCGCCCCTTCCTATCCGGTCGCCGTGCCAGGCGACGCTGTCGCGTCCGTCCCGGTACAGGCAGAGGCCCGCCGTACGGAACGGTTCTTTCAGTTCGCTTGCGTAGTGGTCGTCCAGCGCGGACTTCGCTTCGTCCAGGACGGGGTCGGGCAGCGGCTCGCCCTCGTCGTAGAAGGCGAGCAGGCGCGGGACGTCCACGACCCGGTCGTACATGTGCCGCCGCTCCGCCCGCCACGGGACGGTCTCCAGCAACCGCTCGAACAGCGCGTCCGCCCCGGGGATCCAGCCGGGCAGGACGTCCACCCAGGCGCCGCCGGACAGCCGCGTCCGCCGCGCGTCGCTCAGCGGACGCGGACCGCGCTCGTCCGTGTCGTCCAGCAGTGAAGCCTGGAACATGCCTCCACTGTACCCGCTGAATCAAACAAGTGTTCGAGTTGGCGGCGTCGAACTCAGAATTCCATCGCCAGGTCCTTGAGCAGCGCGATGCTGCGCGCGGGCGGCGCGGCCCGGATCGCGAGCAGGTCCATGATGTGCTTGTAGCGCTCGGCCTCCCGGCCCTCCGGGTAGCGGGCGCTGGTGAGCTGTTCGAGGTAGACGACGTCGTCCAGCTCGTCCGCCCCGAACCGGACGATCGTGACCGGCCCGCCGAGCGCGAGGTGCCCGCCCGCCGTGAACGGCAGCAGCTGGACGTTCACGTTCGGCAGCGCCTCCGCGACGGCGATCAGGTGCTCGATCTGGGCGCGCATCGTCGCCGTCCCGCCGATCGGCCTGCGCAGCGCCGCCTCGTCGATGACCGTCCACAACCGCACCGGCGCGACCGGGCGAAACAGGATCTTCTGCCGCGTCATCCGCACCGTGAGCCGCCGGTCGAGCCCGTCGTAGCCCGCGTCGAAATGCTCCAGCCCGATGACGGCCCGCGCGTACTCCTGCGTCTGGAGCAGGCCCGGGATGTACTGCACCTCGTAGGAGCGGATCGTCGTCGCCGACTGCTCAAGGCCGACATACTGCTCGAACCAGCTCGGCACGACATCGCCGTAGCTCTGCCACCAGCCCGGCTTCTTCGCCTCCTGGACGAGCTCGACGAAGCTCTCCCGCTCGTCCTCGTCATCGATGCCGTAGAGATCCAGCAGGTCCAGGACGTCGCGGAGCTTGAAGCCGTGCCGTCCCAGTTCGAGTCGGCACATCTTGGACTCCGAGCCGCGGATCGCCGCACCGGCCTCGGCCCGCCCGATGCCCCTGTCCTCCCGCATCCGACGCAGCCGCGCGCCGATCTGCATGCGCAGCGCGGTCGGACCTGCCTCCCGATTGTCCAGCACTTTTTCTCCAGCGCTCGTACGCCACGACGACCCTCGGAGGGTCTCACAGGCATTGCCGGACGCGCAGGAGACCTCGCGTCAGAGATATGTCACTCCCGCCCCCGCTTTACAAATCACATCATCGGCATGATTGGCGAGAACACCCATTACCCACCCTCCCCGAGGCCCTCCACCGCCTTTCCAACCCCGCACCGAACATCCCCGCCCCGCTCCCCACGCCCACCCCGAACCACTCACCCCCCGACGCCCCCCGAGTGGATCCCACACCCACCTCCCCGCCAGCCACACGATCAGTTCCCGCACCCGCCTCACGCCGCCCACCGAGCCCACTCCCGCACCCGCCCCGTAGCCCGCAGGGTCGGTTCCCACACCGCCCCGTAGGTCACCGGGGTTGCTCCCGCGCCCGTTGCCCGTTCAGCGTCCGCTCCCTGAGTTGACCGCTGGCCCGCTGCGGGCAGGCAGTTGGGTCGGCTCTTGGGGCGTTCTTCCTTGCTTCTCTGCACCCGCCTGGCAACCCGGCTCTGGGTTGGTACAGGGCCCGTTCGTGCCCACTACCGCGTTGGTCATGGCTTGCTCCGGGCTGACCGTCAGGTCGCCCACGCCTTTCTGCGCCTGCATGCGTGGCCCACTCCGGGTTGATCGCCGGGTTTGCTGCGGGCACGTCGCTGCGGTGGTTTCTCCGGACGGGTGCCGTGGCGGTTCCTTTGCGCGCACCCGGCTGGCCGGGCGGTGCTGGCTGCTGGCGCCCTTCCCAGTTCCGTTGCCGGGTTGGACGTGGGGCCCTCAGAGCTGACCGTCAGTCGGCCACCCTGTGCTTCCCGTGTTTGGCGGCTCGGGGCGGGTTGCGGTGCGGTCGTTTGTGGGTGTCAGGCGTTGTTGGGGAGGGGGCGGCGGTGGGGGACGAGAAGGTCCAGATCGGCTCTGGTCACGTGGGCCAAGGCGGCTATTCCGTCGCGGTCCGTGCCCGCTGTCGCGACGATCTCCAGCGCGCGGGTCAGCATCGTCGGTTGTTCGAGCGGGCGCGTCGGGCCCGGTTCCTGCCGCCGCCATCCCCGCGAGCTCAGCGCGGACATCGCCGTCCGGTACGCGGGCTCCTTCATCACGCCGAGCGTGCGCGCCCGATAGAGGAGCGCCGCCATGCTGACGCCCCAGACCGCCTTCAACTCGGCGAGCCGTTCCCAGTCGGCCCGGTTCGGCAGTTCGTCGCCGATCTCGTCCGCGGGCATGAGGAATTCCGCGGCGAACCGGTGCGCCTGATCTTCGACGATCTTCTCGCCGGGCTCGGCGTCGGCGTGCATCACCAAATGGCCGAGCTCGTGCGCGCCGTCGAAACGGTTACGCCAGTAATCGCCTTTGGCCGGATTGAAGAAGACCATCGGGCGCGGATGGACGCCGACGCTGAACGCGTCCACCCGTTCGGCCGCGTCCGGCAGCACGAGCACGACCACGCCGTGCGCCTCCAGCAGCCGCACCACGTGGGGCACCGGTCCGGGCTCGGCGACCAGCGCCTTGCGCGCCAGCCTGGCCGCCTCCACGGGCCCGCTCCCGGCGATCTCGTCCGGCGGGACGACGTACTCCGGCAGCTCCACCTCGGGCAGGTCGACAAGTCGCTCAAGCGCGGCGACGACGTCCGTGGCGATGCGCCCGTACGCGAGCGCCTGGTCGCGCTCGATCTGGCTGGTCGAGCGCAGCGAGCGGAAATGGGCGCCGTCCAGCGACACCGGGCTCCGCCCGCCGCCGAAAAACGCCACGGGCACGCCGAGCGCTACCGCCAGGCGTTTCACGGTCGGCTCATCGGGCCGCTGCACCCCGGCCTCGTACCGCCCGATCGCCTTCGGCGTCGTCCCGACGGCCTCCGCGAGCTGGTTCTTGCGCAGGCCCCTGAGCCGCCTGGCGAGCGTCAGCCGCTCGCAGTCGAACAGCACCCGCGCCACCCTTTGCTAACCCGATCCTCGTCGCCGACCCGATCCTGCCGTCAAGCCGACCTCAATACCAGGCCGACCTCGCCGGTGCGTCCGATCCGGTCTGCCGGGCCGATGTCGTTGTCAGGCCGATCTCGTCTCCCTGCGGAGCCGCATGGGGACGTCGTCGGCGCCATCCTCGTCGTCGGCGTCGTCCCAGAGCGGCATGGTCCGCTCGACGAGCTTACGACGTGGATCAGGCCCGATGGCGTCGTCGATCTCACGTATCCAGTGCCAGGCCGTACCTCCGTCCGCGTTCCACCTGGGACGCCCCAGGAAAAGCTCCATTTCCAGCGGTTCCTCGCTGGCGCTGTGCGCGAGGACCAGCGTGATCACCCCGGGCGTGTCGCGCTGGATCCCGAGCGGCAGCTCCAACTGCGGATCGTCGACGTACCCCTGCCGCGCCACCGCCTGCTTGGTGGGACTGTCCCGGTCCCACCGGATCGCCCGGACGTTCCCGAACTCGTGCCGCTTGAGCAGCACCCGGTACGGCCCGTACCGCCACCCGGGGGACCCGTTGAGGTCGTCCCGCACGACCGTCTCCGCCAGGTCGCGCTTGAAGACGCGGTCGAGATGGCTCTCCAGCAACTCGAACGCGCCGACCCCGTACGTCCGCTCCTTGAACCCCGCGGCCCGGCTCAGCCCCCCGAACAGGACCAGCGTGGCCTCCCGGTGCGCGTCCCGCAGGGCATGCAGGAAGCCCGCCGTGCGGAGTTCGTCCCAAACGACCCTGTCCTCAGCCACGCCGCCACCCTAGGCGGCGCCTCCGACATTCCGAGCCGCCGTCCGCCGACCCCCTACGAGCAGCCCTCGAACTGCGGGACCTCGTCGACCAGCGGGATGCGGCTCTTCCCGAACCACTTGCGCAGGAGCTTGGCGGCCGTCCCGTCCTGGTACATGGTGGTGATGGCCCGGTTGACCTTCTCGCACCTGTCGATCTCGCCCTTGCGCATCCCGACGCCATAACTCTCGTCGGTGAACGGCTGGTTGAGGATGTGCAGGTCGCTCGCCGCGAATCCCGCCAGCACCAGATCCCCGGTGGAAACGGCGTCGACCGCCCCGGCGCGCAATTTCGCCACGCAGTCGCTATAGGACGACCCCGGCACGAGCCTCGCCGGAATGCTCAACCCCTTCACGACCCGCTCCGTCGAAACCGAACCGCTCGCCTGGCACATCCGCCGCCCCGCCAGGTCGCGCACACTGCGGATCGTGGTCTCGCCGCTACGCACCATCACATCCTGATGCGCGACGTAATAGGCCCCGCCGAACGTCACCAGCTTCGCCCGGTCGGGCGTGATCGAGTACGACGCCAGCACAAGGTCGACGGAATGGTCGTTCAGCTTCTGTTCCCGGTTGTCCGACCGCACTTCCCGGAACCGCACCCGCGACGCCCCGAGTCGCCGCGCGATATAGGTGCCCACATCGACCTCGAACCCGCGGAACACCCCTTGCTGCCGGTACCCGAGACCCGGTTGGTCCGCCTTGACGCCGACGACGATGACCCCGTCCCCCGAAACCGAAGCCTGCGCCACCGTGCACCCGACGAGCGCGACGCTCAAAACCATGACCCCGAATACGGACCGCACCCGCCCATGGCTACAACCACGACGCGATCAACAGATGAACGCCACATGTTCTGCCCGCGACCGCAATATGTCGCCCACCAAAACGCCACACTTCAAGCGGCCAAACCGCCATTCTCAAACAGCGGCGCCAAGCCCAAGCTCAGCCCTTACCCCGCTTCCGCTTCCGCTCCCGGCTGCTCCGTACCGGCGCGGCCTTCCCCTCCGCCACGAACCTCTCGTGCTGCTGCCACCCCTGCAACCATTTCCACCCGGCCCCGAGCGCGGCCGTGGTCCCCGCCACCATGAACGCGGTCACCTGCCCCTCGTCCAGATGAGCCCCAGGCACAGCCTGCGCCACAACCCCGGCCAACCACCCGGCGGCCACAGCGAACACAGGCGTAAACAGAGCAACCCCCCGCCCCAACCAAGACCCTTCCCCATCCGGGCCCTGGTCCCCTGGGGCCACTTCATCCGCCACTACCCACCACCTGCTCCCTTTCAGGACGACGTGCCTGCATCGGCACGCTAAGCGTGATGGACCAACTACAGACCGAACCCCATGCCTGGCGCAAGTGTCAGCCGGTGTTCACCTTGGCGTAGTGAAAGACATCTGCCGGAAGCGGATAGGTCAGCTTCCAGACGATGCGCATCGGCCGCTCACTTTCGTGCGAAAGGTACGTCATGGGCCCGGCGTAGTCGTAGGCGTCTTCCTTCTCTTCACGCAGAAACAGGTGGACGGTCGAGCCACGCGCAGCATGGTTGATGTACCGCTGCCCGGTCTCCGAGCGTTCCCGCGTCCGGCCCTGGGATTCCCACTGGAAGAGCGTCTGGCTGATCGCCCTGTCGTTGTACATCGTGGACGGGGTGAACTGCGCCTCGCTCTTATTGATCGTGACGAGGAAGACGTCCGCTTGCAGATCGGGGAACCACTGGACACCGGCGACCATGTAACCCGAGACCTCCAGCCCAAACGCAGCAAGCGCCTCCCCCCGGGTGTAGCGGGCATGGAGCCGTAGCGGCAGGTCGGAGACCTCCGGGATGGCCGGTGTGAGGCGATCGATTCTCGCATAGAGAATGTCGATCACTTCGAGGAGTTCTTCGCGGCGCGCGGAGTTGATCCACAATCGGGCCAGATGCCGTTCCACTGCGCTGAGATCCTTGCGCGCATCGAAGGCCGTGTTCAGCATCGAGAGCAACAGCCGTTCCTGAAGGGTCGCCTCGGCAAGGCTGGGCGGGGTCGGTCGGCTGAGAAGATCGCGAAGGAAGGTGAGGCGTTCTGGGTCGTTGATGTGAAGCAACCGACTGATCATTTTGCGCTGGCTGGTGTCGTCCTCTGCAGACGGGACCGGCCGATAATCGAGATTTGCATCCCGACGCAACGCCGCCCACCCGCCTCTGGTGCCGCGGTAGAGATCCTCGACCTCCCGCCCGCTGCGGTCGAGAAAGTCGCTCAGCGACACATCGCCTTGTTCTCTCAGTTCGGAGGCAAGGTCCTTCCAGCGAAGGCTCAAAGTCTGCTTGATATTAGCGAGGACGATCTTGCTGACCTCGCGGTCGAGATCGATGGAGCAGCCAGCGGGCAGGGTGGGGAAACCGGCCTCTATCTCATGCTCTAGTTGCCCACGGCGCTTTCCGGTCAGCGCGGTAAACCGTCTATCGAACCGGAATTCCTTGCGCTGCAGGCCAACAAAATCCAGCACAGTGAGGACGGGCTTGTTGCTGGTAAGTCTGAGGCCGCGCCCCAATTGCTGCAGGAAGACGGTGGCGCTCTCGGTCGGTCTGAGGAACAGAACGGTGTTGATGTCAGGGACGTCCACACCCTCGTTGAACAGATCAACGGTGAACACTATCTTGCTCTCGCCACTGCGGAGTTTCTGGAGAGCGGTGGCGCGCTCCTGAGCCGTCATCTTTGACGTGACAGCAAGGGCAGGAATCCCTCGCTGCGTGAATCGGGCGGCCATGAATTCCGCATGCGCGATGCTCACGCAGAAACCGACGGCCTTCATTGCCGCCAGATCATCGAGCTTTCTTTCCAAGGCTTCGACGACCACGGAGACGCGCGCATCATGGCGGATGTAGCGCCCGGTGAGTTCCTGGGCATCATAATGGCCACTTCGCCAAGACACGTCCGAGAGATCTACATCGTCGTGGATGCCGAAGTAATGGAATGGCACGAGCATGCCGCGCTCCAGCGCTTCCCACAGGCGAAGCTCGGCAGTGGGACGCTGCCCGTCAAACCAATGCAGGATGTCTTCGCCATCGGCACGCTCGGGAGTCGCGGTGAGCCCGAGCAGGGCAACTGGGGTGATGCTGTCGAGAAGTTCAGCGTAGGAGCGTGCTGCCGCATGGTGGAACTCGTCCACGATCACCATGTCGAAACGATCAGAGGCGAGATGGGGAAGGGATCTGAGTGATTGGATGGACGCGAACACGTGTTGCCACTGCGTTGGACGATCCCCATCCACCAGCAGTTCTCCGAAGGTCGCGTCCTTCAGTACGGTGCGGAACATGGCGAGGCTCTGCGCCAAGATCTCTTTACGATGGGCGACAAAGAGAAGCGAGTCCACTTTCCCGGTTTCGCGAAGACGCTTGTAGTCAAGAGCGGCCACTATGGTTTTGCCAGTGCCCGTTGCCATGACGACGAGGTTGCGCCAGTGGCCGTGGTTCTCCCGTGCAGCCTGCAGCACGTCGAGAACTTCCTGCTGGTAGGGCCGTGGGACGACATCAATGTTGGCCACCTGAAGCGGAAGGTTCCGCTGGTCGCCTTGCTCGCTGGCGAGTGCGGCCGCAAGACGCTGGTGGTCGCGTTCAGGGTCGTACAGCTCGAAGGCGGGGTCGTTCCAGTAGTCCTCGAAGGTCGCCGCGAACGTATCGACCAGATGTGGTTGCTCGGCCCGAGCCAGCCGCACGTTCCACTCCACCCCGTCCAGCATCGCCGTCCGCGACAGATTGGACGAGCCGACATAGGCGGTATCCAGACCCGAGTTCCGATGGAAAAGCCAAGCTTTGGCGTGTAGTCGGGTGCGATGCGTCTCATATGAGACGGCCACCTCGGCGCCCATGGAGACGAGTCTTTCGACCGCGCGAAGTTCCGTCGCGCCCATGTAGGTCGTAGTGATGACCCGCAATTTTCCGCCGCGGGAGAGGAAGCTTTGCAGGGCGTCCTCGATGAGCCGAAGGCCGTGCCACTTGACGAAGGCGATCAGGAGATCGACCCGATCGGCGGAGGCCAGCTCCTTGACGACCTCACGCCCGATCTGCGGCTGCTCGCGCCCGTTGACCAGCAGGGCGCTGGAGGTCAAGGGGACGTCTGGTCGTTCCGGGAAGGCGACGGCACCGTCCGGCAACCGACCTTCGGCAATGGCGAGCAACACGTCGTGACTCGTAGCGAGAAGGTCGTCGCCGCTCGCCGCCTCCGGCACCACAGAAGCAATCGCATGGCTGATGCGGTTGGCGGCAGCTACCTGGTCGGCGATGTCGGCCTGCTGTCCTCCGGCGATTCTGAGGGCGCGGCGGAGTTGGGTTGCCAGGTGTCGGACGAGTAGCTCTTCGGCGTCGACCTTGTTCAGGTCGTCGCGATGGACGAGGGCGCCGTCAACTGCCTCCAGCCGCCGTTGAAGCTCGGCGGTGACCACCTGCTCGTAGATACCCGGGGCAAGCTCAGCCATGGGCCAACGGTAGGGGACGTCCCCGACAGAAACGCCGATAACTGGAGACTCGGCCAGGCGGGTTAGGTGGTGGTGGATTGGATTAGGTCTAGGAGGCCGGCTTCTCGGTTTTGGGCGGTGGGGCCGTAGTCGTGGCTGTAGGTGAAGTCGGCGTTGGGGAAGAGGTTCAGCCACATGGCGCAGTAGTTGCCGGGCATGAAGCAGGGTTCTAGTTCGGTGTAGACGCGGGTCACCTGGTCGGGGTGGACGCCCTGGGCGGAGAGGCGTTCCCAGAGGGTGTGTTCGGGGTGTTCGACGCCGACGCGGGTTTCTTCGGTCTCGATGTGTTTGGTGCCGTCGGGTTCTTCTATTTCGAAGGCGACGGAGGCGGGGAAGCTCAGGGCGTGGCGGATGAGTTCCAGGACGCGGGACCACCAGGATTCGTCGTCGTCGAGGGCGGGGGCGTCTATTTGGAGGAGGCGGGTGCGGAGGGCGCGGAAGACTTCGACCGGGTCCTGCGAGCCGGGGGAGCGGAGGGTCGGGAGCGCCTCGTCCAGGGCCAGGAGTGATTCCAGGAAGGATGCCGCGTCGGCGTTCACGTGCATTGGGGCGACGTCGGCGACTACGAAGACGGCTTCGATCGCGCCGGTGGGGGTTATGCAGATTTCGGCGCCCTGGTCGGTGCCCAGGCGGCACCAGGCGGCCTTTTCGGGCGGGAGGTGCGGGGCGTCTATCGAGGCCGCGTATTCGCCGAGCGTGAGGGGTTCGTCGTCGGTGGCGTAGAAATACGGCGGGACTTGGACGGGCAGTCCGGCGGCGAGGGCGGGGCGGGCCGTCTCGGGGACGGGCGCCGGGTCGACGGCGCGCAGGGCGCCGAAGTGCTCGGTGAGGCGGGTCGTCAGGTCTTCCCTCATCGGTCCAGTCTGGCAGTCGGACGTGGGCGTTAGGCTCCTGTGGGTCGATCGTGAAAGGCGGGCGTGGTGGAGCCGGACGAGTTCGAGCGCGTGCTGGCGCAGGCGCGCAGGACGCTGGAGTCGATGCGGCGCGGCGGACCGGCGGACGAGGGCGAGCCCGTCGAAGGGGTCGGCGAGGCGGCCGAGGGGCGGGTCAAGGTGACCGCGGTGTCGGGCGGACGGCTCACGAACGTCGAGATCAATCCGCGTGCCATGCGGCTGTCGCCGGAGGAGCTCGGCGGGCATCTGACGGCGGCGGCGAACGCGGCGCTGAAGGACCTGCGCGGCAAGCTGGCGGACGCGGCGGGCGACACGGTGGACGCCGGGGCGCTCGCCCGGCGGGTCGACGAGATCCAGACCGAGGGGCTGCGTCAGCTCAACGAGTTCAACACGGCGATCAACGAGGTGCTGGGGAAGATCCGGGGCGGCTGATCCGCAGGGTCGCGGTGCCGTGCGGGCCCGCGACGGCGAGCAGGCCCGCCGGCGTGAGGGCCAGCGCGTTGACGGTCAGGCCCGGGTCGATGACCTGCTCTTCGCCGTCGAGGAGGTCCCAGACGCGGAGGTGGCCGTCCGTCCAGGCGACGGCGGCGACCGGGCCGGACGGCAGCACCGCGAAGGCCGCGGCGGTGACGCCGGTGTTGCGGCGGAGCATCGGCTCGTCGATCGGGGCCTCGGCGACCGGCCAGAGGCGGACGGTTCCGTCGGCGCCGCCGCTGAGCACGCTGAGCCGTCCGCTGCGGCCGTGCACGCCCGCGACGGCGGTCACCGGGCCCTGGTGGAGTTGGTGAGACCGGACTTGTTGCGGAGCGTTCGCGGGCCACACGTGCACCTGGCCCGAGGTGTCTCCGGCGATGAAATGGCTCAGGTCGGCGGACGCGCCCAAAGCGGTCAGGCCCGTCCAGGACTTGAGGGTGTCGCGGACGGTGCCCGCCGTCACCGGGCCCGCGTCGTTGAGCAGGCCGCTGAGGCGGTCGGCGCGGCTCTCCGACTTCGTGACGGCGGACGCGCGGACGGTGCGGTGCGCGTCCAGGTGCAGGACGCTGCCGTCCGAGAGCCAGATGAGGCCCCAGATGTCCGGTGTGCCGCCGGTGATCCGGCCGACGGGGGCGCCGGTGGAGGCGTCGAGGACGTGGAGGGCGCCGTCGGCGGTGGCGACGAGCAGGGCGCCGTCGCGGTGGGCGAGGGCGGAGACGGGCCCGGTCCAGGTGTCGCCGCCGACGTTGCACCAGCCGGGGT
Source organism: Actinomadura chibensis NBRC 106107 (assembly GCF_001552135.1). Classification (GTDB taxonomy): domain Bacteria; phylum Actinomycetota; class Actinomycetes; order Streptosporangiales; family Streptosporangiaceae; genus Spirillospora; species Spirillospora chibensis. The sequence continues at coordinate 17,923 of NZ_BCQP01000060.1, read as the reverse complement.
GCCAGGAGGCATAGGGGGCGAACCGTGCGGCCAGGGAATCGTCACCGCTGAGGCGGGCGGAGAGGGTCAGCAGCGACGCGCGTTCGGACGGGTCGGACGACGCCATGAGCCCGCGCCCGACCGCGCGCCACGTCGGCCAGAGCGGTGTTTCCAGTGTTTCGAGAACGGCCGTCGCCGCCCGCGGATCGGCGTGGACGAGCTGCCCCGCGTCCTCGACCAGGAGTTCCGCGACGCCGGTCGCGGCGGCGTGCCGGAGCAGGTGCGTGGTCGTGTACGGGTCGCTGCGCGCCCACTGCGGGACGCCGCCGGCGTCCTTCGGCACCTGCTCGTAGAGGGCGCTGCCGAGCGCGTGCTCGATCTGCGGGCCGAGCTGCGGCGTCCGGGTGCGCAGGACCGCCTCGCGCAACGGCCGCAACGCGATCTGGAAGCCGTCGTCGACGCGGGTGACCAGCGGCGCGGCCAGCTCGACGGACGCCTGGGCGCGCCGGAGGTCGCCGGTCAGCGCGGCGGTGAGCGCCGTCCACCGGGCGCCCTCTACCAGCCCGTACGCGGACGCCAGCACCTGGATCGCCGGGACGGCGTCGGGCGGCACCCGCGCCAGCCACTGTTCCGGGACGTTCTCCGACACGCCGGCCACGAGCGCCAGTTCGGCGAGGCCCACGTTGGGGAACAGCGCCTCGGCGGCCGCTGTTTCGCGGCCGTTCGCGCGCAGCCACGCCGTGAACGCCGCCCTGTCGGTCATCGCGGGGTCGTCGAGGTGGACGACCTCGGCGGGCACCGTGAACGCGGCGAGCGACTCGGCGCGCCCCTCGGTCAGGAGCCTGACGTGCTGGGCGTCCAGCAGCGGGTCGAGGAGTTCGGTGACGATCGCGGTGGCGGCGGCGCCGTCGCAGGCGGGGCCCGACTCGTCCAGCTCGCTGATCACGATCGTGGCGGGACGGCGGTCCGCCGCGATGTTCGCGACGACCGTCTCCGGTGACCGTCCGGGCACCGACAACTGCTCAGCCAGCGCCCACGCCAGCCCGTGCGGGGTCATGCCGCGCGCGCTCAGCATGGCGTGGACGGCCCGCACCGGACCCGTGTCGGCGAGCGCGGCCCACGCCGTGAGGTGGCTCTTTCCGCTGCCGGGCGCGCCGGTGATGACGCAGAGCCGCGGGCGCAGGACGTCCGTGAGCCAGCCGCGGACGGCCCGTGCCGCCGGGGCCCGGCCCGCGCCGATGGACGGCGCCTGGCTCATCTCGACCGGTGTGTTCATCCCTGGGCCGCCTGCCGCATGAGTTCGAGGAAACCGCGCTCGCGCTCGTCCGCCGTCGCGCCGTAGTCGAAGCTGTAGGTGAATTCGGCGTTCGCGTACCGGGCGAGCCGCATTCGGCAGTAATTACCGGGAAGAAAGCACGGTTCCAGCTCCGTGTAAACGCGGGTGACCTGCTTTGGGGTGATGCCCTTGGCGTCGAGCCTTTCCCAGAGCAGCCGCTCGGGATGCGGCAGTCCCACGCGCGCCTCTTCCGTCTCGACGTGCTTTCCGCCGGACGCGTCCTGGTATTCGACGGCGGCGGCGAAAGGGTAGCTCAGCGCGTGCCGGATCTGTTCGAGGACGCGCGGCCACCATGCCTCGTCGTCCTCCAGCGCGGGTTCGTCTATGCGCAGCAGCGCGGCGCGGAGTTCGCGGAAGAACTCGACGGGGTCCCTGTCACCGGGCGATCCGAGCAGCGGGAGGTAGCGGTCGAGGGCCAGCAGGCACGCGGCGAACCGGGGCACGTCGCCGTTGACGGTCATCGGCGGCGCGTCGGCGGCCACGAACACGGCTTGGACGTCGCCTGCGTCCGTCACGCAGATCTCCGCGCCCTGGTCGGTGCCGAGGCGGCACAGTTCCGCGATGTCGGGCGGCGGGTCGGGATGGCCGACGGAGGCGGCGTATTCGCCGAGTGCGAGCGGCTCGCCCGTCGACGCGGTGAAATACGGGCCGACCTGGAGCGGCAGGCCCGGATCGGCGAGCGCCCCGGCCGCGCCGGACGGCAGCGGGCCCGGCAGTTCCTCGCCGGGAAAGCGCCGCAGTCCCCGCGGGCCGAAATGCGCGAGCAATTCACCGCTCATAGGCGGCCTTTCCGGTGATGCGGGCCAGGGCGTCGGCGGCGATGGCCTGGTAGGCGCGGTCGGTGGCGACGACCTCGGTGCTCGGGCCGTCCGCCAGCACGTGCGGGCTCTCGGCGATCTCGCGGATGTCGGGGACGGCCGCCGCCGCGTCCGCGCCGATGGCGCCGAGGCAGCGGACGGCGAGCATCCCGGTCGGGGTCGCGGCCACCGCGTCGACCAGGTGGGGGAGCGTCCGGCCTGTTTCGCCCGTTGCGTGCTGGACGATGGCGGCGCCCGCGGGCGTGGTCTCGTCCAGCAGGGGCAGGGCGGGCGCGGCGGCGGGGCCGAGGTCGAAGAGGCGCTCGGCGTCCTCGTCGTCGGGGCCGTCGCGGAGCGTTCCGGACAGGAAGCGCAGCGGCTCCTCGCCGTCGCCCGTGATGCGCCAGATCGCCCAGGCGGCGTTCTCGCTGTTCTGCGGGCCGTGCTTGCGTCCGAGATAGCGGCGCAGGACGGGCACCGCGTCCGCGGCGGACGGCCCGAGCGCGGCCAGCGCGCGCGCGGCGAACGGGACGCCCTTGCGCCGCTCCAGCAGGGAGATCAAGTCGGGCAGCAGCGGCAGCGCGCGGTCGCCCCACGCGGCGAGCCCCGCCAGGACGCTGTTCAGATAATTGCCCGCGAACCCGGTGCCCTTCTTGGGGTCGCCTAGGAATTCCCGGACGGAATCGAGCAGCACGTCGGCGTGCGCGCTCATCCCGCCGAGCGCGGCGGACGGGTGGAACGACAGGCGCGGTTCGGCGAGGTCGGCGGCGAGGGCGGCGACGCAGCGCGGGTCGCCGACGCGGCCGAGCGCCTCCAGGGCGCTGCCCGCGATCAGGTCGTGCGGGTGGCCGAGCAGCGGGACGAGCGCGTCGGCGACGAGCGCGATGTCCGGTCCGCCCTGCTTGATTTCCCAGACGGCGTCCTTGACGACCTCCTCGTCGTCGTTGCCGAGGAGCCCGGCGAGGGCGGGGAGCAGCTCCGCCGGACCGGCCCGCCACGCGCGCATGACCTGGCCCGCGCGGTGGACGGACGCCGTCCCGGGGACGGCGAGCGCGTCGCGCGCGAGGCCGATCTGCGCCCCGGGATGCAGGTCGAGCGCCGAGGTGAAGAAGCCGACGCGGCCGCCGTCGAGCACCCAGAGCTGGTCGTCGAGCGCCGACTCCGGCGCCTGGATCTCCTCCGAGACGGCGTGGAGCAGGTCGTCGCCGAGGTCGTCCACCTCGCACCAGAGCAGGGCGACGGCGGCGGCGGCGCGCACCTCGCGCCGCCGGTCGGCGCCGCGCTCGCGCAGCCAGCCGAGCGGGCGTTCGGCGCGTTCGCAGCACATGTCGCCGACGGCGAGGACCATGCTGGCGGCGGCGCCCGCGTCGTCCTCCGCGACGGCGGCCGACTGCAGGCGCGGGACGAGATCGGGATCATGGTCCGGGAAGTCGGCGAGGACGACGGGCGCGGCGGCGCGGACGGCGGGGTCGCCGTCGTCCAGCAGGCTCGTCAGCGTCGGGACGCCCTCCTCGACGGCGGCCCGCGCGTCCCGCGCCCAGGCCAGCACCGTCGCGAGGTCGGGTTCGTCGTATTCGTCCGCGTCGTGCTCTTCGAGCTCCCAGCCGGCGCCCGCGATGTCGGAGAGCAGCCGGAGGATCTCCGGGCGGTGGTGCGTGCCCGGGTCGGACACCAGCTCGTACAGGACGCCGACCGCCGGAACGGTCGCCGGATACACCCACCCCTGGTGGTAGATGCTCCCGGACAGGTCGTAGAGGGCGCGCTCGACGACCGCCGCGTCGTCGGACGCGACGCGCTCCAGCGTGCCGGGCAGGTCGGCGGCGGGGCCGTAGGCGTGGACGAGCCCGGCCCAGTCGGCGACGTCGCCGAACCGCCCGTTCATGGCCGCTCCGCCCTTCCGGCCATGGCCCCGCGGCGGTCAGAGTTTTCCGGCATGTCTCTTGACGGCCGAGTTCGCGGCGGACTTGGAACCAGGTATGTCATTGTCATAAGGATAGCTGTAGGTCACGTCGACCTTGTTCTTGAAGTATCTGGGTATCCATTCCTCGCACCACGCCCCCGGGATGTCGCACGGCTGCCGCTCGGTATAGACCTCTTTGAGCTTTCCGCCGCGTTCGAGGATCTCCATCCCGGCGCGCTTCTCCGAGTGCCGGCCGTCGCTGCGCGCGACCATGATGCGCTCTTCGCCGTTCTTGTCGATGTAGCGGAAGGCGGCGAAGTTGCGTCCCGACTTGTCGCCGGTGGCCTTGCGGGCGTCGTCCACCGCGCGGGCGAGGTCGTTGCTGTCGCGGTCGACCTTGCGGGTCCGCACATTGGGACCGGTCTTGCCCTGCTCGCCGGGCTTCCGGTCTTTCATGTGGTATTTCTTGGAAAGCTCGCCCTCGCGCGCCTTGTTCGGGTGGATGAGCTCGTATTCGCGGGTCTTTCCGCTGCGGCTGTGGAAGGTGCGGGTCTCCGAGAGGACCTTGGAGATGACCTTCGCCCCGGCCGCGCCCGGCTTGCCTCCCGGTTTGCCGCCGGGCTTGCCGCCCGCCTTGTGGCCGCCGCCCTTGTGCTTAGCCATTGAGCAGCGCCTCCACCGCCATGTTGAGGAGCTGGTCGATGATCGCCTGGCTGATCATCTTGAAGATCGGGATCTCGGCCAGGGACGCGCCGAAGGTGGCGACGGCGGTCGCGATGGCCTGCGCTATCTGGATGGCGAGGATGATGAGCTGGACGATCACATTGATCTTCAAGGCCAGCACCACGACGCCCGCGATGAGGAGTCCGGCGCCGACGAGCATGCAGTCGGTTCCGGCGCCGCGGATGTTCGCGGACGCGGCCTCCTCGTCCGTCCAGTCCTTCTGGAAGGCCTCGAAGTCCTCGCCTTTGTTGGACGTCCAGACGCCCTGCGCGACCTGGTCGGCATTGGCGGACGTGGATTGGAGCGTCCCGCCGAAGGAGATCCACTTGCCGCCCATCTCCATCAGCTTCGTCTCGTCGGCCTCCGGCCAGGAGAAGCCGAGCATCCCGAGGAGGCTGATGAGCTCACCGGGCAGTTGCAGGCCCATCGATCACCCCAGTGCCTTGGCGACGGAATTGACGCTCTGGACGTTGGACTCTTCCATCTTGGTGTAGTTCTTCGCGACCGCCTTCAGCGCCTCCGCGCGCTCGCCGAGTTCCTCGGAATTCTCCTGGAAGCATTTCATCGCGGCCTCGAAGCACGCGGCGTGCGCGATTCCGATGAGCATTCCCATGTCGTCGCCGCCCCATGGCTCGCCGAATCCGGTGATCTCCGACTGGAACTGCGACACCTGCTGGGAGAACTCGTCCGCCACCTGCTTGAGCCGTTCGGCGGACGCGGTGATCTGGTCGGGTGAAACCTGGAAACTCTCGGTCATCGCCGCCCTCCGTGCAACTGAGCCATCAGATCCGAGATCGACTGCGCCGTCTGCCGCATCTGACGCATGCTCATGTCCTGCAGTTCGCGGGCCTGGGCGGCGAGCCGCTCGGTCGCGGCGACGTCCGGCGGCGCGGCGGGGCCCGCCCGCAGGTCGCGGAAGGCGGCGTTGACGGCGGCGGCGACGTGCTCGCCGATCTCCTCCGACGACATCCGCATCGCGCGCGGGGCGAGGTCGATGGACGTGATCTCCCCGTCCGCCGAGACCGTCGCGCGGATCAGGCCCTCGGCCGCCTCGCCGCGCCCCTCGGCCTTCGGACCGCCCGGCCGGTCCTGCTTTCCGGCGCTTTGCGGTTCGGTTCCCGTTGCGCTGGTTCCCGGCGCGTTGGTTCCCGGCGCCTCGGTTCCCAGTACGGCCCGCGTGAGGTTGAGCAGATGTTCCAGCTCACTCCCAGCCATCCCCGCCATCGAGAGCCTCCCGCTTTTAGGTCATCTGGGGGATCATAATCAATCGGACCGAATGTGGCGAGCGTCGGGAAAGGCGTCTGAACTGCGGGAATGGCGAAGTTTGCCGTATCGGGCCGGTGATAATGATCACTCGTGCCGGAACGGCGGGATCCGCCCCGCGCCAAGCTAGAACCTGTTCTTGTCTCGGCGGCCGGGACGCGTCAGGCTGGGGCGCATGGACCTGATCGCGCTGGAAGAGATCCGCCGCCTGAAGCACCGCTACCTGCGCTGCGTCGACCTGAAGCTGTGGGACGAGTTCGCCGAGGTCTTCACGGGCGACGCCGTCGCCGAGTACGACACCCCGGTGCTCGGCCGGACCCTCACGCTGGAGGGGCGCGACGCCATCATCGGCTACATGCGCGCCAACCTCGGCCCCGGGATGATCTCCGCGCACACCGCCGGCTGCCCGGAGATCGACGTGGACGGCGACCGTGCCACCGGCGTCTGGTCCCTGGACGACACGATCATCATCCCGGAGAGTCGCCTGCTCATCCGGGGCGCCGCGTTCTACCGCGACGAGTACCGGCGCGGCGCGGACGGCCGCTGGCGCGTCGCGCGGACCGGGCACCGCCGCACGTACGAGTACACGGTGTCGCTGGACGACGTGCCGAGCCTGGCCTTCACGACGACCGGCGACCGCGCGTCCGGAGGGGGCTCCCGGTGACCGGGACGGCGGCTTGACCCGTCCTAGAACGAGTTCTAGCGTCCCGCGCAGTGACTCGGCCGCGACCGGCGCACCGCGCGGTCCGGCGCCGCGATTCCAGGGGAGCCCGGTGGCCAACGACCCAGCACCAAGCCCTGCGGGTGACGGCGATGTCACCCGGACGTTCGCCGACGCGATCGTCGAGGCCGAGCGGATCATCCGCGGCGCGCCGCACGTCAAGACCGACCAGGATCTCGCCGAAGGGCTGGATTACCTGGCCGGAAGCATCAAGGCCTCGCTGCACATGGTGGGCGCCTACCAGCGCGACCATCCGTATTTCGCGTCCTCGACCGGCCCGTACACGAAACTCGGGCTCGATAATCCGGACACGCTCTATTTCCACGCCTACATCCGGGACGACGCCGAATACGTCGTCACCGGGCGCCGCGGCACCACCGCCGACCTGAGCTTCCAGGTGATGAACGGCGACTACTCGCCCGCCCGGTCGCCGGACAGCCTCACCGCGTTCGACGACCGCGAACTGGACATCGCCGCCGACGGGACGTTCCAGCTCCGTTTCGGCCCGCCGAAACCCGGCGCGGGCCCGGGGTACGTCGCACTCGCGCCCGGGTCGGCGATGCTGATCGTGCGGGAGGTGTTCAGCGACTGGGCGAGGGAGCGTCCCGGTGAGATCCGCATCCACCGCGCCGACACGCTCGGGACGTCGCCGCCGCCCGTCCCGGCCGACCGGATGGCGCGGCGGTACGCGGTGGCCGGGAAGATGCTGCTCGCCAGGATCCGCACTTTCCTCGCCTTTCCCGAATGGCATTATCTGCGATTGCCGGTGAACACGCTGACCGAGCCGCGGCCGACGCCCGGCGGCCTTTCGACGCAGTTCTCCTCGGTCGGCCACTACGACCTGGACGACGACGAGGTCATGGTGATCACGGCCCCGGCCGCCGACCGCGCGGTCGCGCCGTACCAGGGCTTCCAGCTCGGCAGCATGTGGTACGTCTCGCTCGACTACATCAACCACCAGACGAGCCTCACCGCCGACCAGGCCCGGGTGGACGAGGACGGCATGATCCGCTACATCGTCAGCGAGCGCGACCCCGGCCTCGCCAACTGGGTGGAGCGCACCGGGCACCGGCGCGGCTACCTGCAGTTCCGCTGGCAGCGCCTGACCCGCGACCTCACCCCGGCGGACGGCCCGACCGCCGAGGTGATGCCGTTCGACGCGCTGCCGAGCCGCCTCCCGTTCCATGATCGGCAACGGGTCACCCGGGCGGAATGGGCGGACCGGATCGCGGCCCGGCAGGTCGCGGTCGCGCGCAGGATGCTCGGCTGATGGGCGCCGGGCTGCTGGCCGGAAAGGTCGTGGTCGTCTCCGGCGTCGGGCCGGGACTCGGGCGCGGGCTGGCCGTGCGGTGCGCGAAGGCCGGGGCGGACGTCGTGCTCGCCGCGCGCAATGAGAAACGGCTCGATGAGGTGGCAGGAGAGGTCGAGAAACTGGGGCAACGCGCGGTGACGGTCCCGACCGACATCACGGATGCGGCGGCCTGCGAACGGCTGGCGGCCACCGCGCTGGAATCGTGCGGGCGCGTGGACGGCCTCGTCAACAACGCCTTCGCGACGCCTCCGCTCAAGGACCTCACAACGGTCGACATTGACGCGGTGCGGGCGGGTTTCGAGACGAACGTGCTGGCGGCATTGCGGCTGACAAGGCTTTTCGTCCCCGCCCTGGAAGCGTGCGGCGGTTCGGTCGTGATGGTGAACTCGGCGGTGCTGCGCCATTCCCGGCGGACGTTCGGCGCGTACAAGATGGCCAAGGCGGCGCTGCTCGCGATGGCGCAGAACCTGTCGACGGAACTGGGCCCGCGCGGCGTCCGCGTGAACACGATCGCGCCGGGCTACATCTGGGCCGACAACCTCAAGTGGTACTTCGACCATCTCGCGAAGAAGCGCGGCGTCACGGCCCAGCAGGTGTACGACGAGAACGCCGCGACCACCGACCTGCGCAGGCTGCCCGAACCGGACGAGGTCGCCGACGCCGTGGTGTTCATGCTGTCCCCGCTGGCCCGCGCGATCACCGGGCAATGCCTGGACGTCAATTCCGGCGAATGGCACCACTAGAAGGGCGCACCGATGAGCGCGGGACGCGAGAACGTCGGGACGGTCGAGGACCTGCACGCCTCGGCCCGCAGGATCACCGGGCTGGACGACTTCGGCGACGACGCCTATCTCGACGGGTTGAGAATCCTGCTGGAATCCTATGAGAGGGACGCCGGGCTCACCCCGCTCGGGAACAGGGCGCAGCGGGCGATGCTGCGCGGCGCGCTGACGGCCCGGCAGTTCTCGGAGGCGGCGTGGCGGCGCTTTCCCGAGCATTCCGACGTCCCGGTCGAGCGACCGATCTTCGTGACCGGGCTGCCGCGCACCGGGACGACCGCGCTGCACCGGCTGCTCACCGCCGACCCCGCCCACCAGGGCCTCGACCTGTGGCTGGCGGAGGTCCCGCGGCCGCGGCCGCCGCGCGAAACCTGGGCGGAGGACCCGGTCTTCCAGGCGATCGACGCCGGATATCGGCGGCACCACGTCGAGAACCCGGAGTTCATGGGCGTCCACTACATCTCGGCGGACACGGTCGAGGAATGCTGGCAACTGCTGCGGCAGAGCATGCTGTCGGTCTCGTTCGAATGCCTCGCGCATCTGCCGGGCTATTCGTCCTGGCTCGCCGGGCAGGACTGGGCGCCCGCCTACCGCAGGCACCGCCGCAATCTGCAACTCATCGGGCTGAACGACCGGGGGCGGCGCTGGGTGCTGAAGAATCCCAGCCATTTGTTCGCCCTGGACGCGCTGCTTGAGGTGTATCCGGACGCGCTGGTCGTCCAGACGCACCGGGCGCCGCGCACGGCGATGGCGTCGATGTGCAGCCTCGCCGCGCACGCGACCGCCGGATGGTCGGACGTGTTCACCGGCGCGACGATCGGACGCGACCAGCTCGACCTGTGGGCGCGCGGGCTCGACCTGTTCCGCGCGGAGCGGGAGAGGCACGACCCGGCGCGGTTCGCGGACGTCCACTACGACGACTTCGTCCGCGACCCGATCGGGACGGTGGAGGGCGTCTACCGCCGTTTCGGGCTGCCGTTCACGGACGCGGCGAGAAAGGTGATGACGGAACTGCACGGTGAAAGCTCGGCGGGCGCCGCGAGACCGGCGCACCGGTACTCGCTCTCGGACTTCGGCCTGACGCCCGAGCAGATCGACGAGCGCTTTCCCGGATACTGACGCCGCCGCGCGGCGGAAGGACGCCCGCGTGGGCGCCTCCGGTCACATGACGGCTGAACCGGCGGCGTAGTGGTGTTCGGTTTCGGCCGTTTCGCGGTGGCGGCCGTGCGTGCTCGTGTCGCGCATCTCCTCCAGTTGCAGCGCGATGCCCATCGCGAAGAACGTCGGGGCCCATTCGCCGACGAAGATGCCCCAGCGGTCGGCGCGGTCCAGTCCGGCGGTCTCGAACAGGCTGGACGCCGCCCAAGAGGCGAAAGAGAGCCCGATCGAGGCGATCCCGGCCTTGTACATGAGGCCGGAGCGCACCCCCCGCCGATGCAATGTCTTGATCACGTTTCCCCCTTTGATCGGTCGGCTGCCTACCCGCCGTCCGGGCGCACAAGCCGTCCTGGCGGGAATTTTGCGTACGGCGGACCGATACGCGGTCGAACCGGGTGGACGGCCGGGTGAAGGTGGTGAGGACGGTTGATCATCGGCCACCAGATGGCCACCCGCGTGTTGGACGCCGTTTCGGCGGTCAACCGACTCCGCGGACAGGCTCGCGGCAGTGCGCGGCCCTGTCCGGGAGATCCCGACCCACCCCCGTGGAGGCGCTTTGTGACCTCTCCGGACCAGCCGGACCACGCGTCCGGCCCGCTCATGCTGGCCATTACCGTCCGCCGGGACGGTTCCACGACGGAATTGCACCTGCACGGCGAACTCGACATCGCCACCGCCGAGGAGTTGCGTTGGCACATCTCCGAAGTGATCACCGCGCACGACCCGGACCGGATCCTGCTGGACCTTTCCGAGCTCAGTTTCGCCGACTCCACCGGACTGTCGGTGATGGTGTGGGCGCACCAGCTCATGTCGGGCCGCGGACGCCAATTGCGGCTGTGGCGTCCGCAGTCGCGAGTGCTGCGGATCCTGAACATCTCCGGCCTGCACCGGCGCCTGCACATCATCCCGGGGTGCCCGGCCGTACGGCCGTCCCGGCGCCGCCCGGGCCGCCGCGCCTGACCTCGCCGAGTATCCGGCCGGACGCCGGGTACCGCGTCTGACATGGGCGAACGCGACGACGCGACGGCGGCCGAGTTCCGCGAGGCCGTCAACCTGACCGCCGGGGAGCTGGAGCGGTGGCTGGACACCGCGGAGTCGCGGTCGGTCGGGCAGAAGGACGGCGGCGGGGAGTCGACCGGCCACGCCTCGGGCCGCCGGATCGTCGAATTGCTGCGGACCAAAGAGAAGGACCTGACCGAAGAGGACTACGCGCATATGCGGAAGGTCGTCGGCTACGTCCACCGCCATCTGGCGCAGCGCCCGTCCGGCGATGTCACCGACACCCGCTGGCGCTATTCGCTGATGAACTGGGGACACGACCCGCTGCGATGACCGGCCCGCCTCACGCGCCCACGTGGATGTGGGACGCCCAGATCGACGGATGGTCCGGCCACCGGTCGCGCATTTCGCGGGTCGCGTCATGCACGGCCCCGGCGACGGAGGCGCCCGCGGCAATGGCCGTATAGATCAAGTCGGCCATTTCGGTGGAATGCCGGTCGCCGACCGGCCAGAGAGTGCCGATCACGTGCCGGTATCCGGCGAGCTGGACCGCGGACGCGAGGTGAACGGCCTCGTCCGGAAGCCGCGCCCCCGGACGCGCCGTCGAACAGGCCGACAGGAACGCCAGTTCCGCGCCGTCCAAGCGCAGCCCGATCAGATCCGCCACGGTCAGCGGGTGGATGTGGTGGTCGGACAACTCCAGACGGCTTGAGGACGGGTCCGCCAGACCGCTGTGGCCGTGGCAGGCGAAATGCGCCCACCGCGCTCCGGGCAGCGCGGCGACCACCGCCGCACGGGTGGCGGCGGTTCCGGTAAGGACGCTGACCTCTCCGGGGAAATGGCGCCGAAGCAGCGACGCCTCCGCCTCCGCGCCGCCCGGCGGCTCCGGACGGTTTCCCGGCGTTCGCGGCATCGCGACCGCCACCGCCCGGTCGGCGCCTCCGCCCCCATCCGGTCGCCCGGCGAGCGCCCGCAGGGTCGGCGTGGTGGAGCACACGACCCGGTCGATCACCGTCGCGCCGGACGTCCCGCCGTGGTACCCGGCCGCGTGCAGCGGAAGGATCGCCATGAACCCGGACGGGCACCACCACAGCCTGGGCCAGGGGTCGTCCTCCCCGGGCGGGCCGATGATCCCGAGGTGGTGGAGCACCGGCCCGGCCACCGCGTCCCACAGCCATTCGAGCGTCCGCGTCATGCGGCGCTGGCCGTCCGCCCAGGTCCGCTTCGCGGACAGCGCGCCCACCGCGTCGAGGAACGCGCCCGCCTCCGCCCGGACCACGCCGGGGGTGAGCTCGGGGAGCGGCACCGCCGACGCCCGCCCGTCCGCGGAGAGGATCAGCGCGTGCGACCGGAACTCGGACACGTTGACGATCACGGCATGGCCCTCGGCGGGCGCGAGGTCGCGCACTCCGAGCGGGCGCGGGAAACGCGCGAACCCCGGCAGCGCCCGGATCGCGCGGACGAGCCCGTCGAGTTCGGCGACGGCGGCCCGGCGCTTCTCCCGCGCCGCCGCCGAAACAGGCGAACCGGTGGGTCCCGGATCGAGTCGCGCGCACAGGGCGCTGAACCGGCCCGCCATCTCCGGGTGCTGTTCGGTCAGCGCGGCGAGGTCGCCGGTGGGGTTGCCGGTGGGGTCGTCGGTGCGGGTGCCGAGCGTCCGGTCGAGCAGCAGGCCGCGAATCCGCTCGAACAGCTCGACGGCGTCTTCGGCCCGGCCCGCGCGGACGCAGCACGCGGCGGCGTCCGACCCGATTCCGCCGGTCGTCTCGTCGGACGGGATCTCCTGGTCCTCGGGGCCCCGCGGGACGGTCCGTCCGAGCAGGTCGGCCGTCGCGGTGAAGCCGGACACGGCGTCCTCCCACCGGCCGCCCTTCGCGGCGAGCCGTCCCCACAGCGCGGCCGCCGCCGCGCGGATCCGGGGCGGCGCGAGCTCCGCCGCGGCCCCCGCCCGGCAGGCCGCGAGCGCCTCGTCCAGGTCGGTCTTCTCACCGAGCCGGGCGTACCGGGCGCCGAGGCCCCGCGCCAGGTTCACCGAGTACCCGGCGTGGTCGGGATGGCCGGGCGCGAGGGCCTCCGCCGCCGTCCGGGCGGAATCGACCGCCTCGTCCAGGTCCGCGAGGTGGCCGGTGTGGTCGTACCGGGTCTGGAGCGCGAGCGCGCGCTCGGTCAGCACCCGCGCCCGGTGCGGATGGCCGGGCGGGACGGCCGCGCTCGCGGCCCGCGCGACCTCGACCGCCTCGTCGGCGTCGGCCGGGTCGTCGGCGGCCGCGAACCGCGTCCGGAGGGCCGCGCCGAGGTCGGACAGGCGGGCCGCGCGGTGCGCGTGGCCGGACGGGGTGGTGCGCACGGCCTCCCGGCAGGCGGCGACGGCGGCGTCGATGTCCTCGCGGCGGCGCGCCGCGTCGTAGCGGAGCTGGCGGGCGCCGCCGAGTTTCGCGAGGTTCGCGGCTCGGTCGGGGCCCGGCTCCGGCGTCGCGTGGACCGCCCGCTGGAAGGCGTCGACCGCGGCGTCCAGGTCCGGGCGCCCGCCCGTGGCGCGGAACCGGCACAACAGCGCGGCGCCGAGATCGCCGAGGTGGGCGGGCAGGTCCGGGGGCCGGGCGGCGGCCACCGCCGCGTGTCCGGCGCCGATCGCCGCTTCGAGGTCGGCCGCGTCTCCGCCGCACTCGAACGAACGGCGCAGGACGTCGCACAGGTTCGCCAGGTAGGAGGCGCGGCCGGGGTCGTCGGGCGGGCAGTCGGCGACGGCCTCACGGGCCAGCGCGACCGCTTCGGCCACCTGGGCGCCGTCGGGTGGCGCGGCCAGCGCCCTGGCCAGATGCGACCGCCGTCCGCGCAGGTCAGGGTGGTCGGCGGGAGTCGCCGCCAGCCCGGCCCGGCCGGTCTCGACCGCCTCCAGCAGATCCCGCTCCCGTCCCGTCCGGTCGAACCGGAGCCGCAGGGCGCCGCTCAGCGACGACAGGTGATCGGCGGCGCGGGCGGGAGCGGCGGCGGCGACCGCGTCCCGGTGCGCTTGGACGGCATCGTCCAGGTCGGCCGGGGCCCCGGAATGCCGGAACCGTTCCATCAGCAACCCGCCGAATTCGGAAAGGCGGGCGTCGTCTCCAACTGGCGCTGAGACTGAGTCGCGGAGCGAGGCGATCCGTTCGTCCAGGTCCGAGGCGCGCTCGGCCTGGGCGGCCTTCGCCCGGAGCGCGCGGTCGAGGACGGACGCCATCTCAGCGCGGTCCGGATGGTCGGGCCGGCCGGTGACCGCCGCGCGCCCGGCCTCCACCGCGGCGTCGAGATCCGCTGGACCGCCGCCGAAACGCTCGAAACGGGTCAGCAGCGCATTCCCGAGATTGGACAGGTAAGCCGCCCGGTCGGGGTCGTCGGACGCGGTCGCGTCCACCGCCGCCCGGCCGAATTCGACCGCCTCCCGCAGATCCGCCGGGGATTCCGTCCGCTCGAAACGGGCCAGCAGGGAACTGCTCAGATCGGCCCGGCACCGACGGTATTCGGGATGGCCGGTTTCGGTGATCACGACGCCCCGGCGGAAAAGGACGATCGCCTGATCGAGGGCGCCCGCGCCGTCCGGGGAGGAAGCCTCCCGCCGGAGCGAGCGGCCGAGGCGGGCGAGCAGCCCGGGGCCGTCCGGCACGTGCCGCGGCTCGTCGCCGAACAGGTCGCGCAGCGGCGTCGGGATCCCCTCGGGGCTCAGCCGGTGGACGGGCGTGAGCAGGGCCAACGCGAGGTCGAGGTCCGCTTCCCCGGCGACCGGCCCGCGTGCGGCGAAGCGCAGCCAGAACAGCCAGCCGGTCGCGTGCGCGACCTCGATGTCGGCCGTCGCGTCCGGGACCGCGCAGACCAGGTCCACCGCGTCCGCCACGGCCTCCGGGGCGAGGACGGCGGCCGCGTCCCCGGCGGAGTCGTACCGGTCCACCCGGTCCCGGACCCGCGCCAACCGATCCGTCCGCCCCACCCGAACTCCAACCCCGTCACCGACATGGCAGCAGTCACGCACGATATCGGCCGCACCGCCGCGACCACCGGAGGAACTGTATTCGGGCCGTCATCGATTTCGCCGCGGGCCGCCCGGAACGCCGCATGGAATCGGCTTCACTGAAAAAGGCTCACTTTTCGGCGAGGGTGATCGGGGCGGGGATTCCCGCCGGGCCGTCGTCGTCGAATACGGGCACGGCTCGGCCGCTTTCGCGACCAGTGTGGCGGCCGTTTCGCACCCCGCCTCCGGCCAGCCCACCACGAGGTCGGCGCGGGGCCGAGCGCGCCGTGCAGGCAGGTGGCGAACCCTCGGGCGTCCGGCCGGTCGCGCGGAGGCGCTGTGCGGATCGGTGCGAGTGCGGCGCCCCCGGCGGCGGGACGTCCTTCCTGGTCATGGACGGTGCCAGCGCCGCAGCTTGTCCGGGTTCAGCACGATCCACACGGCGGTGACGCGGGCCTCGGCGACGCTGACGCCGACCACCGCGACCGCCTGCCCGGCCCGGCGCAGCACGAGCCCGGCGCGCCCGTTCACCGGCTCGACCGTGATTGCGGTGCCGGGCTGACCGGCCAGCAGCGTCGTGACGAAACGGGCGACCGCGTCCGCGCCGTGCGTCGGGTGGACGGGGGCGCGCACCTTGCCGCCGCCGTCGCTGACCACCATCGCGTCGGCGGCGAGGACCGCCCGCAGCGCCGCCGCGTCCCCGCTGCCGCAGGCCGCCGCGAAACGTCGCGCGACATGGTCGTGCCGCGCGAGCAGCGCCGGATCGGACGGGTCCTCCCGGGGGAACCGCCTCACCCGGTCGCGCGCGCCGCCCTCGGGCCCGGGCCGGGGAACCGGGTTCGCGGGGACGGACGGCTCGCCCGCGCCGGAGGCGAGCAGGTCCAGGCAGATGCCGCCCGCGACGCGCGCCAGCCAGGCGCGGGGGACGGTGATCCGCGCGCGTTCGGCGTCGTCCAGGGCGTACCAGCGCCGGTAGGTCTCCTGGACGATCCGGTCCGCGGCGTCCGGGCCGAGCATCCAGGCGGCGAGGTCGAGGAGGTGGCGCCGCTCGTCCAGCAACTCGGCCAGCGAGCCCGGGACCGGCGGGCCGCTCACGGCCGCCCGCCCCCGCCCCCGCCCCGGGCCCCCGCGCCGCCGCCCGCCGCGGTGAGTTTGCCGGGGTTCATCATCCACAGCACCCGCTCGATGCCCTCCTCCGACGCGTCGACGGTGAGGACGGCGAACACCTCCCCGTCGCGGTGCAACAGGGCGGCGGTCCGGCCGTTGACGTCGGCCCAGGCCACGTCCACCCCGAGCCAGAAGCGCGCCGCGAACGCCCGGTGGTACTTGGCGACGCGTTCCGCGCCGACCACGGGGAAACGGGACGCGCGCACGCCCCCGCCGCCGTCGGAGTAGCTGACGACGTCGGCGGCGAGGATCTCCTCCAGCGCGGCGAGGTCCCCGGCGCGGGCGGCGGCGACGAACGCGGTCAGCAACCGGCGCTGCGCGGCGGCCGTCACGGGCGCGCGGCGCTCGGAGCGCAGGTGCTTGCGCGCCCGGCTGACGAGCTGCCGCGCCGCCGCCTCGCTCACCTGGACGATCTCCGCGACCTGCGGATACGGGTAGTCGAACGCCTCCCGCAGCACGTAGGCCGCGCGCTCGTTCGGGGTGAGCCGCTCCAGCAGGAACAGCACGGCGAGTTCGAGCGCCTCGCCGCGCTCGGCCCCGAGGTGCGGGTCCGCGCCGGTGTCGACGGGCTCGGGCAGCCACGGGCCGACATAGGTCTCGCGGCGCACCCGCGCCGACTGCAGGACGTTGATCGCGAGCCGCGTCGTCGCCGTCGCGAGGAACGCGCCCGGCTCGGTCACGGCGGCGCGGTCGGCGGTCTGCCAGCGCAGCCACACGTCCTGCACCAGGTCCTCGGCCTCGGTGGCGCTGCCGAGCATCCGGTAGGCGATGCCGAACAGGCGCGGCCGCACCTCGGCGAAGACGGCCGCCGCCCGGTCGAGGTCGGCCGGGCTTACATCGTCCAAGTTCCGCCTCCAGAAACGCGTCGAGTCTGACGGTGACCCACGCTAGATCGGCGCCCGGCCGCAAACGCGGCGCGCGGGCGGTTTCGCCGGGCGGGTCAGGGGCGTTCCGTTTCGCCGCGCCGCGACTCGCCGAGTTCCTCGACCGCGCCGAGGAGGTTGCGCAGCTCGATCTCCTCCGCCTCCACGTCGGCCGGGTCGAACAGCCATTCCGACGCGGGCAGTGCCGCCGCCTCCTCCGGACGGCTGGACTCGGCCAGCGCCAGTTCCGCCTGGATCTCCGTTTCGAGTTCGGCCTCGAACCCGTTATCGCCGGTCGGGGGGTTCATTTTCCTCCACGCGTGTGCGCGCCGCCGGGTCGTCGCCGGACGGCATGGATCAGCTGCATCGAGATCCGCCCTGACTCGAAAAGGCGGTTGAAGCTCTCGCTCTGCCGCGCGGCGAGCGCGTAGGCGCGGTCGGCACGGTGCCGGGTGGCGACGACCTCCGCCACCCGGGCGGCGCGCCGCGACCACGACAGCGGCGCGTCGCCGGGCCGGTCGATCTGCTCGACCAGGTCGAACCCGGCGTCGTCCAGCAGGACGGCCAGCTCGTCCTGGGTGGGGAACAGGTTGCCGTCCGGGACGGCCGACGCCCGCGGGGTGCGCGCGACGACCACCAGCAGCCCGAGCGAGGCGCCCGGCCGCAGGACGCGGTGGACCTCGCGGAGCAGCCCGGCCTTGTCCGCGACCGTGCACAGCACCCCGAGGCACCACGCCGCGTCCATCGACCCGGCGCGGAGCGGGAGCCGGTCGCCGGACGCGAGGACGACCGGCAGCCCGAACATCAAGGCGGCGGCTCGGCACGCGGCCAGCCTCGGGTCCAGCAGGACCGGCCGGACGCCGAACCGCCGCGCCGCCCAGGCGGCCGGGCCGCCCGCGCCCGCGCCGACGTCCAGCAGCCGCGTGCCGGGCGCCAGCTCGCAC
>NZ_BCQP01000059.1 GCF_001552135.1 Actinomadura chibensis NBRC 106107 | reverse complement strand
ACCCGACCGCGCACAGTCCCGTGACGACCAGGACGGGGATCGGGGCCCGGCGCAGGCCGACCAGGGCCAGCCCGCCGACCACCACCAGCGCGTAGCCGAGGGGATCGAGGTCGGAGGAGGTGTGATCCTGCGCCAGCGCGGCGCCGAGCAGCATCGCCGCCACCCCGACCGCGATCGCCGGGTCCCGGACCCGGGCCCAGAAACCGGACAATCCGCTGCTCATACGCGGACCCTACCCGGACCTCCGCGAACGCGAATCGTGCCACCGGACGAACGTCCGTCTACTGCGAACGCGGTATGCCCGCGGCGGCCGGCCGATCGTCAGCGCGGCTTCATGCGGAGAATGGCCGCGCCCTTCGCCGCCGTGACCACGTGCACGATCAGGCCGTTCGCCCTGATCACCGCACCCGGATGCGCGGTGACCCGCCCCGTTCCGGGAGAGCCGTAGGCGGGGCCGACCACGAACGTCTCGCAGGCGGTGTCGCCGTCGCACCGGAAATCGAAGCTCCCGGACGAGGAGAGCACCATCTCGAAGGAGACCGCCCCGGCTTTCAGCGACGTCACCTTCACGGCGGCGAGTTCGAGTTTCTCCTCGTCCAGGCCGATTTCCACCGGACGCGTCACCTTCACCTCGCAGGTGCCGTCCACGCAGGCGCGCAGGTTCCTCCCGTCCGCCGCCGTCGGAGTCGGGGTCGGAGTCGGCGTGCGCGTCGGGGTCGCGGAGGCGGGCGCCGTCGTCCTGGCCGGGGACGCCCCGCTCTCGGGCGCGGCGGCGTCGTCCCCGCAGCCCGCGAGGCCCGCCACCGCCATCAGCCCGACCGCGAAGGAAAGACGCAGACCAGTGAATGGACGGACCATGGCAGGGGCTCCCTCGGATTCGCGCGCACATCGGATTCCGTGCGCCGCCGGAGCCCCGACCCTAGGTTTCGATTTCCGGGAGGGGTCCCGGAAACGGCCGCCCCGCATTTCCGGGAATCGCCGATGGTGATCGGGTGTTGAGGAGCGCATGTCGTCCAGCGCCCGGCGGTGACGCGTCCGTGACCGCCTCCCCGGAATGCCGTGAACCCGTCCGCGCCCCGCGCTCCGGGGCCGGAATTCCCGCGGCGCGGCGGCTGGCGGCGGCCGCCCCGCCGGTCGTGTTCGTGCCGATCTGGAGCAGCGGCTACCTCGCCGGGACGATCGGCGCGCGCAGCGGCGCGTCGCTCGCCCTGGTCGCCTGGCGGTTCCTCGCCGCGTTCGCCGTCCTCGGCGCGGTCTCCCTCGCCACCCGCGCGCCCTGGCCGAAGGACCGCCGCGTGTACGCGCACCTGCTCGTGACGGGTGTGCTGCTGCAGACCGTCCAGCTCGGCGGGGTGTTCTTCGGGCTCGGGCACGGCGTCCCGGCGGGCCTGTCGGCGCTGATCCTGAGCGCCTGCCCGCTGATCGTCGCGGCGGTCGCCGTCCCGGTGTTCGCCGAGCGGCTGACCGGACGGCAGTGGGCCGGGCTCGCCCTCGGCCTCGCGGGCGTCGTCGTCTGCGTGAGCGGGAACGTCTCGGGCGGCGGCGCGAGCGGCGCCGGATGCGCCTACACCGGGCTGGCGCTGGCCGGGCTCGCCGCCGGGACGCTCTACCAGAAGCGGTTCGGCGGCGCGGTCGACCTGCGGACCGGGACGGCCGTCCAGCTCCTCGGCGCGACGGTGACCACGTTCCCGCTGGCCATGGCGCACGGCGGGCTGCGGATGCCGCTCACCTCGGCGGCGCTCGGCTCGCTGGCGTGGCTGGCGGTCGTCAACTCGATCGGCGCGCTGATCCTGCTGTTCGTCCTGCTGCGGCGGGGGACGGGCGGGGCCGCGACCAGCCTGCTCTACCTGGTGCCGCCGGTGACGGCCGTGCTCGCCGTGCCCGTCCTCGGGCAGGCCCTCACCGCAAGTGTGCTGCTCGGCATGGCGGTGTCCGGCACGGGCGTGCTGCTCGTCCTGCTCCGGGGCCGCGAACGCACAGGGTGAAGAACGTACAGGGTGAAAGAGGTAGGGCCTGGCCCGATACCACGCCACGACCGGGCCAGGCCCTCGCAGGGGAGGTGGTCCACTGCGACGCACCAGCGGTGCGTCAGCCTCCGGCGCCCCCTCCGCCATCCGGCCGGGTCACCATTGACCGGCCTCCTCGGTCACCAGCCGCACCAGGCGGCCGTCGTGCAGGTCGTACCGGTTCATGGACGTCAGCGGCGGCGAGTACACGTGCACGCTGACCGCGGGCGCCGCCGACACGTTGCGCACCTCGTGGACGTAGTCCGCCCCGAAGGCGCGGGACTCGCCGGGCGACACGTCCCGCACCGTGCCGAGGTCGCGCTCCTGCAGGCTGCCGAGCGCCACCGCGAACGCGCCGCGCGAGCCGCCGTGGTCGTGCAGCCCGGTGGTCTGGCCGGGCAGCCAGCTGATCAGCCAGAGCTCGCGCTCGTCGTCCCGGTGCAACCGCTCGTACCAGCGGCCCTGCGCGCTCAGCCGCACGCGCGGCAGCCAGGCGTCCAGGTTCTCGGCGAGGTCGGACACCGTGGCGGCGAGCGCCGTGTCTCCGTCTCCGACCCTCTCCGGGATGGTCGTGCCAATCGTCATCGGTCCGGTCTCCCACTCTCCGCGTCATCGGTCGTGCGCCAGCGTCACTTGGACGTGGAGCAACGACACAGACCGCCGGCGAGCCGTCCGAAGTCGACGTGCGGTCGCGTCCACAGAGCGAGACCCGAATGCATGCCCTCAGCATGGCCCGGATTCCCTACTAAGTCAACCTGAAATATGGTCAAGCTTCGCCGGGCGGGCCCGGGAGCACGGGTGAGCAGGGCGGTAAGGCAGGCTTTGTCCGGTGATGCCGGAGCTGCTGTTCGGGTTCGCCGCCGGGGCGTCGATCGCGGTCGTGACGGCCCCGGTCGGGGTGTCGGGGGCGGTGTTCCTGCTTCCCGCGCAGCTCAGCCTGCTGCACGTGCCGAACCCGGCGGTCACCCCGACCAACCTGCTGTTCAACGTCGTCGCCGGGCCCGGCGCCCTGGTCCGCCACCACCGCCAGGGGAACCTCGCGGGGCCGCTGACGCGGCTGCTGGTCGCCGGGACGCTCCCCGGCGTCGTCGCCGGGGCGGTGATCCGGGTGGTCGCCGTGCCCGGGCCGGCGGTGTTCCGGCTGCTGGTCGGGCTGCTGCTGCTTCCACTCGGGGCATGGCTCTGCGTCCGCGCGCTGCGCCCCACCCCCTCCCGGGGGCGGGGCGGGCGGCCGTCCCGCCGCTTCGTCACGGGGCTCGCGCTGGCCGTCGGCACGGTCGGCGGCGTCTACGGCGTCGGCGGCGGGTCGATCATCGGGCCCGTGCTGGTCGGGCGCGGCATGCCGGTCTCCGAGGTCGCGCCCGCCGCGCTGGCGTCCACGTTCCTCACGTCGGTGGCGGGCGCCGCGACCTACGCGGTGCTCTCGCTCACCGCGCACGGCGACATCGCGCCGCACTGGACGCTCGGCGTGGCCTGCGGGCTCGGCGGGCTGGTCGGCGGGTACGCGGGGGCGCGCCTGCAACCCCGGCTGCCCGAGACCGCGCTCACGTTCACGCTGGGGTTGTCGGCCACCGTTTTGGCGGTGCTCTATCTCGGCCAGGCGGCCGCCATTTAGCCGCGGGCCGGTTCGTCGGTTTTTGCCACTAGGCCGGTACCTCGATGATCACTACGGTAATGCGGTATGAGACCGCGCTGGACCGTCCTCGCCCTGGCCGCCGGTTTTGCCGCCGCGCTCGTCGTCCCGTCCGGAACCGCTCACGCGGCGTCACCGGTAAAGGGCGGGCACGCGGTCCGGTGCGTGTTCACCCCGACGCCCGACAATCCGCCCGCCAAACGGGTGCACCCGCCGCGTTCCAAAGCGCGTTCGCACGGCAGGGTGGACGTCGTCATCGTCACCAACTTCGGCGATGTGCGCATACGGATGGACCGGGGTAACGCACCGTGCGCGGTGCACAATTTCGTGAGCCTGTCGCGGCAGCGGTTCTACGACCACACGCGGTGCTGGCGGCTGACGGACTCGCCGCGGCTCGGCGTCCTGCAGTGCGGCGACATCTACGCCGCGGAGAAGGGCGGGCCCGGCTACAAGTTCGACGACGAACTGACCGGCGAGGAGAAGTATCCGCGCGGGACGGTCGCCATGGGCAACTGGGGCCCGGACACCAACGGAAGCCAGTTCTTCCTCGTCCACTCCCGCGCCGAGATCCCGCCCGCCTACACCGTCCTCGGCGAGGTGACCTCGGGCCTCCGGGTCCTCGACCGGATCGTCGCGGGCGGCATCATCCCGGGCGAGACCGGCCCTCACGACGGCGAGCCCGCGACGCCCGTCAGAATCCACCGGGTCTTCGTCCGCGGCTGAGGCGACACAGTTCCGCCGTTCCGTTCCGCGCTGGCCTGTTCCGGCCGCCCGCGGCCTCGACTAATGGCTTTTCCCGACCTTGCGATCAAGCATGGGCGCTGTCACGATGATCTGTGAAACGGGACCACGCCTGGGGGTGGTCGGGATTCATGGATTCACTCTCTCTGGTCGGTCTCGGCCCATTATTGGAGCGCTCCGCCGGAAATCCGGGGATTGGCGTCGGAATCGTCGACGGGCCCGTCCTGACGGGCCATCCGGGGCTGTGGGGCGCGCGTATCGTGGGGACGCCGGGCGGGCATGAGGCGGCCTGCGTCCGGCCCGGTCACCCGGCCTGCGTGCACGGGACTTTCGTCGCCGGAATCCTGGCCGCGCGGCGCGACTCCGGCGCTCCCGCCATTTGCCCGGAATGCACGGTCTACGCGCACGCGGTATTCACCGACCATTCCGGAAACGAGCGGACTCCGGCCGCCGCGCCCGACGACCTCGCCACCGGAATACTCGCCTGCGCGGCGGCGGGCGCCCGCGTCGTCAACGTCAGCCCCGCCGTGCACCGGTCCCGGCCGGACCACGAGCGCCGGCTCGTCGACGCGCTCGACCACGCCGCGCGGCAGGGCGTGCTCATCGTCGTCGCGGCGGGCGACGACCGGGCCGGCGGGAGCACCGCGCTCACCGGCCACCCCTGGGTCGTGCCCGTCGCCGCCTACGACCGGGCGGGACGCCCCATGCGCGGCCCCGGCCTCGGCCGCTCGATCGGGCGGCGCGGGCTCGGCGGCCCCGGCGACCGGGTGACGAGCCTCGGCCCGGACGGCCCGCCGCTCGCCCGGAGCGGGACGAGCGTCGCCGCCCCCTTCGTCACCGGCACGATCGCGCTGCTCTGGTCGCTGTTCCCGACCGCGTCCGCCGAGGAGATCAGGACGGCCGTGACCGCCTCCGGCACGCGCACGTCCGCCGTCCCGCCGCTGCTGGACGCGACCGCCGCGCTCCAGGCGATGACCCGCCGCAGGACCCCGGCCTGACGGGGCGGAGCCCGCCGCCGTCCTGAACGGCCGGGCCGAATTCTTTGGGGCCTCATGGGGCGCGGTTCCGCGTCACCCGGCCGTCGGCGGGGACGATCCAACGGAACCCCCGTCCCACTCGACGGAGGAGGCTGCGATGGGGATCGTCTCGCCCGGCTTTCACGGTCGGCGGCGCAAGTCCGCCGCCGAGCTGCCGCCGGGGCAGTACCTGACCAACGACTTCCCGGTGCTGTCGGCGGGCCCGACCCCGCGGCTGCGGGAGGACGAATGGGAGTTCACCGTCACCGCGGAGTCGGGCCGGGAGCACCGCTGGACGTGGCGCGAGTTCCTGGACCTCCCGGCCGAGACGCCGAAGGTCGACATCCACTGCGTCACCAAGTGGTCCAAGCTCGGCACGGAATGGGAGGGGGTGTCGCTGGACGTCCTGCTCGCCGACGTCGAGACCGAGGCCGACTTCGCGCTCGTCCACTCCTACGGCGGCTACACCACCAATCTGCCGCTCGCGGACCTGCTGGAGGGGCAGGCGTGGATCGTCCACCGCTACAACGGCGAGGAGCTCGCGCCCGAGCACGGCGGTCCGGCGCGGCTGCTGGTGCCGCACCTGTATTTCTGGAAGTCGGCGAAATGGGTGCGCGGGATCCGGCTGACGACCGAGAACGAGCCCGGTTTCTGGGAGTCCGCGGGCTACCACGACTACGGCGACCCATGGCGCGAGCAGCGGTACCAGGGCGACTAGCCTGGCGCGTCGCGCGGCTGGCCGAGGCGCGGCGGGAGACGGAGTCGGCGCGCACGCTGGTCTTCGACGTCCCGGACTGGCCGGGCCAGGCGGCCGGCCAGCACGTCGACCTGCGGTTGACGGCGGACGACGGGTACACCGCGCAGCGCAGCTACTCGCTGTCCGCGCCCGACCGGGTGGAGCTGACCGTCCAGCGGATAGCGGACGGCGAGGTGTCCCCCTACCTCACCGACGTCATCGACATCGGCGACCCGGTCGAGCTGCGCGGCCCGGTGGGCGGCTGGTTCGTCTGGCGGCCGGGGACGGGACGGCCCGTCCTGCTCGTCGCGGGCGGGTCCGGGATCGCGCCGCTGATGGCGATGATCCGGGCGCGCCGCCGAGCCGGGGACGGAACGCCGTTCACGCTCCTCTATTCCGTCCGGACGCCGTCCGACGTGTACTTCGCGGACGAACTGCGGCGTCCCGACGACGGCCTGAGCGTGGCGCTCGTCTACACCCGCGCGGCCCCGGACGGCTGGCCGCGCCCGCCCGGCCGCCTCACCCCCGCGGACCTCGGCCGGGAGGATCCGGACCGCGACTGCTTCGTGTGCGGGCCGACCGGTTTCGTGGAGGCGGCCGCCGACCTGCTGGTCGCCCGCGGCCACGACCCGCGGCGGATCAAGACCGAACGGTTCGGCTGAGCGGAGGCTGATCGACATGACCGCGCGAGACCCGGACGCCACCGCCGTCCGGCACGTGGACGGCAACGCGCTCGCCGGGCCGCTCGGCGAGCTGTTCGCCATGGACGTCACCGCCGCCACCGGACGCTGCGTCAACTGCGGCCGCACCGGCCCGGTCGCCGCGCTCGCCGTGTACGACCGCGCGCCCGGCATGGTCGGCCGCTGCCCCGGATGCGATCATGTGATGCTGCGCCTGGTCCGCACCCCGGACGCGGCCTGGCTCGACCTCAGCGGGATGGTGTGGCTGCGCGTGGCGATGGGGCGATGACGGGGCGATGACGGGGCGATGACGGAAGGCCAGGCGTCCGGTCCGTTCGCCGGACGGACGACGGCGTGGGCGCGCAACCTGCGAACCCCCCTCCGGGAGTTCCTGCGCACCGAGACCGGCGGCGCGCTGGTCCTGCTCGCCGCGACGCTCGCCGCGCTGGCCTGGGCGAACGCGGACGCGGCGGGCTATGAGCGGGCCTGGTCGACGCACCTTTCGATCCGGCTCGGCGGCACCGGGATCTCCCAGGACCTGCGGCACTGGGTCAACGGCGGCCTGATGACGGTGTTCTTCTTCGTCGTCGGGCTGGAGGCGCGCCGCGAGTTCGACATGGGCGAGCTGCGCGACCGGCGGCGGCTCGCGCTGCCGCTCGCGGCCGGGATCGGCGGGATGCTCGTCCCGGTCGGGATCTACCTGGCGGTGAACGCGGGACGGCCGTCCGCGCACGGCTGGGGCATCGCGATGTCGACCGACACGGCGTTCGCGCTCGGCGTGCTCGCGCTGGTCGGACGCAGGTTCCCGGCCCGGCTCCGCGCGTACCTGCTGACCGCCACGGTCGTGGACGACGTCGTCGCCCTCCTCGTCATCGCGACCGTCTACAGCGAGGACGTGTCGGCGCCGCCGCTCCTGCTCGCCGCGGGCCTGCTCGCGGTGACGGTGACCGTCCGCGCGCTGGGGATCCGGCAGGTCGCGGTGTACCTCGTGCTCGGCGTCGCCATGTGGGGGGCGCTGTACTCGTCCGGGGTGGAGCCGGTGGTCGTCGGCCTGGCGATGGGCCTGCTGACGTACGCGCACCCGGCGGCGCGCGGCGACCTGGAGCGCGCGACGGAGGTGTTCCGGCTGTTCCGCGAGCAGCCGACCCCGGAGTTCGCCCGGTCGGCGCGGACCGGCGTGGCCGCCGCGATCTCCCCCAACGAGCGGCTCCAGCTCCTCATCCACCCGTGGACGAGCTATGTGATCGTGCCGCTGTTCGCGCTGGCCAACGCGGGCGTCGCGATCAGCGCCGGGTTCCTCGGCCGCGCGTTCGCGTCCCCGATCACGCTCGGCATCCTGGTCGGCTACGTGGTCGGGAAGCCGGTCGGCATCGTCGGCTTCTCCTGGCTCGTCCGGCGGGTGAGCGGGGGGCGGCTGCGCCCGCCGGTCGGCTGGGCCGCGGTCGCGGGCGGCGGCGCGATCGCCGGGATCGGCTTCACCGTGGCGCTGCTGATCGCGACGCTGTCCTTCACCGGCGACGAGCTGGAGGAGGCGAAGATCGGCGTGCTGCTCGCCGCGCTGGCCGCGACGGTCGTCACCTGGACGGTGGTCCGCGTCGCGGCGCTGCTGCCCGCGCGGCTGCGGCTGCGGGCGCTGCTCGGCACGGCGGAGAGCATCGTCGACCTGGCCGCGCCGGTCGACCCGGACCGCGACCACGTCCGCGGGCCGGACCGGGCGCCGGTCACCGTCGTCGAGTACGGCGACTTCGAATGCCCGTACTGCGGGCAGGCCGAGGCGGTCATCCGGGAGCTGCTCGCCGACTACGGGGACGTCCGGTACGTGTGGCGGCACCTGCCGCTCAACGACATCCACCCGCAGGCGCAGCTCGCCGCGCACGCCGCCGAGGCCGCCGCCGCGCAGAGCGCCTTCTGGGAGATGCACGACCTGCTGCTCGACCGGCAGGACGCGCTGCAGCCGCGCGACCTCGTCCGGTACGCCGAGGAGCTCGGCCTGGACGTCGAGCGGTTCCGCCGCGACCTGGGCGCGGGCACGGGCGCCGCGCGGATCGCCGAGGACGTCGACTCCGCCGACCTGAGCGGCGTCTCCGGCACCCCGACCTTCTTCGTGAACGGGCGCCGCCACGTCGGCGCCTACGACATCGCGTCGCTGTCCGCCGCCGTGAAGTACGCGCGCAAACGGGTGGCGGTGGGCTCGTAGGACGCGGGCCCACCGCCACGACGGACATCGATCAGACCGGTCGCCAGCCGTCCCGGTAGCGGACGCCGCCGCTCCGGACCCGGACCTCGTCGTGCCACGCCCCGGGCACCGGCTCGACGCTCACCGCCTCGGGACGTTCGACCACGACGCACACGTCCTCGCCGGGCCACCACCACCCGCACGAGCGGGCGAGCGCGGCCCAGTGGCCGAGGTGGTCGAGGTCGGCCGGCCGGTATCGGGCGAGGCCGAGCCGGTGCAGGGCGTCGTAGTAGGCGATCCACGGCGCGTCCTGCTGGCCGTACCAGCACACCGGCACGGACCCGCCGCCCAGCGCGTCCCGCACGGGCACGCGGAACCCGGTCGCGAGGCTCAGGTGCAGCGCCTCCCGGACGCCCCGGTGCAGGACGACGCCGAACGGGACCCCGGCCCGGAGCGAGTCCAGCGGCGGCAGCTTGGGCCACCGCTCACCGCGTTTGCCCTTCCGCACCATGGACAGTTCCGGGTCGGCGTGGAGCACGGTCGAGCTGAGCGCCCCGCGCAACGCCGCCCCGGCCATGGCCACGTCGCTCGCCGCCGGCGGCGCGCCCGGCGGCGCCGGACGACGGATCCGCCGGTACAGGTCGTCGAGCGTGGGCAGGCGCGTGACCAGCGGCATCGCCGCCTTCGGGGAATCCACCCAGACGACCTCGGGCCGTGGACGTGAGATCTTCGCGTAGATCGCGTGGAGACCGCGTTCGGCCGTTCGCCGGTCGGCCGGTTCGGTGGACAGGCCGTGGCCGAGCCATTCCTGCCTGATCTTGACTGCGTCCCGCCACTGGTCGCGGGGACTCCCGCCCCGAGAGTCGGCGGCGGGGACCGCGGCGTCTTCGCGCCGCGCGAGCGCGATCATCGCGCGTGGGCGTCGCCGCCCTTCCTGATGGAGATCATGCCCAGATCATGAACCCTCCCCCGCCGCCGGCGCAACCGCCAACTCCATCAAATCAGTTTGATGTATTGTCGGGGCATGGTGCTTCCGGAACGCGACGCGCACGGAACCGGCGGCCCGCCGGAGTTCGTGCGGCTGGCCGCCCACCCGCTGCGGTGGCGGCTGCTGGCCGAGCTGGCGGGCGGCGACCACCGCGTCCGCGAGCTGGTGGCCCGGGTCGGCGAACCGCAGAACCTCGTCTCCTACCACCTGCGGCTGCTGCGCCGCGGCGGGCTGGTCACCGCGCGGCGGAGCAGCTTCGACGCCCGCGACAGCTACTACCGCCTCGACCTGGACCGCTGCGCGGACGCGCTCGCCGCCGCCGGGAGCGCCCTGCATCCCGGGCTGCGGCTCGAACCGGCTCCGCCGCCCGCCCCGTCGTCCGGACGGGCGCGGGTGCTGTTCGCCTGCACCGGCAACAGCGCCCGCTCACCGGTCGCGGAGGCGCTGCTGCGCCACCACACCCGGGGACGCGTCGAGGTGGCGAGCGGGGGCAGCCGTCCGGCGGAGCGCGTCCACCCGGCGGCCGTGGACCTGCTGCGCGAGCGCTACGGCATCGACATCGCCCGGCTGCGCCCACGCGGCCTGGACGAGCTGGCCGCCCGCCGGTTCGACCACGTGATCACCCTGTGCGACCGGGTCCGCGAGGTGTGCCCGGAGTTCGGCGGGCGGCCGCGGCTCGCCCACTGGAGCATCCCCGACCCGGCCGCGGCGGAGGACGGCGACGCCTTCGCCCGGACGGTCGCGGAGATCGACACGCGCGTCCGGCACCTGGTGCCCGTCCTCGCGCACGACCCCGACCAGGAGGTTCAGCCATGACCGAAGCGCGGGAGCAGGTCGGCGTCCGCTACATCGTGGACGACGTCCAAGCCGCCGTCGACTTCTACACCGCCCATCTCGGCTTCGCGCCGGGCTTCACCGCCGCGCCCGCGTTCGCGGAGGTCGTGCGCGGGCCGCTGCGGCTGCTGCTGTCCGGGCCCGCGTCGTCCGGCGCCCGCGCCACCCCGGCGGACGCCGCCGTCCCCGGGCGCAACCGCGTCCACCTGATCGTGGCCGACCTCGACGCCGAGGTCGAGCGGCTGACCGCCGCCGGAGCGGCGTTCCGCAGCGAGCTCGTCAGCGGGCCCGGCGGGCGCCAGATCCTCGTCGCGGACCCCGCCGGCAACCTGGTCGAACTGTTCGAGCCCGCCCGCCGGGACGGCTGATCGGAGTCCGTTTCGCCGGGGCGGCGGGGCGGTCGCCGAAAAAGGCTGAGCGCCGTCAGAAAAATGCGAGCGGCGGCCGGGCTCCGGTACGCGTTTTCCGTACCGGCCCGACCGCCGCCGCTGCTCTCTTCGTCGTGCTAGCGGGACGAGTCCATTACTCGGCGCAGCGCTTCCACACGAGCTGGTAGCGCGAGTTACCGTAGTTCGATTCCATCGCCAGGAAACTGGACTTGGCGTCGGAGTCGCCCGCGGCCGCCCGCAGTTCGGTGTTGATGTTCAGGTTGCGCTCCTTGGCGCACGGAGCGTAGATGCGGTCCGCGGGAGCGATCTTGTCCTGGATCTTCCAGGAGTCGTTGTACGGACCGGTGAAGTCGTGGCTCACCGCGTGGGAGCGGCTGTCGCCCTGGAAGTAGTAGTTGGCGCGCAGCAGCCCGGTGGCGCCCGCCTCCAGATGCGCGAACCCGCGGTGCTCGATCCCGGTGATCGCGTAGGTCCACCCCTCGGGAGCGTTGACCTTGACGTTTAGCTGGCAGTTCTTCCGGAAGGACGCGGGCGGCGCCTGGCCGCCGGCCCACGCCACGTACTGCTCGTAGCTGACGGTGAAGGCGGTGTTGTCGCCCGACGGGGTCACCTTGGCGGTACCGGCCGCGCAGCCGGAGCCGTTGACCGTCTCGACCTCCATGGTCACGGGGGCGGACGGGACGGCGGGAGCGGGAGCGGGCTCGTCGTCGGCCGCGGAGGTGGCGGACGCGGGCGCGAACACTGCACTGGAAGTCGCGAGCATGGCGGTGGCGGAGGCCACGGCCGGCACGACCAGCCCGGCGCCCAGCACGATCGCGAGTCGTTTTGCGTTCATCATGGGTCGGGATCTCTCAAGTGAAGTTGTGGGGAGGAATGTGCTGTCATCGCACGTCCGGCCACACCGCCGTTGTCATCTGTCATCGAATTTCACGACGTCTTTCGTGGTCAGAGCCTCAATGACGATCCTCGGCCGAGAATCTGCGGTGTGAGAGTAATCCCGGCCCAGGTGAGCGTCAACCTTAGCTACCGGCACTTTTTTAACAGTTGAATTTGCGAGTTCCCTTTAAGGATGCAACTAAGGCCGTTTTCTGTTGACGGCGCAGCCCCGGGGCGGTGCGGGGTCAGTCGGCGGCGGGGCCGCGGCGGCGCAGCCCGTCGAAGGCGACCTTGCACAGCGCGTCGGCGATCTCCCCGGCGGCCGCGCCGCCGCGCGGCCGGTACCACTCGATGAGCGAGTTGACGAGTCCGAACAGGAGGCGGGCGGCGACCGGCGGGGCGACGTCGGGCCGGATGTCGCCGTCCGCCTCGGCCCGCTCGACGAGCCCGGCGACCAGCCGGTCGAACTCGCGGCGGCGGGTGAGCGCCCGCTTCTCGACGGCGGTGTTGCCCCGCACCCGCAGCAGGAGCGTGACGAACGGCTGCTGCTCGACGAGGACGCCGACGCTGGCCCGGACGAGGTGCTCCAGCCGGTCGATCGCGCGGCCCTCCACGGTCAGGGCCTCGTCGGCGGCGGCGAACAGGGCGTCCAGCGCGCGGTCGACGGCGAGCTGGAGCAGCTCGTCCTTGCCGGAGACGTGGTGGTAGATCGCGGACTTGCTGATGCCGAGGCGCTTGGACAGCTCGTCCATGCTGGTGCCGTCATAGCCGCGTTCGTTGAACACGGTGACGGCGACGCGCAGCAGCGACTCCCGGTCGTAGCCGGGGCGGCCGCGCCTGGCCGTCCCGCCGCCGTTGGTTCCGCCGCCGCCGTCCGTCCTGGTCACGGCGGCCATTATCGCAGCGTCCCGGGGTCGTGCGGCTTCTCCGCGGGCCGGTTCGCGAGGTATATTCTGACTGAACGGACGGTCGGTAATTCGAGGAGGCCCGATGGCTCCGAGCACCGGGACGGCCGAGGCCCGCGCGGCCGAGCCCGCGGCCGCGGCGGCGCGTTTCGAGCGGACGGTCGCCCGCGACCAGCGGATCGAGCCGCGCGACTGGATGCCGGACGCCTACCGCGCGACGATGGTCCGGCAGATCGCGCAGCACGCGCACTCCGAGATCATCGGGATGCAGCCGGAGGGCGCCTGGATCACCCGCGCGCCGTCGCTGCGCCGCAAGGCGATCCTGCTCGCCAAGGTCCAGGACGAGGCGGGCCACGGCCTGTACCTGTACTCGGCGGCCGAGACGCTCGGCGCCGACCGGTCCGAGCTGACCGGCAGGCTGATCTCCGGGCGGCAGAAGTACTCGTCCATCTTCAACTACCCGACGCTGACGTTCGCGGACGTCGGCGTGATCGGCTGGCTGGTGGACGGCGCGGCCATCTGCAACCAGGTGCCGCTGTGCCGCAGCTCCTACGGCCCCTACGCGCGGGCGATGATCCGGATCTGCAAGGAGGAGTCGTTCCATCAGCGGCAGGGCTACGAGCTGCTGATGACGCTGATGCGCGGCACCGAGGCCCAGCGCGAGATGGTGCAGGACGCCGTGAACCGCTGGTGGTGGCCGTCGCTGATGATGTTCGGCCCGCCGGACGCCGACTCGACGCACACCGCCCAGTCCATGGCGTGGAAGATCAAGCGGCACACGAACGACGAGCTGCGGCAGCGGTTCGTGGACATGACCGTCCCGCAGGCGGAGGCGCTCGGCGTCACCCTCCCCGACCCCGACCTGCGCTGGAACGCCGAACGCGGGCACCACGACTTCGGCGAGATCGACTGGTCGGAGCTGAAGCGGGTGATCAGCGGCGACGGCCCCTGCAACGCGGAGCGGATCGCCGTCCGGCGCGCCGCGCACGAGGACGGCGCCTGGGTCCGCGAGGCCGCCGCCGCGTACGCGGCCAAGGCGAAGGCCAGGGAGGCGTGATGGACAAGGACTGGCCGCTCTACGAGGTGTTCGTCCGGGGGAAGCGCGGGCTGAACCACGTGCACGTCGGGTCGCTGCGCGCGGCCGACGACACGATGGCGCTGCGCAACGCCCGCGACCTGTACACGCGGCGGAACGAGGGCGTCAGCATCTGGGTGGTGAAGGCGCGGGACATCACCGCGTCCAGCCCGGACGAGAAGGACCCGTTCTTCGCCCCGAGCGGCGACAAGGTCTACCGGCATCCGACGTTCTACGACATTCCCGAGAACGTCCCGCACATCTGAGGTCCGCCATGTCGTTCGACAACGCGCTCGGCGCGATCGCCGAGGACAACGACGAGGCCCGCTGGGCGTTCGGCACCGGGTTCCACGACCCGCTGGCGGGCGTCGACACGGCCGTCCCGGACGGGGTCGACCGCGCCGACCTCGCGTCCTACTGCCTGATGCTCGGCGACGACGCGCTGATCATGTCGCACCGCCTCCAGGAGTGGTGCACGCACGCGCCCGAGCTGGAGGAGGAGGTCGCGCTCGCCAACGTCGCGCTCGACCTGCTCGGCCAGGCGCGGCTGCTGCTGGCCCGCGCGGGCGCCGCCGAGGACGCCGGGCGCGGCGAGGACGACCTGGCCTTCTTCCGGGACGCCGCCGACTTCCGCGGCGTCCGCCTCACCGAGGTCCCGAACGGGGACTTCGCGCACTCCGTCGTCCGGCTGCTGCTGTTCTCGACGTGGCGGCTGGCGCTGCTGGACCGGCTCGGCGCGTCCCGCGACCCGGTCCTCGCGGCGATCGCGGCGAAGGGCGTCAAGGAGGTCGCCTACCACCGCGACCACGCCGCGCTGTGGACGATCCGCCTCGGCGACGGCACCGACGTCTCCCACGCCCGCGCGCAGCGGGCGGTGGACGAGCTGTGGCCGCTGACCGGCGAGCTGTTCGGCGTCCACGACGTGGAACGACGGATGGCGGAGGCGGGCGTGGGCGTCGACCCGTCCGGCGTGCGCGCCGAGTTCGACGCCGTGACCAGCGAGGTGCTGGCGACGGCGACGCTCCGGCTCCCCGATCCCGAGCCGCCGCGCCTGGCCGGACGGAGCGGCGACCACACCCCCGCCCTCGCCGACCTGCTCGCGGAGATGCAGAGCGTGGCCCGCGCCCACCCGGGGGCGACATGGTGAGCGCCCGCGCCGTCGCCGAGACGGTCACCGATCCGGAGCTGCCGCTGCTGACGCTCGCGGAGCTGGGCGTCCTGCGCGACGTGACCGAGCGCGCGGGACGCGTCGAGGTGACGATCACCCCCACCTACACCGGCTGCCCCGCCCTGGACGCGATGCGCGACGACCTCAGGGCGCGGCTGGCCGAGGCCGGATACACCGACGTCAGCGTGCGGACCGTCCTCGACCCGCCGTGGACGAGCGACTGGATCAGCGAGTCGGGGCGCGGCAAGCTCGCGGCGGCCGGGGTCGCCCCGCCCGGCCGTGCGCCGCGCCGCGCCTCCGGAGGGGTTTCCGGGGGGTGTGGGGGGTCGTCCCCCCACGAGGAACGCCGCCCGATCCCGCTGACGCTCGGGCCGACCCGCCGCGTCCCGTGCCCCCGCTGCGGCTCCGCCGACACGGTCGAGCTGTCCCGGTTCGGCGCGACGGCCTGCAAGTCGCTGCGCCGCTGCGAGGCGTGCCGGGAGCCGTTCGAGCACTTCAAGGAGATCTGAATGGCGACTGCCACGGTGCGGCGGCGCGGCTTCCACCCGCTGCGGGTCGCGGGCGTCGAGCGGCTGTGCGACGACGCCGCCGCCGTCACCTTCGACGTGCCGCCGGAGCTCGCCGACGTCTACGACTTCCGGCCCGGGCAGTTCCTCACACTGCGCCGCGTCCTGCCCGACGGGAGCGAGGAGCGCCGCTCGTACTCGATCTGCGCGGCGGCCGGGGCCGCGCCGCGGGTCGGCGTCCGCGAGATCCCGGGCGGGCTGTTCTCGTCGTGGCTCGTGCGCGAGGTGCGCCCGGGCGACGTCGTGGACGTGCTCCCGCCGGCCGGGACGTTCACGCTCCCCGACCAGCCCGGCGCGCACCACGTGCTGATCGCCGCCGGGTCGGGGATCACGCCGGTGCTGTCACTCGCCGCGACCGCCCTCGCCGCCGACCCGGCGAGCCGGGTCACCGTCCTGTACGGGAACCGGCGCAGCGGGACGGTCATGTTCGCCGACGAGCTGGCCGACCTGAAGGACGCCCACCCCGACCGGTTCGAGCTGGCGCACGTCCTGTCGCAGGAGCCGCGCGAGGCGGAGCTGTTCAGCGGGCGGCTCGACGCCGACCGGCTGCGCGTGCTGCTGCCGCGCCTCGTCCCCGTCGCGGACGTCGCGCACTGGTGGCTGTGCGGGCCGTTCGGGATGGTCACCGGCGCGCGGCGCGTCCTGCGCGGGTTCGGGGTGCCGGACGAGCGCGTCCACCAGGAGCTGTTCCACGTGGACGAGGTGCCGCCGGAGCCCGACCGGCGGCGTCCCGAGCCGACCGGCCCGGCGAGCGAGGTCACCGTCGTGCTGGACGGCCGGTCGACGACCGTCGCGCAGCCGCGGGACGCGACCGTCCTCGAATCGGCGCAGCGGCTCCGCCCCGACCTGCCGTTCGCCTGCAAGGGCGGGGTGTGCGGCACCTGCCGGGCGCGCGTCCTGGACGGCGAGGTCCGCATGCGCCGCAACTTCGCGCTGGAACCGGCGGAGGTCGCGGCGGGGTACGTGCTGACCTGCCAGTCCGTCCCGGTCACCGACCGGCTCACGGTCGACTACGACGCCTGACGCGCCGCCCGGGCCCGCTCTTTCCGGGGGCTGATCCACGGAGTGAAACACGGGCCTCGCGCTCGGGCCCCGCCCTGTAGGACGGTGTCCCCATGGCTGAAGACCCGCACTGGCTGTCCGCCGTCGACGCGGTCCGGATGCTGCGCGACGGCGAGCTCGACCTCGCCGAGTA
This sequence comes from Actinomadura chibensis NBRC 106107, assembly GCF_001552135.1. Taxonomy (GTDB): domain Bacteria; phylum Actinomycetota; class Actinomycetes; order Streptosporangiales; family Streptosporangiaceae; genus Spirillospora; species Spirillospora chibensis. The sequence continues at coordinate 65,498 of NZ_BCQP01000059.1, read as the reverse complement.
CGCCGAGGCGCTGATCGAGCGCACCGATCGGCTGGCGCGGCTCAACACCTACATCTCGCACGAGCCCGACCTCGTCCGGCGGGCGGTCCGCGGCGGCCGGGGCCGGACCGGGCCGCTGCACGGGCTGCCGTTCGCGCTCAAGGACGTCATCGACACCGACGACCTGCCGACCACGGCCGGGACCCCGGCGCTGCGCGACTGGCGGCCGGGCCGCAACGCGCCGATCGCGGAGACGCTGCTCGGCGCGGGCGGGACGCTGATGGGCAAGCAGGCACCCGGCGAGCTGTCGTTCGGCATGACGTGCAACAGCCCCGCGTTCGGCGCGGTCGGCAACCCCTACGACGAGACCCGCATCCCCGGCGGGAGCAGCGGCGGGACGGCGGCGGGCGTCGCGGCCGGGCTCGTCCCGTTCGGGATCGGCGGGGACACCGGCGGGTCGTGCCGCATCCCGGCGGCGCTGTGCGGGTGCGTCGGGTTCCGTCCGACGCACGGGCGCTACGACCCGCGCGGCGTGGTGCCGATCTCCCCCACCCGGGACACGCTCGGGCCCCTCGCCCGCTCGGTGGCGGACGTCCGGCTGATCGACGCGCTCTGCGCGCCCGCCGGGGCCGACCCCGACCTGACCGTCGACCTGTCCGGGCTCCGGCTCGGGGTGCCGACCGGGCATTTCTACGACGACCTCGACCTCGACGTCGCGGTGGCGACCGAACGCGCGCTGTCGGAGCTGGCCGCGCGCGGGGCGGTGCTGGTGGAGCGGGACGTCCCCGGCCTGCTGCGGCTGAACGAGCTGGCGAGCTTCACCGTCGTCCTGTACGAGGTGGGACGCGAGCTGTCCGCCTACCTCTACCAGCATTCGGTGCCGATGACGCTGCGCGGCCTGGTGGGGCAGGTGTCGATCGCGGCCATCCGGGACACGCTGGAGTCGGTGCTCGACGCCGACGTCGTGTCCGCCGCCGCGTACCGGGAGGCGATCGCGGTGCACCGTCCGGCGCTGCGCGCCGCCTACGCCCGCTACTTCGAGGACGACGACCTGAGCGCGCTCGTCGTCCCGACGACGCCGCTGACCGCGCGGCCGCACCGCCCCTCCGGCGAGGACCGGACGGTCGAGCTGAACGGCAACACCGTCGACACCTTCCTCACCTACATCCGCAACACGGACCCGCCGAGCACGGCCGGGCTGCCGTGCCTGTCGGTGCCGTCCGGGATGTCCCGCGACGGCCTGCCGATCGGCCTGGAGATCGTGGGCCCGGTGTCGTCGGACGCGCGGCTGCTCGCGATCGGCGAGGCGGTCGAGCGGGCCCTTCCGCCGCTGCCGCGCCCGGACCTCTGACAAAAGGGTTTTGTCGATTCGTGCCATCGTCGTCGCGGTGTCGGCACGCATCGCTAACCGCGGCACCCGAATTCCCGCCATCCTCCGATATTGATCCAAAAAGGAGGGTGGTATGTCGGAGAGATTTCCTCGCCGTCGCTTCCTCGCCACCGGCGGAGCCGCCTCGGCGCTGGCGGCCGGGCACGTCCTGCTCGGTCCCGCGCTGGTCGGCCCGGACGGCGCGCTCGCCGCCGTCCGCTCGTACGGCGGCGTCCCCCTGCCGTCGGGGCTGTTCACGCTGGGCGTCGCGTCCGGCGACCCGCTGCCGGACGGCGTCGTGCTGTGGACGCGGCTCGCGCCGAAGCCGCTCGACGGCGGCGGCATGCCGTCGAGTCCGGTGCCGGTGAGCTGGCAGGTCGCCGAGGACGAGCGCTTCCAGCGGGTCCGCGCCCGCGGCGTCGTGACGGCGCGCCCCGAGTCCGGGCACTCGGTGCACGTCGAGGCCGCCGGGCTGCGCCCGGACCGCGAGTACTTCTACCGGTTCCGCGCGGGCGACGAGGTCTCGCCCGTCGGCCGGACCCGGACCGCGCCCGAGGACGGCGCGGTCAACCGGCGGCTGCGGTTCGCGTTCGCGTCCTGCCAGAACTGGCAGGACGGCTACTTCACCGCCTACCGCCACCTCGCCGAGGAAGACGTCGCGTTCCTCGCGTTCCTCGGCGACTACATCTACGAGTCGGTGCCGAAGACCACGACCGTCCGCACCCATGAGGGCAAGGGCGAGCCGTACACGCTGGCCGAGTACCGCAACCGGCACGCGCAGTACAAGACCGACGCCAACCTCCAGGCGGCGCACGCCGCCTTCCCCTGGATCGCGACCTGGGACGACCACGAGGTCGACAACAACTGGGCGGGCGAGATCCCGCAGGACCCGGCCAAGCAGCCGCACGACAAGTTCCTCGCCCGCCGGGCCGCCGCGTTCCAGGCGTACTACGAGCACATGCCGCTGCGCCGGGCGGCGCGTCCGCACGGCATCGACGCGCGGCTGTACCGCCGGGTCGGGTTCGGCCGCCTCGCGACCGTCCACGTGCTCGACACCCGGCAGTACCGCGACGACCAGCCGTCCACGCTGGACGAGGCGAACGACCCGGACCGCACGATGACCGGCGCCGAGCAGGAGGAGTGGCTGCTGGACGGCCTGTCCGACTCCGGCGCCCGGTGGAACCTGCTCGCCAACCAGGTGATGTGGGCGTCCAACGACCGCAAGCTCGGGCCCGAGCAGGTCTTCGACTTCGACAACTGGGACGGCTACCGCGTGCAGCGCCGCCGCCTGCTGGAGTTCTTCGGGTCCGGCGAGACGTCCAACCCGGTGGTGCTCACCGGCGACCGGCACGCGACCTGGGTCTGCGACCTGAAACCCGACTTCGACGACCCGGACTCCCCGGTCGTCGGCGCGGAGATCACCGGGACGTCGATCAGCTCCGGCGGCGACTCCGACCCGGTCCCGTTCCACAAGAAGTACGACCCGATCATGGCGGAGAGCCCGCACTGGAAGTACATCGGGAACCTGCGCGGCTACGTCGTCTGCGACGTCTCCCCCGCCCGGCTGCTCGCCTCGCTCCGGCTCGTCAGCTCGGTCTGGACGCCCGGCGAGACGACGGTCACGACCGCCGCGCGCTTCGCGGTGGAGGCGGGACGGCCCGGGATCAGCGTGGTCGACCAGCTCTCGCCGGAGCGCGAGGCACGGACGCTGAAGCGGACCGGGCGCCGCTACGCCGTGGACGACGATCAGTTCTGACCGACCATGGCCCATACTGACCACTTTTGACAGTTTCTGACCGATTCTGCGGAAGCGCGGGACAGGGGCCGTTCATGGCCCCTGTTAACATCCGAATTGGACCACGCCTCGATTGTCGATCACACGGTCCGGCGGCGCCGCCCGCCGCACCACCGCATTTCACGGGCCGGACCACGCCGTCCGGGCCGGGGGCCAATCGAGCGGCCCGCACGGCCCCGTCACCGCGAACCGAAATGATCTTTCCTCGGATTGTGAAAACCGGACCTTCGGGAAACACTCCGGGCCATCCCCTCTACGCGCCGTTCCGGCCGGTGAACGCTCAGTCGCCGGTTACGGGCAAATGGGACTGGGCCGCCCCGAGTGATCCGGTCGTCGGCGGTCGCGATGTACGGTGCCAGCGTGGAAGAAGTCGTCGACGGCGCCGGTCTGAATCCCGCCGAAGTGGGCAAGGGCGTCGGGCGGTTGCTCGACGTGCTCGACGGCGTCGACGCCGACGGCTGGTATCCGATGCTGGAGGTCGTCCGTCCCTGGTCGGAGCACAATCCGCGCATCACCGGGGAGTTCGCGCGGCCGGCCGCCATCCGCGACTATCTGCGGCGCGAACTGACCGCGCTGCTCCGCAAGGGCGCGGCGGTGACGGCGCGCCCGTCGCGGCGCGCGCTCCCGTTCACCGATCCCGAGTTCTTCGCCGCGCTCGACGAGGAGCGCTTCGACCTGCGCGCGAAGAAACTGTTCCTGTTCGGCCCGGAACGCATGGCGCTGTCTCTGGACCGGCTGTCGCATTACTGCGGAACTCCCGCCGAGTCGTTCGGACGCTACGTCCTGTTCACCAATTACGCGATGCACGTCGAGGCGTTCAAGGAACGGTTCCCGGACGCCGAGGGGCCCGCGCGTCCCGACGTGCAGATGCCCGCCTGGCACCACGACGGCGTGAGCCTGGTCAACATCGGGGTCGGGCCGTCCAACGCCAAGACCGTGACCGACCACCTCGCCGTCCTGCGCCCGGACGCGATGATCATGATCGGGCACTGCGGCGGGCTGCGGAACCACCAGCGGCTCGGCGACTTCGTCCTCGCGACCTCCTACCTGCGCGAGGACCACGTCCTCGACCGCGTGCTGCCGCTCACCGTCCCGGTGATCCCGAACCACCGGCTGAACACGTTCCTGCTCGACGCGCTGGACGAGCGCGACGCCCGCCACCGGCTCGGCGTCGTCCACACCACCGCGAACCGGAACTGGGAGTTCAACCAGGCCACGACGCTCGCCGCGATGCAGGCGTCGCGGGCCGTCGCCGTCGACATGGAGTCGGCGACGATCGCGGCGAACGGCTTCCGCTACCGCATCCCGAACGCCACGCTGCTCTGCGTCTCCGACAAGCCGCTGCACGCCTCGCCGAAACTGTCGGCGTCCGCGTCGGCGTTCTACGAGGCCAGCAAGCGCGAGCACCTCGGCATCGCGCTGTCCTGCGTGGACCGCGTCCGCCGCGAGCACCCGAACGGCCTCCCGAGCCAGGAGATCCGGTCCCCCGACGAACCCCTCTTCGGGGTGGAATGAATGTCACACCTCATTGACAGGGGCGTGATGGGGAACGTACGTTCCGTCTGACTTCACGGTTGTCCGAGGGAAATCCGGTGAGAAGCCGGTGCGGACGCGCCACTGTATCCGGGACGACGATCCCGGGAGCCAGGTCACTCGGGCAGCCGCGACCTCATCGTCCGGGACGCGCACGATCCCCTGTGGAGGTACACCGTGAGCTCGCTGTCGGCTCCAGAACGACGCATCCCCCTTCCCCGGCTCGGCCCGTGGCTGCTCGCGGTCCCGGTCCTGCTGCTGCTCGGCTACCTCGTCCTGATGGACAACGGCGCCGTGTCGCAGACGGGCGGCTTCCTGCACGAGCTGATGCACGACGGGCGGCACCTGCTCGGCGTGCCCTGCCACTGAGCCGCGCCATGATCCGCACCCTGCTGGTCAGGGGCGTCCTGCTGGGCCTGCTCGCCGGGCTCGTCGCGGGCGTGTTCGCGTTCGCCGCCGGGGAGCCCCGCATCGACGACGCCATCGCCCTCGAACAGGCCGCCGCCACCGAACATTCGCACGAGCACGGCGCCACCGCGCACGAGCACGACGAGGGCGTGGAGGTGAGCCGGGGCGCGCAGAAGGCCGGGCTGTTGCTCGCGACCGGCCTCTACGGGCTCGCCGTCGGCGGCGTGTTCGCGCTGGTCTACGCCGGTCTGCGCGGACGGGTCGGGCCCCGCTCGGACGGCGGGCTCGCGCTCGCCGCCGCCGGGACGGCCTTCGCCGCGGTCATCCTCGTCCCGTTCGTGAAGTATCCGGCGAACCCGCCCGCCGTGGGCGACCCGGACACGATCACCAGCCGGACGCTCCTCTACCTCGCGATGATCGGGGTGGGCCTGCTCGCCGCCGTGATCGCGGTGACGACGGGACGGCGCGTCGGCGGCGGCCCGTGGCGGCGGTGGATCGCCGCCGTCGCCGCGTTCCTCGCCCCGGTCGCCGTCGCGGCGGCGCTGCTGCCCGGGGTGAACGAGGTGCCGGACGGCTTCCCCGCCACCCTGCTGTGGCAGTTCCGGCTCGTCTCGCTCGGGACGCAGCTCGTGTTCTGGACGGTCTTCGGCGTCGCGTTCGGCTGGGCGTGCGACCGCGCGGCCCGTCCGGCGCGGGTCGCGGCGCCCGCCTGACCGGGGTGCCGTCCGCAGCGCACGCGGTGCTGTTCGTCCGGCGGGCGACCTCGGCCGGGATGCGCGAGGCGCGCTTCCCGGCCGACGAGCCCGCGGACGCGTCCGGCCTGGCCGGGGCGAGGGCCCTCGCCGGAACGCTCCCGGACGGCCCGGCGTGGACGTCGCCCGCCCGCGCCGCCCGCGAGACCGCCGCCGCGCTGGGCCTCGCCGCCGCGCGTCCGGCGGCGGAGCTGGCCGAGGCCGACCACGGCCGCTGGGCGGGCCGCCGCTACGCCGACGTCGCGGCGGAGGAGCCGGACGGGCTGGCCCGCTGGCTGGCCGACCCGTGGGCCGTCCCGCACGGCGGGGAGTCCCGCGCCGCGCTCGCCGGGCGCGTCGCCGGCTGGCTCGCCGCCGACCCGCGCGGCGTCGTCGTGTGCGACGCGGGCGTCATCCGGGCGGCGGTCGCGCTCGTCCTCGGGATCGACGTCACCGCCGGGGACCGGTTCGACCTCGCGCCGCTGTCCACCACCGAACTGTCCGCCGCCGGGAACGGCTGGCGGGTCGCCCACGTCAACCGGAGGGTCTCCGCTTGAACGCCACCTACCCGTTCACCGCCGTCGTCGGGATGGACGACCTGAAGCTGGCGCTGCTGCTGAACGCCGTGTCCCCGCGCGTCGGCGGGGTGCTGGTGCGGGGCGAGAAGGGGACGGCGAAGTCGACGATCGTCCGGGCGCTCGCCGCGCAGCTCCCCGCCGTGGACACGGTGCCGGGCTGCCGGTTCGCCTGCGACCCGGCCGCGCCCGACCCGTCCTGCCCGGACGGCCCGCATCCGCCCGGCGGCCCGGCCGCGCGCCGCCCGGCCTCGCTGGTCGAGCTGCCGGTCGGCGCGTCGGAGGACCGGCTCGCCGGGTCCCTGGACGTGGAGCGGGCGCTGACCGAGGGCGTGAAGGCGTTCGAGCCGGGGCTGCTCGCGGCGGCGCACCGGGGCGTCCTCTACGTGGACGAGGTGAACCTGCTGCACGACCATCTCGTCGACCTGCTGCTGGACGCGGCGGCGCTCGGCACCTGCTACGTCGAGCGCGAGTCGGTGTCGGTGCGGCACGCGGCGCGGTTCCTGCTCGTCGGGACGATGAACCCGGAGGAGGGCGAGCTGCGCCCGCAGCTCCTCGACCGGTTCGGGCTGACGGTGGAGGTGCGGGCGTCGCGGGAGCCGCGGGAGCGCGCCGAGGTCGTCCGGCGGCGGCTCGCGTTCGAGGCGGACCCGGACGCGTTCGCCGCGCGCTGGTCCGCCGAGGAGGCCGCGCTCGCGGAGCGCATCGCGGCGGCGCGGGAGCGGCTCGGCGGCGTCCGGCTGCCGGACGAGCGGCTGGAGCAGATCGCGGCCGTCTGCGCCGGGTTCGAGGTGGACGGCCTGCGCGCCGACCTCGGCACGGCCAACGCCGCGCTCGCGCACGCCGCCTGGCACGGCCGGGACGCGGTGACCTCCGACGACGTCCGCGCGGCGGCCCGGCTGGCGCTGCCGCACCGCCGCCGCCGCGACCCGTTCGACGCGCCCGGCCTGGACGAGTCCCTGCTCGACGACCTGCTGGACGGCGCGTCCCCCGACGACGACCCGCCCCCGGACGGCGGCGGGGGCGACCCGCCGCCTCCGTCGCCGGGCGACGGCGGCTCCGACGCCCCGGCGGAGCAGCCCGGCGGGGACGGGCGTCCCGGCGGCGGTGGCGAGCAGGTGGCGGGGGTCGCGGCGCCGCACGCCGTGCCGCTGCTGGAGGTGCCGGGCGTCGGCGACGGCGCGGCCGGGCGCCGGTCCAGGTCGCGGACGGTGCGGGGCCGCGTCACCGGCTCGCGCCGCCCGGCGGGGAAGATCCACGACCCGCACGTGGTGGCGACGCTGCTGGCCGCCGCCCCGCACCAGGGCGCCCGCGGCCGCTCCGGCCCCGGGCTGCTGCTGCGCGCGGACGACCTGCGCGAGGCGGTCCGGGAGGGGCGGGAGGGCAACCTCGTCCTGTTCGTCGTGGACGCGAGCGGCTCGATGGCCGCCCGCCGCCGGATGACGACGGTGAAGACGGCCGTGCTGAGCCTGCTCCTCGACGCCTACCAGCGCCGCGACAAGATCGGCCTGATCACGTTCCGGGGGCGGACGGCCGAGGTCGTGCTGCCGCCGACGTCGTCGGTGGAGGCGGGCGCCGCGCGGCTGCGGACGCTCCCCACCGGCGGCCGGACCCCGCTCGCCGCCGGGCTGGTCAGGGCGGCGGAGGTCCTGCACACGGAGCGGCTGCGCGACCCGTCCCGCCGCCCGCTGCTGGTGGTCGTCACCGACGGGCGGGCGACGGCCGACGGCGACGTGCCGCGTGCCGCCGGATTGCTCGCCGGGACGGCCGGGATCGTCGTGGACTGCGAGGACGGCCCCGTCCGGCTCGGTCTCGCGGGACGGCTCGCGATGCGACTCGGCGCGCGGCTCGTCCCGCTGGGCGACCTCGACGGAATCGTCCGCGCCCATCAAAGGCGTGAGCATCGGAAGGCGGCCTGATCATGCCTCAGGGGAAGCCCGTGTCCGTCCCCGACGACGGACTGACCACGCGGCAGCGCCGCAACCGGCCGCTGCTGATCGTCCACACCGGGCCCGGCAAGGGCAAGTCGACCGCCGCGTTCGGGATGGCGCTGCGGGCGTGGAACCAGGGCTGGCCGGTCGCGGTGTTCCAGTTCGTGAAGTCGGCGAAATGGCGGATCGGCGAGGAGCGGGCGCTGCGCGTGCTGGGCGAGAGCGGCGAGGGCGGCCCGGTCGCGTGGCACAAGATGGGCGAGGGCTGGTCGTGGCTGCGGCGGCCCGGCGCCGAGGACGACCACGCCGCGAACGCCCGCGAGGGCTGGGCGCAGATCAAGCGCGAGCTGGCCGCCGAGACGCACCGCTTCTACGTCCTGGACGAGTTCACCTACCCGCTGAAATGGGGCTGGCTCGACCTGGACGACGTCGTCGAGACGCTCACCGGACGTCCCGGCGACCAGCACGTCGTCATCACCGGACGGGACGCGCCCGGCCGCCTCGTCGAGGCCGCCGACCTGGTCACCGAGATGGGCAAGGTCAAGCACCCCATGGACGCGGGGCAGAAGGGGCAGCGGGGGATCGAGTGGTGATCCCGAGGCTGGTGGTCGCGGCGCCGTCGTCCGGCAGCGGGAAGACGACGGTGGCGACCGGGCTGATCGCGGCGCTGCGGGCGCGCGGCCTGAAGGTGTCCCCGCACAAGGTCGGCCCCGACTACATCGACCCCGGCTACCACGCGCTCGCGGCCGGGCGTCCGGGCCGCAACCTCGACCCGTGGCTGGTCGGCGAGGAGCGGATCGCGCCGCTGTTCCTGCACGGCGCCGCCGGATGCGACGTCGCCGTGGTCGAAGGCGTGATGGGCCTGTTCGACGGGCGCGGCGACACCGGGTTCGCCTCGACGGCGCACGTCGCCCGGCTGCTCGGCGCGCCCGTGGTGCTCGTCGTGGACGCCGCCCGGCAGAGCCGCTCGGTCGCCGCGCTGGTGCACGGCTTCGCGACGTTCGAGCCGGGCGTGCGGGTCGCCGGGGTCGTCCTGAACCGGGTCGGGTCCGAGCGGCACGAGGAGCTGTGCCGGAGCGCGCTGGAGGCGACCGGCGTGCCGGTGCTCGGCGCGCTCCGCCGGGACGACGCGGTCGTGACGCCGTCCCGGCACCTCGGCCTGGTCCCGGCCGCCGAGCGCGAGGCGGAGGCCGTGCGCGCGGTCGAGAGGCTGGGCGACCTGATCGCCCGGTCCTGCGACCTGGACGCGCTGACGCGGCTCGCCGCCACCGCTCCCCCGCTGCCCGACCGGCCCTGGGATCCGGGCGCGGAGGTGCAGCCGCTGCCGGGACGTCCGGTCGTCGCCGTCGCGGGCGGGGAGGCGTTCACCTTCTCCTACGCGGAGCACACCGAGCTGCTGCGCGCGGCCGGGGCCGACGTCGCCGTCGTCGACCCGCTGCGCGACGAGGCCCTCCCGGACGGGACGGCCGCGCTCGTCCTCGGCGGCGGGTTCCCCGAGGTGCACGCCGCCGACCTGGCCGCGAACGCGCCGCTGCGCGCGGCCGTCGCCGCGTTCCGGGGCCCGATCGCCGCCGAGTGCGCGGGCCTCCTCTACCTGTGCGAGGAACTCGACGGCCGGGCCATGTGCGGGCGCGTGCCGGGGCGGGCGCGCATGACGTCCCGGCTGACGCTCGGCTACCGGGAGGCGGTCGCCGTGGCGGAGTCGCCGCTGACCCGTCCGGGCGAGCGGTTCCACGGCCACGAGTTCCACCGGACGTCCCTCACCACCGAGGCCGCCCCGCTGTTCCGCTGGAAGGACGGCGGCGACGGCTTCGGCGACGAGCTGATCACCGCGTCCTACCTGCACCTGCACTGGGCCGGGCATCCGGAGGCGGCTCAGCGGCTGGTGTCGTCCTCCAGGTCGCCTTCGGTCTTGAGGTAGACCTCTTGGAGACGTCGCAGGATGTCCGGGTCCGGGTGCTCCCACATGCCGCGTTCGGCGGCTTCGAGGAGCCGCTCGGCGATGCCGTGCAGCGCCCACGGGTTGGACTCGGCCATGAACGCGCGGTTCTCGTCGTCCAGGACGTAGGCGGCGGTCAGCCGGTCGTACATCCAGTCGGCCATGACGCCGGTGGTGGCGTCGTAGCCGAACAGGTAGTCGACGGTCGCGGCCAGCTCGAACGCGCCCTTGTAGCCGTGCCGCCGCATCGCGGCCAGCCAGTTCGGGTTGACGACGCGGGCCCGGAAGATCCGCGCGGTCTCCTCCGAGAGGGTGCGGGTGCGGACGGCGTCCGGGCGCGTGCTGTCGCCGACGTAGGCCTCCGGCGCCTTCCCGGTCAGGGCCCGGACGGTCGCGATCATCCCGCCGTGGTACTGGAAGTAGTCGTCGGAGTCGGCGATGTCGTGCTCGCGGGTGTCGACGTTCTTCGCGGCGACGGCGATCCGCCGGTAGGCGCTCTCCATGTCGGCGCGGGCCGGGACGCCGTCGAGGTCGCGTCCGTAGGCGTGCCCGCCCCACACCGCGTACACCTCGGCGAGGTCGGCGTCGTCGCGCCAGTTGCGGCTGTCGATCAGCGGCAGCAGGCCCGCCCCGTACGCGCCCGGCGCGGAGCCGAACACGCGGAGCGTCGCGCGGCGCTCGTCGCCGTGCTCCTCCCGGTCGGCCTCGACGTGGGCGCGGACGTAGTTCGCGTCGTCCGGTTCGTCGAGCGCGGCGACGAGCCGGACGGCGTCGTCCAGCATCGCCACGACGTGCGGGAACGCGTCCCGGAAGAAGCCGCTGATGCGGACCGTCACATCGATGCGCGGGCGGCCCAGCTCGGCCGCCGGGATCGGCTCAAGCCGGGTGACGCGGCGGGACGCCTCGTCCCACTCCGGGCGGACGCCGAGCAGCGCGAGCACCTCGGCGACGTCGTCGCCCGCCGTGCGCATCGCGCTCGTCCCCCAGACGGACAGGCCGACCGAGCGCGGCCACTCGCCGTGGTCGGCGCGGTAGCGCTCCAGCAGCGAGTCGGCCATCGCCTGCCCGGTCTCCCAGGCGAGGCGGCTCGGGACGGCGCGCGGGTCCACCGAGTAGAAGTTGCGCCCGGTCGGCAGGACGTTGACGAGCCCGCGCAGCGGCGACCCGCTCGGCCCGGCCGGGACGTAGCCGCCGTCCAGGGCGTGGAGCACGTGGTCCATCTCGTCGGTGGTCCGGGCCAGGCGAGGGACGACCTCCGTCGCCGCGAACCCCAGCACCCGTCCGACGAGTTCGCCGTGGCCGGCGGCGACGCGCGGGACCGCGGCGGGCGACCAGTCCGCGTCCTCCATCGCCTGGACGAGGGAACGGGCCGCGGCCTCGGCGGCGTCGACGTCGGTGCGCGTGCCGGTGCCGTCCTCGGTGAGGCCGAGCGCTTCGCGCAGGCCGGGGAGGGTCTCGCGGCCCGACCACATCTGCCGGGCGCGGAGCATGGCCAGCACCAGGTCGACGCGCTGCGGGCCGGTCGGCGCCTCGCCCAGGACGTGCAGGCCGTCGCGGATCTGCGCGTCCTTCACCTCGCACAGCCAGCCGTCCACGTGCAGGAGGAAGTCGTCGAACTCGGTGTCGTGCGGACGGTCGTCCAGGCCGAGGTCGTGGTCGAGCTTCGCGGCCTGGATCAGCGTCCAGATCTGCGCGCGGATGGCGGGGAGCTTCGCCGGGTCCATCGCGGCGATCGTGGCGTGCTCGTCCAGGAGCTGTTCGAGGCGGGCGATGTCGCCGTAGGTCTCGGCGCGGGCCATCGGCGGGACCATGTGGTCGACCAGGACGGCGTGCGCGCGGCGCTTCGCCTGCGTCCCCTCGCCCGGGTCGTTGACGAGGAACGGGTAGACGAGCGGGACGTCGCCGAGCGCCGCGTCCGCCCCGCACGACGCGGACATCCCCGCCGCCTTGCCGGGCAGCCATTCCAGGTTGCCGTGCTTGCCGACGTGGACGATCGCGTGCGCGCCGAACTCGTCCGACAGCCAGCGGTAGGCGGCCAGGTAGTGGTGGCTCGGCGGCAGGTCCGGGTCGTGGTAGATCGCGATGGGGTTCTGGCCGAAGCCGCGCGGCGGCTGGACCATGACGACGACGTTCCCGGCGCGGAGGGCGGCGAGGACGATGTCGCCGTCCTGGACGAACAGCTCGCCGGGCGGCGGGCCCCAGTGCCGCTCCATGTCGTCGCGCAGGTCGGCGGGCAGGGTGCGGAACCAGCGCTCGTAGGACGCTCCGGAGATCCGGACGGGGTTGCCCGCGAGCTGCTCCTCGGTGAGCCAGTCCTCGTCCTGGCCGCCCGCCGCGATCAGCGCGTGGACGAGCGCGTCGCCGTCCTGGTCGGCCACGCCGGGGAAGCCGTCGCCGAGGTCGTAGCCCGCTTCGCCGAGCCTTGCGAGGAGCCGGACGGTGCTCGCCGGGGTGTCCAGCCCGACCGCGTTCCCGACCCGCGAGTGCTTGGTCGGATACGCCGACAGCATCACGACGAGGCGGCGCGAGGCGGGCGGCGTGTGCCGGAGGCGGCCGTGCCGGACGGCGATCCCCGCGACCCGCGCGGCGCGCTCGGGGTCGGCGCGGTAGACGGTGAGCCCGTCCTCGTCGATCTCCTTGAACGAGAACGGGACGGTGATGATGCGGCCGTCGAACTCCGGGATGGCGACCTGCGAGGCGGCGTCGAGCGGGGACAGGCCGTCGTCGCTCTCCGCCCAGTCCGCGCGGGACGTGGTGAGGCAGAGGCCCTGGAGGATCGGGACGTCCAGCGCGGCGAGGGCGCCGACGTCCCACGCCTCGTCGTCGCCGCCCGCCCCGGCCGTCGCGGGCCGCGTCCCGCCCGCCGCGAGGACGGTCACGACCAGCGCGTCCGCCTCGCGGAGCGTGTCGAGCAGCGCGGGCTCGGCGGTGCGGAGCGAGGAGCAGAAGACGGGGAGGGGGCGTCCGCCCGCGTCCTCGACGGCGGCGCAGAGGGCCTCGACGAACGCGGTGTTCCCGGCCATGTGGTGGGCGCGGTAGTACAGGACGCCGATCACCGGGCCTTCTTCGGAGCGGGGCGTCCGCTCGAATCGTCCCCAGCTCGGCGCGGCCCGCGGCGGCGCGAACCCGCGCCCGGTCAACAGGACCGTGTCGGACAGGAACGCGTGCAGTTCGGCGAGGTTGGCGGGCCCGCCATGCGCGAGATAGGCGTGCGCCTCAGCGCAAACCCCGCCGGACACGGTGGAGAGCTCCATCAACTCGGCGTCTGGTGCCTGCTCTCCTCCGAGGACGACGACGGGGCGGCTTCCGGAGCGGAGCGCCAGCGGAGTGGAGGAAGTCGCCCCGTCGTCGCTGCCCGGGGGTTGTGGGGGGTCGTCCCCCCACAGGAGACCGGGACGCGGGGCTGCGAGGAGGGCGTCGAGGCCGTCCTCCCAGGCGCGGCGTCCGCCGAGCAGCCGGACGACGACCAGATCGACGCCGTCCAGGAGTGCTGGAAGGTCGGCCACGGCGAGCCGGGCGGGATTGCCCAGCCGGTAGTCGGCGCCGGACGCGCGGGCGCTCAGCAGATCGGTGTCGGACGTCGAGAGCAGCAGAACGGTGGACATGACGGGTCCTCCCCCTGGGGTCCTCGCCCCGGTCGCGGGTGTCACGACGGCGGGAGTCTCCTGGCTCCCGGATCAGCGCTCGCCCCGGCCTTCCCGTCCGCGCGGACAGTGGCCGTTAGCGGGGGTCGCTCCCCGGTGACAGTGGCGGGACCGCGCCGGATTCACACCGGCTTCCTCCACTGCCGTCGTCGATCAGCAGACTACGGCAGCGCGCGGTGTCCGAGAAAGGTGGCCTTCATGCCAGATGTACGTGCGGCGGGGAGGTCGCGTGCCGACGCGTGCCCCGGCGCGCTCCAGACCCACGGCGCCGCCGACGGGGCGCTCGCCCGCGTCCGCACGCCGGGCGGGGCGGTGTCGGCCTCCCGGCTCAGGACGGTCGGCGTCGCGGCCCGCGAACTGGGCGTGGACGTGGTCGAGCTGACGTCGCGGGCCAACCTCCAGGTGCGGGGCGTGCGCGATCCGGCGGCGCTCGCGGAGCGGCTGGCGGCGGCCGGGCTGCTGCCGTCCGCGTCGCACGAGCGGGTGCGCAACATCGTCGCGTCCCCGCTCGGCGGGCGCGGCGCGCGCGGTGCGTCGGCCACGGACCCGCTGGTCACGGCGCTCGACGTCGCGCTGTGCGGGCGTCCTCGGCTGGCCGGGCTCCCCGGCCGGTTCCTGTTCGCGCTGGACGACGGCTCCGGCGACGTCGCGTCCCTCGGGGCCGACGTGACACTGACCCCCGGCGGCGTGCTCCTGGCCGGGCACCGGCTCGTCTCGTCCGGCGATCCCGTCGCGGTCATGATCGCGGCGGCGGAGGCGTTCCTGGACGTGCGCGGCGACGCCTGGCGGCTGGCCGAGGTCCCGGACGGCCCGCGCCGCGTCGCGGACCTCCTCGGCGGGACGCTCGCCGACGCGCCGCGCGTCCCGGCTCCGCCCGCGCCGCACGCGGGTCTCGTCGAACAGCGCGATGGCCTGGTGGCGCTGGAGGTCGTGCCGCCGCTCGGACGCCTGTCCGGGACGCAGGCCGAGGCCCTCGCCGACATCGCGGACGAAGTGCGGCTGACGCCGTGGCGGAGCATCGTCCTGCGCGACCTGCGCCGCGACGACGCGCACCGGCACGCGGACCGCCTACGCCCATACGGCTTCGCCACCGACCCCGACTCGCCCTGGGTCGGGGTGACGGCCTGCACGGGAAGCCCCGGCTGCGCGAAGTCGGAAGGCGACGTGCAGGGCGCGGCCCGCCGCTGGGTCGGCGGCCTGTCGCGCGCCCCGGAGACCCCCGTCCACTGGACGGGCTGTGACCGGAACTGCGGGATGCCCCGCGGGCCGGTCGTCTTGAAGAGAGCGAAACGGTGAACGACTACATCCGGGACGGCGCGGAGATCTACCGGCGCTCGTTCGCGACCATCCGCGCGGAGGCCGACCTGTCGGGCCTGCCGGACGACGTGGCGCGGGTCGCCGTCCGCATGATCCACGCGTGCGGGATGACGGACCTCGTCCGCGACCTGGCCTGGTCGCCGGGCGTCGTCGCGCGGGCGCGGGCGGCGCTGCTGGACGGCGCGCCGATCCTGTGCGACGCGCGGATGGTGGCGTCCGGCGTCACCCGGGCCCGGCTGCCCGCGGGCAACGAGGTCGTGTGCACGCTGGGCGACCCGCGCGTCCCCGGCCTGGCGGAGCGGCTCGGCACGACGCGCAGCGCGGCGGCGCTCGACCTCTGGCTCGACCGGCTGGACGGCGCGGTCGTCGCGATCGGCAACGCGCCGACCGCGCTGTTCCGGCTGCTGGAGCTGGTGGACGGGGGCGCGGGCCGTCCGGCCGCCGTCCTCGGGATACCGGTCGGTTTCATCGGCGCGGCCGAGTCCAAGGACGCGCTCGCCGCGAGCGACCTCCCGCACCTCGTCGTCCGCGGACGGCGCGGCGGCAGCGCCATGACCGCGGCCGCCATAAACGCGATTGCCAGTGAGGCGCCATGACCGCAGCGAAGCGAGGACCATGGCGCGAGCCATGCGGGGGCCTGGGGGGCGTCCCCCAGAAGGGCAGGGCGGAGTGATGGTGGGACGGCTTTACGGGGTCGGCGTCGGCCCTGGTGATCCTGAGCTGGTGACGGTGAAGGCCGCCCGGCTGATCGGTGCGGCGGACGTGGTCGCCTACCATTCCGCGCGGCACGGGCGCAGCATCGCCCGCGCCGCCGCCGCGCCCTACCTGCGCGACGGGCAGATCGAGGAGCAGCTCGTCTACCCGGTGACGACGGAGACGACCGACCATCCCGGCGGGTACCAGGGCGCGCTCGACGGCTTCTACGCCGACTGCGCCGCCCGCCTCGCCGCGCACCTGGACGCGGGACGGACGGTCGCCGTCCTCAGCGAGGGCGACCCGCTGTTCTACGGCTCCTACATGCACCTCCACAAGCGCCTCGCGCCGCATTACCCGGCGGAGGTCGTGCCGGGCGTGACGTCGCTGAGCGCGGCGTCGGCCGCCGCCGGACGTCCGCTGGTCGAGCGCGAGGAGACGCTGACCGTGCTGCCCGGCACGCTCCCCGGCGACGAGCTGGCAGAGCGGCTGCGCGCGGCGGACGCGGCGGCCGTCCTCAAGCTGGGCCGGACGTTCCCCAAGGTCAGGCAGGCGTTCGAGGACGCCGGGCGGCTCTCCGAAGCCTGGTACGTCGAACGCGCCTCGACCGGCCGGGAGCGGGTCGTCCCGCTGGCCGACGTCGATCCGGCGGACGTCCCGTACATGGCGCTGGCCCTGCTGACCAGCCCGGCGGGCGAGTCGTTCACCGCGCCGGAGCCGGCGCGGCCCGAGGGGCCGGGGAGCGTGACGGTCGTCGGGCTCGGCCCGGCGGGACGGCCGTGGCTGACCCCGGAGGCGCAGGACGTCCTGTCGTCCGCGACCGACCTCGTCGGCTACGGCCCCTACCTCGACCGGGTCCCGCCGAACGCGCGGCAGCGCCGCCACGCCACCGGCAACCGGGTGGAGGACGACCGCGCCCGGCACGCACTCCGGCTGGCGCGGGACGGGGCGCGGGTCGCGGTCGTCTCGTCCGGCGATCCGGGCGTGTTCGCGATGGCGACGGCCGTCCTGGAGGCGGCGGACGACTTCCCGGACGTGCCGGTGCGGGTCGTCCCCGGGCTGACCGCCGCGCAGGCCGTCGCGGCGCGGGCGGGCGCGCCGCTCGGCCACGACTTCTGCGTCCTGTCGCTGTCCGACCTGCTCAAACCGTGGGAGGTGATCGCCCGGCGGCTCACCGCGGCGGCCGCGGCGGATCTGGTGCTCGCGCTCTACAACCCGTCGTCCAGCCGAAGGAGGCACCAGCTCGCGGCGGCCCGCGACCTGCTCCTCGAACACCGCTCCCCCGAGACGCCGGTGGTCGTCGGACGCGACGTCGGCGGCCCCGAGGAGAGCGTGACCGTGACGACGCTCGGCAAGCTCGACCCCGACCAGGTGGACATGCGGTGCCTGGTCATCGTCGGGTCGTCTACGACCCGGGTCACCGAGCGGGGCGCCGTCCACACGCCGCGCCGCTACCCCTGAGCCCAGCGGGCGGCCTCCGCCGGATCGGTCGCCGTCGCGACGCCGTCCGGGACGGGCGGCCGGTCCACCATGATCACGGGCAGTCCGGCGGCGCGGGCGGCGGTGAGCTTGGCGCGGGTCATCGCGCCGCCGCTGTCCTTGGTGACCAGCACGTCGAGGCGGTGTTCGCGGATCAGCGCCCGCTCGCCGTCGAGCGTGTAGGGGCCTCGGGACAGCAGCACGCGCACGTTCTCCGGGACGGGCTTCTCCGGCGGATCGACCGACCGTGCGAGGAACCACACGTCGGCGCGGGCGGCGAAGACCTCGATGCTGCGCCGCCCGGTGGTGAGGAACGCGCGGGCTCCGCGCGGCAGCGCGGCGGCGGCGTCGGCCAGCGACGGGACGCGCCGCCAGTCGTCGCCGTCCTCCGCCCGCCAGCCGGGACGCCGCAGCGCCAGCAGCGGGACTCCAGCCCTTTCCGACGCCCGCGCGGCGGACGCGCTCATGCGTTCCGCGAACGGGTGGGTGGCGTCCACGAGCCGGTCGATGCGGTGCTCGCGCAGCCAGGCGGCGAGGCCGTCCGGGCCGCCGAAGCCGCCGACGCGCACCTCCCCGGCGGGAAGGCGCGGGTCGGCGACGCGCCCGGCGAGCGACGACACGACGCGCACGTCCGGGACGTCGGACAGGCGGGCGGCGAGGTCCCTGGCCTCGGCCGTCCCGCCGAGGATCAGGACGCGCCTCACACCCGTTCCCGCTCCGCGCTGTAGAGGTGGCTGCCGGGGAACGCGGACGCGGCCAGCACCCGTCCGACGACGATCACGGCGGTGCGCTTCACCCCGGCCTCGTGCACCAGGCCCGCGATGTCGGCGAGGGTGCCGCGCAGGATCAGCTCGTCCGGACGGCTCGCCCGCGCGACGACGGCGACCGGGCAGTCCGCGCCGTAGTGCGGCAGCAGCTCCGCCGTCACCTCGTCGATCCGCTGGACGGCCAGGTGCAGCACCATCGTCGCGCCGCTCGCGCCGAGGGTGGCGAGGTCCTCGCCGTCCGGCATCGGGGTGGCGCGGGCGGAGGTGCGGGTCAGGATCACCGTCTGGCCGACGCCGGGGACGGTCAACTCCCGGCCGAGCGAGGCGGCCGCCGCCGCGAACGCCGGGACGCCCGGGACGATCTCGTACGGCACCCCGGCCGCGTCCAGCCGCCGCACCTGCTCGGCGACCGCGCTGAACACCGAGGGGTCGCCCGAGTGCAGCCGCGCGACGTCAAGACCGTCACGGTGCGCGGCGGTCAACTCCTCGACGATCTCGTCCAGGTTCAGATTGGCGGTGTCGATGAGCCGCGCGCCGGGCGGGCAGGCGTCCAGCAACTCGCGCGGCACCAGCGACCCGGCGTACAGGCAAACCGGCGCGGCCTCCAGCACCCGCAACCCACGCACGGTGATCAGGTCGGCGGCCCCGGGCCCGGCTCCAACGAAGTAGACAGTCACGCCGCCCTTCCTTTCCGGGGGACGACCCCCAGACCCCCGAGCGGTCGGCACCAAGATCCTCGCTTCGCCGCGGTCATGCCGCCCTTCCTTTCTGGGGGACGACCCCCAGACCCCCGAGCGGTCGGCGCCATGATCCTCGCTTCGCTGCGGTCATGCCGCTCTGCCTCTCCGGGGGCGACCCCCAGACCCCCGGGGGGTCGGCGCCATGATCCTCGCTTCGCTGCGGTCATGCCGCCTCCTTCCGTGTCGTCCAGATCGTGACGGGCATCGCGGGGCGCCAGGCGGTGAAGCCGCCGAGCGGCGCGGCCCGTTCGACACCGACGCGGACCAGGTCGCCGCCGTGCGTCTCGCGCGCCCGCGCGACCTGGGCCTCCGATTCGAGGGTGACGGCGTTGGCGACCAGGCGGCCGCCGGGGCGCAGCGCGTCCCAGCAGCGTTCCAGCAGGCCGGGGACGGTGAGGCCGCCGCCGATGAACACGGCGTCGGGGGTCGGCAGGTCGTCCAGCGCGTCCGGCGCCTCGCCCTCGACGACCCGCACGCCGCCCGGCACGCCGAGGTTCGTCGCGTTCCGCTCGATCCGCTTCGCGCGCTCCGGTCGGCTCTCCACCGCCACCGCCCGGCAGGACGGATGCGCCCGCGCCCATTCGATCGCGACGCTGCCCGCACCGGCGCCGACGTCCCAGAGCAGCTCACCGGGCAGCGGGGCGAGCCGCGCCAGGGTGACCGCGCGGACCTCGCTCTTGGTGAGCTGCCCGTCGTGGTCGAACGCCGCGTCGGGGAGCCCGGACGTGCGGGGCAGCGGCGCCGCGTCCGGGCCGGGCGCGCATTCGACGGCGACGATGTTCAGCGCGGTCGCGGCGAGTTCCGTCCAGTCGGCGGCGGTGCCGTGCTGGACGGTCTCGCCGTCTGCGCCGAGGTCGGACAGAACGGTCATGCGGCTCGGCCCGAACCCGCGTCCGGCGAGCAGGGCGGCGACGACCGACGGGGACTCGCGTCCCGCGCTGAGGACGAGGATCCGGCGGCCGGGCGCGACCAGCGCGTTCAGCGCGCCCGCCGGGCGTCCGACGAGGCTCGCGACGTCCACCCGGTCGAGCCGCCAGCCGAGCCGGGCGCACGCAAGCGACACCGACGACGTGTGCGGCAGGACGCGCAGCCGCTCCGGGCCGAGCATTTCGGCGAGCACGGAGCCGATGCCGTGGAACATCGGGTCCCCGCTGGCGAGGACGGCGACCGCGCGTCCTTCGTGCTCCTCGATCAGGCCGGGGAGCGCGGGCAGCAGCGGCGACGGCCAGACGACGCGCTCCGCGTCCGAGGCGGGGACGAGGTCGAGTTGGCGGCTGGAGCCGAGCAGCACGTCCGCGGACCGCAGCGCGGCGCGGGAGCGCTCCGGGAGCCCGTCCCATCCGTCGGCGCCGATGCCCACAATGGTGACGACACGCGCGTCCACTGGCCTCCTCGTCCCGACACGACTGCGGCGACCCAGCCTATAAGAGCGGTTCTGACCCGTTACCCCACGGATCACCCATATGAGGGGAACCATGGACGTCCGCGACCGCTCGAAGAATCGGGGCTTGGCGCATCCGAGAAGAGGCGGGCCATGACTTCAGCACTGGCGCTCAATCTGCTGTCCTCGCTGCTGGCCTTCCTGTCCGGCGCCGCGGTCAAGGGCCTCTACCAGCGGCGGCGGACCATCGGCCCGGCCCGGCGCGTGTGGCGGCTGCGCAGGCCCGACGAGGTGGTGATCGTCCAGCCCGACGGACCGGGTCACGACACCCCGTTACCCACCCTCTACGAGGGCGACGCGATGGCCGCGATGCTGGTGTCGGAGTATCTGCGCAAGGTCTTGGGCGTGCGGACGGTCCGGATAATCCGGGCCAAGAACTTCTCCCGATGCCGGGACGCCCCATGCGACCTGGTCGTCATCGGCGGCCCCAACGCGAACGACCTGTACAAGGAACTCAACCAACAAGTCGCGCTGCCCTACAGTTTCCGGCTCTACCCAGACCGAGCGGACATGATCAGAGTCTCTGACGGCCACGTGTTCGCCCAGCAGGTCGTCCACGCCAAGACCACACGCGACTTCGCCGTCATCAGCCTGTTACCCAGCCCCTTCCACGCCGATCGACGCGTCATCGTCCTGGCCGGATGCGGCACCTTGGGCAGCCTGGCCGCCGCCAGAACGGTCACCACCCGGGACGGCATCCACGAGTTGGCGGCCCTCCGCCCACCCCCCACCACCCCATTCTCAGCCGTAATCGAAATAGAAGTCCCGGACGGCCAAATGACCCGCCCCCAAATAATCGACACAACCACCTAACCACCCCACCAACGTTCACAAACCAAAACTCAGCAGGCAACCCCCATCCGCGCCGCAAGCCCACGACCCACAACCGCTTCTCTTTGCCGCTGAACCATTACCGTCACAGTTCCAGCGACTCGCCCGGCCCCGGCGAGCGGCGATGACGCTCTCGTCCACCTCACGGGCCAACTCCAGCAGGGCGCCGCCACTCTCGCCGCGCTCGACCTTCCAGACGGGAGCTTCTCGCCCACCGTCAAGTGCGGGCCCCACGACCAGTTCGACCTCCGACACGCGCAGCGCGGAGATGTGGGAGCGTCGCGACAACCTCAGGCTAGGGCGCGAGCGATTCATGGACGCCGGTCGGCGGTCGGGAGACGGGCGCCGAGCATGTCGGCGGCTCGGCGGGCGGCGGCGTCGGGGTCGGCCGGGAGGAGCGCCCCGTAGCCGTCGTCGGACGTCCAGCGCCGGTAGGTCTCCCCGTCCCAGCCGAGGATCAGCGGTCCCCGGTTCCGGTAGATGACGTGCACGCGGGTCAGCCCGGTCTCCTCATCGCGGACGAGAGAGACCGACACCTGCGGGGCGATACGGCGCACGGCCGCGTCCAGCCGCTCGGCGGGGCCGAACACCATGCTGATGCCTCCGGCGGCGGTGAGTCGGGCGAGGTGGTCGCCATCGCAACAGCAGGCATCGCAGTCGCAGTCGCAGCCCGCCGAGCAGTAGCACTGGGGGTAGCTCGGGGTGGAACTGCAGCAGCCAGCCATAAGCAAGCCTCCTTGTCGAGGACGGGTTAGAGGCGAGAAGGGGCGGCGCGGCCGGGGCCAGGGGGTGTCCACCGGCGGCGCCGCCCCTGGTTCACTCCGCGGCCGGAGCCGGGGCGAACGACGCGCCGAGCGCATGGGCGATGCGGACGGCGGCCACGTCGGCGTCGGGGCCGAGCTGCACGCCGGAGTGCGGGCCGCTGTCCCATCGGTACGCGCCCAGGCTGGTGTCCCAGACGACGCGGCGAGGCCCGTTCGTCCGGTAGCTGACGCGCACGTACTGCATCGGCTCGTTCCGCTCGGCCTCCGTGGTGAGGCCACAATGGACGCGAGCCGCCTCCACCTGCGGCGCGCGGGCCCGGACGGCTTCATACAGCGGGTCCAACGGCCCGTAGTCCTGAGTCATCGGTCTTCCTCGTCTCGTCCGATCTCGGGGTGTGCTGGGGCGGAAGGGCGGCGCGGCCGGGACCAGGGGGGCGGTGTCGACCGGCGGCGCCGCCCTCGCTCATTCGAGGGGTTCGGGCTCGTTGCGCCAGGCGCGGCCGGGCTCGGACATGCGGGCGGCGAGTTCCTCGCCCGCGACCCGCAGCTCCTCGGAGATCCGTGACGAGATGCATGTCCAGGCCAGTTCGCACCATCGCTCGTGCTCGACCACCCGCGCGCCGTCCTGCTCTGAGATGGCTCGCCAGGAACCGTCCGGCAGCTCGTACACCGCGAACCCGGCGATCTGCCGCTCGGCCTCACGCGCGCGGCGCGGTGCCCTCACCGCTCGCCCTCCCGGCCGTCTCCCACCCCGGCCTCCACACGCGGGAGCCGCAACAGCAGCAGCGCCAACTCCCTCGGGTCGTTACCGCGCACCTCGGTGACGGCGGCGGCGCGCTCGGCGTAGTCGGCGTAGTTGCGCTGCCCGTGCCAGACCGGACGGCTCTCGCACACCTCGAACGCCCACTCGGGGAACCACTTGCGCAGGTTGGTCAGGTGCTCGATCCGCTCGGCGTACGGGAACGCCTCCTTTCCGGACGCCAACGCAGCCAGGTCGATCGCCTGGGCCATGAGCCGTCCCAGGTGTCCGGGGAGCTTGGCCTCAACGAGCGAGTGCCCGCCCGTCCAGCTCTCGGACGGCTCGCGCACGGCCAGCCACGGCACCGGCCGGGTCGCGTCGTACTCGATCTGCCAGCCTGGGTTCTCGGCGCGGAGCCGAGTCACCTTCTCAGATATCGTCATCCTCAGCCGGACCTCGTTTCCGGTGAGGCCCCGGATTTCCTGGCGTTCGCGCGCCAGCCGGGGCCGTTTTCATGGCCAGGCGGACGGGCTGCCGTTCGACGGTCGGCCTACGCCCACGCTCCGATGCTGATGCCTAGCAGGGCCGGGAAGTGACACACCTGGTGTCACCACCTCTGAGCTGGCTAAATAGCCCGCGCCCACTCCGCGAATGCCACAAGGGCATACGGCGGGGACACATGCAGACGAAGCAGGGTGACGAGGGCATCGTGCACGAATGGATGCTCGCGCACATGCTGGGGAGCGATCTGCCGGGCCGCTTGGAGCGACGCGAACACCTCGTCGCGCAGGCCCAGCCACAATTGGGCGCGGGCCAGGTCGATGAAGTAATGAGAGCGGCGCTCGGCCGGCAGGCCGTCCAAGCGCATGTTCCCGTGGGCAGCCTCGCCACCTGACGCGAGCTCGATGGCACGCGCAGCGTCCCCGAGCTCTACGGCGACCGAGACCTCGTGTACATGCAATGAGGCCGGGCCGAAGGCAGTCCCGTTGTAGATCCCCTCCGGAGTCTCCCGAGCAAGACCCCAGGCCGCCTGGAGATGATCGCTGACGGACGCGAAGTCCTCGGTCAATCTGGCGGCCACGACGGCGGCGCGCATGTGCAGGGCGCCCGCTGCGGCACGGAGTTCGGGCGAGGTCGGATCGGGCATGTCGTCCAGCGCGTTCTCCAGAGCCTTCAGCCCGGGGGCGAGGTTGCGGCTGTCTGCGAAGAACACCTCGGTCCGGACGTAGGCGGCGGTGGCGATCAGAGCTGGATCTTCTGCAATCTGTGCAGATCTGCGCATCAACTCGATCAGGCGCGCGGACAGGTCGTAGTAGCCGTACTTGTAGGCGACGGCGTCAGCAGAGCGATAGGCCGTGACGAGCAGGCCCGCCGCGGAGCGCCGCTCGGTCCCCTCTTCGAGCACGACACGTGCCAACTCGCCGAGTAATGGAGGGAGTTCTTCGGCAAGGCGCGTGTACTGCGAGGTCAGGCGGCGCCTCATCGCATTCTCGGTCATCTCGCGTAGCCGGGGCAGGGGGCGCACGGGACCGTCATCGGGGACGTCGTAGGCATCGATGGCGTTGCGGATGTCGGGGATTGCGATGTGGACCCGGCTGTCGCTGTAGACCCGGCGGCTGGTGAGGACCTCCGGCTCTACCCCGAGCGCATCAGCGATCGACCCCAGGACCCGGTCGGTGACAGGACGGGTGCCCTGCTCGACCTTGCGTAACGTACTAAGTGAGATATGCGCATTCTCTGCCAGTTGCCGCTGGGTGAGCCCCCGCGCCACCCGCTTGGCGGCAATGCGATGGCCGACTCGCCCGTCCCTGGTCACCACGCGCTCCGTGCTAGGCCCCCTTACGGGCAAAGGTATACGGTCCGCCTTCGTCGAGCGTTAACCTCAGCGGAGCAAGCGGGGAAGGTCGGTCAAGCTGTCGATGACCCAGTCCGCGGCCCCGCCGCCGACCGGGTCGTCGGCCCACAGGTATCCCCATGGCCCCCGGCGCACGAGCACCGTCCTCAAGCCCGCGGTCTTGGCCGGGCCGATGTCGTTGGCCGGATGATCGCCGACGTAGACGATCTCGTTCGGGCTGCCGGGCGCCCACTCCGCCACCCGGGTGAAGAAGGCCGGGTCCGGCTTGGCCGCTCCCCATTCCTGCGAGGTCGCGATCGCGTCGGCAGGCAGATCGAGTGCGCGCAGGCAGTCACCGGCACGCGAGGTCTGGTTTCCAGCGATGCCGACCCACATTCCCAGGGAGCGAAGCTCCGACAGAGCGGGGCGGACGTCCCCGTACAGATCGGCCTCGGTGATCTGCTCACCGCGTCCGGCGGCGATGCGGGCGCTGCGTTCGGCGGGAAGGTCGAACCCCGGCTGGATGAGGCGTAGCGCGTCGGCGTTGTCGCGGCCTTGGGCCGTCACGGCGCCGACGAGAGCCGACATCGTGTGCGGCGGAACCCCGAGCCACTCGGCCCATGCCTGCCACTCCCGGGTGTCGTCCACAAGGGTTTCGCCGACGTCGAAGACCACAGAGATCACCGCCCCAGGGTACGAACCAGGCCGCCGGTGAGGACGGCTCGCTGCTGGTCGCCGCAGGGTGCGTTGTGGAATGGGGGGTCTGGCAGACTTGGGTGGGTGAAGCGGCTTTTGGTCATTGGTATTGGGGCGGGGGATCCCGATCAGCTGACGTTTCAGGGGGCCAAGGCCATCGGGGCGGCGGACGCCTTTCTGCTCGTTGGGAAGGGGGAGGCCAAGGACGATCTCACCGGGCTGCGGCGGGAGTTGATCGCCGCGCACGGGCGCGAGCCGTACCGGGTCGTTGAGGTTCGTGATCCTGAGCGCGACCGGACCGCGTCCGCCTACACCGCCGCCGTTGAGGACTGGCGGTCGCGCCGCGCTGAGATCTACGAGTCGTTCGTCAGAGATGAGCTGGCGGAAGGTGAGACCGGCGCGCTTCTTGTTTGGGGAGACCCCGGCGTCTACGACAGCACGCTCGCCGCGCTGGACGAGATCGGCGTTGAGTTCGACTTCGAGGTCATTCCGGGGATCAGCAGCATTTCGGCACTCACCGCGCGGCATCGCGTCGGCCTGACGCGGGTCGGACGTCCGGTGCACATCACGACCGGGCGGCGGCTCGCCGCCGAGGGGGCGACGGCCGATGACGTTCTCGTCATGCTCGATGCCGCCTGTGCCTTCGGTGAGGTCGGCGACGGTTTCCACATCTACTGGGGCGCCTACCTGGGCACGCCGGACGAGATCCTGATCGAGGGTCCTGTCGCGGAGGTCGCCGAGCGGATCCGCGCGACCAGGGCGGAGGCCCGCGCCCGCAAGGGGTGGATCATGGACACCTACCTGCTCCGGCGGTCTCCTTCCTGATCGGCGGCCGGTTGCCAGACCGCGTACCGGAAGTCGAGGAAGACGAATCCGTCGAGGACGCTGAAGTCCCCGCGCAGGACGGAGTCGGGCAGCTCGTCCAGCCAGGACAGGCGGGCGCCCGCCTTCCCGCCGAGACAGCCGGGGATGTGCTCCTGGCCTTCGTCCGGACGGGTGAGCTGCCGCGCGATCTCGGCGGCGGGCTCGAACGCGCCGAGCGCCTTGAACGCGGCCCGCGCCCGTTCCAAGGTGCGCCGTCCGGCGGCCGGGTCGCCGACCGCCCGTTGGGCCTGGCCGAGGTTCCGCCAGGCTCGGGCCAGGCCATGCTGGTCGTCGTGCCGTTCGTAGCGGGTGGCGGCGTGGGTGGCGCATTTCAGGGCGGCGCGGCCGTGGCAGGCCGGGCACGTCCCCAGGTAGAGGGCCGCCAAATTCAGGAAGATGGTCGCCTCGGCGTGGTGGTGGTCCAGTTTCCGCGCGAGCCGCAGGGCGTGGCACAGATGCCAGATTCCGCAACTTCCATACAGTGCGGGGTTCCATCCCAGGAGGGTGAGGGCGAGATTTGTCCGCGCCCGGATCTCGCCCTCGGGATGGTTGAGCCGGGAGAACATCAGAACGGCGCGATTGAGCGTGTCGGCCGCCGCCTCGTGCTTTCCCTGCATCCGCAAGGCGTCGCCTAATGCCGTGAGTGCTTCGCCGGAGCCGTACAGGTCCCCGGATTCCCAGCAGATCTCCATGTCGATCCGGTGGCACGCCTCGGCCTCGGCGTAGTCGCCCAGGCAGAAATGGACGAGGCCGAGGTTGTGGCGGGCCCGTCCCATCGCCGGGCGATCCGGTGCCAGCTCCAGGGAACGGCGCAGCTGCGGCATCGCCTCGTCGTATCGGTGCGCCACCCGGTAGGCGTTGCCGAGCATTCCCGACGCCGCGTGGACCTTTTCGGGCCCGAGATGTTCGGCGGCGGCCAGCGCGAGCTTCCCGGCGCCGATCCATTCGCGGACGTGCCGCCGGAATTCCCAATAGGCGACGAGTTCCGCCGCCATCGCGCACGTCTGCTCCCAGCGCGCGTCGGCATGGGCGGCGGCCACCGAGGCGGCGAGGTTGCGGCTTTCGTCGTCCAGCCAGCGGAGCGCCCTGCTTCTGTCCGGGAAACGCTCGCTGCGCGGACTGGCGTGCGGGCCCAGCCAACAGGTGGCCAGCCCAAGAACGCGCTGGTAATGCTCCAGCAAACGGTCGAGGGCCGCACCGTTCTCGTCGTCGTGGTCGCGGGCGAGTTCGGCGGCGTAAAGGCGGATGAGGTCGTGCATGTCCCAGCGTTTGCCCGGGTTTCGGCGCAGCAGGTGGAGCCGGGTCAGGTCGGCGAGGAGACGGCCCGTGTCGGCGCGGTCGATGACGGCGGACGCGGTCTCCAGGTCGGTGTCGGCGCCCGGCATCGCGCCGAGCAGGCGGAACGCCCGCGCCTGCGCGGCGTCGAGCCGCCGGTAGGACAACTCGAACGCGGCGCGGACGGCCAGCGGGCGTCCCTGCTCGTCGATGTCGTCGTAGCGCAGCCGGTCGAGCCGGTCGTGGGCCTCGGTCAACTCGTCCGCCTGGGCGGCGAGGGAGGTGTCCGGATCGTCCCGGAGGAGGGCGGCGACGATGTGCAGCGCCAGCGGCAGGTGCCCGCAAAGGTCGGCGAGGCGGCGGGCGTCGTCCGGACGCGCGGCGACGCGGTCGTCCTCGGGATTCGTGCGGCGGAGCGCCCGGTCGAGAAGCGACGTCGCCCCTTCGGCGTCGAAGGGGGCCAGCTCGATACGGGGGCCGGGAAGGGCGGAAAGGGTATTGCGCGAGGTGACCAGCAGGCGGTGCGGCGGCTCGGGAATCAGCGGGGAGATCTGCCCGGCGGTCGCGGCATTGTCGAGCACGACGAGTATTGGCGCCTCCAGCCGGGAGAGTGCCGTCCTCCACAGGCCCACCGCCTCTTCCGGGGTGGCCGGGGCCTCCGTCTTTCCGAGCGCGCGGAGCAGATGTTCGGCGGTCGCGCCCGCCTCCCAAGGAGTTTCGGGGCTGTAGCCGCGTAAATCCGCGAACAGGGCTCCGCCTGGGAATCGGTGCTTGACGCGGTGCGCGGCGTGCACGGCCAAAGCGGTCTTTCCGGCGCCGCCCATTCCGCTGACCACGGAGACCGTCCCCTCGCCGCCGGGTTCGAGCCAGGACGTCAGTTCGCGGACGGCGTCGCCGCGTCCGGTGAAGTCGGGCACATCCGCGGGCAGCATCATCGGCCCCCGGCGCGTTTCCTTAGCGCGAGGAGGACGCCCGCCGCGCTTCTCCGCCCGCTGCTCGCGCGCCTTTCCCAGAAGGCCCTGCCACCACGCGTCCGGACGTTGGACGAACCCGGCGGTCCGCTGAAGGGCCATCGCCTCCAGGATCTTCACGATCTCCATGCAGGCCCGCTGCGACCTCCGGGACGGGACGCTCTCCCCTTTCAGCCAATCGTTGACCGTCGAATCGCTGACCGCGATCCCGCGCTCCCAGCACCGGCGCACCAGGTAATCCAGCGTGGGACGGCCCGCCGCGTCGTTGACGGCCGACAGTTCGGCGAAGAAGCGGCCTGCGTGATCCACTGCGCCCATCGACCCCGTCCGAACCCGCGTCGCCTCCGGAAAACCCGCCGAAGCGGGACTGAACAGCGTATCGAGCGTCCGGCGAGCGCCGGAACGGTCGCCGGAAACCCTCCGGAACTGCGACACCTGGCCTCCCGGAACGACAGCAGGAGGCCCAGTGCACGCCATCGTCCAGCACCTTTATTCGGCACTCGGCGCGGCCGGCGCGCTCTACGCCGCGACCGTCGCCGTCACCGCCCTGACCTCGATCGCGGCGCGCTCCCCCGAACGCCGCCGCGACGCCCGCCAGACCCTGAAACTCCTCCTCCCCGCTCAGCGCTCCTAGGGGTGAGGCAGTGGTAGGCAACAAAAGCGACCACCTGGACACCGGCGGCCGCGAGGAGAGCGGCGGGCAGCGCGCGGTCGGCGAGCGGGCCCGCGACGGCCGCGCCGAGCGCGAACGCCGTGATCTTCAGGCTGGCGCCGGTGGTGAAGATCTGCCCGCGCAGCCCCTCCGGCGCCTCCCGGTGCCGGACCGCGAACAGCGCGGTGAGCTGCGGCCCCTCGCCGAGGCCCGCGAGCACCGCCGCCGCGACGAGCGCGACCGGGTGGCAGGACGCGGCCAGCACGAGCGCCCCCGCGAGGACGACCGTGCTGCCCGCGATCACCGCGTCCGGCCGCCACCGCGCGGGACGCCGGGCCAGCACCGCGTTGGCGGCGAGCGCGGCGGCGGCGAGGACGGCGAGCAGCATCGTCCCGCGGTCCGCCGCGCCGAAGGCCCGCAGGCCGAGCGGCGGGACGCAGGCGACCAGCATCCCCTGACCCGCGCACGAGACCACCGTGACGACGGTCGCCCTGGTCAGCGCGGGTGTGCGGGCGATCGCGCGGAACCCCGCCGCGAGCGCCGCGCCGATCGGCTCCGCCGCCCGCGCGCCGCCCGGGTCCCGCGGCACCGCGGGCAGCGCGAGGACGATCAGCGCGGCGGACGCCGCCACGGCCCCGGACGCGCCCGCCGCCGCGGCGACCAGCCCGGCCAGCGCGGGCCCCACCAGCCCGGCCGCGTTGTAGGTCATCGCGTCGAACGCGTTGGCGCGGGCCAGCCCGTCCGGCGGGACGACGCGCGGCAACTGCGACGTCCACCCGCCGGACAGCGCGGGCCCGAGCAGGCCCGCGCCCGCCGCGACCGCCACCGGGACGGCGAGCGGCGCCCGCCCCACGCACAGCAGCACGACGACCAGCGCCGCCGCGTATCCGGCCAGCGCGCGGCCGAGGACCCGGCCGGGCCGGGGCGAGCGGTCGAGCACGGCGCCGAGCAGCGGCCCGCCCGCCGCCGCGGTGATCGTGACGCCCGCGAGCAGGAACGACCCGGCGGCGGCCGAGCCGGTGGCGGCGAGCCCGGCGAGCATCAGCGCGGGCCCGGACATCTCGTCGCCGGTCCGGGCCGCCGCCGCGCCCGCCGTGTAGAGCCCGAGGGCGTAACGGTTTCGCACCATCGTCACGTTACGC
The DNA here is from genome assembly GCF_001552135.1 of Actinomadura chibensis NBRC 106107. Lineage (GTDB taxonomy): Bacteria > Actinomycetota > Actinomycetes > Streptosporangiales > Streptosporangiaceae > Spirillospora > Spirillospora chibensis. The sequence continues at coordinate 35,389 of NZ_BCQP01000059.1, read as the reverse complement.
AAGTAACGCAAACCTTGTCGAGAAGCGTTACACTCCACGGCATGGGACCGCCCTCCGACTGGTCGTCGCGGCATTCCGTGGCCGCCACCGCACGCCGGACGTCCGCGCTGGTCAACGTCCTGTCCGGGGACGATCCGGAGCCCGGCGCGGTCGCCGAGGTCCTGCGCGCCCACGGCGAGGACGACCCCCTGGACCTCAGCGCGCGCGACGTCCAGGAGATGCGCGCCGTGGCCGCCCTCCTGCGTGAGGTCTTCGCGGCCGAGGACGTCGACCACGCCGCCGCGACGCTCAACGACCTGCTTCAGCGCGGCGCCGGACGGCTCCGCCTGACCTCACACGCCGGGCGCACCCCCTGGCACCCCCACCTGGACGGGCACGACGACGCGCCCTGGGCGGAATGGTTCCTGGCCTCGTCCTGCCTGGCGCTCACCGTCCTGATCTGGGACGGGCAGCGGCCCCCCGGCGGCGTCTGCGCGTCACCGACCTGCGCGAACGTCTTCCTTGCCCAGGGCGGCGGCCAGCCGCGCCGGTACTGCTCCCGCCGCTGCGCGACCAGGGAACGCGTCGCCGCGCACCGTCAGGGTTTGCGGGCGACCGCGCCGTAACCGTGGACGTGGTCGGGCCCGTCGTGCTCCGGGTCCCGGCGCCATTGCGCGATGGACACGAGGCCGGGATCGATTTTCTCCAGGCCGTCGAAAAGGGCGTCGATCTCCTCGACGCTGCGCAGCAGATAGGGCAGCGTCCCCGACTCGGCGTATTTCCTGGTGCCGCGCAGCGCGTCCGCGGAAGTGTCGGTGCAGTCCCACAGCACCAGGAAACTGCCGGACGGGACGCCCGCCATCGTCTCCGCCACGATCCGCTCGACGGTCCGGTACTCCTGGCAGAATCCCAGCACGCCCATGAACATCACCGCGATCGGCTCGCCGAAGTTCAGGACGTTCGCCGCCTCCGCCAGAATCTGCTGCGTGTCGTGGTAATCGGCGTCGATGTAGTCGGTGACGCCTTCCGGAGTCGTCCCGCGCATCAGAGCACGCGCATGAGCCAGCACCATCGGGTCGTTGTCGACGTAGACCACGCGCGAATCGGGCGCGGTCCACTGCGCGATCTGGTGGGTGTTCGACTCGGTCGGCAGCCCGGCCCCGATGTCGAGGAAGTTGCGGACGTTCTCCTCCTCCGCCAGATAGCGCACGACGCGGATGAGGAATTGCCGCGACTCGCGCGCCAGCGGGACCAGTTCGGGGTTCAGCGCGGCGGTCGCGTCCCCGACCTGGCGGTCGACCAGGTAGTTGTCCTTGCCGCCCAGCCAGTAGTTCCAGGTCCGCGCGGGCGAGGGCAGATCGGTGCGGAATCGGCCCTGCGCGTCCGCGACCAGCCGGGGCGGATGCTCGGCGCTCGGCTCGCCGTTCGGGTCAAGGAGAGGGTCACCCGGAGTGACACCGGAAGGGGGCATCGTCGACTCCTCGAATGGTCCTGACCGGTGCGGGAATCCTATGAGACCTTGCGGGCCAGGGCGCAGGTCGCGTCGACTTCGGGCGGCGGGCCGAACGGCGTCGCCTCCGGCCGCCATCGCGACGTCGACACGATTCCCGGTTCCAGCAGTTCGAGGCCGGTGAAATAGCGCGCGATCTCTTCCGGGGTGCGCGCGACATACGGCGTCGAGCCCTGTTCCACCGCCAGCCGGATCGCCTCTTCGCGCCCTTCCCTGTCGAGGACGCCGGTCCCGTCGTTGAACGCCATGAAACTGCCCGGCGGCAGCGCGTCCACGAGCCGCCGGACGATCGCGAGCGACTCGTCGTCGTCGATGACGTTGCCCATGATTCCGAACAGGATCAGCCCGATCGGACGGTCGAAGTCGAGCGTCCGCGCGGATTCGGCGAGAATCCGGCCGGGGTCGCGGACGTCGCATTCGATGTAGTCGGTCCGCCCTTCCGAGCGCCCGGCGAGAAGCGCGCGGGCGTGGAGGAGGACGAGCGGGTCGTTGTCGACGTAGACGACGCGGCATTCGGGCGCGACGCGCTGCGCGACCTCATGCGTGTTGTCGTGGGTCGGAAGTCCGGTGCCGATGTCGATGAACTGCCGGACGCCCTCCTCGGCGACCAGATGCCGCACCATCCGCCCCAGGCAGACACGGGAATGGCGGGCGATGTCGCCGACGCCGGGGAACGCCGCCGCGATCTGCTCGCCGACCTCCTGGTCGATCGGGTAGTAGTCCTTGCCGCCGATCCAGTAGTTCCACATCCGGGCGGGATGCGGGCGCGTGCTGTCGATTTCCGGAAGCCTGCCGAACGCCATGGCGATCATGGTCCCCGGCGGACCGCCCTCCGGCAAGGCGAACGCGGAATACGGCGGCGGGGCTCCGGCGGCGGGCGTCCTCGCGCCGCTGCTCACCGCCCCGTCCCCCACAAAGGGACAGACCGGATGTGGCGGTCAGCCGATGGTGGTGCTCTTGCGGGCCAGCGCCCACACGTAGTACCAGCGGTCCTGCCGGAGGTCGCGCACGTTGTTCTCGGCGATGGCGTTGACGAAGCTCCAGACTCCGCCGGTGGCCCCGACCGCGGTGAAGGCGGCGGCCAGGGCGGGGCCGTAGACCGCCGTCAGGATGGTGCCCACGGTCGCCACGCTCGCACCGGCCGCGGTGACCGCGAGCTTCCGCCGCGTTTTGGTCAGCCGCGCGCTCATCGCGCGGATCTCGTCGTTGATCTCCAGGCCGAGCTTGACGATCGCCTGCTCGGACTGGACGTCGTTGAGCGAGTCGTCGAGGTCGAGGAGCCGCAGCCGCAGGAAGTCGCGGAAGGCGCGGTAGGAGTCGAACTCGGCCGCGGTGATCTCGGCGAAGTCGCGCAGCGTGACGCCCTGGAGGAAGGGCAGTTCGGTGCGCAGGACCGGCCGGACCAGCCGGCTCTTGACCGGCTCGGCTCCGGAGGCGTCCACGGCCCGGCCGCCCTGGACGAGGTAGTCGATCGCCTTGACCTGCTCCGCCCGCTGGTCGGGGATCTCCCGGCGGACCCCCTCGACCCTCTCGTAACGCCCGAGGGAGTAGCTCGGCAGGTACCAGGCGAGTCCGCTCCTCAGCAGCGGTTCCGCGTCCAGCAGCCAGCCGCCGAGCGCGCCGAGGTCCGGGCAGTGCATGCCGAAGGTGGTCGTGATGTTGTTGCGAGCGTTCAGCTCCCGCGTCTCCCGGACGGAGTCGGCGACGTGGCCCAGGTCGAAGGCGGGATTGACGCCGAAGACGTCGAAGTGCCGCCTCCGTCGCGACCGGGTGCCCTCCTCCCTCTGGACGCCCAGCTCGTGGTAGCCGCCGTTCCAGTCGTGGGACAGCAGCAGGGTGTCGGTCACCAGCGCGGTGCGCCTGGTGAGGTCGGCGAAGCCGATCCCGCCGTCGTCGCCCGTGGCCAGGCCGACGTGAAACGGCGCGCCCGCCAGCCGCTTCTCCCGGACGAGCGTCTGGCGCCGGGTCGACCACAGGTAGCGGCCGTAGTTCCTCGCGGCGGTCTCGGGGCTTTCGCGTTCCGCCGGGGTGAGCCTGTCGAAGAAGCCGGTCATCTGCCGGGCGACGGCCTTGTTCTGGACGCTCGTCCGCCTCTGGAACATCACGCGCTGATCTCCAGGCTGCCTCGGGGCCCGCCCCTCGGTACTCGATCCCACCATGGTAGTCGCGATCAAGATCGTCCCCCGGGCGGCGCGGGCGCGGCTCGGGCATGCGGGGGCGGGCGGCAGAATCGGGGGCGTGGCTAAGAAGTGTCCGTGCGGGGTCGGCACGCGGTATCGGGAGTGTTGCGGGCGGTTGCACCGGGGCGAGGCCCGGGCGCTGACCGCGGCCGAGCTGATGCGGTCGCGGTTCAGCGCGTTCGCCGAGCGCGACGAGGCGTACCTGCTGGCGAGCTGGCATCCGGCGACGCGTCCCGAGCGGATCGGGTTCGACGACGGGCTGCGCTGGACGCGGCTGGAGATCGTCCGCACGGAGGACGGCGGGCCCGGCGACGACAAGGGCGTCGTCGAGTTCCGCGCCCACTACCTGGACGGCGGCGCGCCCGGCGAGCTGCACGAGGTGAGCCGGTTCGTCCGGCACGACGGCGCGTGGGTGTACGTCCGGGGCAGGACGTCCTGACCGTGGACGATCTCGACTGGGAGGCGCACCGTCCCGCCGTCTTCGGGGCGGCGTACCGGCTGCTCGGCAGCGTCGCGGAGGCGGAGGACGTCGTCCAGGACGTGTGGCTGCGCGCCGCGGCCGCCGACCGGTCGGACGTCGCCGACCAGCGCGCCTGGCTCGTGACGATCGCGGCGCGGCTGGCCTACAACGTGCTGAGGTCGGCGCGGGTGCGGCGCGAGGCGTACCCCGGCCCGTGGCTCCCCGCCCCGCTCCCCACCGGCGGCGACGTGGCCGAGCGGATCGCCGTGGACGACTCGGTCAGCACGGCGATGCTGCTGGTGATGGACGAGCTGTCCCCGCCCGAGCGGGTGGCGTTCGTCCTGCACGACGTGTTCGACGTGCCGTTCGACCAGGTCGCGGACGTGCTGGGCAAGTCGGCGGCGGCGTCCCGCAAGCTCGCGTCGCGGGCCCGCAGGCGGGTCGCGGACGCCCGCGAGCAGCGGCCGACGGCGAGCCGGGCCGAGCGGGAGCGGGTGCTCGCGGCGTTCCGCGCGGCGGCGGAGGACGGCGACTTCGCGCGCCTGGTCAAGCTCCTGCACCCGGACGCGGTGTACGTCGCGGACGGCGGCGGCAAGGTCGTCGCGTCCCGGCGCCCGGTGGCCGGCGCGGAGCGGGTCGCGCGGCTGCTGGCCCGGATCACCGGGCACTACGGGGTGGAGCGCGTCGCGCCCGTCGAGATCGGCGGCGAGCCCGCCCTCGCCACCTACCGGGACGGCCGCGTCGTCTGGGTCGACACCGTCGAGATCGACGAGGACGGGCGCATCACCGCGATCCGGCGGGTCGCGAATCCGGAGAAGCTCGGTCACATCTGAGCGCCCTGCCGTGTCTACCTCCCGCTGACCGAGCGAAGGGGAGACGGACATGGCGCATGTGGTGATCGTCGGCGGCGGTTTCGCCGGGGTGTGGAGCGCGGCCGCGGCGGCGCGGGTGCGCGGGGACGGCGACCTGCGCGTGACGCTGGTCGCGCCCGGCGACGACCTCGTCCTGCGGCCGCGCCTGTACGAGCCGGAGCCCGACCGGGCGACGGTGCCGCTGAAGCGGGTGCTGGAGCCGGTCGGGGTGCGGCACGTCCGCGCGGCGGTGCAGGACATCGACGTGGACGCGCACGTCGTGGTCGCGGACGGCCGTCCGATCGGCTACGACCGGCTGGTGCTCGCGGCGGGCAGCCGCCTCGTCCGGCCGGACCTGCCGGGCGCGGAGCGGCTGTTCGACGTCGACACCCTGGACGGCGCCCGCCGCCTGCGCGGCCACCTGCGCGACCGCGCCGGGTACACGGCCGTGGTCGTCGGCGCGGGCTTCGCCGGACTGGAGATCGCGACCGAGCTGGCCGGGCGGGGCCGGGTCGTGCTGGTGGAGAAGGCGGACGAGGTCGCCCCCGACCTGGGCTTCGGCCCGCGTCCGGCGATCGAGGTCGCGCTCGACGAATTGGGGATCGAGCGGCGGCTCGGCACGACGGTGACGGAGGTGGCGGACGGCGGCGCCGTCCTCGCCGACGGGTCGCGCGTCCCGGCGGACGCGGTCGTGTGGACGGCGGGCATGGAGGCGAGCCCGCTCACCGCCCGCGTCCCCGGCGAGCGCGACCGGCTCGGCCGCCTCACGGTCGACGCGCACCTGCGGGCGTCGGGCGAGGTGTTCGCCGCCGGGGACGTCGCCGCCGCCCGCATGGACGGTGACCACTGGACGGTGCAGAGTTGCCAGCACGCCGTCCCGATGGGCAAGACGGCGGGGCACAACGCGGCGGCGGACCTGCTCGGCGTCCCGCTGGTCGACTTCGCGCCCGCGCCGTATGTCACGGACGTGGACCTCGGCGCGGCGGGCGCCGTCTACACGCGCGGCTGGGACCGGATCATCGCGCTGTCCGGCAAGGAGGGAAAGTGGGTGAAGCGCTGGCTGATGAGCGTGATCCACCCGCCGGTGGACGACGCGGAGGCGATCCTCGCGCACGCGGGCATCGTCACGATGCCGGTGCCGTTCTGAGCCGCCATCCGCACCGCAGGAGCAGGACGGCGAGCAGGGCGGGCGCGACGAACACGGCGGCGCGCAGCGTGGTGAGGTCGGCGAGCGTCCCGAGCAGCAGCGGGGCGGCGCCGATCGCCACGCCGGACGCGAGCGCGCACCGGGCCGCCGCCCGGACGGGCTGGTCCGGCCACGCGCCGAGCGCCTGCCCGAGGATCACCGGGTAGAGCAGCGCGACGCCGAGCCCGACGACGAGCAGCCCGCCGACCGCGAGCGGCGCGGGCGACGCCCACAGCACGGCGAACCCGGCGACGCCGAGGAGGGCCGCCCCGGCGAGCAGCCGGTCGGGTCGGCCCGCCGCGCGGACGAGCGGACCCGCCGCCGACCGTCCGGCCGCCATGCCGACCACGAACGCGGCGGAGAACGTCGTCGCGGTGCCGGAGCCGAGGTGCTTGACCGAGCGGAGGAAGTCGGCCGCCCAGAACACCATGCAGAACTCGACGCCGACCGCGAGGACGATGTCGGTCCACCGGCTGCGGAAGCCGCGCGGCGCCCGTCCGGCCCCGGTCGCCCCGCCCTCGGCGGGCGCCGGGGCCGTCACCCGCCGGGTGGCGAGCAGGACGGCGGCGAGCGCGAGCGGCGGCCCGGCGAACGCGACCCGCCAGCCGAGGCCGAGCGCGAGGGCCGCGCCGATCAGCAGCGGCGACAGCACGGACGCGGCGCTCCCGACCGCGTTCGCCTCGCCGATCGGGATCGTCCCGTCGCCGCCGTGCAGGGCGCGCAACCCGGCCGGGACGAGCTGGACGAGCCCCGCCCCGCCGAGCCCGAGCACCAGCGCGCCGAGCCCGGCGCCGAGCCGCCCGCCGCCGACCGCCATGATCGCGGCGCCGCCGACCAGCGCGGCCAGCGCGGCCGGCGGCGCGGCCGCCCCGAGCCGCGCCGCCGCGCGGTGCCCGACCAGCCCGACGATCACCAGCCCGAGCGCGAACGCCGACGGGTAGAGGGCCACCTCGGCGCGCGGCAGCCCGCGCTCCGCGCGCAGCTCAGGGAGGATCGCGCCGAGCGCGGTGAGCAGGTAGCCGAGGCAGGCGAACGTGGCGTAGAGCCCGTAGGTGCCGGACGTCCGGCGCAGCGTCGCGGTGTCGTCCATGCGCACCTCCGCAGATTATGCTCGTGTCACGAGGATAATTCGGGCGGGCCAGGATGTCACCATGCAGCCGACGACCACCGCGCATTCGGCACGAGCGCTGCGCAGCCAGGGCGCCCTCGCCGTGCTCCGGCACGCGCACGCGCACCCGTCCGCGACCAGGGCGGACGCGGCCCGCGCGCTCGGGCTGAGCAGCGGCTCCGCCGCCGAGATCACGGCGCGGCTGAAGGCGGCCCGGCTGATCGAGGAGGACGCGCCGCCCCGCACCGGCGGGCGCGGACGCCCGTCGCCCGCGCTCGTCCCCCATCCCGAGGGCCCGCTCGTCTGCGTGGTCGACATCAGCCACGAGGGGTGGCGGGTCGCGTGCGTCGAACTCGGCGGACGCGTCGTCAGCGAGGACGCGGGCCGCCACTCCGGCACGCCCGCCGTCCTCGCCGACCTCGCCGACCGCGTCGCGGACCGCCGGGCCGTCTACGGGCGGCGGCTGCGCGCCGTGTCGGCCTGCGTCGCGGCGGCGGTCAGCGGGACGACGATCGTCCAGGCGTCCGGGATGGGGTGGAACGACGTCGGGCTCGAACCGCTGCGGCCGCCGGGCGTCGCGCTGCTCGTCGGCAACGACGCCTCGCTCGCCGGGCTCGCCGAGGCGCGGCGCGGCGCGGGCGCGGGGGCGCGGGTCGTCCTGCACCTGACGGTCGAGGTCGGGGTCGGCGGCGTCCTCGTCGTGGACGGACGCCCCATGGACGGCGCGACCGGCGCGGGCGGCGAGTTCGGCCACCTGCCGTTCGGCGACCCGGCGCTGCGCTGCCCGTGCGGCGCGTCCGGCTGCTGGGACCTCCAGGTCGACGGGCGCGCGATAGCCCGGACGCTCGGCCGCCCGGCCCCCCGCGACCCGCGCACCGAGGCCGAGCGGATCATCGCCGCCGCCGCTTCCTCCGACGCCGCCTTGGACGCCGTCGCGCAGGCCGCGCACGCGTTGGGACGCGGCATGGGCGGCCTCGTCAACGCGCTCGACCCGGAGGTCGTCACGCTCTCCGGCCTCGCCACCGACCTCGCCGCGACCGCGCCCGCCGCCCTGGACGGCGGTTACACCGCCGCCCTGATGCGCTACCGCCGGGCCGCGCCGCCGCCCGTCCGGCCGTCCACCCTGGGCCCGCGCGGCCCGCTGACCGGCGCCGCCGACGCCGCCTTCGACGCCCTCCTCACCGAAGCGGGCCTCGACTCATGGAACGCGGACTGACCGCCTAGTCCTGCCGCCACTCCGGCACGGCGCCGGTTTCCAGCAACCGGAAATCGGGGGCGCCTTCGAGCGCCTTCTCCTCGCCGCCCGGCGTGTACGTCACGATCAGCCGGAGCGGGCGCCACGTCGTGTTGTAGGTGGAATGCCACACGCCCTTCGGGATGTGGACGGCGTCGCCCTCCCGGATCGTGAACGGCTCCTTGTCGTCCACCATCTGCGTCGCCTCACCGGAGATCACGTAGATGACCTCCTCCGCGCCCGGATGGTTGTGCCGCGCGTGCCCGCGCCCCGGGTTGACGATCACCTCGCCGAGCGTGCTCTGCGCGCCCGGCACGCCGGACGGCGTGACGAGCCATTTGATCGAGCCCCAGTCGAAGGTCATCGTCGGGACGTCGCCGGGATTGCGCAGCATCAGATCTCCAGGTTCTTGAAGGCCGCCACCTGCTCGGTGATGGCGCGCTCGGTGGGCAGCCGCTCGACCGACGACGCGCCGAAGAAGCCGACGACGCCCTCGGCGCGGGACAGGACGTAGGCGGCGTCGTCCGGCTCGGCGATGGGGCCGCCGTGGCACAGCACGAGGACGTCCGGCCGGACCTCCGCCGCCGCGACCTGCATCGCCTGCACCCGGGCGACGGCCTCGTCCAGCGTCAGCGCCGTGCCCGCGCCGATGCTGCCCTTCGTGGTGAGCCCGACGTGCGGGACGAGGACGTCCGCGCCCGCCTCCGCCATCGCCCGCGCCTGGTCCTCGTCGAACACGTACGGGGCGGTGACGAGGTCGCGCTCGTGCGCGAGCCGCACCATCTCGACCTCCAGGTCGAACCCCATGCCGGTCTCTTCGAGGTTCTGCCGGAACACCCCGTCGTACAGGCCGACCGTGGGGAAGTTCTGCACGCCCGCGAACCCCATGGCCTTGAGCTGGTCGAGGAAGACCGGCATCAGCCGGAACGGGTCGGTGCCGCACACTCCGGCGAGCACCGGCGTGTCCTTGACGACGGGCAGCACCTCGGACGCCATGTCGACCACGATCTGGTTCGCGTCCCCGTAGGGGAGCAGGCCCGCGAGCGAGCCGCGCCCCGCCATCCGGTAGCGGCCCGAGTTGTAGATGATGATCAGATCGACGCCGCCCGCCTCGGCGCACTTGGCGGACAGCCCCGTGCCCGCCCCCGCCCCGACGATCGGCCACCCGGACGCGACGACCGCCCGCAGCCGCTCCAGCACCTCTTCCCGCTCCACTACGCGCCCTCCGAGATCATCCGGTGCAGCCGGTCCGCCATGGCGCGGCCGAACGCCGGGTCGTTGATGTTCATGTCGAGCTTCTCCGTCTCCACGGCGCCCTCCAGCTCGGCGAAGCACGCCGCGTCCGCCGCCGGATCGTGGAACGGCAGGCCGGGCGCGTCCAGCGCCGACACGCCCCCGAGCGGGACGAACAGCGCGGTCGGCCCCTTCGCCGCGCGCAGCTTCGCCGCGACGCGCCGTCCGAGCTCGGCCATCTCCTCCGGCGTCGTCCGCATCAGCGTGACGGTCGGGTTGTGGACGTACAGATTCCGCGCCCTGAACAGGTCGGGGACGGTGTCGCGCGGCCCGAAGTTGACCATGTCCAGCGCGCCGGGCGCCACGACCTGCGGAACCCCGTGCCGCCCGGCCGCCGTGAGCCGCTCCGGCCCCGCCGACAGGACGCCGCCGACGAGATCGTCCGCCAGCTCCGTCGTCGTCAGGTCGAGCACCCCGGCGAGCAGCCCGCTCTCCGCGAGCCCCTCCAGGGCGCGTCCCCCGGCCCCCGTCGCATGGAAGACGAGCACCTCGTAACCCAGCTCGTCGAGCCGCTCCCTGGCCGCGTCCACCGCGGGCGTCGTCACACCGAACATCGACGCCGCGACCAGCGGACGCTCCCCCGCCTCAGGCGCCGCCGCCTCATACGCCTTCGCCATCCCGGCCGCCGCTGCCGCCGCGTTCCCGAGGATCAGCCGCGACACCCGGTTGAGCCCGGCGATGTCCACGACGCTGTACATCATCGTGACGTCCTTGGCGCCCACGTACGGGGTCACGTCCCCGGACGCCATCGTGGACACGATCAGCTTCGGCACGCCGATCGGCAGATCCCGGACGGCCCGCGCCGCAATGGAAGACCCGCCGCTCCCGCCCACCGCGAGCACGGCGTCCACCCGCTCCAACTCACCGAGCACGGCCGCCGCTCCCACACCCATCACGGTGACAGCGGCCCCACGATCCTGGGCATCCCGAAGCGCATCGATCGAAGCGCCCCCAGCCCGCGCTACCTGCCCCGCAGGAACATCAGCATCGACGTCGGAAGCCTCAACCCCGGCGTCCACGAGCACGACCTCGCACCCGAGCTCCCACAGCCGCTCCCGAAGCCAGAGGTACTCGTCCCCCTTGGTATCAAGCGTCCCCACCAACACCACAGTCGCCATGAACGGTCACTTCCCACCCACCCCACCCGGCAACCGAGAACACCCCCACTCCACCCCGGGGGACGCGATTCCCGTGGAGTGATCAGGCGGGGACGGGGGTTTCGGTGATCTTGCCGTCTTGGAGGTCCAGGACTCGGTCGGCCTGGGCCAGGAGGGCGCTGTCGTGGGTGGCGACGATGATGGTGACGCCCTCGCCCGCTGCGACGGCGCGGAGGAGGGGCATTATCGCGGCGGCCGTTTCGGAGTCGAGCTGGCCGGTCGGCTCGTCGGCTAGGAGCAGGCGCGGGCGGTTCGCCAGGGCGCGGGCGATGGCTACGCGTTGGCGTTGGCCGCCGGACAGTTCGTAGGGGCGCTGGAGCGCGTGGTCGGCCAGGCCGACCAGGGCCAGGAGGACGCGGACGCGCTCGTCGCGTTCCGCGGGTGGGGTGCGGGCCAGGCGGAGCGGCACCTCGACGTTCTCCGCCGCCGACAGCACCGGGATCAGGCCGTGCGACTGGAAGATGTAGCCGATGTGGTCGCGGCGGAGGGCGAGCAGTTCGTCCTCGCTGAGCGCGCCGACGTCGCGGCCGTCCACCCGGATGGTGCCGCCGTCCGGGGAGTCGAGCCCGCCGAGCAGGTTGAGCAGGGTGGTCTTGCCCGAGCCCGAGCGGCCCTTGATCGCGACGATCTCGCCGGGCGCGACGGTGAACGACGCGCCGCGCAGCGCCGGGACCTCGATCTTGCCGCTCTTGTAGACGCGGGTCAGCGCCTCGACGGCAACCATCGGCTCGGTCATTCGGTCTCCTCCCGGTCCGGCCAGACGCCGACGTGGTCGGTCTCCAGGTCGAGGCGGACGCGGTCGCGCATGTCGAGCGCCTCGGTGAACGCCTTCGGGAGCTGGACGCGCCCGGCCCGGTCCAGGACGGCGTACTCGGCGACGTGCCGGGTGCCGTCCTCGGCGGAGCGGCGGCGGACCTCGCTGCTCGTCCGGCCGTCGCGGATGCCGATCGTCCGGTCGACGCGCTCGGCGACCTGCGCGTCGTGGGTGACGACGACGGTGGTCGTGCCGAACTCCTCGTTGACCTGGCGGAGCGCGCCGAACACCTCGGCGGCGGTGGCGGTGTCCAGCTCGCCGGTCGGCTCGTCGGCGAGGACGACCTTCGGCTCGTTGGCGACCGCGACGGCGACCGCGATGCGCTGCTGCTGCCCGCCGGACAGCTCCTCGGGGCGCCGCCCCGCGCAGTCCCCGACGCCGAGCATGCCGAGCAGCTCGGCGGCGCGGGTGGCACGGCTGCGGCGGGACCGTCCGGCGAACCGCATCGGCAGCTCGACGTTCTGCGCGGCCGTCAGGTACGGGAGCAGGTTCCGGGACGTCTGCTGCCAGATGAACCCGACCCGGTGGCGGCGGAAGTTCAGCCGCTCCTTGGCCGCCATCGTCAGCAGGTCGGACCCGGCGACGCGGGCGACCCCGGCGGTGGGGACGTCCAGCCCGGACAGGATGTTCAGCAGCGTCGACTTCCCCGACCCGGACGCGCCGACGATCGCGACCAGCTCGCCGGGGTCGACGAGCAGGTCGAGTCCCTGCAGCGCGACGACCTCGACGCCGTCGGTCTTGTAGATGCGGACGAGGTTGTCGCACACGATGTGCGCGCCCTCGCCGTACGCGGGCCCGCGTTCGGTGGCGCGCCGCTCCAACTCGGCGAGGTCGGGCGCCTTGGTCGTGTCGGTCATGAATCCCCCGTTCTCAGGACGGTTCCGGGGCTGGCGTCGAAGACGCGGTCGACGGCGAGCGCCGCCGCGGCGGCGAGCAGCAGCGCGCCGATCAGCCCGAGCAGCGCCGGGACGCCCGGCACGTGCGCGGTCACGGCGTAGCCGTTCGTGTAGGGGCGCAGGTCGACGACCGGCCCGGTGATCTCGGGGAGGAGCAGGCCGAGCACCCACCCGGCGGCCGTCGCGCAGAGCAGCACGGGCGCGATCTCGACCAGCGCGAGGGCGCGGCTCTGCCGCCGGCTCAGCCCGAGGGCGCGCAGGTGGGCGATCGTGCGGGCCCGGGTGCGGGCGCCGACGACGAGGACGAACACCACGACGAGCAGCCCGAACGCGCCGCCGATGAGCGCGCCGTCCCGGAACGTGTCGTGCACGACGGACACGAGCGGCAGCCGCGTCATGCCGTGCAGGACGTCCTCCCGCATCGTGACGGCGTGCCCGGGCGCTGCGGCGCGCAGCGCCTTGGCGTCCAGGTCGTGGCCACCGACGAAGACCTGGGACGGGAAGCCCGTCGACTTCGCCACCATCGAGTACGGGACGATCACGAACGCGCTGCCCGTGTCCTGCCCCGGGAACCGCTCGATCTCCCCCGCCACCCTGACCTGGATCGGGTCCATCCCGGACCGGCTGATCGTGACGGTGCCGGTCCCGAGCGTGTCGGCGGCGAGCGGCGAGGCGAGCACCCCGGACGTGCCGGGAATGTCCGGCACCTTGGGGGCGAGCCTCCGGTAGGCGTCGAGGTCCACGCCGACGACGGTCAGCGGCGCCGGGTCGTCGGTGATCCCGGCCCGGCCGATCGTCCGGACGCGGACCACGCCGGTCACGCCCGGCACGGCGCGGATCCGCCGGAGGCCCGCCTCGTCCAGCGGCCCGGCCTCGACCCGCGCGTCCGCGCCGACCCGCGCCCAGGACGCGCGCACCTGGCCCGTCTTCAGCGCGTTGTCCACGGTGGCGGTGAACCCGGCGACGGCGGCGGCCAGCAGCAGCACGGCGACCGGCAGCGCCCCGACGAGGTTCTGCCGGGCGGCGCGGGCGAGCCCGATGAACGCGACGGCGCCGCTGCGCCGCCGCAGGAACGGCCCGGTGGCGCGCAGCAGGTACGGGTAGACGCGCAGCACGACGACGCCGACCGCCACGCCGAGCAGCACCGGGACGGCCGCGATCAGCGGGTCGGTCCCGGCGTCCGGGCCGCGCTCGCGCAGCAGCACGACGCCGACCGCGGCGAGCACGACGAGCAGCAGGTCGACGGCGCGCCGCCAGCGGGACGGGCGGGCGGTGGCGAGGTCGTCGCGCCGGTCGGTGACCGAGCTCAGCCCGCCGCTCCGCTCCCGCGCCACGATCGTCGCGGACACCAGCAGCACGGCCGCGACCAGCAGGGCTATCGCGAAGATCGAGGTGGTCTGCGGCGGGCCCGCGTCGAGGAGCCGGCCGGCCGTGTAGCCGAGCGCGGCGGACGGGACGACCGCGAGCGCGACCAGCCCGCAGGCCGGGACGGCGAGCTGGCGCAGCGACGCGCCGCGCGCCCGCATCAGCCCGAGCAGCGGCCGCAGCCGCACCCCGAGCAGCCCGGCGGCGAGCAGCAGCACCCCGGCGGCGACCGCGACGAGCCCGGCGAACGCCAGCCCGAGCACGGACTGCGCGGTGTGCAGCCGCGCGGCGAACTCCTTGAGCGTGACGTCAAGACCGGTGCGGATCTCGCAGGGGAACAGGTCGACGCGGCCCGCGACGGCCGAGCGGTAGGCGTCCAGGTCCTCGGCGACGCCCTCGGCGTCCCCGGCGCGGACGGCCTCCTCGCGGACGGGGAACCGCCAGCTGAACAGCAGCCGGTACGACGGCTCGCTGGTCAGCCGGACGTAGGCGCTCTGGTCGATGAGCGCCGTGACCGCGTCCGCCTCGATCCCGGTGGACGGCATGTTCTCCACGACCGGCCGCAGCATCCGGGCGCGCGGCAGCCAGAACTCGTCGGCGGGGTCCCGCGGCTCGAACAGCCCGTTGATCCGGGCCGTGAAGTCGCCGAGCGCGAGCCGGTCGCCGACCTTGTAGCCCATCTGGTCCGCGTACCGCTTGGCGAGGATGACCTTCATGTCGCCGGTGGTCGCGCCGGGCGGGTTGATCGGCGGGATGCCGGAGACGAGCCGGACGCGCTCCGCCGCGCGCGGGTCCCAGCCGAGGTAGAGCAGCCGCGGCCGGACGAACTCGCCGTCGATGAGGAAGGCGTCCGAGGTGACGGACGGCTCCGGCTCGCCGGTGACGTCCTGCAGCGACTTCGGCATTACCTGCTGCCAGGTGAGCGACTTCGCGCCGAGGGCCGCGTCGCTCGGGACCGCGCCGAACGCCGCCGCGCCCGCCGCGCGGCCCTGCACCCGGACGTCGGCGCCCGGCCCGATCGCGGCGACGGCGGCGCGGTCGTACCCGGCGGCCGTCCGGGCCGGGACGGCGACGGCGAGCAGCGCCGCCGCGAACGTCAGGAGGCCGAGCGCGGCCAGCGGCACCCACTGCGCCCGAACCAGCCGGATCACCGCTCCTCACCTACCCGCAACCCCGCGCCGAGCTCGCGGCGGCCGAGTAGGCGGATCACGGCGGCGAGGACGAGGCCGAGCACCGCCGCCACCCCGGCGAGCACGGCCGCCACCACCGGCCACTGGACGATCAGGTCGGCGGGCGGGTACGGCTGCGCGGCCTGGACGCTCAGCACGACGTGCGGGACGACGAGCCGCGCCACCACGATGCCGAGGACGGTCCCGCCGAGCAGCCCGAGCGCGACCAGGTACGCCTGTTCGACGGCGAGCACCCCGGCGACCTGCCGGGGCCCGACGCCGATGGCGCGCAGCACCGCGAACTCGCGGGACCGCTCCCCGGCGGTCACCGCCGCGTTCACCACGAACGCGATGACGGCGAACGCCAGCGCCGCGCCGAAGCCGAGCACGAGCGCGCCCTGCAGCGCCGCGCCGAGCGGGGCGTCGCGGAGCCGGGAGCGCAGCTCGACGCGGTCCGCGACGACCTCGCCGAGGGACGGGTCGCGGCTGAGCGCCCGGGCGGCGGGCCCGGTGCGGCCGTCCCGCGCCGCCGCCCACCATTCGCGCGGCACGGTGTTCGGCCCGGCGTCGCCGTCCTGGGCGAGCCTGCTCTGCGTGAGCGTCGGCAGGTCGACGAGGACGCCCGGCCGGTCCGGCGGGACGCTCGGCAGCGCGGGCGCGATCGCGACGACCTTGACCGGCTGGTCGCCGTCGACCGTGCTGACGGTCACGGTGCCGCCGACGCCGACCTTCGCGCGGCGCGCCGTCTCGGCGGTGACCACGCCCGGCACCAGCGGCTGAAGGTCGGCGTTCTGCCGGGTGTGGGACGGCGGGTTCGCCGCGCCGAGCATCGCGTGGACGGTGCCCATCAGCTCGAACGAGTAGCCCTGGTCCACGATCGGCGCGGCGGGGACCTGGAGCGTGGCGAGCCCGTCCGCCTTGTTCTTCATGGACGTCGGGAGCGGGTCGCCCTTCTCGGTCGCCGCGTCGGTGAAGGCGTCCCAGACGCCGTTCGCGGGCCTGGGGGCGTCCCCGGTGCCCTCCCCGGCGACCCGCCCGAGCCGCAGCTCGAACGTCCCCTCGGGCGCGTTGTCGTCGAAGGAGTAGTGCAGGCCGCGCACCGACAGCGGGTAGGACAGGACGCCGCCCGGCCCGGCCAGCTCGGCGGTGTCGAGCGCGAGCGTGTGGTCCCTGCCGTCCGGGACGAGCCCGGTCAGCTTCGCCTCGCGGGTCAGGCCGCGGGCGTCGGCGACCGTCACCCCGATCGTGTGCCGGACGCCCTTCAGCTCCATCGGCGGCTTCCCGGTGCGGGTCAGCCGGAGGTCGAACAGCAGCTTCTTCGGCTTGCCCGGGACGGTCAGCGCGACGGTCGCGGGACGCCGCTTCGCGAGCTCGTCCAGGCGCAGGGCGTCCTTCAGGTCGGGCAGGACGCGCAGCAGCGGGCCGAGCGCCCGCGCGTCGGCGGCGAGCAGCGTCGTCGGCTCGTTGCCGAGGTCGGCGTCGACGCGCAGCATCGGGGTCGTCGCGGTGACGCCGGGGACCGCGGCGAAGCGTCCGGTCTGGCCGAGCGGCGTCGGGGCGACGCCGCCGGTCGGCACGCCGAGCCGCAGGTCGGCGCCCGCCTGGAAGTCGGCCTGGTCGGTCTGCGACCGGCGCCAGGTCGCCATCGTCGTCACCGACAGGATCCCGACGGCCATCGCCATGACCAGCAGCAGGACGGGCCCCGCGTAGCGCAGCCTGCGCCGCCCGACCTGCCGGGTGCCGAGCGCGGTGACGAGGCCGCTGCCGCGGGTGGCGAGCCGCTCGGCGGCACGGGACGCGAACGGCACGGTCCGCAGCAGCAGCACCCCGCCCGCGAGCAGCGCCAGCGCCGGGCCGGACACGATGAACGGGTCGATCCCGGCCGTGCCGCCGCCCACCCCGTCCGCGCCGTACCGGGTGAGCTGCCAGATCGCGAGCCCGGCGACGAGCAGCAGCGCGAGGTCGGTGCCCGCGCCGCGCAGCCCGCCGTGCCCGGGCCGTCCGATCCCGGCCTGGGTCTCGACGAACGTCCGGTTCGCTCCGCGCAGCGTCGGCACCGTCAGGGCGACCGCGCAGGCCAGCGCCAGCGCGATCGACACGATCCAGAGCGGCGCGGCGGGCCCGGCGTCCAGCCGCAGCCCGGACGCCCGGACGGCGGGCGCGTGCCCGGCGAGCCGCAGCAGCGGCCCGGCGAGCAGCGGGCCGAGCAGCGCGCCGGGCAGCACGATCAGCAGCCCCTCGCCGAGGCCGAGCGCGGCGAGCTGGCGCATCCCCATGCCGCGGGTGCGCAGCAGCGCGACCTCGCTGCGCCGGTGGTCGGCGAGCAGCCGGGCGACGAGCAGCCACGCGCAGCCCGCCAGCAGGACGAGCTGGATCACCGGGATCAGCATCGTGGAACGCGCCACCTGGAGCGCGACGCGCAACTGCCCGGTCAGCTCCGGCAGCTTCGTCACGACGGAGAACTGCGCGCCGCCGCCCGCCCGCTTGAACGTCTCGGGCCCGGCGGCGACCCGGTCGCCGAGCGGGCCGAGGTCGCCGGAGCGGACGTCGCGCAGGTCCGGCATGACGGTGAAGCGGGCGTCGGCGCCGGTCCCGGTGAACCGCTCCGCGAACACCTCGGGACGGACGACGAACGGCCCGTAGGTCGTGTAGTCGAGCCGCTCCACGCCCGTGGTGATGAGCTTGTCGCCCTGCCAGAAGTAGCTTTCGGGGTCGGGGACGTCGAACAGCCCGACGACGCGCACCTTCACGACCGACTTCTTGTCGACGCGCCCGCGCAGGGTGAGGACGTCGCCGACGCCGACGCGCATGGCGCGGGCGGCCGGGCCGGGCAGCGCCGCCTCGGTCTCGGCGGACCCGGCGGCCTGGGCGGGCCAGCGTCCCGCGCTGAGCCGGGTGTGCTTCTCGATCCCGGTGTAGGTCTCGAAGGCGGTCAGGTCGGGATGGTCGCTCTTCTCCTGGCCGGGCATGGTGTAGGAGTCGCTGCGGACGCTCATCGAGATCGTGAGCGGCACGTCGCCGTAGATCTGGTCGAGCGCCGTCCGGATCCGTTTTTGGACCTCGCCGAGACCGTCCGGGGGCACGTTGGTGCCGATCGTCGTGCCGACCGAGGCGAAGGTCGCGTCCGCGAGCGTGCGCCGCAGGCCCTCGCGGGTGACCGACCCGGTGTAGCCGACCAGCGCGGCGAGGACGGTCGTCGCGAACAGGGCCGTCGCGCACGCGGCCAGTACGAGCGCGCGGTCGCCGGCCATCCGCCTGAGTACAAGCCCCCGTCGTCCCACGGCCGCTCATGATCATTGAAAGGTGACGGGTACCACAAGGGGCCGTGATGATTCTTTGACTATTCGAAACTATTCCGCAATAAGGACAAATCACCCTTTAGGTGCCGGTTCGCAGCACCGTTCCCGGGTCGGGGTCGAAGGCGCGGTCGACCGCGACGGTCGCGGCGGCGGCCAGCAGCAGCGCCCCGGCGAGCCCGAGCAGCGCGGGCGGGTCCGGGACGTAGGCGATGACGGAGTGGCCGCCCGTGTAGGGGCGCAGGTCCACCGCCGGGCCGGTGATCTGCGGCAGCAGGAGGCCGAGCACCCAGCCCGCGCCCACCGCGCACAGCAGCACCGGCGCGACCTCCACCAGCGCGAGGAGGCGGCCCTGCCGCCGGCTCAGCCCGAGCATGCGCAGGGTGGCGGTCACCCGGCCCCGGGCCTGCGCGCCCGCGACCAGCACGAGCAGCACCGCGAGCAGGCCGAACGCGCCGGCGATGAGCGCGCCGTCCCGGAACGTGCCGTGCACGACGCCGACCATGGGGCCCCGCGTCAGGGCGCGCAGCTCGTCCTCCCGCATGCGGACGTCGCGTCCGGGGACGGCCGCGCGCAGCGCCTTCGCGTCGATGCGCCGCCCGGCGACGAAGACCTCGCGCGGGAAGCCGTGCTCCTCCGCGACCAGCCGGTACGGGACGATCACGAACGCGGTGCCCGCGTCCTGCCCGGGGAAGCGGTCGATCGTCCCGGCCGGCGTGACCCGCAGCGGGTCCAGCCCCGGACGGCTGAGCACCACCGGGCCCGACCTGATCGTCTGCGCGGCGAGCGGCGACATGAGGACGCCGGAGCGCGGCACGTCCGGGACGCCGGGCGCGAGCTTGCGGTAGACGCCGAGGTCCACGCCGATCACCGTCATCGGCGCGGGGTCCGTCGCGATGGACGCGTTCTCGATGACCCGCGCCGTGACCACGCCCGTCACGCCCGGCACGGCGCGGATGCGGCGGAGCGCGGCGTCGTCCAGCGGTCCGGCCGTGACGCGGGCGTCCGCGCCGGTCCGCGCCCAGGACGCGCGCTCCTGCCCGGCCCGCAGCTCGGCGTTCACCGTCGCGGCGAACCCGGCGACGGCGGCGGCCAGCAGCAGGACGGCGAGCGGCAGCGCCCCCACCGGGTTCTGCCGGCCGGCGCGGGCGAGGCCGAGGAACGCGACCGTCCCGCGGCGGCGGCGCAGCGCCGGGCCGGCGGCCCGCAGCAGGTACGGGTAGCCGCGCAGGACGAGCACCCCGGCCGCCGCGCCGAGCAGCACCGGGACGGCCGCGACCAGCGGATCGGCCCCGGCGCCCGCGCCGCGGCGGCGCAGCAGCACGACGCCGGTCGCGGCGAGCGCGATCAGCAGCACCTCCACGACGCGGCGCCGCCGGGACGGGCGGGCGGCGGCCACGTCGTCCCGCCGGTCCGCGCCGGTCCAGGCCCGGCGGGTGCCGAGCACGGAGCCGACCGCCGCCACCGCGAGGGCGGCGACCGCCGACGCGCCGACCACGTACGCCGAGGACGGCTGCGGCGGACCGGCGTCGAGCAGCCGTCCGGCCAGGTAGCCGAGCGCGGCGGACGGCACGACCGCCGCCGCGGTGAGCCCGCCGCCGAGCGGCGCGAGCTGCCGCGCCGCCGCGCCGCGCGCCCGCATCAGCCCGAGCGCCGGACGCAGCCGCTCGCCGAACAGCCCGGCGGCGAGCAGCAGCACCCCGGCGGCGACGCCCGCGAGCCCGCCGAACGCCAGCGCGAGGACGGACTGCGCGGCGCGCAGGCGGCCCAGGTACCCGTCCAGCCGCGTGTCGAGGACGGTGCTCACGGTGCAGGGGAAGATGTCCGCGCGGCCGGAGACGGCGGAGCGGTAGGCGTCCAGGGCGGCGGCGACCTCGTCCGCGTCGCGCGCGTCGACCTCGCCGGGGCGCACCGGGAACCGCCAGGTGAAGTTGAGCATGCGGGTCGACGTCCGGGTGATGGTGCTGTAGCCGTCGCCGTCCATCAGCGCGGTTCCGAGTTCGGCTTTCGTCCCCTCGCTGTCGATCGTGACCTTCTGGGGCTGCAGCATGCTCGGGTGCGGCGCCCAGTAGGGGTCGGCGGCGTTCAGCGGGGCGTACACCCCGGCGACGCGGGCCTTGACCATCCCCGGCTGCTTCCGCTCGAACAGCTCGATCCGGTCGCCGGGACGGTAGCCGAGCAGGTCGGCCCACGTCTTCGGGATCAGGACGCCGATCTCGTCGGGTCCGGCCGCGCCCCACGGCAGCGACGGCTCGCCCGCCACGATCCGGATCCGCCGGGAGGCGTCCGGCGCGAAGTTCAGCGCGAGCATGCGCGGCCGCTTGAACCGTCCGATGACCGTCAGGTCGGCCGTCGCGATCGACGGCTCGGGGTCGCCGGTCACGCGGGCCAGGGACGACGGCAGCAGCGACCGCCAGCCGACCGCCGCCGACGCCATCGCCTCGCCGGAGGAGATCCGGCCGAACGCCGCCGCGCCGCCCGCCTTGCCCCGCACCTGCACGTCGGTGCCCGCCACCGCGGCGGCCGCGGCGCGGTCGTAGGCGGCGGCCGTCCGGGCCGGGACGAGCACGGCGAGCAGCGCCGAGACGAACGTCAGCAGGGCGAGGCCCGCGAGAGGCGTCCAGTGCGCGCGGGCCAGCCGCAGGGCGGGTGCGGTCACCGTTCGTCCCCCATTCGCAGGCGCGCGGCGGGGAGGACCCGTCCGGTCATCGGCCCTCCGGCCGGGCGCGGGGCCCCGCGGCCGCACGTCCGCCGATGATCATTCAGCGCGGCGCGGGCCACAAGACGCCGTGACGAGTCCTTGACCGTTCGCAGACCTCCCCGAGATAAGGACACGCCGCCGAATCGGCCCGCCCGAACCTAGGCTGGCCCGGCGCACTCCGGGGGGACCATGCGGAAGATCATCAACTCGACCTACGTGTCGCTGGACGGCGTGGTCCAGCGACCGCACGACTGGACCGCCCCCTACTTCCAGGACGAGGCCGCCGCCTACGCGCGTGACCTGCTGTTCTCCTGCGGCGCCCTGCTCATGGGCCGCCGGACGTTCGACGGCTTCTCGCAGGCGTGGCCCGCGATCGGGGACGCGGCCGGGGACTTCGGCGTCCGGATGAACACGCTCCCGCACTACGTCGTGTCCGACTCGCTGCGCAAGCCCGGGTGGGGCGACACGACGGCGATCCCGCGCGACGCGGCCGTCGCGGAGATCACCAGGCTCAAGGAGCGGGACGGCCTCGACATCCTCCAGTACGGTTTCGGCCCGGTCTCCCGCACGCTCGTCCGGCACGGCCTGCTGGACGAGCTGCGCCTCTGGATCCATCCCGTCCTCGTCGGCACCGACCGGCCGGGCGATTCGCTCAACCACGCGGGCTTCGCCGCCGCGTTCGAGCTCGCGGACACGGCGGCGTTCTCGACCGGCGTGCTCGTCGCCACCTACCGCCCGCGCCCGCACGGCCGCTAGACGAGCTGGTGCAGGACGTCCCGCAGGATGCTCTGCGTCTCGACGGGCGGCTCCGCCTGCACCCCGAGCCGGTTCAGGACGTCCCGGTACCGGGTGATGTCGGCCGGACGGTCCGGATAGACCGCGCCGGTGAGCTGCTCCATGTAGACGACGTCGGGCAGCTCCGGCTCGGCGAACCGCAGCAGCGTCAGCGGCCCGCCCTCCGCCGCGTGCCCGCCGCACGCGAACGGCAGCACCTGGACGGTGACGTTCGGCAGCCGCGCCATGTCGGCCAGGAACCTGATCTGGTCGCGCATCGTCTCGGGGCCGCCGACCGTGCGGCGCAGCGCCGCCTCGTCGACCACGGCCCACAGCTTCAGCGGGTCGGGGCGCTCGAACACCCGGCGGCGGCGCATCCGCAGCTCGACCCGGCGCTCGACCTCGTCCGCGGACGCCTCCGGGTGCCGCGCCGCGACCAGCGCGCGGGCGTAGTCGCGCGTCTGGAGCAGTTCGGGGATGTCCTGCACCGCGTACACGCGGGCCACCACGGCGCCCTGCTCCAGCCCGAGGTACGGCTCGAACCAGGTGGGCACGACGTCGCCGTACTCCTGCCACCAGCCCGGCCGGTTCGCGTGGTCGGCCAGGTCGAGCAGCGGCTCGCGGCGGTCGGGGTCGGTCACGCCGTAGAGGGTCAGCAAGTCCGCGACGTCGCGTTCCTTGAACCCGACCCGGCCCAGCTCCATCCGGCTGATCTTGGAGTGCGAGCCGCGGATCTCATAGCCCGCCTTCTCCGTGGAGATCCCGGCCGCCTCGCGGTAGCGGCGCAGTTGCGCGCCGACCAGCATGCGCAGCACGGTCGGGCCCGCCGTCCGCGGACCCTGCGGCGGGATCAGCGACGCCGTCTCGTCCCAGGGGTCGCCGGTCATCTCGCCCGCGCTCATGCCGGTCCCGCCGGGGGTTTGCGGCCCACGGCGCAGAACTCGTCCACCTCGGCGGGCGGCCCGAACGGGCCGGGCTCGGCCCGCCACCGCGACACCGACACGACGCCCGGCTCCAGGATCTCCAGGCCGTCGAAGTATCCGCCGATCTGCTCCGGAGTACGCAGGTGGTAGGGGGTCTCGCCCGCGTCGTTCCACAGGTCGATCGCGGACCGGAACGCCTCGCCGGTGAGGACGTCCGTGCCGTCGGCGACGGCGAGATGGCTGCCCGGCGCGAGCGCGGCCATCAGCTCCGTCACGATCGCGCGCGCGTCGTCGTACTCGGGGACGTGCCCGAGGATGTTCAGCAGCATCAACGCGACGGGACGGTCGAAGTCGAGCGTTCGCGCGGCCTCGGCCAGGATCCGGCCCGGGTCGCGGAGGTCGGCGTCGATGTAGTCGGTGACGCCCTGCGGGCTGCTGGTCAGCAGCGCGCGGGCGTGCGCGAGGACGAGCGGGTCGTTGTCGACGTACACGATGCGGGCCTCGGGCGCGACGCGCTGCGCCACCTCGTGGGTGTTGTCGACGGTGGGCAGCCCGGTGCCGATGTCGAGGAACTGCCTGATCCCGGCCTCGGCGGCCAGGTACCGGACGGCGCGGGACAGGAACGACCTGGAGTGCCGGGCGACGTCCACGATCTGCGGGTAGACGCCGACGAACTGGTCGCCCGCGGCGCGGTCGACCGGGTAGTTGTCCTTGCCGCCCAGCCAGTAGTTCCAGATGCGCGCGGACTGCGGGACGGTGCTGTCGATCCGGGGCTCGTTCTGCGCACCGTCACCCGGTGCCGGGTCTTCCACGGGAAGGCCTCCTCGGACGAAAGAACCTTACTACCGGACGAAGTTACTCGTTAATCGCTGACTTGCCCACCGGAAGATTGTCCTACTTCGTAGCCATCTCGGCGGTTCTGCACGGGGATCGTCCGCGCATCGCCTGTGACCTGGAACGATACGGGCTCGGGGAAAATTCTGAAAGAAGTTCGGCTGACATGTCGATCCGGGGCCGACCCGTTCGACGCGTCAGTGAAGGCCCGGGAGGGACCCGGCCCGCGAGAGAGGAGCCCGCCATGCGGTTCTTGCTGATGACCACCGACGACAACTCCGACGCCGCCCCGCCGGACGAGGCGATGAT
This sequence comes from Actinomadura chibensis NBRC 106107, assembly GCF_001552135.1. Classification (GTDB taxonomy): domain Bacteria; phylum Actinomycetota; class Actinomycetes; order Streptosporangiales; family Streptosporangiaceae; genus Spirillospora; species Spirillospora chibensis. The sequence continues at coordinate 11,350 of NZ_BCQP01000059.1, read as the reverse complement.
GGCGGAGATGGGCAAGTTCATCGAGGAGACCTCCAAGGCGGGCGTGCTCCTCGCCACCGGCGGCCTGGAGCCGGGCGGCACCCGGATCACCTCCTCCGGCGGCAAGATCACCGTCACCGACGGCCCGTTCGCCGAGGCCAAGGAGGCCGTCGTCGGCTTCGCCCTGATCGAGGTCCGCAGCCGCGAGGAGGCCATCGAACTCTCCAAGCGCTTCTACTCGATAGTCGGCGACGGCGAGGGCATCATCCAACAGGTCTTCGGCCCCGAAGACCCTTTCCCCACCTCCTAACCCCCGGGCGGCCCGCCCAAAACCACCCCCGCCCCGGCGGGCCGCCCCCACCCCCACCAACCTCAAAACAACAAGAACCCCGCACCCCCACCGCCCTCACACGACGGCCCCACCGCAACTACACAGCGTCCCCCACCAGGCTCACACGACGGGGCACCGCCGAAGTTGCGCAGCGTCCCCCGCCAGGCTCACACAGCGCTCGGCCGGGGTCGCACGACGGCCGCCGTCAGGCTCACACGACGGCCCCACCAGAGCAGCGCAGCACTCACCACCGGGCCCACACAACGCCCGCCCGGCCTCACACAACGGCCCCCACCACAGCTGCACAGCGCCCGCCGCCGCCGGGCTCACACGACAGGGCACCGCCGGAAAGAACCACCGCGCCCCCACAACACCCGCCCAGCCTCACACGACGGCCGCCACCAGAGTTTGCCCGGCGTCACCACCGGGCTCGCACAACGCCCGCCCAGCCTCACACCACGGCCCCACCGGAACAGCGCAGCGGTCACCACCGGGCTCATACAGCGCTCGGCCGGGGGCGCAGGGCGGGCGACGTCGGGCTCACGCGGCGGCCCCACCGGAGTAGTGCAGCGGTCACCACCTGGCTCGTGCAGCGCTCGGCCGGGGGCGCACGGCGGGCGACGTCGGGCTCGCGCGGCGGCCCCACCGGAGTAGTGCAGCGGTCACCACCTGGCTCGTACAGCGCTCGGCTGGGGGCGCGCGGCGGGTGCTATTGGGGTTGCGGGGCGTCCGCTGCCGGGCTCATGTGGCGCTCGGGGGTGGGTGGCGTTGGGGTTGTGCGGCGGGTGGTGGTGGGTTCGTGCAGGCGGCGGGGGTGGTGTTGAGGTTGCGTGGGGGGTGGTGCGGGTGCTGTCATCGGCGGCGTGACGACTTCCGACGGCGTGTCCGCCCGGGGATCCGGGGTGCACGCGAGCATCGACGCTGTGTGGCGGCTGGAGGCCGCCCGCATCATCGCCGGACTCGCCCGGATGGTGAACGACATCGGGCTCGCCGAGGAACTCGCCCAGGACGCGCTGGTCGCCGCGCTCGAACAGTGGCCGGAGTCAGGCGTCCCGGACAACCCGGGGGCCTGGCTCATGGCCGTCGGCAAGCGCCGCGCCATCGACCGGATCCGCCGTCACCAGCGCTTCGAGAGCAAGCTCGCCGAGCTCGGACGCGACCTGGAGACCCAGGCCCCGCCGGAGATCGACGTCCCCGACGAGGAGCACATCGAGGACGACGTGCTCCGCCTCGTCTTCACCGCGTGCCATCCCGTCCTGTCCACGCAGGCGCGGGTCGCGCTGACGTTGCGCATGCTCGGCGGCCTGACCACGGACGAGATCGCGCGGGCGTTCCTCGTGTCCGAGGCGACGGTGGCGCAGCGGATCGTCCGGGCGAAGCGGACCCTGTCCGACGCGGGCGTCCCGTTCGAGGTGCCCGAGGGCCCGGACCGGGCGGCCCGGCTGTCGTCCGTCCTGGAGGTCATCTACCTGATCTTCAACGAGGGGTACACGGCCACCGCCGGGGACGACTGGCTGCGGGCCGACCTGTGCCGGGAGGCGCTGCGGCTCGGCCGCGTCCTCGCCGAACTGGCCCCGCGCGAGCCCGAGGTGCACGGGCTCGTCGCGCTGATGGAGATCCAGGCGTCGCGGACGCGGGCCCGCACCGGGCCGGACGGCGAGCCGGTCCCCCTGTTGGAGCAAGACCGCGGACGCTGGGACCGCCTGCTCATCCACCGCGGCTTCGCCGCCCTGCTCCGCGCGAAGGAGATCGGCGAGCCGCCCGGCCCGTACGTCCTGCAGGGCGCGATCGCCGCCTGCCACGCCCAGGCCCTCGCGCCGGAGGACACCGACTGGGCGCAGATCGCGTCCTTGTACGGAATCCTCGCGAGCGTCGCCCCGTCCCCCGTCGTGGAGCTGAACCGCGCGGTGGCGGTCGGTATGGCGGACGGCCCCGAAAAGGGACTGGAGATCGTGGACGCGCTGCTGGACGAGCCGTCCCTGCGCGGCTACCACCTGCTGCCGAGCGTCCGCGGCGACCTTCTGGCCCGCCTGGACCGCACGGCCGAGGCCCGCGCGGAGTTCGAGCGCGCCGCCGCCCTGACCCGCAACGCCCCCGAACGCAAGGCCCTCCTCCGCCGAGCCGCCGCCCTTCCCCACTGACCCCGGCATCGTCTCTAAGTCGCCGACCTCCCCCGCTAACCCAGCGCCCCGTACCAACGGCGCCGCCCCAGAGCCGCTGGCCTTCCCTGTCGACCCGGCGTTCCGGCCTGGTGAGGGAGGTGAATAGGGGTGTCTTCGGAGGGGGTGTCATGTGCCAAGGTGGGTTTGGTACTGATACCGGCCGGAGGGAATCCCAGTGATCGCTCATTCGGATGTCGACGCCGCGACCGCCCGCGTAGCGGGCGAGATCCGCCGTACCCCGGTCATCGCGGTCGATCCCGGTCCGCTCGCGCCCGCCGAGCGGATGTGGCTGAAGCTGGAGCTGACCCAGCACACCGGGTCGTTCAAGGCGCGCGGCGCGTTCAACCACGTCCTGGCCGCGCGGGACGAGGGACGCCTCCCCGAGACCGGCGTCGTCGCGGCGTCCGGCGGCAACGCCGGGCTCGCGTTCGCGTACGCGGCGGCGCGGGCGGGCGTCCCCGCCGAGGTGTTCGTGCCGGAGACCGCGCCCGCGGTGAAGGTCGCGCGGCTCCGCGCGCTCGGCGCGTCCGTGGTCCAGGTCGGCACCCGGTACGCCGAGGCGCAGGACGCCGCCACCAAGCACGCCGCCGACACCGGCGCCCTGTTCTGCCACGCCTACGACCTGCCCGAGGTCTGCGCGGGCCAGGGCACGCTCGGCGTGGAGATCCTGGAGCAGACCGGCGGCGAGGTGGACACCGTCCTCCTCGCGGTCGGCGGCGGCGGCCTGATGGCGGGCGTCGCCACCGCCCTCGACGGCCACGCCCGCGTCGTCGGCGTCGAGCCGGAGCGCGCCCCGACGCTCGAACGCGCCCTCGCCGCCGGACGCCCGGTCGACGTGGACGTCTCCGGCGTCGCCGCCGACTCCCTCGGCGCCACTCGGCTCGGCGAGATCGCCTTCGCGGTCGCGACGCGGACGGAGGTGCGGCCCGTCCTCGTCACGGAGGAGGCGATCGTCGAGGCCCGCCGCTTCGTCTGGGAGGAGTACCGGCTGGCCGTGGAGCACGGCACCGCCACCGCCGTCGCCGCCCTCCGCTCCGGCGCCTACCGTCCGTCCCCCGACGAGCGGGTCGTGATCGTCCTCTGCGGCGCCAACACCGACCCCTCCGACCTGCACTAGACGCCGCCCGTCCGGCCGGGTGCTGAGGCCAGGGCGTGCTTCGCGATTCACAGTGTCGGTCCGGCGGCGCCGCATCGGTTCACCGCCTATCCGGCCAGGTAGGTGGAGAGGGCGCGGGCTTCGCGGGCCACGTTGGTGGAGGCCTTGCGGGAGGCCAGGGCGTCCAGTTCGGGGATGCGGGTGCGGGCGTTCGACCAGCGGGCGGTGCGCAGGCCGAGGGCGATCAGCCGGTCGAGGCCGTGCACCGGGCGCTGCCCTGGGGCCGGGCAGAGCACGGGCAGGGCGGCGGCGATCGTCCGCCAGACGGCGGCGTGGGCGCCGACGTCCACCGCGCGTTCGAGGGCGTCGATGATCCGGGCGAGCCGGATGTCGCCGTCGAGGACGAGCCGTCCGATATGGCGGCCGAACGCGGCGGCGGGCAGGTCGCCGCGGGCGGCCATGGTGTGCAGCGCCAGGTCGGCCCGCCCGCTCCGCCGCGCGGTGAGCTGCCGCGCCAGGAAATGCCCGACGGCCTCGGCGAACGGCCCGTCGCCGGGGACGAGCCCGATCACCTCCTCGACCGGCGCCCCGACCTCGAAGGCGTACCGGCCTTCCACGAGGAGCGGCAGGACGTGCGCCGCGACGACCTCCGGATGGGACGGCAGCAGCCGCGGCCAGGTCGCCCGGTACCAGCCGTGGCCGTCGCCGCCGTGCTTCGGCGGGGCGGTGAACACGGCGTCGACCAGCGGCAGCCCGGTCGGCGGCACGCTGATCACCGGTTCGGGGCGGCCGCCCTCGAACGGCCGCATCGATACCTGCGGGACGGGGAGCCCGCCGTCCGCGAGGAGGCGCGCGACGGCGCGTCCGGCGGACGATGTCAGCGCGGCGGCCCGCTTCACCGCGTCCGGGTCGATCTCGCGCGGCAGCCGCAGCAGGGCCTGCTGGAGATCGGCCGGGCCGGGGTCGGCGCCCGCCGCCTGGAGCCGCTCCAGGCGTTCCACCAGTGCCAGCGGGTCGAGGTGCCCGGTCGGCTCGGTGGGGGTGGCGAGGAGCACCGGGGGCGGCGTCCCGTCCTCGACGGCGGCGTACAGCTCCGCGTACCGGCTCAGGTAGAGCAGGTTCGGGCCGCCGACGACGTGGGCGGGCGGGAGCCGGTGCCGCCAGCCCGCGGACAGCGGACCGGAGCCGGTCAGCGCCCGTCCGATCGCCATCATCCATTCGTGGGGGCCGCGCCAGCGGTGGTCGGACTCCAGCCCCGGATAGAAGACGTGCCGCAGGACGGGCTTCAGCGCCGCCTTCACGGCCTCCGCGTCGTCCCAGGTCAGCCGGACGAACGCGGCCATCGTCCGCTCGGCCTCGGCCCAGTCGGACCGGAAGTCCTCGACGGCCTCGGCCAGCTCCGCGACGGTGGTGATCGGCGATGGAAGCGGGGGCAGCGGCTCGGGCGGCGGGGGCGGGACGAACGGGGGCGGCGGCGGGACGTCGGCGCCCCCGTCGGGATCGGCGACGTCGCCGCTGAACCGGGCGGCGACCTGCGCGCCGAGGTCGGCGGGGAGCAACGGGACCGCGTCGGCGAACGCCCGCCCGTCGGCTCCGTCCGGGAACCGGAGCGCGATGCGGACGGCCCGCTGCCGCACCGCGTACGACTCGTGCCCGAACGCGCGGGCGAGCGCGGGCGCGCAGCTCGCGGCGAGGCCCGGCCGCCGCTGGACGGTCCGCTCCAGCCAGGACAGGCCCGACCTGACGAGCCCGGCCTCCGGCCGGAACAGCACGCCGTCCAGCGCCTCGACGACCAGCTCGGACGGCAGCGCGGGTACCTCCCTGAGCAGCCCGAGGGCGAGGTCGGCGACGGTGCCCGGCGCGGACGGGAGCAGCCGCGCGTAGTCGCGGGCGTGGGCGCTGATCTCGCGTTCCCGCGCGGCCGGGTCGTCCGGCAGGAGCAGGCCGTGCAGGCGGACGAAGAAGCGCAGGTCGCGGGCCGTCCCGCCGCGCAGGAACCGGCGGACACAGCCGTCCAGCAGCATGCGCCGGTCGACCTCGCCCCGGGCGGCGAGCGTGGCCAGCGTCCGCGGCCAGGACGGGCGGTCGCGCAGTTCGCGGCCGACGCCGTCCGCCTCGAAGACGCGCGGGAGCAGGAACGGGAGCAGCGGGTCCTTCGCGCGGGGCGGCGCGGACGCCACCCAGCCGACGACGAGCGGGTCGTGCTCGGGCGGCTCGATCCCGGTCTCGGCCAGCAGCGCGAGGACGAGGTCGAGCCCGACGTGGCGCGGGCCGCGCAGCCGGAGCGTGAGCCGCCGCGCGAGGTCGGCGAGCCAGGCGTCGTCGCGGTCGGCCCAGAGGCCGAGGAGGAGGTCGGTGTCGCCGTGCTCGCCGGACCAGCGGGTGCTGAACTCGCGCCGGTTGAGCCAGGCCGCGACCGCGGACGCGCCGCTCATCGTGCCCGCGCCCGCCGCGCGGAAGGCGGGCGCGTGGTCGAGGACGTCCTCCCAGGGCTCGTACCGCGACCGCACCTCCCTGAGGTGGCCGGGCAGCGCCCTGGCGACCGCGCGGCGGTCGGCCGCGTCCAGGTCGCGGACGGCCGCGGCGACCGCGTCGGCGTCGCGCTCGTCGATGAGGGCCGCGATTCGCTTCGTTGCGCTCGGCATGTCGAAGACGCTAGGACCCGCCACTGACAGTTCTTCGAACTCGCAGGTCAGCCCGCAGAAAAGGGCGCTGCCTCGAAGATCAGCGCCCGGCGCGCACCAGGTGCAGCGGCAGCAGTTGGACGGGCCGCTGCGGCTCCTCGGGCCGCGCCGCGGGACGGCTGCCGCACAGCGCCTCCACGACGTGCGCCGCGAGCGCGCTGTCGATCGGATGCGGAACGGGCGTCCCGTTCGCGTCGAGCTGCTGGTACATCGTCAGGTTGAACGCGACCGTGACCTGGCGTTCCCCGCCCGCGGACGACAGGGACTGGGTGCCCGCCCCGAAGACGAGGCCGTCGTGGCCCCAGAACGTCCCGCAGGGGAGGTCGAGCGAGTAGATGCCGAGACCGTATTTCATGAGGACGTTGCCGTCCGCGTCCTTCACGGGGACGGTCCGCTGCATCTCCTCCAGGGCGGCCTTGCCGATGAGCCCTCCGGTGAGGAGCTTGCGGTAGAAGCGGTTGAGGTCGTCCGTGGTGGAGACCAGCGCGCCCGCCGTCCATCCCCAGCTCATGTTGAACGTGCTGTAGTCGCGGGGCGGTTTGAGGTGCTGGTAGAGCGACACGTACATGCGCGGATGCGGTCCGACTATCCACGGACCGGACGGGAAGTACGTCTTCTTCAACCCGGCCTTGGCGATGACGTGCCGGGTGACGTACTCCTCGGCGGTCGTCCCGGTCACCTTCTCCAGGAGCCGTCCGGCGATGATGTAGTTCGTGTTGGAGTACGACCACCGTTCCCCTGGCTCGCCTGTGCGCGGTGCTTGCAGACCCCACTGGATGAGCTGCTCCGGCCGGACGTAGCGGAAGCGATCCTCGTCCAGGCTCTGAGAAGACAGCGCCTTCAGCGAGGGGAAGGCAGTGAGGACGTAGTCACCGATCCCGCTGGTGTGGTTGAGAAGCATCCGCACGGTGACCTGTTTCCCAGGACGTTCCGGGATGAGGTTCGGCAGGTACCGTCCGACCGGTGCGTCGAGGTCGATTCGGCCTATCTCGACCTGCTGGAGGATCGCGGTCGCCAAGAACGACTTGGTGATGCTGCCAATCCGCTGACGCATGCCGGGGGTGACGGGACGTCCCGTCCGGACGTCCGCGACCCCGGACGCGCCGTCCCACGCGGTGCTCCCGTCCTGCGCGGCGGAGAACAGCCCGTACATCCCCGCCTCGTGCGTGGCGTCGAGGGTCGCGCGCAGTTTCGCGGGGTCGAACGGTCCGGTCGGCGGCTGAACCACCGCGGGTGCGGACGTCACTGCAGTAGTAGGGGCGGTGACTGCTGTAGGGGCGGTGAACGCGCCCCCAGATGTCTCTGCCCAAGCAGGGGACTGCATCAGCGAGAACGCCACGGCGACACCCACCGTGGCGCGCGTGACCCGCCCTCGCCGCCCGAACCGCCTCGCCATCGTTCCCGTCTCTCAGCCGCCGTCCGCGTCCACGAGAAGTGTCCTCGGAGATCGTCCCCGCTGTCACCCCGTCGCGGGACGAGTTCCGTGTCACACAGGCGTGCGGCGGCTGTACCCGCCCGGTCTAGCCGAGCAGGTCGGCGAGGGTTTCCCGCCGTGACGGGTGGCGCAGTTTGTGCATCCCCTTCGACTCGATCTGCCGGATCCGCTCCCGCGTGACCCCGTATACGCGTCCGACCTCTTCCAGGGTTTTGGGCTCGCCGCCGGACAGCCCGAACCGGAGCGAGATCACGCCCGCCTCCCGCTCGGTCAGCGTCTCCAGGACGGCGTCGAGCCGCCCGCGCAGCATCGAGGACGCGACGACGTCGGCGGGATCGCCGCCGTCCGGGTCCTCGATGACGTCGCCGAGCTCGCCGTCGCCGTCCTCCCCGAGCGGGGTGTGCAGGGACAGCGGCTCGCGCGCCTGCCTGCGCAGCCACTCGACCTTCTCCGCCGTGATGTCGAGTTCCACGGCCAGTTCCCGCGCGGTCGGCTCGCGGCCGAGGTCCTGCATCATCCGCCGCCGGACGCGCGTCATGCGGTTCAGCACCTCGACGACGTGGACGGGGATGCGGATCGTGCGGCTCTGGTCGGCCAGCGCGCGGCTGATCGCCTGCTTGATCCACCAGACGGCGTAGGTGGAGAACTTGAGGCCGCGCCGGTACTCGAACTTCTCCACAGCGCGGATGAGCCCGAGGTTGCCTTCCTGGACGAGGTCGTTGAGCGGCAGACCGTGGCCCATGTAGCGCTTGGCGAGCGATACGACGAGACGGAGGTTGGCCTCCACCATGTGCTCTTTCGCGCGTGCTCCGTCTGCGGCGATCCACTCCAGGTCCTCCTTGTCCTGGAGGCTGAGGTCGTCGCCTAGGGTTTCGAGGCGCTCGCGGGCGAACAGACCGGCCTCGATGCGTTTGGCGAGGTCGACCTCCTGCTCGGCAGTGAGGAGCGCGGTGCGGCCGATGCGGGAGAGGTAGTCCTTCATCGGATCGACCAGGTTCACGTTCACGGTCGCACGGGGGGTCGCGCTGGGCGCGTGGCTGGCGTTCAGGGCGGTGTCCTTTGCTCGTCCTGCCGGGCGGGAACGGGTCACCCGGTCTCGGTACCCGATAGTCTCGCGACCTAAACTTTGAACGAGCCTAGAAATATACTTATTACAAATTTAGGTCGCCCATGGAACAATGAGGTGATGGGACTCCGGGAGATGAAGAAGCAGCAGACGCGGCAGAACATCTCGAACCAGGCGACACGCCTGTTTCTGCGGCACGGCTTCGACCGGGTGACGATCGCCGACGTCGCCGCCGCGGCTCAGGTGGCGAAGATGACCGTCACCAACTACTTCCCCCGCAAAGAGGACCTGGCCCTCGACCTGCGCGACGCGTTCGTCGAACGGCTCGCCGCGACCGTCGCCGAGCGGCCGGCGGGCGAGCCCGCGCTCGCCGCGCTGCGCCGGGAGTTCCAGCGGGCGGTCGACCGGCGCGACCCGGTGATCGGCTTCTCCGGCCGCGACTTCGCGCGCATGCTCGTGCAGAGCCCGGCGCTCGTGGCGCGGCTCCGCGAGTTCCACGAGGAGCGCGAGGCCGCCCTGGCCGCCGTCCTCGCCGCGGAGACGGGGGCGGGCCCGGACGACCCGCTCCCCCGCCTCGTGGCCGCGCAGTTGGGCGGCGTCCACCGCGTCCTGTTCCAGGAGACCCTCCGCCGCACCCTGAACGGCGAGACCGACGACGAGATCGCCGCCGCGCTCACCGCGTCCGCGCGGACCGCGTTCGACCTGCTCGAACCGGCCCTCGCCGACTACGCCGGGACGCCCTCCCCGAACTGACCCTTTCGGCACGGTCAGGCGATCACCAGGAGCAGGTCGCCCGCCTGGACGGGCGTGGCGCCCTTGACGGCCAGCCGGTCGACGGTGCCCGCCACGGGCGCGGTGATCGCGGCCTCCATCTTCATCGCCTCGATCGTGGCGACCACGTCGCCCGCCGCGACCTCGTCGCCCTTCGCCACGCGGAGCGTCACCGACCCGTCGAACGGCGCGGCGACATGGCCGGGCTCGTCCGGGTCGGCGCGTTCGACCGGCGGCGCGTCCGACGCCACGGACTTGTCCCGGACGGAGAGGGTGCGAAGCTGCCCGTTCACCGTGCAGATCACCTGCCGGACGCCCGCCTCGTCCACGTCGCCGACCGCTTCCAGAGCGGCGAGCACCCGCACGCCCGGTTCGAGGTCGAACGCGACCTCGTGTCCTGTGCGCAGGCCGTAGAGGAACGGGCCGGTGGGCAGGACCGAGAGGTCGCCGTAGGCGGCGCGTGCCTCCCGGTAGTCCTTCGCTGGGCCGGGGAAGAGGAGACGGTCGAGCGTGTCACGTACCTCTGCCCCGGCCAGGGCCTTCTCTTCCGTGCTGGTGAGTTCGGCTCGGGCGGGCGTGTATTGGCGTCCTGCGAGGGCCTTGGTGCGGAACGGTTCGGGCCATCCGCCGGGCGGGTCGCCCAGTTCCCCGTTCAGGAAGCCGATGACGCTGTCGGGGATGTCGTAGCGGTCGGGGTTCTCGGCGAAGTCGTCCGGGGCGGCGCCCGCCGCGACCAGGTGCAGTGCCAGGTCACCGACCACCTTGCTGGACGGGGTGACCTTCACGAGCCGTCCGAGGATCGCGTCCGCCGCCGCGTACAGCCGTTCGATCTCCTCGAAGCGGTCACCGAGGCCGAGCGCGACGGCCTGCTGCCGAAGGTTCGACAACTGCCCGCCGGGGATCTCGTGCCGGTAGACCCGTCCGGTGGGTGACGGCAGACCCATCTCGAACGGCGCGTACAGCTTCCGGACGGCTTCCCAGTACGGCTCCATGGAGGTCAGCGCGTCCAGGTCGATGCCGGTCGCGTGGGCGGTGAAATCGGTCGCCGCCACGATCGCCTGGAGCGGCGGCTGGCTCGTGGTCCCCGAGAGGGGCGCTGCGGCACCGTCTACTGCGTCGACCCCAGCTTGGATGGCCGCGATGTAGGTGCCGATCTGCCCGCCCGCCGTGTCGTGGGTGTGCAGATGGACCGGGAGGTCGAACCGCTCACGCAGCGCCTTGACCAATGTGTGCGCGGCGGGCGCGCGGAGCAGACCGGCCATGTCCTTGATGCACAGGATGTGGACGCCCGCCTCGACGAGTTCTTCCGCCAGACGCAGGTAGTAGTCGAGGGTGTAGAGCTTCTCGTCCGGGGACGACAGGTCGCCGGTGTAGCAGAGGGTCCCTTCCACCACGGCATGGGTCTGGAGAACCGCGTCGATGGCCGGACGCATGCGTTCCACGTCATTCAGCGCATCGAACACACGGAAGATGTCGACTCCCGTACTGGCCGCTTCCTTCACGAATGCCCGCGCCACCGAGTCCGGGTAGGGCGTGTAGCCGACGGTGTTGCGCCCTCGCAGAAGCATCTGAATGCAGAGGTTCGGTGCGGCTTCACGGATCGCGGCGAGCCTGTCCCAGGGCGACTCCCCGAGAAAGCGAAGCGCGACGTCGTACGTTGCCCCGCCCCACGCCTCGACGGAGAAGAGCTGAGGCGTCATGCGGGCGAGATAGGGGGCGGCGGCGAGAAGGTCATAGGTGCGTACTCGCGTCGCGAGGAGCGATTGGTGCGCGTCCCTGAACGTCGTGTCGGTGACGGCCAGAGCGCTCTGCGACCGGAGTTGCTC
>NZ_BCQP01000058.1 GCF_001552135.1 Actinomadura chibensis NBRC 106107 | reverse complement strand
TGCAGAGTCCCGCTCCGATGCAGAGCCCGCCTCCGCCGCCGGTGCGGAATCCCGGGGCGATGCACGGCGGGCCGCCCGCGCCGCCGGGGCCGCCCGCGCCGCCTCCGGCCGCCGCGTCCGAGCAGCCGCCCGGCGGCTTCTCCCCGCCGGAGGCGGAGAAGCAGGACGAGCCCTTCGCGCCGCCGTACACGCAGCTCGGCTACCAGCCCGCGGGCGCCGTCCCACCCCAGCAGGCACCGCCGCGGCAGGCACCACCGCGGCAGCAGCAGCCGCCGCCTCAACAGCAGAGCCCCGTCCCGGCGCCGCGGCAGGCGCGGCAGTCGCCCGCGCAGACCGCGTTCGACCCGTACTCCACCCGCATGGACGACGGCGCGCACCCGACGAACCCGGAGGTCCCGCCCGCCCCGGCGAGCCCGCCCGGTACGCGCGTCCTCGGCCCCGGCGACCTGGAGGACGACCCGGCCGCGCCCCCGGCGCCGCCCGTCCCGGCGGCCGGGCCGGGGACGAAGGTCATGTCCAAGACGATGGTCGGCGACTTCGACTTCCTGGACGACACCCCGTCCCCGGACCGTCCCGTCGACGAGATCCCGCCGCCGCGCGACCGCAGCGAGCGGCGCGTGCTGGAGCGGTTCGGGTTCGGCTTCGTCTACGGCGACCACGACGCGAGCGACCTGCTCGCCGGGCTGAAGCAGCAGGTCCAGGAGTGGGACGCGCCGGTCGGCGAGAGCCCCGAGGAGACGCGGGTGGACGGCGCGCCCAGCTCCATGAAGCCCGCCGTGCCGGGCGTCCTGCTGGTCGGCGCGCCGCACTCGGGGCAGCGCAGGCTGTCCAGGATGATCGCGCTGACGCTGGCGAACGCGGGCCTTGGGGACGGTTCGATCCGCGCGCACGACGCCGAGGACGTCCGGGACGCCCCCGCCGACAAGATCGGCCGGATCCTCGCCCAGCCGGGCCCGGTGATCCTTTTCGAGCGGCTGGACGTCGCGGTCGCCTCCGCCCCCGACCCGGGGGCGGTCGTCGGCGCGGTGCGCCGGGCCCGCCGCGACCCGGTGAACACGACGCCGGTGATCGCGACCTGCGAGCCGCACGCCTACAAGCGGCTGCTGCGCGAGCATCCGAAGCTCGTCCAGGCGTTCCGGGTGCACCGGCTGCCCGACTTCGGCGACCTCGACAACCGGATGACGCTGCTGCACCTGCTCGCCGAGGAGCGCCGCGTCACGATCGGCGCCGCCGCGCTGGAGGTCGCCCGCGAGGACCTGAACCGGCTGCGCGGCCCCGGCGACCTGGTCAACGCGCGGCTCGTCGAGGCGTACCTGGACCAGGCCGCCCAGCGGAACATGGAGCGCGCCGGGGCGTCCCACGACCGGCTCGTGCTCACCCCCGACGACCTCACCGGCGTGGCCGAGGGCATCGAGCCCGCGCTGCGCCCGCCCGGCGACATCGACGGCTACCTGCGGCGGCTCGACCAGCTCACCGGCCTGGACGAGGTGAAGGCCGCCGTCCGCGAGCTGGTCGAGGAGGCGGGGCTCGCCGCCGACCGGGCGCGCTACGGGGTGGCGAGCGACGGCGCCCGCCACCTGGTGTTCGTGGGCCCGCCCGGCACCGGGAAGACGACGGTCGCGGGGCTCGTCGGCGGGATCTACGCGGCGCTCGGGCTGCTGGAGTCGGGGCACGTGGTCGCGTGCCGTCCCGTCCACCTGGCCGGACGCGACCGGGCCGACACCGAGCACCGGGTGGCGAGCATGGTCGAGCAGGCGCTCGGCGGGGTCCTGCTGATCCAGGAGGCGTACCGGCTCGACCGCAGCCCGGACGTCGTGACCGAACTCCTCGGCCGCATGAACGCGGGCCGCTCCAGGTTCCTCGTGATCTGCACGAGCCCGGCGGCGGAGATGGAGGGGTTCCTCGCGGGCAACCCACGCTTCCAGGCCGAGGTCGCCCGCGTCCTCGAATTCACCGGGATGGGCGACCGCGACATGGTGCGCCTCTTCCAGAGCTACGCCGAGCGCGACCTCTACATGCTGGACGAGGAGCTCCGCGTCGAGCTGCTGAGCCGCTTCGAGCGGCTCCGCGAGGACCCGAGGTTCGCCTACGCGCGGACGGTCCGCGCCCTGTTCGAGCAGACGGTGGCGCGGCAGGCGGCGCGGCTCGCGGGCGCGGACGTGAACGCGGCGACCGTCGCCCGGCTCACCGCCCGCGACCTGCCCGAGACCGCGCTTGAGCAGCTGCTCGGCGACTTCCGTCCGGGCGGCTGACGGCCGCCCGCGGCACCGGTCCAGTCCCGGCGTCCTGGGACGAACGGGACATAGGCATCAGACCGTCGTCTTCGGGGAAGGCTACGACCATCGGGGCCAGGGTGGGCCACATGACGACCCACCTTGAGTGGCCCTTGAATGGCCCTCTTGGGTCATGTGCCCCCGAGGGGCGGAAGCGTAGCCTCGACCTTGGGTATGGGGGAGACGAACGGAGGTGGACGCGGTGCGCCAGAACCTTGATCTGCGCGTCCACGACCGTGTTGCGCTGGACGAGATCGAACTCTATGCCGAGATGCTCAGCGCGGTGGCGGCGGCGGAGCGGCCGCTGACCGTCGCGGAAATCGACATGGTGCTCGGGGTACGGTCCGACGAAGCCGGTCGTCGCGAGCTGACGCAGATCGACTGAGCCGAAGCTCGCAGTAACCGGGGACGCGATCACGGCGTCCCCGGTTCTTTTATGCACGGAGGGTGACCAACAGCACCGTGCCGTTACTGTAAGCAATCTCACTTCGGACGCCGTCCGGCGGCCCGCGGCCGGGACCGGACGCGGGCCCTCCGGAAGGCCCGCAGCGGCGCGCATCCCCGCAGATAGGGGCCCGCGCGGGAGGTATGTTCCCGGTGATCTCGGGCAATCTTGAAGATGAGAGGATGGAGGACACCAGCCGAAGCTGGGGCAAAGGTTCTTTTTACGGCCGGTTGCGCCTACGATCCTCTGCGGACTGTTCCGGCACATCAGGAGAACGACGTGCGCTTGCGTCTCACGCCGCGTGAGGACAGCTTCTACGACATGTTCGCCGACTCGGCGAACAACCTGGTCACCGGCGCCAGGCTGCTCGTGGAGCTCATCAGCGACGGCGCCGACCGGGTGGCGATCGCGGAGAAGATGCGCGCCTGCGAGCACGCCGGCGACGAATGCACCCACGCCATCATGCGCCGGCTCAACGAAACGTTCATCACCCCGTTCGACCGCGAGGACATCTACCGGCTGGCCTCCACGATCGACGACGTGATGGACGAGATGGAGGAAGCCGCCGACCTCGTCGTCCTCTACAAGATCGATGAGTTCCCCAAGGGCATCGTCAACATGGTCGAGGTGCTGGAGCGCGCGGCGGAGCTGACCGCCGAGGCGATGCCGAGGCTCCGCTCCATGAAGGAGCTCAACGAGTACTGGATCGAGATCAACCGCCTGGAGAACCAGGGCGACCAGGTGTACCGCAAGCTGCTGGCGCACCTGTTCAGCGGCGAGTACGACACGCTCACCGTCCTGAAGCTGAAGCAGGTCATCGACCGGTTGGAGGAGGCGGCGGACGCCTTCGAGCACGTCGCCAACACGGTCGAGACCATAGCGGTCAAGGAATCATGAGCGACGTCGGCTCGACGATCGTCCGGGAGCCGGCGCCGGAGGACGATCCGGCCTCCCTTGGCGAGCAGGCCACGCGCCGTGTGTCCGGCCGCGCGTGGCTGCTGCTCCTCGCCGGGATCGCGCTGGTCATGGTGGCCGGCGCGCTCGGCCTCCGGGCGGACGCGCAGGCGGCGGTCCTCGTCCTGGTCGTCGTCGTGGCGCTGGTCTTCGACTACACGAACGGGTTCCACGACGCCGCGAACGCGATCGCGACGGCGGTGTCGACGCGGGCGCTGACGCCCCGGGTCGCGCTCGGCATGGCCGCCGCGATGAACATGATCGGCGCCCTGCTCGGCGTCGGCGTGGCGAAGACCGTCAGCGAGGTGATCAGCCCGCCGGACGGGCTGCACGGCCTCACCGTGGTCGCCGCCGGGGTGCTCGGCGCGATCACCTGGAACCTGATCACGTGGTACTTCGGGCTGCCGTCGTCGTCCTCGCACGCGCTGATCGGCGGGGTCGTCGGCGCGGGGCTCGCGTCGGCGTCGTCGGTGAACTGGAGCAGCGTCCTCGACAAGGTCGCGATCCCGATGGTGCTGTCCCCGGTCGTCGGGTTCGTGCTGGCCTACCTCGTGATGGTGGCCATCCTGTGGACGTTCCGGCACGCGCAGCCGAGCCGGGTCGGACGGCGGTTCCGCATCGCGCAGACGCTGTCGGCCGCGTCGCTCGCCCTCGGGCACGGCCTCCAGGACGCGCAGAAGACGATGGGGATCATCGTCCTCGCCCTGGTCACGACCGGGCACTCCAACGGCGAGACCGTCCCGTGGTGGGTGATCGTCTCGTGCGCGGGCGCGCTGTCGGCGGGCACCTACGCGGGCGGCTGGCGCATCATGCGGACGCTCGGCCGCAAGGTCATCGAGGTCGATCCGCCGAAGGGCTTCGCCGCGGAAGCGACGGCCTCCGTCGTCCTGTACGCCACCGCCTTCGTATGGCACGCTCCAATCTCCACGACCCACACCATCACCTCGGCCATCATGGGCGCGGGCGCGACCAAGCGGCTGTCCGCCGTCCGCTGGGGCGTCGCCGGGAACATCATCACGGCCTGGGTCCTCACCATGCCGATGGCCGCCGCCGTCGCGGCGGTCGTCTACTTCGTCGTCCATTTCTTCGGGGCGTGATTTTCCCAGGGGGGCTGTGTTTCCCCAGGGGGGCTGTGTTTTCCCAGGGGGGCGACCCCCTGGAACCCCCGTTGGTCGCGAGGGGCCGTTTCCCGAGTCGCGTTCGCTTTCGGGAAACGGCCCCTCGCTCCGCGGTTCGTGCGGCCTCCGGGCGTGGCCGCCCTCCGGCCGCACGAACCGTGGGCCCGGCTCAGGTTTCTTCCAACAAGAGCTTTGGGCTATTGGGTGGTGATGCGGGTCAGTGGTGGGGGTGTGATGGTGCCCTGGGCTTGGAAGTAGGCGACTAGGGTGTCCAGGTCTATCTGGCCTAGGACCTGGTCTTTGCCTTCGGTGAAGACTGAGAAGCCGTCGCCGCCGCCGAGTAGGAAGTTGTTCGCCGCTACCTTGTAGACGGCGGCCGGGGTGACCGGCGTTCCGTCCACGGTGATCGCGGAGACGCGGTCGCCTACCGGCTTCGTGCGGTCGATCGTGAAGTGCAGGTTCGCGGAGGGCTGGAGGATCTTCTCGCCTGCGGACGTCCACTGCTGTTCGAGGAGGGCGTCGAGTTGTGCGCCGGTCAGGGATGTCACGCCCATCACGTTGCTGAACGGCTGGACGGCGAACGCCTCGCCGTAGGTGACGACGCCGTCGCCCTCCGAACCGCTCGCCTTGAACGTCAGGTCGGTGCGGACGCCGCCCGGGTTCATGAGTGCGATCTGGCCGCCTAGGTCCTTCGTCCCGGCCAGCTGCGCGTCGGCGATGACGTCGCCGAGCGCGGTCTCCCCGGCGGGGGACGGCGCGCGGGTCAGGTCGGCGGTGATCCTGCCGATGGGCTTGTTCGCGATCGCCGCGACGCGGTCCTGCCAGGTCTTCACGAACGCCTGCGTCGCCGGGTCCGGCGGGACGTCCCGCGTGACGACGTGGTTGTCGCCCTGGAGGGACGACCGGACGACGTCCCCGGTGCGCCGGTCCACCTTCAGGTTCACCTCGGTGATCACCCGGCCGAAGGACGAGCCGGACGAGAACAGCCGGGGCCGCCCCTTCGGGTCGGGCACGGAGCAGATGTACTGCTGGTGCGTGTGCCCGGACAGGACGACGTCGATCTCCGGGTCGGCGTCCTTCGCGATGCGCGACCCGGCGCCGGGGACGATCCCGCACTCGTCCGGCCGCGACCCGGACTTCACCTGGTCGCCCTCGTGGACGAGCAGCACGATCGCGCGGACGCCGCGCCGCTTCAGCTCGCGCGCGGAGCGGTTCGCGGCGGCGACCTCGTCGTCGAACGTCAGGCCCTTGATGCCCTCCGCCGTGACGATGCTCGGCGTGGTCTTCGTGACGACGCCGATGAAGCCGACGCGGACGCCGTTGACGCGGCGGATCGTCCACGGCTTCAGGATCGGCCGGTCCCTCTTCAGCACGTTCGCGGCGAGGTAGTCGTACTTCGCGCCGCGCCACGTCCCGTCCGGCGTGCAGCCGTCGACGGGGTGGCAGCCGCCGTTCTGGATGCGCAGCAGCTCCCTGTAGCCCTCGTCGAACTCGTGGTTGCCGACCGCCGAGGCGGTGACGCCGATGTCGCCGAGGAACTTCACCGACGGCTCGTCGTGGTAGGCGGCCGAGATCAGCGGCGAGGCGCCGATCAGGTCGCCCTGCGCGACGGTGAGCGTGTCGCGGTTCTGGAGCCGCTTGATGTGGGCCGCGACGTAGGCGGCGCCGCCCGCGTCGACGGTGTTGCCGTTCTCGTCCACGGCCCGTCCCGAGCTTCCGGTCGGCGGCTCCAGGTTGCCGTGGAAATCGTTCAGGGCGAGAAGGCGAACTGACGCCGCCGGGGGGCCTGGGGGGTCGTCCCCCCAGAAGTAACCGGACGCCGTGGGGGCCGGGCGTGCGGCGGCGGGCTGCGCGGTGAGGCCCGCGACCGTCAGCGCCGCCGTGGCGCAGGCCAGGATGGTGCGTCGTCGAGTCATGCTGCGGACGGTAAGTGCGTCCGGCATACGCTTCCCGGCGGCGCGATGACGTTTTCATGACGACTTGATCAGGGGCGACGCGCCCGCGCGGGCGCATAGGGTGGCGATCATGAGCGAGGTGCGCGCGGTGGGTGACGGGGAGGTCGGCGACGTGCTGGCCCTGGTCGAGGCGGCGGAGGCCGCCGACGGGGTGGGCCCGCTGTCCGAGCACGCGCTCCTCGCCCTGCGCGGCGGCCGCGCCGGGACGGTCGTCGCCGACGGCCCCGCCGTCGTCGCGTACGCGCATCTCGACCCGGCGGCCGAGGGGGAGCCCGCGGCGGGGGAGCTGGTCGTCCATCCGGAGCACCGGCGGCGCGGGCACGGGCGGGCGCTGCTGCGCGCGCTGCGGGAGCGGGCGGACGGCCCGCTCCGCGTCTGGGCGCACGGCGACCTGCCGTCCGCCGCCGCGCTCGCGAAGGCCGAGGGGATGTCCCGCGACCGCGCGCTGTTCCAGATGCGGCGTCCGGCGTCCGGTCCGCTGCCGGAGCCGGACCTCGCCGAGGGCGTCGCGGTCCGCGCGTTCGAGCCGGGCCGGGACGAGCGGGCGTGGCTGGACGTGAACGCCCGCGCCTTCGCCGACCACCCCGAGCAGGGCGCCTGGACGATCGAGGACGTCCGCGACCGCGAGGCCGAGGACTGGTTCGACCCGGCCGGGTTCTTCCTCGCCGAGCGCGGCGGCCGCCTCGTCGGCTTCCACTGGACGAAGGTCCACCCCGGCGGCCTGGGCGAGGTCTACGTCGTCGGCGTCGACCCGGACGCGCAGGGCCTCGGCCTCGGCCGCGCCCTCACCCTGACGGGTCTGCGCCACCTCCGCGACGCGGGCGTCGAGCAGATCATGCTGTACGTCGACGAGTCCAACGCCGCGGCCGTCCGCCTGTACGAAAAACTGGGCTTCACCAGGCACGCCGTGGACGTCATGTACGCCACGGAAGCCACCGCCTGAACCGGACCGTTCTAAACCTCCTTGACTCATTCCGGGTAGGTTTTTTGGCTTCGTGAGCTGCGGTGTTAACCCCGCGGCCACTGCAAATCGGGACATTCTTCGCAACCAGGCTCTGCCCCGTTCATCTGTCGTTCACCGGGATCAGGGCGGCTGGTCACCTCGCCTGCCTAGCGTCGCTCTCGACGGCGACCCCGGCGCCTGGCGGAGCGGACCAGGACCGGCCAGGGGCTTCGCCCAACGAAACCAAGGAGACCCTCCGGTGAAGAACGGTTCCCGACTCGCCGCCCTCGGCGGCGTGGTCGTCGCGGGGGCGCTGGCCCTCACCGCATGCGGGAGCGACAACAACACGACGGCCAGTTCGAGCAGCGCGCCCAAGGGCGACATCGACTGCGCGAAGGCCAGCGTCAACGCGGCCGGGTCGAGCGCCCAGAAGAACGCCGTCGAGGAATGGACGAAGCTCTACGCGAGCAAGTGCGCGGGCGCCAACCTCAACTACAACCCGAACGGCTCGGGCGCGGGCATCCAGGCGTTCACGAGCGGCCAGGTGGCGTTCGCCGGCTCCGACTCGTCGCTGAAGCCCGAGGAGGCGGCCGCCGCGCAGAAGCGCTGCCAGGGGAGCAACGCGCTGAACCTGCCGATGGTCGTCGGCCCCATCGCCGTCGTGTACAACCTGAAGGGCACGGACGGTCTGAAGGTGTCGTCCGAGACACTCGCCGGCATCTTCTCGGGCAAGATCAAGAAGTGGAACGATCCGGCCATCGCGAAGGAGAACGAGGGCGCGAAGCTGCCGTCCTCGGACATCAAGCCGATCTACCGCTCGGACGAGTCCGGCACCACGGACAACTTCACGAACTACCTGCACACCACCGCGCCGAAGATCTGGACGTGGGAGAAGGCCAAGAAGTGGCCGAACTCCACCGGTGAGGGCGCCCCCAAGTCGGACGGCGTGAGCAGCCAGGTGAAGAGCACCGACGGCGCGATCTCCTACGTGGAGATGTCGTTCGCGAAGAACAACGGCCTGCAGAACGCGCACGTGAAGAACGGCGCCGGCGAGTACGCCGAGCTGTCGCCCGACAGCGCGTCCAAGGCCATCGCGGGCGCGCAGGTCACCGGCACCGGCAACGACGTCGCGCTGAAGATCGACTACTCCACGAAGGAGCCGGGCGCGTACCCGATCGTCCTCGTGACGTACGAGATCGCGTGTGAGAAGGGGCTGCCCGCCGAGCAGGCGAAGTTCGTGAAGTCCTTCCTCACCTACACCTCCAGCGCGGACGGCCAGAAGATCCTCACCAGCCAGGGGTACGCGCCGCTTCCGCAGAGCGTGCTGACCAAGGTCCAGACCTCGGTCAAGGCGCTGTCCTGACATCTGACGACGACACCCGCAGCCCCGCCGCCGGAGACCCCGGCGGCGGGGCAGGCGCGGGTTCGGGCGACGTGACCGAAGGAGGACCCCCCATGACCAGCGAGACCGGCGTCGAGTCGGGCGCGGAGGCGCGGGTCGGCGCGCGGCACCGCGCCACCGGCGCCCGGATGAGCACCGGACGGGCCGGCGACCGGATCTTCGCGGGGGCGGCCCGCGGCTCGGGCATCACGGTGCTCGCGATCGTCGCCGCGATCGGCGCCTTCCTCGTCTGGAAGGCCATCCCCGCCCTCCAGGACAACCAGGCGAACTTCCTGACCAGCGAGGAGTGGAACCCGAACGCGGCGCCGCCGCGGTTCGGGATCGCCCAGCTCGCGTTCGGGACGGTGATGTCCTCCCTGCTGGCGATGCTGATCGCGACCCCGGTGGCGATCGGGATCGCGCTGTTCATCTCCTTCTACTCGCCGCGCCGGCTGGCGTCCGGGCTCGGCTACGTCGTCGACCTGCTCGCCGCCGTCCCGAGCATCGTGTACGGGCTGTGGGGCCTCGCCTTCCTGTCCAAGCACATGGAGGGCATCAGCGACTTCCTCAACGGCACGCTCGGCTGGATCCCGCTGTTCGGCGGGGACAGCCCGGGCAAGAACTCGATCTTCACCGCCGCGGTGGTGCTGGCGATCATGATCCTGCCGATCATCTCCTCCATCTCGCGGGAGGTGTTCCTCCAGGTCCCGCAGTCGCACATCGAGGCGTCGCTGGCGCTCGGCGCGACCCGCTGGGAGATGATCCGGATGTCGGTGCTGCCGTACGGGCGGTCCGGCATGATCGGCGCCTCGATGCTCGGCCTCGGCCGCGCGATGGGCGAGACGATCGCCGTGGCGATGGTGCTGACCTTCGTGCCCGGGATCAACTGGCACATCCTGGAGAACGGCGGCAGCACGTTCGCGGCGAACATCGCCAACAGCTTCGACGAGGCGTCCACGACCGGCCGCGGCGCGCTGATCGCCTCCGGTCTCGTCCTCTTCGTCATCACCCTCGTCGTCAACATGGCCGCCCGCGCGGTCGTCGCGCGCCGGAAGGAGTTCGCGTGACCACGGTCTCCACCCGCAAGGACCGTCCGGGGGCCTCGCTCTCCTCGATCTCCGCCGGGCGGCGGATCAAGGACCGGACCGTCCAGGCCCTCGTCTACCTGGCGTTCGCGCTGGCGCTCATCCCGCTGCTGTCGGTCCTGTGGACCGTCGTGGTGAACGGCGCGAAGCGGTTCGACCTGACGTTCTTCCAGTACTCGATGAACGCCGTCAGCGGCAGCGACGCGGGCGGCGGCGCCTACCACGCCATCATCGGGACGCTCGAACAGGTCCTGATCACGAGCCTGATCGCCGTCCCGATCGCCGTGCTCACCGCGATCTACCTGGTGGAGTACGCCGGCAACGGGCGGCTCGGCAAGGTGATCAGCTTCACCGTGGACGTGATGACCGGCATCCCGTCCATCGTCGCGGGCCTGTTCGTGCTCGCGCTGTGGCTGCTGACGTTCGGGTTCGACTTCTCCGGCTTCGCCGGTGCGCTCGCCCTGACCATCCTGATGATCCCCACCGTCGTGCGGGCCAGCGAGGAGATGCTGAAGCTCGTCCCGTCCGAACTGCGCGAGGCGGCCTACGCGCTCGGCGTGCCGCGCTGGCGGACGATCCTGTTCGTGGTCCTGCCCACCGCGCTCACCGGCATGATCACCGGGATCATGCTGGCGGTGGCGCGGGTGATGGGCGAGACGGCCCCGCTGCTGCTCACGATCTTCTTCACCAAGGCGATCAACGAGAACGCCTTCAGCGGGCCGCAGGGCTCGCTGCCCACCTTCATCTGGGAGCAGGCGAAGGACCCGAACCAGAACTCGATCGACCGCGCCTGGACGGGTGCGCTCGTGCTGATTCTGATCATCATGCTGCTCAACCTCATCGCCCGTTTCGTGGCGGGACGGCGCAGGCCCGCGGGCCGCTGACATCCGGACAAAGGAGCAACCACCCCATGGCCAAGCGGATCGAAGTGTCCGGGCTGCACGCCTACTACGGTGCCGTCCACGCCATCGAGGACATCTCGATGACGGTCGAGCCGCGCTCGGTGACGGCCTTCATCGGGCCGTCGGGCTGCGGCAAGTCCACGTTCCTGCGCACGCTGAACCGGATGCACGAGGTCATCCCGGGCGCCCGCGTCCAGGGCAAGGTCATGCTCGACGACGAGGACCTGTACGAGTCGTCCGTCGACCCGGTCGCGGTGCGCCGCGTCGTCGGCATGGTGTTCCAGCGGCCGAACCCGTTCCCGACCATGTCGATCTACGACAACGTGGCGGCCGGGCTGAAGCTGAACGGGGTGCGCCGCAAGGCCCGGCTGGACGAGATCGTCGAGGAGTCGCTGCGCGGCGCCAACCTCTGGAACGAGGTCAAGGACCGGCTGAGCCGTCCGGGCGCGGGGCTGTCCGGCGGGCAGCAGCAGCGGCTCTGCATCGCCCGCGCGATCGCCGTCCAGCCGCAGGTCCTGCTGATGGACGAGCCGTGCTCCGCCCTCGACCCGATCTCCACCCTCGCCATCGAGGACCTGATCGAGAAGCTGAAGGCGCAGTACACGATCGTCATCGTCACCCACAACATGCAGCAGGCCGCCCGGGTCAGCGACCGCACGGCGTTCTTCAACATCGCCGGGACGGGCAAGCCGGGCAAGCTCATCGAGATCGACGACACCAGCAAGATCTTCACGAACCCGGAGCAGAAGGCGACCGAGGACTACATCACCGGCCGCTTCGGCTGAGCCACCGGTAGCGAAGAGGTCCCCGGAGCCCCCGTCCCCCCAAGGCTCCGGGGACCTCTTCATCCGGCCGCGCCGCGCCGCCTCCGCGCGTTCCCGGACGCGGCGTGGTAGCACGGTCGTATGGGCCGTGTGCACCGGGTCCTCCCGCCCGCGATCGCAGTGGCCGCCTGCGTGCTCGCGGCCTGCTCGGGCGACGCGGGCGGCGCGGGCGCCGTCCAGGCCGGGCGGGCGCGCTGCGGCGACGGCTGGCCTCCGGCGCGCGCGGGCACGCGGACCTTGCTCGTCCACAACGGCGACTCCGCCCCGGTCGACGTCACCGTCGTCGACCCGACGAGCGGGGCGGTCTTCGCCGAGCTGGAGGGCGTCGGGCCGGGGGTGACGCGGCCGCTGCGCGTCGGCCTCGGCGCCGGGACCTACGCGATCGGGTGCCGTCCAGCGGACGGCGCGGCCGTCACCGGGCCGCGCGTCCGGGTGACCGGGCCGGGCGGGGGAGCGCGCGGCGTCCGGCCGCTGACGCGGAACGACCTGGACCCGGCGGTGCGCGCGTACCGGGCCGGGGTCATCGCGGGGCTCGGCGCGCTGGCGCGGCGCACGGACGCGCTGCGGGACGCCGTCCGCTCCGGTGACCTCGACGCGGCGCGCGCCGCCTGGCTCCCGGCCCATCTGGCCTACGCGCGGCTCGGCGCGGCGTACGGCGCGTTCGGCGACCGCGCGGACGCGATCGACGGGCGCCCGGCGGGGCTCCCGGAGGGCGTGCGCGACCCGGGTTTCCGAGGTTTCCACAGGGTGGAGCGGGGGCTGTGGCACGGCGCGTCCGCGGCGTCGCTGCGCGGGCCCGCCGACCGGCTGGCGGCCGACGTCCGGGCGCTGCGGGACGGCTTCCCGCGCGCGGAGATCGACCCCGGCGACCTGGGCCTGCGCGCCCACGAGATCCTTGAGGACACGCTCCGCTTCGAGCTGACCGGCGCGACCGACCAGGGCAGCGGCACGACCCTCGCGACGGTCGCCGCGAACCTCGACGGGACGCGGACGGTGCTCGCCGCGCTCCGTCCGCTCCTGGCCGACCGGCTGCCGGAGCTGCCGGAGGTCGACGCGTGGCTCGACCGCGCGTCCCGGCTGGTCCGGGCCCAGCACCGGCACGGGCGGTGGACGCCGCTCGACCGGCTCGGCACGGTCGAGCGCGAACGCCTCAACGGCGCGATCGGGGAACTCGCGGAACGCCTGGCCTCGGTCGCGACCGTGGCGGCCGTGCGGAGGACGCCGTGACCGCCGCCGAAGGGCCGGGACGGCGGACGTTCCTGCGCGGCGCCCTAGCCGCGGGCGTGGCGGGCGCGGCCGGTCGCGCCGCTCCGGCGCCCGAGCCCCGGTTCCACGGCGTCCACCAGGCCGGGATCCTGGACGCCCCGCGCCCCCGCGCCATGCTCGCCGCGTTCGACGTGGTCGCCGCGACACGGGCCGAACTGGCCGAGCTGCTCCGTGCCGTGACGGCCCGGGCCAGGGCGCTGACCGGCGGCGGCGCGCCGCCCGAGGTCGGGGTCGCGGGCCCGCCGCCCGACTCGGGCGTCCTCGGCCCGGACGTCCCGGCGGGCGGCCTCACCGTCACCGCCGCCGTCGGCGCGTCGCTGTTCGACGACCGGTTCGGGCTGGCGCCGCTGCGTCCCGCCCGGCTGACGCGGATGCGGACGTTCCCCAACGACGACCTCGACCCGGCCTGGTGCCACGGCGACCTGATGCTCGTGTTCGCCGCGCCCGACGAGGACACCGTCCTGCACGCGCTGCGCGACGTCTGCCGCCACACGCGCGGCGCGATGCAGGTCAGGTGGCGGATCGGCGGGTTCACGAGCAGGCCGCGGCCGTCCGGCGCGTCCCGGAACCTGATGGGCTTCAAGGACGGCGTCGCGAACCCCGACGTCACCCGCGCCGCCGTCCGGGACCGGCTCGTCTGGGCCGCCCGGGACGGCTCCGAGCCCCGCTGGACGGCGGGCGGCACGTACCAGGTCGTCCGGCTGATCCGGATGCTCGTCGAGTTCTGGGACCGGATCGCGCTGTCCGAGCAGGAGCGGATCTTCGGCCGGGCCCGGGACACCGGCGCCCCGCTCGACGGCACGCACGAGCGGGACGTCCCGCGCTATTCCGCCGATCCGGTCGGCGAGGTCATCCCGCTCACGAGCCATATCCGGCTCGCCAATCCGCGCGTCCCCGAGACCGAGGACAGCCGCATTCTGCGCCGTGCCTGGAACTACGACCGGGGCACGGACGGCGCCGGGAACCTCGACATGGGGCTCGTCTTCACCTGTTTCCAGCAGGACCCGAAGCGCCAGTTCGAGGCCGTCCAGGAACGGCTCGGGGACGAGCCGCTCACCGACTACGTCTCACCGTTCGGCGGCGGCTATTTCTTCGCCCTTCCGGGTGTCGTGGACGCCTCCGACCATCTGGGCCGCGCGCTGCTGGCCTGAACCCGCCGAGGAAAAGGAGGAGGAAATGCGCCGCAAGGCCACGGTATGGGCCGCGTTCGCGGCGGCCGCCGGGATGGTGGCCGTCCTCGGCGCCGCCTGCGACTCCGCCGGAGACGGGAACGAGGCGAGCGCCACGCCGCCGCTCGGCGGCCGTTCCGGGACGACGAGCACGCCCATCAAGCACGTCGTCGTCATCTACGGCGAGAACGTCTCGTTCGACCATTACTTCGGGACGTATCCGCGGGCGGCGAACACCGACGGCGTCCCCTTCCACGCCGCGAAGAAGACCGCGAAGGTCGATGGGCTCACCAAGGAACTCCTGACCAAGAACCCCAACCGCTACAACCCGAAGCGGCTGCGCCGGTCCCAGGCCCTGACCTGCGACCAGAACCACGGCTACGCCGCCGAGCAGAAGGCCGTGAACGGCGGGCGCATGGACAGGTTCGTCGAGTTCACCGAGCGCGGGAAATGCACCGGGCAGCCGATCCTCTTCGGCGAACCGGGCCTGGTCATGGACTACTTCGACGGCAACACCGTCACCGCCATGTGGAACTACGCGCAGCACTACGCGATGAGCGACAACTCCTGGGACTCGGTGTTCGGGCCGTCCACTCCCGGAGCCCTGAACCTCGTCTCGGGGCAGACCCACGGCGGTTACGCGGCCGACCCGAAATCGCACCGGAAGGTCGACGACCCTTCGGTGGTGGCGTCCGCGGACGCGAAGGGGATCGGGACGGTCATCTCCGATCCCGACCCGGCGTTCGACGACTGCTCGAACCGCGACCACACGGCCGACAACAATCTCGCCGTCATGACCGGACGCAACATCGGCGACCTCCTGAACGCCAAGAACGTCACGTGGGGCTGGTTCCAGGGCGGTTTCCGCCCGACCGGGACGAAGAACGGCTACAAGGTGTGCGGGTCGTCCCACGCCAATATCGGCAAGAACCTCGTCATCGACTACAGCCCGCATCACGAGCCGTTCCAGTACTACAGGTCGACGGCGAACGAGAGGCACCTGCCGCCGTCCTCGACCGCCGCGATCGGCCATACCGACCAGGCCAACCACCAGTACGACCTGGCCGACTTCGACGCCGCGCTCGCCGCGCACAACCTGCCCGCCGTGAGCTTCCTCAAGGCCGCGCAATTCCAGGACGGGCACGCGGGCTATTCCGACCCGCTGGACGAGCAGGCGTTCGTCGCGTCCACCGTCAACAGGATCCAGCGGTCGCCGGAATGGGCGTCGACCGCGATCGTCCTCGCCTACGACGACTCGGACGGCTGGTACGACCACGTCGCCCCGCGCGTCACGAACGGCTCGGACGACCCCGCGCAGGACCAGCCCGCCTGCCGGAAGGTCCCCGCCGCCGCGGGGCAGCGCGACCGGTGCGGGCCGAGCCAGCGGCTCCCGATGCTCGTGATCTCCCCGTACGCGCGGCCGGGGCATGTCGACCACCGCCCGCTCGAACAGGCGTCCGTGCTGCGGTTCATCGAGGACAACTGGGCGACCGGCCGGATCGGCGGCGGCTCCTTCGACGCCCGCGCGGGCGCCCTGACCGGCATGTTCGACTTCGGCCGCCCGCGCGCCGGGCGGCTGATCCTCGACCCCGCGACCGGGCGGGTCGCGCGGTGACGGTCAGGTCCGCGCGGGGGCCTTCTCCTCGGCGTCGCCGGGGCGGTGGTCGGGCACGAACCGGTACCCCACGTTCCGCACCGTGCCGATCAGCGACTCGTACTCGGCGCCGAGCTTCGCGCGCAGCCGCCGCACGTGGACGTCCACGGTCCGGGTGCCGCCGAAGTAGTCGTAGCCCCAGACCTCCTGGAGGAGCTGGGCGCGGGTGAAGACACGCCCCGGATGCTGCGCGAGGTACTTCAGCAGCTCGAACTCCTTGAACGTGAGGTCGAGGACGCGGCCGCGCAGCCGGGCCGTGTAGGTCGCCTCGTCGATCGTGAGGTCGCCGCTGCGGATCTCGCCGGGGGCGTCGTCGTCCTCGTCGGCGGCGGCGCGCCCGGCGGCGAGCCGCAGCCGCGCCTCGACCTCGGCGGGGCCCGCCGTCTGGAGCAGGACGTCGTCCAGGCCCCATTCCGGGCTGAGCGCGGCGAGGCCGCCTTCGGTCACGATGGCGAGGAGCGGGCAGTCGAGCCCGGTGGTGCGCAGCAGCCGGCACAGGCTCTTGGCCTGGACGAGGTCGCGGCGGGCGTCCACCAGCACGACCTCGCCGGGCGGCGTGTCGATGAGCGCGGACGCCTCCGCGGGCGCGACGCGCACCGAGTGCAGCAGGAGTCCCAGCGCGGGGAGGACCTCGTCGGAGGGCTCCAGCGCGTTGGTCAGCAGGAGCAAGCTGCTCAAATGCCGCCTCCCGTCCAAAAAGACGTAGGACCCAGGCGGCTCACCCTCCAGTCCCGATCACGGTCGGCGACTCAAGGACGAGGTGACCATGAAGGGTCTGTTGGATGAACTCCATGGCCTCGTCGCCCGGATCCCTCACCCCGAGCATAACCGAGCCGCCTCTCGGCGCACCGAAGCGGCCACCGGCGTAACCGGGGTTCCGGGGGTTCCTCCCCTTGAATGAGCAGGGAGACTGGGGATATGGGCAGAGGAACCATGCGCTACTGGGCGGCGGCCAAGGCGGCGGCGGGCACGCACGAGGAGCCGTACGACGCCGCCACGCTGGCCGACGCGGTCGCCGCCGCGCTCGCCGCGAGGGCGGGACGGGACGGCGGCGAGTTCGAGCGCGTCGTCCGGCGCAGCTCGTTCCTCGTGGACGGCGACCCGGTCGGGAGCCGTCCGCACGCGTCGGTGGCCCTGCGGGACGGCGGCGTCGTCGAGGTGCTCCCGCCCTTCGCGGGCGGCTGATCGCCCTCAGGTTCGGCGTTCCCGGAGTGATTTTCCTGGTAGCGAGGTCATTCTCCGGTCTGACTCGTTCGCCGTGGTTCGCCCACTATCGTGTGGCGACGCGGACGCCGGAGCCGAAGGAGAATGATGCGGAAAGTACTGCTCGTCCTGCTGATCCTCGTCGCCGTGGGTCTGGTCGTCGCCGACCGGCTCGGCGTCCGGATCGCGGAGGACAAGATCGGTGAGCAGGTCGCCGCGCAGTACGACCTGCGGCAGCGGCCGGACGTCACCATCCACGGCATCCCGTTCCTGACGCAGGCGATCGGCGGCGACTACGACCACATCGAGGTCGAGATCGGCGACTGGACCGAGCGCGGCGTCACCGTCAGCGGCGTCAAGGTCGACATGCGCGGCGTCGACGCGCCCATCTCGGAGGTCACGAAGGGCGGCGCCGCGAACGTCACGGCGAGGACGGCGACCGCGTCCGCCGTCGTCCCCTACGACGTGATCAAGAAGGAGGCGCCGCGCGGGGTGAAGCGGATCGGGCCGAAGGGCGACAACCTGGAGGTCGGCCTGCAGACCGTCTTCCTCGGCCGCCCGTTCGACGGCACGGCGGTCGTCCAGGTCAAGCCGACCGCGCGCGGCATCGCCGTGTCGCCCCTGTCGGTGGGCTCGGACGGCGGCCCGCAGGTGCCGCTCGCGCTGGTCAGGCAGCAGCTCACCTGGATCGTCCCGGTCGCGAGCCTGCCGCTCGGGTCGCGGATCAGCGAGATCCAGCCGACCCCGGACGGGCTGCGCGTCGCCGCGACCGCCGAGAACGTCCACCTGAACGATCTGCGCCAGCAGCCGAAGTGACCGGCCGCCGAAATGATCCGGCGGGTGTGAACCGGCACGGGAAGGCGTACGTGTCCTAGGTGTGGGTCCCACCGCGGATGAGGGTTTGCTGCGCGCCCTGTACAGCGAGCACGGCGGTCCCCTCCTCGGTTACGTCCTGCGGCTGACCGGCGGGGACCGCCCCCAGGCCGAGGACGTCGTCCAAGAGACGCTGGTACGCGCCTGGAAGCACCCGGAGGCGCTGGCGGGACGCCCCGTCCGGCCGTGGCTGTTCACGGTCGCCCGCAACCTGGTCGTGGACGCGCACCGGGCGAAACGGGCACGCCCCCCGGAGACGGGCATCGACGAGCACGTCATGATGACGGCGACGGGCTCGGACGACATCGACCGCGCCCTGGAGTCCTGGACGGTCGCCGAGGCGCTCGCCGGGCTCAGCCCGCCGCACCGCGCGGTCCTCGTGGAGACCTTCTACAAGGGCCGGTCGGTCGCGGAGGCGGCGAAGACGCTGGGCGTCCCGCCCGGCACGGTGAAGTCCCGCACCTACTACGCGCTGCGGGCGCTCAAACTCGCATTGGAGGAGCGGGGGTTGGCGCCATGAACGGCTGCGCGGACGTGCGCACCTCCCTCGGAAGCTACGTGCTCGGCGCGCTCGACCCCGCCGAGCGGGCCGGGCTGGAGGCCCACCTGGCGGACTGCCCGGCCTGCCGGGACGAGCTCGCCGGCCTCGCGGGCCTGCCCGCCATGCTCGGCCGGGTCGACGAGGCCCAGCTCGCCGAGCTCGCCGGACCGCCGCCCGAGCTGCTGGACGGCCTGCTCGCCCGCGCGGCCGACCGGAGGAGGGGACGGCTCGGGCGGCGGCCCGGCGCCGGGTGGGCCCCGCTCGCCGTCGCGGCGTGCCTGCTGCTGGTCGTCGGGGCCCTGTTCGGCGGGTTCGTCCGCCCGTCCGGATCGCAGGACACGGCGGAGCCGCCCGAGCGGCCGCCGTCCGCGTCCGCGGGGAGCGCCGAGCGGATCACCGCCGAGAACCCCGCGAGCAACGTCAAGGGCTACGTCCTGCTCAAGAAGCGGCAGTGGGGGACGGAGGTCGAGCTGCACCTCGCGGGCGTCCCGAAGGGGTCGCACTGCAAGCTGCTCGTGATCGCGCGGGACGGCCGCCGGGACGCCCTCGGGAGCTGGTACGTCCCCTACGACGAGGGCTACGGCGAGTACCGCGGCTCCACGATGTTCCCGCGCGGGCAGCTCTACTCCTTCGAGATCGTCGGCCTGGACGGCCGGCCCCTGCTCTCCATCCCCGCCTGAAGGAAAGAAACGGAAGCGGACGCGGAAGAAGCGGCGCCCCGCGACGGTTGTCGATGGCGATGACAGGTCTATGGATCGCGGTGGCCGTGCTCGCCGCCGCCACGGTGTTCGGGCTGCTGCGGCGGCGCCGTGACGGCGTCCTGCGCGCCCAGCGGGGGAGCGGGGACGCGGTGGCCGACACCCTCGGGCCGGACGAGCTCGGCGCCGAACTCGGCGAGAAGGCGACCCTGCTCCAGTTCTCCAGCGCGTTCTGCGCGCCGTGCCGGGCGACCCGCCGCGTCCTCGGCGAGGTCGCCGAGATGGTGGACGGCGTCGCCCACGTCGAGCTGGACGCCGAGTCCCACCTCGACCTCGTACGCAGGCTGAACGTGATCCGGACGCCGACGGTGCTCGTCCTGGACGGCGCCGGACGGGTCGTCCGCCGCGCCGCCGGGGCGCCGCGCAAGCCCGAGGTGATCGCCGCCCTGGGCGAGGCGATCCCGTGAGCGATCCCGTGCCCCAAGCAGTGACCCATCCCGGAAGCCACACTTCGTTGACCTGGGTTAAGGCCACTGTAACTGTCTCGCAAGGCGAGACGGATGTGACAGCTTGTGGATTGTCGGCTTAACATCGTGGTCGTGCGTTACTGGACAGAGCAGATGCTCACGAAGCGTCGCGCGGTGGACTTCTGCCGCGTGGCCGCCTCGCTCTGTCGCATGGCCTGAGGCATCGAGCCCTACCGCCCCCGAGCACTACCGATCTCGCCGCTCGTACGCACGCTTTCTCCGCCATGGAGCACCCCGATGCAGGTTGACCCACGTGGGCCGCGCTTCGCGGCACTCGTCACCACGGTCGTCCTCATCGCGGTCCTGGTGACCGGAAGCTGGGCACTGCTCGCCGCTCAGGCCGTCGTGTTCGCCATCGCGACCTTCCTCGGCCTCCGGTACGCCCCGTACGGTCTGGTGTTCAAGGTGCTGGTCCGACCCCGGCTCGCGCCGCCGGGCGAACTGGAGGACGCGGCCCCGCCCCGCTTCGCGCAGGGCGTCGGCCTCGTGTTCGCCCTGGTCGGGACGGCCGGTTACGCGACGGGGACCACCTGGCTCGGCATCGGTGCCACCGCCCTCGCCCTGGCGGCGGCGTTCCTGAACGCGGTGTTCGGGTTCTGCCTCGGGTGCGAGATGTATCTGCTCATCCGTCGTTTCACTGCGAAGAAAGTTCGCTCCGAGAGGAAGGTTCCCGCATGAGCCGCTCCGACGTCCTGGTGGACACCGACTGGGTGGAGTCCCACCTGGACGACCCCGGTCTGGTTCTCGTCGAGGTCGACGAGGACGTCTCCGCCTACGACAAGGGCCACATCCGTGGCGCCGTGAAGATCGACTGGAAGACCGAGCTGCAGGACCCGGTCCGCCGCGACTTCGTCGACAAGACCGGCTTCGAGCAGCTGCTGTCCGCCAAGGGCATCGCCAACGACGACCTGGTGATCCTCTACGGCGGCAACAACAACTGGTTCGCCGCGTACGCGTACTGGTACTTCAAGCTGTACGGGCACGACAAGGTGAAGCTGCTCGACGGCGGCCGCAAGAAGTGGGAGCTCGACTCGCGCGAGCTCGTCACCGACGTCCCGTCGCGGCCGAAGACCGAGTACACGGCCAAGGACCAGGACCTCTCGATCCGCGCGTTCCGCGACGAGGTCGTCGACGCGATCGGCACGAAGAACCTGATCGACGTCCGCTCGCCGGACGAGTTCAGCGGCAAGCTGCTCGCCCCGGCGCACCTGCCGCAGGAGCAGTCGCAGCGGGCCGGGCACGTCCCGACCGCGCGCAGCATCCCGTGGTCGAAGGCGGCCAACGACGACGGCACGTTCCGCTCCGACGACGAGCTCCGCGAGCTGTACAGCGAGGCGGGCGTCGACCTGAACAAGCCCACCATCGCCTACTGCCGGATCGGTGAGCGCTCCTCGCACACCTGGTTCGCGCTCCGCGAGCTGCTCGGCCTCCAGGACGTCAAGAACTACGACGGCTCCTGGACCGAGTACGGCTCGCTCGTCGGCGTCCCGATCGAGCTGGGCGCCCCCAAGTAGACCGACTCACCGGCCACGCCACGAAGTGCTCCGAGATGGAGGAGAAATGACCACGCAGGGATGCGCAGCGCCCGAACAGACGGCGCACCTGCCGGCGACCGTCGACCTCACCAACGAGGCCGTGATCCAGGGCACCGTCACCCGTGACGGCGCCCCCGTGTCGAGCGCCTACGCCCGCCTGCTCGACTCGACGGGCGAGTTCACCGCCGAGGTCGTCACCGGCGAGGAGGGCGTGTTCCGGTTCTTCGCCGCCGACGGCGACTGGACGGTCCGCGTCCTCGCGGCGGGCGGCGTCAGCGTCGACAACGCCGTCACGGCCAAGACCGGCGAGGTCGCCGGGCTGCAGGTCGCGATCTGACGCGCCGAGACGTCTAGCCGGACCCCGTCGCCCGCTCCGCGGGCGGCGGGGTCCGCTCTTTGCCGGTACAAGCCGGCACGCTCGGATCGGCGGCCCGCCCCGATACGATCGGGCGCGATGTTCGGAATGTCCGCGCGGTCGCCGCTGATCCTTCCGTGGGCGACGCTGAAGCTCGCGGGACGGTTCGCCCTGCCGCTCGCCCTCTGGTTCACGGTCGGCGAGCTGCTCCGCTACGGCGCGATGTACGCGGGCTACGAGCTCGGCACGAAGAAGGGCGCGATCGGGACGGTCGCGCCCATCACGACGATCGGGCTGCTGGTCGTCATCACGCTGACCGTCGCCGTGCTGATGGTGCACAGCGTCCGCGAGGGCCTCGACGTCGTCCACGCCCGGGAGGCGGACGGCGACCTGACGCCCTGGGCGGTCGGCAACGAGGAGTCGGTGATCGGCGCGACCGGCCGCGCCGCCCTCCCGTTCGTCATCTTCTACCTGGCCTGGGGCCTCCAGGCGGAGGACGCCCGCGAGTTCGCGAACATGGCGACGAGCCGCGGCTTCGCCGAGAACGGCGTCCAGGGGCAGATCGAGGGCCTCGGGATGCTGCTGTCGCTGGAGAAGCACGTCGGCCTCGCGATCGGCCTCACCGCCGGGCTGTTCGTCGTGAAGGTCGCCGCGGAATGGCGGCTGGAGGAGCGGCTGCCCCGCGCGATCGGCGCCCTCGTCGCCTTCTTCGAGGTCAACTTCGCGCTGTTCGGCATCTTCACCATCGACCACCTGCGCGGCGAGGGCGTCGACTGGCTGACCGCCCGGCAGGCGTGGACGTGGGTGACCGACACCGCCGGGCCCGTCCTCGACCTGTGGCCGCCGTTCAAGGACGCGGTGCTCGGCGCGCTGATCTGGCTGGTGATCGCCGGGGTGATCCTCGGCCTGGACGCGGGCGACGAGCAGGTCGTGCTCGGCCGCGGCCGGGCGGCGCGGCGGCTCGCCCGCGCGGGCGGCGTCGGCCGGACGGGCAGCGTCCGCGAGCTGCTCACCCGCGGCTTCCGCGAGATGTGGCTGCCCGCCTGGTACGGGCTGAGGCTCGTCCGCCGGTCCGGGATGATGCCGTTCGCTACGTTCTGCGCCCTGTTCGCCGGGCTGGACGTCGCGGAGGACGCGTCCCGCCGCGTCGTCTACGAGCTGATCGGCCCGCACGAGGTGACCTGGTGGATCCAGGCGCTGCCGTTCGTCGGATACGGGACGGAGCTCGTCTTCGAGATCCTGCGGATCTGCCTGCTCGCCGCCGCGTTCAACCTGGTGATGGCGCGGGTCAGTGCTCGAACCGCAGCGAAACCAGTGGTTCCCCCTGCTTCCGCTCCAGTTTCGGCGGTCGGACCTGCAGGTCCAGCGAATCAGCCTTGGTCCGGGGCACCGTCCCCCTGACCGTCACGCGCATCGGGACGCCCGGGCGCGGGGCGCCGTCCTTGATGCCGAGGGCCGACCATTCGCGGCCCTCATCGTCCAGGAACCGGTAGGTGAGGCCGTAGGAGTCGACCGATTTCGCGCTGGCCGCGTCCCCCGGACGGACGGCGACGGTCATTCGCAACTCGACCACGTCGTTGCCGTCGCCGCCGGTGAGGGGGCGGGCCGTCTGCCGTCCCATCACTTTCCATTGCGCGCCGACGAGTTCGCCGATCTGCCCTTCCCGGACGCTCGTCACCTTCTCCGGCGGCTTGAGGTTCTTCTGGACGTTGTTCCTCTCGTCCTTCCACTGGATGACGAGAATGGCGGAAACGGCGCAGACGAGCGCGATCGCCTGGAGAATCCGGCGGTCGAGCGGGCGTAGCCGTCCGGTCTCCTCCTCCGAATCCGGCCGGATGATCGGCTGGGGCCGGGTCTCCGCCGCCGTCATGGCGCGCCCTTCTCGACGTCGTACCGGTCGGCCGCCGCGCGGAGCAGTTCGGCCGCGCGGCCCGCGGTGATGCCGAGGTCGATGTCGGCGGCGGCGGACAGTTGCGGCAGGAGGCCGCCCGTCCCGACGACCAGGTGCGCGCCTTCGAGGCGGTCCTTCGGAAGCTCGAACACGAATGCCGCGGCCGTCCAGATCATCGGCTGGAAGGTCGGCTGCGAACCGGATACGGAGCCGGTGCGCGGGTCCTGCCGGTACGTGTATCCGCCCCGGGTCTCCAGTTCCGCCGTCCGCAGTTCGAGGGGCTCGCGTTCGCTCGTCGCCTTCGCCCGGACGATGAGGTAGACGCCGTCCGTCCCGATCGGGGGCGGATCGCCGAGGCTCAATCCGGGCGCGAGCGATTTCGCGGCGTCCACTTTCTCGACACGGACGGTGAAATCGCGGTTGGTCACGTCCGCGCCGATCCGGCCGCCGTTCCGGATCGGCTCCAGCGCCGCCGCCTTGACCTCCGGGCGGATGGAATGCAGCCACATCGCGGCGGCGAGCAGGGCCGTCCCGCCGATTCCGGCGCCGCAGTTCAGCAGCACTCTGCGCGCGTTCACCGGCGACTCCCGGTGGGCCGCGGCGCCGGGACGGCGGGCGTCCGCCCGGCGGGCGTGCGGACGGCGGGCGGCTGCGGCTGGACGGGGAGTGCGGCGACGTCGAGGGTGAGGCGGCCGGCGAGGGTGTCGTCCTCGCGGTCGACCGTCCAGTTGAAGGTGCTGTCGGTGAACCCGTGGTCGTACTTCCATTCGCGCAAGCCGACGGTCAGCTTGCGGGGCGCGTCCGCCGGGCCCATCTTCCACATCGCCGACGCCTCGACCGGCAGCCCCGGCTGGACGACGTCGGTCTTCGCCCCGGCCGCCACGCCCTCGATCCGCTCGGGCCGCACCCATTTCCCGGCCCTGGTCAGCGCGGACACCCCGTCCGACAGCCCGCCCTGGCCGAGCGACTCGGTCTCCTTGCCCTTGTTGACGACCCTCATCCGGACGATGAGGAAGCGCTCCCTGGCGCTCCCGAAATTGGCGGTCGCGAGCCCGATCCGCGCGTCGCGGACCGTGACGTCGAACAACCCGAGGTCGAGCGGACGCCCCGGCCGTTTCACCGGCTCCTTCGGCGTCTCCTTGAAACCGCCCGTCACCCACAGCACCGGCACGAGGACCGCCGCCGCGCACCCCACGGAAAGCGGCACCGCCCAGCGGCGCGTCCGCCGTCCGGCGGGCGGCGCCGGGGACGGCGGGGGGACGGCTCCGTACGACTGCACCCGCCCGATGGTAATGGCCGCGTTCCCGCCTTGCCGGAAACGTCCCCGGCGTCGAAGGGGCGGGAGCGCGGCGCCCGTCCTAGTCCTGCGGGCGGTCGGCGGAGACGCGGACGTAGCCGGGCCGCCACCCGCGCCGCCTGCC
This sequence comes from Actinomadura chibensis NBRC 106107, assembly GCF_001552135.1. Classification (GTDB taxonomy): domain Bacteria; phylum Actinomycetota; class Actinomycetes; order Streptosporangiales; family Streptosporangiaceae; genus Spirillospora; species Spirillospora chibensis. Next base: position 57,666 of record NZ_BCQP01000058.1, on the reverse strand, counting down.
GAGCGGGATCAGCATCCCGGCCGCCACCACCAGCGCCGCCGCGCCGAGGGCGCCGCCGGTGATGCCGAGCGCCACGTTGCGCGTCGTCGGGTCGGTCCGGTCGGCCATCGCGATCCGCACCGGCTGCGCGGCGCCCGGCCGTCCGGCGGCGCCGACGTTCACCGCGGTCAGCGCCTCGAACGGGTTGATCATGCCGTGTCCGCTGCCCGCGCCCTTGCTGCCGTCGGCCGTGCCCTCGATCCGCTGCTTGACCTGCGCGGGCGTGATGTTCGGATACACCTGCTTGATCAGCGCGGCGAGCCCGGCGACGAACGGGGTGGCGAAGCTCGTGCCCTGCTCGGCGACCGCGTAGGTGCCGTCCGGGGCCGTGGTGACGATGTCCTTGCCTGGCGCGATGACCGAGACCGGGGTGGCCGGGTTGGAGAACGTCGTGACCTGGCCGTCGTGCCCCACGGCGCCCACCGAGATCACGCCCCGGTACGCGCCCGGGTACATGAGGCCCGGCACGGTGCCCTTCTTCGGGTCGATGTTGCCCGCCGCCGCCACCACGACGACGCCCTTCGCGATCGCGTTCTCGACGGACGCGCGCAGCCGCGGGTCGTCGCCGAGCGACTGGGTCGAGACGTTGATGACGTCCGCGCCGAGCCGCACCGCCGCGTCGATGCCCTTCGCGGCGAGCCCGCTGTCGACGCCGCTCGACTTGCCCGCGAACTTGATCGGGATGATCTTCGCGTCCGGCGCGACGCCGTAGAACGGGGTGACGCCCTGCTTCGCGGCGATGATCCCGGCGACCCAGGTGCCGTGGCCGATGCAGTCGTCCGGGCCCGTCCCGGAGACGTCGGCGCCCTTCAGCACCTGCCCGGCGAGCTGCGGGTTGGCCGCGGAGACGCCGCTGTCGACGACCGCGACCTTCACGCCGCGCCCGGTGGCGTGCTCGTGCGCGGCGCCGAAGTTGAGGATCTGCTGCGCCCAGGGCGGCCCGTTCTCGTTGATCTGCTGCGCGGTCATGACCCCCCGGGGCGCCTCGCACCCCTGCGGCGCCCGCGGCGCGGTCCGCGTGGCCGGTGTCGTGCGCGCGGGCGGTGTCGTGCGGGTCGGCGGCTTCGTGCGGGTGGCCGGTGTCGTCGGCGCGACCGGCGCCGTCCGTGCGGCGGGCGCCGCCTCGGCGGCGGGCGCCGTGAAGAAGGCCGCCGTGGGCGCGAGGCATCCGGCCAGGACGGCGACGGCGGTCCATCGCATGGGGGAGCTCCTTTCGCCGGACATGACTTTAGAGGACGTCCCGGACGGAACGCCGCCCGGCGAGGCCGACGCCGCCCGGCACAAAGCTGAGGCGCCATGGTGACTTCGTCCGATGGACGTGGACAGATGACCATGATGACCTATCCTTCGGTACCGACGGGGATACGGTCTGCTATTCCGGGACGTCCCGCCGGCGGAATTCCACCGGCGGACGAACCGATCGCGAACAATCCGTGTGTCGGACGACATCCAACACGTCCAAGGGGCGCCTTTGCCGGAGGGCGCCGGCGGGCGCGACGAGGCGAAGGGCGGCGGTGTGGGCGGCGAACTCAAGGTCAACCCAGCGCGGATCGACCAGCACGGCAAGGAGATCACGAGCGAGATCCGCCCGGCACTGGAGAAGGCGCGCAAGACCCTCAACGACAACGGGACGATCGAGGGCGGCGACTTCAGCATCACCGGCACGATGGCGTCCATGGCCTATCCGATGGGTCTCCAGTTCGTCTACGAGGACCTGAACACCCATCTGGAGATGCTCGACGGATTCTCCAAGAACCTGGCCACCGCCGCGAAGAACTACGGCGGCGCGGAAACGTCCAGCACGATCAAGTACGTCTGAGCGAGGGGGACGCGGCGATGGGCGCCTTCAATTCCTACGACACACTCATGGGCACCGCCGACATGGAGGTCGGCGTCGCGCAGTTCATCCTGCCTCCGGCCGTGATGATCGGGTTCCAGTTCAAGCTGGCGAAGGGCAACCCGACGAACCTGGAGAAGGCCAGCCAGTCGTGGGACGAGGCCGCCAAGGCCATCGAGCAGACGAAGACGCTCATGCAGCAGCGCCTGTCCGCCATCTCCGCGGAGGACTGGACGGCCGACGACCGCCCGGCCTACGAGAAGAAGGTCCAGGAGTTCATCTCGCAGCTCGACGTCCTGCAGATCTACTGCCAGGCCGTCAGCATCGCGCTGATCGCGTTCGCGTGGGTCCTGATGGTCTACGCGATCTTCGCGATCGGGATGGGCACGTTCCTCGCCGCGCTCGCCGCCGTCGCCGCCGCCGCGCTCGCCGGGATCATCACCGCGGAAATCACCGCGACCTGCGAGGCGATCGCCGCGACCTGCCTGACCATCACGATCGTCGCGACCGGCGTGCTCGCCGCGGCGGCGCAGATGGCGGCCATGGTGTTCCAGGGCGGGTCCATGATCGCGGCGGCCGCCGAGGCGTTCAAGGGCAACGACAAGGCGCTGTCGGACTTCATGACGGCGCAGGCCACCGGCTCGGCCGCCGCCCTCGCGAACCTCGGCCAGAACGCCGTCAACGCCGGTCTCGCCTTCGCCGGGACGCGCGGCCCAGGCAAGGGCTCGCCGATCTCCAACGTCGACCTCGACGCCGACCGCAACGCCAACCACACGTGGAACGTCGGCGGCGGCGTGACAGCGAAGACGCCCGGCGGCTACGAGGTCACCGGCGGCGGCCACGTCAAGTACGGCGACCACGGGTTCGCGGGCGGCGACGTGTCCGGCGGCGTCAAGACGCCGGTGGGGCTCGGCGTCAACGGCAACGTCGAGTACACCGACGAGGACGGCATCGGCCGGGGCGACCACGGCAGCGTCAAGTACGGCGCCGGGGCCGAGTACTCGACGCCGGGGTCGGTGAAGTCGGGCAACCAGGAGGTGCCGATCCCCACCGCCGGGGGCAAGGTCGGCATCGAGGGCGAGCACAACTTCGAGACGGGCCAGGGCAAGGTGTCGAGTTCCGGCAGCGCCACGGTCAACGGCGGCGACGTCGTGAAGGGCACCTCGGGCATCAACTACGACGGCAAGGGGCACACGTCCACGTCCGGCTCGGTCGACACCCCCGGCGGGACGAAGAAGTACGGCGACGAGACCCCGCCGTGGGACAAATGACCCTCTCCTGAGGGGCCTCTCTCCTTCGGAGGACGACTCCGGAAGATCGTCCGTGCCCTAGTATGTCCCGGACCAGCGAGAGCCCCCCGATACGAGAGGCACCCGTGGCTCCCACCAAGTCGGCCGACCCGCAGCGGATCGCCCTGCACGGCAAGGACATCACCGACGTCGTCGTCCCCCGCCTCACCAACGCCGGAAACGCCCTCAACAGCGACGGCACGTACAACCTGGAGGGCGGCGACTTCAGCATCGCCTGCACCGGCGCCTCCACCGCCTACCCGATCGCGATCCAGTTCGCCTTCGAGGACACCAAGCTCCTGATCGACACCGCCCAGGACTTCGCGAAGAAGATCGGCGCGGCGGCGGAGAACTACGCCAAGGCGGAGCAGTCCAGCACGCTGGTCTGAGCCTTTCCGAGATCCCCGACGAGAGCGACGCGACGAGGAGCGGGCGGACATGACCCAGCACGGAGGCCCCGGCGGCACCGGCGGCACCGGTGGCGGCGGCGGGAGCACCGGAGGCGGCGGCAGCACGGGCGGCGGAGGCGGCGGCACGGGCGGCGGGAGCACCGGGTCCGGCGGCGGGCGGACGGCCCCGTCCACCCCCGGGAGCCAGGCGCGCGGGAAGGGCATGGGCGCGGGCGGCGCCGCGGCCGGCGGCGCGCTGATCGCGGCCGCGACCGGCGGCTCCGCGACCGCCGTCGCCGAACCCCTGATGGACGCGGCGATCGCCATGGTCAGCGCCGCCGTCCTGCTGCCCCCGGCGCTCATGATCTCGTTCGAGTTCCGGCTGGCGAAGGGCAAGCCGCAGAGCCTGGAGAAGGCGGCGGCGCAGTGGAGCAAGGCGGCGGAGGAGATCCAGCAGGCGGCGAACGACCTGCAGAGCCTCGCCAAGGGCGTCCCCGAGCAGGCCTGGAACATGGACGACCGCCAGGGCTACGAGGGCAAGGTCGAGGAGTTCCGGGCCCAGGTCGACGCGCTGAGCACCTACCTCCAGGCGGTGTCGATCGCGCTGACCGTCCTCGCCTACGCGCTGCTCGCCTACGCGATCTTCGCCATGGGCATGGCGGTGTACATCGACGTCCTCCTCGCGCTGGCGGTGGCCGCGCTGGCGAGCATCGTCGGCGCCCCCTCCTACGGCGCGATCCTGTCGGCCGCCGCGACCGGCCTGACCGTCACCCACGTCGCGACCGCGATCCTCGCCGCCGCCGGGACGATGGCGGGCGCCGTGATGGGCGGCGGCGCCGGGCTCACCGCCGCCTACCAGGCCGGGCACGGCAACGACGGCGCGGGCGCCGCGTTCAAGGAGGCGATGGTCAACGGCTCCGCGGGCGCCGCCGCGAACCTGCTGCAGAACGCCGCGAACGCCGGGCTGTCGTGGGTCAACCGGTCGGACGGGACCACGATCAACGGCGGCCTTCCCGGCGGCAAGTCCGCGGGCGGCAAGGGCTTCCCGATCAGCGAGATCGACCTCGACGCCGACCGCAACATCAACGAGACGTGGACCTACGGCGGCGGGGTCAAGGTCAACACCCCCGCGGGCGAGACCGAGATCGCCGGGAACATCAAGAAGAACGAGCAGGGCTGGGCGGGCGGCGAGGTCGGCGTCAACCAGAAGGTGAACGACCCCACCGGCACTTACAACGGCACCGTCGGCGGCAAGGTCACCTGGGACGAGAACGAGAACGTCGGCGGCGGCTTCAAAGGCGGCGTCGGCGACAACAAGAGCGGCAGTAAGGCCGAATACGAGGGCGGCTGGGACGGCAAGGGCGACTACACGGACAAGTACAACGTGAACAGCCCGGTCTTCAACCGCGAGGGCTCCTTCGACCAACCGAAGGACGAGACGCCGCCCTGGGACAAATGATGACCGCCGCCCTTTTCACCGCCACCGCCCTCCGCCTGAACCCCGCCGACCTCTACGAATTCCAGGACGCCGAAACAGGCGCGACACAAGCCCGGCTCATCGAAATGGCGCGCGTCCGCTCCCCACGCGGCAGTTTCCTCACCCCCGACCAGGTGCAGACGCCCCGCCTCACCTTCGCCGTCCGAGCCCCCGACGGCTCGACGCTGATGTACGCCGACCGGGCCGAGCACCTGAAGCTCAACCCCATCGCCCCGCAAATGGCGTTCATCGGACCCGACGGCACGATTCTCGGCAGGCTGGAATACGACAGCCATTCCACGTTCCATGGCGGCGGCCGCGTCCTGGGCACGACCGACCAGGGCCTGAACCTGACCCCCGCCGCCCGCCTGCTGGACGCGAACGGGCGACCTTTCGCCGACCTGGTGTTCGAGCAGCCGCCGAACCTGGACCGTCCGACCCTGCCCGACGGCCGCGACGCCCGCACCGTCCGCTGGACCGCCCCCAACGGCGCCCACCTGGCCGAACGCCGCAACGGCGACCTCCACATCGACAACCGCGTAACGGGAGCCTGGCGCGCCCTGCTAATAGGCTCCTACCTGGCAACCGCGTTCGAATTCCACCTCCCCATAGCCAACGGCGACCCCACCGAAACACCCCCGGAAATCTACCCGGGCTTCACAAACGTCCACACCGCCTACGACGATTTCCAACACAGGTTCGTAGCGGAATACAGCACCCCAACCCGCACCCGAGCCTCCTCAGCCGTATTCCGCCCAGGCGTCCAAAGAGCCCACCTAGAACACCTCTACAAACTAGTATTCCCAATAGCAGTAGCCATAGCGGCAATAGTCCTAGTAATCCGCTTCCTCACCTGACGCCCGCTTCTTACGCATTTACGGATGGCGGCCGTCTTTGGTTGCGTATGCCCGGCTCGATGCGCCCTTAAATTCGGACAGGCGACTATGGTCGATCCTGGGACCCAAACGTGCTACGTGACCTACCCGGGCCCTCCTCGGGCATGTGACCGCCACGATTAGCAGCGCATCCATGCGGGCGGGTGCGACCGACCGGCGAATTGCCCCGTTTGGCCGTAAGGGGCAAAGCGATTCGTCGTCGTCGCTATCGGTAGATCCCTCGTTACTGTGTGCTCTAACATGCATGTCCGATTGACCTCAGGCGAGTTTCGGCCGCCCTGACAGAGGATGTGCATGGGGCAGAAGGACGCCGATCCGGTGCGGATCGACAAGCACGGACAGGATCTCCAAGAGATCGTCGTCCCGTTGGTGGACCGAGCCGGTCAGACGCTCTCCCAAGACGGTGCCTACAACCTCGAAGGCGGAGACTTCAGCATCGTCTGCTTCACGGCGTCCGCGGCCTACCCTGTCGCCGTCCAGTTCGCCTTCGAGGACCTCAAAGCGCAGAAAAAGGTCGCCGAGACTTACGCCGAGCGGCTGGCGAAGACGGCACAGAACTACGCGCGAGCAGACCGGCAAAGCAACATCGAGCGCTGACCGCAGTTCGGCAAGTGGAACGGAGGATATTCGGACATGACCCCTCCTGGCGGTACGCGCGGAGCGCCGAGAGGCAGGGCTCTCGCCGGTGGCGGCGCCGCGGCGGGCGGCGCGGGCGCGGCGGCGGTCGCGGGCTCGTTCATCCCGGGAAACTCCGTGACGGGGGCCGCGGAGTCCCTGATGGGCGCGGCGGTCACGATGGCGGCGTCGGCGGGCGTCCTGCCACCCGCGCTCCTGATCGCCTTCCAGTTCAAGCTGGCCACCGGCAAGCCGCAGAACCTTGAGAAGGCGGCGGGGTTCTGGGAGAGCGCCGCGAACGACCTGGAGCGAGCTTCGCGGGAACTGAAGTCCCTGGTCGAGGGCATTCCCCGACCCGCCTGGAACATGGACGACCGTGAAAAGTATGAGGAAAGGGTGGAGGAGTACCGCCTCCAGTTGGATTACCTGCACAACTACTGCATGGCCGTCCACTATGCGCTCATCTCATTGGCCTGGGCGCTCTTCGCCTATGCCATGTTCGCCATCGCCATCGCGGGCTTCCTCGCGGCCCTGGTCGCCGCGGCCGGTGCCAGCCTCGGCGCCATGTACGGAGCGTGCGTCTCGCTGGCGCAGACGGCACTCAACGTGACGTACGTCGTCACGGGGGCGCTCGGAATGGCCGGTCACGCCTGCGCGGCCGTCCTCGCCGGCGGTACAGCGGTGACCGCGAAGTACCAGTCGGACCACGGCAACACCGAAGCCTGGGCCGCCCTCAAGAAGGCCGCGGTAACCGGCTCGGCCGGAGCCGCCGCGAACCTCCTGCAGAGCGCCGCCAACACCGGCCTCGCCTACATGAACCGCTCGAACGGCGAGCGGAGCCCGATCCCGGGCCGCCGTAACGAGTTCTCGGGCACGAAGGGTTTTCCGCTCCAAGAAATAGATCTCGATGCCGACCGGAAATACGACACTACATGGAACGTGGGAGGAGGGGCCAAAGTCCAGGTTCCGGGAAAAAACGGCCCCGAACTCGAAGTGTCAGGCCACCGGCAGCACGGACCTGGAGGATATGCGGGAAGCGACTTCGAACTCAAAGGAAAAGAGTCCGGGCCTGGAGTCGACCTCACCGGTGGCATCAAGAAGGAGTGGGACGCCCAGGGGAACGCGAAGACCACCTATGGCGTCGGTGCTGAACAACCGGATGCGGGCGCCAAAGTCGACTACGAGGGCACGGCCGGGGTCGACGGGAAGGGCGAGAACAAGATGACCTCCGTGACACCTTGGGGAAGTCAGGAGAAGAACTTCGACCCACCATGGAAATAGCTACGGTGGTCATCAGGACCTCGGATGGATAGTCGTCTTGGTCCGCCGCGATTGCGCGTCCATATGCTGGGGCGTCGTCAGTACGAGTACTTCGACGCCGACTCCGGGCTCGTCGCCTCCGTGAGGCAACTGGAAGGTGGGCGTCCGCGCGGGAAGTTGGGGCGCATGTTCGCCGTCGAGCGTGACTACTCCCGTACCGTGCTTCAGGCGGTTTCGCCGGAAGGCGAGCCGGTCTTCATCATCGAGCGTCCGGACAGTTCGGCAGAGGGATCGGTAGCGCCGATCCTGTACGCCGCGGACGGGAGACGCATCGGTCGAATTGACAGCGATCCGCTGCTCGACGGTCGAGGAATGGACCGGTGGCGGATCATGCAGGACAGGTGGCGACTGCGTGATGCGGATGGAGCCATTCATTGCAACGCGGAGCAGCGGGTCTACCGGGGACTGTTCAAGGCGCCATCGGACAGCAAGAAGGTCGACTATGCCGACTCGGCCGGTATGCGCATCGCTCACTTCAACGGTAGATGGCTGCACGTGGAGTTCCCACTACCGGACCCGCTCCAGTTGCTCGTCGTCGCCTCGCCCATCGCTTTCGACCTCCTCGACGGCGCCTGACGAGACCCCGCTCTAGGCCCGCTGATGTGGGGGTTTGGTGGCCCCGGAGCGGTTGTGGCGTTCCGGGGCCGTGGGTGGGGGTTAGCGGGGGCCGGGGGAGCCGGGGCCCTTGTAGTTTTCCATTGCTTGTTGGGCGCGTTGTTGTTGGACGCCCAGTTCGCGGGCCAGGTCGCGGAGTTGGCCCGCGAAGCCGTTGGCGATCTTGTCCAGGGAGGCGAGGGCCTTGGCGGGGTCCACGGCCTTCTGCGGGTCGTCCGGGAGGTTGAACATCGAGGAGCTGGCCTCGCGGACCTTCGTCTGGAAGTCCTGCGCGGCGGCGTTCACCGCGGTGCGGATCGCGTCGCTGAGTTCGACGGCGGGGAGCCGCAGGGCTCGGGGGTCGAGGTCCAGTTTGGTCAGGCCGCCCTCTGACCTGTACTCGGCCACGATCCGGCCGTCGGCCGCCTCGCCCCGGCCGACGGCGGCCTTGATGGACTCCTGCATCTTCGTCAGGTCGCCCATCTGCTGCTGCATGTCGCGCTGGTAGCGCTCGAAGTCCGGCCCGAGGCTGAACTCGGCCATAAGGGGGTGCTCCTATTCCTGGTGTGCGGTCTGGATGAGGCGGGTGCCGTTCCTGCGGTTGATGAAGTAGCCGCGGCCGGGCGGCAGCGAGTGTCCCTTGACGTTGCCGAGCACGACGCCCTCGTCCTTGTTCCCGGACATGAGCAGGCCGGGCGAGCCCATCTCCTTGATGCGCTGGAGGACCGGGTCGTACATGGCGCGGCCCGCGCCGCCGAACGCGCGGGACACGATGACGTGCAGGCCGATGTCGCGCGCCTGTGGGAGCAGTTCCGCCAGCTGGACGACCGGGTTGCTGGACGTCGCGACGAGGTCGTAGTCGTCGATGATGAGGTACAGGTCGGCGCCGCTCCACCAGGACCGGTCGCGGAGCTGCTCCGGGGTGAGGTCGGCGGGCGGGAGCCGCTGCTGGAGGGCGCCCACGATGTCCTTGACCAGGCCCTGCGCGGCGGCCGAGGACGCGGCGTACCCGATCCGGTGCTCGGTCTCGGCGGCGTCCAGCAGCGACCGGCGATAGTCGATGAAGATCATCCGCGCCTGCGCGGGGGTGTACCGCTCGATCAGCCCGCTGGTGATCATGCGCAGCAGGTTCGACTTGCCGCACTCGGTGTCGCCGATCACGAGGAAGTGGGACTCGGACGCGAAGTCCAGGAAGACCGGCGACAGGCTCTCCTCGTCGATGCCGATCGGGATCCGCGAGCCGCTCTCCGCCGCCGCGGGCAGCGACGACACCGGCAGGACGGACGGCAGCATCCGCACCTTCGGCGCGCCGGGGCCGTCCCAGTTCTGGGCGACGGCGGCGACCAGCTTGCGGACGCCCTCCGCGAGCGTCGAGTCGTCCGGGTCGCCGTCCAGCCGGGGGAGCGCGGTGAGGCAGTGGTGCCCGTCGCGGGTCAGGCCGCGTCCCGGCTTGCCCTCCGGGACGTTGTCGGCGAGCTTCCGGTCGATCTCCGACTCGTACGGGTCGCCGAGCTTCAGCTCCAGCTTCGTCCCGAACAGGTCGCGGACGTTCATCCGGAACTCCGACCACTTGTTCACCGTCGCGATGACGTGGATGCCGTAGCCGAGGCCGCGGGCGACGAGGTCGGTGATGACGGGTTCGAGGTTCTCGAAGTCCTGCCGGAGGGTCATCCAGCCGTCCACGACGAGGAACACGTCGCCGTAGCCGTCGCCGGTGATCTCGCCGGACGCGCGCATCCGCCGGTAGGTCGGCATCGAGTCGATGCCGCGCTCGGCGAACTCGCGCTCGCGCTGCTCCAGCAGGGCGGTGACCTCGGCGACCGTCCGGCGGACGCGGTCGCCGTCCAACCGGTTGGCGACGCCGCCGACGTGCGGGAGGTCGGCGAGCCCGGCGAGGGTGCCGCCGCCGAAGTCGAGGCAGTAGAACTGGACCTGCTGCGGCGAGTGCGTCATCGCGAGGGACGCCATCAGCGTCCGCAGCATCGTGGACTTGCCGGTCTGCGGCGACCCGGCGATGCCCGCGTTGCCCGCCGCGCCGGACAGGTCGACGTACATCGGGTCGCGGCGCTGGTCGAACGGCTTGTCCGCGATGCCGACGATGGCGTGCAGCCGGTTCCGCCAGCCCTCGTGCTGGGTCGTCAGGCCGAGCCCGGGGACGACGGCGAGCGTCGGGAGCAGCTCGTCCAGCGTGGGCGGGGCGTCGAGCGGCGGGAGCCAGATCTGGTGCGCGGGCGGTCCGTGGTTCTCCAGCTGCTTGACGACCACGTCGAACAGCGACGCCTGCGACTCCTCCTCCGCGCCCTGCTGCTGCTCCTGCCCGTTCTCGATGACGTGCGGGCGGATGTAGTCCGGGATGTAGGGGACGATCTGCCGCACCACCTGCGGCCCCGCCTTCTCCTTGGGCTGGAGGTCCTCGGTGGCCGGGCCGGACACGTACGCGGCGCGGAACCGCGTCATCGACTCGGTGCCGAACTTCATGTAGCCGTGGCCCGGCGCGGACGGCAGCTCGTAGGCGTCCGGGACGCCGAGCACGACGCGCGACTCCTGCGCGGAGAACGTCCGCAGGCCGATCCGGTAGGAGAGGTGCGTGTCGAGGCCGCGGAGCTTGCCCTCCTCCAGGCGCTGCGACGCCAGCAGGATGTGGACGCCGAGCGAGCGGCCGAGGCGTCCGATCATGACGAACAGGTCGGCGAACTCGGGCTTGGCGGACAGCAGCTCGGAGAACTCGTCCAGCACCAGGAACAGCGTCGGCATCGGCTTCAGGTCGGCGCCCTGCTCGCGCGCCTTCTCGTAGTCGCGGAGCGACGCGTAGTTCCCCTGCGCGCGGAGGTACTCCTGGCGGCGGACCATCTCGCCGTGCAGCGCGTCGTACATGCGGTCGACGAGGGGGAGCTCGTCCTCAAGGTTCGTGATGATGGCGGAGACGTGCCTCAGGTTCTCCATCCCGAGGAACGTCGCGCCGCCCTTGAAGTCGACCAGGACGAAGTTCAGCACCTCCGACGAATGCGTCAGCGCCAGCCCGAGCACCAGCGTGCGCAGCGCCTCCGACTTGCCGGACCCGGTCGCGCCGATGCACAGGCCGTGCGGACCCATGCCGCCCTGCGCCGACTCCTTGATGTCGAGGTGGACGGGACGCCCCTCGGTGTCCACGCCGATCGGGACGCGCAGCCGGTTGCGCGGCGCCCGCGGCCGCCACGTCTCGTTCGGGTCGACGCTGAACGGGTTCTCGATGCCGAGCAGCGACGTCACCGTGGTGGCGCCGGACAGGGCATCCTCCATCGGGCCGGACGCGGCGCTCGCGCGCAGCGGGGCGAGCTGCCGGGCCAGCGCCTCGGCCTGCTGAAGCGTGATCGAGTCGGGCTTGCCGATGCGGGTCGCGACGTCCTTGCCGGTGCGGTCCTTGGTAAGACGCGCGACCTGCTCCTTGGTGACCCGCAGCCGCAGCATCGTCGGCTCCGGCGTCGGCGCGACGGACCCGGTCAGGTCGATGACGCACACGCCCTCGACGCCGTCGGCGGCGAGCTGGGAGTCATAGGACGCCTGGCCGCCGTCCATGATCACGATGTGGTAGGGCAGGTCGTCCTGGGACAGGCCGGGCTGGAAGCGCGGGCGGTCCTTCACCTCCTGGCCGAACATCGCCTCCAGCGTCGTCATGCTCTCGGCCATCAGCCGCACCGCGCCCGCCGCGTCGTGCTCGCTCGGGTGCAGGTTGTGCGGCAGCCACTTGATCCACTGCCACCACGGCATCCGCTCCCGCGACGCGCACACCGTGACGCGCACGTCGTCGGGGGAGTGGAACGTGGCGATCTGCGCGATCAGCGCCCGGACCATCCCGTACACGGCCTCCGGCTCGCCGGACGGGACGATCCGCGAGAACGACCGCAGCGACAGCGAGATCGGCAGGCCCGGGACGTTCGCGTGCGTCCGCATGAACCGGCGCAGCGCGCCCGCCGTCATCGGCTCCAGGTCCTCGATCGGCTTGGTCTCCGGCGCGATGAGCTGCACGGCGAGCTTCTGCGCGCCGCTCGCCAGCCGCACCTGGATGAAGTCGTCGTCGGACGGCCGCCGCTCCCACAGCCGGGCGCTCATCACCAGCGACCACAGCGACGCCGGGTCGGGGCTCGCCCACTCCAGCGCCTCGCGCTGCTGCTTGGCCGCCCGGCGGACCTTCTTGCGCACCTGCCCGAGGTAGCGCAGGTAGTCGCGGCGCTCGTTGTTCAGCTTGACCTTGCGCTCGCCGCTGCCGCGGCCGACCTGGCCGAGCATCATGCCGAACATGGAGACGGCGAACATGCCGCCCGCCACGTACTGGAGCGTGCCGCCGCCGCGTCCCGCCATCATGAAGACCATGGCGCCGGACCCCGCGAGCATCGGCAGGTAGGTCAGCACCGCCTGCATGCCCTGCGGGATCAGCTCGGGCAGCTCGGGCGGCGATTCGAGCAGGATCTCCCCACGCGGCATGGGCGGGGGGTCACGTCTCTCCCTGCGCCGGACGATGTCCGTGCTCACGCTAGCCGTCCTTCCGTCGCACCCCTGCGTCGCAGCGGGGGGTCCAGGGAACACTTCATCCGCGGTCGCCCACGCCGCGTGGCCGCGGGCAGGCCGGGATCAGGAGCGTTCGATGCAGCGGGCGGGGTGCGCCGTCGGCCTGCCGGCATCCTGCTGCATACCGTGTCGCGTCGTCGTGCCGTTACTCGATCGGTACGAATCGTAGGGCCATCGGTTCCGGCGTGCGAGCCGTGCGGGGCCCGCCGGTCACGGGACGGGTACACGCCGGACGCATCCAGACATTATGGTTGGCCCGGTTCACGTCACACCGAGGCCCCGCAGCCGAGGCACCGCGCATGGCAGCATGCTGATGCCCCGCCCCCCGTCCGCACCGGAAGATTTGCGAGGAAGAAGTCGTGAGTGCGCTCCCTGGAGCTGACCTCTGCCGGATCACGGTCGTCGGACCGAGCCGGCGGGTCGACATCGCACTGCCCTCCGACGCGACCTTCGCCGAGCTCTACCCCACGATGCTGCGCTACGCCGGCCAGAACCTCGCCGACGCCGGGCTGGCACACGGCGGGTGGGTGCTGCAGAAGCTCGACGAGGCGCCGTTCGACCCGTCCAGCACGCCGGCGCAGGCCGGGCTGCGCGACGGCGACCTCATCTATCTGCGTCCCCGGATGGCGCAGATCCCGGACCTCGTCTTCGACGACGTCCCGGACGTCGTCGCGACCGCCGTCAAGGACCGTCCCGGCCGCTGGCGCAACGACTCCACCCGCAGGTTCGCCCTCGGCTGGGGCGTCGCCGGGCTGGTCGTCGGGTCGCTGACGCTGCTGCTCGCGGGGCCGTCCTGGTACGCCCCGGCCGGGGCGGCGGGCGGCGTGGCGCTGCTGCTGCTGATCGCCGCGATCGCGCTGTCGCGCGCGCTCGGCGACGCGGGCGCGGGCGCCGCGCTCGGCTACGCCGCCCTCCCGTACGCGTTCCTCGCCGGAGTGCTCGGCCCGGCCGGCGACGACAAGCTCGGCGACATCGGATCGCTCCACCTCGCGGCCGGCTTCGGCGCGGTGGTGCTGGCCGCGACGATCGCCGGGTTCGCCATCGCGGACGGCCTCCCCGTCTTCTACGGCGCCGCCGTCGCCGCCCTCCTCGGGACGGCGAACTGCGCCATCGCGCTCGGCTTCGACATGGACGCCGCGGGCATCGCCGCCATCACCGTCACCGTCGCGCTCGCGCTGACGCCGCTGCTCCCCGGCGTCGCGTTCAAGATGGCGCGGGTGCAGTTGCCGCCCGTCCCGGGCAGCGCCGAGGACCTGCGCCGCGACACCCTGATGGTGGACGGCAAGGCCCTCCTCGACCGGACGGCCGTCGCCGACCGGTTCGTGACCGGCGGGGTGTCGGCGATCGGGCTGACCGCGCTCGGGGCCGTCGTCCCGCTGTCCCTGGACGGCGGCTGGGTGAGCCCGACGATGTGCGTCGTCCTCTCCTTCACCCTCCTGCTGCGGGCGCGGATCCTGCGGGGGAGGGCGCAGAAGCTCTGGCTCCTCATCCCGGGCGTCGCCGGGCTCGGCGCGCTCGCCCTCGCCACCGCCCTCGACACCGACTCGCAGATGCTGCTGCTGGTCGGCGTCCTGCTGCCCACGCTGATCGTCTCCGGTATCGCGACCGGAGTCGGAATGTGGCTGCCCGGTAACCGGCTGACACCGTTCTGGGGACGCGCCGGGGACATCCTGGAGATCATCCTGGTGGTCGCGCTCGTCCCGCTGGCGCTCGGCGTCGCGGGGGTCTTCGAGTACGTCCGCTCCGTGGTGGGCTGACGAGGCTGACGAGGAGGAGGCTCGATGCAGACCAAAAGGGATCTGCTCCAGGCGCACCGCCTGATGACCCACCGCGCCTCGCAGGCGCTGATCCTCGCCGAACCCGACTACCCCGAGCAGCCGCTGCGCAAGATGAACGTCGGCACGTTCGCGGGCATCATGGTCGGCATCCTCGTCGCCGCGGGGTTCGGCATCGTCGGGCTGCTGATCGGCGGCGGCAGCGACGGGCTGGACAAGCCCGGCGTCGTCCTCATCGAGAAGGAGACCGGCGCCGCGTTCGTGTGGTGCAAGCCGCGCGGCGCGCAGAAGGACGTGCTGTGCCCGGTCGCGAACTACGCGTCCGCGAAGCTCGCCGCGTCCCTCGCGAACGGGGGCGGCGGCGGACCGGCCGAGCAGAAGTCGGTGTCGGCGAAGTCGCTGTCGAAGTTCACCCGCGGCCCGATGATCGGCATCCCCGGCGCGCCCGACTCGGTGCCCGCGGCGAAGCGGCTGGTCGGCGGGCCGTGGTCGGTGTGCGTGCGGCAGAACGCGGGCGGCGGCCCCGGGCAGTCGGTGGTCTCGCTCGTCGGCGGGCGCGACGTCGGCGGCGAGCCGCTCGACCCGGCGACCGGCGTCGTCGTCAGCACGGGCGCGAACAACAACTGGCTGATCTGGAAGAACCAGCGGATGCTGCTGTCCCCTGCCGGGCTCACCGTCCTCAGCGCGTCGGCGCCCGCCGCGGTGTCGCCCGGGTTCGTCAACGCGCTGCCGCCCGGCCCCGACTTCGCCCCGCCGCGCATTCCGGGCGCGGGCGGCAAACCGCAGTTCGCCGGGGCCGCGGGCGTGATCGGGCAGGTCTTCCGGGTGAAGGGCGTCGGATCGGGCGACCAGCCGTACGTCCTGATGGCGGACGGCTACGCGCCGATCAGCCCGCTGCAGGCGGCGCTCATCCAGAACTCGGCCGCCTACACCCAGCCGAAGGACACCCCGCTCGACGGCGCGGCCGTGACGAACCACCGGTCGGCGCAGCCCGTCCTGGACGAGCGGCTCCCGCAGACGGCCATCAAGGTGCGCCCCTACGACGCGAAGGACTCCCTCTGCGTCGTCTACCCCGACACCAAGAAGAGCTCCACGGCGGCCAAGCTCACCATCGGCGGCGGCGCGGACCTGCCCATGCCCACGCAGGCGACCGGGACCGGCGTCGACAACGTGGTGCTGCCGCCGGGGAGCGCCGTCCTCGCGGGTGTGCTGCCCGCCTCCGGATCGATTGAGGCGATCAACACCTACGCGCTCGTGGCCGACGACGGGAAGCGCTACTCGCTCAAGTCTCCGGAGACCGCGAAGGCCCTTGGATACAGCATCTCCGCGGAGAAGAACGACGCCGTCCCGGTGCCCGCGAACCTGCTCAATCTCGTTCCGCAGGGACCGGCGCTCGACCCGCAGAAGGCACTTGAACCCATTCAACCGGGCAGTACCGGCGCATGATCAGAAAAAATGGCGAGTTTCCCAACGAACCGGCGAATCTTGATACGATCGCCCGGCGTTGCGGTTCATGACGGAGGGTTGCCGTGAGTCAAGCGTTCAGCACCGAGTACGCCACGATGCAGCACGCCCAGGCGATGTTCCAGTCCAAGCATCAGGAAATGGTCCAGTTGCTGGACGCGCTGGAAGCCGATCTGCAGAGCCAGCTCGGCCGCTGGGAGGACGACGCGCGCGACGCCTACTTCGAGGCCAAGGGGAAGTGGGACAAGGTCGCGCGTGAGCAGGCCGACACGGTGAAGGAGTTCGGGGAGTCGGTGGGCGCGGCCCACCACAACTACAAGTCCGCCGAGGGGACCAACACCCAGATGTGGGCCTGACACCGCCGGGTCGTCCGTCCGCGCCCCCCGCCGTTTGACGACGACCCCTTTTCGTGTCATGTGGTCTTCCGTAAGCTGAATCGGCGATCATCTGCCGTACTGCATCCGTAACGTGCTTTACGAGGATGTGCGTTGTGCCTGACGATGGTGTTCAAGGTCGACCGGGTCGGCAGTGAACCAACGGGGGCTCGCGCCGCGTCGAACACGAGTGGTACCAAGTCGGGAAGGATGACTGATGAGCCAGAAGTCTTCGGTCGACAGAGGGGAAATGGCCCAGGCGGCCCAGCGGGTCGAAGAGGCCGCGCAGGACCTCCGTAAGATCCAGGCTGATCTCGGTCACGAGCAGGCGGCCCTCTCCGGGCGGTGGATCGGTGAGGCGGGGAGCGCGTTCACCAAGGTGTACAACGAGTTCAACGGTGAGCTGGGCAAGGTCCTGGACGTGCTGAACAACCTGCACGAGAAGCTGGTGCAGGTGAAGATCAATTACGAGGGCAGTGAGCAGCAGCAGACCGAGGCGGTCAATCGGGTCGCCGGACTGCTGAACGGCTGATCGGTCTTCTCAGTACTCACGAGGACACGGAGGAACAATGGGCTACAGCTCGATGGACTTCGGCGCGATGGAGCAGGCGTACGCGCAGTTCCAGCAGAAGTTCAACCAGATGAACTCGGAGCTGGACGATCTGGCCAGCAGCGTCGAGGCCAAGCTGGGTCAGTGGGAGGACGGTGCGCGCGACGCCTACTTCGACGCCAAGCGTCAGTGGGAGGCCTCGGCGGCCGACATCGCGCGGATCGTGCAGCAGCTGGGTCAGGTCATCCAGTCGTCCAGCCACACGGGGCAGGGCACGGTCAAGACCAACGTCGGCATCATCAGCGGCTGACCACACAGACCACAGGCTCCCCGGCCGGCCGCCCGACACCGAGGCGGCCGGCCGTGGCGGCGGTCAGGCGCGAAACTTCTACGAGAGAAGTCAATACGGGGTAGCGGGCGACTCCCGGCCCGCCGGAGGCTCACATGGGTGATCAGAAGAGCGAGATCGACACCGAAGAGGTCAAGAAGATCCTCAAAAAGCTCAGAGCGAACTACGAGGACTTCGACAAGGGCAAGGGCACGCGCAACGACATCTCGGTGCACGGCAACATCACGAACGCCGACCTGGGGCAGTATCCCGCGGTGCAGGGCCTGGCCGCCTCCACCACGGCCGCCTATACGCAGATCAAGACCCAGTACGACCAGTTCCTCCAGAGCTACAAGGGTGTGATCGACGCTCTTGATCGCATGGTGGGCAACCACGACGAGAAGGAACAGCAGAACACGGCCGCCGCCAACCGGGCGATGACGAGCGGTGGTGCTGCCACACCCACCACCAAGAACACGAGCGCGTACTAGGCGCGACTAGGCGGGATCAATACTCATGGGCAAGCACGACGAGCCGATTCGCTCACATCAGAACAGTCCCACAGACTGGGACGGCGGCATCGACGACATGAACAAGATCCTGGATGCCACCAATCCGCAGCGGGTCAGCGACGCCGGCGGATATTACACGGCCGCCGCACAGAAGTTCCAGGAGGCGGCAGGCATCCTTCGCGCGCAGAAAAGCGCGCTCGCCGGCGTCTGGAAGGGCGACGACGCCGACGAGACCCTCAAGCAGATGCAGCGCCTGGTGGACAGCGCGACGGGCATGCAGCAGGTCTCCCACACCACCGGCGCGGCCCTGACGGACCACGGGCAGAAGCTCGACTGGTACAAGACGCACCGTCCCGGCAAGGGGTTCGTCGGCAACCTCTCCTGGGACGACGCGGGCGTCGTCGCGGCGGGCACCATGGTCGGCGGCCCGGGCGGCGGCATGCTCGCCCTCGGCGGCAAGAAGATCGGCGAGGCCCTCGGCATCATCGACAACGCCGAGGAGAAGGCCGCCAAGGAGCACATGAAGCGCCTCGGCGAACGGACCGTCCAGGCCAACGGCAACATGCCGGAACGCATCTCCACCGACCTGCCCATGCCGACCAACGTCGAGCGCAGGATCGGGAACGAGCTTCCGGGCGGCGGCAAGATCAGCGACCCGGGCGGCGGCGGTGGCGGCGGCAGCATCCCGGGCGGCGGCGGCAGCATGCCCGGCGGTGGCGGCGGCAGCCTCCCCGGCGGCGGTCACGGCGGCAACATCCCCGGCGGGGGCAACATCCCCGGCGGCGGTGGCGGCCACCTTCCCGGCGGTGGCGGCGGGGGCAGCATCCCCGGCGGCCCCGGCGGCGGCAGCGACCTCGCCGGTCTCCCGCCCGGCGGTGGCGGCGGCGGCGTCGACCCGTTCGGCAAGGGCGGCCTGCCCGGAGGCGGGCTTCCCGGCGGCGGTGGCGGCGGCAGCATCCCCGGCGGCGGCGCCGGTGCCGGTGGTCTGGCCGGAGGCATGCCCGGCGCCGGACTCGGCGCGGGCAAGGGCGCTCTCGGCGCGGGCCGCGGCCTCGGCAAGGCCGGAGCCGCCGGTCGCGGCGGCATGGGCGGCCCGATGGCCGGACGCGGCGGCGGCGGCAAGGGCGAGGACGAGCACGAGCGCACCACCTGGCTCATGGAGGACGAGGACGTCTGGGGCGGAAACGATGGTGACACCGCTCCTCCCGTGATTGGCTGAGCAAGGCTCAGTCACCAGAGGACGCAGCAGGAGACGGCGTGAGCGGATCGGCGAAGTCGGGCCGCTCACGCCGTGTTCCGTGCAGTGAGGTTTCGTTGTGCGACGGATGACACGATGGCTCGCCGCGATCGGAGCGACATCCGCTCTGGTCCTCACCACCGCGGCTCCCGCCGGAGCGGCACCGGCCCCGCGCTCGGATCAGTGGTGGTTCTCGGCTTGGGAAATCCAGCAGAAGGTCTGGCCCACTACCAAGGGGGCGGGCGTCACCGTCGCGGTCGTCGATACCGGCGTCAACGGCCGAATTCCAGATATGCAAGGCGTCCTGGTTCCCGGCTGGGACGCGATTTCGGGTAGTGGGGACGGGCAGGTCGGACCGTCCTCGGATCTCGACGACTCGCACGGCACCGCGATGGCGGCGCTCATCGCGAGCCAGGGCACGGGCACGGGGTATGTCGGCGTCGCCCCCGAAGCCAAGATCATGTCGTTGAACTCCAACCTGAGCGTCTGGGACAAGGCGATCCGCTTCGCCGCTGATCACGGCGCCAAGGTCATCAACATCTCGCAGGCCTTCGCCGCGCAGGGTGGCTGCCGTCCCGAGGTCCAGCAGGCCATTTCCTACGCCTTGCAAAAGGACATCGTGGTCGTGGCGGGCGCCGGTAACAGCGGCGACGGAGCAAACCCGTCGATGGAGCCCGCGAACTGTGCGGGCGTGCTCGCCGTCGGCGCCGTGGACAACAAGAAGGCGGCCTGGAACGCGACCGAGCGGCAGCCGTATGTCACGGTCGCGGCGCCGGGCTTCCTGGTCAACACCGTGCTCGCCAACGGCCAGGTCACCGACCACGTGGCGGGGACGAGCCAGGCCTCGGCGCTGACCTCGGCGGTGGCGGCGCTGATCCGGTCGAAGTACCCGGAGATGCCGGCGCGTGAGGTCGTCCAGCGGCTCATCAACACGACCAAGGACGCGGGTCCTCCCGGTAAGGACAACATGACCGGGTACGGCGTCATCATTCCGGCCGCCGCTCTGACGGCGAACGTGCCGAAGAACGCGCCGAACCCGGTCTTCGCCGGGTATGACCGCTGGCTGGCATCCCACCCGGAGGCGACCTCCAAGGCGCCCACGAAGACCAAGGTGCCGAAGTCGGAGGCGACGAAGAAGGCCGACCAGGCGGATCGCAACCTCTACATCCTGCTGGGGATCGTCGCCGTGGTCGTCGTCATCGGCGGGGGTGTGCTCCTGCTCCTCGTCCGGCGCGGGAAGAAGAGCCCGCCGCCGATGGGGCCGGGCGGGGGAGCGTCCGGTCCGCCGCCGGGCTGGGGCGGCCAGGCCGCGCCGCCGCAGGGCGGGCAGCCGGTGCCGCCGCAGGGCGGACCGTCCGGATGGGGTGGTCCGCCGCCGGGTGGCCAGGGCGGGCGTCCTTACCTGCCGCCGCAGGGCCCGGGAGGATCGCGACCTCCGAACTGACCTTCATCCCCAAGCGGCCGCCCGCGCGCCCACCTCCGTGCGCGCGGACGGCCGTCCTCATTGGTGTGCAATCAACCCGAACGGAAGAGTGATCATGAAGAGACTGCTGGTGGTCCCGGTCGTCGCGGCCGCGCTGACGCTGGGCATGAGCGCCTGCGGGGGCGACTCGAAGGACGACGCCGGCGGGAAGGTGTCGCCGTCGGGCGGCGGCACCATCACCGGCAACGGTGGCGGCACCATCACGGGCAACGGCGGTGGAGGAAGCACCGGCGGCAGCACCAAGGGCGGCGGCACGAACGGCGGGGGCGGCGGCTCGGAGCTCACCCCGGCGCAGCGCGAGGCGCTCGGCAAGGTGGTGGCGTGCATGCGGAAGAAGGGCTACGGCATGCCCGAGCCGACGTCGCCCGTCGTCGTCCCGACCGACAAGAACGGGAAGAGCGACGCGCAGGTCAACAAGGACTCCGCGGAGTGCGCCGCGCAGTCGCAGCCGTCCGGCGGCTGACGCGCGAACCCTCCAGAAGACCTGGCCGGGGTGACTCCGAAACTCGCCCGCCGACCAGAGCCGTAGAAGCTCGGCAAGGCGCGCGAACCCCCCAGCGAAACCGAGTCACCCCGGCCCACCCCGATCCGAGACGCCGCTCCCCGCCGTATCCCGTTGGCCGCTCCGGGCGCGCCTCCGAGGCCCCGTAGAGCCCGTGCCACGATCCCATGCACGTCCCCTTCGCCCGTCCTTCCTGCTCGAAGCGCTTTCTCTGGAAATTTCCGTATTCCTCCACGACCGAGGGACGCCTGCGCCTCGCAATTAGTGATGAAAGGGGAATTTTCCAGAGATTGCGGGGATTGATCGCGTGGCGAAGACTCACTGACTTCGGTGGTCACCATTCGATCAATGTGGCCTTCCGTAAGGTCAGATTTCCGGCAGCGGGCAATCCTGGCATGTAACCTCGCTTTACGAGGATGTGCGCCGAGCTTGACGGTGATACTCAAGTCGACCATTTCGGTCGTGTTGGGCAGGGTTACCGCGTCGAGCGAGAAGCCGGGGAAGGGTGACTGATGAGCCAGAAGTCTTCGGTCGACAGAGGGGAAATGGCCCAGGCGGCCCAGCGGGTCGAAGAGGCCGCGCAGGACCTCCGTAAGATCCAGGCTGATCTCGGTCACGAGCAGGCGGCCCTCTCCGGGCGGTGGATCGGTGAGGCGGGGAGCGCGTTCACCAAGGTGTACAACGAGTTCAACGGTGAGCTGGGCAAGGTCCTGGACGTGCTGAACAACCTGCACGAGAAGCTGGTGCAGGTGAAGATCAATTACGAGGGCAGTGAGCAGCAGCAGACCGAGGCGGTCAATCGGGTCGCCGGACTGCTGAACGGCTGAGTCAGGTGATCCGGTCGTCCAGTCACACGGGGCGGGGCGCGGTCAAGACCAACGTCGGCATCGGCTGACCGAGACGGGGTAGCGGGCGACTCCCGGCCCGCCGGAGGCTCCCATGGGTCATCAGAAGAGCGAGATCGACCGCGACGAGGTCAGGAAGATCATCCGGGCCTTGAAGGTCGAGCGCGAGAAATTCGAAAGCGGTGATGGAAGCACTTTCGACCTCCAGCAGAACGGCAACATCACCATGCACGACCTCGGAATG
Source organism: Actinomadura chibensis NBRC 106107 (assembly GCF_001552135.1). Lineage (GTDB taxonomy): Bacteria > Actinomycetota > Actinomycetes > Streptosporangiales > Streptosporangiaceae > Spirillospora > Spirillospora chibensis. The sequence continues at coordinate 35,351 of NZ_BCQP01000058.1, read as the reverse complement.
TATCCGGCCGGTCAGGTCTTGGGCGCGTCCACCAGTGCGGCGTACACACAGATCTCGGGTCAGTACCAGGCCTTCCTCAGCAGCTACGACAAGCTGATCGCAGCTCTAGAGCGCATGGTCGCGAACCATGACGAGAAGGAACAGACGAACAGCACCGCCATCTACGGGACGATTTCGAGTGGTGGCGCGAAACTGGGGCGGCGAGACGCACCGGAATGGGGCGGGAACTGAGCATGGGCGACGAACGGTTCCAGGTGCCCATCCGCTCCAACACGGATAACGGCCAGCAATGGTCCGGCGACATGGACGCCATGCATCAACTCTTCGCGGGCATCAACCCCGAGAGAGTGATCAAGGCCGGACGCGTGTTCAGGAACGTCTCCAACAGGTTCGAGAGCATTGCGGGCGCCCTCCGTACCCAGTCGTCCGCATTGGCCGCCGTCTGGAACGGCGACGACGCGGACGCCACCATCACGCAGATGCGGAAGCTGCAGCGGAGCGCCGAGAACATCTACCAGGTCTCCGGTAGGACGGCCTGGGTCCTGACCGAGCACGGCGAGAAGTTGGACTGGTACAAGGAGCATCTTCCCAAGGAAGGTTTCTTCAAGGGACTCACCTGGGATCAGGCGGGGATCGTCACCGGAGGTACTCTCCTGGGCGGCCCGGTTGGTGGCTTGATTGGGCTGAGCAAAGGCGAAGCCTTAGGGCTGATCAAACACACGGAGTCCAAGGCCGCCGTCGAATACGTCCAGCGCCTGAGTGACCATGCCCGCGAGGCCAATGCCGCCATGCCGACGCAACTCGATGTCGAGCTTCCGCAGTCCCAGGTCTCAGGTGGGCTTCCACCGAACACTCCCCCTGGAGACGGCGTCCCCGGTGGTGGCCTCCCCGGCGGTGGGGGAGGGGTCCCGGGCGGTGGTCCTGGAGGCATCCCCGCTGGTGGAGGCGGCGGCATGCCGGGCGGCATCCCAGGCGGTGGTGGCCTTCCCAGTGGAATCGGCGGTGGCGGCGGCAGTGACCTCGCCGGACTTCCCGGCGGCGGTGGCGTCGACCCGTTCGGCAAGGGCGGCCTGCCCGGAGGCGGGCTTCCTGGCGGCGGTGGCATTCCCGGCGGCGGTGCCGGTGGGATGGCCGGTGGCGTTCCCGGCGGTCTGCTCGGTTCCGGTTCCACCAGCGCGGGCCGGGGCGGTGTCGGCGGCGGTCGAGGTCTCGGCAAGGCCGGTTTGTCGGGACGTGGTGGCATGGGCGCTCCCATGGGCGGTGGCCGTGGCGGCGGCGGAAATGGCGAGGACGAACACGAGCGCACCACCTGGCTCACCGAAGACGAAGACGTGTGGGGCGGAAACGATGGCGACACCACACCGCCCGTGATTGGCTGACGCCGAGTTCGGTCACGAGACGATGTAGGAGTCGGCGTGAGCGAATCGATTTCATCGTGACGTTCACGCCTTCTTCCTCTGTAGTGAGGTTTCGATATGCGACGGATGGCGCGACTGTTTGCCGCGATGACCGCCAGTTCGGCCCTGGTTCTGACCACGGCGATGCCAGTCGGCGCGGCTCCCAGAGGGCGCGAAGACCAGTGGTGGTTTTCGGCTTGGGCGGTGGAGAAGAAAGTCTGGTCGGTAAGTACGGGGAAAGGGGTCACCGTCGCCTTAGTCGACAATGGGGTTAATGGACGGATTCTTGATCTCCAGGGAGTCGTGGTCCCCGGAACCGACGCGTTGACGGGCAGCGGCGATGGCCAGATCGGACCCACATCGGATGTGGACGCCTCGCACGGCACGGGGATGGCCGGTCTGATCGCCGCGCAGGGAACCGGCACCGGATACGTGGGCGTCGCTCCCGATGCGAAGATCATGTCGGTGAAATCGAACCTCACCGTGTGGGACAAGGCGATCCGCTACGCCGCTGATCACGGTGCCGAAGTGATCAGTATTTCCCAGGCGTTCGCCGCTGTTCGGGGATGCCGTCCGGAAGTCCAGCAGGCGATTTCCTACGCGCTGCAGCGGGATGTCGTCGTCGTCGCGGGCGCCGGTAACAACGGTGCCGGGGACAATGAGTCGATGGAGCCCGCGAACTGCGCGGGCGCCCTTGCGGTCGGGGCGGTCAACCTCCAGAGAACTCCGTGGGCGGGCAGCGAGCGCCAGCCCTATGTAGCGGTGGCGGCGCCCGGCTACGCCGTCAACACGCTCAACGCCGATGGTCGGGTGGCCACGAACCGCGTCGGGACGAGCCAGGCGACGGCGTTGACCTCCGCGGTCGCCGCCCTCATCCGGTCGAGGTTCCCGCGGATGTCGGCTCGCGAAGTGGTCCAGCGCATCATCAATACGACCGAGGACGCGGGCCCTCCCGGCAAGGACGACAGGACCGGCTACGGGGTCGTCATTCCGCGTGCCGCGCTGACCGCCGACGTTCCCAAGTCCGCGCCCAATCCGGTCTTCGCCGCCTACGACGAATGGGTGAAGACGAACGGGCTGCCAGCCGCGGTGACTCCAGGCAAGTGGTCCGGGAAGAGAGCGGACGACAGCGACGATCAGGCGGCGCGGAATACGTGGGTGCTCATTGGCGGGGTTGTTGTGGCCGGGATGCTCGGGGTGGGGTTCGTCGTCTTCGTGGTGGTGCGGGGGAGGAGGCGGGCCGGGCGGGTGGCGTCTGCTGGCGGGCCTCAGCAGGGTGGGCCGCCTTTTGTGCCGCCGGACGGGTCGGGGGGTTCCCGGCCTCCGCAGTAGTTCCTTCTTTGAGTGGCCGTGGCTGGGTGTTGGGCTCCGGCTAGACGGAGGTGGCGGGCGAGGTCGTTGCGCGTGTGCGCTGGCTGGGCTATGACATGCCTGACTCGAACAAACCGGGTGGGAGTTCCTGAGGTCTCCCTGAGATCCCCGTCACCGCTCAGGCGGGGGTCTCAGGGGCTGGAGCGGGCGTTCGGTCGGGGCCCCGGAGCCCCTAGGCTGGCACCGGGACGAGAGGAGGGCGGGTGCCGGACTCGGGTTGGCAGCTTGGCGTGTTGCGCGAACTCGGCGCGTCCCAGCGCGGCTTCGCGACGTTCGGGTCGGCGGCGGCCCGTCCGGCGGACGCCGGATGGGGGGCGGAGGCGGCTCAGCGGAGTGCCCGGCAGGAGCCCTCGGCGGCCCCCGCCGGTGCGCGGGATCCGGAGCCTCTCGCGGCGCCTCCGGCCGCGCCCGTGGCGCCGCAGCCGACCGCGCAGGCGGCGCAGGCCGAGCAGGTCGAGCAGGCGGAGCCACCGGGGCCGCCGCAGCCGTACGAACCGTTTCCTGATCCGCCGCAGCAGGCGCCTGCGGAGGCCGCTCAGCCGGCGTCCTATGACCCGTTTCCTGATCCGCCGCAGCAGGCGCCTGCGGAGGCCGCTCAGCCGGCGTCGTACGACCCGTTTCCGGACGCGCCGCAGCCGAGCCCGCCCGAGCCCGCACCGCCCGCGACGCCGGAGCGGCCGCCGTTGGAGCAGCAGGCCGCCGAGCCCGTGGCGCAGCAGCCGCAGCAGCAGGCCGCCGAGCCCGAGGTCCCGCTGGTCAACGAGGAGTTCAGTTGGGAGGCGGCGATCACCCCGGTCGGGGGCGGCGCACCGCAGGCCCCCGGGCTCCCGCAGGCTCCCGGAGCCGAGGAGCAGGAGCGTGACGCGTCCGGCGGGCATCCCGCGCCGCCGCCCGTCCAGACGCCTGGGCAGCCGGTCCCGCCGCCCGCACCGCCGCAGCAGCAACACCAGCATGGCGCGGTGCCCACGGCGGACGAGTTCGTTCGGAAGAACCAGCACGGCGACGCGTTCGTGCGCCGGATGGGACGCGGTGTCCGCAAGGCGGTCGGCGCGTCCGGGCAGATCAGGACGCAGGCCGAGATCGCGGAGTACCTGCGCCGTCCGGTCGGCGGGTTCCGGCAGATCACGGTGGTCAGCGTCCGCGGCGGCGCCGGGAAGACGACGATGGCCGCGCTGCTGGCGACGGAGCTGGCCCGGCACCGTCCCGACCGGGTCCTCGCCATCGACGCCGACGCGGAGCTCGGGTCGCTGCCGCTGCGGCTCGGCGTCCGGTCCGAGCTGTCGCTGTTCGACCTCGCCGCGCAGCAGCCGCGGACGTTCGAGGAGGCCGCGCAGTACCTGAAGCAGACCAGGGAGGGGCTGTGGGTCCTCGCCGCGACCCGCGGCGGCCGGATCACCGGTGAGTTCACCTTCGACACGTACCAGGCGGCGTTCACCACGGTGAGCCGGTACATCTCGGCCGCCATCACGGACTGCAGCGCGGGCATCCTCACAGATCTACACCGCTCGCTCCTCGGCCAGTCGCACAGCGTCGTGCTGGTCACCCCCGGGACGGTCGACGGTGCGCTGAGCGCGCGCGGGGCCCTGGAGTGGTTCTCGCAGGGCGCGCAGCGCGGCCTGCTGGCGCGGACGGTCATCGCGATGGTCTCGCACGCCCCCCAGGTCGGCGCCGACCTCGCCCGGGCCGCGCAGATGCTGACCGCGTGGGGGACGCCGGTCGTGCACGTCCCCTACGACCGGCAGATCGCGACCGGCGCGGCCGTCGACTTCTCCCGGCTGGGCGAGGCCACCCACGCGGCCGTCAGCCGTATCGCCTACGAGGCGTTCGCGCGTTCGCTCGGCGACGTCGCCCCCGGCGCCCGCTGAGCGGAGCGGCGGAGCGGAGGCGGGGGAAAGGGACGGCCGGAGCGCGGGCGTTGGGACGCGGGCGCTCCGGCCGGTAGAGGGTCAGCGGGTCAGTTCGACCAGATCAGAGTGTTGGTGATCTCGACGCCGAGTTCGCCCGCCGTGGCGAAGACGCTGCCGGTGCGGCCGCCGGTCGGACCGCCGTTCGACCAGTACGACTGGGCGTAGACGACGGACGAGCCCTGCGACCAGGACCGCGTCCAGTAGGCGGGGTCGGGGCGCGGCTGCGGCAGCCCGCTCGCGTCGGACGGGGTGAGCAGCAGCGGCCACCCCTCGGTGTTCGTGACGTTGCTGACGCTGCTCGCCGCCGACGGGCTGGCGAACTTCGCGATCGACACCGACGTGATGATGTTCTTGGTCGGGTTCGCGTACACCGCCGAGTACATCTCGCCGACGCACGGGTTCACGCGCAGGGCGGTCTGCAGTTTGGCGTTGGCGCGGCTGGTGCAGGACGCGGTGCGCGTGCCCGCGCGGGTGAAGGTGTTGCCCTTCGCCGTCCGGATGGTCGGGCCCAGGATGGAGGCCGGGTCGGACGACGTCCCGCTGGACGGCGAGGACGACGGCGTCGACTCGGGTGAGTAGGGAGTGTAGGACGGGCTGTACGGCGTGTAGCTCGGGTACGCGGACGTCCGGTGGGAGTCGTGGTCACCGGTGTTGAGGATGACGAACGCGCCGATGCCGATGAACGCGAGTACCACCACCACACCGATGATCAGCAGCGGGACGAGCGCGCCGCCGCCGCCTCCTCGGTGCGGAGGCGGGAAGCCGGGGCCGCCGGGCGGCAGCGGCGGGCCCGGCGGCGGGGGCGGCGGAAACGGGCCGCCCGGGGGCTGGCCGGGCCATTGGGGGGAACTCATGAGCGCTCCGTGCTTGTGTCCATGCGGGGGACGGTTCGCGGATCGCACCAGATTAGCGGGCGGAAGTTCCCAATTTCACGAGGGATGGTAGGTATGACTCCGGATGTACGTGCCCGGCGGGGGCGGCGGGGCGTCCGGATGTCTCATAGGGTTGCGCTGGAGAGGGGAGGCAGGTGTCCGACTCAAGCCGGCGGCCGGCCGCGGCGCGCGGCGACGGCCCGCTCAGTCCGCCCGATGGGGTGACCCGATGAGCAGTGACCTGGTGGCGCTGGTGCGCCGCCGTCCGGACGTGCACGCCGTGGCGGACGGTCTGATCGCCCTCGGCGAGCCGCTGGAGCTGCGCGGCGGGGAGCCGGACCCGACCCTGCTCTACGACGCCGAGGGCCGGCTGCTCGTCTCCATCGAGGACGCGGTGCAGGTGTCCGCGCGGAGCGAGATCCGGCGGCTGCTCGGCGCCGACTTCGCCGACCGGGTGGCGGTCCCCGTCTGGTGGGTGGACGTCCGCGCCGTCGGCGACATGCCGGACGCGGTGCGGGTGGCGCGCCGGTTCGCCGACTCCCTCGTCCACTGGGCCGGGGGAACGGTCTACCCGGACGGCGCGAGCGAGGCCCCGGCGCGGAGCTGGAAGGCGTCCGGGCAGGGCGGCGGCGGGTCCGCCGCGCAGGCGCCCGGCCAGGACGGCGCCGCCTACCAGGGCGGGGTCATCGGCGGCTAGCCGAAGGCCCCGAGCTCACGTCCAGTCGCGGGTGAGGTCGAGTTCCCACGGGACGAGGTTCCACGGGCTGTGCGGCTCGGTCGACAGTTCGTGGATGAGGTGTTCGTACTCGCCCTGCGTCTTCCCGCCGCCGCCCGACCAGAGCCGGCGTCCCTGGAGGTAGCAGGTCGCCATGTCCTGCCAGGACTTGTAGCGCCGCTGGATGTCGAGGGCCAGCGGCAGCATGCGCTCCCAGCAGTATTCCTCCGTCAGCCAGCCGACCATGTAGCCCCAGCGGTAGAGCATCAGCGCGCGGCCGTAGTCCCAGATGAGGAACCGTCCGACGTTGGCGCGCAGCTCCGGGTCGGCGAGGGCCTTCAGGCGGTGCAGCTCCTCGGCGGCGTGGTTGCGGTCGTTGAAGAGCTGGTGGAGGAACTGCGCGAGCTCCGCGCCCTCCTCGCTGGCGTCGGCGCCGGGCTCGTCGCGCAGCAGCTTCGGGACGAGCCGGGCGTACGACCCGCCCTCGTCCCCGTACCGGACGCGGACCAGTTCGATGAGCCGTTCCACGAACGGCGGTTCGAGCCGGTCGCCCGCGATAAGGCCGTCGACCTCGCGGAGCAGCGTCCCGTACTCCTCCTGCGCGGCGGGCGGACGCGCGGCGAGGTGCGCGTCGTGGGCGAAGTCGGCGCGGTGCCCGTCCTGGACGAGCCAGTTGACCGCGCCGAGGAGCTGTTCGAGGTCGTAGGCGCCCCACGGGTCGTGGAGGAGTTCCTGCGCGGCGCGGCGGTCGGCGGTGGCGGCGTCCGCGCCGGGCGCGGCGCCGAGCCGGTCGATCCGGAACCCGTTGATCGCGGCGTAGGGCGCGCCCGCCGCGACGATCCAGCGCTGCACGGGGGTGAGGCCGCCGCCGTGGGCGAGGACGCCGGGCAGGTCCGGCGCGGAGATCAGCTCCCAGAGCCGCCGCTGGAACTCGGCGGCCTGCCGCCGCTCGCTGTCGAAGAACCCGGCGAGCTGCTTGCGCAGCGACGGATGCCGGACGTACAGCCGCCGGAAGAAGCGCCCGTTCTTCCACACGAGGTGTTCGGGGCGCAGGTCGCGGAACGGGATGCGGGTCCGCCGGTGCACGAGCGTCCGTTCGGCGAACCGCAGTTCGAGGTCGGGCCACAGGCCGTGCAGCGGGGTGAAGCGCAGGAGCACGAAGTAGCCGAGGGAGACGGCGATCAGGGCCGCGCCCGGGCCGAGCACCCAGCGGGCCTCGTCCTGCAGCCCGGTGAGCGACATGACGGCCCCGCCGAGCAGCGACGCGACGCCGCCCACGCCGAGGGACAGGAACCAGCCCGTCGTGACGACGAACGACCCATCGATGCGGAGCACCGCCTCCTCGCCGTCGAACTCGAACGACCCCTCGGCGAGGGTCCCCTCGACGGCCCGCTCAAGCGCGTCGAGCTGACCGGCCTCTCCCATGGGCAGGACCGTACATCATCCCTTACGGGTAGATCATCCGCACTGTGCAGGCGTTTGTCGGGACGGCCACCGCGATGACCGCTTCACCGCACCTCTCACACCGCGCGCGGGACGGTCAGCCCGACTGGAGGTGCTGCATGAGGAGGCTGTGCCGCTGCCAGCCGTCCTGGGAGCGGCCGTCCCCGAGCGGGAAGAAGGTGAGCGGCGCGCGCGGCGGTCCGACCTGCTGGCCGGGGATGCCGGTCGGCCCGGCGACGGTGCCCGCGACGGCGAGCGCGACGGGGGCGGGCGCGCCCGTCCAGCGCGGCTCGGTGGTGAGGTCGGCCCGGCCGGGGGTGACCTGGACGAACAGCGACGCGACCGGCTGGTCGGCGGCGAGCGCGCCGACCAGCGTCGGGAGGTGCTGGAGCGGCGGCGGGTCCGCCGGCATGTAGCCGACGGTGACGGTGCTGACCTCGGCGACGCCGCCGCCGTCGGCCGTGGTGAAGTCGCAGATGGCCTGCGCGGGGCGCGGCCCGTCGCCGCCGACGAGGAGCCGCGCGGTGGCCCGCCCGCGCGCGTACTCGGTGAACCGGTCGCGGCGCCAGGGGTGCTCCAGCGGCTCGGTCGGCCCGAGCGCGCCCGGCTGCTTGCCGGTGAGGAGCTGGAGGAGGCGCTCGACGGGCCCGCCGATGTCGCCCTCGGCGCCGTGCCGGGTGCGGTAGACGAGGGTGAGCTGCGCGCCGATCGGCGCGGTCGGGCGGGTGGTGAACCCGGGCGCGTAGTCGCGCGCCTCCGGGACGGGGACGAACGTCCCGCCGTTCCACTTGAGCGGGCGCCCGGTGAGGCCCTCGTAGTAGCCGTCGCCGTCGCGGACGACCCACTGCACGTCCTGCCCGGACGCGGCCGTCCGCAGCGGGAGCGACAGCCGCGAGTCGAGGGGCGTGACGAGCTGGAGGGTGCGCCCGCTGCCGGCGCAGTCGGCTAGCGCCCTGTTCAGCCAGGCGCTCAGCGGCACGAGGGGCCGGTCCTGGAGGACGACCATGGCCTGGTCGGTCAGCGCGTCTACGGTGCTCATCTTCGGAGGAGTCTAGCGACCGCGGCCGGGCGGGGAGGGGCGCACCACGGGCCTCCGGCGCCCCTCCCGGCGCACCCGTCCGGGGCCGGACGACTTGCCGCGACCGAGGTGGCCATTGTCCAATCTGTGCTGAAATGGTGCGGATGCCGCGAGCCGCCGTGCCCTCCCGCGTGTACTACGCGGACGCCGCCCCGCCGCAGCCGGGGCCGCCGGCGCGGGGGCGGCTGTGGCGCGTGCTCGGCTGGCTGTCGGTCGCGATGTCGGTGGTGCTGGTCGGCGCGAGCCTCACCGCCTACGGGTTCTGGCGCAGGCTGGACGGCCAGATCGACCGCGAGCACGTCGACGACCGGCTCGGCGAGAACCGGCCGGCGAAGCTCAACAACTCGCTGAACATCCTGATGATGGGGTCCGACAGCCGCGCGGGGGAGAACGCCCGCTACGGCGTCGAGGCCGGGCAGCGCTCGGACACGACGGTCCTGCTGCACATCTCGCCCGGCGGGGAGAGCGCGATCGGGATCAGCTTCCCGCGCGACTCGATGGTGCAGATGCCGCCGTGCGAGAAGAAGAACGGCGCGAAGATCCCGGCCCAGTTCGGGATGATCAACGCGGCGTTCTCCAACGGCGGCCCGGCCTGCACCTGGCGGACGATCGAGTCCCTCACCAAGATCCACATCGACCACTACGTCGAGGTGGACTTCGCCGGGTTCAAGCGCGTCGTGGACGCCCTCGGCGGCGTCGAGATCTGCGTGCCGAGGCGCATCGACGACCCGAAGGCCGAACTGCACCTCAAGGCGGGACGGCAGGTCGTCCGGGGCGAGCAGGCGCTCGGGTACGTCCGCACCCGGTACGTCCTCGGCGACGGCTCCGACCTCGACCGGATCAAGCGGCAGCAGGCGTTCATGGCGTCCGTCGTGCAGAAGGCGACCGACAAGGGCATGCTCACCGACCCCGGCCGCACCTACGGCTTCCTGTCCGCCGCGACGAAGTCGATCAAGGCGGACGACCGGCTCACGCTCTCGGTCATGCAGAAGCTCGCGGCCGGCCTGCGCGGGATGAGCGCGGGGAAGGTGCGGTTCGTGACCGTCCCGGTGCAGCCGTTCCCGCAGGACAAGAACCGCGTCCAGTTCGACATGGCGCAGGCGGAGCCGCTGTTCCGGGCCGTCCGGGAGGACAACAGACTGCCCGAGCCCGCCGCCCCGGCGCCGGTCGTGGCGCAGAACGGGGTGCGTCCCGTCCCGCCGAACCAGGTGAGGGCGGCGGTCTTCAACGCGTCCGCGGTGCCGGGCCTCGCGCAGCGGACCGCGGACCAGCTCGCCGAGCGCGGCTTCCAGATCGTCAAGGTCGGCAGCAGCAAGAAGCGGTATCCGCGCACGCAGATCCTCTACGGGGTGGGCGCGGAACGGCAGGCCGCGCGGATGTCGCTCGCGGTGCCCGGGCATCCGCCGCGTCCCTGGGCGGCCGCCAAGCCCGGCTACGTGTACCTGGTCATCGGCAAGGACGGGGCGATGCTGAGCGGGCAGAACGCCGCCGTCCCGAAGGTCGCGGGCGAGGTTCGGGCCGATCGCGACATCTGCGCTCAATCCTGACTCGTCGCCGACCGGGCACGCCGGTCACGCCTCTTTTGTCGCGGCACACCGGTATCTTGACCCCGGCCAACCATCGAAGCCGCCGACGCGTCCCACGTAGGACGCGACAACTAAATCCTCCCGACCCCCGCCCCGAGGAGCCGCCCCCCGCACCGGGCTCTCCGGGTGCCACGCTCCCCCCGGAACGGAAGCATGAAGCCCGAACCCTTCAGCCTCCTGATGACCGTCTACGGCGGTGACCACGAGGAACACGTGCGGGACGCCTTCCACAGTGCGGTGCACGACCAGACCCTCCGCCCCGACCAGGTCGTCCTCGTCCAGGACGGTCCGGTCTCCGCCGAACTCGCCGGCCGCCTGCGCGCGCTGGTCGAGGGCAGCCCAGTCGAGGTGACGTTCGTGCGGCTCGACGAGAACCGCGGCCTTGGCCCGGCGCTGGACGCGGGCCTGCACGCCGCCCGCCACGACATCGTCGCCCGGATGGACGCCGACGACGTCGCCATGCCGCACCGCTTCCAGGTCCAGGTGCCGCTGGTGCGCGCGGGCGCCGACCTCGTGGGCGCGGGGCTGCTGGAGTTCGGCGCGGACATCACCGACATCGTCGGGCGGCGCGTCCCGCCGAGCGACCCGGCCGACATCGCCCGCTACTCGCGGCTGCACGACCCGTTCAACCATCCGACGGTCGTGTACCGGCGCAGCGCCGTCGTCGCGGCGGGCGGCTACGGCGACCTCCCGCTGATGGAGGACTACTGGCTCTTCGCCCGGATGATCGCCAACGGCGCGCGGACGGTGAACGTCGCCGAGCCGCTCGTCTTCTACCGGGTCGGGGACGGCGCCTACGAGCGGCGCGGCGGCCGCGACCTGCTCCGCTCGGAGCTGCGGCTGCAGCGGCAGATGCTCCGGGAGGGCTTCATCTCCCAGCCGCAGTACTGGCGGAACGTGATGGTGCGGGGCGGGTACCGGCTCGTCCCGACCGCGATCCGCAGGCCGTTCTACCGGCGGGTGGTCGCCTCCTACGGCGCGCGGCGCAACCGGTCCCGCGACCGGGACGACGCGCGCGGCGCCGTGGAGCCCGTCCGGTTCGTGCCGCGCGCCCGCGCGGCCGAGGGGTACGACGCCCCCGGGCTGGACCCTGCGCCGCCGCACCCCGAGCACTAGCACTGAGCCGTCAGGGCGCGGGGCGCTTCCAGAGGACGGGCTGCTCGCCGGAGCGGGCGACCGTGCGGCCGACGCCGAGCAGGGCGCCCTTGAACGGGGCCAGCCCGGTGATCTCCTGCCGTCCGGCCGCGCCGAGGACGCTGTCGCCCGGCGCCTGCTCCCGCCAGGACGCGCCGTCCGCCGACGTCCACGCGACCACGTCGGCCGCGCCCGCGGGCCCGGCGGTCCCGGTGACGACGAAGCCGCCCGGCGTCGCCGTCACGGCCGTCACCCTGACCGGATCGTTCGAGCCGGACACGGGCGGCGTCGCCGGACGCCACGTCCGGCCGCCGTCGGCGGAGGAGTAGCCGAGCATCGCCGTCCCGGACGAGCCGAGCGCCTCGCCCGCCGCGAACAGCGCGTTCCCCTTCGCCGCGACGTGCGTGAGCCAGCCCTGCGACAGCCCGGCGGGCAGTTTCAACTCCTGCAGCCGCCACTTCTTGCCGTCCGGCGAGCTCCACACCGCGGGGCGCCCGCCGGGCCTGCCGGGCCACTGCATGCCGCCGACCGCGGCGAAGCCGAACGTCCCGCCCGCGGCGTCGCGGACCCAGCGGCCCCCGCCCTTCTCGGCGGTGAGGTCGGTGCGGCCGACGCCGCGGCCCCGCTGCCAGGTCTTCAGGTCGGGGGAGAACCAGATCGCGCCGGACGGCCCGTCGTCCCCGACGACGACGTACCCCGCCTGCCCGGCCGCCGCGCCCTGCGTGGCGAGCGGCTGCGAGCCCTTCCGCTGGAACACGGGGTCGGTGTCGGCGGGACGCCAGAGCGCGCCGTCCGCCGACGTCATCACCAGCGGGCCGCGCGGGGCGCCGCCGCCGTCGCCGACCGCGAGCCAGCCCGCGGCGCCGTGCGCCACCGCCGTCAGCCGCTGCAGCGCGGGCCGGGACACCCCGCCGGAGAAGCGGGCGCGGGTCCAGGACGCGCCGTCGGCCGACGTCCAGATCGCGGCGTCGCCGCCGGTGCTGCCGACCGCGACCGCGGGCGTGCCGTCGGCGGCGGCGACCGCGGCGACCGCCTGGTCGGGCCGGAACGCGCCGGGGATCTTCAGCGGGTCGACCGGGAGTTCGGCGCCGCGCGCGTCCCGCACCGCCAGCAGCGGGTTCAGGTCGCCCTCGCCCGGGTCGCGGCCGACCAGCACCGTCTGCTCGGCGGTCGCGGACGCGCCGAGCAGGGCGCGGCCGGACGCGGCGGGGAGCGTCCCGGCGTCCTGCCAGGACGCGCCGTCCGCGGACCGGCTCACGGCGACGTCGCGCGCCCGCTCCACGATGGCGGCGTACCCGGCGTCCGTCGAGAGCAGCTGCCTGACCTGCCGGTATCCGGACGGCGCCAGCTTCCCGGCCGCCTTCCACCGGGCCGCGTCCGGGGACGTGTACACCTGCCCGAACACCGACTTGCCCGACTGCACCTCGCGGACGGCGACGAGGCCCGTCCGGCCGCCGCCGATGCGCAGGCCGCGGGTGCCCTTCGGCGCGGGGATCTTGGCGGGGGTCCACGTCCGGCCGCCGTCGGTGGACCGCCACGCGCGGCGGAACGACGCCTTGCCCGGCGACGGCGTGTGCGCGCTCTCCATCAGGACCGTGCCGCCGCTCGCCGCCGCCTCCTCCAGGACGACCTTGCCGCGCAGCGGGACGCCGATCCGGGAGCCGGTCAGCGCGTCCCAGTTGCGGCCGTCCGCGGACAGCCACACGGCCGGGGTCGCGTCGCTGAAGTCGCCCTTGCGGGACTGCTCGCCGAGCGCGAGGAAGCCCTTGTCGGTGCCGATGACCTGGGTGACGCGGCTGCCGGGGCCGAACACGTCGCCCGCCGCGTCGGGCTGGCGGCGCCAGGCGCGGCCGTCCGCGCTCGTCCACACCGCGCCGCCGCCGGGACGCGTGCCGATCGCGACCCAGCCGCCCTGGCCGCCCGCGACCACGCGCGGCACCTCGCCGGGACCGGGCTCGCCGCCGTCCGCGCCCCGCACTTCGGCGGTCTTGAACGTGCGGCCGCCGTCGCCGGACACGACGAACACGCCCCGGTAGTTGCCCGGGTCGGCCTCGCCGCCCACCGCGACCACGGTGGCGCCGGACGCCGCGACGCCGGTGAGCTCCTGGTCGCGTCCGTCGACGCGGGCGGCGGGGTCGGCGGCGAACAGCTTCCCGGCGAGCCTCGCGCCGTCCTCGCCGCCGTCGTCCGAGCCGCCGCCGCGGCCGTTCAGGATCACGAAGCCGCCCGCGACCAGGCCGCCGACGACCACGACACCGGCCGTCCCGAGGAGAACTTTCTTGGCGACGCCCCCGCCCTTGCGCTTGGGCTTCGGCGCCTGCCGCCAGGGCTCGTCGACCTGCGGCGGGGGCGCGACCGGATGCGGCGCCACGGGGCCGGGGGAGGCGGCGGGGCCCCGGCCGGGGACGTCCTGCGCGTACGGGAACGGCTGCGGCGCCGCCGGCGCCGGTGTCTGGCCGGGGATCTCCTGCGCCCAGGGGAACGGCTCGGGAGCCGGTGCCCTCGGGGTGTCGGGGATCTCCTGCGCGTAGGGGAAGGGCTCGGCCGCCGGGGGCTTCGGTGTCTCCGGGATCTCTTGCGCGTAGGGGAAGGGCTCGGCAGCCGGAGGCTTCGGGGTTTCCGGGATCTCCTGCGCGTACGGGAACGGCTCCGGGGCCGGTGGCCGGGGAGCGGGAGGCTGCGGAGGCGGGGGCTGGGGCGAGGGGGCGGGCGGGTCCGGGACCTCCTGCGCCCAGGGGAACGGCGGGAGCGGCGGGAGCTGCTGCTCGGGCTGCGCCGGACGCGCCGCCGGACGCTCCACGCGGGTGCGGTCGGCGCCCTCCTCCTCGTCCTCGGTCTCGGTCTCGGCGGACGGCGTGCCTCGGGAGAAGTCGGTCATGGTGAAGTCGGCCAGCCCGCCGGACGGCCGCGCGGCCCGCTTCACGACCTGCGTCCTGCCGTCGTCGTCCTCCGCCGGTTCCTCGGACGGCGCCGGATCGGCGGCGGGCTCGGCGGGCTCGGCGGGCTCGGCGGGCTCGTCGTCCTCGTCCAGCCACTGCGGACGCGGCGGCGGGCCGGGCAGGTCGTCCCGGTGCTCGCCGTCCGGCGTCTCCTTCGGAGTCACACCCGCCTCCCCGTCGGCCCTCCGCGGTCGTGGTCGTCAGGGATCATATCGACGCATGGCCGCCGAAATGACCTCCGCCGTCGGGCGGGGACGGCGGCGCAGCCCGTCCGCGAGACCGGCCCGCAGGCCCCTGCGCAGGACGGCCCGGTCCGCCGACCGGACGTACGTCCGCACCCACCGCCGCACCGACGACCCCGCGTACAGGACGCGCTCCCAGGGCGCGAGTCCCCGGCTGCGCGTGAACAGCCACACCTTGTTCCGCACCTCGTAGTAGAAGCGGTCGCCGGGGTCGGCGTCGGCGCCGCCGAACGTCCGCGTCTTGTGGACGGCGACGCTCGCCGGGCAGTACAGCCCGGACCGCCCGCGCAGCAGCCGCGTCGTGAACTCGAAGTCGTCGTTCCAGAGGAAGTAGTCGGCGACCGGCAGCCCGCGCTCGCGCACCGCGGCCGCGTCCACGAGGACGGACACGAACGACGCCGACCGGATCGGGCGGCAGCCCGCCGCCGACGCGGCGGCGAGCTCGGCGCGCGAGGCGCCCGGCTTGACGCGCGGGGTGTTCATCGGGTGGTCGCGGCCGTCCGTCCACACGACGCGGCTCGCGACGAGGACGGGTTCCGGCGCCGCCCGCTCGCGCGCGTCCAGCAGGGCGGCGAGCGCGCCCGGCTCGGGAATCGTGTCGTCGTCCATCAGCCAGAGGAGCAGCGTCCCGGCGCGGCCGGTCTCCAGCGCGCGGGCGATCCCGGCCGCGAAGCCTCCCGCGCCGCCGGTGTTCGCGGCCAGCTCGACCAGGTCGACGTCCGGGAACCGGTCGCGGACGAGCGCCGCCGTGCCGTCGCCGGACGCGTTGTCCACCACGACGACGCCGTCCGGCGGACGGGTCTGGCGGCCCAGCGCGTCCAGCGCCTCCGTCAGCAGGTCGCGCCGGTTGTGGGTGACCACGACGGCGTACACCGTCGGCCTCATCGCCGCGCGGCCCTGCTCGACAGGACGGTCCCCGGCGCGTCCGCCCCGTCGTCCTCGGACTCGGAGTCGGGCTCGGGCGCGGGCGGCGGCGGCTCGATCCCCTTGATCCTCTCGACGAGATGCCAGTAGCCGACCCGCATCCTCCACACGGCCCCGTTGCGCTCGCTGAGGTGCCGCGCCATCAGCTTGGGCAGCGCCGTCTCGTGCTGCTCGCGCCGTTCGCGCTGAAGTTCGGTGAGCTCTTCGGTGAGCACGGAGACCCGGTCGAGGAGGCCGAGGATCGTGTGCGCGGCGGCGTCGAGGAGGTCGGCGTCGCCGGGCGCGCCGGACTCCGGCGCCCGCGCGGGCCCGCGCGGCCGCAGCTCCTCCAGGTCGCCGACCACGTCGTAGCCTCCGGCGCGGACCGCGTCCACGCGCTCGTGCGCCTTCGCCTCCGCCCACGCGCGGCGCTCGGCGGGCAGCGGCACCCGTCCCGGCCCGCCCCGCCCGGGGAGGACGGTCAGCGCCAGGACGTCGGTGACGAGGCGGTGGTACAGCCACATCGGGACGTCGTCGTCGACGGCCGCGTTCACCCGCCGGAGCAGCTCGGTCTCCGTCCAGCTCAGCGACGCGTTCGCGCGGGCCTCGGACGGGTCGGCCACGGACGGGTCGAAGCCCACCAGCCCGGCGAACCGCTCCCAGAGCAGCTCGCGGGGCGCGTCCGGGCCGGGGACGGTCAGCACGTGCACCCGTTCCGGCGGGACGTGCCGCGCCCACCGTCCGAGCACGTCGGCCACGTCGTGGACCCGCCAGAACCACCAGGCCGCGCCGGTGCCGCGCGGGCCGTCGACCACCTCGTCCAGCCAGTGGTCGAAGCCGTAGTGGAACCGGTGCTTGACGTACTCCTGCCATTCGGACGGCAGCAGCCCCGTCAGGTCGCGCGCGGAGTAGACGACGTGGACCTCGCAGGGCGCGAGCGACCGGACGACCCGTCCGGCGACCTCCTCGTCCACCGCGCAGATGACCTCGTTGGAGATGACGGCGGCGCGGTGTCCGGACGACGCCTTGACCGCGTCGGCGAGCTCGTCCCAGGCGCCGTCCCAGCCGGGGCCGGGATCGTCGGGCTCGGGCTTCATCCCGCGGAGGTCGCGCGCCGCGCGGACGTGCGCGTCGAACGAGCCGCCCGGCAGAAGCACCCCCGCCTCGGAAAGGGCGTCGGCGTTCTTCCAGAGCAGACCTTGGAGAAATGTCGTGCCGCTTTTCGGGGCGCCGATATGGAGGTAGACGACCGGCGGGGAGTCGCCGGAGACCGCTGCCACCAGTGGACTCCTCTGGCTGGACGGGTGCGACGCGCGGGGCGCCGGTCCGGATCACAAGGCAGGGTACAACCGGCCAACCGGGGTCATTCAGCACAACCGGGATGAGGGTGTCGGTATCTTAGCGGGCGGCATCGTCGATCAACTCGTGTCAGTTCTCAGTGCCGATCCTCGACGTCGCTCCCTCCCGACGCCTGCGGGCCGCGGGCCAGGACGCGGGGACGGATCGCGCTCCGACGCGGCGGGGGCGTCGCAGGAAAGATGGGCCGTGAACGTTGATCTTGTAGTGGTGGGCTCCGGCTTCTTCGGGCTCACCGTGGCCGAGCGCTGCGCGGCCGGACTGGGCCTCCGGGTGCTCGTCCTGGAACGCCGCGACCACATCGGCGGCAACGCCTACAGCGAGGACGAGCCCGAGACGGGCATCGAGGTCCACCGGTACGGGGCGCACCTGTTCCACACGTCCAACGAGCGCGTGTGGGAGTACGCGAACAGGTTCACCCGCTTCACCGGCTACCAGCACCGCGTGTACACGACGTTCAAGGACCGCGTGTACCCGCTGCCCATCAACCTCGGCACGATCTGCGCGTACTTCGGCCGGGCGTTCACCCCGGACGAGGCCCGCGCCCTGATCGCCGAGCAGGCCGCCGAGATCGCGCCCGGACGCGAGCCGCGCAACCTCGAAGAGAAGGCGGTCTCGCTCATCGGGCGCCCGCTCTACGAGGCGTTCATCCGCGGGTACACGGCGAAGCAGTGGCAGACCGACCCGCTCGACCTTCCGGCGGAGGTCATCACGCGGCTCCCGGTCCGGTACACGTTCGACAACCGGTACTTCGGCGACGCCCACGAGGGCCTCCCGGTCGACGGGTACACGGCGTGGCTGGAGCGGATGGCCGACCATCCGAACATCGAGGTGCGGCTCGGCGCCGACTTCTTCGACCTGCGCGACGACCTCGCCGGGCGCGTCCCCGTCGTCTACACCGGCCCGCTCGACCGCTACTTCGGCTACGCGGAGGGCGACCTCGGCTGGCGGACGCTCGACTTCGAGATGGAGGTCAAGGAGACGGGCGACTTCCAGGGCACCGCCGTGATGAACTACGCCGACGAGGACGTCCCGTACACGCGCATCCACGAGTTCCGGCACTTCCACCCGGAACGGCGCTACTACCCGGACGACCGGACCGTGATCATGCGGGAGTTCTCCCGGTCCGCCGAGCGCGGCGACGAGCCGTACTACCCCGTCAACACCGCCGCCGACCGCGCCCGCCTGCTGCGCTACCGCGAGCTGGCCCGGCGGGAGGAGGGCGTCCTGTTCGGCGGGCGCCTCGGCACCTACCAGTACCTCGACATGCACATGGCGATCGCCAGCGCGCTCGGCATGGTCGACAACCGGCTGCGCCCCCACTTCACCCAGGGCGAGCGGCTGACCGACGGAGGAGTTGACCGATGACCGACGAGAACCTGCGCGTCCTGCACCGGGTGGTCATGCCCGGGGAGCGCGACTTCGACGTCCTGAAGCTGTACGTGGACGGGAACGCGGTCTTCGGACGCCGCACCGCCGACCTGCGGAGCGCCGCCGAGCGGGTCCGCGCCGAGCAGGACGACGACGGCGGAGCGGCGGCGGCCTACCGCCCCTCGTCCAAGGACGACAGCGCCGAGATCGTCGGACGGCGCAGCATCGTCGTCCCGTCCGGGACGCGGGTGTCGTTCTGCAGCTACTTCAACGCGTTCCCCGCCGGGTACTGGCGCAGGTGGAGCACGGTCGAGGACGTCCGGCTGCGGGTCCAGGTGCGCGGCGAGGCGACGATCCTCATCTACCGCTCGACGGGCAAGGGCCACCAGGAGCGCGTCAAGTCCCTGCACGTCGACTCCGACTCGTCGGTCGAGCGGGTCGTGGACCTGCCGCTCGCGCCGTTCATCGACGGCGGCTGGTACTGGTTCGACATCGTCGCCGACGGCCGCACCGCCGTGCTCGACAGCGCGGACTGGTGCGCGTCCACCGACCGGACGACGCCCGGCACCGCCACGATCGGCATCACCACCTTCAACCGCCCGAGGTTCTGCGTCGAGCAGTTGACGGCGCTCGCCGCGTCCGGCGACGTGCTCGACGCCGTGGACGAGATCCTCGTCGTCGACCAGGGCACCGACCGCGTCGAGGACCACCCCGACTTCGCCGCCGCCGCCGACGCGCTCGGCGGCCGGCTCCGCGTCATCGACCAGGCCAACCTCGGCGGGTCCGGCGGCTTCTCCCGCGTCATGCACGAGACCGTCGAGTCGGGGCGCAGCACGTACGCGCTGCTCCTGGACGACGACGTCATCCTCGAACCCGAGGGCATCCTCCGCTCGGTGACGTTCGCCGACCTCGCGCGCGGCCCGATGCTCGTCGGCGGGCACATGCTCGACCTCTACAACCGGTCGGTGCTGCACGTGTTCGGCGAGAGCATCGCCCGCTACCGCTGGTGGATGGTGCCCGCCGCGCACACCGAGCTGTCGCACGACCTCGCCGCCCACCCGCTCCGCGACACCCCGTGGCTGCACCGCCGCGCGGACGTCGAGTACAACGCGTGGTGGATGTGCCTCATCCCGGTGGAGGTCATCCGCAAGATCGGGCTCTCGCTGCCGTTCTTCATCAAGTGGGACGACATCGAGTACGGGCTCCGCGCCAAGGCCGCCGGGTTCCCGACCGTCTCGCTGCCGGGCGCGGCGGTGTGGCACGTCCCGTGGCACTCCAAGGACGTCATGACCGACTGGCAGGCGTACTTCACCGAGCGGAACAGGATCGTCACCGCGCTCATGTACTCGCCGTACGAGCGCGGCGGCAACATGCTCAAGGAGAGCCTCTTCATCACCATCAAGCACGCGCTCGCCATGCAGTACTCCACGGCCGAGCTGATGCTGCTGGCGATCGAGGACGCGCTCAAGGGCCCGGAGGACCTGCACCCCTCGATCGTCACGAAGATGGGCGAGCTGCGGGAGCTGCGCGCCGGGTTCGTGGACGCGCAGGCCAAGTCCGACCTGGACGAGTTCCCCGCCGTCCGGCGCCGCAAGCCGCCGCGCAAGGGCCGCGACGTCGTCGCGCCGAAGAACCGGCGGGCCATGTTCCAGACGGCGCTGCTCGGCGCGGCCCGGCAGGTGAAGCCGGTCGGGCCGTTCCCGAAGACGCACCCGGAGGCGCTCGTCCCGCACGTCGACCAGACCTGGTGGCTGCTGACGAAGTTCAACAGCGCGCTCGTGTCGTCCGCCGACGGGACGAAGGTGTCCTGGTACCAGCGCGACCCGCAGCGGTTCTGGTCGCTGATCCGGCGCGCGTCGGCGCTGCACGCCCGGCTCGGCAAGGACTGGGCGCCGCTGAGCCGCCGCTACCGGGAGGCCCTGCCCGGCCTCACCTCGCCGGAGGAATGGCGCGAGACCTTCGACCGGGCGCGGCGCCGGTGACGACGGCCCCGGAGTCCGCCGTCGCGCCGGACGATCCCGAGCTGGTCGAGCCGGGCCGGGGCGGCGGGCTCGCCGACGTCCTGCGCCGCCGCTACCTGCTGCGCCTGATCGTGCGGCGCGAGCTGCGCGCCCGCTACCAGGGGTCGCTGCTCGGCCTCGGCTGGTCCTACGTCCGCCCGGCCGCGCACTTCTCCGTCTTCTACTTCGTGGCGGGCGTGTTCCTCGGGATGAGCAAGAACGTCCAGCACTTCCCGATCTTCATGTTCTCCGGGCTCGTGCTGGTCTCGTTCTTCAACGAGACGCTGATCAACACCACGCACTCGGTGCTCGGCAACGCGCCGCTCATCCGGAAGGTGTACCTGCCGCGCGAGCTGTTCCCGGTCGCGTCGCTGCTGGTGTCGTGCGTGCACCTGGTGCCGGGGGTGGCGATCGCGCTCGGCGTCGCGATCGCGTGGGGGTGGACGCCGTCCGCGCTCGCGGTCGGGTCGGCGCTGCTCGGCTTCGCGCTCGTCGCCGTGCTCGGCATCGGGCTCGGGCTGATCTGCTCAGCGCTGCACGTCTTCTACCGCGACACCGACAAGGTGGTGGACATCGCGACCCTGTTCGTCACCTGGTCCGTGCCGATGATCTACCCGTGGACGATGGTCCGCGACACCGCGCCCGGCTGGGGCCTCGACCTCTACCTCTCGAACCCGATGGCGGTCGGGGTGCTGCTGTTCGAGCGGGCGTTCTGGTGGCCGACGACCGACCGGACGCATGAGTTCCCCGCCGGGCTCACCCGGGACGCCCTCGTCCTGCTGGCGATCGCCGTCGTGCTGCTCGCGGTGGGGCAGTTCGTGTTCGCCCGGTTGCAGCGCCGCTTCGCGGAGGAGCTGTGATGCCCCGGGCCCTGGTCGTCGACGGCGTGTCCAAGCGGTTCACGCTGCGGCACGCGCGCTCGATCAAGAACATGACCGTGCGGGCGCTGCGCCGGGAGAGGCTGCGCGACCGGTTCACCGCGCTGGACGGCGTCACGCTGACGGTCGGCGTCGGCGAGGCCCTCGGGCTGGTCGGGGTGAACGGCTCCGGCAAGAGCACCCTCCTGAAGATCATCTCGGGCGTGATGCCGCCGGACGAGGGCTCGGTGCGCGTCCGCGGCCGGGTCGCCGGGCTGATCGAGGTCGGCGCCGGCCTGCACCCCGACCTCACGGGACGCGAGAACGTCTTCCTGAACGGCGCCATCCTCGGCATGGACCGTGCCGAGACGCTGAGCAAGTTCGACTCGATCGTCGCGTTCGCCGACATCGGTCAGTTCCTCGACCAGCCGGTGCGGTTCTACTCGTCCGGCATGTTCATGCGGCTGGCCTTCTCCATCGCCGTCCACACCGACCCGGACGTGTTCCTCATCGACGAGGTGCTCGCGGTCGGCGACCCGCTCTTCCGCCGCAAGTGCATCGACCGGCTCCACGAGTACCGGGACAGCGGCCGCACGATGGTGATCGTCGCGCACGACGTCACGCTGCTGCGCCAGCTCTGCACCCGCGGCGTCTTCCTGGAGGACGGCCGCGTGGTCTTCGACGGCGACATCGACACCGCCGCCGACCTGCTGCTGAAGAAGCGGGAGGAGCGCCGCCGGGCGAGCCTGCGGCGGGCGGAGGCGTCCGAGGCGGGCCGATGACCGCGCTCAGTCCGCCGCCCGCCCGGCTCCGGGAGATCGACCTGCTGCGGTTCGTCGCGGCGATGCTCGTGATGATCCACCACTATGTGGGGCGGCTCAGCGGATGGGGCGTCCAGAACCACCACAACATGCCGGGGATCGCGCAGATCGCGCACTTCGGGAACCTCGGCGTCGACCTGTTCTTCCTCATCAGCGGGTTCGTGATCCTGATGAGCGCGTGGGGACGCGGCGTCGGCGACTTCGCCGTGTCCCGGGTCGCCCGCATCTTCCCCGGCTACTGGTTCGGCGTGACGCTCGCCCTCGTCGCGTTCCTCGCCATCGGGCAGTCGCCCTGGTCGGGCCACAACCCCCTCGCCGTGTACCTGCCGAACATGACGATGTTCCAGATGGGCATCGGAGTGAACCACATGGAGGTCGTCTACTGGACGCTCTGGGTCGAGCTCCACTTCTACGTCCTGATCTCCTTGCTCGTGTGGCGCGGCATCACCTATGAGCGGTGCCTCGCGTTCATGGTCCTCTGGATCGTTCTAGGCACCTTCTCGATGGAGGCCGACTTCCTGCCGCTGGCCGCGATCCTGATGCCGCCCTGGGCCCCGTACTTCGTCGCGGGCATGGCGTTCTACCTGATCCACCGGTTCGGGCCGAACCTGCTGTTGTGGCTGGTCGTGTTCGGGTGCTGGGCGCTCGCCGTCCCGTACCGGATCGCGTCCGTCAGCCCGGAGCTCATGTGGCCGAAGGTGTGGGACGCGGTCGTCACCGGCGGCGTCACGTTCGCGTTCCTCGTCATGGCGATGGTGTCCGTCGGCATGTTCGATATCGTGCGGTGGCGCGGCTTCACCGTCCTCGGCGCGCTGACGTACCCGCTGTACCTCGTGCACGAGACCGTCGGACGCGTCCTGGACGATCTGCTCGGCGCCCACCTCGGCCGGTGGACGCTCCTCGGAGTGTCCTGCGCCGCCGCCCTCGCGTCGGCGTACCTGGTCCAGCGGTTCGTGGAGGCGCCCGCCCAGCGCTGGGCGCGCGGCAGGCTGAAGGCCGCCCTCGCCCGGCTGCGCCGGGAGGGGCTCCCGACCGTCCGCCGCCAGACCCCGTCCCGCAGTCCCGCGGAGGCCTCCCGATGACCCGTCCCCCCGCCGCCGCCGGCCCGCCGACCCGGCTGCGCGAGCTGGACCTGCTGCGCTTCGCCGCCGTCGGCTTCGTCGTCCTGCACCACTTCGCGGGCGTGCGCAGCACCGTCTGGGCCGGGCGGGACGCGCAGAAGATCTATCCCGAGCTGGCCGACGTCGCCCACTTCGGCTACCTCGGCGTGCAGCTCGTGTTCATGATCAGCGGCTTCGTCATCCTGATGTCCGCCTGGGGGCGGAACGCGGGCGACTTCGCCGTCGCGCGCGTCGTCCGGCTGTACCCGGCGTACTGGGTCAGCGTCCTGCTCAGCCTGACGCTCTACCTGGCCTGCGGGGCGGCGGTGCCGTACGGGGACGGCGCCGACCCGGTCCGGCGCGTCCTGCCGAACCTCACCATGCTGCAGGACGGCATGCACGTCGCCCCGCTCGAAGTCGTCTACTGGGCGCTCTGGGTGGAGCTGCACTTCTACGTGCTCATCGCGCTCTTCGCCCGCGTCGGCATCACGTACGCGCGGTGCGTGACGTTCATGGTCTCCTGGCTGATCATCGGGGCGTTCGCCAAGGAGGGCGGCAGCCGGATGCTGCAGGACGTCGTGCTGCCCGAGACGGCGCCCTTCTTCATCGCGGGGATGGCCTTCTTCCTGCTGCACCGGTTCGGGTCCAACATCGCGCTCTGGCTGGTCGTCGCCGCGTCGTGGGCGCTGTCGGTGCACTACCTCGTCGAGGGCGTCAGCCCGCTGAACGCGTGGAAGGGCGTCCACGAAATCGTCATTCCGGTCGTGGTCACGGTGTTCTACGCGGTCATGGCGCTGGCGGCGTTCGGACGGCTGTCGTGGCTGCGGTGGCGCCTGTTCACCGTCCTCGGCGGGCTCGCGTACCCGCTCTACCTGCTGCACGAGACGGTGGCGCGGGCGATCGTGAAGGTGTTCTTCCCGCACCCGTTCCTCGACCGGTGGACGATCCTGCCCGTCATCGTC
Source organism: Actinomadura chibensis NBRC 106107 (assembly GCF_001552135.1). Lineage (GTDB taxonomy): Bacteria > Actinomycetota > Actinomycetes > Streptosporangiales > Streptosporangiaceae > Spirillospora > Spirillospora chibensis. Next base: position 11,297 of record NZ_BCQP01000058.1, on the reverse strand, counting down.
GCGGCGGCGGTCGCCTCGGCGGCGGCCGTGCACTGGCTGGTGGAGCGTCCGGTGCAGGCGCTGATGCGGCCGCGGCTCGCGGCGGCGATGGCGCAGATCCGCGGCGGCGGCGCGCGTCCCGCCGGGCCGCCGGCCCGCCCGGAGCCGGACGGTCCGCCGGACGAGGGGGAGCGCGCGCGGCTTGACGCTCCGGCGGTCCCGCCCGCCTCGGTGCCCTAGCCTGATCATGTCGATCCCGTCCCGGCGCGGCCCCGCCGCCCCGGTCGGTCCCCCCGCCGGTCCGAAGGGTGTGTGATGCTCGCCGCGATGCCGCGACGATGGGTCGTGCCGGTGGCGGCGCTGCTGGCCGCCGCCCTGGCCCTGGCCGGATGCATGCGCTCCCAGGAATCCGGCGACCGCAAGGACGGAAGGGTCGAGGCGACGCGCCCGCCCGAAAAGGGGCGGCCGAACATCGTCTACATCCTGACCGACGACCTTTCGTGGGACCTGGTCGACTACATGCCGAACGTCAAGCGGCTGCAGCGGCGCGGGCTGACGTTCTCGAACTACTTCGTCGCGGACACGCTGTGCTGCCCGTCCCGGGCGACGATCCTGACCGGGAAATACCCGCACAACACCGGGGTCCGCAGCAACGACCCGCCCACGGGCGGTTTCCCGGTGTTCCGCGACCGCGGCAACGAGCAGGACACCTTCGCCGTCGCGTTGCGGAAGGCCGGATATCGCACCGCCCTCATGGGCAAATACCTGAACGGCTACGAGACGACGAAGCGGCAGGGGTCGTCCCGGACCTACGTTCCGCCCGGCTGGACGGAATGGCAGGTCACCGGTCTCGGATACGCGAACTACAACTACTGGCTGAACGGCAACGGGACGCTCACCCACTACGGACGCTCCCCGCGGGATTACCTGAACACCGTGCTGAGCGGCAAAGGCGTCGACTTCATCAACCGGGCGGCGGACGTCCGGCAGCCGTTCCTGCTGGAGATGTCGACGTTCTCCCCGCACGCGCCCGCGACGCCCGCGCCCGAGGACGCCCGCAAGTTCGGCAACGTCAGGGCGCCCCGCACGCCGGGGTTCAACGAGCCCGACATCGGCGACAAGCCCGGCTGGCTGCGGAAATACCCGCGGCTGCGGGCCCGGCAGGTCGGCGCCGTCGACCAGGCGTTCCGGCAGCGGGTGCGGGCCGTCCAGTCGGTGGACCGGATGATCGGCGCGCTGGAGGCGGCGGTGGAGGCCAAGGGCCTCGCCGACGACACCTATTTCGTCTTCAATTCCGACAACGGCTACCACCTCGGGCAGCACCGGCTCGTCGAGGGGAAGCTGACCGCCTACGACACCGATATCCGGGTGCCGCTGATCGTGGCGGGCCCCGGCGTCCCGGCCGGGAAGACCGAGCGGCGGTTCGCGCAGAACACCGACATCTGCCCGACCATCGAGGAAATGGCGGGGCTGCGGCCCGCCGAGTCGGCGGACGGCCGTTCCCTCGTCCCGCTGCTGCGCGGGCGGCCCGTGCCCAGTTGGCGGACGAGCGCGTTCATCGAGCACCTCGGCCCCAATTACCGGCACGACGACCCGGACCTGCCGAAACGGTACGGCGGGAACCCGCCGACCTATTACGCCGTCCGCACGGCCAACGAGCTGTACGTCGAGTACGACAACGGCGACCGCGAGTATTACGACCTCGCCCGCGATCCGTGGGAGCTGGGCAATCTGTGGACGCAGGCGCCCGAGCCGCGCAAGGCCGAACTCAAATCGCTGGTCGCCTCGTACCGCCATTGCGCGGGCGCCGAATGCCGCGACCTGTGACCCGGACGGATCACCGCCCTGGCTGCGGGCGGAGGGAGGCGCCCGCGTAGGCGCGGCAGATGCCGTCCTTGCCGCGCTTGGTGGCGACCTCCAGCAGCCCTTTCCCGTCCTCCGCGGGGAGCAGCGCCGAGCTGTAGTTGGCGCAGACGACGTCGGACTGCTCCGGCTCGGCCGGGAACGAGACACGGACGGGCGCCGGTTCCACACGCCAGTCGAGGCCCGCTCCGCCTGCGTTCGCGGCGAAGACGGTGGAGCCGCTCGCGTCCCGCGCCAGCCGCCCGCGCGCGTCCCGGACGATGCCGCCGATGAGCAGGACCGTCCCGGCCGGGCCGCCGCCGGGGACCCGGGCGACCGTGGGCGCGTGGTAGAGGCCGCGCCCGTCCGAGGTGCGCGCGGCGGCGCCGGGCGCGGCCGGGTCGCCCCAGGCCCAGCCGTCCGGCGAGCGCCGGTAGCGGACCCCGCACTTCGCATAAGGCCCGCATATCTCGTAGGCCATGAAATAGGAACCGTCCGGGAGGCGCCGGACGACGGGCATGCCCGGCCGGTCGCCGCGCCCGCGCAGGGCGACGACCGGCGTCCGCGAACCCCACGTCGCGCCGCCGTCCAGGGACAGCGCCTCCATGATGACCTGGTCGTGTCCGGGACGCGTCTCGTCGGAGTAGTAGCAGACGAGCCGTCCCCGCGCGTCGAGGGACAGCTCCGGCTCCCAGAGGCCCCGGTCCCACGGCGTCCCGGCGTCGGCGGTGGCGCAGCTCGACAGGTAGGACCAGGTGCGCCCGCCGTCCCCGCTGCGCCACACGCGCAACTCGGGCAGGCGTTCGGGGGCGTCGTTCTTCATCCCGGCCGTGCCCGCCCACAGGAGCGTCCCGGCGGGCTGCGCGCCGACCGCGCGCGGCAGTTCGAGCAGGCTGCCGCAGCAGGCGCCGCGCCCTCCGGCGGCGGCCGGGTCGTGGATCTCCGACAGCGTCCGGAACGTGCGGCCCCCGTCCGCGCTCTCGTAGAACCGCGCGGTGTCGGTGAGGCCGCCGCCCGCGCCCGTCGCGACGCCGAGCACGATCCGGCCGTCGCGCAGCCGGACGAGCCGCGGGTACATCGCCTGCCGGTCGTCCACGAGGTGCTCGGGGAAGGGGGCGAAGGCGGCGGCCGCCGGGCGGTGGGCGGGCCGGTGCGGGCGCGTGCCCGCCTCGGTCGCCGCGCACCCGGCGATTGCGACGACCGTCGCCAGTGCCGCCGCGAGCGCTCTCACGGCGTCAGGCCCTGGCTCATCCAGCGCAGCACCTGCGGCAGGACGCGCCGCCACGTCCCGAAGTTGTGGCCGCCGCTGTCCAGGACGAGGGACGACGCCCGCATCGGCGGCCTGACCAGCGACAGGAACCGCTGCGTCCCGTTCCTGTTCCCCTCCCCGACCCGGCTCGTCGTGAGCAGCACCGAGATCGGCGGCTGCGGCCGGTGCCGGAGCCGCCAGAACAGGTCGTTCTCGTTCCGGACGGCCTGGCTCCCGCCGTACAGGTCGCCGGTCGTGATGTCCTTGATCGCGCCGTAGTAGCCGGACAGCGACGCCGCCCTGGAGAACACGTCCGAGTGGCGCATGGCGAGCTTGAGCGAGCAGTAGCCGCCGGTCGACAGCCCGAGCGCGCCCCACCCGCTCGCCTCGCCGGACACCCGGTAGGCGGAGCGGACGGCCTCCGGCACGTCCTGCGTGAAGAACGTCGCCGACTGCGGGCCGCCGGGGACGTCGAGGCACTCGGTGTCGCGTCCCGGCACCGTCGAGGGGCGGAGCATGACGTACACCGTCGGCCGCACCCGCCCGGCCCGGCCCTCGTCGCGCGCCGTCTGCGGCAGCCTGACCTGCGTGACGAGGTTGCTCAGCACCCCCGGATACCCGCTGAACGCCAGCGAGACGGGGAACCGGCGGTCCTTCGCGGCGGGGTCGAAGTACTGCGGCGGCAGGTAGACGTAGGCGTGCGCGTCCAGGCCCGACCGGGCGCCGTGGATGTCGACGGTGTCGAGCCGCCCGTCCCGCTCGGGGGCGCCGCCGACCGACACCTCGGGCGCGCGGTGGACCAGTCCGGCCCCGGCCCCGCCGCGCCCCTGCTGGGGGACGATTCGGCCCGTCCCAATCCCGGCCGCGCCGACCAGTTCGTCCCACGTCGCGTAGAAACCGAAATGGCGGTTGACCAGCGTCAGCACCATCACGGTGACGAGCGCCTGGCAGAGCACCAGGACGCCCAACCTGGCGGCGACGCGCCGGACGCCGGGGCCCGCGAGCCGTCCCCAGCCCAGCGCCACGCCCGCCAGCGCGGCGGCCACGGCGACGATCAGCAGGCCCGCCAGCGGCCAGCCGGTCAGCGACACACGGGCTCCTCACACGTCGGTCGTCGTCCGCCCGACACGGGACATTACCGTCCGCACCGCCGCCATGGCCGGATGCGGCCAGGGGTATGGCACGGCGTGTCCGATCTTTCCCGCAGGTTGGCTTGGTGACCGAATTAGCGCGGGGAGTCGGGCATCGGTAGTCCTGTTCCATTGAAGAAGACGCGTGGACGCGGGAAGCTCTTTACTCTGTGCGGTGTAGAAGAACGTAGAAAACCAACCAACCCGGCCACCCCCAGGCGTTTCCATCATTCCCGCGACTCCCAGGGGTCTCTCGACGTGACGGACATGGCGAGCGGGTCCGCGATGGCGCGGCTCACACAGCCCGACCGCGTCTACGTGGGCTGGCGCTACGCGCAGGTGCACCCCGATCCGGGGCCGCCCCCGGGGCGTCCCGAGCGGCCCGAGCGGATGCCGGCGGCGGCGCCCGCGCGGCGGCCGGGCGAGCACATGGCGGCGCGCCCGCTGCGCACGGCGTTCGGCGGCGGGCTCGTCGGCGTCGTCCTGTTCCTGGTGTGCGCGGTCACGGGCGTCCTGCCGTGGGCGTTCGCGGCGGTGGCGCTGCTCGCCTGCGCGGTCGTCCTCGCCATCACCGGCGGCGCCCTGTGGCGGGACGAGCGCGGCGTCCGGGAGCGGATCGCGATCGAGCGGGACGCCGAGGAGCGCGAGCGCGCCGCCCGCGAGCGCGAGTCCGACGCGGCCGAGAAGGCCTACGCCAAGGCCAGGGCCGAGTGGGAGCGCCGCCGGTCGGCCTACGAGGGGCAGCGCGAGTGGTACCCGGTCGCCGTCCCGCCCGGCGTCGACCGGGTGGACGTCGTCGGCGGCACCCTCGCGGGCTGGTCCGCGGCCGTGACGACGATGGGCGCGGCGCGGCTCGCGGTGGGCGCGCGGCTCACCGTCATCGACCTGTCGGAGGGCGCGGTCGCGCACGACCTGCTGCGGCTCGCCGCCGACCGCGGCGACGACCCGCTCGTCTGGGTGCTGCCCGCCGACCTGCCGCGCCTGGACGTCACCCGCGGCCTGAACCGCGAGGCGCTCGCCGACGTGCTGTCCCTGGTCGTCAGCGCGGGCGAGGAGGACGGCGGCACCCGCGACCTGTCCTTCGACAACTCGATCCTGGAACGTCTCATCGAGGTGCTCGGCGCGGACGCGACGATCCCGCGCATCACCGCCGCGCTGCGCGTCCTCGCCCAGGTCGGCGACCCGCGCGACGACCTGCGCAAGGGCCTGCTCACCGACGACCAGCTGGAGCGGATCGCGACGCTTTTCGGCCGCGACGCCACCGACCGGATCGTGGTCCGCCGCGCGTGGGCGCTGGAGGCGCAGCTCCGCAAGCTGGAGAAGCTCGCCACCGAGCAGGTCCGGCTCCCGCCGTCCAGGCTGCACGTCGTGTCGATGGACCGGCGCGCGGGCGTCCTCACCAACCGCATCCTCGGCACGTACGTGACGACCGCGCTGACGCACCGGATCCGCGAGTCCCCGCCCGGCGGGCGCTGGGACCACACGCTGTTCCTCTGCGGCGCCGAGAAGCTGCGCGGCGACGTCCTGGACCGGCTCATCGACGCCTGCGAGGCCACCGGCACCGGGCTCGTGCTGATGTACCGCTCCATTCCCGGCCACGTCCGCGAGCGGCTCGGCCGCCGCGGCCACGCCGCCGTCGGCTTCATGCGGCTCGGCAACCCCGAGGACGCCCGCGTCGCCGCCGAGCACATCGGCGCCGGGCAGCCGCTGCTCGTCGCGGAGATCACCGACTCGGCGGGCGAGACGCTGTTCGACATCGCCGGCGAGAGCTACGCCAGCACGGTCGCCTACGCGCGCCCGCGCGGCGACGGCCTCACCGACCCGGTCTGGTCGCCGCTGCCCGCCCCCGCCGCCGACGACTCCGCCCTCGTCGAGGGCATCAGCTCCGCCACCGCCTGGGGCCGCACCGTCGCCGGGCGCGCCCCGGCCGCCGACCGCAAGCAGCGCTTCCGCGAACTGCTGGTCGAGCCGCCGCAGCTCCAGGAGCTGCCGCCGACCGCGATGGTCTTCACCCACTCCGGGACGACGGGCCGCCGCACCCTCCTCGTCGACGCCAACCCCGGCATCATCACGCTGCCGACCGCGCACTCGATGGAGTTCGAGGAGTACCTCCGCCACCAGGAGACCCGCGACGCGGCCGACGACGCGCCACCGGAGCCGCCGGAGCCGGCCGAGCCGCCCGCGCCCGCCGAGCCGAAGCAGCCGGACGTCGCGTCCCCGCGCCTCCCGCGCGCCCGGCACGCCCTCCCGCGCGGCGCCGCCGGTCCGCGGCCGCCACGGATCATGCCGCCGCTGAAACCGTCCGGGCGGCACAAGGCCGACCCGCCGTCCACTTCCTGATCGTGCGTTGTCGGGGGAGCGGGCGACGCGTAAGGATGCTGGGGTGACGCCGCCTGGTTCGCCGCCCCCGGGAATGCCGCCCTACGGGAGGGGCCCCGGCGTGCCGCCGGGGTCGCCGCCGCCGGGCATGCGCGGGATGACGCGCGGGACGGTCCCGGCCGCCGCCGTGCCGCCCCCCGACGAGTTCGCCCTGCCCGGCCCCTGGTACCGGATCCAGGCCATCCCGGCGCCGCAGCGGGACGCGTCGGCGGAGTGGGACTTCGTCAGCGTGCTGCCCGCCGCCCTGTCCGCCGCGCGGCTGCGCAGGCCGTTCGTCGTCGGCTGGCTGTCGGCGGGCGGCGGGTCCCCGCTCGAACTGATCACCAACGCCGGGCCGGTCGGCGGGGCGGGGGACGGGCTGCTGTTCCCGAGCGGGGCGCGCGGCGTGCCGATCGGCGACGAGTGGCTCCGCCGCGCCGAGCGGATGGCGTGGACGCGCTGCCCGGGACGCCTCGCCCCGCAGGTCGGCCGCGCCGACACCGGTCCCGGGCTGTTCGAGGCGACGCTCGTCACGCTGATGGAGCGGCCGTTCGGATGGTTCGTCGTGGCCGATCCGTGCGACGAGCGGCTCATCGACACCGAGATGCGCGAACTGCACCACGAGCTGCGGATGCTGCGCCGCGGCGAGGACGAGCAGGCCCGGCTCGCCGTCGCGCGGGCCGACCAGCGGCTCGCCGAGCTGGACGCGTTCCGCGAGGCCGGGCTGTGGCAGGTCAGGGTCGTCGCCGGGGCCGCGACGCAGGCGGAGCTCGGGCAGATCGCGCCGGTGCTCGTCGGGTCGATGGAGCTCGGCCACCACCCGTACCGGCTGCGGTCGGGGCACGGCAGCGGCTCGTTCAGCGGGATGCTGCGGCCCGGCGCGGAACCGGCCGCCGTCCGCGCGGCGGCGGAGCCGGAGCAGCGCTTCCCGTTCGTCGCGACCGCCGGGGCGCTCGCCGCGCTGGCCGGGCTGCCGCGCCGCGAGGTGCCGGGGCTGCGCGTCCTGGAGGCCGGGTACTTCGACGTCACGTCCGAGACCGTCGCGGCCGAGAGCCCGGCGGACGAGCCCGCGCAGATCGAGCTGGGCGCGATCCTCGACGGGCAGGACCGGCAGGTCGGCCGGTTCACCGTGCCGCGCTCGACGATCAACCGGCACGTGTTCGTCACCGGGGCGACGGGCGCGGGCAAGTCGCAGACCGTCCGGCACCTGCTGGAGCAGCTCACCCGCGCGGGCATCCCGTGGCTCGCGATCGAGCCCGCGAAGTCGGAGTACGCGGCGATGGCCGGGCGCATCCGGGACCTCGGCGGGCCGGTGACGGTCGTGAACCCGTCCGACCCGGAGTCGGTGCCGCTGTCGGTGAACCCGCTCGCGCCCGAGCCGGGGTACCCGGTGCAGGCGCACATCGACATGGTGCGGGCGCTGTTCCAGGCCGCGTTCGACGCCGAGGAGCCGTTCCCGCAGATCATGGCGCAGGCGCTCCAGCGCGTGTACGAGAACAACGGGTGGGACGTAGTGACCGGCGCGGGCGTGCCCGGCTCGCTGATCGAGCCCGCCGTCCCGACGCTGGAGCAGCTGCAGAACGCCGCGCTTCAGGTCATCTCCGACGTCGGCTACGGGCGCGAGCTGATGGCCGACGTGCAAGGGTTCGTGGACGTCCGGCTCCGCTCCCTGCGCATCGGCTCCGCCGGGCGGTTCTTCGAGGGTGGCCACCCCGCCGACATCGGCGGCATGCTGCGCGACAACATCGTCCTCGCCATCGAGGACGTCGCCAACGACGAGGACAAGGCGTTCCTCATGGGGACGCTCATCATCCGCATCGTCGAGCACCTCCGCATGCGCGAACGCCGCCGCGACCGCACCGACGACCCGGCGCTCCGCCACGTGATCGTCATCGAGGAGGCGCACCGGCTGCTCCGCAACCGCGGCCCGGAGCGCGGCAGCTCGCACGCCGTCGAGCTGTTCGCGGGGATGCTCGCCGAGATCCGCGCGTACGGCGAGGGCATCATCGTCGCCGAGCAGATCCCGACCAAGCTCGTCCCCGACGTGATCAAGAACACGGCGCTGAAGGTCGTGCACCGGCTGCCCGCCTTCGACGACCGCCACCAGGTCGGCGCGGCGATGAACCTCGACGCCGACCAGTCCCGCGCCGTGGTGTCGCTCCGGCCCGGCGTCGCGGCCGTGTTCGCCGACGGCATGGACCGCCCGCTGCGCGTCCGCGTCCCGCTGGGCGAGGGCCGCGAGGCGGAGCTGCCGGGACCGCCGCCGCCGGTGGACGGCCGCCGCTCCGCCGCGTGCGGCTGCGAGTGCCGGTCCGGCCGGGCCTGCACCCTGTACGAGCTGCGCGAGGCCGACCTCGTCGCCGGGAACCCCGACTGGGCGTGGCTCCGGCTGTGGGCGGACACGCTGGTGCTGGCGCACGTCGTGAACCGGCCGCTGCCCGCCGTCCCGGCCGAGCTCGGCCGCGCCTGGTCGCGGCTCGCGCCCCGGCTGCGCGAGTGCGCGCTCGCGACCGTGCTGGAACGTGCCGTGACCAGGCGGTCGCGGTCGCTGCGCACCGCGTACCCGCCCGCCGAGCTGACCGCCGCCGTCGCCGAGGTCGCCGGACGCCTGCTCGGCGGCGCGCAGGCGGGCGCCGCGCCCGGCCCGACCTGGGTCATCCCGCAGGTCAGATGGCTGCACGAGCTGGACCGGATCTTCCCCTACGGCGGCGGCACCCCGGACAAGCACGCCGCCGCCCCGCCGCTGGACTACCAGCTCCCCGGGCTGAAGCAGCCGCCCGCGCCGAAGCTCGGCCACCGGCTCCGCGCGCTGCGCCGCCACCCGCTGTCGATGGAGCTGGAGCGCAACCGCCCGCTGGCGCTCACCGCCCTCTACGGCGACGACGGCCAGGACGGCTTCTACCGCGACCTGTCCGTCGTCGCGATCGGCGTCGAGGAGGACGCCCAGATCGACGACGTCGCCGAGACGATGCGCGTCACCGACTGGCTGGAACCGGTTTTGAGCTGGGTCGAGCGCTTCATCGCGCCGTTCGAGGACCCGTCCGGCGGGCCGCCCGTCCTCGGCCAGCCCAGCGGCCAGCCCGGCGGCGAGTGACCGGGGGCCGCTAGATGTCGTCGGCGCTGCGGGCGGGCAGCCCGGCCTTCTCCGCGATCGGCGCCCAGTAGCCGATGAACTCGTTCTTGGCGTCGCTCGCCCGCTGGTTGACGTCGGCGACCTCGGAGTCGGACGGGCAGCCGGGCGCGACGTCCAGGTAGCGCTGGTTCGACTCCGACGACGCCTCAAGGGCGCGGACCAGCGCGTCCTTCATCTGGTCGCCGTTGTCGAGCGCGCTCACCTCCAGCGCGCGGGCCTTCTCCAGTTGCGCCTTGCGCGCGTCGAGGACGCGCTGGAGGCCGCTCGTCCCGCACCCGGCGACCACGACCGAGCCGAGGTCGGACCGGGTCGAGCCCATCTCCTCCAGCAGGCCGTCGACCGCCTTGGCCTGCGCGTCGAGGTCGCCGCCGCTCGCCGACTCCTCCGTCTCGGGGACGGCGCCCTGGCTCTGCAGCGTCGACGGCGCCCCGCCTCGCGTCGGCCCGGCGGACGGGCCCGACCCGCTCGGCCAGAACACGATTCCGAGCGCCAGCCCGAGCAGCAGGACGACCCCCGCCGCCGCGAGGAAGTACGGGGCCCGGCTCTTCTTCGGCGGCGCGGGCGGCTGCCAGATCGCGGGCTCCGACCACGGCTCGGCGGACAGCCGGGTGATCGTCTCGTCCGACGGCGGCATCGGCGTCGTGTAGTCGGACGGCGGCTGCCCCGGCGGGGGAGGCGTCTCCCACGGCACGGGGATCCGCGGCTCGGGCCGCGGCGCTCCCCACGGCGGCGCCGGGGGCTCGTCGCGGGTCGTCGACTCGACGCCCGGCGGTCCGTTCAGCGGCGCGTCGCAGCGCGTGCACCTCGGCAACGCCGCGGGCGTCTCGCCTCCGCAGACCGGACACCGCATGAGGCCCCCTACCCCGTGAGACACGACGGTGACAAGATACTGCCCCGCCGCCGGACGGGAACCCGTCCGCCCAAGGTCGAAACCGGGTCGTGACCGGCCGTCACACCCGCTGCCAGTTGCGCAGCGGCTGGCCGGTCCTCTTCGCCACCGGGTTCCACAGGACGACGAACTTCTTCTTCGCCGCCGTCGCCCGCTGCTCGATCGGCGCGCGGCCCGGGACCTGCGCCGCGCTCGGCTTCGGCCGGCCGTGGCAGCGCGGCTGGTTCTGCTGCGCCCACTGGAGCAGGACCTGGTCGACCTGGAGGGACGCCGTCAGCGCCTCGGTCAGCGACGCGCGGAGCCGCTCGCCGTTCGCGAGCTTGTCGACCTGGAGGTCGCGCGTCCGGACGAGCTGGTTCTGCCGCCGCTGCGCGACGATCTGGAAGCCCTGGATCGCCTGCGGCAGCGTCTTGCACTTCCCGGCCCGGCCGAGCGCCCCGGCGAGGATCCGGCGGGTGTCGACGCTGGCGTTCAGGATCGCGTTCAGCGCGGCGGCCTGCTCCTTCGTCGCGGGCGGGATCGGGTTCTTCTGCGCGACCTGCGTGTTGGACGGCGACGGATGCGCGCCGGTCTTCCCGGACGAGTCGTCCCCCGACGGCCACGCGACGTACAGCACCGCCCCCGCCGCGACCGTGACCAGCGCGGCGACGGTGGCGATCAGCGGCTTGCTCGGCCCGCCGCCGCCCGGGCGCCCGCCCTGCCCCGGCGGGTACCCGC